>NZ_JAIEZQ010000001.1 GCF_019679455.1 Nocardioides jiangsuensis
AGCCGACCGGTACTAATAGGCCGAGGGCTTGTCCCTCAAAGATGTTGCGCGTCCACTGTGTGGTTCCCGAGTTACGGACGGGAACCCAAGACACACCACTGTTTTGGAACTGTTGATAACTCCATAGAGTTTCGGCGGCCATAGCGAAAGGGAAACACCCGGTCCCATTCCGAACCCGGAAGTTAAGCCTTTCAGCGCCGATGGTACTGCACACGGGAGTGTGTGGGAGAGTAGGACGTCGCCGAACATAACTGTGAGCTAGAGGCCACCCTACGGGGTGGCCTCTAGTCATTTCCGGACCCTGTTTGGCGCTTCCGGCGCCGGGTCCGCGATGATGTCCGAGCAAGAGGTACGAGAGACGCCTGCCCCTCGACGGGCGGGTTCGCGAAGGGAAGTTGTTGTGGCGAACGAAGGCCGGTCACAGGGTCCGCGACGCGGGGGTCAGGGACGTGGTCCCTCCTCCGGGGGGTCGCGTGGCGCAGGGAACCGCTCCGGCGGGACCGGCGGCGGACGTTCCGGCAGCGGCACGGGCAGCAGCTCCGGCAGCGGCACGGGCGGGTCGGGGAGCGGACGCCAGGGAGGCGGCTCCGCCGGCTCGCGGGGCGACCGTCCGGACTTCCGCGGCGGTGACCGCCGAGGCGGAGGCGACAAGCGCTCGAGCGACCGCGGTGGTACCAAGCCGTGGAGCCGGCCGCGCCGTGAGGACGACCGCCGTGACCAGGAGTCGCGCAGCGTCGACCAGGCCAGGTACGACGGGCCGCCGCTCGACGAGGCGATCACCGGGCGTGAGCTCGACCGCAACGTGCGCCAGCAGCTCCGCGGCCTTCCCGAGAAGCTCGCGGCGCGCGTCGCCCGCCACCTCGTCGCCGCCGGCCAGCTGATCGACACCGACCCGCAGACCGCCTACCAGCACACGCTGGCCGCGCGGGCGCGTGCCGCGCGTATCGCGGTGGTCCGGGAGGCGTGCGGCGAGGCCGCCTACGCCGCCGGCGAGTTCGCCGAGGCGCTGTCGGAGTTCCGTGCCGCCAAGCGCATGAACGGCGTGAACGACTACCTCCCGCTGATGGCCGACTGCGAGCGCGCGCTGGGCCGGCCCGACAAGGCGCTGGCGCTGGCGAAGAGCCCTGCGGTGGCCAACCTTGCCCAGGAGCAGCAGGCGGAGATGACCATCGTCGAGGCCGGCGCGCGTCGGGACCTCGGTGAGCTCGACGCCGCGCTGCGGACGCTGGAGAACGCCCCGTTGCGCTCGCGCACCCGGGCGCCCTGGGTGGTGCGCCTGCGCTACGCCTACGCCGACACCCTGCTGGCCGCCGGCCGCGAGGAGGAGGCCGTGGTCTGGTTCCACCGCACCGCCGGTATCGACGGCGAGGGGATCACCGACGCGGCCGAGCGGCTCGGCGAGATCGAGGGGCTCGTGGTCACCGACACCACCGACGGCGAGCACGAGCTCTCCGAGGACTGACCAGGTCCTCTCCCCAGGCGCCCGCGCAGCGGCACCGTCCACTCGGTGACGGTCCGTCGTCCCGCGTCGCCTCCACGTCGAGGATCCTCGACGTGGAGGTGGACGGATGAACGTGGTGGAGACGCCGGCGGGGGAGTCCCGCAACGAGGTCGGCCTGACCGGACGGGTGTCATCGGCGCCGATCGAGCGTGAGCTGCCGAGCGGCGACAGGATCGTGACGTTCCGGCTCGTGGTGGCGCGCACCCGGAGCCCCATGACCGCCCAGTCCAAGCAGACCTCGGACTGGGTGGACTGCGTCGCCTGGGGCGCCCGGGTCCGGCGCACCACCCTCTCGTGGCACGTCGGTGACGTGGTGCAGGTCGACGGTGCCCTGCGCCGGCGCTTCTACCGGCAGGACGCCGGCAGCTCCACCCGGCTCGAGGTCGAGGTGCTCGCCGCGCGGACGCTGCAGAGAGCGCGGTGAGCGACGACTCAGCTGTCGCGCAGGTCCCGCATGACGAGGCCCACCCGCGGCTTGGGCGCGAACGACGTCGACTTCCGGGGCATCCGGATACCCCGGGAGGAGCTCTCCATCACCTGGCGGAGATCCGGCGGCTGCACCGCGACCACGACCCCGGGCTGTCGGGCGACCGTGTGCAGGGCCTGGTCGATCGAGTGGTGGTAGCCCACCTGCCCCTCGGCGACGTGCCAGGACGGCAAGAGGTCCTCGTGCAGCACCGCGGCGTCGACCTCGTGGCTGCGGCTGGTCGAGAGCACCGCCCAGGTCCGCCCGTCGGAGAGCGCGAAGGCCGCGCGGTCCGGATCGGTCACGCCGGCCTGGCTGAAGGCGCTCTCCCGGTCGGCGACGCCGACCAGCCGGTCGCCCCGTTCCTCGGCGAGGTCCGCGACGTCGGACAGGGTGAGCGCGCTGATCGTGCGGTGGATCGGCCCGACCGTCATCGGGTAGTCGTGCTGGTCCACGAGCATCGCCAGCCCGAAGTCCCAGGGCGACGAGTCCGGCGGGGACGCAGGGTCGCGCAGCTCGGCCTGGAGACGCTGGTAGGCCGCGTAACGGTGGTGGCCGTCCGCGATCAGCACCTGGGCGGGAGCAAGCTCGACCGCCAGGTCATGCAGGACGTCGTTCGCGGTGACGTTCCAGAGCACGTGCCTGCTGCCGTCGAGGGCCACGAAGTCACAGTCGGGCGTGGCCGCCGTCACCGCGTCGAGGCTCTCGCGCAGACGCTGCGACCCCTCGTGGACCAGGAGGATCGGCTCGAGGTTGGTCTCCGTGGTGCGCATGAGCACGGTGCGGTCCTCCACGGGCGCCTCCATCACACCCTCGTGGGGAAGCACCACGCGCTCCTCGTCCTCACGCAGCGCGACCAGGCCGATCAGCCCGCGGACCGTGGTCCCGTCAACGGTGTACTGGTACAGGTACAGCCCCGGCTGGTCGTCCGCGACCAGGTAGCCCTTCGCCCGCCAGCTCTCCAGCCGGCGGCGCACCGCCAGGTAGGGGCGCTCGAACCGCCGTGAAAGAATCAGCCGCACGATGTTGCGGCGGTTGCCGTTCTCGAGGTCGCGGACGGTCTCGGCGTCCAGCACGTCGTACGGCGGCGAGATGACCGTGCCGAGGTCTCCTACCCGTGCCGGGTCGTAGTGCAGGCCGCGGAACGGCGCGAGGACGAACGGCCGGCGCGACGCAGGGCCCGGCCCGTCCGTCGTACGGGCGGTGTCCTCGGGCGCGGAGTCGGGCATCGCTGCATCGTAGGAGAACCACGTCGAAGATCGCCAAGCGGGAGGCCGGGCCGGTGCTGAAGCAGAGCAGCGAGGCGCTGTGGGACGCGTACGACCTCGCCATGCTCGACCTCGACGGCGTCGTCTACATCGGTCCGGCGGCGGTCCCCGGTGCGGCAGCGGCGCTGCAGAAGGCGCTGGCCGCCGGGATGCAGCTCGCCTACGTCACCAACAACGCCTCCCGGCCACCGGGCGTGGTCGCCGACCACCTCCGCGACCTCGGCGTCCCTGTCGAGGACGGCCACGTGGTCACCTCGGCCCAGGCCGCGGCCCGCCTCCTCGCGGACGAGCTCGAGCCTGGCGCGAAGGTGTTCGTGATCGGCGGCCGGGGGCTGTTCGAGGCGCTCCTCGACGAGGGGCTCGTGCCGGTGCAGTCGACGGACGACGCGCCGGTCGCGGTGGCGTCCGGCTACGACGCCGACCTGCGCTGGCGCACGGTCACCGAGGGCGCGATCCTGGTCAAGCAGGGGCTGTTCTGGGTGGCCTCCAACATGGACATCAGCGTGCCGACGGCTCGCGGGCACGGCCCGGGCAACGGGGTGCTCGTCGAGGCCGTGGCCGGGTTCGCCGGCCGTCGGCCGGTGGTCGCGGGGAAGCCTCTCCGGCCGCTGTTCGAGGAGACCCGCCGCCGCGTCGGCGGTGATCGCCCGCTGGTGGTGGGGGACAGGCTCGACACCGACATCGAGGGCGCGAACAACACCGGGCTCGACAGCCTGCTCGTGATGACCGGTGTGACCGGTCTGCCCGAGCTGGCCTCGGCGACGCCCGGGCTGCGTCCGTCGTACGTCTCGGCGGACCTCGACGGGCTCGGCAGCGCGCACGGCGTGCCTGCGCCCGCCGGGGAGGGGTTCGAGCTCGGCGGCTGGCAGGCCCGGGTGCACGACGGAGAGGTCGCTGTCGAGGGCAGCGGGAGCACGGACGACTGGTGGCGCGTGGTCGCGCAGACCGCATGGCAGCATCTGGACACCACGGGCGGCCCGGCGGAGACCTCCGCGCTGCGGCCGCCGGGGTAGCGTTGGCGGGCGGCGACCGGCGCTCAGCGGCGCGCGAGCGCCGCAGGACAGGGCAGGACCACGGAGGGAAAGGGTGAGACCGGTGGGTGACGACTTCGAGACGACGGCCGACGCGACCTCGGCGTCCGGGAGCAACGCCGGAAGCGGGGCCGGCATGCCGACCCCCGCGCGGATGGCGAACCGTGGCGGCCAGGAGGCCGGTCACGCCGAGGTCGACGACGTGCTGGGCACCTTGAGCGGCCTCGACGAGGCCCCGGTCTCCGAGCATGTCGCCGTCTTCGAGAGCGCTCACGAACGCCTCCGCGCCGCGCTCGCCGACGCGGGCAACGACCGGTCCTGAGCTCCCCCGCCCCCGATGCCGCGTCGACTCCGCCTGGACGCCGAGCTGGTCCGCCGTGGACTGGCCCGGTCGCGTGAGCACGCCAGCGAGCTGATCGCCGCCGGGCGTGTGAAGGTGTCCGGGGCCCTGGCCACCAAGCCGGCCACCGGAGTGACCACCGACGTGGCCCTCGTGGTCCTCGACGACCCGGGCCGGCCCGACTACGTCTCCCGCGGCGGCCACAAGCTGGCCGGCGCGCTCGAGGTGTTCGAGCCCCTGGGGCTGGTGGTGTCGGGGCGGCGCGCTCTCGACGCGGGAGCCTCCACCGGTGGGTTCACCGACGTCCTGCTCCGGCGGGGTGCCCGCGAGGTGCAGGCGGTCGACGTCGGCTACGGGCAGCTCGCCTGGTCCCTGCAGCAGGACCCCCGGGTGCACGTGCACGACCGGGTGAACATCCGCGACCTCACCCTCGAGCAGATCGGCGGCCCGGTCGACCTGGTCGTCGGTGACCTGTCCTTCATCTCGCTCGGCCTGGTGCTGGACGCCCTCATCGGTGTCACCAGCCCGGACGGCGACCTGGCCCTGATGGTCAAGCCGCAGTTCGAGGTGGGCAAGGACCGGGTCGGCAAGGGCGGGGTGGTCCGCGACCTCGGCCTGCGTGCCGCAGCGGTCACCGCTGTCGCGGCCACGGCGGCGGCCAAGGGCTGGGGCGCCCGCGCGGTGACCGCCAGCCCGCTGCCGGGGCCGTCGGGCAACGTCGAGTTCTTCCTCTGGCTGCGCCGGGGCGAGGCGACCATCGGCGAGGCCGAGATCGACGAGGAAGTCCGCCGTACGGCGTCCCTGGGGGTGCCGGGTGAGAAGGTGGACACGTGACGACCCCTGACACCACCGGACGCCGCGTCCTCGTCCTGGCCCACACCGGCCGGGAGGAGGCGCGTGACGTCGCGCGGCAGTTCTGCGAGTCCCTGCACCGGCACGGGCTCGCGGTCCGGCTGCTCAAGGACGAGGCCGCCGACCTCGACCTGGACCTCGCGGGTGTGGAGACCGTCGAGCCCCTGCCCGACGCCGCGGAGGGCTGCGAGCTCGCGGTCGTGATCGGCGGCGACGGCACGATCCTGCGCGCTGCCGAGCTGACCCGGGAGACCGGCACGCCCGTGCTGGGCGTCAACCTCGGCCACGTCGGCTTCCTCGCCGAGGCGGAGCACGACGACGTCGAGTTCACCATCGACGCGATCGTCCGCCGCCGTTACACCTCGGAGGAGCGGCTCACCCTCGACGTGGCGGTGTACCGCGACAAGGAGCTCGTGGCCACGACGTGGGCGCTCAACGAGGCCAGCGTGGAGAAGGCGGCGCGGCAGCGGATGCTCGAGGTGGTCGTCGAGGTCGACGGTCGGCCGCTGTCCCGGTGGGGCTGCGACGGCGTGGTCTGCGCGACGCCCACCGGGTCCACCGCCTACAACTTCAGCGCCGGCGGCCCGATCGTGTGGCCCGCTGTCGAGGCGCTGCTCATGGTCCCGATCAGCGCCCACGCCCTGTTCGCGCGGCCGATGGTGGTGGCACCCACCTCCGTGCTCGCCGTCGAGGTGCTCGCCCGCACCGAGGGCGCCGGCGTCCTCTGGGCCGACGGCCGGCGCAGCTTCGACCTGCCGCCGGGTGCCCGGATCGAGGTACGCCGCGGCAGGTCGCCGGTCCGGCTCGTCCGGCTGCACCAGGCGCCGTTCACCGACCGTCTCGTCGCGAAGTTCGACCTGCCCGTCTCCGGCTGGCGCGGCGCGGCGGAGCGTCGCCGCTCGCGGGGGAACGGGAACGGCAACGGCGAGCCCACGGGCGGCAACGACGTCGGCAACAACGGCGCCGGGTCCGGGACCGGCGATGCGGGCGGGGGAGAGCATGCTTGAGGAGCTGAGGATCACCTCGCTCGGCGTCATCGACGAGTCCGTCCTCGAGCTCGGGCCGGGCTTCACCGCGATCACCGGTGAGACCGGTGCGGGCAAGACCATGGTGGTCACCGCCCTCGGGCTGCTCCTCGGTGGCCGCGCCGACTCCGGCGCGGTCCGCACCGGCGCCAAGGGGGCCCGGGTCGAGGGCGTGGTCCGCGTGGACGGGCTCGGCGCCGAGCTGCGCGACAAGGTGGACGGGCTCGGCGGCGAGATCGAGGACGGCCAGCTGCTGCTGGCCCGGCAGATCTCGGCCGAGGGCCGCTCCCGTGCCTTCGCCGGGGGCGTGGCGGTCCCGGCCAGCGCGCTCGCCGGCCTCGCCGACCCCCTGGTCGCCGTGCACGGCCAGTCCGACCAGCACCGGCTGCTGCAGGCGGCGGCGCAGCGCGACGCCCTCGACAGCTTCGCCGGCGCCAAGACGCTGGAGCTGCGGCGCCGGTACGCCGAGACCTTCCGCACGCTGCGCGCCACGGAGTCCGAGCTCGCCGAGGTCGTGCAGACCGCCCGGGAGCGTGCGCAGGAGGCCGACCTGCTGCGGTTCGGGCTCGGTGAGGTGGAGGCGGTCGCGCCCGAGCCGGGCGAGGACGTCGCGCTGGCCGCGGAGGAGTCCCGGCTGGGCTTCGCCGACACGCTGCGCACCGCCGCCGCCCAGGCCCGGGAGTGCCTGTCCTCGGAGGACGGCGGCCCCGACGCCCTCGGTACCGTCTCCGCGGCCCGCAAGCTGCTCGACGGTGTCCGCGACCACGACCCGGAGGCGGCCTCGCTCGCCGACCGGCTCGCGGAGGTCAGCTACCTGCTCTCCGACGTGGCCGCCGACGTGTCGTCGTACGCCTCGGGCCTCGACACCGACCCGGCGCGGCTCGCCGCTGTCTCCGAGCGGCGGGCGTCGCTGACCGCGCTCACCCGCAAGTACGGCGACACCATCGACGACGTGCTCGCCTGGTCGCAGACCGCCTCGCTGCGGCTGCTGGACCTCGACAACACCGACGAGCACATCGAAGAGCTGACCCGGCGCCGCGACGAGCTGCGCGCGGAGCTCGCCGCCCACGGCGCCGCCCTGTCCGCGGCGCGCGCCAAGGCGGCCACCAAGCTCGGCAAGGTGGTCTCCGACGAGCTGACCTCGCTGGCGATGCCGCATGCCGAGCTGACCGTCGCGCTCTCCCGGAGCGACGACCCCGACGGCCTGCCCGTGGACGGCCGCACGGTGCGGTTCACCTCGTCGGGCCTCGACGACGTCGAGTTCCTGATGGCCGCCAACACGGGCGCGGAGCCCCGCCCGCTGAACAAGGGCGCCTCCGGTGGTGAGCTGTCGCGGGTGATGCTCGCCGTCGAGGTCGCCCTGGCCGCGACCAACCCGGTGCCCACGTTCGTCTTCGACGAGGTCGACGCCGGGGTGGGCGGCAAGGCGGCCGTCGAGGTGGGCCGCAGGCTCGCGATGCTGGCGCGCCACGCCCAAGTGCTGGTTGTCACACACCTGCCCCAGGTGGCGGCGTTCGCGGACCACCACTGCGTGGTCCGCAAGAGCAGCGACGGCACCGTCACCACGTCCGGGCTCACCGTCCTGGACGACTCTGCGCGGGTGCGGGAGCTGTCCCGGATGCTCGCCGGGCTCGAGGACTCCGACACCGCGCTCGCCCACGCACAGGAGCTGCTGGACACCGCGCAGGAGGCACGCGCGACGCCCCGCTGACCGGTTGCCTCCGGAGAAGTCGCCGTCCGGCGTGGCAGGATTGCTGCGCCATGAAGTTCTCCTCGCGATCGAAGCCCCTCGACGGCCTGCCCGGAGTCTCCGGCACAGTCCGCGTCGACCGCCGTACCACCACCCTGATGCGCCGGCTGAAGCCCGGGGACATCGCGGTGATCGACCACCTCGACCTCGACCGGGCCAATGCCGAGGCCCTGGTGGACAAGGGCGTCGCCGCGGTCGTGAACGCCTCGCCGTTCATCTCCGGCCGGTACCCCAACCTGGGTCCCGAGCTGCTCGCGAAGTCCGGGGTGGTCCTCCTCGACAACGTCGGCTCCGACGTCTTCGCCAAGCTCCACGACGGCAACCCGGCCCGGATCCACGAGGGTCGGCTCTACGTCCGGGAGGAGCAGGTCCTCGCAGGCCGCGAGCTGACCGCCGAGGACATCGCGGAGATGATGGACGAGGCCCGCGGCGGCCTCTCCACGCAGCTGCAGAGCTTCACCCACAACACCACCGAGTTCCTGCGCCGTGAGCAGGACCTGCTGCTGCACGGGCAGGGCGCCCCGGAGGTCAAGACCAAGCTCGAGGGCCGTCCCGTGGTGGTGGTCGTCCGCGGCTACGACTTCCGCGAGGACCTGCGCCGGCTGCGCCGCTACATCCGCGAGCAGCGGCCGGTGCTGATCGGCGTCGACGCCGGGGCCGACGCTCTGCTCGAGGCCGGCCACCGCCCTGACCTCGTGGTCGTGGGGGAGACCGGGCTGGCCCAGGGGGTCCGCTCCGGCGACAGCGGCGCGGTGTCCGACAAGGCGCTGCGCGGCGCCCGGGAGGTCGTCCTGCACACCGACCGGGCCGGCAGGGCGGTCGGTTCCGACCGGCTCGGCCGGATCGGGGTCCGCGCGCAGACCTTCTCCGCCTCCGGCACGAGCGAGGACGTCGCGATGCTGCTCGCCGACCTCGCCGGCGCCTCCCTGATCGTCTCCGTGGGTACGCACGCCACCCTCGGCGAGTTCCTCGACCGGCACCGCTCCGGTCTGGCCAGCACCTTCCTCACGCGGCTGCGCGTCGGGCCCAAGCTGGTGGACGCCAAGGGCGTGCCGCAGCTGTACGCCGGCCGGGTGCGCCTGTGGCACCTCCTGCTCGTGCTGCTCGCCGGCATCGTCGCGCTGCTGGTCGCGCTCGCCGCCACCCCCGTGGGGCAGGAGTGGTGGGACTCCGTGCAGACCTGGCTCGCTGACCCAACCGACTGGTTCCAAGGACTTTTCTCGTGATCTCTTTCCGGTACCACATCGTCTCCATCGTCTCCGTGTTCCTCGCGCTGGCGGTCGGTGTCGCCCTCGGCGGCGGCCCGCTCAAGGGCGAGGTCGACAACACGCTCGTGGAGCAGGTCGAGGCCGACCGGCGGGCGAAGGCGGACCTCCAGGCCGAGATCGCGTCGCTGCGCAGCAGCAACCAGTTCACCGACGCCTTCGCCACCGGGGTCGCGCCGCGGCTCGTCGGAGGCACCCTCGACGGCCGTGCCGTGACGATGGTCGTGCTGCCGGGCGCGCCGGAGGCCACGGTCACCTCCACCACCGAGCTCATCGGGGCCGCCGGCGGCAGCGTCGGCGCCACCGTGCGGGTCGGCGAGGCGCTGGTCGACGTGGGCCAGAAGCAGCTCGTCGACGAGCTCGCCAGCCAGCTGCTCGAGGGCGCCCCCGACGTGGCGGTCCCCGAGGACGCCAGCGGGTACGAGCGCCTCGGCGCCCTGCTCGCCCGCGCGGTCGCGACCACCGAGGACGGCGGCGCCGAGGTCGACGATGCCTCGAACAGCATCATGGCCGGGTTGAGCACCGCGGGCCTGCTGTCCCCGGCAGGGGAGATCGCCCGCCGCGGCAGCCTGGTCGTGTTCGTCGGCGGGTACGGCGCGGGCACCACCGAGGAGCGTGAGGGCGCCAGCACGATCGTGTCCTCGATCGCGCGGGCCGTGGACGCCGAGACCGACGGCGTGGTCGTCGCTGCCCCGTCCGCCGCGGCCGAGGACGGCGGCGTGGTGGACGTCGTACGCCGGGACGTGACCGCGGCCCAGGAGGTCTCCACCGTGGACGCGCTCGGCCGTGTGGCCGGCCAGGTCGTCACGGTGATGGCGCTCGCGGAGCAGGCCGGCGGTGGCGCTGGTCACTACGGGGCCGTGGACGCCGCCGACGGAGCCTTCCCCGGCGCCAACGAGGAGTGAGCACACCGGCGCGGCTTTAGCCAACACCGCGGTCCTGTTGGTAGCCTAGAACCCCGTGGATGGTTGGGGATCTCCGACCGAGCCGCACCCATGACCGGCATCGACACCACGGGAGTTCCCTTGGCCGCAGCGCAGCCCACCAAGCACGTCTTCGTCACCGGCGGCGTCGCCTCCTCGCTCGGTAAGGGCCTGACGGCCTCGAGCCTCGGAAGCCTCCTCAAGTCGCGTGGGCTGCGGGTGACGATGCAGAAGCTCGACCCGTACCTCAACGTGGACCCGGGCACGATGAACCCGTTCCAGCACGGCGAGGTGTTCGTCACCAACGACGGCGCGGAGACCGACCTCGACATCGGCCACTACGAGCGGTTCCTCGACACCGACCTCGGCCAGATCGCGAACGTGACCACCGGCCAGGTGTACTCCGAGGTGATCGCCAAGGAGCGTCGCGGCGACTACCTCGGCGACACGGTCCAGGTGATCCCGCACATCACCAACGAGATCAAGGAGCGGATCCGGGCCATGGGCGGCCCGGACATCGACGTGGTGATCACCGAGATCGGTGGCACCGTCGGCGACATCGAGTCGTTGCCCTTCCTCGAGGCCGCCCGCCAGGTCCGCCACGACGTCGGCCGCGACAACTGCTTCTTCCTGCACGTCTCCCTGGTGCCGTACATCGGCCCCTCGGGCGAGCTGAAGACCAAGCCCACCCAGCACTCCGTGGCCGCGCTGCGCTCGATCGGCATCCAGCCCGACGCGATCGTGTGCCGCTCCGACCGGCACATCCCGTCGTCGGTGAAGCGGAAGATCTCGCTGATGTGCGACGTGGACGACGAGGCCGTGGTCACCGCGAGTGACGCCCCCTCCATCTACGACATCCCCAAGGTGCTGCACTCCGAGGGCCTCGACGCCTATGTCGTACGGCGCCTGAACCTGCCGTTCCGCGACGTCGACTGGACCCAGTGGGACGACCTGCTCCGCCGCGTGCACCACCCCGCCGAGGAGGTGACCGTCGCGCTGGTCGGCAAGTACATCGACCTGCCCGACGCCTACCTCTCCGTCGCGGAGGCGCTGCGCGCCGGGGGCTTCGCGCACGAGGCGAAGGTGAACCTGGTCTGGGTCCCCTCCGACGAGTGCCAGACCAAGGAGGGTGCCGCCAAGCACCTCGCCGACGTGGACGCCGTGTGCGTGCCCGGCGGGTTCGGTATCCGCGGCATCGAGGGCAAGGTCGGCGCGCTGGAGTACGCCCGCACCCACGGCATCCCGACCCTGGGCCTGTGCCTGGGCCTGCAGTGCATGGTCATCGAGTACGCCCGGCACGTGGCCGGCATCGAGAACGCCGACTCCACCGAGTTCGACACCGACTGCGCGCAGCCGGTCATCGCCACGATGGCCGAGCAGAAGCACGTCGTCGCCGGTGAGGGCGACTTGGGCGGCACCATGCGCCTGGGCCTCTACCCGGCCGAGCTCAAGGAGGGCACGGTGGTCCGCGAGACCTACGGCGAGCCCAAGGTCGAGGAGCGGCACCGGCACCGGTACGAGGTGAACAACGCCTATCGCGCCCAGCTCGAGGAGGCCGGCCTGGTGTTCTCGGGTACCTCGCCGGACAACAACCTGGTCGAGTTCGTCGAGCTTCCCCGCGAGGTGCACCCGTACTACGTCTCCACCCAGGCGCACCCCGAGCTGCGCTCGCGTCCCACGCGCCCGCACCCGCTGTTCGCGGGACTCGTCGGCGCGGCCATCGCGCGGCAGCGGGAGCTGCGGTTCCCGATCGACGAGTCGACGCTGCGCCGCCATGACGTGGACGGCGACGCCGCGAACGACGCCGCGGCATCCGTCGAGGCGTGAACGACGTGGCCCCGGCGGACCGTCCGGAGTCGTGGCAGGTCCACGGCACCGAGGACATCTGGCGCGGAGCCGCGCCGTTCGCGGTGCGGAGCGACCGGATCAGCGCCCCGGCGCGGCCGGACGAGCACTTCGGCCGGCTGGTGCTCGAGCACCCCGGGGCCGTCGCCGTGCTCGCGGTCGACGACCGCGACCGGGTGCTGGTCCTCGAGCAGTACCGGCACCCGGCCGGCACCCGCTTCGTCGAGCTCCCTGCGGGACTGCTGGATGTGGCGGGGGAGGACCCCCTGGTCACCGCGCAGCGCGAGCTGCGTGAGGAGGCCGGGCTGGTCGCGCAGCGGTGGACGCACCTGATGAGCACCTACCCGTCGCCGGGGCTGAGCAGCGAGCGGATCGAGATCTACCTGGCCGAGGACGTCAGCGAGACCGACGACCGCGGCGGCTTCGTGCTCGAGCACGAGGAGGCGGACATGACCACCGCCTGGGTCCCGGTCGGGGAGCTGCTCGAGGGCGTGCTCGCGGGCCGGCTGACCGAGGGCCCGCTGGCGCTGGCGGTGCTGCTCTACACCCACCAGGACCGCCACCGCGCGGCACGCTGAACCGACGCCCCGCGGAGGCTTCGGCCCCGACCCGGCGCGTCGCGCCCGCCCGGAATACACTCCTCGTGGTCACCCCACTGACGTGGTGACAATCACAGCGAAGGAGCTCCCGCGTTGAAGGTCGGTGTCCCCAAGGAAGTCAAGAACCACGAGTATCGCGTGGCGATCACGCCCGCGGGCGTGCACGAGCTCGTGGTCCACGGTCACGAGGTCTACGTCGAGGCCTCCGCCGGCGTCGGCTCGTCGATCCTCGACGAGGAGTACGTCGCCGCGGGCGCCCGGATCCTCGACACGCCCGACGAGGTCTGGGCGACCGGTGACCTGATCCTCAAGGTCAAGGAGCCCATCGAGGAGGAGTACCACCGGATGCGTGAGGGGCAGGTGCTCTTCACCTACCTCCACCTCGCCGCGTCCCGCCCGTGCACCGACGCGCTGCTCGACCGCGGCGTCACCGGCATCGCCTACGAGACCGTGCAGACCCCCAACGGCGGGCTGCCGCTGCTCGCCCCGATGAGCGAGGTGGCCGGCCGGCTCGCCCCGCAGGCGGGCGCCTACCACCTGATGCGTGCCGGCGGCGGCCGCGGGGTGCTGCTCGGCGGTGTCTCCGGCGTGTACGCCGGCAAGGTCGTCGTGATCGGCGCCGGTGTCTCCGGCATGAACGCCGCCGCGATCGCGCTCGGCATGCAGGCCGAGGTGCTGCTGCTCGACAAGAACATCGAGGCGCTGCGGCAGGCCGACCGGATCTACCAGGGCCACCTGCAGACCGTCGCCTCCAACGCCTACGAGATCGAGCGCGCGGTGATCGACGCCGACCTGGTCATCGGCGCGGTGCTCGTGCCCGGGGCCAAGGCTCCGACGCTGATCTCCAACGAGCTCGTCAGCCGGATGAAGAAGGGCTCGGTGCTCGTCGACATCTCGATCGACCAGGGTGGCTGCTTCGAGGACTCGCGGCCCACCACGCACGCCTCGCCGACCTACGAGGTGCACGACTCGATCTTCTACTGCGTGGCGAACATGCCCGGCGCCGTCCCGCACACCTCCACCTACGCGCTGACCAATGTCACGCTGCCCTACGCGGTGGCGCTGGCCGACAAGGGCTGGCGCCAGGCGCTGCGCGACGACCATTCGCTCGCGCTGGGGCTCAACACCCACGCCGGCAAGCTCACCTACGCACCGGTGGCCGAGGCGCACGGGATGGAGTCGGTCTCGCTGGACGGGGCGCTCGCCTGAACGGCAGCACCGGACCTTCGCCGCTCCAGCGTGCGGTCCGCACCTACCTCGACCACCTGGTGGTCGAACGGGGCCTGGCGGACAACACGCTGAAGTCCTACCGGCGCGACCTGCGCCGCTACGTCGGCTTCCTGGCCGGCGCCGGCGTGGAGTCGGTCGACGCGATCACCGAGGCGTCGGTCGGCGGCTTCCTCATGGCCCTGCGTGAGGGAGACGCCGACCACCCGCCGTTGAGCGCGGGCTCGGCGGCGCGCACGGTGGTCGCGGTGCGCGGTTTCCACAAGTTCGCGGTCCGGGAGGGCCTGGCCGTGAACGATCCGGCGGCCGCCGTACGCCCGCCGGCCCCCGCGAAGCGGCTGCCCAAGGCGCTGCCGCTGTCCGACATCGAGCGGATCCTGGACGCCGCCGGCGCCCCGGGTACGACGCTGGCGCTGCGTGACCGGGCGCTGCTCGAGGTGCTCTACGGCACCGGGGCGCGGATCTCCGAGGCGGTCGGGCTCGACCTCGACGACCTCGACCCGGAGCAGGGCACCGTGCTGCTCCGCGGCAAGGGCAGCAAGGAGCGGATGGTGCCGGTCGGGTCCTACGCCCGGGAGGCGGTGGACGCCTACCTGGTGCGCGGCCGCCCCGAGCTGGCTGCGACCGGATCCGGGCTGCCGGCGCTCTTCCTCAACGCCCGCGGCGGCCGGCTGTCCCGGCAGAGCGCCTGGACGGTGCTGGCCAAGGCCGCCGAACGGGCCGGGGTGACCGCGGAGGTCTCGCCGCACACGCTGCGGCACTCCTTCGCGACGCACCTGCTGGACGGGGGAGCCGACGTCCGTGTGGTGCAGGAACTGCTCGGGCACGCGTCGGTGACCACCACCCAGGTGTACACGCTGGTGACCGTGGACAGCCTGCGTGAGGTCTACGCCACGGCACACCCGCGCGCGCTCGCCTGACCCACCATCCGTCCCCAGGTTTGTCCCCAGCCGACGCCGGCCTGTGCACGGCGCGCCTAACCGATACACAGGCGCGGGCCGGATTTACTGGTCGGGTACGTGCTTCGGGCATCCCTGTTGTGGGTCGCGCGAGGCACCACATAGAGTCGCCGCGTTGCGCGCGACAAACCGATCTGTAGGCGAGTCGACAAAAACGCGCAGCGCGGCCCATGACACGGGAGGCACGAGCGTGAACGACTCGATCTCACACGGCACCGGCTCCATCGGGAGCGGTGCGGCGGAGATGCCTCCCCTCGTCGACCCGGCTCGGATGGGGGGTGCCGCCCGTCCGGCGGCGTCCTCGAAGCCCTCAGCACCCGCTGTACCCACAGGAGACCACGACCGCGTGAGCGAACCGATCCCCTTCACCCGCACGGAGGCCTCCTCGGCCCGGGACACCGTCGACGCGCCCCTGCCCGGGGCGCCCGCCGAGGTCAAGCTCGGACCGACCGGTCGCCCGATGCCGGTGCTGCCCGAGCCCAAGCCGGTGAGCAGCCACGGCCCCGCCCGCGTGATCGCGATGTGCAACCAGAAGGGCGGCGTCGGCAAGACCACGACGACGATCAACCTCGGCGCGGCGCTCGCGGAGTACGGCCGCAAGGTCCTCCTCGTCGACTTCGACCCGCAGGGCTCGCTGTCGGTCGGTCTCGGACTGAACCCGCACGACATGGAGCTGAGCATCTACAACCTGCTCATGGAGCGCGACGTCACCCTCGACGAGGTCGTCGTGCCCTCCGGCGTCCCGGGCATGGACCTGCTGCCGTCCAACATCGACCTGTCGGCGGCCGAGGTCCAGCTCGTCCACGAGGTCGCCCGCGAGCAGACCCTGGCGCGGATCCTGGCCCCGGCGGGCAAGGACTACGACGTCATCCTGATCGACTGCCAGCCGTCGCTCGGCCTGCTGACCGTGAACGCGCTCACCGCGTCGGACGGCGTGATCGTGCCGCTCGAGTGCGAGTACTTCGCGCTGCGCGGCGTGGCGCTGCTCAAGACCACGATCGACAAGGTCACCGAGCGGCTCAACCCGCGCCTGACCATCGACGGGGTGCTCGGCACGATGTACGACGGCCGCACGCTGCACGGCCGTGAGGTCATGGAGCGGCTGGTCCAGGCCTGGGGCGACACGGTGTTCCACACCGTCATCCGCCGGACCGTGAAGTTCTCCGACTCCACCGTCGCCGGCGAGCCGATCACGACCTACGCCGGGAGCTCGGCCGGCGCGGAGGCCTACCGCCAGCTGGCGAGGGAGGTGCTGGCCCGTTGTCTCGACGGGTGAGCCTGCCCACGGCGGACGACCTCTTCCGACCGACCTCCCCGACCGTCGGGGAGGACGCCGTACCGGCGCCCACGCCCCGTTCCCGGGCCGCGGAGCCCGCCGCCGACCAGTCCGGCGGTGCCGACGACGCCGGGGCCGCTGAGCAGCCCGCCGCGCCCGCCGAGCCGCAGGGCCAGGAGCGGGGCACGCCGCGCCGCAAGCCGAGTGGCCGGGTCCGCCACGACGAGAAGATGACGGTCTACGTCACCGCCGACGAGCTGCTCGACCTCGAGCACGCCCGGCTCAGGCTGCGTCGCGCCACCGGGCTCGCGGTCGACCGCGGACGGCTGGTGCGCGCGGCGGTCGCGATCGCGCTCGCCGACCTCGACGCCCACGGCGAGGAGAGCATGATCGTGCAGCGCCTCAAGCAGCCATGACCGCCGACCTGGCCGACGCGGCCACGGACGAGCAGGCCGGCGGTGGCTTCGCGGTCCGGCTCGACAACTTCGAGGGTCCGTTCGACCTGCTGCTGAGCCTGATCGCGAAGCACAAGCTCGACATCACCGAGGTCGCGCTGTCGCAGGTCACGGTCGAGTTCATCGCGCACATCAAGGCCGCGGGCCCGCAGTGGGACCTCGAGCAGACCTCGTCGTTCCTGCTGGTCGCCTCCACGCTGCTCGACCTCAAGGCCGCCCGGCTGCTGCCGCAGGGCGACATCGAGGACGAGGAGGACCTCGCGCTGCTCGAGGCCCGCGACCTGCTGTTCGCGCGGCTGCTCCAGTACCGCGCCTTCAAGCAGGTCGCCTCGGTGCTCGAGCAGCGGATGGCGGGGGAGACCCGGCGCCACCCCCGGGCGGTCGGTCTCGAGGAGCGGTTCGCCGGCCTGCTGCCGGAGGTGCTGATCGGCCTCGGCCTCGAGGAGTTCGCCGCGCTGGCCGCGAAGGCGCTCACCCCGAAGCCGGTCCTCGAGCTCTCCCTGGCCCACATCCACGCCCCGACGGTGAGCGTCAAGGAGCAGGGCGCGATCGTCGTGGACCGGCTGCGCCGGCAGAAGACGATGACGTTCCGCGCGCTCACGCGCGACGCGCCCGACACGCTGACGACCGTGGCCCGGTTCCTGTCGCTGCTCGAGCTGTTCCGGGAGGGCGCGGTCAGCTTCGACCAGATGTCGCCGCTCGGCGAGCTGACGGTCCGGTGGACCGGCGCGGAGGACGGCGACGTGGAGATCACCGACGAGTTCGACGGCACGCCGTCCGAGGTCGTCGCCGACGTGTCCGCGGGCACCACCGACGACGACGGGGAGACCGTGGTCGCCCTGGCCGACGCCGACCAGGACGCAGACCCCGCCGACGAGAAGTACCCGGACGAGAACGAGGAGAAGGAGAACCCGTGAGCGAGCAGGCCGACATCGCTGCTGAAGCAGAGGTCGCCCAGACGCTGGACGTGCCCCTGGCCGAGCTGAGGCCCGCGCTCGAGGCGGTGCTGATGGTCGCCGACCAGCCGCTCGACCACGTGAGCCTCGCCTCCGCCGTCGGCTATCCCGCCGGGCAGGTGGTCGAGGCGCTCGACGGCCTCGCCGCGGAGTACGCCGAGCAGGGCCGCGGGTTCGACCTGCGCAACGTCGCCGGCGGCTGGCGCTTCTACACGCGCGAGGAGTACGCCGCGGTGGTGGAGCGCTTCGTGCTCGACGGGCAGCGGGCCCGCCTGACCCAGGCCGCGCTGGAGACGCTGGCCGTCGTGGCCTACAAGCAGCCGGTCAGCCGCGCCCGGGTCTCCGCGATCCGCGGCGTGAACGTCGACGGCGTGATGCGCACCCTGGTCACCCGCGGGCTGGTCGAGGAGTGCGGCCACGACGAGGAGACCAGCGCGCTGCTGTACCGCACCACGAGCTACTTCCTCGAGCGGATCGGGGTCACCTCGATCGCCGAGCTGCCCGAGCTGGCGCCGTACCTCCCCGACCTCGGGGACATGGACGACTACGACGAGACCCCCGCCGAGCCGGTGCCCGCGGCCGACGTACCGGCCGAGGCCGCTGCCGAGGCGGAGGTCGGGCCGGAGTCCGAGCCCGAGGCGCAGCCCGCCGCCGAGGGGACCGCAGCCGAGGAGACCCCGGAGCCCGCTGCCGCACCGGTCGAGGAGTTCCGCGGATGAGCGAGACGGGCGACGACGGGCTGGTCCGCCTCCAGAAGCTGCTCGCGCAGTCCGGGGTGGCCAGCCGCCGCAAGTGCGAGGAGCTCATGCTGGGCGGCCTGGTCGAGGTGGACGGCGAGATCGTCACGCGGCTCGGGACCAAGGTGGACCCGCGCACCGCGGTGATCCGGGTGGACGGCAAGCGCCTGCCGCCGGTCAGCGCGCACGTGTACCTGGTGCTGAACAAGCCCCGCGGCGTGGTCTCCACGATGTCCGACCCGGAGGGGCGCCGTACCCTCGAGGACTTCGTGGCCGACCGCCCGGAGCGGCTCTTCCACGTCGGCCGGCTCGACACCGACACCGAGGGCCTGATCCTGCTCACCAACGACGGCGACTTCGCGCACCGGATGGCGCACCCGTCGTACGAGATGGACAAGACCTACGTCGCCGAGGTGCCCGGCCCCGTGTCCAGGGCGACCGTGCGGAAGGTGCTCGACGGGGTCACCCTCGAGGACGGTCCGGTGACGGTCGGCTCGTTCAAGGTGCTCTCCGCGCACGGCGACAAGGCGATCGTCGAGCTGGTCATCCACGAGGGCCGGAACCGGATCGTGCGGCGGCTGCTGGACGCCGTGGGGCACCCGGTGCGACGGCTGACCCGTACCGCGATCGGCCCGGTGCAGCTGACCGGGCTGCGCAGCGGCGAGATGCGCGAGCTGACCCGCGACGAGCTCGGCACCCTGCTCGACGCCGCCAAGCTCTGACACGCTCACCCGTGCGTCCACCGCAGCGCGGGGCACCGCTGCCGCGCCAGGGCAGCGACTAGGGTTTGTGCCTCAGACGGGCAGCGATCGAGGAGGCGTTCAGGCGTGGCGGTGCGGGCAGTACGAGGGGCGACCCAGCTCGACGCGGACGACCGCGAGCACATGCTCGAGCGGGTCGCCGAGATGGTCACCGACGTGATGACCGCCAACGACCTCGACGTGGACGACTTCATCAGCGTGATCTTCACCGCCACCTCCGACCTGGTCTCGGAGTTTCCCGCGTACGCCGCCCGACGGCTCGGCTTCGGCGACGTGCCGCTGATCTGCGCCCGCGAGCTCGAGATCGCGGGGTCGATGCCGCGCGTGGTCCGGATGATGGCGCACGTGGAGACCGACCTGTCCCGCGCCGACATCACCCACGTCTACCTGCACGGCGCGGCGGGCCTGCGCCGGGACCTGACCAAGGTCCGGTCGGTCCCCGACGAGGCGACCGGCTCATGACCGCGCGGGCGCTCACCGGCCCGGTGCTGGTGGTCGGCGCCGGACTGCTCGGTACGTCGATCGGGCTCGCGCTGCGCCGGCACGGGGTGCCCGTGCTGCTCACCGACGTGAACGCGCCGAACCTGACCCTCGCCACCGGGCTCGGCGCGGGGGAGGAGTGGGACGGCGTCCGCGACGTCGAGCTGGTGGTGGTCGCGGTGCCGCCGGACCACCTCGCCGACGAGATCAGCCGTTTCCTGGGGTGCAGCGCCGCCGTCGTCACCGACGTGGGCAGCGTGAAGTCCGCGCCGCTGCGCCAGGTCGCCGCCCGCGTCGACGCCGCGACCCTGCGTCGGTACGTGGGCAGCCACCCGATGGCCGGCAGCGAGCGCTCGGGGCCTTTCGCGGCGTCCGGTGTGCTGTTCGACGGCCGGCCCTGGGCGGTCGTCCCGCACCCCGGGGCGGACCCCGGCGCCGTGTCCCTGGTCACCGAGCTGGCGCGCCTGTGCGGCGCCACCCCGGTCACGCTCAGCCCCGCCGAGCACGACCTCGCCGTCGCCCGCACCTCGCACCTGCCCCACCTGGTCGCCGCGCTGATGGCCGGCCGGCTCACCGAGGCGCCGGAGGACCACCTCGCGCTGTCCGGGCAGGGGGTGCGCGACGTGACCCGGGTGGCCGCCGGTGACCCCGGTCTCTGGCAGCAGATCATCTCCGCGAACGCCGACGCGGTGGCCGAGCTCCTCGGCGACGTCCGTGCGGACCTCGACCGGCTGCTCACCGCCGTCAGGGAGGGCGAGCGGGGCTCCCTGGGCGAGCTGCTCGAGCGTGGGCGCGCCGGGACAGCGGCGATCCCCGGCAAGCACGGCGGCCCCGCGCAGGTGCTGGGCGAGCTGTACGTCGCCGTACCGGACCACCCGGGCGAACTGGCCCGGCTGTTCTCCGACGCGAGCGAGATCGGCGTGAACATCGAGGACGTGCACATCGACCACGACCCCGGCCGGCCGGTCGGTGTGGTCGAGCTCGCCGTCGCCGAGGATCGCGTCGACCTGCTCCAGGAGTCGCTCGAGGCCCGGGGCTGGACCACGCACCGGTAGGCTTCGCCCGACAGTTTTCGCGAGAAGGACGGGATCTCGGGCGTTGAGTGCACGTGTGGTCGTAGCGATGGACGGGCCGTCGGGCTCGGGCAAGTCCAGCACCTCCCGGGGGGTCGCGAGCAAGCTGGGGCTGCGATACCTCGACACGGGGGCGCAGTTCCGCGCGATGACCTGGTGGATGCTGCAGCACGGCGTGGACGTCGACGACGCCGCCGCGGTTGCGGCCCACGCCGACGACCCGGTGCTGGTCTCGGGCACCGACCCCGCGGCCCCCACCATCACCGTGGACGGCACCGACGTGGCCGGCCCGATCCGGTCCACCGAGGTCACCTCCGCGGTCAGCGCGGTCAGCACCGTCCCGGCGGTGCGTGGGCGGCTGCTGCGCGAGCAGCGCGCGATCATCGGCGACGGCGGGATCGTCGTCGAGGGTCGCGACATCGGCACCGTGGTCGCCCCCGACGCCGCCGTGAAGGTGTACCTCACCGCCGACCCCGAGGCGCGGGCCGTGCGCCGCACCGCGGAGATGTCCGCGGGCACCGACATCACCGCCACCCAGCAGGACCTGCTGCGCCGGGACCGGATCGACTCCGGGCGCGCCACGGCGCCGCTGGCGATGGCCGACGGCGCCCACCACATCGACACCACGCCGTTCACCCTCGACGAGGTGGTCGACCAGGTCGTCGCGCTCGTCGAGGAGGCGAGCGCCGCCTCCGAGGGGTCGTGAGCACGGTCTCGCCGCGGGTCCTGCACCAGGACCTGCCCCGCACGCACGACGCGGTGCACCCCTCGCACCGCCTCCTGCGGCTGCTGCGCCCGGCGGCACGCGCCTACTTCTCCCGCCGGTACGACGTCCGGGTGCACGGCGACGAGCAGATCCGCCGTCGCGGGCAGCACATCGTCGCGGCCAACCACATCGGCCTGCTCGACGGCCCGTTGCTCGCCGCGTTCGCGCCGCGGCCGGTGCACGCGCTCACCAAGAAGGAGATGTTCGAGGGGCACACCGGTCGTGCGCTGCGGGCCCTCGGCCAGATCCCGCTGGCGCGCTACGAGGTGGACCCCTCGGCGATCAAGGACTGCCTCAAGGTGCTCCGGGACGGGGGAGTGGTGGCGATCTTCCCCGAGGGGGCACGCGGCGCGGGCGAGCTCAGGCGGGCGCACGCCGGGGTCGCGTACCTCGCGCTCGTCACCGGGGCGCCCGTCGTACCGCTGGCGATCTTCGGGACCCGGGAGCCCGGTGGGCACATCGACTCGGTGCCCCCGGCGGGCTCTCGATTCGACTTGGTGTATGGGTCTCCGGTGTACTTGGAGCAGCAACCCTGGCCGCGCACGCAGGCTCAGGTGAGGCAGGCGACGGAGACGCTCCGGAATAGCCTCGTCCAGCATCTCGTTGAGGCGAAGGGCATCACCGGGCGGAGCCTGCCCGGCCCCATTCCTGGGTTCACGGAAGAACAGCTCTTCGAGGGGCTGGACCGGAACCCGTCACGAAAGAAGAGCAATGACTGAGTTCGACGAGGCCGCGCCCGCCGCGGTCCCGGTGCTGGCCGTGGTCGGTCGCCCCAACGTGGGCAAGTCGACCTTGGTGAACCGCATCCTGGGCCGGCGCGAGGCCGTGGTCGAGGACGTCCCCGGCGTCACCCGCGACCGCGTCTCCTACGACGCCACCTGGAACGGCCGTGCCTTCACGGTCGTCGACACCGGCGGGTGGGATCCCGACGCCCGCGGCCTGGCCGAGCGGATCGCCGCGCAGGCCGAGGTGGCGGTGACGGTCGCGGACGCGGTCCTGTTCGTGGTGGACGCGACGGTGGGCATCACCGACGCCGACGAGGCCGTCGTCCGGATCCTCCGCAAGTCCGGCAAGCCGGTCATCCTCGCCGCGAACAAGGTCGACGACATGCGCGCCGAGGCCGAGGCGTACGGCCTGTGGAACCTCGGCCTGGGCGAGCCCTACCCGGTCTCCGCCCTGCACGGCCGCGGCTCGGGCGACATGCTCGACGCCATCCTCGCGGCGCTGCCCGAGACCCCGCCGGAGACCTTCGGCAAGGTCGGCGGCCCGCGGCGCGTGGCGATCGTCGGCAAGCCCAACGTCGGCAAGTCGTCGCTGCTGAACAAGCTGGCCCGCGAGGACCGGGTGGTCGTCGACGACGCCGCCGGTACGACGGTCGACCCGGTCGACGAGCTGATCGAGCTCGGCGGACGCCCCTGGCGCTTCATCGACACCGCGGGCATCCGGAAGCGGGTCAAGGAGGCGTCGGGCCACGAGTACTACGCCAGCCTGCGCACCACGACCGCCGTGGAGCGGGCCGAGGTGGCGGTGCTGGTCGTCGACTCCTCCAAGCCGGTCTCCGAGCAGGACCTGCGGATCATCAGCAACGTCGCCGAGGCCGGCCGTGCCCTGGTGATCGCGTTCAACAAGTGGGACCTCGTCGACGAGGAGCGCCGCTACTACCTCGACCGCGAGATCGAGCGGGACCTGGTCCGCGTCCAGTGGGCGCCGCGGGTGAACATCACCGCGCGCACCGGCTGGCACGTCGACAAGCTGGTCCCGGCCCTCGACGCCGCGCTCGAGGGGTGGGAGACCCGCGTCGGGACCGGCGCGCTCAACTCCTTCCTCGGCCGGCTCGTCGCGGAGCACCCGCACCCGGTCCGCGGTGGAAAGCAGCCCAAGGTGTTGTTCGGCACGCAGGCCTCGACCGCCCCGCCGACGTTCATCCTGTTCACCTCCGGCCTGCTCGAGGCGTCGTACCTGCGCTTCATCGAGCGTCGCCTGCGCGAGGAGTTCGGCTTCGTCGGGACCCCGATCCACGTGCAGCAGCGGCCGCGGCAACGCAACAGGAAGTAGCCGAGTTCTGAACCACCGCCACCCTGCGGTAAGGTTCCTTCCGCCCGCTCACCGGAGACGATGTTGCGGGCATTCGGGCTGTGGCGCAGCTTGGTAGCGCACTTGACTGGGGGTCAAGGGGTCGCAGGTTCAAATCCTGTCAGCCCGACCGAAGAAGTACCAGGTCAGGGGCCGTTTCCGCTCTACGCGGGGACGGCCCCGTTCTGCTTCTCGGGCCCTGTGCGTGCAGCGTGTGTGCAGGGCCCTTTCGCGACGGCACGAGTGCGGCCGCGTTGTTGTCGGCCTCATGCTCGGTCGAACGCAGCAGAGGGGAGTAGACGTCGGCCGTTAAAGAGACGCTGAAGTGTCCTAGGCGCTTGGAGACGACCGCCAGCGGTGCCCGCGGCGAGTTGCAGCGACGCCTGCTGGTGTCGCAGGCCGTGGAAGGTCATCTCTGGCAGGCCTGCTGGCTGTGGAGCTGGTCGGGTTTAGTCATTCGTTATGTCGGGTAGTCGTCGGTTATGTCGGGCCGCGAGGTCCCGACACAAGACCCGGGGCGGCCCGTAGCAAGGACGCGTCGGGCCGTGGGAGGAAGCATTCTGTCGGACGTGCCGGGCGGCTAGAGAGGGAAGACGCGATGAGCAGCGACGAGTTCGCACCGTTGACAACCGAGGAGTTGGCGGCCGAGGCGGTGACCGCGCTGCCGGACAAGGAGGTCGTCTCGATCCTCGACCTCGCGGCGGACATCGACCTCGCCATCGATGGGGCTGCGCCCATCGACCTCGCCATCGCTCTGAACGCCAACGTCGTGTTGCCGATCGACGCAGCGGTGAGTGCCAACCTGCTGTCCAACGGCTCCACCTCCCAGGCGCTGTCCGACCAAGGTGTCATGGTCACCCAGACCGTGGCGGCGGACGCGATCGCGACCGGCATCCAGGACAGCGCGATCGACCAGTCCGACACCGTCACCGACGGGACCGGCGCGACCACGACCGAGGGCACAGGCGGTGAGCAGTCGACGCCGATGGCGGCCGCCGACGCCGCAGCCGCCGACGCCGCGGCCGCCACCACCGAGGCCGCCTCGTTCGAGCCCGTGGACGGGACGGTCGTGGTGGATTCGGCCGGCAACATCATCGGCACGCTCGACACGTCCACCGGGACCGTGGTCGATTCGGCCGGCAACATCATCGGCACGCTCAACGAGACCACCGGGTTGGTCGTGGACTCGGCGGGCAACATCGTCGGCACAGTCACCAGCCTGGTCGACGGTGCCTCGGTAGTGGACTCGGCTGGCGACGTCATCGGCGTCCTCGACGGGGCGACCGGGACCGTCGTCGACGCCTCCGGGAACGTGGTCGGAGTGCTGGATCCGTTGACTGGCCAGGTTCTCAACTCGGTGGGCGACGTGCTGGGCACTGTGACCGACCTGGTTGACGGCACTGCAGTGGTAGACGCCGCCGGGAACGTCATCGGCGTCCTCGACGGGGCAACCGGCAACGTCGTCGACTCCGTCGGCAACGTGATCGGCACCCTCGACCCGCTCACTGGACAGGTTCTCGACGCAGCGGGCAACGTCATCGGCACCGTGGGCGAGATCCTCGACGATGTCACCGACACCATCGGCCAGCTAAACACCGGCGACCTGCTGAAGGGTGACCTTCTGGCTGTCGACGTCAACGTCGACCTGGACGCCGACCTCGCTGCGCCGATCAACGGTGCGGTCGCGGCCAACGCCAACGTGGCGGCGCCCATCGACGCGGCGGTGGCCGCCAACATCCTCTCCGACGACTCGGCGGCGACGGCAATCTCGCAACAGGACGCCATCATCACCCAGTCCATCACCGGGCAAGCGGTGGCAACGTCCGACCAGACGTCCACCATCGACCAGGCGTCCGTCGAGCCGCCCGACACCGACACCGCGTCCACGGACGATCCGGTGTCGGCCCCGGCGACCCAGACCCCGTCAACCACCACGTCTGTGTCCGCCGACGAGGTGCCCTCATCGGCTGACGTGACGACCGAACCGAGCTCGGCTGACGTGACGACCGAACCGAGCTCGGCTGACGTGACGACAGAACCGAGCACTGAGACCACGCCGCAGTGACCACACTCGTCGACGCGCCCGCGCGCGTCGATGACGTCCAGCTGCTGGGGGCGATGGTGGGGTCCGGCTACCGGACCCCACCAGCCCTGGTCCGCCGCGGCGACGGCCAGACCTTTCAGCTCACGCCGCTGCTCTACTTGGTGCTGGACGCGGTCGACGGGCGGCGCAGCTGCGCCGAGATCGCGACCATCGTCGGCAAGACCATGCACAGGGGCGTCTCAGAAGGCATGGTCGCGACGCTCGTCGACCAGCACCTGCGCCCCATGGGGCTGCTCAAGCAGGCGGACGGGCGCGAGCCTTCCTTCGCGAAGTCCAACCCCCTGTTGGCACTGAAATTCAAACTCGCCGTCACCAACCCCCGGACCACGCGCCTGCTGACCGACCCGTTCCGGGTCCTCTTCCGGCCAGTGCTGGCCTCGGTCGTGGTGCTCGGCTTCCTGGCAGTCACCTGGTGGGTCTTCTTCGAGCAGGGCCTCGCCCCTGCGACCTACGACGCCTTCCAGCGGCCGCACCTTCTGCTGCTCGTGTTCGTGATGACGGTGCTCTCCGGGGGCTTCCACGAGTTCGGACATGCGGCGGCGGCGCGGTACAGCGGAGCCGACCCAGGAGTTATCGGGGCCGGCATCTACATCGTGTGGCCGGCGTTCTACACCGACGTGACCGACAGCTACCGGTTGGGAAGGTGGGGACGTATCTGCACCGACCTGGGCGGCTTGTATTTCAACGCTGTCGTGGTGGTGCTCACCTTCGGCTGGTGGTACGCCACACGGTGGGACGCACTGCTGCTCCTGGTGGCAACCCAGATCATGCAGATGGTGCAACAGCTCATGCCGCTGCTCCGATTCGACGGGTACCACCTGCTCGCCGACCTGACCGGCGTCCCTGACCTCTACCACCGGATCCGGCCGACACTTCTCGGGTTGCTGCCGCACCGGTGGTCCGATCCGGAGAACCGGGTCCTGAAGCCATGGGCCCGCGCCGTGATCACCGTGTGGGTGCTGATCACGATCCCGATGTTGGGTCTCATGCTCCTGGCCATGGTGACGGCCGTGCCGCGACTGCTCGGTACGGGCTGGTCCGTGGTGCAGGAGGACGCCGCCGGCGTGCTGGACGCGTGGCGGACCGGGGGGCTGGTCGACGTCACCGCCCACGCACTCCAGGTGCTGGCTGTGGTGCTGCCCATGCTGGCGTGTTTCCTCATCCTCGGGCGAATCGGGCTGCGCTGGTCTCAAGGTCTCGCGCGCTGGAGCCGCGGGTCCGCCCTCAAGCGGGTCGCCGCCGCAGCCCTCAGCACTGCCGTCATCACGAGTCTCTCCTGGGCATGGTGGCCGCAGCCGGGCACCTATCGGCCGGTCGTGCCGGGGGAGAGGGGACTGCTTACCGACTTGCTGCCGGCCGCGCAGAGCGCTCCGGTTCTCGGGGCAACGCCAGCGTCGGCCCGGGTGGCCGCGATGGTCCCCGACCGCGGGGTCCTTCCTGTCGGCGCGTCGGCCGAGCGCAGGCTGGCCGGCGGGGAGCCGCTGGAGGCCACCTTCCTGGAGGGAAAGGCACTCCCGACCAAGTCCGACCCTCAGTTGGCGATCGTGCTCGTCCCGAGCGAGGACGACGGCGACGGCCAACCACAGACGCCGACGCCGACGCCGGCGCAACCGGACGAAGCGGCCGAGCCATGGGTATTCCCGTTCGACGAGCCCCTGCCCCCCGCGGAGGGGGACAACCAGGCGGCGGCGTACAACACCACCGACGACTCGGTGACCTACGATCTCGCCTTCGCACTCGTATGGGCCACGGGCGACGAGGTGCTCAACGTGAACGAGGCCCACGCCTATGCCTCGTGCTCGAACTGCGTAACGGTCGCCGTCGCCTTCCAGGTCGTGCTCATCATGGATGACGCCCAGGTGGTGGTCCCGCAGAACCTCTCCGTGGCTGCGAACTACGAGTGCTACCGCTGCATCACGGCCGCGATCGCCAGCCAGCTCGTGCTGTCGGTGGAGGAGACGCCGGGAGAGGAGCAGTTGCGCGCGCTCGGCGAGGTCTGGGGCAGGTTGACCGAGTTCGGGCAGAGCATCACGACGTACTCGCTCTCGGAGATCTCGACCCGGCTGGAAGCGTTCAAGGCGGAGATCGTCGCGATTCTCGGCGACGCGCCACCGATGTTGCCCGACGCGACACCCACTCCGACACCGTCGCCCACCGGGACGCCCACCGACGTCAGCAGCGAGCCGCCGATGAGCACGCCCACCACATCACCGACCAGCACACCCACCACATCACCGACCAGCACACCCACCACATCACCGACCAGCACACCCACCACGTCGCCGACCAGCACGCCCACCACATCGCCTACCGGCTCGCCGGACGCGAACGACACGACGACCACGCCGACACCGGAGCCGACCACGGAGCCCACGACAGCCGCATCGTCTCCAGAACCATCCGCCGCCACCACGACGTCCTCACCGTCACCATCGCCGTAGATCGAGGGTCGGTCTGCGGTCGGGAGCGTGCCGCCCTCAGGCTCCGTCAGGACTCGCGGTGTCTCTGCCGTGAGGCGCCGGAGGCCCTCGTCGCATACCCGGACCCAGATGGCGAACGGGTACATCGTCCTGCACGTGGACTACCGCAACCACGCCGAGTCCGACGACGACCCGCTCGTCCAGATCCGGATGCGGCTGGGATACAGCGCCGACGTGATGAACGCGGTCAAGGCGTTGCGCAGCTCGCCGGACGTCCCGCTCGACGAGGACCGGGTGGGCCTGCTCGGCCGCTCGATGGGCGTCGGGGTGATCTTGGAGGCGCTCGTCGCTCATCCGGGGCTGGTGCGGGCGGCCTCGCTGTGGGCCTCGGTCTCGTCGCTCGAACGGGAGAACTACGACGAGTTCATCCGTCCGGATCCGGAGGACTCCGAGCTGCGTGACCAGTTGGCGCGTCGGTACGGCACACCCGAGCAGGACCCGCGCTTCTGGCGTGAGAACTCTTCCCGTCCTTACGTCGACCGGATCACTGAGCCGGTGCTCATGGTGCACGGGCGCTTCGACGACACGTGCCCACCGCGCTGGGCTACTGCGACCCGGCGCGCCCTCGGGCGGGCGGGCGCGAGATCCCAGCTGGAGTGGTACGCCGACGGGCATGCCTTCGGGCGGGCGTTCAACGCTGCGATGAACCGGACGGTGCGGTTCTTCGACCGCCGACTGAGCTGAGCCACGGCGTCACCGCCGCCCCGGCCGACGACGCCCGACAGCAGGGATCACTCGGATTGGTTGCCTCGCCGTACCGTCGAGGGCGTGACTCGAAGTCATGCACGTGTCGGGGCACTCCTCGCCGGGGTCCTGGCGTCAGGGCTGCTCGTAGGCTGCTCGGGTACGGACCACGCGCCCTCGAACGGCGCGGTCCCGCCGGCGTCAGCCCGCGACGCTCCGCCAACGGCGCCTGCCCAGCTCAGCAGCAGTGCACCCGTCGATCCCCTCACCGGGTCGGTCCCCGCGCGGCGAAGCGTGTCGGCCGAGCGGGCACGCCCGGCACGGGAACCGCGGCGTTCGCACCTGAGCATCCCGGCGATCAGGCTCCGCTCAGTGCCTGTGCTCCGCTACGCCGGCACGCCGGACGACGCCGAGGGCACCCGAATCCAGAACCGCGGTCCGACCGCGTCACCGCGCGGCCCGGGCGGCGGCGTCGGGCCGGGTGAGGTCGGCAACTTCATCGTCACCGGCCACCGCACCTCGCACTCCGCCCCGTTCCGCGACCTTCCCGCCTTGCGCGCCGGGGACCGCGTGCGCGTCCACGCGGGACAGACGGTGTACGTGTACCGGGTGACGGCCACCCGCTCGACATCGTTCCGGTCGCAGCGGTCGCTTGCCGAACAATCGGCCGCGCTCCCCGGCCGTCCCAACGCGGACCCGGTCCGGTCGATGATCACGCTCTCGACGTGTGCGACCCCAGAGGATCATGCGGCCGGAAACTACTGGTCGGACCGTTTCGACAATCCAGAGCACCGGATCGACAAGGTGGGGGTGCTTGTCGCGGAGTTGGTCGTGGACTAGTCGCGCTCGACCCTGCGCAGCCCCTGTGTGGGCGTCCACCACTCGACGACGAGTTTCGTGGCCTCCTCGTTGAGGTGGGTGTGCACGACCTCTGCGATGTCGGCGTAGAAGCGGTCTGCGTCGGATCCGTCTGTGGTCGGCCCGGCATAGATCGCCCGCCCGGAGATCTTGGCCTCGCCCGGCCACGTCGCCTCTGAACCCTCGACCGGGTCGACCGTGGCGCTGTGCAGGGCGAACCGCGGATCCCGACGCAGATCCGCGCCCTTGCGCGCGTTCGGCATCGAGCCGAAGGACAGCCGGCCGTCCTCGAAGGCCGCCTCGATCCCGGAGATCCGTGGCGACCCGTCGGCTCGCAAGGTGGCAATCGTCTTGTGTCTGTGCGCATCGAACAGCGCAAGCACGCGCCGTGCAAACCCCGGCTCGACCTGCTCGACGTCCTGCCACGTCGCCATACGCCCACTATCGCACCGGCGTCCGAGGGAGGCGCTCCTCGGGCTGAGTCACGACCTGGGTGGTGTCAGGCGGCGTCGGCGGCGCGCTCCAGCTCGGCGATCTCGATCTTGCCCATCTTGAGCATCGCCTCCATCGCCCGGCGGGCACGCTCGGGATCGGGATCATTGAGCAGCTCATCCAGCCTTCGCGGCGCGATCTGCCAGGACAACCCGAAGCGGTCCTTGAGCCAGCCACACGGGCCCGGCTCACCACCGCTCGCTGTGAGCGCGTCCCACAGCCGATCGACCTCGGCCTGGTCATCGCATTCGATGACGAACGACACCGCCTCGTTGAACGTGAAGTCCGGGCCACCGTTGAGCCCCTGGAACTGTTGGCCAGCGAGCGTGAAGTCAACCGTCAGCACCATGCCCGCCGGCCCGGACGGCGTCTCGGCCGGCGAGCGCCAGACCTTGCCGATCCGGCTGTCCGGCAGCAACGTCACGTAGAAGCTGGCCGCCTCCTCTGCGTCGCCGTCGAACCACAAGCAGGGAAACATCCTGCCCATCGCGTCCTCCTTCTCATAGAGCCGTCTCGGGAGCGTGTAGCGCACTCGGGTGGCCTCAACGGCTTCGTAGGTTGAGACCGGACCGCAGCCCATTACTCATCGGTCCTGGACACGGAACCTCTCCAACCCTGTAGCCGTGTGCCCTGGTCTCGGGCGAGCGCGGCGAAGACCTGCGGACGAGATGGTGAACCGCTCTCGGTGGGTCGCTCGCGTCTCCGCCCGCGCATACTGGGAGTGACGGAGATGGCCCCGAAGGGGAGGCGTGAGACCAGGTGCAGGCCACCTCGCTCGCGAGTCGATTCTCGGCGTTCGACACGTCGCATCAGGTCGTCCTGGCCGTGCTGCTGGCCGGAGCGCTGCTGCTGGTGTGGGTGGGGCGGGCGAACCGGGGGAACGAGTCGGGTGTTCTCGTCGGCAAGTTGCTGGCGGTGGCAATCATGACCTTCACCGTCCCGCTGCAGATCCTGTATCTCACCCCCGAGTACTGGTCGCTGGAGCGGACACTGCCCCTGCAGCTGTGCGACCTCGCCTGGATGGTTGCGGTGGTGGGCCTCTGGACCCATCGCTGGTGGGCCGTTGCCCTGACCTATTACTGGGGCTTGACCCTGACGACCCAGGCGATCATCACACCGGACCTTGTCGCGCAGTTCCCTGATCCGGTCTTCATCCTGTTCTGGGCCATGCACTCGACGGTGGTCTGGGCGGCCGTCTACCTGACCTGGGGGCTCGGCCTGACTCCGGACTGGCGCAGCTATCGGGCGGCGCTGGTCGGGACCGGAGCGTGGGCCGCCACTGTGCTTCTGATCAACCTCTCGGCGGGAACCAACTTCGGCTATCTCAATGCCAAGCCGGCATCCGCGTCGGTCCTCGACCTTTTGGGGGACTGGCCCTGGTACGTGCTCGCCGAGATCGCCATCGTCGCCGTCGTCTGGGCCGTGGTGACGTGGCCGTGGGTTGCGTTGCACGCCCGGCGCTCTCCCCAGGGTGCGACGCCGACTGATGGCCGTCCAGCGCACCGGCAGCGGTGAGACCTCGGGGCGACGCTTGCCGGGGAGTCAGGGCGATGGCACGGCCCGGTCGTTGCGGGCGGTGGTGACCCTCGTCTCGGCGAACGGGACGAGGCGGGCGGGCCGGGGCGAGATGGGGCGCGACATGCCATGCTTCGATCATGTCGTCGGCACCCGGGTCACCGCATGCTTCGGCGCAGTCAGGTGATCTTCCCTCCACGATGCGGGCGGCCGTCATCACTCGGCACGGTGGGCCTGAGGTGATCGACGTGCGCGACGTCCCGGTGCCTCGCCCAAGGCCTCGCGAGGTGCTGGTGCGCGTCGGCGCCGCGGGCTGCAACAACACCGATCTGTGGACCCGAGAGGGCTCCTACGGGTTGGCCGGCGACTCGAACCAAAGAGCGGGTTGGCTGGGACCGCTCGATTTCCCGCGTATCCAGGGCGGCGACGTGGCGGGCGTCGTGGTTGCCTGCGGCGACGAGGAGACGACCGACGTCGTGGGGTCGCGGGTGCTGGTCGATCCCGCCAACTACGAGGACTCCGGGCCGGACGCCCGTCCGGTCGACGTGCTCGGTAGCGAGCGCGACGGGGGTTTCGCCGAGTACGTCGTCGTGCCGGCCGACCGCATCCACCGTGTCGACGAGTCCCCGCTGAGCGACGTGGAGCTGGCGGCGCTGCCGATTGCGTACGGCACCGCGTTGGGCATGCTCGAGCGGGGCTCGGTCACCGGCAACCACACGGTGCTGGTCACCGGCGCCTCCGGCGGCGTCGGACTCGCCGTGGTGCAGCTCGCCCACGCCCGGGGAGCCCGCGTCGTGGCTGTGTGCAGTGGCGACAAGGCAGATGCGGTGCGCAGTGCGGGAGCCGCCGTGATCGTGGACCGCCATCGCGGACGGGTGCTCGCCGATGCAGCGGAGGCCGCACCCGCGGGGTACGACGCGGTCATCGACGTCGTCGCGGGACCGCTGGTCGGTCCCGGCCTCGGACTGTTGCGCCCGGGCGGGCGTTGGGTCGTGGCCGGCGCCCTGGACGGCTGGGCCGTGGAGCTCGACGTACGGCGGCTGTATCTCGCCAACCTGGCACTGGTCGGATCGACGATGCACACGCCACCCATCTTCGACCTCCTGGTGGACTTCGCTCGGCGAGGCGTCGTTCGGCCGGTCATCGCCGCCACGTTCGACCTGGGCGACGTCGCCGAGGCTCAACGGCAGCTCGCGAGACGTCAGCACGTGGGCAAGCTCGTCGTCGTCCCCTGACCCGCGCAGACCGCCCGTCATTCCCGGCCGACCGGTCCGGTGGTGTCAGGCGTTGACGTCGGACGGGTGTGTCGCCAGCGGCGTGACGTGGATGTCCATGTAGGGGAAGAGCGGGAGCCCGGACAGCAGCTCGTGCAGCTCGTCGTTGCCGGCGACGTCGAAGACCGAGAAGTTGGAGTACTCACCCACGATCCGCCAGATGTGCGGCCACGCGCCCGAACGCTGGAGCTCCTGGCTGTAGGCCCTCTCGCGGGCCACGAGCTCGGCGCGCACGTCGGGGTCGAGGTCCAGCGGGATGCGCACGTCCATCCGCACGTGGAAGAGCATGGGTGAGTCTCCTGTCGGTGGCGTCTCAGGCGCGGTCGAGCACGAAGTCGTACTCGATGGTGGAGCCGGTGCCGTCTGCGCTGGGCTTCGGGTCGAGCATCAGCTCCGGCTTCACGGCCGAGGCGATGTCGTCCTCGTTGTGCTCGTCCCCGGGGAAGTACAGCTGGGCGGTGAGCAGCTCGTGCCCGGGGGCCGACACCTTCACGTGCAGGTGGGCCGGGCGCCAGGCGTGCCAGCCGGCCGCGGCGATCAGCTTGCCGCAGGAGCCGTCGGTGGGGATCTGGTACGGCGCCGGCTGCATCGTGGTGATCTGGAAGGTGCCGTCAGCGTCCGCAGTGAAGGAGCCGCGCAGGTTCCACTCCGGGATGCCGGGAGAGAACTGCGAGTAGAAGCCGTCGTCGTCGGCGTGCCAGAGCTCGACCTTGGCGCCGGCCAGCGGGGAGCCGTCGGTCGAGGTGACCCTCCCGGTCCAGACGAGCGGGCTGCCCTTCTCGTCCTCACGCATGGGGATCGTGCCCCTGGCACCCTGCTCGGGGGCGTTCGGCACGTAGTACGGGCCCTCGATCGAGCCCTTGCTGCCCGCGCGGTGCTCGGTGGCGACGTCCTCGACGGCGTGCTCGATCCACACGTCGAGGAAGAGCGGCCACTCTCCATCCTGGCCCACCTGGATCAGCCACGCCTTCAGCGCGTTGTACTCGTCGTAGGTGACCTTGTGCCGGCGGATCGTGTCGTGGATCGCGCCGAGCACTTCGCGGGCGAGGGTGTCGACCCGCTCCTTCGGGGTGTCGGCGACGGCGGCGTACGGCGACTTGTCGCGCTGGAACCGCTCGGTGGCGGACGCCCCCGAGGCGGCCGCGCTGGCGGTGGTGGTGTCGGACATGATGGTCCTCTCCTTACGTTGCGGGGGTCTTCAGGTGGATCAGTCGGTGCGGTAGCGCCGGAGCTTGTCGGGGTCGATCTCGACGCCGATGCCGGCCCCGGGCCGGATCGTGAGCTCGCCGTCGCGGATCTCGATCGGTTCGGTGAGCAGGTCGTCGCTCATGTCGAGGAAGTTCGAGAGCTCACCGGCCCGCCGGGAGGTGAGCTCGAACGCCGCGCCGAACGCGACGGTGCACATGGAGCCGAGCTGACCGTCGATCTGGTTGCCCATCACGACCTCCAGGCCGAGGCCCTCGGCGAGGTGGTGGACCCGGCGGCTCTGGGTGAAGCCGGTGCGCGCGGTCTTGATGCTGACGGCCGTCGCCGAGCCGCCCAGGACCTCGCGGGTGACCGCCGCCGGCGTCGGCACCGACTCGTCGGCGATGAACGGGACGTCGATCTGCTGGACCAACCAGCGGCGGCCGAGCACGTCGTCGGCGGGGCAGAGCTCCTCGGCGAAGGTGAGCCCGAGGTCAGTCATCTCCTTCATGGCCCGGGCCGACTCGGAGGCCGACCAGCCCCGGTTGCCGTCGACGTACATCTCGACGCCGTCGCCGAGTCCTTCCCGCAGGGCGCGGACGACCGCGGTGTCGAGGGAGTACGGCCTGCGGCCGACCTTCACCTTGAACGTGGTGATGCCGTAGGTGTCGCGCATCCGCTCGGCCTCGGCCACCATCGCGGCGGGCTCGTCGAAGCCCAGCATGTGGGAGACCCGCATCCGATCGGTGTAGCCGCCGAGCAGCTCGGTGACCTGGAAGCCGAGCGTCTTTCCCATCGCGTCCCAGATCGCCATGTCGAGGCTGGACTTGGCGACCGGGTTGCCCACGGTGCGGTTGAGCCGGGCCTGGATCTGCTCGCGCTCCGTCAGGGCGAGTCCGATCACGGCGGGCGTGAAGATCTTCTCGATGACGGCGATGACGCCGACCTGGGTCTCGCCGTAGGTGAACGGCCGCGGCGGCGCCTCGGCGACGCCCACGACACCGTCGTCGGTGTGGACGCGGACGAGCACGTGCTCCGCGACGTGCACCTCGCCGCTGGCGAACTTCAGTGGCTTGGCGTAAGGGATGGCGAACGGAATCGCCTCCACGTGCGTGATCTTCATCGGCTGACCTCGCGGGACGGGGCGGACGCGGCAGGGGAGTCGGCGAACAAGCCGGCCGCGTCGAGCGACGCCAGCACCGTCCGGACGAGGGGGGAGGGGGACTCGGCGCGCCAGGCGACGGCGAGCTCGATGGTCGCGGCGTCCACGACGTCGCGGAAGACCACTCCGGCCAGGGGGACGGCGCGGACGGACGCGGGCACGAGTGCGACACCGAGGCCGGCGGCGATCAGTGCGAGGAGTACGGCGGTCCCGGGCGCTTCGTGCTCCTTGTGCGGGGCGAACCCCGCCTCCCTGCAGCTGCGCACGACGGCCTCGTTGACCGCGGAGTGGGAGTCGGCGTACAGCACGAAGTGCTCGGTGCGCAGGTCGGCCATGGCCACCACCGGTTCGGTGGCCAGATGGTGGTCGGCCGGGACGGCCAGGACCAGCGGCTCGATCTCGATCGTGCGCGTCGTGAGCTGGTCACCGGACGTCGGCGGCCTCAGCACACCCAGGTCGAGGCTGCCCTCGCGCAGGCCGGCCGACTGGGCAGGCGTGAGCAGGTCGGCGTGAATCTCCAGGGCGACACCGGGCAGGTCCCGCTTGACCGTCCGTGCGATGCGGGGGAGGTGCGTGAAGGCCGCCGTCCCCGTGAAGGCGATCCGGACCAGCCCGAGCCGTCCACCGGCGATCCGCTGGACGCCCCGGACGCTGTCCTCGACAGCACCCAGCACGCGCTGGGCCTCGTCGTACAGGAACTCGCCGGCCGGGGTCAGGCTGACCTGGCGCGTGGTGCGGGTGAAGAGGGGGGCGCCGAGCTCGTTCTCGAGCTGGCGGACCGACTGGGAGAGCGCCGGCTGGGCAATGTGCAGGCGCTCGGCCGCGCGGCCGAAGTGGCGGGTCTCCGCTACCGCGGCGAAGTAGCGCAGGTGCCGCAGCTCCATGGCCGGTCTCCGTGCGTGGAGGTGGGGTGATGTGGCGGAGGTCACCGCCGACTGATCCACGGTACGTACGGATATTGATTGGACACAAGGACGAGCTGGACGCTGATTGATCGACGCAAGCGATCAATACCCCTGGGTCAGGCGTAGGCATCCACTCGGGCTCGGCGTCGCGCTGGTGCCCGAGCCGGACCGGCAACCCTGCGGCCGCGGGTCACTCCTGGACGCCGCCGAACCAGGTGGCGTAGATCTTGTCGTAGCCGCCGTCATCCTCCAGCGTGGCGAGCACCTTGTTGATCGAGCGCAGCAGGTCGACGTTGCCGTTCTTCTTGACGGCCATGCCGTACTGCTCGCCGGTGTCGAACTCGGCGGAGACCTCGAGGTCGGGGTTGTTGGCCACCACGTCGCCGACCACGGTGTTGTCGTAGACGGCGGCGTCCACCGCGCGCGTGGTGAGGGCTTCCTCCATGGCGACGGCGTCCTCGAGCGGCACCACGTCCGCGCTGGCCGGCGCGTTGTCGGTGACGTAGAGCTCACCGGTCGTGCCGCCCTGCACGCCGATCCGCTGTCGGTCGAGGTCGTCGAGCGCGTCGATGCCGGAGCCCTTGGCGACGACCAGCGCCTGCGAGGCGTCGAAGTACGGGCTGGAGAAGTCGAGCACGCGCGCCCGCTCGCCGGTGATCGTCATCGCCGAGATCGCGAGGTCGCACTGGTCGGAGTTGAGCGCGTCGCCGGACTGGATGGCGTCGAAGTCGGTGTCCTTGATCTCGAGGCGCAGGTCGAGCTCCGCGGCCACCTCGCGGATCAGGTCGATGTCGAAGCCGACCGGCTCGCCGCCCTTCATGGACTCGAAGGGCTCGTAGGGCATGTCGCTGCAGACGGTCAGCGCACCCTCCTCGACGACCTGGGGGGCGCGGAGGGAGCTCACTCGCTCCTCGCCGTGGGCCGCGCAGCCGGCGGCGGCCAGGGTCAGCATCAGTACGGCGCCCGCGGCGCGCGCGGCCCGACGGGCGGGTGTGTGGCTCGTCATGTCAGTTCGCATTCACGGTGAGGGACTGGGTGAGGCGGAGCAGGGCGTACTCGGTGACCCGCACCAGCGCCTGCTTGGCTGACTCGCGGTCGCGGGCGTCGACCCGGATGATCGGGACCTCGGGAGGCAGCGCGAGCGCGGCGGCGACCTCGTCGAGGTCGTACTCCCTGGTGCCGTCGAACTGGTTGACCGCGACGATGAACGGCAGGCCCTTGGACTCGAAGTAGTCCAGCGGCGAGAACGACTCGTCGAGCCGGGCGGTGTCGACCATCACGATCGCGCCGATGGCGCCGCGGCACAGGTCGTCCCACATGAACCAGAAGCGGCGCTGGCCGGGTGTGCCGAAGAGGTAGAGCACCAGGTCCTCGGCGAGCGTCAGGCGGCCGAAGTCCATGGCGACGGTCGTCGTGGCCTTCGTGGGGACGGCGGCCAGGTCGTCGACTCCCTCGGACTCGTTGGTCACGAGCGCCTCGGTGCGCAGCGGCACGATCTCCGAGACCGAGCCCACGAGGGTCGTCTTGCCCACGCCGAAGCCGCCGGCGATGACGATCTTCGTCGACGCGGCCTTGCGCGGCGCGCTAGTAGGAGCGAAGTCCACGGAGGGTCCTTTCGATCAGCTCAATCCGCTCGTCCTGCGACGAGCTCTCGGTGATGGTGGCCTGCACCCGGACGAGGCCCTGCTGCACCAGGTCGCCGAGCAGGACGCGGACGACCCCGATCGGCATGGACGCGAGCGCGGAGACCTCGGCGACCGAGCGCTGGTCGCACAGGTCGAGCACCCGCTGCGCGCCGGCACCCAGGTCGGCGTCGGCGCTCGCGTCGTGCGGCTGGATGCGCAGGGTGGCCTCCATCGGGAGGTCGACGGCAGCCTTCGTCCGTCCGGCCGTGATGGTGTACGGCCGGACGAAGCGGGCGGGTGCGACCGGCTCGTCGTCCGGTCCGCGGGTGTCGTCGGGTGCCACGGCTGGTCCCGGTCAGGCGCCCGTCGCGATGCGGGCCCGGGCCTGCACCGCCCGGCCCACGCGGTCGACGAGCAGCGCCATCTCGTACCCGACCTGGCCGATGTCGGCGGCCTCCTGGGTGAGGACGGCCAGGTTGGAGCCGTCCCCGACGCTCATCAGCATCAGGTAGCCGTGCTCCATCTCCACGACCGTCTGCAGCACGGCGCCGCCCTCGAAGAGGCGGGCCGCGCCTACGGCGAGGCTGGCCAGGCCGGACGACACCGCGGCGACCTGCTCGGCACGCTCGCCCGGGATGCTGGCACTTGCTGCCATGAGCAGGCCGTCGGCCGACACGAGGATGGCGTGGGCCGCGTCGGGGACCTCCTCCACGAAGCGGGTGACCAACCAGTCGAGGTGACGAGCGTCGTTCGGGGCGGTGATCTCGGTCATCAGGAACCTGCTTCCGTCTGCGAAGGGTCGGGTGCGGCGATGGCGGCGGTGGCGGCGGCGCGCCCTCGCGAGACGCCGGACACGTGCGCCGCGAGTCGGGCGCGGATGGCCTCCGGGTCGCGGACCGTGGCGGTGGGGGTCGTGGTCACGCCGCCCGGCACGAGCCTGCTGCCGGGACGTCGTACGGGGAGCCCGGACTGGCTGACCTCTGGCTCCGCCGGGGTCTCGGCGACCTGGTCGGCCATCTCCCAGCCTGCCTCGATCTCGGTCGTGCGCCACGGCTGCGCGTCGCTGTCCGTGCTCAGCCAGGCCGACCGCAGCGACCGGAAGATCGGGGTGTCGAAGCCGTCGTCGCCCGGGTCCGTCCAGTCACCGTCGAGGGCGCCGTTCGCCGCCATCGGGACCGGCGCGGGCGGGAGTACGGCGACGGGCGCGGACGCACCGGCGGGCTCCGGCTCGGCGGCGGGTTCCGGCGCACGGGGGGCCGGCTTGGCGGCGGCGCCAGTCCGGCGCGTCGGCAGGTCGGTCAGCCGGGACGTCGGCTGGACGGTCGGCGCGGCCGGCTGCTCGGCCGGTCTGGGTGCTGCCGCGGCGGCCGGCTCGTGGACCGGCTCGTGGACCGGCGCCGGAGCCGGGTCGAACGGCGGTTCAGCCTTGGTCTCCGCGACGGCCTTGGTCTCCGCGACGGCGGCAGGTGCGGCAACCGCTGCGGCGGGCACGGAAGCAACGTCCGCGGCCGGCGCGACCAGCGGCGCAGCGACCACCAGCCCAGCGACCGGCCGCACGACCGGCTGGGGGGCGGCCGGCGGGGGCGTGGGCTCCGGCGGCACCGCGGGCGCCGGGTCGTGCCCGTTGCTTAGCGGCCGGAGCGCCGCCAGCGCGGCGGAGGCCGTCGAGGCGGTGACCGGCGTCGGCGCCCCGGAGACCGGGTCGCCCGTGGCGCCGGGGGTGCGCGTGGGCAGCCCCAGCGCGGCGTCGATCCGGGCCTTGATGTCCATCGCGGCCGGCTGCTCGTCCCTGGCGTTCACGGGCTCGGGCTTGCGGTCGGACTTCTGCGGCTTGCGCTCGGCCCTCTCGGGCGTGCGGGACTCCGCCGCCTTCGACGCGGCTGGCTTCGGCGCGGCCGGCTTCGGCGACGCCTCGCGCGGCTGGGGCGCCGGGGGCGGGGCCAGGTCGGGGAGGATCGCGACGGGCAGCATCACCGTGGCCGTCGTACCGCCGTCGTCGTTGGCGCGCAGCGACGTGGTGAGGCCGTGCCGCTGCGAGAGGCGGCTGACCACGAACAGGCCCATCCGGCGAGCGGTGTCGGGGGTGACCTCGCCGCCGGAGCCGAGGCTCTCGTTGGTCTGCGCCAGCTGGTCGGCGGGGATGCCGAGCCCGGCGTCCGCGATCTCGATGACCACGCCCCGGGCGGTGGTCGTCGAGCCGACGGTCACGATCGCGGTGGGCGGCGAGTAGGTCAGGGCGTTGTCGACCAGCTCCGTGAGCAGGTGGACGACGTCGGCCGCAGCGCTGTCGTCGATGCGCATCGGGTTGGCCGACCGGATCTGCACCCGCTGGTAGTCCTGGACACCGGACGTCGCCGCCTGGAGGGCGTCGCTGACGGTGAGCCCGTCGACCCCGGCGGTCGCCGTGGGCGCGTCGGCGAGGATCAGCAGGCTGTCCGCCGTACGACGCATCCGCGCGGCGAGGTGGTCGAGCCGGAACAGGCTCTCGAGCCGCTTCGGGTCCTCCTCGTCCCGCTCCAGCCGCTCGATCAGGCCGAGCTGCTGGTTGATCAGCGAGGTGTTGCGGCGCGACAGGGTGACGAACATCTGGCTGACCTGCGACCGGAGGCTGGCCTCGCCGGAGGCCAGCACGACGGCCTGGCGGTGCATGTCGTCCACGGCCCTGGCCAGCTGGCCGATCTCCTCCTTCGTCGTGACGTCGATCGGCGTGATCTCGCCGGGCTCCTCGCCCGCACGGATGCGCGCGACCGCCGCGGGCAGTTGCTCGTGCGCCACCTCCAGCGCGCCCTCGCGGACCCGGCGGATCGGGTTGAGCAGCAGGCGGGAGATGAGCAGCGCGAGCAGGATCGCCGCGACCAGGGCGACCAGGGTGATCGCCGCGTTGACAAGGGCGTCGGCGCGCGCCCCGGCGGCCGCGGCCTCGAGCTCGTCGTCGATGCCGTCCTGCAGCGTGCTGATGATGCTGTCGTAGTCGGCATAGGCGGTGCCGCCGCCGAGGTCCGTGCCGCCGGTGCGGATCGTGCGGAACCGCTGGGCGTTCGCGGTGCGCAGGGACGCCACCGCCTGCTCGCTGGTACCCAGCGCGCTGGCGAGGCGGTCGATCGCGGCGCCCTCGGCGCCGAGCTCGGAGAACAGCTCGAGCGAGCCGGTCTCACCGGTGCGCTCGGTCGCGACCAGCGCCTGCTGCATGGCCAGCGAGAAACGGCCGGCCAGCGTCTGCGAGAGCAGCTCGAGCCGCGGCTCGGGGTTGATCTGCTCGTTGACGATCGTGGTGACCAGCTGGGTCACGCCCGACTGCAGCTGGCGCAGCTGCGCCACCCAGGTACCGGGGCTGAGGGTGATCGCGTCCTCGTCGCGCAGCGCCTGGCTGAGGTCCAGCACCGCGTCGACCTGGTAGCGCTGGTCGTCGGTGAGGTCGGCGGACTCCTTCGACTCGAGCAGCTCGCGCCCCGCCGTACGGATCTCGGCGAGCGCCTCCTCGAGCGCGGCCTGGCTGTCCCGGTCCGTGCCGACGGCGGCGACCATCGCCTGCTCGGCGGCGGTGAGGTAGTCGACCGCCGGCCGCAGCGCCGTGACCTGCTGGGCGCTGGAGGAGGAGTTCGACGCCTCGACGAGGTCGCTCTGGACCCGCAACCCACCCAGGGTTCCGGCGAGCAGCAGCGGGACGGCCAGGGCGAGCGCCACCTTGCGGCGCAGCGGCCATGCGGAGACGGCCAACGCGGACTCTCCGTCGCGATTGGCAGGGCGCTTGGTGCTCATCACTCACCGAGGCTCTCGAGATGGACGCCACCGAAGGCAGCGTGGGCGGTCAAGTGTGGTCAAAATAGGGTGATCTGGACCACGGCCGCAGGCGAATCCGCGTAACTGACCCGATCGGGTGGTGGGGCGCCACCGATGGGGCAGGCGGCTGCTCGGGCAGCGGAAAGCGGTCGGACCCTGGTGGCACGATCACTTCCATGAGCAGACAAGGGGCTCTCTCCGCCGCCCGGCTCGTCGAGATGTCGACCGAGCTGCCTGAGGTAGTCCTCAAGGAGGGCGTCGACTGGACCAACATCACGTTCAGGGGCAAAGGCTTCGCCTGGGTCAACCACCCGGAGAACCGGGCGATGATCAAGGCTCACCACGACGAGCGTGACGCCCTGCTGGCGACCGCGCCCACGGTGTACGAGGCTGGCTGGGCCACCAACTCGTCGGCGTGGGTGCGAGTCCGGCTCGAGGACGCCGACCCCGACGAGGTCCTCGAGCTCCTCGAGGAAGCCTGGCGGATGACCGCGACGAAACGCGCGATCAAGGCATTCGACGAAGCCCGGGGACGCTAGGCGGCACCGCGAGCCGACTCGCTGCGGTCGGGGCTCTCGGTGGTGACGCTGCACCTGGGAGTCCCGGGAGGTGCACGAACCGGCCCGGATCGCCTGGGAGGCGCGATCCGGGCCGGCGTGTCTCTGCTTCTACGTGTGGCCGGTCAGCCCTTGGCGACCCACGGGGTGAAGTCGCGGGGCTCCCCGAGCCAGTCGACGAGACCGGTGCTGGTGCCGTCGGTCCGGGTACCCGAGACACGCACCGCGACGCGCACCTTGCCGGGGTTGCCGAGTGCCTCACGCGACATCCGCATGCGCACCCGCTCCTTGGCGTAGTCGACGGTCATCTCGTAGGAGCCGTCGGCCGGGGCGCCCCAGCTCTTGCGGCCGAACCCCTCGGTCTGGAGGAGCTGGTAGTCGGTGCCCGCGAAGTAGCCACCGACGAACACGAACTCCGGACCCTTGTCGCGGCGGTCGGTGTCGACGTACACCGCGCCGGACGAGCCGGTCCTCGGGTCGCGCCGCAGGTTGGTGTGGCTCGTGACGACCACGACGTTGGCGACGCGGTTCTTCAGCTGGACGGCTCGGAGGTCCGACCCGTGGAAGGTGTCCTGCGGGTCCTTCACCCCGATGCTGGCGGCGTTCGCAGGGCCGGCGAGGCCGAGCGTGAGGGCAGCGGCCGACAGGACGGCGGTGCTGGCGATGGTCTTGTGCATTGCCTTCTCGTTTCTCAGGAGTGGTGTCGCCCTGTCGGGCCGCGCCCCCGGTGGGGCACGCTCCCAAGACGCGAACACCCTGGACAAGGTTGCATCTGCGCGGCATGCGGCGTGACGACGGCCGTCGAGCCGGGTCGACTGCAGCGGCCGGGGCTCGGGCTCGCGCTCGGGGCTGAACGTAAACCGGTTGAGGCATCAGCTCGCAAGCGGTTGGGTGTGGGCATGACCGAGAACCGGATCCGGGTCGACCGCGCGACCGACCCGGAGCGCTACCTGGCCACCGACCACACCGTCTGGTTCGCCGAGGTCCCAGCAGTGTCCACGGAGGAGCAGCTGATCGGCCTTCCCGAGGACCAGCGCTTCGCAGCGGATGTCGACGGCTCCGAGCCGGGGACGTACCCCGGGATCTACGGTGTCTTCCCGCTGACACTCGCGGTCCCGGGGCCCGGGGCGGGTGCCCGGCAGGTGGCCTGCGCCGGCCTCAGCTGGGTGGGCGTGCATCCCGACCACCGGCGCAAGGGCGTGCTCAGCGCGATGCTGCGTCACCATTTCGAGCAGGTGCACGAGGAGGAGGGCACGCACGTCTCGGCGCTCCATGCCAGCGAGCCGGCCATCTACGGCCGTCACGGTTACGGCCTGGCGTCGCTCGAGATGGAGGTGAGCCTGGGCAGGGGCACGACGCTCACCGCGCCCGATCTGGACGGCGCGGCCGCCGCGGTCACCACTCAGCTGGCCACGGTGTCCGATCCCGATGTGCCGAAGCGGATGCGGGAGTGCCACCTCGCCAGTGCCGGCCTCGGCTCGGTGGTCGGCGAGGCCGGCTACTACGCCCGCGTCTGTCACCAGCTGCCCGAGCACCTGCGGGACAAGGAGCCCTGGCGCGTGCTCTTCGCCCGCCGCGACGGCGTGGACGTCGGGTTCGCGATGTTCCGCCGCACGCACAAGTGGGAGCGCGCCCGGCCCTCGGGAGAGATGTCGGTGTGGGCGCTGGTCGGCGACCCGGCTGCGCAGCTCGCGCTGCTGCGTCGGCTGGTCGACTTCGACCTGATCGGGGCGGTCAAGGTCGGCACCGTCGGTGTCGACGACCCGCTCCTGCTGTGGGTCGGCGGACCGAGGTCGACGTCCGACGTGGCGACCTACGACAGCCTGTGGGTGCGCCTGGTCGACCTCGCCGAGGCGCTCCAGGAGCGGGCGTGGAGCGCGCCGTGCGACGTCGTGGTCGACGTCGAGGACACCGCGGCTCCGTGGAACGACGGCAGCTGGCGGATCCGGGCGGACGACGCCGGCGAGGCCACCGTGGAGAGGACGACGGCGGAGTCCGACGTACGCCTGCGCGTCGAGGCGCTGGGAGGTGCCTACCTCGGGGGCGGCAACCTCGTCGCGCTGCAGCGGGCGGGGCTGGTGGCAGAGCGCCGTCGAGGCGCGGTCGCCGAGCTGTGGCGGGCCATGCGCACCGAGGTCTCGCCGACCGCCGCGGTCGGATTCTGACGAACCGGCGACTCCCGGACGGCGCGGCCGCCGGCGAAACGCGGCCCCCAACGCTGGGCGGCCGCTGCCGCATCGAGCAAGATGAAGTGTGGGCGACTGGTGGCGACGGGGCCTCACCCGTGAGATGACGCGGCTGCGGCACGAAGGCCGCGCGACCGTGCTGTGGTCGCTGCGGGTGACGTTCGCCGCCGTCGCCAGCTACGTCGTGGCGACGCTGATCTTCCCGGGCTCGCAGCCGCTGCTCGCGCCGCTGACCGCGATGCTGGTCGTCCAGGTCACCCCGGTCTCCCTCCTCGCCAGCGGTCTCGACCGGGTGCTGGCCGTGGTGGCCGGAGTCTCCGTCGCGGTGGTCTTCGCCGCCGTCGTACCGCTCGAGTGGTGGAGCCTCGGCATGCTCATCCTGGTCGCCATCACGATCGGCCAGGTGCTGCGGCTGCGCTCGAACCTCGTCGAGGTCGCGATCAGCGGGATGCTCGTGCTCGGCGTCGGCGTGGGCGCCGAGTCCGCCGCCTGGCAACGCCTCGCGGTGACGCTGGTGGGCGCCGCCGTCGGCATCGCGGCGAACCTGCTGTTCCCGCCCAAGGTCGCCAGCGCCGACGCCGGCCGGGCCATCGACGGGCTCGCGGACTCGGTCAGCGACCTGTTGAACCGGGCTGCCGACGAGCTGGCCGAGCTGGTGACCGAGGGCGGTGACCTGGCCGCGGCCGCGCGGGCGTGGCTGGGGGAGGCGCGTCGCATCACCCACGACATCCCGCAGGTGGGTGCCGCGCTCCTGCACGCCGAGCAGGGGCGCCGGTTCAACGTCCGGGCCGTCGGCACGCCCAACGTGGGCCCCGGGCTGCGCCAGGGGCTCGAGGCGCTGGAGCACTCCGCGGTCGCGATCCGCGGGATGCTCCGCTCGCTGGTGGACGCCCAGGACCCGTCCTGGGCCGACGACGAGAGCACCGAGTACGTGCTGCTCGGCCTCGCGCAGACGTTCCGGGAGATGGCCACCGGCGTCGACGCCTTCGGCCAGCTGGTGCACGACGAGGCGGACCCGGCGCAGCGCATGAGCGCCACCGACGTACAGGCGCTGCGGGAGGCGCTCGACGGGCTGCACGAGGCACGCGCTCGGCTCGAGGACCTGCTGATGGCGGGCACCACCCCCGAGCTGCTCGAGCTGCACGCCGCCGTGCTGTCGACGGTCAAACGGCTCCTGCGCGAGATGGACCTGGACGAGCGGATCCGCCGGCAGGTCCGGCTGCTGCGCCCGCCCCGTCCGCGACCAGGGGCCGCCGCGCCGACCGACCGGCCGCCCGCGCACGAGCCCAGCCCGGACGCCGAGACGCAGCTGCTACCGAGGCTCCCCGACGACCGGCGGGACAAGCGACACCCCTGACGACAGCCGTCGGCGGGCCACACCGGTCCGGGCGGCCGCTCGATACAGGTGGGGCAGGTTCACCGCCAGACCTGAACCGGGGACCCGTCGGCTTCGTACTCCTCGGTGAGCCCTGGGTCCACCGAGGCTGCCTACGGATGAACGGAGTGCGCCATGAGGATGCGGATACTGGCCGCCGCGGGTGTGCTGGTCTCGGCCGCGGTTCACCTCCTGCTGTGGTTCGACGGGTTCCGCGATATCGACGTGATCGGCCCGGCGTTCATGCTGAACGCCGTCGCCGGGGTCGCGATCGCGGTGCTGCTCGTGCTGTGGCGACACTGGGTCCCGCTGCTGCTGGCCATCGGGTTCGGGGCCTCCACCCTCGGGGCGTTCGTCATCTCCGCCACCGTGGGACTGTTCGGCGTCCACGAGGTCTGGACGGGCACCGCCGTTCTCACGGCCGCGGTGTCCGAGGTCGTGGCGATCGTCGCGGGCGCGGTGGCCCTGCTGCGGGAGTACCCGGTCGGGTCACCTGGCCAGCCTCAGCACCGGTTCGCCCTCCGCCGTCCGCATCTCCACTGAGGCGATGTCCGGACGGCCGGAGGCTGTCGCGGCGGCCAGCTGCATGGTCCTGCCCGGGAGCGCGCGCCACGTGGCGACCTGCTCCGTCGCTCCGTCGCGGGTGCGCACGACCAAGGCGTACGTCGCCGCGTGCGGCAGCCCGTACTCGCTCTCTCCCGGGGTGTAGGTGCAGGTCAGCGAGAGTCGGGTGCCCCACGGCACGCGCTCGAGAGCCACGCTCGCGCGGACCGTCGTCCGGCCGACGGGGAGCATCTCTTGTCCGGCGGGAAGGGTGAGGGTCGCGCCAGGTGGTGGCGGCAGCGCGGCGGGCGTGCCGTCACCGTCCAGGACACCCGTGACGGCCAGCGATCCCACCCCGAGGGCCACCACGGCAGCAGCAGCCAGTCCAGCGGTGAGGAACCGGCGACGCTTCCGTGTGCGTCGTACCTCGTGGACGAGGGCCGGAAGCAGTGTCTCCGGGACCGGCTCCACGTGGGGCGCGGACTCCAGTACGTCGGGGTCGACCCGTGCGAGCAGGCCCGGCAGCCCCGCCAGCTCCCGGGTGGCCCGCGCGCAGGCGGCACAACCGTCCAGGTGCCGCTCGAACTCCTGACGCTCGGCCGGCGAGAGGGCGCCGAGGACGTAGGCGCCGTCGTGATGGGCGAAGTCGCAGCTCATGCGCCTACCCCCATCTCCTCCAGCGCCAGGCGCAGGGCCCTCAGCGCGTAGTGGGTGCGCGACTTCACCGTGCCCTCGGGGATGCCGAGATGCCTCGCCGCCTCCGCTACCGGGGCGCCGCGGTAGTAGCACTCGAGCAGGACCGCGCGATGTTCCGGCGACAGCTTCGTGATCGCCTCCGCGACCACCCACGACAGCAGAAGCTGGTCGGTGCGGTCACCGGGATCGCCGACCTCGGGCACCTCGGCGACCGTGAACTCGCTCTGGGACCGCCGGGTGCGCCACTCGTCGATCACGATGTTGCGTGCGACGGTGAACAGCCACGCCCGCACCGAACCCCGCGCCTCGTCGAGCACCGAGAAGTGCCGCCACGCCCGGAGCAGGGTCTCCTGCGCGACGTCCTCGGCGCGGGCCCGGTCGTGACCGGTCAGCCGCAGGCAGTAGCCCCACAGCGCCGCGGCGTGCTCGTCGTGCAGCTGCTGCATCAAGGCGACCTGGTCCCCGGGCATCGAACCTCCACCCATGACACGCGGAGAGAACCGGTGAGGTTCAGCATGACGCCGTTGGTACGGCGCCGTGGCCGCTTGTCCCGAACCGGCACGAGTCACCTCCCCCTCGGCGCAGGACCGCGGAGTGCGAGGGCGGCCTGCACGAGGGCGGCGTGGGTGAGTGCCTGCGGGTAGTTGCCGAGGTGATCACCGGTCGTGGGGTCCATCTCCTCGGCGTACAGGCCGACGGGGCTCGCGCGTTCCAGCATCTCCTCGAAGAGCGCGAGAGCGTCCTCGCGGCGGCCGCAGCACGCCAGCGCCTGAACCAGCCAGAACGAGCAGGGCAGGAACGCGCCCTCGTGGCCAGGCAGGCCGTCGCGACCGGGCGGGTACCGGAAGACCAGCGGGCCACCGGCGGACAGCTGGTCGCGAACTGCGTCCACCGTGCCCCGCACCCGGGGCGACTCCGGCTCCTCGAGACCGATCAGGGGCAGGACCAGCAAGGCGGCATCGAGGTCGTGCGAGCCGTAGCTGCGGGTGTAGCTGCCGATGCTGCGATCGAACCCGTGCTCGTTGACCGCGACGCCGATCGCCTCGCGGGCGTCGAGCCATCGCCGGCGTTGCCGGGCCGAGATCCGGTGCGTCTCGGCGATCCGCAGGCCACGGTCGAGCGCGAGCCAGCCCATCAGCTTGGAGTGCACGTGATGGGCGGCGTCGTCGCGGATCTCCCAGATGCCCGCATCGGGCTCGGTCCACCGGCGCGCCACCAGGTCGGCGAACCCCCGCATCGCGCGCCAGGTCTCCCCGTAGAGAGGGTGGCCCGCCTGGACGAGGACCCAGGCGGCGTCCAGCACCCAGCCGTAACCGTCGAGCTGGTGTTGTCCGGCCGCTGCGTTGCCCACACGCACGGGCACGCTCCCTGCGTAGCCCGGCCAGCCGCGCAGGGTCCGCTCCGCCGTCGCGGGACGGCCGTCCAGCGTGAACAGCACCGGCAGGCGGGGCCGCGCCAGACGGCTGGCGTGCAGCAGCCACCACAGGAACCCACGGGCCTCATCGACCTTGCCGACGTTGAGGAATGCCGCGATGCCGATGCTCGCGTCACGCGGCCATGCGAAGCGATAGTCCCAGTTCCGCACGCCGCCGTACTCCTCGGGCAGCGACGTGGTGGGCGCGGCCACGGGCGCACCCGACGGCGAGTACGTGAGCAGCTGCAAGGTCAGCAGGCTGCGTACGACGGACTCACGGAACGGGATGTCGTGGTCGATGCCGGCGCTCCACGCCTGCCAACCGGCCTCGTCCCTCGCGAGCAGTTCCCAGGCCCTGGCCGGGTCCACATGGATCAGCGGTTCTCGATGGGCGACGGTGACGACGAACGTCACCGGCCGGCCCGGGGTGATGGCCAGCGGCGTAGTGCTGCCGACCGTGGCGCACTGTCCTGCGTCGCAGCCGAGGGACAACGCCAGCGACCCCCACTCGCACACCAGGGTCGGACCGCGGCGCCGGACCCGCGGCCTGTCGTGGTCCTCGCCGAGGCGGGGGTCGAACTCGACGAGCGCTTCTGCAGAACCACCCTCGGCAGACAGCCGGCGGACCAGGACCGTCGCCGGCAACAGGCGGCCGGCGACCTCGGCCACCATGCCCTCGGTCAGCGTCAGCCGGCCGTGCGGCGTGGCCCAGGTGGTCTCCAGCGTGGTGCAGTGCTCGCGGTAGCGTCGCTCCACGACCCTGGCGGCCTCGGCCGGTCCCAGCCGGAACTTTCCCCCGTCCACGCCTCCGAGAAGGCTGCCGAACACGGGCGCACCGTCGAAACGCGGTACGCAGAACCAGTCGATCGAACCGTCGCTGGAGACCAGCGCAGCGGTGCGGGTGTCGCCGAGCAGCCCGTAGTCCGCGATCGGTCTCATGTCAGCGAGCCTCCAGAAGCAGACCGAGCACGATGCCGTAGACGAGGTGGGCGGCGATCGCCACCGCGGGCGTCTGGATGCCGTAGTTCAGGGCGAGCACGCCTGGCGGCTCGAGCACGGCCGTACTCTCCGGGCCGGCGCGGTGAGATGCCATCCGCGGGTGGACGCCCGGGAGGAGCGGCAGCAGAACCGTGAGCGCCACCGTGACGTGCAGGAGCCCGAGCAGCCCCCCGAGCCACCAGGTGGCCTGGTGCAGCAGGGCGAACACCGCCGCATATCCGAGGGCGAACGCCTGACCGACGACCAGGTGGATGAGGAACCCGGCGAACCGGGCGCGGTCCGGGTCCTGGGTGACCAGCGTGCCGAGCACGAGGGGAAGGTCCAACCGGGTGAGACCAGCAAGCTGCGCGCTGGTCATCACGGCGGTGAGCGCGCTGGTGGCCACCAACCCGAACACGGCCCATCCTGCCCAGTCCATCGTCGTGCCGGCTCACGGGCCGGAAGCCGACGAGGGCGGCCGGGGGCCGTACGCGGTGAGGAAGCGGTCGCGGAAGGTGTCCATCGGCCAGACCGGCGCGTCCGGGCCGGGCCTCATCCCGGCCTGCCAGCCCCACCCGTCGATCCGGTCCAGCACGGCCGGGTCTCGGGCGATCACCGCGATGGGCACGTCGTGGCCCGCGGCGTCACCGGAGACGATCGCGGCGGGCTGGTGGTCGCCGAGCACGACGAGCACCAGATCGGGGTCGCCATAGGTCTCCACGAATGAGATGAGGGCGTCCAACGTGTACTCGATGGACCGCCCGTAGGCGGTGCGCACCCGCTCGGGGTCTCGCCACACGACGTCGGTCGACGGCCCCTGTGCGGGCATGGGGTCGAAGACCGTGCCGTCCCCGACCAGGCTCCAGTCGACCAGGCGGGGCAGCGGTGTCCACGGCGCGTGGCTCGACGCGAGGTCGATCTCCGCCATGACCGGAGGGTGGGGGTGCGCCAGCTCCAGGCGGTGGAAGGCGGCCAGGGTGTACTGGTCGGGCATGGTGGCGTAGCCGAACTCCGGGCCGACGTACCCGACGTTGCGGGCGTCGTAGAGCGTGTCGAAGTCGTAGAACTCTCCCTGGGGCCAGTCCTCGCGGTTGGACGGCACGTCGCCGACCGTCCGCCAGCCCGCGCGCTTGAAGGCGTCGCCGAGGGTGAAGCGGTCGCCGGCGACGAGGACGTCGTAGCGCTGCTGGGTGTCCACCCACAGGCCGGACTGCAGGGTGGCGTGGGCCAGCCAGCTCGCCGCCCCGTACGTCGGTGAGGTGAGGAAGGCACTTCGCGAGGAGAAGCCGGCCACGCGGAGCCGGCTGGTCCCCGCGTCCAGGGTGGAGCCGACCCGTGCCGAGAAGACCGGGTCCTGCACCGCGACACGGCCGTAGCTCTCCACGAAGACGACGAGGACGTCCTTGCCGCGCAGACCGGTGAGCAGCTCCTCGGCACGGACGCCGCGGAACGGGTCGTCGACGGATGCCTTCGCGAACGCCTGCCGGTCGCGTAGCTCGTCGGGGATCCGGCGTACGTGGTCGTAGACGAGTCCGGCCGCGCTGGTGGAGGCGAGCGGCGCGTCCGAGACGATCCGGACGCCGGACACGGCGCCCACCGCCCAGACCATCCCGAGCGCGGTGACGGCCCCGACCGACGTCGCGGTGTGCCGGTCCACGATCCGCGTCAGGCGGAGGACCGACAGCGGCAGGAGGACGACCAGGGCCACACCCAGTGCGCCGGCAGCCACCAGGGAGACCACCGCAGCGGGCCGACCGACCGAGTCGACGAGGAGGTCGACGGCGGATCCGACGTAACCCCAGTCGACCACGGGGTCGAACGGCCGCCCCAGCGCCGCCAGGAAGCCCATGTCCAGGATCTTGACGATGCTCAGCAGGCCGAGGGCAAGGCCGACCGCCACCGCCGTGATGCGTTGCGTGCCGGCCGGCAGGACCAGCACGAGCAGGACGACGAGGAGCCCCTCGAGGGGGATCCGGACGAACGCGCCCGGGCCGAGCCGTCCGATCTCGGTCGGTGCGAGCAGGGCGAACCACACGAGCAGGCAGGCCAGCACCGTGGCGACGGCGGAGGCGGCGGCGCGGAGCCTGGCTCCCCACCTCGAGCGACGAGCGTCTCCGCGGTGGGTCCACGCACCCGGGGGAGCCGGCTCACGCATCGCGCACCGCCACCGGCTCCGCCTCGCGGCCCGGCACGCCGCTCCGCCCCACCCGCGGGGCGGGGACCGCGAGCCGGCCGGGCTCGGCACGCCGGTGTCCCCAGAGCCACCACACGTCGCGCCCGAACGACTCCGTGAGCAGAGCCAGCGCGGCGGCCAGGGCGAGGTTCGTCGAGAGGAGGGGGAGGGCGTCCGCCGCCGCGGCGGCCAGCACCACCCCCTGCGTCGCCGCAACGACCTTGCGCCAGTAGCGCGGCGGCAGTGACCCGCGCAGCCACGGCAGCAGCGCACCGGCGGCGCCGAACACGTACCGCGCCGCGCCGATCGCGAGCACCCACGCGCCGGCCGACCGGGCGACGTACACGCTGAGGACCAGGATCAGGAGCGCGTCGACCTCCATGTCGAAGTGCGCGCCGAGCGTCGACGCCGTCCGCGTGCGCCGTGCGACCCGGCCGTCGACCGCGTCGAGGACGAGAGCCACGACGGTCAGCGCCAGCAGCGTCACCACCGAGGTGTGCCCGGTGAACGAGTCGGCCGTCAGCGCAACCACCCCGCCGACGAGGGTGGCCCGCGTGAGCGTCACCCGGTCAGCGGGCCCGAGCCCGCCCGTCCCGTACCGCGCGAGCCCGCGAGCCAGGGAGGCGTTCGTGACCACCCCACAGGTGATACCGACCACCCAGCCGGAGCCGCTGAGGCCGCTGGTCGCCGCGAGCGCGGCGAGCAGCACCGTCTGGCCGATCAGCCCCACTACCGGGCCGGTTTGAACCGTACGCACCGTGCCTCCGTGTCCAAGGGGGTACGGCGGTAGTACGAGAACTCCGATGCTCGGGTTCACTGCGGTGACCGGGGGAGGTGGGGCCGGTGAGGGGTGACGCGTTCGCGTTCTGGCTGCGCGAACCGGGGGTGGGCGAGATCCGACCGGCCCAGCTGCCCGAGCCGGGCCCCGGCGACGTCCTCGTACGGACGCTGCGTTCCGGGGTGAGCCGGGGCACCGAGACGCTGGTGTTCCGGGGAGGGGTCCCGGTCAGCCAGTACGCCGTGATGCGAGCGCCGTTCCAGGAGGGCGACTTCCCCGGGCCGGTCAAGTACGGCTATCTCAGCGTCGGCGTGGTCGAGCACGGCCCGCCGGAGCTTCTCGGTCGCAGCGTGTTCTGCCTGTACCCGCACCAGACCGCCTACGTGGTCCCGGCCGATGCCGTGGTCCTCGTGCCTGAGGACGTGCCGCCGGAGCGAGCGGTGCTCGCCGGCACCGTGGAGACCGCCGTCAACGCCCTGTGGGATGCGGCACCGCTGCTCGGCGACCGGGTCACGGTCGTCGGTGCCGGCATGGTCGGCTGCTGCGTGGCGCGTCTGCTGACCCGGGTGCCCGGCGTACGGACGACCCTCGTCGACGTCGACGCCACCCGAGCCGGCGTGGCTGCCGCCCTCGGCGTCGACTTCGCCCTCCCCGCCGACGCCACCGGCGGCCGTGACCTCGTCGTGCACACCAGCGCGACGTCCGCCGGGCTCCAGCAGTCGCTCGACCTGCTCGTCGCGGAGGGCACGGTCATCGAGCTCAGCTGGTACGGCGACGCCGTGACACGTCTGGAGCTCGGGGGCGCCTTCCACTCGGGGCGCCTGCGCATCCGCGCCAGCCAGGTCGGCGCGGTGGCCGCGGCCCGGCGCGGTCGCCGCACCGCTGCCCAGCGGCGGGCGCTCGCCCTGGAGCTCCTGCGCGACCCCGCCTTCGACGCGTTGCTCACCGGCACGTCCCGCTTCGACGAGCTGCCCGACGTCATGCCCCGGCTGGCGGACGGGAGCCTGCCGGCGCTCTGCCACACCGTCACCTACGACGAAGGATGAATGCATGTTCAGCGTGACCGTCCGCGACCACATGATGATCGCCCACAGCCTCCGCGGCGAGGTCTTCGGACCCGCACAGCGTCTGCACGGCGCGACCTATGTGGTCGACGCGACGTTCCGGCGGGCGGTCCTCGACGCGGACAACATCGTGGTCGACATCGGACGGTCGGCAGGCGCGCTGCACGACATCGTCGGCGAGCTGGGCTACCGCAACCTCGACGACGAGCCCGCCTTCGCCGGGATGAACACCTCCACCGAGGCGCTGGCCCAGGTGATCGCCGACCGGCTCGCCGAGCGGGCACGTGCCGGCGCTCTCGGCGAGGGCGCGCGCGGGCTGGCCGGGATCGCGGTCACGCTGCGCGAGTCACACGTCGCGTCGGCCAGCTACGAGCGGCCGCTGTGACCGCCGTGCACGTGATCGTGCCCGACGGTATCGACGATCCGGCGCGACCGAGCGGCGGCAACACCTACGACCGCAGGATCTGCGGCGGTCTCGGCGCGCTCGGCTGGGCTGTTCACGAGCACGGCGTGGCAGGGGAGTGGCCCAGGCCGGACACGGCGGCGCGCGCCGGCCTGGCACGTGAGATCGCGGGGATCCCGGACCGCTCCGTCGTGCTGCTCGACGGGCTGGTCGCCTCGACCGTCCCGGAGGTGCTGGTGCCCGAGGCGGCCCGGCTGCCCCTGGTCGTCCTCGTGCACATGCCGCTGGGTGGCGGGCGGCCGGGTGGCGTGGCGACCGATGTCCGGGCCGACGAGCGCGCGGTCCTGTCCGCCGCCGCCGCGGTCGTCACGACCAGCGCGTGGACCCGGCGCCGGCTGCTCGACCGGTACGCGCTGCAGCCGGGCCGGGTCCACGTCGCGGAGCCCGGCGTCGACGTGGCCGAGCTCGCGCCGGGGACGCCGGCCGGCGGCGAGCTGCTCTGCGTCGCGGCGGTGACGCCGGAGAAGGGGCACGACGTGTTGCTCGCGGCGCTGGCCACCATCGCCGACCTGACGTGGCGGTGCGCGTGCCTGGGCACCCTGGCCCGCGACCCCGGCTTCGTCGGCCGTCTGGCCAGCCGGGCCCGCGACGACGGAATCCACGACCGGGTGTGGTTCGCCGGGCCGCGCACGGGCACCGACCTCGCCACCGCGTACGCAGCGGCGGACGCGCTGGTGCTGGCCTCGCGGGCCGAGACGTACGGGATGGTGGTCACCGAGGCGCTGGCGCGTGGTCTCCCCGTCGTCGCCACGGCGGTCGGCGGGGTTCCGGAGGCGCTCGGTCACGGCGCCGACGGGGTCCGTCCCGGCCTGCTGGTGCCCGCCGGTGACCCCGCGGCTCTCGCGGCGGCCCTGCGCCGGTGGCTCAGCGACGCAGGACTGCGACAGCGCTGCCGGCACGCGGCCCGGCAGCGCCGGGAGACGTTGCCGGGCTGGGCGGACACCTCGCGGCAGATCTCCCGGGTCCTCGGCGGGGTGGCTGCGTGACCGCCGGGCCCGCCCGGGTCACCCCCGCATGGCTGGCACTGCGGGAGCGGGCCGACGCCGAGGCCCGCGCCGCCGACCTCGTCGAGCGGACCGGGCGGACGCTGGCGGCCGACCGCGACGTGGTCGTCTGCGACCTCGGCTGCGGCACAGGGTCGATGGCGCGCTGGCTCGCCCCGCGCCTGTCAGGGACACAGCAGTGGCTCCTGTTCGACCGGGAAGCCGCCCTGCTCGCGCACGCCGCCGCGGACATGCCCGCCGCAGGCGCCGACGGCGGCCCGGTGTCCGCCCGGACCCGGCGGCGCGATGTCACCAGGCTGGACACGGCCGACCTGTCCGGCGCGTCCCTGGTCACCGCCTCGGCGTTGCTCGACATGTTGACCGCGGACGAGCTGGACCGGGTCGTCGCGGCCTGTGTCGAGGTGGGCTGCGCCGCCCTGCTGACCATCTCCGTGGTGGGTCGTGTGGACCTCGTGCCGGCCGATCCGCTGGACGAGTGCCTGGTCGACGCGTTCAACGCCCACCAGCGTCGCACGGTCGACGGGCGGCGCCTGCTCGGTCCGGACGCGGTCGGCGCGGCGGTCGAGGCCTTCACGCGGCTCGGTGCCGAGGTCCTGGTCCGGCCCAGCCCGTGGCGGCTCGGCGCCGACCAGGCCGCGCTGGCGGGGGAGTGGCTGTCCGGCTGGGTGGACGCGGTGTGCGAGCAGCGCCCCGAGCTGACCGCCGCGGCCGGACCCTACGTGCGATGGCGCCTGGCGGAAGCCGCTGCCGGCCGGCTGGAGGTCACCGTCCACCACGACGACCTGCTGGCCCTCCCGGGATGATCTCCCGCGCGCCGATGAACCGGGCAGGTGCTGGGCCCGTACGTCACCTCAGGCAGGAGAACGCCTACCGGGGGCGCGTGCACCCGCATCGACACCTGCATCGAGGCGATCGGAGGCCGGGATGAGTCGGACGCGGTGGACGTGGGCGCGCCTGCTGGGCGGCGCGGCGATCCTCGCCGTCCTGGTCTGGCGGCTGGGCACCGGCCCCTTCCTGGACGGCGTCCGCAGGGTCGACGGGTGGTCACTGGCGGCGGCGACGGGCATCGCGGTGCTGACCACGGCGTGCTGCGCCTGGCGGTGGAGCCTGATCGCCCGGGGCCTCGGAGCTGCCCTGCCGCTGCGGGCGGCGGTCCCCGCCTACTACAGGTCGCAGTTCCTCAACTCGGCGTTGCCCGGCGGCGTGCTCGGGGACGTGCACCGCGCCGTCCGCCACGGGCGCGCCGTCGGTGATCTGAGCCGTGGGCTACGGGCCGTCGCCTGGGAACGCTCCGCCGGGCAGGTCGTGCAGGTCCTGCTGGCGGTGGTCGTGCTGCTCCTGCTGCCGTCGCCGGTGCGCTCCTCCATGCCGCTCGTCGCCGTCGCGGTCGGGACGGGTGTGCTGGCCCTCGCTCTCCTGGGTCGGGCTCACCCTCGCGGCGTCGGGACTTCTCTCCGGGCGCGGACGGTCCGGGCGGCGGCGACGGATCTTCGCGAGGGGCTGTTGGCGAGACGGGCGTGGCCCGGCATCGTCCTGGCTTCGGTCCTGGTCGTGGTCGGCCACGCCATGACCTTCCTGATCGCGGCGCGGGCCGCGGGATCGGTCGCGTCGACGGTCCGGATGCTGCCGCTGGCGGTCCTCGTGCTGCTGGCCGCGGGAGTGCCCACCAACATCGCCGGGTGGGGCCCGCGTGAGGGCGTGGCCGCGTGGGCGTTCGGCGTGGCCGGACTGGGCGCGGCCCAGGGCGTGGCGACCTCCGTGGTGTACGGCGTCATGGTGCTCGTCGCCACTCTGCCCGGCGCCGTCGTACTGCTGGTGGCGTCGCTGCATCGGGACCCGCCTGCCCGGGGCGCGGAGGACCCACGCCGGTGGCGCCCGACGGCCACCGCCTGTCCGGAAGGGGCCGCCGGTGGCTGACCGTCCCTACACCCTGCTGAGCTGCGGCATGTCGATCGACGGGTATCTCGACAGCGCCACCGGGAAGCGGCTGGTGCTCTCCAACGACGCCGACCTCGACCGCGTCGACGCGGTGCGCGCCGACAGCGACGCGATCCTCGTCGGTGCGGCCACCGTCCGGAACGACAACCCGCGGCTGCTGGTCAGGGCCCAGGCGCGGCGGGACGAGCGAGTCGCCCGGGGGCTCCGGCCCACGCCGATCAAGGTCACCGTGACCCGGCGTGCGCAGCTCGACGCCTGCGCCAACTTCTTCGCCACCGGCAACACCGAGAAGCTGGTCTACTGCGCGAGCGCAACGGTGTCCGAGGCCCGGGACCGGCTCGGGAAGGTCGCGACAGTGGTCGACGGTGGCCAGCCGGTGGACATGCGACGGCTGAGCGAGGACCTCCACACCCGAGGCGTCCACCGGCTGATGGTCGAGGGGGGCGGAACGGTGCACACGCAGTTCCTGACCGACGACCTCGCCGACGAGCTGCACCTGGTCGTCGCGCCGCTGTTCGTCGGCGACTCACGAGCCCGGCGGTTCGTCGGCGACGGCCGGTTCCCCTGGAACCCGGACCGGCGCGCGACGCTCGCGGAGGTGCGCCGGATCGGTGACGTCGTGCTGCTGCGGTACGCGCTGTCGGCGCGGTTCCGCACGGACTGATCGAGGAGGCCCGATGCCGCGAAGTCTGCCCGTGGCGACGATCCGCACGGAGCTGACGGTGCCGCTCCGGTTCACCGACGGGTACGCCACGACCGCGCGCGTGTTCACCTTCGACGGGCTGGCCGACGGCCTGGAGCATCTCGCCCTCGGTCTCGGTGACCGTGTCGGTGGGTGCAGCCCTGACGCGCACCGAGGTCCACCTCCGCTCGTCCGGCCGCACAGCGAGTGCCTCACCGGCGACGTCTTCGGCAGCCAGCGATGCGACTGCGGCCCGCAGATGCGTGAAGCCGTCGAGCGCATCGCGGACGCCGGTGGGTTCCTGCTGTACCTGCGGCAGGAGGGGCGGGGCATCGGCCTGTACGCGAAGCTCGACGCCTATGCGCTGCAGGACGCGGGCCTCAACACCTACGAGGCCAACCTCGCGCTCGGCTTCGCCGAGGACGAGCGCGACTACACGGTCGCGGCGCAGATGCTGCTGGCGCTGGGGTTCGCGCGGGTGGCCCTGCTGAGCAACAACCCGGACAAGGCCGCGCAGCTCGACCGCCTCGGGGTGACCGTGACCGAGCGGGTCCCGACAGCGGTGCACCTGTCCGCGGTGAACGGACGCTACCTCGCGACGAAGGCCCTGCGCGGCGCCCACACCCTCGACGTGCCCTAGGGCCGGGAGCGGGCGCCGAGCGGCATCACCGTGACGCGTGACCTGCTCGCGCTGATCATGCTGGGGATGGGCATGACGCTGCAGTCCGGCGACTTCGCCATCGTTGCCCGGCGGCCGGGAGCCATGCTGCTCGGGGTGACCGCCCAGTACGTCGTCATGCCGCTCCTCGCATGGGGGATCGCCACGGGCCTGCAGCTGTCACCGGAGCTGGCCGCAGGCATGGTGCTGGTGGGCTGTGCGCCCGGCGGGACGGCCTCGAACGTGATGGTGTTCCTGTCCCGCGGCGACACCGCCCTGTCCGTGGCGATGACCTCGGTCTCGACGCTGCTCGCCCCACTCCTGACGCCGGTCCTGGTCCTCGCCCTGGCAGGCCAGTTCCTCCCCATCGACGCAGCGGCGCTGTTCGTGTCGATCCTGCAGATCGTGGTGGCGCCGGTTGCCGTGGGCTTCCTGCTGCGGCGGTTCGTGCCCCGGCCGATCGAGCGCGTCCTCGACGCCCTCCCCCTGGTCTCGGTGATCGGCATCACCGCGGTGGTGATGGCGGTGGTGGCGGCCAGCGCTTCGACGCTCCTGACCGTGGGCGTGGTCCTGGTGGTCGCGGTGGTCCTGCACAACCTCCTGGGCTACGCCCTGGGGTACGCCATCGCCCGAGGCTTCCGGCTGAACGAGCCCGGGAAGCGCGCGGTCAGCATCGAGGTCGGCATGCAGAACTCCGGACTGGCCGCGGCCCTGGCCACCGCGCACTTCAACCCGGCGGCTGCTCTGCCGGCGGCGATCTTCTCGGTCTGGCACAACGTGTCGGGCTCGGTGCTGGCCAGCTACTGGTCGCGTCGCTCGACCGAGCCGGTCCCCTCCGAGTCCGCCCCCGTGTCGTCCCGCTGATCCTGCCGCCTGGTCGACCGGCCCGGGCTACCCCGCTGGGACGACGAGCACCGGCGAGGGGGCGACCGAGACCCGGACCCGGGTCCCCGGCGCGAGCTCGGCCGCGAGTGCGCTCGAGGTCTGCGCCGTGACCTCCGGCCCGCCGTCGAGGTCGCAGGTGACGTGGGAGACCGAGCCGAGGAAGGACCTCGACGCCACCGCGGCGTTCCCGTCCGACTCGGGGCGCACCTCCAGCGCCTCCGGACGCACCAGCGCCAGGCCCGGGCCGCTGGCGACCGATCCGTCGAGGAGCGGCACCGTGCAGTCGAGGACTCGGGCGGTCGAGCCGTCGACCGCCGCGTCGAGGCGGTTGGTGAGGCCGACGAACTCGGCCACGAAGCGCGTCCGGGGCCGCGCATAGAGCTCCTCGGGCGGCGCGATCTGCTCCAGCCGGCCGTTCGACATCACACCGACCCGGTCGGCGATCGCGAGCGCCTCCTCCTGGTCGTGGGTCACGAACACCGTCGTGCGGCCGACCTCCATCTGGACGCGGCGGATCTCCTCGCGCAGCTGGGTCCGGACCTTCGCGTCGAGGGCCGAGAGCGGCTCGTCGAGCAGCAGCACCGACGGTTCGACCGCGAGGGCGCGGGCCAGCGCCACCCGCTGCTGCTGGCCACCCGAGAGCTGGTGGGCGTAGCGGTCGCGCTGGTCCCCGAGTCCCACCAGCTGGAGTACCTCGAGGCCGCGTGCGCGGCGCTCGCGCTGCCCGACACCGCGCATCCTGAGGCCGAAGCCGACGTTCTCGAGCACGGTCATGTGCGGGAAGAGGCTGTACGCCTGGAAGACCATGCCCATGTCGCGCTTGTTGGCGGGCACGTCGCTGATGTCCTGCCCCGACACCAGCACACGGCCCTCGTCGGCACGCTCGAGACCGGCGAGGATCCGCAGTGCCGTCGTCTTCCCGCAGCCGGAGGGGCCCAGGAGCGCGACCATCTCCCCGGGCTCGATGGTCAGGTGCAGCCCGTCGAGCGCGTGCACGCTGCCGTAGTGGCGGGAGAGGCCGTCGAGGACGACCTCCGCGCCGGGGCCCTGGGGCGAGGTCACGTCAGGTTCTCCTTCCGGGCGCGGCGGCCACGCCCGACGTACGACAGGGCCATCAGCAGCACGGACGCGAAGAGCAGCGCCGCCGCGGAGGCCGCCACGGAGGTGCGTGCCTCGCTCTTGCCGAGCAGGGCGATGACCACCTGGAGGTTCTCGTAGTTGGTGAGGGAAGCGATCGTGAACTCGCCGAGCACGAGGGCGACCGAGACGAACGCGGCGGAGAGCACGCCGGACCAGATGTTGGGGACCACGATCCGGCCGATGACGGTGAACCACCCGGCACCGAGGGAACGGGCGGCCTCGGACAGCGTCACCGCGTCGATGCCGGACAACGCCGCGTCGATCGCCCGGTAGGAGTAGGGCAGCACCAGGACGACGTAGACGAAGGTGAGGGTGAGCACCGAGTCGCTGACCAGGTAGTTCACCCACGAGTAGACGTTGCGCATGCCCACCACGATCACGAGGGCCGGGATGGTGAGCGGGAGCAGGCACAGGAACTCCACCAGCCTGGTCGCGCGGGGGACCCGCAGCCGGACCCAGATCATCGTGGGGACGAGCAGCACCAGCATGCCCCCCACGGTGAGCAGCGCGAGGAGCAGCGACGTGATGATCGCCGCGGACAGGTCAGGGTCGCGGACGAGGTCGAGCCACGCCTCACCGCTCCGGCCGCCCCCGAGATCGCGCGTGCTGAAGTCGAGCATCGCGAGCAAGGGGACGAGGAAGAACGCCCCGAAGAGCAGCAGCAGCGCGACGCGCGTGACGCGCCAGGTGTACGACGGCTTCACCGCAACCACCTCGACGTACGCCGGACCAGCAGCGCGTACGCGGTCATGACCACGGCCACGACCACGATCATCTGGAAGGCCAGGGCGAAGGCGAGGTTCTGCCGGCCCAGCAGCACCTCGCTGGTCAGCGCGGCGCGGATGAGCAGCGGCACGATCGGGTTGCCCTGGCTCACCAGCGCCGCCGCCGTCGCGTAGGCGGCGAACGCGTTCGCGAACAGCAGGAGGCTCGCGCCCAGGAACGCCGGCCGCAGCAGGGGGACCGCCACGCGGGTCCAGTACTGCCAGGTGGTGGCGCCGAGGTTCACCGCGGCCTCCCGCCACTGTGGGCGCAGCCCTTCCAGAGCGGGGAGGAACACGATCACCATCAACGGGATCTGGAAGTAGGTGTAGACGAGGATCAGCCCGGGCAGGCCGAAGAGCCAGCCGGACCCGAAGATGTCCACGCCGACGGCGGAGCGGAGCAGCTCCGTCACGACGCCGGAGAAGCCGAGCATGGCGATGAAGGCGAAGGCCAGCGTCACGCCGCCGAACTGGGCCAGCACCCCCGACACGGACACGACCACCCGGCGGAGCAGGGAGGTCGGGGGAGCGGTGACCACGAGGTAGGCGAGCAGGGCGCCGAGGACCGCCCCGATGACCGCGGTGGTCGCCGACAGCACGACGCTGTTCCACAGCGTGCGCAGCGCCGCCTCACTGAACAGGGCCTCGATGTTCGCGGTGGAGAAGCTGCCGTCCTCCTGGAACGCCCCCACGACCACGGTGACCGTGGGGACGAGCAGGAAGATCGTCAGGTAGACCAGGAACGGAAGCAGCGCCAGGGACGGGCTAAGCGCGGTACGTCGGCTCACTCCGAGGTCTCCGGGTCAGCGGTCATCTGCTCAGCCCACCACCTTGGCCCAGTTCTCGGCGAGGTACGCCGCCGCCTTCTCGGTCTGCTCGTTGGTCGGGATCACCGGCTCTCCCGCCACGTCGGGCAGGGCGTCGTACAGCGCCTGGTCGATCGTGCCGGCCTCGGCCATCGCGTCGGCCCGCACCGGGCGCGCGCCGCCCTTCAGCCAGAGGTTCTGCCCCTCGTCGGAGTAGAGGAACTCCTGCCACAGCCGCGCGGCGGCCGGGTGCGGCGCATCGGCGTTGATCGCCTGGAAGTAGTACCCGGCGATGGCGGCGTTCTCGGGAACGACGACCTTCCAGGTGGGCACGTCCTTGGTCAGCGAGGCGTTGAGGTAGTCCCAGTCGATGACGACCGGCGTCTGGCCGGACTGCACCGTCGCCGGGGTCGGGTCGACCGGGAGGAAGTTGCCGGCGTCGCTCAGTTTCTGGAAGTACTCGACGCCCGGTGCGATGTCGTCCGGGGAGCCGCCGTTGGCGACCGCGGCCATCACCACGCCGCTGAAGGCCGCGCCGGCCTGGGTCGGGTCACCGTTGAGGGCCACCTTGCCGCGGAAGTCGCTGCCGAGCAGGTCGTCCAGCGTGCTGACCTCGGGGACCTCGGCCGAGTCGTAGCCGATTGACATGAAGCCGCCGTAGTCGTTGACCCAGGTGCCGTCGGCGTCCTTGAACTCGTCGGGGATCGTGTCCCAGGTCTCGACCTGGTACGGCGCGAACAGGTCGGTGTTGGCGAGCGCCACGGACTGGCCGAGGTCGAACACGTCGGGCGCCCGGTCGGTGCCCTCGAGCTGGTTGGCCGCGTTGATCTCGTCCTGGCTGGCGGCGTCGGGCTGGGCCGAGTTCACCGTGATGTCGTACTTCTCGGCGAAGGTGTCGATGATCTCGCCGTAGTTGGCCCAGTCCGGCGGGAGCGCGATGACGTTGAGCTCACCCTCCTCCTGTGCCGCCTTGACGAGGTCCTCCATGCTGCCGAAGTCCTCGGCGGAGGTGGCCTGCGCCGCCGAGACCCCGTTGCCTCCGCCGGCGTCGCCGCCGTCGCCGCGCTCCTCGGTGGGTGCCGCGCACGCGGACAGGACCAGGGCCGACAGGCCCAGTCCGGCGCCGATCAGCAGGTGCGTTCTACGGGTCATGGCTGCCTCCCTCGTCGCGGCGGGCGTTCAGTCCGCGGCATTGCCCGGGACCGCCCGGAGTGATCCTCCTCACGGCCCTCAGGCTGAAGGTACCGAACCGTGGCGCCCCGCAGCCCCGGAAACGTCGGCAGGTCGGAAAAACTTGCCTGTCGTTCACGACCACGACGACGTGCACTCGGGGCGCACCGGGCACGACCGCACGCTCGAGGCCTGGTCCGGACGGCGCCGACTGCACGTCCGACCGGTCGGCCCGGTGCGACGCCGTGCGGGCTCCGCGTCAGCGCAGGGAGTACGTCGCGATCGACACGCCCGCGTAGTGCGCGGCGAACGCGATCACGGTGAGGCCGTGGAAGACCTCGTGGAAGCCGAACAGATGCGGGATCGGGTTCGGCCGGCGCAGCCCGTAGACGATGCCGCCGAGGGTGTAGAGCAGGCCGCCGAGGGCGATCAGGACGACGACCGCGGCGCCGGCGTACCTCAGGAACTCGTCGAGGAAGAAGACCGCGGCCCAGCCGAGCGCGATGTAGATCGGTGTGTACAGCCAGCGCGGCGCGCCCGGGTAGAGCAGCCGGAAGGCGATGCCGAGCGTGGCACCGCCCCAGGCGAGCGTGAGCAGGAGCACACGGTCCTGGCCGTGGAGCAGCAGCGCGAACGGGGTGTAGCTGCCGGCGATCAGCAGGAAGATGCTGGCGTGGTCCAGGCGGGTCAGCACGATCTCGGTGCGGCGGGACCAGCCCCCGCGGTGCAGGGTCGCGGAGACGGTGAACAGGGTCAGCGCGCACGCCGCGAAGACCAGCGCACCGATCCGCGGTACGCCCGGTGGGGAGAACGCGACGAGGAGAACACCGGCGACGAGGCTGATCGGCGCGGTCGCCGCATGCAGCCAGCCGCGCATGCGGGGCTTCAGTTCGTGGATGACGTCGACGACGTGCTCGCCAACGGCCTCCGCCGTGGCCCGAGGGGAGTGGTTCACGGAGGCACATCTACCCATGGACCGCCCGTGTGAAGCACACGGCCGAAACCGGTCCAGACCCGACAGTCCGCCCTCCGGTCAGGTCGCCGTACCCACCGGCACAGCAGGGCGCGGCACGGTGGCGAAGCCGGAGAGGGTGAACCACCCCGGTACGGCGCGCCGGAGCGTCTCCGGCCCCTGCACCTCCACCGACCCGGCACGCAGCGCGTCGGGCCAGGTCAGGTCACCACGCCACACGCGGACCATGCTGCGCAGGCCGGCGGTCACCGTCACCGCGACGGGATAGCCCGGGTCCAGGTCGCACACGTCGGCCTCGTCCGGGTCGATCACCAGCCACCAGCTCCGGAGCTCCGAGGGAGCGTCGGGGAACCGGAACGAGACGACCGTACGGCCGGGCGGTACGGCGTCCCGGTCGATGTGGCGGTGCATGTCCCACAGCAGCAGCTTCGGGTCGAGGTCCTCGTCGCCGAGCTCGCCGATCCAGCGGATGCCCCACGCGCCGAGCGCCTCGACCACCGGGCGCAGCTCCCGACCGGCCGGGGTGAGCACGTAGCGCACCTCGTTGCCGGCCACCCGGCGCTCGACGACGCCGGCCCGGACCAGCTGCTGCAGCCGCCGGGACAGCAGCGCGGGCGACATCCGGGGCAGGCCCCGGCGTAGGTCGTTGAAGTGCTCGGTCCCGCTCACCAGCTCGCGGACCACGAGCAGGGTCCACCGCTCGTCGAGCAGCTCCATCGCCTTCGCGACCGGACAGAACTGGTGGTAGGACGCGCCCATGCTCTGCAGGGTAGAGCCGCCCCGCCTGCGCAGCCAGAGGCGAAGGCACCGCTCGAGCCCCGCCTGGGTGCGCGTCCTCGGACGTGCCGGTACAGATCCCGTACTAGGAACCGGTGACCTCTCGTTCCTACCGTCGAAGACCAAGGCCCCTTCACGAGGATCGAGGAGAACAGAGATGACCGAACAGCTGGAGGCACCGGTCGCCGACCGGGCCCTGAAGGCCAAGCACCGTGCCATGTGGGCGCTGGGCGACTACCCGGCGGTGGCGACGGAGATCATCCCGGACCTGGGCGAGGCCCTGGTCCGGGCCAGCGGAGTGGGACCCGGCCACCGGGTGCTCGACGTGGCCGCCGGGAGCGGCAACGCGGCGATCCCCGCGGCGGCGACCGGCGCGAGCGTCGTCGCCGGCGACCTGACACCCGAGCTCTTCGAGGCGGGGCGCGTGCTGGCCGCGCGGCGCGGCGTCGAGGTCGACTGGCAGGAGGCGGATGCCGAGCACCTGCCGTACACGAACGGCGAGTTCGACGTGGTGCTGTCCTGCGTCGGGGTGATGTTCGCGCCCCACCACGAGGACGCGGCCCGGGAGCTGACCCGGGTCTGCCGTCCGGGCGGCACGATCGGCCTGCTCAGCTGGACCCCCGAAGGCTTCATCGGCGAGATGTTCGCGACGATGAAGCCGTACGCGCCCCCGCCGCCCCCCGGGGCTCAGCCGCCGCCGCTGTGGGGGAGCGAGGCGCACGTGCGGGATCTGCTCGGCGACCGGGTCACCGAGGTCGTGGCACGTCGCCGGACGGTCCGGGTGGACCACTTCGCCCGGCCCGAAGACTTCCGGGACTACTTCAAGGCCAACTACGGGCCGACGATCGCGGTCTACCGCGCGATCGCCGAGGGCCCCGACCGGGTCGCCGCGCTCGACCGTGACCTGGCCGAGCTCGCCCGGCGTCACGACGTCGGCGGCCCGGACCACACGGTGATGGAGTGGGAGTACCTGCTGCTCACCGGGCACAGACGCGGCTGAGCGCGCGGGTCCGGGGCGAAATGTACGGTGGGCCGGTGCCGATCCCCGACTTCGTCCTCCGTCTCCGCGAGAAGGTGGGCCACGACCTGCTGTGGCTGCCCGGCGTGACCGCGGTGGTGCTCCACCGAGACGAGGTGCTCCTGGTCCGCCGCTCCGACAACGGCCGCTGGGCACCGGTGACCGGGATCGTCGACCCCGGTGAGCACCCGGCGCACACCGCGGTCCGCGAGGTCACCGAGGAGACCGGGGTCTCCTGCCGGGTGGAGGCCCTCGTCTGGGTGAACGTCACCGACCCGACCGTGCACGCCAACGGCGACCACGCCCAGTACCTCGACCACACGTTCCGGTGCCGGTACGTCGACGGCGCGGCGCACGTCGCCGACGACGAGTCGGTCGAGGTCGGCTGGTTCCCCGTGACCGATCTGCCGCCGATGGACCCGGCCCTGGTCGAGCGGATCAGGGCGGCCGTCGAGCACAGCGGCCCGGTCCGGCTCGCCGTAGCCGGGGCCTGAGCGAGCCGCCGCCCTGCTCTTCGCCGCCATGCCTGACCTGCTCCGGAGCGTCGTCAGGCTCGTGCGCCGTGGTGTCGTGTTCGAGCTCCGGCTCTGCCGCAGCCTGTTCCGCTGGGTGGCCCGACGTACCCACGGCCTGGCGCCCGGGGTGGAGCCGTTCGGCTACGCCCGGGCGGTGACCCCCCAAGGGTGACCGGGTGGTCACCGGACTGACCTTCCGGACCGACGACCCGCGTGCCCTGGTCACCCGGGCGCGCGCCCACCTGCCCTCGCGCCCCGGGCGACCCGCCGGTCGCGGCTGAGCCGGAGGAACCGGTCAGCCGGGCAGCCGCAGGTCCTCGGAGACCGCGTTGGCGTGGAAGGCCACCCGCTGGTCGCCCTGCCGGCTTGCGGGGCGTTCGAGCTCGAAGCCACCGGTGACGACGAGCGCCCACGTGTCGACCCTCGCCGGCTGCCCGAGCACCGGCTCGCCCAGCGCCGGGTAGAGCCGCAGCGCCGCCTCCGCGCACCCGCGGTGCAGCGGCGGGTAGTGGAACGCGTTGGCCTCGGCCTCCTCGGCCGAGCCGACGAACGTCACCCCCCACTCCAGCGAGATGCCGCACAGTCCGCAGATCCGGCTGAGGGCGCAGCGGATCGCCCGCTTCTTGACGACCCGGCCGATCTCCACGGTGCCGTCCTCGGCGTCGCTGACGAACGGCACCGGGACCCCGCGGCGCGGGTCCGTCGGGCGGTCCGCCAGATCGGCCGGCAGCGGCACGGTCGACCTGGCGTCGCGGTCCACGGTCACGCCGACCGCCGCGACCAGCTGCCGGTCTCCAGGCGCCGTACCGGCCGTTCGGCGTCAGTGAGCCGCCGTCGGGGGAGCCGGCGCGGGGGAGGGGTCGGGTCCGGCTCGCTGGTCATCCCGTTGGGCAGGGAGAGCTTCCAGATCGTTCGCAACGCCTGGCCGTACTGCCGGTGCAGCGGACCGGTGGTGTACGGGATGCCGTACCGCTCGCACAGCGCGCGGACCCTCACCGAGATCTCCGCGTACCGGTTGCTGGGCAGGTCGGGGAAGAGATGGTGCTCGATCTGGTAGCCGAGGTTGCCGCTCATCACGTGCAGCAGCGGGCCGCCCTCGAAGTTCGCCGACCCGAGCATCTGCCGCAGGTACCACTCGGCGCGGGTCTCGTCCTCGATCTCCTCCTCGGTGAAGTGCATCGCACCGTCGGGGAAGTGCCCGCAGAAGATGATCATGTAGGACCACACGTTGCGGATCAGGTTCGCGGTGGCGTTCGCCTTCAGCGTGGAGAGGAACGCGGGACCGCTCAGCAGCGGGTAGACCACGTAGTCCTTGCCGATCTGCCGCCGGATCTTGCGGCCGATCTGGCGCAGCTGCCGCTTCATCTCCTTGGGGTCCTTGCGGCGCTTGCGGATCGCCTCGAGGTCGAGGTCGTGCAGCGCGACGCCCCACTGGAACAGCAGCGCGAGCAGCGTGTTGTAGACCGGCTGCCCGAGGTTGGCCGGGTGCCACTTCTGCTCACGCGCCATTCGCAGGATGCCGTACCCGATGTCGTTGTCGTAGCCGAGCACGTTGGTGAACTGGTGGTGCACGTAGTTGTGCGAGTGCTTCCACTGCTCGGCGGGCTGGGCGGTGTCCCACTCCCAGTTGCTGGAGTGGATCTCGGGGTCGTTCATCCAGTCCCACTGACCGTGCATGACGTTGTGCCCGATCTCCATGTTCTCGAGGATCTTGGCCACCCCGAGCATCAGCGTGCCGGCGACCCACGCGGGCGGGAACCTGCTGGCGAACAGGGTGATCCGGCCCGCCGCGGCGAGCCGGCGCTGGATGGTGATGATGCGGTTGATGTACGCCGCGTCGGCGGCGCCGCGCGAGGCCTCGATCTCGGCGCGGATCGCGTCGAGCTCGCGCCCGAGCTCCTCGACCTCCGCCTCGCTGAGGTGGGTGTACTCCTTGACGTCTGAGATGGCCATGCGGCTTCTCCCTAGATGTTGAGCGTGACGTCACCGCAGGCCGCGGTGACACAGGTCTGGATGTTCTCGTTCGGTTCGTGGTGCTCCTCGCCGGAGCGCAGGTCGCGGACCCGGCCGGAGGCGAGGGTGAGCGTGCAGGTGTGGCAGATGCCCATCCGGCAGCCGTAGGGCATGCCGACACCGGCCTGCTCGCCGGCCTCGAGCAGGGTGGTGGCGCCGTCGGCCTCGACCTGCTTGCCGGTGTAGGCGAAGGTGACCGTGCCACCCTCGCCGCCGTCGCCACCGAGGTCGAGCGAGAAGCGCTCGACGTGCAGCTGCTCGCGTCGGCCGGCGCGGTCCCAGAAGTCCTCGACCGCGTCCAGCATCGGCGCCGGGCCGCAGGCCCAGGTCTCCCGGTCCCGCCAGTCCGGGCAGACCTCGTCGAGGTTCTCGAGGTCGAACATGCCCTGGACGTGGGTGTGCTGCTCGTGCAGGCGGAACCCGTCGTGGCGCACCGCGAGCGCCTGCAGCTCGTCGCGGAAGATCATCCGGTCCGGGGTGGGCGAGGAGTACACCAGCAGCACGTCGGGCACGGTGCCGCGCCGGTCGAGCGTGCGGAGCATGGAGATCACCGGGGTGATCCCGCTCCCGCCGACCAGGAACAGCATCCGCGCCGGGGGCGGGCTCGGCAGCACGAAGTCGCCGGCGGGCGCGGCCAGCCGGACGATGGTGCCCGGCGCGAGGCCGCGGACCAGGTGGTCGGAGAGGAACCCCTCCGGCATCGCGCGCACCGTGATCGTGATCGTCCTCCGGTCGTGCAGCGGAGGGGAGCTGAGGGAGTACGAGCGCCAGTGGAAGCGGCCGTCGACCTGTACGCCGATGCCGACGTACTGACCGGCGTGGTGCTGGAAGGACCATCCCCAGCCCGGACGGATCACCAGGGTCGCCGCGTCGTCGGTCTCCGGCACCACCTGCTCGACCCGGCCGCGCAGCTCGCGGGCCGACCACAGCGGGTTGACCATCGAGAGGTAGTCGTCGGGGTGCAGCGGGGTGGTCAGCTGGCGGGCCACCCCGCGCAGCCGCTCCCACCCCCGACCCGTGCCGACCGACGGTGTCGTGTCCGTCATCGCGCCCCCTTCATCGGCGTTATGTCACATTGAATGTAACTGAGAGTTACACCTTTTTGGAACCCGTTGTGTCCGGTGCCCGAAGTGGGCTGGGTCGCACCCGGCACGGTGACACTGGGCGATATGCCTGTTAGCGTCGGGCGCTGCCGAAGCCGGCAGCACGCCCTCGGGGGAGAGCCGGCCACACCGCCTCTCGGGAGAACGACGCATGCGCCACCGCGCCCGCCGACCGCTCATGGACCACCTTCACCGGCTGGTGCCGGCCTCCGTGCTCGACCGCTCTCCGCGGTGGATGGTGCCGGCCCTGACCGTCACCGTGCTGCTCCTCGGAGGCGGGGCCATCGCCTCGGCGGCCCTGGTGGAGGAGGACTCCGGCCCGGTGGTGGACGCGGCCGCGGACCCCGTGCGCAGTGAACCGAGCGTCTCCCGGAGCGCCGGGCGGTCCTCGCTTCCGGCCGAGCCCACCCGTACGACGGACGCCGCGCCGTCCGCGCCGAAGCTGGCCCCCGCCACCCCGCACGCGGAGCCGACCGAGTCGTCCTCCGAGACCACCGCGCCGGAGACGCCTGCCGCGCCGGCACCCGAGGTGTCCCCGGACGCGGTCGACCCGGCGGCGCCGCTCGAGGGCGTCGCGGAGAGCGCCGTACCCACGTCCTCGCCCGCTGAGTCGTCGAGCCCGACGGGCGAGACGTCCGGCGACCCGGCACCCACCCGCACCCCGGAGGACGTCACCGCGCCCGTGACCAGCATCGTCAGCGGGCCGGTGGACCGGGGCGCTTCGGTGTTCGAGTTCGCGGCCGACGAGCCCGCCACGTTCGCCTGCAGCGTGGACGACGGGGACTTCGAGCCCTGCGAGTCCGGCGAGGAGATCGACGACCTCGACGCGGGCTGGCACGCGCTCGCGGTGCGGGCGACGGACCTGTCGGGCAACACCGACGAGTCCGCGGCGCAGTGGAGCTGGCACACCACCGGGACCTGACACGCGGCGCCCCGAAGAACCAGTCCAGCCGCCACGCCGCCGAGGTGACGGGACAGTCGGGCGGTTCCTGCCTAGTCCTTCTGGGGGGTTTTACTTTCTTCGGTACGAATCTCGGCCGATCTGCACGGCTCCTGCCGAATTTGATGGTGCCCTAGTGGGGCACTGGTTCACATGGCAGGGAGAGCACCGTGATCACCAAGAAGGCCACCGGGTCCGTTCGTGGCAACCGCGCCAAGGCGGCCGTCCGCCGTCCGGCCTCGGCAGGCAAGTGCCGCTGCGGGCAGGACCTCGACATCTGCTCGCGCTCGCACTGCCCGCGCTGCGGGAGCACGCTGCGCCAGGGCTGAGCCGCCCGTCCCCGAGTGAGGTCCGCGTCGCGTCGCCCTCCGGCGGCGGCACACGGCGACGTCACCCCGTCCGTCCGACTGCGGACGGATAAGGTGAACGCGTCAGTACAGGCGCTCGGACAAGGGGAGTACGTGAACCAGCAGGGCGACGCGTTGGTGGAAACCAGCCGGGTCCTGACGATCCCCAACGTGATCAGCATCGTCCGGCTCTTCGGCGTGCCGCTGTTCCTGTGGCTCGTCCTCGGGCCGGAGGCCGACGGCTGGGCGCTCGGCGTCCTCCTGCTCTCCGGCATCAGCGACTACCTCGACGGGTACCTCGCGCGACGCCTGCACCAGACCTCGAAGATCGGCGAGATCCTCGACCCCGTCGCGGACCGCCTCTACATCCTGGCCGTCGTCTTCGGCCTCGCCTGGCGCGACATCATCCCGTGGTGGTTGGCCGTCCTGCTGCCCGCACGCGACCTGTTCCTCTGGGGCCTCGTCCCCTTCCTGCGCACCCGCGGCTACAGCGCCCTCCCGGTGCACTTCCTCGGCAAGGCCGCCACCGCGAACCTGCTCTACGCCTTCCCCCTTCTGCTGCTCGGCGACGGCGAGGGGGCCCTCGCCACGCTCGCCGACGTGTTCGGATGGGCGTTCGCGATCTGGGGCACCGGGCTGTACTGGTGGGCGGGCCTGCTCTACGCCTGGCAGGTCCGCAAGCTCCTCGCCGACCACGACCGGAGGGCACCGACACTCGATGCAGGCTGACCAGGGCAGCGGTACGACGTCCCGCGCGACCGCGCCCGCCGACCCCTCCGACACCAGCGCGCCGCCGCAGGTGCGGATGGGCCTGCTCGACTACGTCACCGCCACCTCGATGGACGAGGACTACGCGCACGTCGCCGAGCGGGCCCAGAAGGACCCGGCCCGCAAGCCGGTCCGGCCCGGCGTCGCGGCCCTGGTGGCGATGGGGCTGTTCGGCCTCCTGGCGGTGACCGCCGCGGTGCAGACCGCGCGGAACGCCTCCGACGTGGCCCAGGGCCGCGAGTCGCTGGTGGCCCAGGTGCAGCGCCGCAACGCCCAGGTCGACAGCCGGCGCGACCGGATCGAGGAGCTCCGGACCGACGTGGACTCACTCCAGTCCCGGTTCCTGGAGGCCACGGTCCGGGGTCGGGCGCTGTCCTCGAGGCTGACCCGGCTCAGCGTGCGCGCCGGAACCGTCCCCGTCACCGGCCCCGGCGTGAAGGTGGTGGTCGACGACGCGCCCGGCGCCACGGGCCCGCAGGAGCAGGTGCTCGACGAGGACCTGCAGAAGCTCGTCAACGCGCTGTGGGGGTCCGGCGCGGAGGCGATCTCCATCAACGGCCAGCGGCTCAGTAACCTGAGTGCCATCCGGGTGGCCGGGTCCGCGATCACCGTGAACTTCAAGTCCCTGGCGCCGCCGTACACCGTCCTCGCGGTCGGCAACCCCGACACGATCCCCGGCCGCTTCGTCGACACCACCCACGGGCAGGACTGGCTCACCCTGCAGTCCACCTACGGGTTGCAGTTCCGCATGACATCCGAGGAGTCACTGAGATTGCCAGCCGTTAACCAACCGAACCTGCGCTTCGCGACCCCGGGGACCGCCCGGTGATCGCCGGACTCGGCCTGCTCGTCGGCATCGTCCTCGGCCTGCTGCTGCGGCCCGAGGTGCCGCTCTGGCTCGAGCCGTACCTGCCCATCGCGGTGGTCGCCGCGCTCGACGCCGTCTTCGGCGCGCTCCGCGCCTTCCTCGACGGGATCTTCGACGACAAGGTCTTCGTGGTGTCGTTCGTCAGCAACGTGCTGATCGCGGCGCTGATCGTCTACCTCGGCGACAAGCTCGGCGTCGGCGGGCAGCTGTCCACCGGTGTCATCGTGGTGCTGGGCATCCGGATCTTCTCCAACGTGGCGGCCATCCGGCGCCACATCTTCCATGCCTGAGGGGGTGGGCATGTCCGACCAGAACAGCTCGCCGGGCCGCGACCGGCTGCTGCACGCGCTCCGGCGCCCGGGCCGCGGCCAGGTCGCCGCCGGCGTCCTGCTCGCGGTCGTCGGCTTCGCCGGCGTGGTGCAGGTGCAGTCCACCGAGCAGAACGACGACTACGAGGGCCTGCGCGAGGAGGACCTCGTGCAGCTGCTCAACTCGCTGTCGGCGGCCTCCCAGCGCGCCGAGAACGAGATCACGCAGCTCGAGCAGACCCGCAGCTCGCTGCGCAACGACACGGACAGCCGCCAGGCCGCCCTCGAGCAGGCGCAGCAGCAGGCCGACGTGCTCGGCATCCTCGCCGGCACGCTGCCGGCCGTCGGCCCGGGCATCGAGGTGACCGTGAAGGACCCGGGCGGCAAGGTCGGCATCGACCAGATGCTCAACGGGATCGAGGAGCTGCGCGACTCCGGCGCCGAGGCGATCGAGATCAACGACGCGGCGCGGGTGGTCGCGCAGACGGCGCTCGAGGACGGCGACACCGGGATCGTCGTCGACGGCAAGCCGCTCGCGCCGCCGTACACCCTGGAGGTGATCGGTGAGCCGAAGACCCTCACGGAGGCGCTGAACTTCACCGGCGGCTTCGTCGCCGACGTCGAGGGCCCGCTGGTCGGCGGCGAGGTGACCATCGAGCAGAAGGAGGAGCTCGAGGTGGCCACGCTCAGCGACGCCGCCCAGCCGGAGTACGCCGACCCGCTCGATACCGAGTAGCCTGCACCCGGACCGTCCGCCCATCCCGCCCCAGAGGAGCGCCGTGTATCCCGAGGACCTCAAGTACACCAGTGAGCACGAGTGGGTGCGCAGCCCCGGCGAGACCGACGGCTCGGTCCGGATCGGGATCACCGACTACGCCCAGGACGCCCTCGGGGACATCGTCTACGTCTCCCTGCCCGAGGTCGGCGCCGAGGTCGAGTCGGGCTCGGCGGTCGGCGAGCTCGAGTCCACGAAGTCGGTCAGCGACATCTACGCCCCGGTCACCGGGAAGGTCGTCGCGCGCAACGACGCCCTCGACGCCACCCCCGAGCTGGTCAACTCCGACCCGTACGGCGAGGGCTGGCTGTTCGAGGTCGCCGCGGCCGACGCCTCGGTCCTCGACGGTCTGATGGACGCGGCGACGTACCAGGGCTCGCTCGACTCCTGACCGCGGGGTTTCCACGGGCGTTCGGACTTGAACGAGGTCGTACGGCTGATAGGTTCGGGGAACCATCAACCTCGACTGTTCCTTGAGGGTTTGAGGATTACTGCCAACGGGAGGCGCACATGCCGTTCTGCACCGAGTGCGGGCACCTGAATCCAGACGACGCACGGTTCTGCTCGCAGTGCGGCCGTCGCATCGTGACCGAGGCCGCCCCCGCCGCCGCGGGTGACGCGGAGACGCCGTCGGAGACCACGGCGACCATCACCTTCGGCGCCCCCGGCAAGCCGGAGCTCGCCGAGGAGCGGGCCGCGCTCAACGAGGCCGACGCGGCCGCGGTCGACGCGCTCCCCGCCGGCAGCGCCCTGCTCGTGGTGCAGCGCGGCCCGAGCGCCGGGAGCCGGTTCCTGCTCGACACCGACCTGGTCTCCGCCGGGCGGCACCCGGAGAGCGAGATCTTCCTCGACGACGTCACCGTCTCCCGCCGGCACGCGGAGTTCCGCCGCGGCCCCGACGGCTACCGGGTGGCCGACGTCGGCAGCCTCAACGGGACCTACGTGAACCGTGACCGGATCGACGAGGTCACCCTCCAGGGCGGGGACGAGGTCCAGATCGGCAAGTACCGGCTGGTGTACTTCGCCAGCCATGCAGGAGCAGGCAGCAAAGCGTGAGGGCAGCAGCGTCGTCGCGCTCCCGGATGAGCATCGGGGAGGTCCTCTCGCTGCTGCGCGCGGACTTCCCCGAGGTCAGCATCTCCAAGATCCGGTTCCTCGAGACCGAGGGCCTGATCGAGCCCGAGCGCACCCCGTCGGGCTACCGGAAGTTCTCCCACCGTGACGTGGAGCGGCTGCGGTACGTGCTGACCAGCCAGCGCGAGCACTACCTGCCGCTGAAGGTCATCAAGGAGCACCTCGACGCGATCGACCGCGGGCTCGAGCCTCCCGCGGCCTCCGGGACCGGACCGCAGGTCCCCCGGGTGGTGCTCGCCGGCGACGGCTACCCGTCCGCGGACTCCTTCTCCGCCGAGCCCTCCGAGCTGCGCCTCTCGCGCGCCGAGCTGGTCTCGGGCGCCGAGATCGACGACGCCTTCCTCGAGCAGCTCGAGATGTTCGGCCTGGTGAAGCCGCGGCCCGGCACCAGCCACTATGACGGTGAGGCGCTCGTGATCGCCAAGACGGCGGGGGAGCTCGCCGCGTTCGGCCTCGAGCCCCGCCACCTGCGTGCCTTCAAGACCGCCGCGGACCGCGAGGTCGGTCTCGTCGAGCAGGTGGTCTCGCCGATGCAGCGCGGCCGCGACGCCGGGGCCAAGGCCCGCGCGGAGGAGGCCATCAAGCAGATGGCGGCCCTGTCGGTCCGGCTGCACGCGACGCTTGTCAAGAGCGGTCTGCGCTCCTCACGCTGACCCGCGACGGGCCTTTCCTCCGGGGGTACTGTGGAGTCGTGCGCGAAGTTGATGTGATCGGCGTCCGCGTCGAGATGCCCTCCAACCAGCCCATCGTCCTCCTGCGCGAGGTCGCCGGTGACCGGTACCTGCCCATCTGGATCGGGGCGGTCGAGGCCACCGCGATCGCGTTCGCCCAGCAGGGCGTGGTCCCGCCGCGGCCGCTCACGCACGACCTGATGAAGGACCTGCTCACCGCCACCGGGAACGACCTCACCGAGGTGCGGATCACCGAGATGAAGGACGGGATCTTCTACGCCGTCCTGGTCTTCGCCTCGGGCGTGGAGGTCAGCGCCCGGCCGTCGGACTCCATCGCGCTGGCCCTCCGGACGGGCTCCAAGATCGTCTGTGCCGACGACATCCTGGAGGAGGCCGGCCTCGCCGTACCCGACGAGCAGGAGGACGAGGTGGAGAAGTTCCGCGAATTCCTCGACCACGTGTCACCCGAGGACTTCGAGAGCCACTGAGCTTCCACAAGCCTGAACCTCGACCTCTAGTTGAGACTTGCGACACGCCTGTCCCGGACAGCGCGCCTCGTTGACCACCCTCCACCCGAGCCTTACCTTGGGACTGTCTTCGTTGTAACTCCACCGTTGTGCTCCATCTCGATCGCAGCGGCTTCCCCTCGCGGAGTTGCAGGCTTAACGGAGCGGACAACGGAGGTTCACGTGACGACGAACGGCGACAAGGCTGCCCATCAGCCCGACGAGTCCGCCGCCCGCGAGGCTGCGGCCACCGCCGACGAGCAGGGGCTCCTGTTCGACGACGACGTCTCCCCGCTCCCGAGCGACGCCGGCTACCGCGGCCCCACCGCGTGCAACGCGGCCGGCATCACCTACCGCCAGCTCGACTACTGGGCCCGCACCGGCCTGGTCGAGCCCACCGTGCGAGGCGCCACCGGCTCCGGCACCCAGCGCCTCTACTCCTTCCGCGACATCCTGCTGCTCAAGGTGATCAAGCGCCTCCTCGACGCCGGGATCTCGCTGCAGCAGATCCGCACCGCGGTCCACCACCTGCGCGAGCGCGGCACCGACGACCTGACCCGCGTGACCCTGATGAGCGACGGTGCCAGCGTCTACGAGTGCACCAGCAACGACGAGGTCATCGACCTGCTCCAGGGCGGCCAGGGCGTCTTCGGCATCGCGATCGGTGGCGTGTGGCGCGAGATCGAGGGCTCGCTCGCGGAGCTCCCCAGCGAGCGCGCCGCCCACGACGACGAGCCCGGCAGCGACGAGCTCGCCGCCCGCCGTCGGGCCCGCCAGGTCGGCTGACCGGCTCTCACCCCGAACCTCCACGGACCCGGCGCTCCGGGCGGACCCACCGCCCACGGAGCGCCGGGTCTGGCTTTGTCCTGATAGCGTTGGCGTCGCTGACGAACACGCACGGGAGAGTCTCCGGCGGCCGGTCCCCGACCGGTCCGTGACGGAGCGCCGAAGGGGCAAATCCTCCCCGGAACCTCTCAGGCGCCAGGACCGTGCGGGCGAGGCAACTCTGAAGCCCGACCCCGGGTGACAGAGGGGGAGGCGACCGACGTCGCTACGACTGCAGCCCGCGCGCTGCCCCCGGGAGCCTCTGTGTCCGACCACCCCACGCTGTCCCAGCTCGACGCCGCCCAGCCCTTCGTCGTCCGCCACGTCGGCCCCGACGACGAGCAGCAGGCGCGGATGCTCGAAGCGCTCGGCTTCGCCTCCCTCGCCGAGCTGATGGAGGCGGCGGTCCCCGGCGGGATCCACGACACCGCCACGCTCGCCCTCCCCGCCGCTGCCACGGAGGAGCAGGCGGCACGGTCTCTGCGCGACGTCGCCGCCCGCAACAACCCGCTGGAGCCGATGATCGGGCTCGGCTACCACGGCACGCTCACCCCGGCCGTCGTACGCCGCAACGTCCTCGAGGACCCGTCCTGGTACACCGCGTACACGCCGTACCAGCCGGAGATCTCCCAGGGCCGGCTCGAGGCGCTGCTGAACTTCCAGACCATGGTCGGCGACCTCACCGGCCTGCCCACCGCGAACGCCTCGCTGCTCGACGAGGGCACCGCCGCGGCCGAGGCGATGACCCTGGTCCGCCGCGCCAACCGCGCCGCCTCCGGGCGCTTCGTGGTCGACGCCGACGCGCTCCCGCAGACCATCGCGGTGGTCGAGACCCGGGCCCGGGCGATGGGCATCGCGGTGGAGGTGGCCGACCTGACCGGCGGGCTGCCCGAGGGCGACCTGTGCGGCGTGCTCGTGCAGTACCCCGGCGCCGGCGGGCGCGTGCTCGACCCCCGGCCGCTGGTCGAGGCGGCCCACGAGCGGAACGCGCTCGTCGTGGTAGCAGCGGACCTGCTGGCGCTCACCCTGCTCGAGTCGCCGGGGGAGATGGGCGCCGACGTGGTGGTCGGCTCCACGCAGCGCTTCGGCGTCCCGCTGTTCTACGGCGGACCGCACGCCGGATACATGGCGGTGCGCGCCGGGATCGAGCGGCACCTGCCCGGGCGCCTGGTCGGCGTCTCCGTCGACGCGGAGGGACGCCCGGCGTACCGGCTCGCGCTGCAGACCCGCGAGCAGCACATCCGCCGGGACAAGGCTACCTCCAACATCTGCACCGCCCAGGTGCTGCTGGCGGTGGCCGCGTCGATGTACGCCGTGTACCACGGCCCCGAAGGCCTGCGCGCGATCGCGCAGCGGACCCACCGGTACGCCGCCGTCCTCGACGCCGCGCTGCGGGAGGCCGGCGTGGAGGTGCTGCACGAGCGGTTCTTCGACACCCTCACCCTGCGCGTGCCCGGCCGGGCCGCCGCCGTGGTCGCCGCGGCCCGTGAGCGGGGCGTGCACCTCCGGCTGGTGGACGACGACCACGTCGGCGTCTCCACCTCGGAGACCACCGGGCGGACCCACCTCGAGGCGGTGCTCGCCGCCGTGGACGCCGAGGGGATCGACCTCGACGCGGTCGACGGCCGCACCGGCGACGCGCTGCCCGACGGCCTGCACCGCAGCACCGGGTACCTCGCCCACCCGGTGTTCAACACCCACCGCTCCGAGACCTCGATGCTGCGCTACCTGCGCCGGCTCTCGGCCCGCGACTACGCGCTGGACCGCGGGATGATCCCGCTCGGCTCCTGCACCATGAAGCTCAACGCGACCACCGAGATGGAGCCGATCAGCCTCCCCGGGTTCGCGGACCTGCACCCGTTCGCGCCGGTCGAGGACGCGGCCGGCTACCGGGCGCTGGTCACCGAGCTCGAGGGCTGGCTGGCCGAGGTCACCGGTTACGACGAGGTGTCGATCCAGCCCAACGCCGGGTCGCAGGGTGAGCTGGCCGGCCTGCTCGCGATCCGCGCCTTCCACGTCGCCAACGGGGACGACGCCCGCGACGTGTGCCTGATCCCGTCCTCGGCGCACGGCACCAACGCCGCGTCGGCGGTGATGGCCGGGATGCGCGTGGTCGTGGTGAAGGCGGCCGAGGACGGCAGCGTGGACCTCGACGACCTCGCCGCGCAGTGCGAGAAGCACCGCGAGGACCTGGCCGCGATCATGGTGACCTACCCCTCGACCCACGGCGCCTACGAGGACGGCATCACCGAGCTGTGCCGGGTCGTGCACGAGCACGGCGGCCAGGTGTACGTCGACGGGGCGAACCTCAACGCGCTCCTCGGGCACGCCAAGCCGGGGGAGTTCGGCGGGGACGTCTCGCACCTGAACCTGCACAAGACGTTCTGCATCCCGCACGGCGGCGGCGGTCCGGGCGTGGGGCCGGTCGCGGTCCGGTCGCACCTGGCGCCGTACCTCCCGACCCACCCGATGCACCCCGACCCCGCCAAGCGCGCGGGGATCGGGCCGATCAGCGCGGCGCCGTACGGCTCGGCGGGCATCCTGCCGATCTCCTGGGCCTACGTGCGGATGATGGGCGGCGAGGGGCTGGCCCGGGCCACCGCGGTCGCGGTGCTCTCGGCCAACTACGTCGCGAAGCGGCTCGGCGAGCACTTCCCGGTGCTCTACAAGGGGCACGGCGGGCTCGTGGCCCACGAGTGCATCCTCGACCTGCGCGGGCTGACCAAGGCCAGCGGGGTGAGCGTGGACGACGTCGCCAAGCGGCTCGTCGACTACGGCTTCCACGCCCCGACGATGAGCTTCCCGGTCGCCGGCACGCTGATGGTGGAGCCGACGGAGTCCGAGGACCTCGTCGAGCTGGACCGGTTCTGCGACGCGATGATCGCGATCAAGGGCGAGATCGACCGGGTTCAGGCGGGGGAGTGGACCGCGGAGGAGTCGCCGCTGCGGGGGGCGCCGCACACCGCGGCCGCGGTCACCGGGCCCTGGGAGCGGGCGTACTCGCGCGAGGTCGCCGCCTTCCCGACCGGCCCGGACCCGGACAAGTACTGGCCGCCGGTGGCGCGGATCGACCAGGCGTACGGCGACCGCAACCTGGTGTGCTCCTGCCCGTCCCCGGAGGCGTTCGCCCAGTGACCGACCAGACCACCGACCCGGCTCCCGACCGGGTCTCCGAGCAGGCGGCCCGGCACCTACGGGCGCTGCTGGCCAGCGAGCAGGTCGACGCCCGGGTGCCGTCCCTGGTGGCCGGGCTGGTGCGGGACGGCGCCCTGGTGTGGAGCGACGCCCACGGCCGGCGGACCGGGGACGGACCGCCGGGGGTGGACACGCAGTACCGGATCGGGTCGATCACCAAGACGATGACCGCGGTCCTGGTGCTGCAGCTGCGCGACGAGGGGCTGCTCGACCTCGGCGACCGGCTCGACGAGCACCTGCCCGGGGTCGGCTACGGAGACCGGACCCTGCGGCACCTGCTCTCGCACGCCTCGGGCATGCAGTCCGAGCCGGCGGGCCCGTGGTGGGAGCGCTCGCCCGGCGGCAGCTTCGAGGAGCTCGCGGCGGCGGTCGACGACAGCGCCGCGGTGTTCGCGCCGGGCGCGACGCACCACTACACCAACCTGGCCTACGGCCTGCTCGGCGAGGTGGTGGCCCGGCTCCGCGGCGGCACCTGGTGGGACAGCGTCCGCTCCCGGATCCTCGAGCCGCTCGGGATGGCCCGCACCAGCTACCTGCCGGAGGCGCCGCACGCCACCGGCTACAGCGTCCACCACTTCGCGAACACGCTCACCGAGGAGCCGGCCCACGACACCGGGGCGATGGCCCCGGCGGGCCAGGTGTGGAGCACGGTCACCGACCTCGCGACCTTCGCCTGCTTCCTCCTCGACGGTCACCCCGCCGTGCTCGACGTCTCCACCCTGCGGGAAATGGCCACGCCCCAGTCCGGCACGCTCACCGGTGGGCTCAGCGGCGGGTACGGCCTCGGCCTGCGGCTGCTGGCGGGGGGTGCGGGCACGGTGTCCGGCCACACCGGGTCGATGCCCGGCTTCCTGGCGGCGCTGTTCGTGGACCCGGTCCGCCGCACCGGCGCGGTGTGCCTGGCCAACGGCACCACGGGACTGCGCTGCGAGGGCCTCCCGGTTGACCTGCTCGACACCCTGGAGCGGCAGGAGCCGACCGTCGTCCCCGCCTGGGTCCCCTCCGACCGCCTCCCGCCCGGCGTGGAGGAGGTGCTCGGCGTGTGGCACTGGGGCAACACCGCCTACGGCTTCTGCTGGGACGGCACGGAGGTGACCGCGGGCGCGCTGGGCGGCACGCCGACCCTGCGGTTCCGGCCGCGCGAGGACGGCACCTTCCTGGGCACGGCCGGCTACCACCACGGCGAGACGTTGCGGGTCGTCCGTGGCGGGGACGGCGCGCTCACCCACCTGTTCTGCGCGACGTTCGTCTACACCCGGACGCCGTACGACCCCCGGGCCCCCATCCCCGGAGGGGTGCCCGCGCGACCTGAATGACCCGTTGAGGGCATGGCCCCCGGCCGACGGGCCCGCGTAGCGTCGCTGCGGAGAGACCGAGCCGGCAGGAGGACTGCCATGCACTGGACGAAGCCGGGGGACCTCGACTACGACGAGCGCCGCGCCCTGTTCAACGCGATGGTGGACAAACGGCCTCGGCTGATCGCCGCCTGCGAGAACCCCGGGGACGTGGCACAGGCGCTGGAACGGGCGCTGGCCGACCACCTCGACGTCGCGGTCCGCGCCGGCGGTCACTCGGTGGCCGGCATGTCGACCAACGACGACGGGCTGGTGGTCGACGTACGGCCGATGAGGAGCATCGAGGTGGACCCCCGGACCCGGCGGGCGCACGTCGGCGCCGGCGTCACCTGGCGCGAGCTGGACGCGGCCACGCAGGAGCACGGGCTGGCCACCACCGGTGGCCGCGTGTCCTCGACCGGGGTCGCCGGGTTCACCCTCGGCGGCGGGTCCGGCTGGCTCGAGCGCAGCTACGGGCTGGCCTGCGACAACCTGGCGGGGGTGGACATGGTGACGGCCGACGGCCGGGAGGTCCACGTCGACGAGGAGCACCACCCCGAGCTGCTGTGGGCGATGCGCGGGGGCGGCGGGAACTTCGGCGTCGTCACCGCCCTCGACCTCGAGCTGCATCGCGTGGGGCCGACGGTGCAGGCCGGGCTCCTCGCCTGGCCGACCACGGCCGCGCCCGAGGTGGCCCGTGCCTACCGGGACTGGGCCCAGGACGCGCCGGAGGAGCTGGGCTCGTGGCTGATCATGCTCACTGCCCCCGACGAGGACTGGGTGCCGCGGGAGCTGGTGGGGGAGAGCATCTCCGCGGTCGCGATGGTCTGGGCCGGCCACCCCGACGACGGCGCGGACTACGTGGCCGCGCTGCGGGCGCTGCAGCCGCCGCTGGACCTGGTGGAGCCGATGCCGTACACCGAGTTCCAGTGCATCCTCGACGACCCGCCCGGAAACCGGCACTACTGGAGCGCGGACTACCACGACCGGGTCACCGACGACATGCTCGACGTGGTGGTCGCCTCGGCCACCAGGACCGCCTCGGAGCTCACCCAGCAGATCCTGCTGCCGTGGGGCGGGCAGGTGGCCCGGGTGCCCGCGTCGCGGAGCCCGCTGGCGCAGCGCTCGGCGCGCTGGGTGACGCACCCGTTCGCCGTCTGGGAGGACCCGGCCGACGACGAGGCGAACATCGCCTGGGTTCGCCGGTTCCGGCAGGACGTGGCGCCCTACACCACCGGCGGGGTGTACTTGAACTTCATCGGCGCCGAGGGGCAGGACCGGGTCAGGGACGCGTTCGGGCCGGAGAACCACGCCCGGCTGGTCGAGGTGAAGACCGCCTGGGATCCCGACAACGTGTTCCGGGGCAACCAGAACATCACCCCGCTGGTCACCGCCTGAGAGCCGCGGCCCTCCTGGGCGCCGGTCAGTTCGCCTGGCTCATGCTCGACATGTTGAAGTCGGGCACGCGTAGCCCCGGCGTCGCGGTGCGCGAGAAGTAGTCGCCCCACTCCCGCGAGAAGCTGGGCAGGGTCCGCGAGGCGGCGGAGAACCGGTCGAGCAGCGCCACCGGGCTCTCGTTGAACCGGAAGTTGTTCACCGCGCCGGTGACCTCGCCGTTCTCGACCAGGTAGACGCCGTCGCGGGTCAGCCCGGTCAGCAGCAGGGTCTGCGGGTCCACCACCCGGATGTACCACAGGCAGGTGAGCAGCAGACCCCGCTCGGTGCCGCGGACCAGGTCGCCCAGCGAGCCCTGCGCGTCGTCGACGGAGAGCACGAGGTTGTCGATCGCCGGGGTCACCGGCAGCCCGGTCAGCGCGGCCGAGTGCCGGGTCTGCAGCAGCGCCTCGAGCCGTCCGTCGCGGACCCAGTGCGTGCGCTGCAGCCCGAGGCCGTTGTCGAAGACGCTGCTGGCGTCGTCGCTGCGGCTGGCCGTGACGAAGGGCGCCGCCTCCAGGCCGCCGTACGCCGGGTCGGAGAACAGCTGCACGGGACGGCCGGAGAGCCGCTCGCCGACACGGGTGCCGCCGCCGGGCTTGGAGAAGACCGACTGGCCGTCGTGCGCCTGCCGGGCGGAGGCGCTCCAGTAGGCGTAGATCATCAGGTCCGCCACCGCGGCGGGCGGCAGGATCGTGTCGTAGCGTCCGGCGGGCAGCTGCACGGCACGCCGCGCCCAGGACAGCCGCTGCGCGAGCTCCCGGTCCATCGCCAGCGGGTCGACGTCGGAGAAGTCGCGGGTGGCGCCGCCGACCCAGGCGCTGCTGGTCAGGTCGGTCGGCTTCCCGGTGCAGCCGTAGTGCCCGGTGGGCTGCACGTGCCGCTGCCGGAGCCCGGTGGTGGAGCCGAGGTAGGTCGTGGTGACGTCGTGGTCGACGAACCCGTAGAGGACCCGGTTCTGGTCCTCGGCGCGGCCGAACGCCTCGCCGAGCGCCGGGGCGACGTCGGAGAACACCTCGATCGAGGTGTCCACCGGGGGGTCGAACCAGTCGGCGGCGGCGCCTCCGGTGACCAGCTCCGCGGCGTCCTCGGCCGGGGTGCCCGCGGCCGCCGCGGCGTCGGCCGCCTCGACGATCGAGACGACTTGGTCGAGGGAGGACGCGCTGCGGGTGACCGACCCCGACGCGGTCCCCTCGCCGTCGCCGGCGAAGGAGACCACGGTGACCGAGATGCCGTGCATCACGCCGTTGGTGGTCAGGGTGTTGTTGGCCCAGCGGAGGTTGGCGCTGGTCGAGTCGCGGACGATGACCACGCACGCGTCGGCGCGCGACGTCTTCAGGGCGTGCTCGACGAGATCTTGCGGAGTCGGCGCAGGCATGGGTGTTCCTTACTCCTCGGAGCCGGCTTCGGCGGTGGTGTTGAGCACCCGGACTTTGCGGAACAGCGCGGTGGGCGCGCCGTGCGAGACCGAGGCGACCTGCCCGGGCTGCGCCTTGCCGCAGTTGAAGGCGCCGTCGAGGACCCAGGTCTGCGGTCCGCCGACGGCCTCCATCGAGTTCCAGAAGTCGGTGGTGGTGGCCTGGTAGGCGACGTCGCGCACCTGGCCGGCGAGGCGGCCGTTCTCGATCCGGTAGAACCGCTGCCCGGTGAACTGGAAGTTGTAGCGCTGCATGTCGATGCTCCACGACTTGTCGCCCACGACGTAGATGCCGCGGTCGACCTTCGCGATGAGCTCCTCGGTGCTGGGCCCGCCCTCGGCCGGCTGCAGGGACACGTTCGCCATCCGCTGGATCGGGATGTGGCCGGGGGAGTCGGCGTACGCGCACCCGTTCGACCGGCCCAGGCCCATCAGGTGCGCCATCGGCCGGTCGAGCTGGTAGCCGACCAGGACGCCGTCCTTGACGATGTCCCACTGCTGGGTCCGCACGCCCTCGTCGTCGTAGCCGATGGTGGCCAGGCCGTGCTCGACGGTGCGGTCACCGGTGACGTGCATGACGGGGGAGCCGTACTGCAGCGTGCCGAGCTGGTCGTAGGTGGCGAAGGAGGTGCCCGCGTAGTTCGCCTCGTAGCCCAGGGCCCGGTCGAGCTCGGTCGCGTGGCCGATGGACTCGTGGATGGTGAGCCACAGGTTCGACGGGTGGATGACCAGGTCGTACTCCCCGGCCTCCACCGACGGCGCCGCCAGCTTCTCCGCGAGCAGCCCCGGCAGCTCGGCGAGCTCGGCGTCCCAGTCGTGCACGTCGGCGGTCAGGTACTCCCAGCCGCGGCCCACCGGCGGGGCGATGGTGCGCATCGAGTCGAACCGGCCGCTGGCCTCGTCGGAGCCGTAGACCTCGACCTGGGGCTGCACCCGGACCCGCTGCTGGGTCGTCGTGGTCCCGGCGAGGTCGGTGTAGAACTTCTGCTCCACGACCTGCTGGAGCACCGCGGTGGCGTGGTCGACGCCCGGTGCCTCCACGAGCCGAGCGGTCCATCCCGACAGCAGCGCGACCTTCTCGGCCAGCGGCACCGCGAGCGGGTCGACCCGGTAGCTGGACACCCAGGTGACGTCGTCGTACACGGGCTCGTCGGCCAGCGCTACCGGCTGACGGGTCATCGCGGCGGCCACCTGGGCGACCCGGATCGCGGTCTCCGTCACCTGCACCGCGGCCTCGGGGGTGAGCACCACGCTCGAGGCGAACCCCCAGGCCCCGTTGAGGATCACGCGGACCGCGAAGCCGAGGTCCTCGTGGTCCGCGGCCCCTTGGAGGTGTCCGTCGCGCACCTTGAGCTGCTGGCTGCGGACCCGCTCGAAGCGGAAGTCCGCGTGCGTGACGTGGAAGTCCCGGGCGCGGGCCAGCGCGGCGTGGGCCAGGCGGCGGTAGGGAAGCGTGGTGAAGGCGGGGTCGATCGTCTGCGTCGATGCGCCAGAGGTCATGGCAGGGAGGCTATGTCGTGGGTGCAGGTCACGTCACGGTGGATACCCCGCGTGTCGAGGTCCTAACGGTGCCGAGCGGCTCCCTAGCATCGGGCTCGTGACCGACACCGAGCTCCCGGCCGTGCCCGACCGCGTCGACCCGCCGTTCGTCGCGGGGGAGCGCGCGATGCTGGAGTCCTGGCTGGACTTCCACCGGGCCACCCTGCTGCACAAGTGCTCGGGGCTCGACGCCGCGCAGCTGCGGAGCCGGTCCGTGCCTCCGTCGTCGCTGAGCCTGCTCGGCCTGGTCCGGCACATGACCGACGTGGAACGGTACTGGTTCCGCTACGTGATGCTCGGTGAGGACGTCGCGCCGGTCTACTGGGACGAGACCGGCGAGGACGGCGACTTCGACGCCGTGGACACCGCGGACGCGTCGGCGGACCTCGCCGCCTACGGCGCGATGGTCGAGACCTGCCGGGCCGCCGCGGTGCAGGTGGACGACCTCGACTCGCCGGCGGTGCAGCAGCGGTACGGGCGGGCCGTGTCCTTCCGCTGGATCCTGGTGCACATGGTCGAGGAGTACGCCCGGCACAACGGTCATGCGGACCTGCTCCGCGAGCGCATCGATGGCAGCACCGGCGACTGAGCCCCACCGGTCGGGCGTGTCCCGGTCCGGGAGCGCGCCGGGCCTGCCGCGCCCGGGCCCGTCTGCGCCGGGGCGTGCCATGGACGACCGGGGGCCGGCACGGCATCGTGGACGACGTGGCCACCGAGGACGACGTACGACGCATCTGTCTGGCGCTTCCGGGCGTCACCGAACGCCTGAGCTGGGGGCGGCCGGCGTGGTTCGCACGCACGCTCATGGCCCGGCTGTGGGAGGACGGCGTCGTGACGGTGAAGACCGAGGAGCGTGACGCCCTGGCCGGTTCCGAGCCCGAGACGTTCTACTGGACCCCGCACCACGACCGCTCGCCGAACCTGGTCCTGGTCCGCCTCGACCGGGTCGCCGACGACGAGCTCCACGAGCTGCTGGAGGAGTCCTACCGCCTGGCTTCCGGGCGATGACCGCGCGGACGGTCGTCCTGCAGCGGCCCGCGGCCGGCTACGCGCTGCCGCTGGACCGGGCCGCGTCGTCCGCGCGCAGGTAGGTGTCGAAGAACGCCGTGATCCGGCGGCGCGCGTCCTGGGTGGCCTCCTCGTCGTGCTTGGTCCCGGAGATGTTCGCCAGGAACCGGAGCAGCAGCGTGGCGTTCGCGGGGTCGTGGTCGTTCATGAAGCCGTGGCCGACGCCGGGGTAGATCTTGACGTCGTGCGGGACCTCGAGCTCGGTCAGCACCCGCCCGAGGCGTCTGCCTGCCCGGCGGCCCAGGGGGGACGTGTCGGCGCCACCGAAGCTGCCGACGATGGGACAGGCACCCGGAAGCCAGTCCTCCGCGTCGGACGGACAGCCGCCGTAGTTGACGCTGGCCGCCGAGTACTCCGGGTCGGGCGCCAGCGCCAGGGCGTAGCCGCCGCCCATGCAGAAGCCGATGACCCCCATGCGTCCCGAGCAGCCGTCCTGGTCGCCGAGCCAGCTGCGGGCCGCGTCGATGTCGTCGAACGTCCGGCCGCGCCGCTCCCCGATGTCACGCATGATCGTGCGCAGGCAGCTCAGCCGGCTGCCCCAGTAGTAGAGGTCCGGTGCCACCGCGGCGAAGCCCGCCTCCGCCAACCAGTCCGCCTGGGCACGGAGGTCGTGGCTCATTCCCGTGAAGTCGTGGACCACCACGACACCGGGCCACGGCGGCGCGGTGCCCGGCTTCGCGAAGTAGGCCGGCATGGAGCCCCGCCCGGTCGCGATCTCGACATCCGCCCCCGTCACCATCCCGTCAGTATCCGTGCGGACGCGTCCGCAGCGGTAGTGCGGCGAGGAGGCTCAGGTCTGGCCCTCGACCTCCTGCGCCTCGAACAGGGTGGGCTGCTCACCCATCCAGTCGGCGGGCAGGACGTCGTACCCGGCTTCCATCGCGGCCCGGCAGACCGCCGGGTCGTCGTCGACCAGGACGACCACCGGGGCGCGGGCCGAGAGCTGGTGCAGCATCTCGATCTTGAACAGTCGCGCCGGCCGGTGGTCGCCGGCGGGGCGCAGCAGGATCCGGCCCTGCGGCAGACCGTGCTGGGCGAACCAGGCGACGGTGTCCGCCCGGCAGCGCTCCGGACGGCCCGAGAGGTACACCACCTCGTGCACCTCCGCCAGCCTTCGTGCGGCGTCGAGGCCCTTCGCGAGCGGCGGATCCTCGGGAGCGGCCGCGAAGAAGGCCGCCCAGTCCTTGGGCCGCTGCTCGAGATGGACCAGGCGGTGCCGGACGTCGGCGAGCACCCCGTCGATGTCGAGGACCGCCAGCGCGCGGGGCTCGCTCACACGGCCTCCCGGGCGGCGACCACCCGGGACCCGGAACGGTCCTTGCGGATCTGCAGCTGCGCCGGGATCCGGGTGCGCATCTCGGGCACGTGGCTGACCACGCCGACCACGCGTCCGCCGTCGCGCAGGGTGTCGAGGGTGTCCATCACGTCGTCGAGCGTCTCGGGGTCGAGCGTGCCGAAGCCCTCGTCGATGAAGAGCGTGTCGATGGACGAGCCACCGGCCTCCTGGGTGACCACGTCGGCGAGTCCGAGAGCCAGGGCCAGCGAGGTCACGAACGTCTCGCCGCCCGAGAGCGTGGCCGGGTCCCGGGACTCGCCGGTCCACTCGTCGCGGACCAGCAGGCTGAGCCCGCCGCGGACCTCGCCCACGCCGCGCGCCGAGGAGTGCTCCAGCGTGTAGCGCTCGTCGCTCATGCCGTGCAGCCGCTCGTTGGCCGCCGCGACGACCTGCTGCAGGCGCGAGGAGAGCACGTACGCCGACAGCCGCATCTGCAGGGCGTTGTCGCCGCCCTTGCCCTCGGCGAACGTCGACAGGCCGGAGGCGACGGCGTAGGCGGCACGGGTCGGCGCCCAGGCCGCGAGCTCACGGGCCAGCTCCCGCTCCAGCGCGACCAGCCGTTCGGCGCGCTTCTGCGTCTCCCGGGCTCGCGCGGCGACGTCGGTGAGCGTTGCCTCGGCCGCCTGCGCCGCCTCGGCGAGCGCGGCCAGGTCGGGGGTGTCCGCCGCGACGGCGGCGCTGACCTCGGCATCGGCCAGCGTCGCCCGGGACTGGGCGCGCAGGGCGTCGCGCTCCCGGAGGAGCTGCTCGAGCCGGGCGTGGTCGGCGGGGGCCAGCACGGCGCGGGTCGCGGTCGCGGTGTCGGCGAAGCCGTGCTCGAGGGCGCACTCGTGCGCCCGCTGCCCGGCATCCTGCGCCTGCGTCGTCGCCCGGTCGCGCGCGGCCAGCGCCTCCCGGGCCATCCCGAAGGCGGTTCCGGCGGCCGTCCGCGCCTCGATCAGTCGGGACACGCTGCCCGCGACCTCGTCCTCGGCGAACAGGGCGGAGAGCTCGGCGGATACCGACTCCACGACGGCCTGGGCGTGGTCGCGCTCAGCGCGCAGCCGGGCCTCGTCGGCGGCCAGCTGCTGCAGCCGTGCGATGGCGTCGGCGAGCTCCGCCTCGAGGTCGGCGACCGACGTCGCCAGCCGGTCGCGCTCGGACGCGGCGGTGGCACTGGCCGCCCGGCGCACCCGGAGCGCCGCCAGCTCGTCGCGGAGCCCGGCCACCGACTGCCCGCCGCTCGCGTGGTCCGCCACCGCGAGGTTCTGCCGGAGCGTCGCGACGACCTCGCGGCGGGTCTGCTGGTCGAACTCGGCGTTCTCGTACTCGGTGCGGGCGTGCTCCTCGTCGGACCTGGTCGGGGCGCCGTCGACCGAGAGCGCCACCTGCGGGTGGTCGGCGGAGCCGCACACCGGGCAGGACTCCCCGACGGCGAGGGAGGCGGCGAGCTCGGCGGCCATGCCGTTGATCCGCGCCTCGCGGAGGTCCTGGTACCGCTGCCGGAGCCGCTGCGCGACGTCGGTGCTCGCCCGCAGCCGCTCGCCGGCGTCCTCGAGGTCGGCACGCAGCGACGTCACCCGGCGCGCTGCGTCGAGCCGCTCGGTCGCGGCCTGCTCGGCGGCCACGAGCGTCTCGGCCTCGGCGGCGAGCGTGACCTGCTCGGTCAGCCGGGTGCGCAGCTCGGCGACCTGGCCGGGAATGGTCGTGCAGCGCTGGTCGAGACCGCTGCGCTCCTCGGCCAGTCCGGACAGCGTCCTCGTCACGCGGGCGGCGTCGCGCTCGGCGCGCCGCAGCTCGGCCTCCCGGGGGAGCAGGGTGCGCGCAATGGTCGCCGCCTCGGTGGCGTCACGCTCGGCGACCTCGAGCTCGCCCTGGGTCAGGGCGGCCGCGTCCGTGTCGAGGAGGCGGGCGGCGTCCGCCAGCGCCTGGCCCAGGGCGCGCTGGGCCCGCTCCACGGCGGTGGCGGTCTCCTGGGCGTGCCGGGCCAGGGGTACGACGACGGATGCCCGGCGGGCGGCGTCGAGGGCCGCACGGGCCCGGTCCTCCTGCTCCTGGCTCTCCTCCAACGACCGGGCGATCCCGACGGCCTCCTCGTGACGGGAGCGCAGGCGCATCGTGCCGCGCCCCTCCTCGAGCCTGCGGCGCGCCTCGTCGGTGAGCCTGCCGACGGCGGTCGCCTCGGTGCTCAGGGCCTCCCGCGCGGACGCGGCCTCGGCGACCAGGTCCCTCGCCCAGCCGGCCACGTCGCCGGCCTCGGCGGGGAGCGCGAGGTCGTGCAGCTCCCAGTCCTCGGGCAGGTCCGTGCCGGCGGACTCGCTGAGCCTGCTCACCACGGAGGCGACGGCGTCCTGGTGCTCCTTGGACGAGGCGCGCAGGGTCTGTCTGCGGGCGACCAGCCAGCGCTCGATGTCCTCGAACCGGCTGGTGCGGAAGAGCCGCTGGAGCACCTTGTGGCGCTCGTCGGACTTGGCGCGCAGGAACGCCTGGAACCGACCCTGCGGAAGCATCGCCACCTGCGTGAACTGGCTGGGGTTCATGCCCAGCAGGTCGGTGACCAGATGGCCGGTCTCGTCGAGTCGGCTGGAGAGGTGCACCCAGCTGCCGTCCACCGACTCCTCGAGCAGCACCCGCGCCTGCTCGGTGGTGAACCCGGTGCCGCGGCGCTTCGGCCGGCTCCAGGCGGGGGAGCGGCGGAGCCGGAACCGGCGCCCGTTGACGCTCAGCTCCAGGGTGACCGCGGGGGCGACCCCCGGCCCGGCGTGGTCGCTGCGCAGCCGCTTGGCGGAGTTGCGGTCGCCGGGGACCTCGCCGTACAGGCCGAAGCAGATCGCGTCGAGGACGCTGGTCTTGCCCGCACCCGTCGGGCCGCAGAGCAGGAACAGGCCCGCATCGGCGAGCGCGTCGAAGTCGACGGACTCGGTGCCGGCGAACGGCCCGAAGGCAGTGATCTCGAGGTGGTGGATCCGCATCAGGCCCCCACCACCTGGTCGGCCTCGCCGGCCACGCGGCAGGAGTCGCAGGCGTCGAGCAGCAGCGCCGCCTCGGTCTCGGTGGCGGGCGTGCCGCGCACGTCGGCGACGAAGTCGAGCGCCACCTCGTGGTCGGTGCGCCCGGTGACCGGCCGGCTCACCGGGGCGGTGGCAGGGGAGCCGCCGACCGGCTCGAAGGACAGCACCAGCGTGTGCGGGAAGCGCGTGCGCAGCCGTTCCATCGCCTGGGTGGGGCGCACCGGGTCGGTGACCACGGCCTGTACCCAGCAGTCCTCGGTGTCGGCCAGCGCCGGGGCGGAGAGCAGGTGGTCGAGGTCGCCGCGGATGCGCGCGAGCCGACGCGGCACCGGCGCCTCGACGAAGTCGGCGCGCTCGAAGCCCTCCCGGCCGAGCTCGACCAGCCACGAGCCCTTGAGCTGCCGGGTCTCCGAGAACGAGTAGGCGACCGGCGACCCGCTGTAACGCACGCTGTCCGTCAACGTGTGCCGGCCGTGCAGGTGGCCCAGCGCGGCGTAGTCGACCCCGTCGAAGACGCTGGTGGGGACCATCGCGACGCCGCCGACCGAGATGTCCCGCTCGCTGTCGCTGGCCTCCCCGCCGGCCACGAACGCGTGCGCCATCGCCACCGAGCGGGTGCCGGCCGGGCGGCCGGCGAGATCGGCGCCCACCCGGCGCATCGCCTCGGTGAGCACGGCGGTGTGGGAGCGGGACTCGAGGCCCCACGGCTCGCGCAGCACGTCGGGCTCGAGGTAGGGCAGGCCGTAGACGGCGACCGGGCCGTGCTCGTCCTCCAGCATCACCGGGGTGCCGCAGGAGGCGGCGTCGGTGCGGAAGTGGACGCCCGCGGAGTCGATCAGCCGGGAGTTGAAGCCGAGCCGGCGCGCGGAGTCGTGGTTGCCGCTGGTGACCACGACCCGGGCGCGCGAGGCGGCGAGACGCGCGAACGTCTCGTCGGCGAGCGCGACCGCGTCGACCGGCGGGAGCGCCCGGTCGTAGACGTCCCCGGACACCACGACGAGGTCGACCGCGGCGGACTCGACGGTGTCGAGCAGGTGGTCGACGTACGACGCCTGGGCACCGAGCAGTCCCTCCCGGTGGAAGGAACGGCCCAGGTGCCAGTCGGAGGTGTGGAGGATGCGCACGGGTCAGACGCTAGGCGGGCACACCGACAGTTCTCCGGATCACACGCCGACCCGGTCGTGCTCGGTGTAGATCACGAACCGCTCGCCGCGCACGAAGCCGACCATGCACAGGCCCGCGTCGGCGGCCAGCTTCACCGCCAGGCTGGACGGGGCGCCGACCGCGGCGATCATCCCCACCCCGGCGGCGACCGCCTTCTGGGCGAGCTCGAAGCCGATCCGGCCGCTGACGCACAGCACCGGCAGGTCGGTGGCCTCCCCGGCGAGCACCCGGTGGCCGACCACCTTGTCCACGGCGTTGTGGCGGCCGACGTCCTCGCGGACGACCAGCGGCTTGCCCTCCAGGTCGAACAGGCCGGCGGCGTGCAGCCCGCCGGTGCTGTCGAAGACCCGCTGGGCCTCCCGCAGCCGGTCGGGGATGGCAGCGACCACGTCGGCCGGGACCGTGACCCCGGCCCACCGGTCCGGCGCGTGGCCCGCCTCGCACACGGCCAGCACCTCGTCGATGCTCTCCTTGCCGCACACCCCGCAGGCGGAAGCCCCGGCGGTCGGTCCCTCGTACCGCACCCCGGGCTGCCGCGCGGGCGGACCGGCGAGCTCGGCGGTGACCACGTTGAACTCCTGCTCCGGAGACAGCGTACGGTCGGTGCAATACGCGACCGTATGGAAATCTGATGCAGATCGGACCAGGCCCTCGCCGTACAGGAACCCCGCGGTGAGCTCGAAGTCGTGGCCCGGGGTGCGCATGGTCACGCTCAGCCGTTCGGCGGGCCGGCCCGGCCAGGCCAGCCGCATCTCCAGCGGTTCCTCGGTGGTCAGCCGGTCCTCCCGGACCCGCGAGGACGTGCCCGTGACCTCGCGCACACGCACGCGCTGGGAGGGACCGGGGCGTCGGGGGAGGACCATGGATCCAGCCTATATTTGTGCTGGGCGGGGGGACGCGCGACGGTGCCCTGGGGGCTACCGGACAGGAGGGCACGGGTGCGCAGGCACGACAGCGACACCGGGGACGACGACGGCTGGACGTCGGAGGTCTCCTCCGGCCTGGCCCTCGCCGGATTCCTCGGGCTCGTCTTCGTCGCCTTCACCCTGCTCGCGATGGGTCCGCTGATCCGCTTCGACGCCTACTTCAACCTGGCCCCGCCGCCCAAGGGCTGGGTGCCGTTCCTGCACGTCCTCGACCGGATCGGGCAGCGGGCGGTGTGCGTGCCGATCCTCGCCGTGGTGACCTACCAGATCTGCCGGCGGGTGGGGTCGTGGCGGCCTGCGCTGGTGGCCGCGGGGTCGGTGTTCGTGCTCAACCTCACCGTGCTCGTGCTCAAGGTGACCCTCGGCCGGGGTGAGCCCGCCGCGGCCGACCCGTCCTTCTTCACGGGCGGGATGGCCTACCCGTCCGGGCACAGCTCCAACATCGTCCTCGTCTACGGGCTGATCGCCTACCTCGTGGGCGCCTACGCCAACCCGCGGCGGAGGACCCTGGTCGTTCTGTGGAGCGGCGTGGCCCTGCTCTCGCTCACGATGCTGGTCACCTCGCTGACCCTGAACTGGCACTGGTTCGCCGACCTGGTCGCGGGCCTGCTGGTCGGTGGCGTGGTGCTCGAGCTGACCGCGACCGCCGACCGCGCGGTGCGCCGGACCCGACTCGACGAGGAGCTGCGGCACAACCCGGTGCGCCTCGCGCGCGCGGTGCTGCGCCGCGTCCGGGGCACCGCCGGGCCGACCGGCCCGCCGGGTCCCGCGGGGCCGGCAGGTCCGGCCTGACCGCCTCCGTGGGCGCGGAGCGTGCGGCCCCGGTCGGCAGACCGTGCGGTCAGCGCCAGAACGCCTCCCGCGAGCGCACGGCACGCCGCAGCTCGTCGGCGCAGTCCACCACCGCCCGGCGCAGGCTGAGGTCCAGACCGTCGTCGGCGAGCACCCGCTCCGCCCCGGTGAGGGTGGCCGGGTCGACGGCCAGGCGCGGGAAGAACTCCCGCGCCGCGTCCGCCAGCACCCACCCGGAGTGCACGGTGGCGATGCCGGGCAACTCGGCGAAGTAGCGGTCGACGTACGGCGCCGTCAGCTCCTCCTGACCGCGCCGCCACAGGCCCGTCCCGGCCGCCTCGATCGCGTAGTTGGAGGCCTTCGTGTCCCCCGTGAAGTGGCTCCAGGCGAACTCCTTCGCCTCCGCGTCGGGCAGCGAGGCCACGGCCTGCACCCGGTCGACGGCCGCCTTCGCCGAGGGCTCGGCGTCGAAGGCCGCGTCGAGCTCCGTCCGGCCGACCGCGCCGAGAGTGGCCAGCCGGACCAGGATCCGCCACCGCAGGTCGAGGTCGACCTCCACCCGGGGCGCCGGGACGTCCCCGGCGAGCCAGCGGCGGAGCAGCTCGGGCTCGGCGGCCGAGGCGACCGCGCCGCGCACCGCCGCGAGCTGCACCCCGGAGCTCTCCTGGGCGCTCTCGACCCGGCGCAGCGCCGCGGCGTGGAACCGCGCCCTGGCCGCCTCCGGGTCGGGCAGCAGCTTGTCGGCGAGGGTGCCGACCGCGAAGCTCGACAGCGCGGCGACGCCGATGTCCTGGGTCTCGTGCGGGATCCCGGCTTCCACCAGGCGCAGCGCGGCCTCGGGGTCGACCGTGGCGTTGGAGACCCCGTCCCGGACCGCGTTCCACACCGACGCGCGCATCACCGGGTCGTCGAGCCCCGGCAGCAGGTCGGGCATCGCGGTCAGGGTGAGCTCGTCGAGGGTGAACCGCGCCCAGGTCTGGTCGCGCGGGTCGAGCACCACCGGCCGGCCGGCCGACGCGGGGGAGAGGGCCACCGGCTCCGCGCCGACGGTCACCGGCTCGACGACCCAGCCTGCCCCGTCGTCGTAGCGGGCCACGGACATCGCGTGCGAGCGGTCCGCGGGGTGCTCGGCGGGGGTGGAGCGGACCAGCACCGGGGTGTCCCCGGAGCGGTCGAGCGCGATCAGGTCCAGGCTCGCGGTCCGTAGCCATCCCTGCGTCCACGCGGACAGGTCACCGGCGCCGGCGTCCTCCCAGGCGGTGAACAGGTCGTGCATGGTCGCGTTGCCGAACCGGTGCCGGGCGAAGTGCTCGCGCACCCCGGCGAAGAACACCTCGTCGCCGAGGTTCGAGGCGAGCTGCTTGAGGCAGGCCGAGCCCTTGGCGTAGCTGATCCCGTCGAAGTCCTGGAGCGCCGCGAGCGCGTCCGTCGCGCCGTTGCCGGCCACCGGGTGCGTGCTCGGCCGCTGGTCGGCGTCGAGCCCCCAGCGCTTGCGGCCGAAGGCCGTGTCCACCCACGGGTCGGTGAACTCGGTGGCGTCGTGGGTCACCCGGTTGCCCATGTACTCGGCGAACGACTCGTTGAGCCACAGGTCGTCCCACCAGATCGGCGTGACCAGGTTGCCGAACCACTGGTGCGCCATCTCGTGGGCGATCGTGGTGGCGCGGTTGGTCCGCTCCGCCCGGGTCACCTTGGAGGTGAACACCAGCGGGTCGCGGAAGGTCACGCAGCCGGGGTTCTCCATCGCGCCGGCGTTGAACTCCGGCACGAACGCCTGGTGGTAGTCGCCGAACGGGTAGCGGACCCCGAACAGGCGGTGGAACTCGTCGAAGCACTGCGTGGTGATCGTGAGGATCTCCTCCGCGTCCTTCTCCAGGTGCTCGGCGAGCGACGCGCGGCACTCCAGGCCCAGCGCGATGCCGTCGTGCTCGTGGCGGACCACGTGGTACGGCCCGGCGACCAGGGTGACGAAGTACGTCGACAGCGGCTGCGTCGTGGCGAGCTCCCACACGCCCGGCTCCGCCTGCTCGGCGTGGCCGTTGCCGACCACCACCCAGTCCTCGGGCGCCCGGACGTGGAAGGTGTACGGCGCCTTCAGGTCCGGCTGGTCGAAGCAGGCGAAGATGCTCGGCGCCGCGTCGAGGAACGACATCGCGTAGGTGTAGTGCCGCCCGTCGGCGGGGTCGACGGCGCGGTGCAGGCCCTCCCCGTCGTTGCGGTAGCCCATCACGGCCTCGACGACGATCTCGTTGTCGCCGCTCACCCCGGTCAGGGGGAGGCGCCCGTCGTGGAGCGTGCCGACGTCCAGGGGGCTACCGTTGAGCCGGGCGGAGAGAAGCTGCCGCGGCTTGACGTCGAGGAAGGTGTCCGCGGGACCGGCCGCGGTGAACCGAATCGTGGTGGTCGAGGCGAACGTCTGGTCGTCGCCGTCGAGGTCGAGGGCGACGTCGTACGACGTGACGGTCAGCAGGTCGGCGCGGCGGCGCGACTCTTCGAGGGAGAGGCTGGGCATGGCGACACCCTAGGTGACCCGGACGGCGTCGGCGCGGCATAGCGGTCTAGTCAATCCGGGGGGTTTCCCGTCAAGCGGCCCAAAGCATGCCTAGCCGGTGCTTCCCTCGATGTACCGGGTCTTCCGCGGCACTCGCCGCCGCGGGGCATGAGGCGGACGGTCCGGGGCAGCTCGTCGGGGTGGCTCGCGCCGGCGAGGACTGCTACGGGGCCGAGCCGTGACCTGGGGGTTGGCGCATGAACGTGGTGTTCAAGGAGATCGCCGGCGAGCACGTCGGCATCGGGCCGCGGGGACGCCGCTGGCGCGTGGTGCGCAGCGTGTCCGGGTGGCGGCTCGAGTTCCGCGACGCCGGTGACGCGGAGTACACCTACGCGGGTACCCACGGCACGCTCGAGCAGGCACTGGCCGAAGCCGAGCGGTAGCGCCGGTCAGCCTCGGTCGAGGCGCACGAGCATCTTGCCGATGTTCTCGCCCTTGTGCAGGCCGAGGAAGGCGTCGACCGCGCGGTCGAGCCCCTCGACGTACGTCTCCCGGAACTTCAGCGAGCCGTCGGCCACCCAGCCGGCCGCACGGGGAAGGTACTCCCTGGCGAGGTCGTTGTGGTCGGTGACGATGAAGCCGCGCAGGGTGAGCCGCCGCGTCACAGCGAGCCAGATGTTCCGCGGGCCCGGGGCGGCCGTGTCCGCGTTGTACTGCGAGATCGCGCCGCACATCGCGATCCGGCCGAAGTCGTTCATGTGCGCGACCGCGCCCTCGAGGTGCTCGCCGCCGACGTTGTCGAAGTAGACGTCCACGCCGTCCGGTGCGTGCTCGGCGAGCTGCTTCACGACCGGGCCGTCGTGGTAGTCGAAGGCGGAGTCGAAGCCGAGCTCCTCGGTCAGGTAGGCGACCTTCTCGGGTGATCCGGCGGAGCCGACGACCCGGGAGGCGCCGAGGTTGCGCGCGAGCTGGCCGACCACGCTGCCCACCGCGCCCGCGGCGCCGGACACGAAGACGGAGTCACCCTTCTTCAGGCCGGCGATCCGGGTGAGGCCGGTGTACGCGGTGAGGCCGGGCATGCCGAGGACGCCGAGGTACGCCGACGCGGGCACGGCGCTCGCGTCGACCTTGCGCACCTGCGCGGCGGGGAGCAGGGCGTGCTCGCGCCAGCCCAGGCCGTGCATGACGGTGTCGCCGACCCGGACGGTGTCGTCGCCGGAGGCCACGACCTCGCCGACCGCGCCGCCGTCGAGCGGCTCGCCGATCTGGAACGGCGGGACGTAGGACTTGACGTCGTTCATCCGGCCGCGCATGTACGGGTCCACCGACATCACCGTGTTGCGGACCAGGACCTCGCCCGGTCCCGGGTCGGGGAGCTCGACCGAGACCAGGTCGAAGTCGTCGTGGGTCGGCCATCCCTGCGGTCGGGACGCGAGCTGGATCTGGCGGGTCTTGGTGGTCATCACCCGATCCTGCCAGCCACGGGCAACCGCCCCGTGCGAGGGTGGGGCAATGCTGCACGACCTCACGCTCACCGCTCCCGTCGTCTCCCTGGTCCCGCTCGGCGACGAGCACGCGACGGGTTGGGCCGCCCTCGCGGACGTCGAGGCCTACGCCTGGCACACCTCGCCACCGCCGCTGGACGAGGAGGGCGCCCGGGCGAACATCGCGCTGTTCCAGGCGCACCCGACGGTGATGGCGTTCGCGGTGCTCGACTCGGAGACGGGGGAGATGCGCGGGGTGACCTCGTTCTACGACCACCTCCCGGACGTCCCGCGGGTGGAGATCGGGAACACCTACTACGGCCGGCGGTTCTGGGGCGGCGAGACCAACCCGCACGTGAAGATGCTGATGCTCACCCATGCGTTCGGCACCTGGGGCTGCGAGCGGGTGGCGCTTCGCTGCGACGCCGCGAACACCCGCAGCGCCGGCGCCATCGAACGCCTCGGGGCCCGCCCGGAGGGGGTGCTGCGCGCGCACCGGCGCCGACACGACGGCACGGTCGCCGACACGGCGTACTTCTCGATCCTGCGGGCGGAGTGGCCCGGCGTACGACGGGGGCTGCTGGCGCGGCTGGAACGGGACTGACCGCCCGTGCGTCGGACCTTCATGCGGAAAACCACACGAACCCCCGCCCTGATCCTGGCCGCGGTCGTCCTCACCGGCTGCGGGACGCAGACCGGGTCCGGCTCCGGGTCCGAGGCCACGTCCGACCTGCCGGAGGACGCCGTGCTGTTCGGTGAGTGCCGCGCCGACGACCCCGCCCTCGAGGGTGGGGACGTCGTCGCGGAGGCCGACGTCGACGGCGACGGGGCGATGAACGAGGTCGCCCACGTGGCAACGGGGACCGGCGGGCCGTGCGCCGGTGCGCTGTTCACCACCTTCGCCGGAACCCCGTCCGCCACCCCGCTGCTGGAGAGCGGCCTCGAGCGGCTCGACGTGGTGCAGCTCCAGGACACCGAGCGGCAGCTGCTGCTCGTGCGCGGGACGCCGCACCCCCGCGGGGGCTTCGACCTGACCCTCTACGGCGGCGAGAACGAGAAGCTCGGGCCGGTGCTGGCGAACGGCCGGCCGCTGCCCGGCTTCGTCGCCACCGACGGGACGATGCCGCCGGCGGGCGCGTCCTGCACGGCGGACGGCGGGATCGAGACGGTCACCTCCGTGGCGCACGAGCCGCCCGGGATCATCCTGGCCTGGGACCTCACCACGACGACGTACGAGCTCGACGGCAACACCGCGACGCAGGTGAAGGTGACCGAGCGCGAGGCGGTGGCCGACCCCACCCTGAGGCGGGAGCAGCCGGACCTCTACGACCCCGAGGCCTACTTCGCGGACTGCGTCACCGGGTCCTGAGCGGGCTCAGCGCACGTCCTCGGGCCGGGCCGGGCGCCGCACCGAGACGACCTCGGCGTGCAGGCCCCACTCGTCCCTGCCGAGGCGGGAGAGCGGGTCGAGGCGGGTGAACTCCGGGTGCCCGTCGACGAGGGCCTCCTGCGCGACCGAGATCATCCGCACGTCGCCCAGCACGACCGTGGAGTCGCCGAGCTCGTTCGTGCTGTGCAGCGTGCACTCGATCGACGCCGGGGAGCCCACCACGCGGGGCGGACGCACCCGCACGCTCGGCTCCATCGCGATGCCGAGCGCGTCGACCTCGCTCTGGTCGGGGGCGAACCGGGCGGAGGAGTTGTTCACCTGGTCCAGCAGCGGGGCGGTGGCCAGGTTGACCACGAACTCGCCGGTCGCGAGCACGTTGCGGAGGGTGTCCTTGCGGCCCACGGACGTGAACTGCACGATCGGCGGCCGGGCACAGGCGACCGTGTAGAAGGAGTGCGGCGCGAGGTTGACCACGCCGGTCCCGGAGAGCGTCGACACCCACGCGATCGGCCGCGGGACCACCACCGCGGTCAGCAGCTTGTAGACGTTGAGGTCCGGGTCGTCGGCGGCGAAGTCGGTGCGCATGCGGCGATCCTAGGAGGGACCGCGCGCGCATCCCTGTGGAAGAGTGCCGCCATGAGCGACCACAGCCTCCGCACCGTGTCCCTGTCCCGGCTCGAGAAGGGCCGCTACCTGGCCACCAACCGGCACGGGGTCACCCTCGAACTGGGTGGTGACGGCACCACGTCGTTCAGCCCGGTCGAGCTGCTGCTCGCCGCGATCGCGGGCTGCAGCGGGATCGACGTGGACTACATCACGAGCAAGCGCGCCGAGCCGGAGGCGCTGGACCTCCGGATCACCGCGGACAAGGTGCGCGACGACTCCGGCAACCACCTGACGGACATCACGCTCACCTTCGACATCCGCTTCCCCGAGGGGGAGGCGGGCGACGCGGCGCGCGCGGTGGTGCCGCGCGCCGTGGCGCAGTCGCATGACCGGCTGTGCACGGTCAGCCGGACCGTCGAGCTCGGCACGCCGATCGCCACGCACATCGTGGGCGGCGACGGCGCGGACGGCGCGGCGGCGGACTCAGCCGCCGGCTGAGGCGGAGAGCACGTCGACCAGGTCGGCCATCGTGTCGAAGACCACGGCCCCCGCGTCCGCGAGCACCTCGCCGCTGGTGAGACCCCCGGCGAAGCCGAAGGCGGTCATCCCCGCCGCGACGGCCGCCCGGACGCCGTACACGCTGTCCTCGACCACCGCACACCGCTCCGGCGCGGTCCGCATCCGCTCCGCGGCGTGCAGGAACAGGTCCGGCGCAGGCTTGCCGTGGCTGACCTCGTCGCCACTGAAGATCCGCCCCGCGAATCGCCCGTAGAGCCCCGTCAGCCCCAGCGTCCGGCGCATCTTGGCGTGGCTGCCGCTCGAGGCCACGCAGGTCGGGACCCCGGCGGCGTGCAGCGCGTCGACCAGCTCGACGACCCCCGGTACGGCGACGAGGTCGGTCTCGAACGCCGCGTGCACCTCCCGGGTGGTGACCTCGTCGAAGTAGCGGGTGGTCTCGGCGCCGAGACGCTCCTCGAGCTCGGCGAGCTGCGCGGCGCTGGACCGGCCGACGAAGCGGCGTACGACGTCGGCCTCGGTGTGCGGCCAGCCGAGCTCGGTCAACACCCGCGCCTCGACGCGCACCGCGATCCGTTCGGAGTCGACCAGCACCCCGTCACAGTCGAAGATCACCAGGTCGTGGCTCATCGCTCCCTCTCGCTCACCGGGTGGGCAGCGTAGCGGGGGAGGGGAGCGGCTCTGGTTGGGTGGAGCCCATGCAGTCACAGCAGTGGTGGAAGAGCGCCGTCGTGTACCAGATCTACCCGCGCAGCTTCGCCGACTCCGACGGGGACGGCGTCGGCGACCTCCGGGGCGTCATCAACCGTCTGGACCACCTCGAGCGGCTCGGCGTCGACGTCGTGTGGCTCTCGCCGGTCTACCCGTCGCCGATGGACGACAACGGCTACGACATCAGCGACTACCAGGACATCGACCCGACCTTCGGCGACCTGGACACCTTCGACGAGCTGGTCGCCGGGCTGCACGGGCGCGGGATCAAGGTGGTGATGGACCTCGTCGTGAACCACACCTCCGACGAGCACGCGTGGTTCGCCGAGTCCCGCGCCGGACTCGACTCGCCCAGGCGCGACTGGTACTGGTGGCGACCGGCCCGCCCCGGGACGACCCCGGGCACTCCCGGCGCCGAGCCGAACAACTGGGGCTCGTTCTTCTCCGGGTCCGCCTGGCAGTACGACGAGCGCAGCGGCGAGTACTACCTCCACCTGTTCTCCCGCAAGCAGCCCGACCTGAACTGGGAGAACCCGGAGGTCCGCGAGGCCGTCTACACGATGATGCGGTGGTGGCTCGACCGGGGCATCGACGGGTTCCGGATGGATGTCATCAACTTCATCTCGAAGGTGACCGAGCTTCCCGACGGCGAGGTGCGTCCCGGTGAGCTCTTCGGCGACGGCACCCCCTACGTCTTCTCCGGGCCGCGGATCCACGAGTACCTGCACGAGATGCACCAGCGGGTCTTCGCCGGCATCGACCGGCCGCTGCTGCTGGTGGGGGAGATGCCCGGTGTGACCGTCGAGGACGCCGCGCTGTTCACCGACCCCGACCGCGCGGAGGTGGACATGGTGTTCCAGTTCGAGCACGTCGGGATCGACCAGGGCGACGGCAAGTGGGACGTGCTGCCCTTCGACCTGCGCACGCTCAAGGCCTCGCTCGGCCGGTGGCAGCGCGGGCTGGCGGCCAGAGGCTGGAACAGCCTGTACTGGAACAACCACGACCAGCCGCGGGTGGTGTCGCGCTTCGGCGACGACAAGGAGCACCGCGAGCGGTCGGCGAAGATGCTCGGGACGGTGCTGCACCTGCACCGCGGGACGCCGTACATCTACCAGGGCGAGGAGCTCGGGATGAGCAACTCGGTCTTCCACGACATCTCCGCGTTCCGCGACATCGAGGCGGTCAACCACTACGGGCACGCGACCGCCGCCGGGGCCGACCCCGAGCAGGTGCTGACGGCACTGCGGACGATGGGCCGCGACAACGCGCGCACCCCGATGCAGTGGGACGGCACCCCCCGGGCCGGCTTCACGACCGGCACGCCGTGGATCGGGGTGAACCCGAACCACGTCGAGGTCAACGCCGCCGCGCAGTACGACGACAAGGACTCCGTGTTCACGCACTACCGGCGGCTGGTCGACCTGCGGCACAGTGAGCCGGCGGTGGCGTACGGCGACTTCACGATGCTGCTCGAGGAGGACCCGCACGTCTACGCGTTCACCCGGCGCCTGGAGGGGACCGAGCTATTGGTGCTCGGCAACTTCACGGGGGAGACCAGGCCGGTCGACCTGCCGCTGGACACCGACTGGGCCGGTGCCGAGCTGCTGGTGACGAACGTGGACGACCCGCACGTCACCGGTGCGCTGGCCCCGTGGGAGACGCGGGTCCTCGCGCGCAGGCTGTCGGCCTAGGGGACTCCGGCCCTGGTCCTCCATGTCGCGCCGCGGGACCAACGGCACTGTCCGCTCCATCGCCGGGACGCCGAGGCTGGAGGGGACGGGAGCGAGCCGTCCCCGAACCGCGTGGAGGCGCCATGACGCAGACCAGCCACCCCTCCGTCCCCCGCCAGAAGACCGGCGAGGACGCCGTACGACGGCCGTCCGACGCGGCCAGGCTCGCCGAGGTCGACGCCCTGGTGGAGCGGGCGCACGAGGCGGCCGTGCGGTTCCGGGAGCTCGACCAGGAGCGTGTGGACGCGATCGTCGACGCCATGGTCCGCGCCGGCGTGCGGGCGGCGGTCGACCTGGCCCGGGTGGCGATCGAGGAGACCGGGTTCGGCGTGTTCGAGGACAAGGTCGTCAAGAACTACGTCGCCACCGAGTTCCTCGCCGACTACCTGCGCGGCAAGCGGTCCGTGGGCGTGGTCGAGGAGGACGTCGAGCGCAACATCGTGCGGGTGGCGGAGCCGGTCGGCGTGGTCCTGGCCATCACGCCGGTCACGAACCCGACCTCCACCGTGCTCTACAAGGCGATCGTCGCGGCCAAGACCCGCAACGCCGTGCTGTTCCGGCCCTCGCCGCTCGCGGTCGGCTGCTGCGAGCGGAGCGTCGAGGTGCTCCGCGAGGCGGGGGAGTCCGCCGGGCTGCCGCCGGGCGCGCTCCAAGTGGTCCCGGACGCCTCCCACGACGTGACCCACCACCTGCTCCGGCACGCGCTGGTCGACTTCGTGTGGGTCACCGGCGGCCCGAAGATCGTCGCGATCGCGAACGCCTCCGGGAAGCCCGGGCTCTCCGTGGGCCCCGGCAACGCGCCGATCTACATCCACCGCTCGGCGGACCTCCGCGCCGCGGTGGTCGACATCTTGATCTCCAAGACGTTCGACGCCTCGGTGATCTGCCCGGCCGAGCAGACCGCGGTCGTCGACGACGAGGTGTACGACGCGACGGTGGCGGAGTTCGAGCGGATGGGCGCCCGGGTGCTCACAGCGGAGGAGACCGAGCGGCTCGCGGACTTCGTGTTCGGCGACCGCGAGGTGGTGAACGTCGCCGCGCTCGGCCAGCAGGCTCCCGAGCTCGCGCGCCGTGCCGGCATCACCGTGGAGCCGACCGTCAAGCTGCTGATCGCGCCGCTCCCCGACGACCTCGCCGAGCTCGACCGGCACCCGCTGGTGCGCGAGAAGCTGATGCCCGTGCTGGGCCTGGTCCGGGCGCGGTCGGTGCAGCACGCGATCGACACCGCCGTCCTCGTCACCGAGCACGGGGGACTGGGGCACACCTCGGCCATCTACGCCGAGGACGACGCGGTGATCGAGGCGTACTCCCTGGCGGTGCGCACCGGGCGGATCCTGGTCAACGCGCCCACCGCCGTGGGGGCGCTGGGCGGGATCTACAACAACCTCACCCCGACGTTCTCCCTCGGCTGCGGCAGCTGGGGCGGGTCGAGCACCACCGAGAACGTCAACTACCTCCAGCTTCTCAACCTGAAGACGGTCTCGCGGCGCCGTACCCCGCCGCAGTGGTTCCGAGTGCCCGCGAACACGTACTTCAACGCCGGTGCGCTAGAGAACCTGCGCGACCTCGAGTGCACCGACGTGGTCGTGGTGACCGACGCGCTCGGCGAGCACAGGGGAGTGGTGGACCTGCTCCGGCCCAAGCTTCGTACCCGCCACCTGCGGGTGTTCAGCGAGGTCGAGCCGGAGCCGGACGAGGCGACGGTCCGCCGCGGCGTGGAGCTGCTCGACCGGGTGCGGCCCGACCTGCTCGTCGCCGTGGGCGGAGGCTCGGTGATCGACGCGGCCAAGGCGATGCGGCTGTTCTACGAGCACCCCGAGCACGACCTCGACGAGCTGACGCTGCCGTTCCTGGACCCCCGCAAGCGGGTCGCGAGCTACCCGCACGACGCGCACCGGCTGCGGCTCGTCGCGATCCCGACCACGTCGGGCACCGGCTCGGAGGTCTCACCGGCCGCGGTGATCACGGTGGGGGGCCGCAAGGAGACCCTGGTCGACTACTGCCTGGTCCCCGACATGGCGATCGTCGACCCCGTGCTCACCGTCTCGATGCCGGTCTCCGTGACCACCGACAGCGGCATCGACGCGCTGACGCATGCGCTGGAGGCGGTGGCGTCGGTCTTCGCGTCGCCGTACACCGACGCCTTCTGCGTGCAGGCCGCCCGGCTGGTCTTCGACGCCCTGCCGCGGGTGTACGACGAACCGGCGGACCTGTCCGCCCGCACCGACATGGCCAACGCGGCGACCCTGGCGGGGCTCGCGTTCTCCAACGCCTTCGTCGGCACCTGCCATGCCCTGGCCCACGCCGTCGGGGCCCGCTTCGGCCTCGCGCACGGCCGGGCCAACGGCATCTTCCTGCCGCACGTGCTGCGCTACAACGCCGGCCTGCCGAGCAAGTTCATGCCCGCACCCGGCTACTCGTCGTACGTGGCGCCCGAGAAGTACGCCCAGCTCGGCCGGGTCGTGTTCGGCGGCCGGGAGCCGGAGGAGAGCCGGCGCCGGCTGTTCCAGGGCGTGGAGGACCTGCTGGACCGGGTCGGCATGCCGCGCACGCTCCGGGAGGCGGGAGTCGACCCCGAGGAGTTCGAGGCGGCGCTCCCCGAGCTGGCGATGACCGCCTTCAGCGACCTCAGCAACCGCACCAACCCCCGGATGCCGCTGGTCACCGAGCTCACCGAGCTGCTCCGGCTCGGGTACGACGGCGCGCCGGAGGATGCGGGGGAGTGAGGTCACCCCGTCTCGTGACGTGACCGCGAGTTCTCCGGCAGCGATGAGTTCTCGCCGCGCCACCGGTCTACCCGGGTGCACGGGGCCAAGGGGGGCCCCTGACGCGAGGAGCGGCCGATGACGGTGGGGAACAGCGAAAACGGATTGCGAAACTGTCGGTGCCGGAAACTAGGGTGAACCTCATGTCATCACGCCCGGCCGTCGAGGCCATCGATCTCGTGAAGAAGTTCGGGGACAACACCGCTGTCGACGGGGTGAGCTTCGTCGTCCCGGAGGGCAGCGTGCTCGGCCTGCTCGGGCCCAACGGCGCGGGGAAGACCACCACGGTGCGCATGCTCACCACCCTGTCGGTGCCCACCAGCGGCACCGGCCGGGTCGCCGGCCACGACGTCCGGGAGGACCCCGACGCCGTCCGCCGCAGCATGGGGCTGACCGGCCAGGCGGCCACGGTCGACGAGCTGCTCACCGCACGGGAGAACCTCCGCCTGATCGGGCGGCTCTACGGTCTGTCCCGCGGCTACATCCGCACCGCCGGCGACGAGCTGCTCGAGCGGTTCGCGCTCACCGACGCAGCCAACCGCACGGTGAAGACCTACTCCGGCGGCATGCGGCGCCGGCTCGACCTCGCGGTCAGCCTGATCGCGGCGCCGCCGGTGCTGTTCCTCGACGAGCCGACCACCGGGCTCGACCCGCGCAGCCGTTCCGAGCTGTGGGAGGTGCTCCGCGGACTGGTCCGCGAGGGCACCACGCTGCTGCTGACCACGCAGTACCTCGAGGAGGCCGACCAGCTCGCCGACGAGATCGTCGTCATCGACAAGGGGAGGGTGATCGCCTCCGGCACGCCCACCCAGCTCAAGGACCAGGCGGGACAGGCGAGCGTCGTGGTCACCCTGACGCATGCCGCAGATCTCGCCCGGGCAGAGGAGCTGGTCCGGATGTGCTCCGCGGAGGTCCACGTCGAGCACACGGCACGCCGGCTGACCGCGCAGGCCGACGGCCTCGGCGACATGACCCGGATCGGCGGCATCATCGCCGAGAGCGGTATCGAGGTCGACGACCTCGGGCTCAAGCGACCCAGCCTCGACGACGTGTTCCTGCACCTGACCGGGCACCGCGCCGACGGCAACGACCAGAACGAGACCGCAGAGGTGCTCCAGTGACGACCACGCAGCCCACCACGCCGACCACCCGCCGGCCGAACCGGCCGCCGATCGCCCCGCCGTCCCTGGCGCAGGCCTCGGCGACCGTGGTCTGGCGCAACCTGATCCACATCAAGCGGATGCCGGAGATGCTGCTCGACGTCACCGTGCAGTCGGTGATGTTCGTGCTGCTGTTCGCCTTCGTGTTCGGCGGGTCGATCGCGGTCGCCGGCTCGAACTACCGGGAGTTCCTGCTGCCCGGGATCATGGTGCAGACCATGGTGTTCTCGTCCGCGATCGTCGCGATGGGGCTCACCAACGATCTGCAGAAGGGCATCGTCGACCGCCTCAAGTCGCTGCCGATCTCGCGGGCCTCGGTCCTGGTCGGCCGCAGCATCTCCAGCCTGATCCACTCCAGCATCGGGGTCACCGTGATGGCGGTGACCGGTCTCCTGATCGGCTGGCGCATCCGCACCGGCGTGCTGGAGGCCGCGCTGGGGTTCTTCCTACTGCTGCTGTTCGGCTTCGCGATGATCTGGCTCGGGATCTGGGTCGGCTCGCTGATGCGCACCGTCGAGGCGGTCCAGGGTTTCATGTTCACGGTGATGTTCCCGCTGACGTTCGTGGCCAACACGTTCGCGCCGACGGAGAACATGCCGTCGTGGCTGCGGTTCATCGCCGAGTGGAACCCGGTGTCGGCGCTGACCCAGGCCTGCCGTCAGCTGTGGGGGAACGGGCCGGCGGCCCCGCCGGACGCGGCCTGGCCGCTGCAGAACCCGGTGGTCGTCACGATCGCCTGGTCGCTGCTGTTCACCGCCGTGTTCGCCCCGCTGGCCCTGGCGGCGTTCCGACGCCGGTCCCGCGACTGACCCCCGGCGCGAGCGTGGCGTCCGCGCGAGGAGCCACGGTGTCGGCTGGAATGGAGCGGTGATCACCTCGGGGAGCGTCGACGTCCGTGCCGCCCTGGCCTGGGCCGCGTCCCGCACCGGCACCCGCGTGGCCGCCGTACGCGAGCTCGAGGGCGGGTCGACGGGGGAGATGCTCGCCCTGCGCGACGACCGCGGCGGACGCGCCGTCCTGCGTCTGATCACCAGGGAGCCGTGGCGCACCCACGGCGCGGCGCTCTCGACCCGGGAGAGCGAGGTACAGCGGATGCTGGTCGACACCGACGTGCCGGCCCCACGGTCGATCGCCCTCGATGCCGACGGCCGAGCGTGCGAGCACCCGGCGCATCTGATGACGCTCGTGCCGGGGGAGACCGACGTCGGCCGGGTCGACCCCGCGTCGCTGTCCGCTCTGGCGGACCTGCTCGCGACGATCCATGGCGTCGTTCCCACGGTCGAGGTCCGCCCGTACCAGTCGTGGGCCTGGGAGGCGAAGTTCGTCGTGCCCGGCTGGGCCAGGCACCGCGACGTCTGGGAGCGAGCCTTCGACATCCTCCGCGGAGCGCCACCGCAGTTCGAGCCGACGTTCCTCCACCGCGACTTCGCCCTGCGGAACGTGCTGTGGCACGACGGCGCGGTCAGCGGGGTCGTGGACTGGGTCGAGACCTCGATCGGGCCCGCCTGGCTGGATGTCGCCCACTGCAGCACCAACATCGCCCTGGACCACGGCAACGCCGCCGCAGACGCGTTCGCGGACGCCTACGTGTCCCGGACCGGATGCGCACCGGCTGGTTACTGGGACGTGATGGACGTCGTCGGCTTCCTGCCGCCGCCGGGCACGGAGGCCGTCGCCACGGAGCCGGAGGTGCACGCACGACGCCGGCGACTCGAGGAGCGGCTTCTCGCGGTGATCGACCGGGCCTGACCGGGCCCGGGGAAGTGGTCTCCGGTGCCGACGTCTTCGTTAGTTGACATAATGTCGCTTATCGGCGCATGAGCAGGAGACGCGTTTCAACGAGAGGAGTGAGCTCGCAGTCAGGTGCGGACGTAGGCCGCGAGGTGCTCGCCGGTGAGTGTGGATCGTCCGTCGACGAGATCGAAGGGCGTGCCCTCGAAGACGACCCGGCCGCCGTCGTGGCCGGCACCCGGGCCCAGGTCGATGATCCAGTCCGCGTGCGCCATGACCGCCTGGTGGTGCTCGATGACGATCACCGACTTGCCGGAGTCGACGAGCCGGTCGAGCAGACCGAGCAGCTGCTCGACGTCGGCGAGGTGCAGGCCGGTGGTTGGCTCGTCGAGCACGTAGACACCGCCCTTCTCACCCAGGTGGGTGGCCAGCTTGAGGCGCTGCCGCTCGCCTCCGGACAACGTGGTGAGCGGCTGGCCGAGGCTGAGGTAGCCGAGCCCGACGTCGGCGAGCCGGTCGAGGATCTTGTGGGCGGCCGGCGTGCGCGCGTCGCCGTGCCGGAAGAACTCCTCGGCCTCGGTCACCGGCATCGCGAGCACCTCGGCGATGTTCTGCCCGCCCAGCGTGTACTCCAGCACCGATGCCTGGAACCGCTTCCCCTCGCACTCCTCGCAGGTGGACTCCACGGTCGCCATCACGCCGAGCTCGGTGAAGATCACGCCGGCGCCCTTGCAGGCCGGGCAGGCGCCCTCGGAGTTCGAGCTGAACAGCGCCGGCTTCACGCCGTTCTCCTTGGCGAACGCCTTGCGGATCGGCTCCAGGAGACCGGTGTACGTCGCCGGGTTGCTGCGCCGTGAGCCGCGGATCGCGCCCTGGTCGACGACCACCACGCCCTCCCGGTCGGCCACCGATCCCTGGACCAGCGAGCTCTTGCCGGAGCCGGCGACACCCGTGAGGACGCACAGCACGCCGAGCGGCACGTCCACGTCGACGCCCTGCAGGTTGTGGGTGTCGGCACCTCTGATCTCCATCGCGCCGGTGGACTCGCGCACCCGGTCCTTGAGGGCCGCCCGGTCCTCGAGGTGGCGGCCGGTGGTGGTGTCGCTCCCCCGCAGCCCCTCCACGGTGCCCTCGAAGCAGATCGTGCCGCCGCCGGTGCCGGCCCCGGGCCCGAGGTCGACCACGTGGTCGGCGATCGCGATCGTCTCCGGCTTGTGCTCGACGACGAGCACGGTGTTGCCCTTGTCGCGCAGCTGCAGCAGCAGGTGGTTCATCCGCTCGATGTCGTGCGGGTGCAACCCGATGGTGGGCTCGTCGAAGACGTAGGTGACATCAGTCAGCGAGGAGCCGAGGTGGCGGATCATCTTGGTCCGCTGCGCCTCGCCACCGGACAACGTGCCCGCGGGCCGGTCGAGCGAGAGGTAGCCCAGGCCGATCTCGGCGAAGGAGTCGAGCAGGTGCTGGAGTCCGGCGACCAGCGGGGCGACGCCCGGCTCGTCGACGCCGCGCATCCACTCCGCGAGATCGCTGATCTGCATCTGGCACAGCTCGGCGATGTTCTTGCCCCTGATCTTCGACGACAGGGCCTCCTGGGTGAGTCTGGTGCCGTCGCAGTCGGGGCAGGTCGTGAAGGTGATCGCGCGTTCCACGAACCGGCGGACGTGGGGCTGCAGCGCCTCGACGTCCTTCGAGAGCATCGACTTCTGGATCTTGGGGATCAGGCCCTCATAGGTGAGGTTGATCCCCTCCACCTTGATCTTGGTCGGCTCGGCGTACAGGAGCTTCTGGAGCTCCTTCTTGGTGAAGGTGGCGATCGGCTTGTCCATGGGCAGGCCGGCGCCGCTGAAGATCCGGCCGTACCAGCCGTCCATGCTGTACCCGGGGACCATCAGCGCACCGTCGGCCAGGGTCTTGGAGTCGTCGTAGAGCGCGGTCAGGTCGAAGTCGCTGACGCTGCCCATGCCCTCGCAGCGCGGGCACATGCCGCCCTGGTACACCGCGTCGCGGACGACCTGCTTCTCCTCCTTGCCGCCCTTCTCGGTCTTCATGACCCCGCTCGCCGTCCGCGTGGGGACGTTGAACGCGAACGCGGTGGGCGGACCGATGTGCGGCTTCCCGAGCCGGCTGAAGAGGATGCGCAGCATCGCGTTGGCGTCGGTGGCGGTGCCGACCGTGGAGCGCGGGTTCGAGCCCATCCGTTCCTGGTCGACGAGGATCGCGGTCGTCAGCCCCTCGAGCACGTCGACGTCCGGCCGCGCGAGCGTCGGCATGAAGCCCTGCACGAAGGCGCTGTAGGTCTCGTTGATCATCCGCTGCGACTCCGCGGCGATCGTGTCGAACACCAGCGAGCTCTTGCCCGACCCGGACACACCGGTGAACACCGTCAGCCGGCGCTTCGGGATCTCGACGTGGATGTCCTTGAGGTTGTTCTCGCGCGCGCCCTGCACGCGGATCAGGTCGTGGCTGTCGGCTACGTGGAGCTCCGGCGACTGCGTGTCCGTCCTCGTGGCCGTGCTCATCGTGTCTCCCTCTGTTGCGCGGGGCCGCCTCGGCGGTGTCCGTCGGCGTCGCCTGGGTCGATCTAACCAGCCTTCGACCACGACGTCTGGTTCTCTCATCGCTTCACCCCGCGGACCCTCTGGGCCCCACGCGCGTGGCTCGCCCGGGCGAGGCGTCAGACCAGCCAGCGGCCGTCGCGCATCAGCTCGCGGTCGGGCAGCTCGTCCACCTCGCGCCAGGCCTGGATGCGGCGCGGGGAGATGCGGAACCAGCGGTACGGCGTGCCCGGTGCCCGCGGGTCGAAGCCGGCGCGTGCGGCGAACCGGTCGCCTCGCTCCTGCGGCAGCGCGTCGATCTCGAGGACCTCGACCTCGCCCTCGATCATGGACACGTCGCGGGTGTGGCCCAGCCCCAGCCGCACGGCCCTGGTGGCGGCCAGGTTCCTGCCGGTCGGGCTGTCCCTCGGCGTGGCCATGAGCAGCGCCTCGCCGTCCCAGTCGAAGGACAGCGGCACCAGGTACGGCGAACCGTCCGGCGAGGCACTGGCCACCCACACGTCGGTGTCGTGGGCGAGCCGATGCTCGGTGTCGCGACGCCGCTGAGCGCGGGAGCGGGGGTCGGCACTCATGGCGGTCAGGCTAGCCGCGGAAGGGGTTACACAGGTGTGCTTTCAGCCCTGCTCGATGATGCGGGTCACCTCGCGGATCGTCGCCGCGGTCTCCCGGTGTACGACGCCGTGCCAGCCGTGCTCGCGGGCCGCCCGGACGTGGCCGTCGACGTCGTCGACGAACACGACCTCGTCGGGACGTACCCCGAGCCGTCGCGTGGTCAGCGCGTAGACCATCGGGTCCGGCTTGGCCAGCCCCACCTCGTGGGAGTACACGATGGTGTCCACCAGCTGCTCGAACCCGTAGCGACGCTGCTCCTCCCGTCGGGCCCCGTCCCCGGAGTTGCTCAGGATCGCCGTGGACAGGGCCGGGCGCAGGCCGGCCGCGAAGTCGTACATCTCGACGTCCAGCTCGCCGCAGTAGGCGTCCCACAGGTCGGCCATCATCGCCTCGGTGGCCGCCTCGTCCAGGCCGAAGGTGGCGGCGTAGGCGGCTCGCAGCTGCGTCTCGGTGACCTCGCCAGTGACCACCGAGCCGGCCGGCGCGTGCGCAGCGAGTCGCTCCGCGAACGCACCGGCCGGAAGCCCGGCTCGCGCTTCCCAGCGGGTCGCCCAGGTCTCGGGCCAGGCGTCGTCGGCGACGCGCTCGAGCACGCCGCCGATGTCGAAGACCACGGCCCTGATCGCCATCCGACCCCTCTCCCCGACCCGGGCCGGGAACCCCCGCTCGGCCTGACATAACTGCGACGCCCTACGGCTGCAGGAGCACCTTGATCGCCCGACGCTCGTCCATCGCACGGTACCCCTCGGCCACCTCGTCGAGCGGCAGCGTCAGGTCGAAGACCAGGCCGGGGTTGATCGCGCCCTTCATGGTCAGGTCGAGCAGCTCGGGCAGGTACGTGCGCACCGGCGCCATCCCCCCGGCCAGCCCGACGTTGCGCGAGAACATCCGCCCCACCGGCAGCTCCACGCCGTGCGGCACGCCGACGAACCCGACCGTGGAGCCGGGCCGGGCGATGTTGAAGGCGGTGCGCATCGACTGGTCGGTGCCCACGCACTCCAGGACGGCGTCCGCGCCGACACCATCGGTGAGATCGAGGATCTGCTGCTCGCCGTCCTCGCCGCGCTCGGCCACCAGGTGCGTGGCCCCGAACTCGGTGGCGATCTTCTGCCGGGGCTCGTGGCGCGACATCGCGACCACGCGCTCGGCGCCGAGCTGCGCCGCGGCCAGAACGCCGCACAGGCCGACCGCACCGTCGCCGACGACGACCGCGGTGGAGCCGGGTCGCACGTTCGCCGCGACGGCGGCGTGCCAGCCGGTGGCCATCACGTCGGAGAGCGTCAGCAGCGACGGGATCACCGACTCGTCGGGCATCCCGTCGGTCTTCACGAGGCTGCCCTCGGCCTGGGTGACCTTGGCGTACTCGCCCTGGCCGCCCTTGGTGATCCCCACGTTCTCGCAGCCCGAGCTCATCCCGGCCCGGCAGTGCGGGCAGGTGTTGTCGCTGTGGCAGAACGGCACGATCACGAAGTCGCCGGGACGGAAGGAGGTGACCGCGGAGCCGACCTCCTCGACCACGCCGACCATCTCGTGCCCGATCGGGTCGCCGGCGGTGATCTGGTTCTCGCCGCGGTAGGGCCACAGGTCGGAGCCGCAGATGCAGCTCGCCACGACCTTGACGATGGCATCGGTGGGGGCGTCGATGGTGGGTGCGGGACGGTCTTCGAGGCGGATGTCACGGGTGCCGTGGATCGTGGTTACTCGCATGGTTCTCAATCGTGCCATGGGCCTGGTGAGCCCCCGGTACGGCGACCGGGCAGACTGTGCGCCCATGAGCGAGGACTGGAAGCGCGACCGCGTCGGCGCCGCCTTGCGTGACGAGAACCCCACCGTGCTCGCCCGGCTCGACGCCGGGTTCGCGGTGATCGGCGACGTGCAGTTCCTCCCCGGCTACTGCGTCTTCATCACCGACACCCCGGGGGTCGACCGGCTCACCGACCTGCCCCGCGAGCGCCGCCACGCCTTCCTGGCCGGCGCCGAGCTGCTCGCCGAGGCGGTGCAGAACGTCTGCGCGCGGCGCGACCCGGAGTTCCGCCGGATCAACCTGGAGATCCAGGGCAACTACGATGCGTTCCTGCACGCCCACGTCTGGCCGCGCTACGAGTGGGAGGGCCCCGACCACACCTGGCGGCCGGTGGCGCTGCACCCGATCGAGCGCTGGCGCGACCCGCTCCCCCGGACCGTGCTGGGTCCCCAGCACGACGACCTGCGCGCGGAGCTCACCTCCGAGATCGCGACACTCCGGACAACGGGGTGATTTGACGTATCTCATATTTGAGATACGTTTGCGCGCATGACTGAGGACTACCTGAGCCGGATCGGCAACCTGATCCGTGACGCCCGTAAGCACCGCGGTTGGACCCAGCAGCAGCTCGCCGACGTCCTGTCCACGAGCCAGAGCGCGGTGAACCGCATCGAGAAGGGGCACCAGAACCTCAGCCTCGAGATGCTCGCCCGCATCGGCGAGGCCCTCGACTCCGAGATCGTCTCCCTCGGCGCCGGGCCGACGCACCTGCGCGTGCAGGGCCCCACGGTGCTCTCCGGCAGCATCGAGGTCAAGTCGTCGAAGAACGCCGGCGTCGCGCTGCTCTGCGCCTCGCTGCTCAACCGCGGCCGCACCACGCTGCGTCGGGTCGCCCGCATCGAGGAGGTCAACCGGCTGCTCGAGGTGCTCACCAGCATCGGCGTGCAGGCCCGCTGGCTCAACTCCGACAACGACCTCGAACTGGTCCCGCCGGCCGAGCTCGACCTGTCCCGGATCGATGCCGAGGCGGCCCGTCGTACCCGGTCGATCATCATGTTCCTCGGCCCGCTGATGCACCGTGAGGACGTCTTCGACCTGCCGTACGCCGGCGGCTGCGACCTCGGCACCCGCACCGTCGAGCCGCACATGGCTGCGCTGCGCCCCTTCGGCCTGGACGTGAAGGCCACCGAGGGCAGCTACCACGCCACCGTGAACCGGGCGATCACGCCGATCCGGCCGATCGTGCTGACCGAGCGCGGCGACACCGTCACCGAGAACGCGCTGCTCGCCGCGGCCCGGCACGACGGCGTGACCGTGATCCGCAACGCCAGTCCCAACTACATGGTCCAGGACCTGTGCTTCTTCCTGGAGAAGCTCGGGGTCAAGATCGACGGTGTCGGCACCACCACGCTGACCGTGTACGGCGTCCGCGAGATCGACGTCGACGTCGACTACGCACCCTCGGAGGACCCGATCGAGGCCATGTCGCTGCTCGCCGCGGCGATCGTCACGGAGTCGGAGATCACCATCTGCCGGGTGCCGATCGAGTTCCTCGAGATCGAGCTGGCCCTGCTCGAGGAGATGGGCTTCACCTACCACCGCAGCGACGAGTACGTCGCGGCCAACGGGCACACCCGGCTCGTGGACATCACCACCAAGGTGTCCACGCTGCACTCCCCCATCGACAAGATCCACCCGATGCCGTTCCCCGGCCTCAACATCGACAACCTGCCGTTCTTCGCGGTGATCGCGGCGGTCGCCGAGGGGCAGACCCTGCTGCACGACTGGGTCTACGAGAACCGCGCGATCTACCTGACCGAGCTGACCAAGCTCGGCGCGCAGGTGAAGCTGCTGGACCCGCACCGGGTGATGATCGAGGGTCCCACCCGCTGGCGCGGCGCGGAGATCGTCTGCCCGCCGGCGCTGCGGCCGGCCGTGGTCATCCTGCTCGCGATGCTGGCGTCGAAGGGTACGTCGGTGCTCCGCTCGGTCTACGTGATCAACCGCGGCTACGAGGACCTTGCCACGCGGCTCAACTCGCTCGGCGCCCGGATCGAGACCTTCCGCGACATCTGACCGGGTGTCACTGTTCGTCCGGCTGAAGCAGTCCCGCCGCTCCGTGGATCTGCCGAGGTCGACGCGGATCGTGAGAGCTGACGTCAGGACGCCGTTGGGTCGAAACTGCCCGACTCAAAGGCGCTGACCAGTTCGGCGATCCGTGCACTGGGCCTGACGCCGGACGCGAGCTTCTCCTCGTGGACCACGCTCGTGGGCATCACCCTGTCGTCGTCGACGAAGCGCACGACTCCGACCTTCCACGACTTCTGAAAGCGCCACAGCAGGCGACCGGCGAGTCCGCAGAGAAGCCAGATCGCGACACCGAAAAGACTGCCGTCACCGAAGCCGATGCCCCCATCGAGGGGCTCACTTCGCTTGACTCCCCTCACGTAGTAGACCCATCCATCACGCGCGATACGCACGTCGTGGTCCTTCGCCGTGAAAGGAAGGCTCACGTCACGTCGTTTCATCACAGGCCTTCGAACGACTCCGGCGGGTAGCGCCCTTGCGCGAGCGACCTCGGGCCGGACCCGCGCGGGTGAGCCGCTCTAGTCGAACAGGGTCTCGATGTACGAGCGCGCCTTCGGCCTGCTCGGCGGCGGCGCGGTCATGTCCGCGGTGATCCGCGGCAGCGGCTCGGTCAGCGGGCCGGTGTGCCTGTGCCAGTCGTTCTCCGCCTCCACGAGGTCGGCGAGGTCGGCCCGGTCCAGGAAGACCCCGCTGCACGACGGGCAGCGGTTCACCGTCACGGCGCCGAGCGTCCGGCTGGTCATGCTCGATCCACACTTGGGGCAGGTCATCTCGTCCACGTCGCCGACGCTACTCCCCTGCCCCGTCGGTCGGACGGCGCCACGCAGCTGAGTACGAACACGGATGCCCCCGTCGTACCGGCTGCCCCACGCTGAGGGCATGTCGGGCGCGCAAATCACCCCTCCGGGGCCACCGTCGGTGGATACTCGCGGTGTGACGCGTCCCCGCACCGGGTTCCCCTTCCTGGACTCGGTCCTCGACCAGCCGGGCTCGGTCCTCGCGTTCGCCCACCGTGGCGGCGCCTACCACCCCGACCTCGAGGGGCTCGAGAACACGCTGACCGCCTTCCGGCACGCGGTCGACCTCGGCTACGCGTACCTCGAGACCGACGTCCACGTCACCCGTGACGGCACCCTGCTGGCCTTCCACGACGCCGCCCTGGACCGGGTGACCGCGCACACCGGCAAGGTCGCGGAGCTCTCCTACGCCGAGGTGGCGGAGGCCGTGGTCGGCGAGCGCGAGAAGGTCCCGACGATGGACTCGCTGCTCGAGGAGTTCCCCGGCGTCCGGTTCAACATCGACCTGAAGTCCGACGCGGCCGTCCCGGCGCTGGCCGAGCTGGTCCGCCGGCACGGCGCCTACGACCGGGTCTGCGTCGGGTCGTTCTCCGACCGCCGGACGACCCGGTTCCGCAGGCTCGTCGGCGACCGGGTCGCCACGGCTGCCGGCCCGGTGGACGTCGGCCTGTTCCGCTTCGTCCCCGCCCCCCGGGTCGTCGACGCGCTGACCCGCGGGCGCGGCGCGGCGCTCCAGGTGCCGCACCGCCGCGGCCGGGTGACCGTCGTCACCGAGGCACTCGTCGCCCGCGCCCACGCGCTGGGACGGCACGTGCACGTCTGGGTGGTCGACGAGCCGGACCACATGCACGAGCTCCTCGACCTCGGGATCGACGGCCTGATGACCGACCGCACCGACCTGCTCCGCGACGTCCTGGTCGCCCGCGGGCAGTGGAGCGGAGCCACCCGATGAACCCGACACCGACCCCGTGGAGCGGAGCCCCCCGATGACGATCGACAACCCCACGGGCCCCGTGGGCATCGCCGACCTCAGCCCGCTGAGCCGGCGCAAGGAGCAGCGGGCCTGGTACTGGTACGACTGGGCGAACTCCGCCTATGTCACCACCACCGCGGCGGTGCTGTTCTCGCCGTACCTGACGTCGGTGGCGGAGGTCGCCGCCTGTGGCGAGGCCGGCACCCCGGAGAACCCGTGCACGACGCACCTGTCGGTGCTCGGGCTCGGGATCTCCCCCGGCTCGCTGGTCTTCTACATCGTCACGGTCGCGACGATCCTGTCCGCGCTGGTGCTGCCCGTCGTCGGCGCCGCCGCCGACCGTTCCGCGCGCAAGAAGAACATGATGGGCGGCTTTGCCTGGGCCGGCAGCCTGAGCGCGGGGCTGATGTTCTTCGTCGCCGGGTCCAACTGGCAGCTCGGCGCCGTGCTGCTGCTGGTCGCCACTCTGTGCCTGGGTGCCTCGCTCGTGGTCTACGACGCGATCCTGTGCGAGATCGCCACGCCCGACGAGCGCGACCGGGTGTCGTCCCGCGGCTGGGCGCTGGGCTACCTCGGCGGCGGCCTGCTGCTCGCGCTCAACTTCGGCCTGCTCACCGTGATGGCGGACGACACGGGCCTCGCGGTCCGGATCTGCCTGCTCTCCGCGGGCCTGTGGTGGGCGGCGTTCACGCTGATCCCGTTCCTCGGGGTGCGCAACCGCGAACCGCGCAACGTCGTACCCGAGCCCGGGTCGCTGGTGCGGCAGAGCTTCGGCCAGCTCTGGCAGACCCTGCGCGACCTGCGCAGCTACCCGGTCACGCTCACGTTCCTGGTCGCCTACCTGTTCTACAACGACGGCATCCAGACCGTGATCTTCGCCTCGTCGGTGTACGGCGAGAAGCAGCTCGGCTTCGAGAAGGCCACCGTGCTGCAGGCCTTCCTCGTGGTGCAGTTCGTCGGCATCCTCGGGGCGCTGCTGTTCGGCAAGGTGGCCGAACGGGTCGGCAGCCGGAAGGTCATCCTGGGGGGCCTGCTGGTCTGGATGCTGGTCGTCGTCGCCGCCTACTTCACCCCCGAGCGGACCTTCGTGCTGTTCCTCGTGCTCGCGGTCGGGATCGGCCTCGTGCTCGGCGGCACCCAGGCGCTGTCCCGGTCGTTCTTCAGCCTGCTGATCCCGCGCGGCCGCGAGGCGGAGTACTTCAGCCTCTACCAGGCCTGTGAGCGGGGCACGAGCTGGTTGGGGACGCTGGTGTTCGGCCTGGTCCACCAGGTCACCGACTCCTACCGTCCGGCGATCTTCGCGCTGATCCTGTTCTTCGTGGTCGGCTTCCTGCTGCTCGCCCGGGTCGACCCCGAGCGCGGCATCCGCGAGGCGGGCAACACGCCTCCGGTCGTGGTCTGAGGCCCACCCGGAGGGCCCGCCGCCCGCCGAGGGGCCGGACCACGCCGCACCGCCGGCACGTGTGAAGGCACGCACCGGCGGGTACCAGGTGGTCGGGGACACAGCACGACCCGTCCCGGAGGGGAATCTCCGGGTGCTTCGGGACGTTGTGCCCTTTGGACGGCTGCGCTCCGAGGCTTATCGTGGAGGGCTGCCCGTCTGTGATTCGGTGACGGGGAAACCAAGACATCAGGAGGTGGCTCATGGGAGAGCGCACACTGCGTGGCGCCCGACTCGGGGGCCAGAGCTTTGAGGACGAGCGCGGTATCGAGTTCGCCGCGCGCCAGCAGGTCGGCTACGTGTGCCCGCAGGGCCACGAGTTCGAGATCCCCATGGCGGCCGAGGCCGACGTCCCGGCGGTCTGGGAGTGCCCGCGCTGCGGTGCCGAGGCGCTGAGCACCAGCGGCGCCAAGCCCGAGGCAAAGAACGAGAAGCCCGCGCGTACCCACTGGGACATGCTGCTCGAGCGCCGCTCCATCAAGGAGCTCGAGGACATCCTCGCCGAGCGGCTGGACCTCCTCCGCGGCGGCGAGATCGGGCCCGCGCACCTGCACCGCCCGCGGAAGTCGAAGTCGCAGAAGACGGCCTGACCCGGCGCGACGCCGCTGCGGCGGCGGTCAGTCGACGACCTCGCCCTGGACCACCGATGAGTCGGGTCCGGGGCGTCGTCGTGTCCGGGGGTCCTCGGCGCCGGACTGCTCGTGCCGGCGGCCGCCCGTCTGCGTGCCTCCGCGGCTCCCCGAGGGTCCCCCGAGGAAGCGACGGGTGATGAACGCCGTGAGCAGCCGCCGGGCCACCGGACGCGTGAACGGCAGGATGCAGAAGAAGCCGAACACGTCGGTGACGAACCCGGGGGTGAGCAGCAGCGTGCCGCCCACGAGGATCAGCGCGCCGTCCGCGAGCTCGCGAGCCGGCATCCGCCTGCTCTGGAGGGCGTCCTGCAGGGCCTCCCAGGCCCGGCCGCCCTCCCGCTTGACCAGGTAGGCGCCCAGGATGCTGTCGAGGACCAGCAGGCCGACCGTGGTCCAGCCGCCGATCGCCTGCCCCACCTGGATCAGCAGGTAGATCTCGACGATCGGCACCACCACGAACAGGACCGCCAGCACGCTCCACGGGAACCTGCGCCTCATCGCCCTCACCTCGTCACCGGTCGCTGCGCCCTACGTCTCGAGAGTACGTCGCGCAACTGCCGGCGCCGCTCGCGGAGCCCCCACAGGGTGATCCGCTTGAGCGACTCGACGGCCACGTCGGGGCTCATCTTCGACTCCCCGCGCACCCGCTCCACGAACTCGATGGGCACCTCGCGGACCCGCAGGCCCGCCTGCACGGCCCGCCACGCGAGGTCGGCCTGGAAGCAGTACCCCACCGACATCACCGTGGCCAGGTCCAGCTGTTCCAGCGCCGTACGCCGGAACAGCCGGAAGCCACCGGTGGCGTCGCGCACCGGGAGGCCGAGCAGCAGCCGGGTGTAGGCGTTGCCGCCACGCGACAGCGCCATCCGGTACGCCGGCCAGTTCACCACCGTCCCCCCGGGCACCCACCGGGACCCGAGCACCAGGTCGGCGTCCTCGAGCGCCGCGAGCAGCCGGGGCAGCTCCTCGGGCTGGTGCGAGCCGTCGGCGTCCATCTCCCCGATCACGTCGTAGCCGCGCGCGAGGGCGACCGCGAAGCCGTGCAGGTACGCCGCGCCGAGGCCCTCCTTCGCACGCCGGTGCACCACCTGGACCTGCGGGTCGGCCGCGGCGAGCTCGTCGGCGACCGCGCCCGTGCCGTCCGGGGAGCCGTCGTCGACGACCAGGACGTCGCAGGCCGGGACCGCGACCCGGAGCCGCTTGACGATCCAGGCGAGGTTGTCGGCCTCGTTGTAGGTGGGGACCACCATCACGGTGCGCCCGAGCGTGCTCTGCTGCGTCATCCCTCGCCTGTTCCCGCGGCCACCGGCTCCCTCGTGGACCCGGTCGTGCGTCGGTGACGATAGTGGAGACCGAGCGCGACCGAGACCGAACCCGCGGCGACCAGGCTCGTCAGCAGCTCGAGGAGCAGTCCCCACCGCACGCCCGGGGTGGTCCCGCCCGGGAAGGGCACCCAGGCGCTGAGCGTGGCCGGGCGGCGCACCGGGGCGCGCTCGACGACCTCGCCGTCGGGGGCGACGATGCCGCTCACCCCGTTCGTCGCGGCCACGACCACGGAGCGGTTGGTCTCGAGCGCGCGGAGCCGCGAGATCGCGAACTGCTGCTCGATCTGGCCGGTGCCCATGTAGGTGGCGTTGTTGGTCTGCACGACGAGCAGGTCCGCTCCCCCGGCGGCCACGTCGCGGACCACGTCGTCGTAGGCGACCTCGAAGCAGATCACGTCGCCCACGGTGGAGCCGGCGACCTCGAGGAGGCCGGGGGTGTCCCCCGGGACCATGTCACGGGGAACCTGGTCGAGCCGGCTGAAGAAGCGGGCCACCACGTCGCGGAAGGGGATGTACTCGCCGAACGGCACCGGGTGCGTCTTGGAGTAGCGCTGGGTGGGCCCGTTCCCGGGCTCCCACACGATCCCCTGGTTCAGGACGTCCTCAGGCTCGTCCCCGCTCACCATGGCGCCGACGAGCACGGGCACGCCCACCGCGTCCACGGCGCCCTGGATGTCGTCGTAGACGGTGGGGTCCTGGAACGGGTCGATGTCGGTGGAGTTCTCGGGCCAGACCACGAGGTCGGGCCGTGGCGCCGTACCGGTCAGGCCCTCGGCGTAGCGCTCGGTGGTCCGCACGTGGTTGTCCAGGACCGCGCGGCGCTCGGCGAAGGCGTCCATCCCCTCCCCCGGCACGTCGCCCTGGACGGCGGTGACCCGGAGCCCCGGGCCCTCACCGTTCGCTCCGGTGGTGGCCGCCGCTGCGGTGGTCGTCCCGGTGAGGGGTGCGAGCCAGGCGCCGGCCGTGGCCACGAGGCAGGCCACCAGGACCCCGGCCGCGGCACGCACCGGCGCCCGTCGTACGACGGTGACGGCCCAGGCCAGCGTCGAGCCGAGCAGCGCCACCGCGAAGGTCGCCCCGGCCGCGCCGGTGAGCGGGAACAGCTGCTGGACCGGGGTGTCCACGGTCGCGAAGGCCAGCCGGCCCCAGGGGAAGCCACCGAACGGCACGGAGCCGCGCAGCAGCTCGACCAGGACCCACAGGCAGCCGCTCCACACCGGCCACCAGGGCAGCCGGACCACGAGCGCGGTGCCGAGGCCCAGCAGGCCGTAGAAGAGCCCCTCGACGAGCGAGAGCAGGATCCACGCGTCGGTGCCGATCACCTGGAGCCAGGGCAGCAGGGTGAGCATGAAGGCGGTGCCGAAGACCGAGCCGACCAGGAAGCCGCCGCGTGGCGTGGCCCCGCGGCAGGAGAGGGCGAGGGCGGCGACGGCGAGGGGCAGCAGCGCGACGAGGCGGAGGGGCTCGAACGCGAGGCCGGCGGCGAGGCCCGCGACCGCAGCGCAGAGGAGACGGGCAGGCACGTCCACAACCTACCGCCGCCACAAACCGAGAAGAGCCCGGACCCTTCGGACCGAACCTGCTCCCGCTGGCTGCGGGACGCGGGTCCGTTGTCTACTGGGCACCGGGCTCTCGTCGTGTCCTCCCCCGTCTCCGCAGCACCGACCTCCGGGAACCGCGTGCCCCAGGTTCGTGGTACCCGACCTGGTCACGTGGCCACCTGGACGTCAGCGCGCGAAGGCGACCTGCTTGGTGGGACCAACGAAAGATTGGTCACCTTTGCCGGAGTTGTCAACTACCCGCTGACCTGCGCGTTCTGGCGAAGACGCAGGTCAGACAGGTTTCCCCTTCATCCCGATTTCATGCGGATTTTCCTCGGGTCCGGCGTGTCTGCGGACGACACGCCGGAGCGCAGGTTACCGGCTCAGGAGCGCTCGGGGACGACGACCGTGCCGGTGGCCGTGGTGGCCACGACCGGTTCGTCAAGGATCTCGGCGGCGGACTCCGACTTGTCCGGCCGGCCCCGGCCGACGACTACCGCGCGGAACGCCAGCGTCCGCGAGCGGGACCCGACCCGGACCACCTCGGCGGTGATCTCGAGCAGGTCGCCCGCCCGCACGGGGGCCCGGAACTGCACGTCCGCGTAGGAGGCGAACAAGCCCTCGTCCCCGTCGGTGCGGATGCACACCTCGGTCGCGACGTCGCCGAAGAGGCCGAGCGAGTAGGCCCCGTCGACCAGGTTGCCCGCGTAGTGCGCGTGCGAGTAGGGGACGTAGCGGCGGTGCGTCACCGTGAGCCCGACCCGCGGGTCGGGGGTGGTGGTGGTGGTAGTGGTGGAGCCGGTGGGCTCGGTCATGTCAGACCCCTGTCTTCCGGGTGGCGCGCCTGGTCACGATCTGGTCGACGAGGTAGCTGGCGACCTCGCCGGGCGTGGTCCCGCGGGCGAACACCCGGTCCACCCCGAGCTCGCCGGCCATCGCCTCGTCGAAGCGCGGCCCGCCGGCGATCAGCACCGGCCGCCTGTCGGCAGGGTAGGCCTCGCGGAACGCCGCCGACATCTCCTTGGTGTTGAGGATGTGCGCGTCGCGCTGGGTCACCACCTGGGAGACCAGCACGGCGTCGGCCTTCTCCGCCCGGGCGCGGGCGACGAGCTGGGGCACCGAGACCTGGGCGCCGAGGTTCACGACCTTGACCTCCCGGTAGTACTCCAGCCCCTTCTCCCCCGCGAACCCCTTGATGTTCATGATCGCGTCGATGCCGACCGTGTGCGCGTCGGTGCCGATGCAGGCGCCGACCACGACCAGGCGGCGGCGGAGGGCGCGCTTGACCGCGGCGTTGACCTCCTTGGGGGTGAGCAGCGGGAAGTCCCGCTCCACCACCTCGACCTTGGAGACGTCGATGAGGTGGTTCACCCGGCCGTAGACCACGAAGAAGGTGAAGTCCGGCCCCATCGCCTTGGCATGCACGACGAGCGCGGGGTCCATGCCCATCTTGTTCGCCAGCTGCGCCGCGGCGCCCTCGGCGACCTTGGAGTGAGGCATGGGGAGGGTGAACGACAGCTGCACCATGCCGTCCCCGGTGGTGTCGCCGTACGGCCGGAGGATCTGGGCAGCGCCCTGCGCCGCGGCCGGACCGGTCGTCGCCTCGGTGGTCACGTCGCCTCCAGGATGTCGGTTGCGGGGTTGAAGTAGCCGGGGGCCTTCTTCGCGACGCCGTCCTGGCCGCGACCGGCGTCGGCGGGGCGCTTCATCAGGCCGAAGGTGCCGTCGGCGATCGCCTCGAGCAGCCCGTGCTTGCCCTCGTGGGCCAGGATCTTCTCGAGCAGCTCGATGCTCTCGCCGAGCACCTGCCGCGCGCGCTGGGCGATGTACCCGTCCGGGGCGGGGTGGAAGTCCTCGTGCAGGTTGCCGGCGGCGTTCATCACGTAGCGGACGTTCTGCAGGGCCAGGTCGCGGTCGGAGAGCCACGGGGTGACCACGGCTTCGGTCATCATCCCGACCAGCAGGATGCTCTGCCCGGTCAGCGCCCCGGCGAGGTTGAAGAAGCCGTCGAGCAGGTAGCCGCGGAAGATGTCCCCGGTCATGTGCCGGGTCGGCGGCATCCACTTCAGCGGCGCGTTCGGGAACAGGTCGCGGGCGAGCAGCGCGTGCGCGAGCTCCATCCGGAAGCTGTCGGGCAGCTCCGGCGTGATCTCGAACGCGTGCCCGAGGCCGAGCTGCCAGTCCTCGAGCCCTGCCTCCTTGCCGAAGTACTCGTTGAGCAGCTGCGAGACGGTCACCGTGTGCGCGGCCTCGACCGCGTCGGCGGTGGTGAGGTAGTTGTCCTCGCCCGTGTTGATGATGATCCCGGCGCGGGCGTGCACCTGGCGGCTGAACCGCTGGTCGACGAAGGTGCGGATCGGGTTGATGTCGCGGAACAGGATCCCGTACATCGAGTCGTTGAGCATCATGTCGAGCCGCTCCAGGCCGGCCAGCGCCGCGATCTCGGGCATGCACAGCCCAGAGGCGTAGTTGGTCAGCCGCACATAGCGGCCGAGCTCGGCGCTCGACTCGTCCAGCGCGGCCCGCATCAGCCGGAAGTTCTCCTGGGTGGCGTAGGTGCCGGCGAAACCCTCCCGGGTCGCGCCCTCGGGCACGTAGTCCAGCAGGGACTGCCCGGTGGAGCGGATCACCGCGATCACGTCGGCGCCCTCGCGGGCGGCCTGCTGGGCCTGCGGGATGTCCTCGTAGATGTCGCCGGTGGCGACGATCAGGTAGATCCACGGCTTCTGCTTCGGGTCGCCCCAGCGCTTCACCAGCCGCTCGCGCTCCCGGCGCCGCGCGTCGACGCGCCTGACCCCGGCGCCGACCTGCTTCCGTGCCGCCGCCTGCGCCCGGGTCAGGTCGCGCCCCTCGGGCAGCCGGAAGCGCACCGACCCCGCGGATGCCTTCTGCGCCAGCGTGGACAGGTCGTCGGCCTCGCCCCGGACCAGCGCGTCCCACACCGGGGCGGCGACGCCGTGCTCGATCCCGACGTCGCCCCGGACGGCGTCCAGCAGCCGGTTCACCCACGGGATGCCGTCGGCGTCGGCGCCCTGGAGACCGGCCAGGCGCAGCGTCGCACGCTCCACCGACACGGTGGTGTGCTTCTTGGCCATGGTCACGATCGGCCGGCCGGCCTGCCGGGCGAGCGTGCGCGCCTTGCGCACGGTCACCGGGTCGAGGTCGAGCTTGCCCCGGGGTGGGGTCATGTCAGTGCTCCTGGTTCTTCGAAGGCGACCCGTCCGTGCACCACGGTCATCACGGCGGTGGGCAGGTCGAGGTCGGGGTGCAGGTCGGGAAGGTGGGGTACGCCGGCCCGCGGGTCGGTCGACCACGCGGCGACCCGCGTGTCGGGGGTCTGCACGAGCAGCTCGCCCGGGACGTCCCACACCGCGATGGACGCGGGCGCGCCGAGCGCGATCACGCCGCCCTCGTCGCGCCGGGCGGCCCGCCAGCCGCCGCGGGTGTGGGCGTTGAACGCCGCCCGCACGGTGACCCGCTCGCTCTCGGTGTGGTGGTGCGCGGCGGCCCGGACCGCGGCCCACGGGCCGAAGGCGGTGACCGGGGAGTCGGAGCCGAAGGCGAGCGCGACGCCGGCCCGGTTGAGGGAGGCGAACGCGTTCATCCGGCGGGCCCGGTCGGGGCCGAGCCGCTGGGCGTAGAGCGAGTCGTCCCCGCCCCAGGCCCCGTCGAACACCGGCTGCATGCTGGCGGTGACGCCGAGCTCGCCGAGCAGCGTCATCTCCTCGGGCGTGGCCATCTCGAGGTGCTCGAGGCGGTGCCGGCCCTGGACGACCGCCAGAACGCCGACGATCTCGGCGGCCTGGCGCAGCCCCTCGACCACCTCGGCCACGGCCCGGTCGCCGATGCAGTGGAAGCCGGCCTGGATGTCGGCCTTGGTGCAGGCCACCACGTGGTCGCGGACCTGGTCGGCGGTGAGGTACAGGTGCCCGATGGTGTCGGCGTCGGCGTAGGCGGCGTGCATGGCGGCGGTGCGGGAGCCGATGGCCCCGTCGACGCAGAGGTCCCCCGCCGCGCCGGCGCAGCCGAGCTCGACGGCGCGCTCGACCCCGTCGAGCTGGCCCCAGTAGCCGACCACCTCGGGCAGCGTGCCGGCGGCGGAGACCTCGGCGATCCGCGCGAAGTCCTCGGCCGGGGAGTCCCCGGGAGCGCCCATCTCGTGCACCATGCCGATCCCCTGCCGCGCCGCGTCGCCGAGCGCGCGGGCGATGGCCTCCCGGCGTACGGCGCCCGGCATCAGCCGGAACACCGCTTCGCGGGCGTGGATGTGCGCGTGCCGGGCGACGAGCCCGTCGCCGTCGAAGCCGTCGTGCCCGGTCAGCTCGGGGAACGCGTCGAGCAGGGCGGTGGAGACCACCGCGGAGTGCACGTCGACCCGGCACAGGTACGCCGGCCGCTCCCCCACGGCCCGGTCCACCTCGGCGCGGGTGAACGGCCGCCCCTCGGGCCAGCGCGAGTCGTCCCAGCCGAAGCCGAGCACCAGCGGGAACGAGCTGGTCGCGGCGTGCCGGGCCAGGGCGTCGAGCGCGGCGGTCATCGTCGGCGCCTCGCTGAGGTCGACGCTGTGCGCGCTCAGCCCGGTCTCGGCCAGGTGTGCGTGGGCGTCCACGAACGCGGGGGTCACCAACCGGCCGTCGAGCTCGACGACCCGGTCGGCGCCGTCGGCGAAGTGGGCGGAGGCGTCGTCGTCGCCGGTCCACACCACCTGGCCGCCCTCGAGGCACAGCGCCGTGGCGTGCGGGTCGGCGGGAGTGTGGACATAGCCACCGCGGAACAGGATGCGAGTCACGTCAGTCACGCAGCCATTCTCCGCGCACCGGGCGCCCCGACGTCGTACCGGGACCTCATAGCCGCCGTTCGAACAGCCCGCGCACTCCGTCGTGGCCGCGTAGCAGGGACATGGCGTAGTCCGCGTGGCCGGGCACGTAGCCGTTGCCGACCAGCATCGTGACGTCGGCGGCCAGGCCCTCGGCGCCGAGCGCGGCGGCGCTGAACGACGTGGCCATCGAGAAGAAGATCACCGTGCCCCGGTCGGCGGTGGACAGGATCGCACCGCCCTCGCAGCCGGGCACGTCGACGCAGACGACCGTGACGTCGGCCGGTCCCCCGGCCTCGCCGACCGCGCGGGAGAGGGCGACCGGGTCGCGGGCGTCGGCGAGCGCCACCGCGTCGGCGAGCCCCGCGGCCTCGAGCAGGTCCGCCTCCGCCCGGTGCGGCACCACGCCGATAGTGCGGGCGGCTCCGGCCTCGGCGGCGGCGGCCAGGGACAGCGACCCCGACTTGCCCGCCCCGCCGATGACCGCCACGACAGGCCGCGGGGTCCCGGCCGCATCGGCGCGGTCGACGTACTCCCGGACCACGCGGGAGGTCAGCGCGGGGGCGCCGCACACGTCCATGACGGAGAGGGAGAGCTCCGCGGGGAGGTCGTCGGGGATCCGCGCGGCGATCGAGCGGCCGAACAGGATGGCGTAGCCGTCGGCGGGCACCTGCTCGCTGCGGCCGTCCCATCGCTCGAGGTCGTCCTCGATGACGAGCGGGGTGAGGGTCAGGGAGACGAGCGTGGTGACCCGGTCGCCGACACGCAGGCCGAGCGGGGAGGACTCCCCCACCTCCTCGACGGTGCCGACGAGCATCCCGCCGGAGCCGGTCTCGGGGTTCTGCATCTTCCCGCGGGTGCGGACGATGTCGAGCACCTCCGCGCGGATCGCGTCGCCGTCGCCGGCGTGCTTGCGCTCGAGCTGGCGGAACGACGCCGCGTCGAGGTTGAGCCGCTCGACGCGGATGCGGACCTCGTCGGTCCACAGCTCGCGGCGGGTGTCCAGGCGCAGCGCCGCCTGCGGCAGGACCCCGGCCGGCTCGACCACCCGGTGGAGACCGGTCGGGTCACTCGCGACGGTCGTGGACGGGTTCGCGGCGGTCACGGGCTGTCCTCCATCAACAACAGACTCTGAGAGGAAATCTTACGGCGTGTGGTTGGACTCGCCGGAGATTCTTTGCGTACTCTGGCATGAGATCCACGCGCCGGACAAATGAACGCGCCGATGAACCAGGAGCCTTGATGAGCATCGAGACCGCCACCGGTCTGGAGACCGGTCAGCCCTACCCGTACCGCAGGGTGGAGCTCGTCGAGCCGGACTGGACCCGGTTCCCCGGCTGGAAGGACGTCACCGCCGCCGAGTGGGAGTCCGTGCAGTGGCAGCGCGCGCACTGCGTGAAGAACATCAAGCAGCTGCGCGACCTGCTCGGCGACCTCGTCGACGACCGGTTCTACGACGACCTCGAGCGTGACCAGCGCGAGCGCGCGACCATGTCGATGCTGGTGCCGCCGCAGATGATGAACACGATGGCGCCGCACGCGACGCCGGCCGGTCCGGGCTCGCTGACCGAGGCGATGTACGCCGACCCGGTCCGCCGCTACATGCTGCCGGCGTTCTCCGAGCGGCGCACCGACTGGCCCTCGCACCCGCACGCCACGCGCGACTCGCTGCACGAGCACGACATGTGGGTGGCCGAGGGGCTCACCCACCGGTACCCGACCAAGGTGCTCGCCGAGCTGCTGCCCACCTGCCCGCAGTACTGCGGCCACTGCACGCGGATGGACCTCGTCGGCAACTCCACGCCGGTCATCGACAAGCTCAAGTTCTCGATGAAGCCGGTCGACCGGCTCGGCGCGATGATGGACTACCTGCGTGGCAACCCGTCGGTGCGCGACGTGGTGGTCTCCGGCGGCGACGTGGCGAACCTGCCCTGGCCCCGGCTCGAGGACTTCCTGACCAAGCTCCTCGAGATCGAGAACATCCGCGACATCCGGCTCGCCACGAAGGCGCTGATGGGCCTTCCGCAGCACTGGCTGCAGGACGACGTACGCGCCGGCATGGAGCGGGTCGCGACCACCGCCCGCGCCCGGGGCGTGTCCGTGGCGATCCACACCCACGTGAACCACGCGAACTCCGTGACGCCGCTCGTGGCCAAGGCTGCGAAGGCGATGCTCGACACCGGGATCCGCGACGTGCGCAACCAGGGCGTGCTGCTCAACGGCGTCAACGCCGACCCGCACGCCCTGCTCGACCTGTGCTTCTCGCTGCTCGACGGCGCGCAGATCATGCCCTACTACTTCTACATGTGCGACATGATCCCGTTCAGCGAGCACTGGCGGGTCTCGGTCGCCGACGCGCAGCGGCTTCAGCACCACATCATGGGCTACCTCCCCGGCTTCGCGACGCCGCGGATCGTGTGCGACGTCCCGTTCGTCGGCAAGCGCTGGGTGCACCAGCTCGCGGACTACGACCGCGAGAAGGGCATCTCGTACTGGACGAAGAACTACCGGACGTCGATCGAGGCGAACGACCCCGAGGCGCTCGAGCGCACCTACGAGTACTACGACCCGATCCACACCCTGCCGGCCGAGGGCCAGGCGTGGTGGCGGGAGCACGCCGGTACGTCGCTGGCGGAGGCCGAGAAGCGGGCCGCTGCCTCACGGGAGACCGCCGAGGCGCAGGCCCTCCTCACCATCAGCTGACTCGTTGAGGCGTCAGTCGTGAGGCGTTGAGGCGTCAGTCGTTCCGGCTCGAGGCGTCACTCGTGCGGCAGCAACCGCTCGCGTGACGCCTCGTCGCCGATCATGTGACCTCTCAACGCCGACGGAGTGACCTCTCAACGCCGACGGAGTGACCTCTCAACGAGGGGTGAGGGTCTCCACGAGGCGGGTGACCGAGCCGCCGAGGCCCCACTTCTCCGACAGGGCGACCAGCCCCTCCGGGTCGGCCGGCGTGCGCGGCAGGGTCAGGTCCGGCGTGCCGAGGTCGATCTCGCGCGCCACCGCCACCACCTTCGGCGCGACCAGCAGGTAGTCCGCGGCGTCCTTGACCTTGCGGCGCGGGCCGGGGGCGAGGTCCGACGCCGGGTCCTCCGCGGCCGCGACGATCCCGGCGAGGTCGCCGAACCGCCCGAGCAGCGTCGCCGCCGTCTTCTCCCCCACGCCGGCCACCCCCGGTAGCCCGTCGGAGGCGTCCCCGCGCAGCGCCGCGAAGTCGGCGTACTGGTGCCCGTCGATGCCGTACTTCTCCCGGACCCAGTCGTTCGTCACCCTCTCGTGCTTCCCCACGCCACGGGCGGTGTAGAGCACACGGACCTGCGCCTCGTCGTCGACGAGCTGGAAGAGGTCGCGATCGCCGGTCACCACGTCCACCGGCATCCCCGCCCCGGTGGCGAGCGTGCCGATCACGTCGTCCGCCTCGTACCCGTCCGCGCCGACGACCGCGATGCCGAACGCCTCGAGCACCGCCTCGATCACCGGGATCTGCGCCTCGAGCGGGTCGGGCACCTCCTCGACGTCCGAGCCGCCGGGAACCACGAGCTCGACGCGGTGCGCCTTGTACGACGGGATCAGGTCCACCCGCCACTGCGGCCGCCAGTCGTTGTCCCAGCAGCACGCCAGATGGGTTGGCTGGTACTCCCCGACCAGGCGGGTGATGAAGTCCAGGAGTCCCCGGACCGCGTTCACCGGGGTGCCGTCGGGGGCCTTCACGGAGTCCGGGACCCCGAAGAAGGCACGGAAGTAGAGACTCGCCGTGTCGAGCAGTAGGAGCCGTTCGGAACGCTCAGCCATGCGGCGAGGGTAGCCGTTCCTCGACGGTGTGGCCTGGCTCGCGGGCACGAGTCGTGGCGGCCGCGGGTCTCCCATGCCGGGAACGTGCCGGGGCAGCACCGAACGTCGCTAGGGTGTCTGCCGTGGAAGACCTCGACCAGCGCATCCTGACGCTCCTCGCCTCCGACGGACGGATGTCCTTCACGGACCTGGGCAAGGCGACCGGGCTCTCCACCTCCGCGGTGCACCAGCGGGTGAAGCGCCTGGAGAGCCGAGGGCTGATCCAGGGGTACGTCGCCACCATCGACTACGACCAGGTCGGCCTGCCGCTCACCGCGTTCATCTCGATCCGGCCGATCGACCCCTCGCAGCCCGACGACTCCCCCGAACGCCTGCGCGGCATCAAGGAGATCGAGAGCTGCTGGTCGGTGGCCGGCGACGAGTCGTACATCCTCAAGACCCGGGTGGCCACGCCCGGCGACCTCGAGGACCTGCTCGCCCGGATCCGGTCCGCGGCAAACGTGTCGACCCGCACCACGATCGTGCTGTCGACGCCGTACGAGAACCGCCCGGTCGGCTGAGGGGTACGGCGCCCGCGCGGCTGCCCCGCCGAGGTCAGTCGGAGACCGACGAGTAGGCCACCACGCCCCGGCGCAGGGCCCCCGCCGCCTGCCGCGCGGTGGTGCGCAGGTCGGTGTCCCCGGCCGCGTCGGCCACCTGGTCGGCGAGGTCGAGCAGCTGCTTCATCCAGCGCACGAAGTCACCGGCCGCAAGGTCGGTCTCGGTCAGCACGTCGTCCAGCGAGGCCCCCTCGGCCCACCGGTAGGCGGCCCACGCGAAGCCCAGGTCCGGCTCGCGCAGGAAGTCCAGCCGGTTCTCCCGCTCCAGGCCGTCGAGGTCGGCCCACAGCGACACCATGTCCGCCAGCACCGCCTTCACGCGTCCCCCGGGCAGCCGGGGCGCGATCGCGTCGTCGGCGCGGCGGGACTCGAACACCAGCGCGGACAGCGCGGCGGCGAGCTCGCTCGGCGACAGCTCGTCCCACAGCCCGTTGCGCAGCGACTCCGCGGCGACGAGGTCCATGTCGGTGTAGATCCGCATCAGCCGCTCGCCGACCGGGGTGACCTGGTCGTTCTCGAGGTAGCCCAGCGTGGCGAGCACGTCGCAGACCCGGTCGAACTGCCGCGCGATGGTGTTCGTGCGTTGCTCGATCCGGCGCTTGAGCGTCCGGGAGTCGCGCTCGAGCTTGTGGTAACGCTCGGCCCAGCGGGCGTGGTCCTCGCGGTCGGAGCACCCGTGGCAGGGGTGCGCGCGCATCTCCGCGCGCAGCCGGGTGATCTCGCGCTCGCCCTCGACCTCGCGGCCGACCTCGCGGCCGTGTGCGCGCCCGCCTCGACGGCCGCCGCCGGCACCGGAGGGACCGGTCCCCGCACCGCCTCCGCGACGTCCGGGCGGGGGCGGCAGGAAGCCCTGCGTCTTCGCCCGGAGCGTCGAGGCGAGGTCACGACGCGACTGGGGGTTGCGCCCGTTGAAGTTGCGCGGGATCCGCATCCGGGTGAACGCCTCGACCGGCACGGGGAAGTCGACCATCGACAGTCGGCGCGCGTGCCGGTCCGCCGTCACCACGAACGGCCGCGGCCCCTCCCGGTCCGAGCCCATCCCCGGGTCCACGACGACCGCCAAGCCGGCGTACCGGCCGCTGGGCACCTCGATCACGTCGCCGGGCTTCAGCGCCTCCAGCGAGGCGACGACCTCGTCGCGCCGGTCGGCCTTGCGCGCCTTGGCCAGCGAGGCCTCGACGTCGCTGAGCCGGCGCCGCAACGCGGAGTACTCCATGAAGTCGCCGAGGTGGCACTGAGCGGCCTCGGCGTAGCCGGCCAGGGCCTCCTCGCTCTTGCGCAGCTGCCGCGCGAGCCCGACCACGGCCTTGTCGGCCTGGAACTGCGCGAACGACGACTCGAGCAGCTCTCGCGCGGTGTCGCGGCCGACCTGCTTCACGAGGTTGACCGCCATGTTGTACGACGGGCGGAAGGAGGACCGGAGCGGGTAGGTGCGGGTCGAGGCGAGGCCGGCCACCGCCTTCGGGTCGATCCCCGGCTGCCACAGCACCACCCCGTGCCCCTCGACGTCGATGCCGCGCCGGCCGGCACGCCCGGTGAGCTGGGTGTACTCCCCCGGCGTGATGTCGGCGTGGGTCTCGCCGTTCCACTTGCTGAGCTTCTCGATCACGACCGAGCGGGCCGGCATGTTGATGCCCAGCGCCAGGGTCTCGGTGGCGAAGACGACCTTGCACAAGCCGGCGGCGAACAGGTCCTCGACGCACTCCTTGAACGTCGGCAGCATCCCGGCGTGGTGGGCGGCGATGCCGCGGGAGAGGCCGTCGAGGAAGTCGTGGTAGCCGAGGACGTGCAGGTCCTCGTCGGGGATGCTCGCGCAGCGCCCCTCGACCAGCGCGACGATCTCGTCGCGCTCCGCCGGCGTGGTCAGCCGCAAGTTGGCGCTGAGGCACTGGGTGACCGCGGCGTCGCAGCCGACCCGGCTGAAGATGAACACGATCGCCGGGAGCAGGCCCTCGGAGTCGAGCCGGTCGACGACCTCGAAGCGGCTCGGCAGGTTCGGCCGCCGGTTGCCCTGGCCCCGGGCACCGGCCCGGCCGCGCGGCGCGCCCTGCTTGGAGCGCCGGTCGGAGGTGCGCGACGAGCGCCAGTCGTCACGGGCGACGCGCAGCAGCTCGGGGTTGACCCGCACGTCGTCGCGGGCGGAGCCCTCCTGGTCGGCGAAGAGGTCGAACATCTTCCGGCCGACCATCACGTGCTGGTACAGCGGCACCGGGCGCCGCTCCTCGACGATCGTCGTGGTGGCGCCGCGCACCGTGGACAGCCACTCGCCGAACTCCTCGGCGTTGGACACGGTCGCCGAGAGCGACACCAGCGCCACCGAGTCGGGGAGGTGGATGATGACCTCCTCCCACACCGCGCCGCGGAACCGGTCGGCGAGATAGTGCACCTCGTCCATCACGACGTAGCCGAGCCCGGCCAGGGTCCGCGAGCCGGCGTAGAGCATGTTGCGCAGCACCTCGGTGGTCATCACCACGATCGGCGCCTCGCCGTTGATGGTGTTGTCCCCGGTGAGCAGGCCGACGTTCTCGGCGCCGTAACGGCGGGTGAGGTCGTTGAACTTCTGGTTCGACAGCGCCTTGATCGGCGTGGTGTAGAAGCACTTGCGACCCTGCTGCAGCGCGAGGTGCACCGCGAACTCGCCGACCAGCGTCTTCCCCGACCCGGTCGGCGCCGCGAGCAGCACGCCGTTGCCGGCCTCGAGCTCGCGGCAGGCGCGGATCTGGAACTCGTCGATCGTGAAGTCGTAGAGGGACGCGAAGTCGGCGAAGACCGGGGACTGCTTGTCCCGCTGGAACTTCGCGTACTTCTCCGAGGGAGAGGTCATCGGGGTGCCAACACTCGCAATGCGTTCGGGGCCACGTCGACGGTCATCGGTAACGAGCCTAGGCGCTCCCCGTCTGCGTAGGCGACGACACCGGGCGCGGCGACGGTGACCTGTCTGACCCGGTGGTGCTCGTACTGCGGGTGCTTGGTGATCCCGCCGGTGTAGAGCCGTGGGTAGGTCTTCACCAGGTCGAGCCTGCTCATCGGCTTGATCACGACCACGTCGAGGAGCCCGTCGTCGATCTCGGCGCCGTGGGTGATCTTCAGGCCGCCGCCGAAGGAGGGGCCGTTGCCGACCGCGACCAGCATCGCGTCGAGGCGGTGCACCTCTCCGTCGAGCTCGAGGGTGTACGGCAGCGGCTCGAAGACCCGCAGCTCGGCCAGCGTGGCCAGCGTGTAGCGCATCTGCCCGCGCGGCCACACCATCGCGTTCGCCCGCTCGTTCACCTTGGAGTCGAACCCCGCGGCGAGGACGGTGACGAAGTACGACGCACCCGCACGGGCCAGGTCGATCGTGCGGACGTGGGAGCCGACCACCACGTCGGCCGCAGCCTGCGGGTCGTTGCGCGGGATGCCGAGGTAGCGGGCCACGTCGTTCCCGGTGCCGGCCGGGATGATGCCCAGGCTGGTCTCCGTACCGGCGAGCACCTGGGCCGCCAGGTGGACCATGCCGTCGCCGCCGCACACGACGAGGCTCTCCACCCCGTCGGTGACGGCGGACTTGGCGAGGTCGAGCGCCTCGTCGCCGTCGCGGCCCGCGAGCTGGCGGACGCGGAACCCGGCCTCGCGGAGGCGTGGGAGGGCGATGGCCGCGGAACGGGACCCCTTCCCCTTGCCGGCGCTCGGGTTGGTCAACAGCGCGATCTCTCTGGCCACGCCGCGAGAATACGCGCAGGGCACGCCAACTCCCCGCCCGGCGCGCACGACCGCGGTGAGCCGGATGCGACGGGTCAGAGGCGCAGGACGGCGACGAAGCGCGACGGCTTCACCCCGACGGCCTTGGCGAGCCGGTTCAGGGACTCCAGGACCTCGTCGGCGGTGAACTCCGTGCCGGGTACGGCGAGGGTCAGCCGCCCGTCGTACTCCACCAGCAGCACCTGGCCGTAGGTCCACAGCTGGTGCGCGGAACGGCGCCAGGTCTCGTCGAGGACCGGCTGCGGGTAGGCGTGGTCGGCGGCCAGCAGGTCACACCCGAGCGAGGTGGCGGCGCCGGCCTCGGACAGCTCCCCGGAGACCTGGTAGGCGCCGCGGGTGGTCGACAGCGCGGTCCAGGTGACCTCGCCGGACCCCAGCCACTCGGGCAGGTCGAACGCGTCGACCTCGGCGACGTGCGGAAGGCCGGGCACTCAGTCGTCCTCGGCGTCGAGCCGGGAGGGACGGAACTGCTCACGGTCGTGGTCGAGGGCGGAGGTCTCGTCGTCCCCGAGCCCGTGCAGGGGCCCCTCGGCGGACCGGCGCGCGCGCCTTCGGTCGACCAACCGGGCGATCAGCTCCGAGACGAAGAACAGCAACGTCATCGGCAGGGCCAGCATCAGCATCGAGAACGGGTCCGTGGACGGGGTCGCCACGGCCGCGAACACGAACGTGCCGACCACGATCCACGGCCGGTGCGCGCCCAGCTGCTTGCCGGAGACCACCCCGGCCAGGCTGAGCATCACCACGAACAGCGGGATCTCGAAGGCGATGCCGAAGACGAGCAGCATCCGGGTGAGGAAGCGGAAGTAGTCGCCGAACTCGACGAGGTTCTGCAGGTCCGCCGGGGTGAACCCGACGAGGACCTCGATGCCCTTGGGCAGCACGTAGTAGCCGAAGCCCACGCCGACCAGGAACAGCGGGCCGGCGACCACCGCGAACACCCGGGTCCACCGCTTCTCGTGCGGGTGCAGCCCGGGTACGACGAACGCCCAGATCTGGTAGAGCCAGAACGGGGAGCCGAGCACCACGGCGGCGAGCGCGCAGAGCTTGAGCTGGAGCAGCAGCGGGTTCGCGACGCCGGTCAGCACCGGGGTGGAGCTGACCCCCTCCTTCGTCAAGATCTCCTGGGCGCGCCGGTAGGGCTCGTAGATCAGTGCGAAGAGGGCGTCGTAGAAGAACAGCGCGATGACCGTCCCGACCACGAGGACCAGCGCGATCTTGAGCAGCCGCGCCCGCAGCTCACGCAGGTGGTCTGCGAGCGCCATCCGGCCGTCGTCCCCGATGGGGTGCTTGGGCTTGGCGCGAAAGAGGCCGATGACTCCGTTGAGGGACACGTCAGGCGTCGTCGATGATCCGAGTCGGGGTGGAACGGTCAGCGCTCACCGTCGGGCCGGGTCTGCGGCGCCGTGGTGTCGGTCACGTCGGTGGTACGGGCCTGGGTGTCCCAGGTCTGGGCGTCGATCTGCTTCTGCTCGGGCGTCTTGTGCTTGTCGTCGTCGTCGTCCATCAGGCCCTTGGTCTCGGCCTTGAAGATGCGCAGCGCACGACCGCTGCCGCGGGCGAGCTCGGGGAGCTTCTTGGCACCGAACAGCAGCACGAGCACCAGCAGGATGAGCAGGATCTCGGTCGGGCCGGGGGTCCCGATCATCGGAAAAACGGGGGAAGTCATCTCGTCCTCTTTCTGGTTGCGGTGCCGGTTCCATCGTACGCGCAGTACTCAGACATAGCCGTCCAACGCGGAGGTGGCCGCCCGGTGTACGGCGTGTGACAGGTCGGACGGCTGCTCGACCCGGGCCGCTCCCCCGAGCCGCAGCACGAGGCGGACCAGCCACTCCGGGTCGCCGACGCGCAGGGTGACCCGCAGGGCGCCGTCGCCGAGCTCCTCGGTGCTCTCCACCGGGTAGTACTCCGCCACCCAGCGGGCGGCCGGCTCGAGCAGTACGGTGGCCAGCAGGTCGTCGGCGGACGGCTGGAACAGCCCCTCCGACAGGTCGCGGGGGCGCACCCCGGCATGCTGGTCGACCGGCGCGTCGAGCACCTCGGCGCGAGAGACCCGGTCCAGCCGGAACAGCCGCTGGTCCTCGGCCAGGTGGCACCACGCCTCGAGGTAGGTGTGCCCCTGGGCGGTGACGATCCGGAACGGGTCCACGGTGCGCTCGGTGGCCTCGTCGCGGGCCGGGACGTAGTAGCCGAGGCGCACCTGCCGTCCGCGGGCGAGCGCGTCCTCCAGGGTGCCGCGCACGCGGTTCACCTCGGCGACGTCCTGGGGCAGCAGCACGTCCACCTGGGCGGCGAGCGCGGCCCCGTCGCCGGCGGCTGCCTCCAGCTTGGCCAGGGTGCGGTCCACCACCGGGCGGACCGACTCGTCGCCGCCGTCGCGCAGCGCCCGCAGGGCCACGATCAGCGCCGAGGCCTCGGTGCTGCCCAGCCGCAGCGGGCGGGTCAGGTAGTCGGCGTTGGAGAGCCGGATGACGCCCTCGCCCTCGAGGGCGTCCATGTCGACGTCGATCAGGTCGCCCATGCCCAGGCCGGGGAGCCCGCAGAACCACAGCACGTTGAGGTCCTTGACGATCTGGGCGGGCCGGACTCCGAAGTCGGCGGCGGCCTGCTCGAGCGAGACCTCGTCGCGGCTCTGGATGTAGGGGACCAGGGCGAGCAGTCGGCCCACCTGGTCGCGGGCGCCGCTCATCGGGGCGCCCCCGCGGTCGCTCCGGCGCCGGTGGCCATGACGGCGCGCAGCCGATCGACCACCAGCGCACGCAGGTCCTCGGGCGCCTCGACGACGACGTCGGCGCCGTAGCCGAGCACCTCGTCGGCCATCCCGCCGGTGCGACCGTAGGCGACCTCGAGCCGCTCCCAGCCCTCCGGTACGGCGTCCGCACCGGCGCCGGAGGCGCCGGCGGGCGTGGCGTGCCGGCGCAGGCCGTGCGCGGCGTCGCGCCGCACCAGCAGGCGGGCGGTGTGCGCGGCCGCCGGCGGCGCCAGCGACTCGGTCAGGGCGCGGATGTCGGTGCCCTCGGGGACCTCGAACGCGCCGGGCCTCCCGTCGTGGCGCACCGCGCCGCCGACCCGGGAGAGCCGGAACAGCCGCGGGGCCCCGCGGTCGGTGTCCTGTCCGACGACGTACCAGCGGCCGTTGTAGGAGACCACGCCCCACGGCTCGAGGTGGCGGGTGGTCGCGCTCGCGGCGCCCGCCGTCCGGTAGTCGAAGGCCACCGGCGTGCGGGACCGGGTCGCCTCCCAGAACGCCTCGAAGGTGGGCTCCTCGACGGCGAGCTGGGGCTGGGCCACGTTGAGGGCGCCGCGGTCCACGCTGACCCCGGCCGCCTTGAGCTTGACCAGGGCGTCGGAGGTGGCCGAGGCGAGGCCGGCGTGCTGCCAGACCCGGGCGGCGAGCCCGATGACCGCGGCCTCGTCGGCCTCGAGGTCGATCTGCGGCAGCTCGAAGGCGGCCCGCTCGACCCGGTAGCCGGGCTCGTCCTCGAAGGCGCGGTCGACGTAGCCGACCTCGACCGGGATGCCGAGGGAGCGCAGCTCCTCCTTGTCCCGCTCGAACATCTTCTCGAAGGCCTCGTCCCCCGCGTCGCGGTACTGCTCGACGACGCTGCGGATCCGCTCCTTGGTCACGTAGCTACGCGACACCAGCAGCGTGATCAGCAGGTTGAGCAGGCGCTCGCTCTTTCGTGCGGCCACGGCATTCCCCTTTCGCGGGGAACCTACCTCACCGGGTCACCCGACCCCGAGCACGTCCACCACGAACACCAGGGTGTCGGTGCCCTTGATCTTGGCCTGCGGGTTGCCGTTCTCGCCGTAGCCGTACTCCGGCGGCGCGATGATCATGACGCGGCTGCCGGCCTCGACCCCGACCAGGCCCTCGTCCCAGGCCTTGATCAGGCTGCCCTCGCCGACGGTGAAGGTCCGAGGCGCGGTGGTGTAGGACTCGTCGAAGATCGTCTCGGTGCCGTAGACCTGCCCGAGGTAGTCGAAGGTGACGGAGTCACCGGCCTGGACCGGCTCCCCCTCGCCCTCGATCAGCGGGACCACCTGGAGCTCGTCGGACGGCTTCGCGGGGGCGTTGTCGAAGGTGAACTTGCTGACGTCGCCCTCGGAGTCGACCACCGGGCTCGGCAGGTCCTCGGGGACGTCCGCCTTCTCGCCCTCGGGGCCGTCCAGGGGCACGGACATGATGTCGACGACGAACACCACGTCGTCCTGGGCGCCGATGCCGTACTGCTGCGCACCCTGCGCGCCGAACGCCTCGGCCGGCGGCGAGGCGATCGCGATCCGGCTGCCCACGGGCTTGCCGACGACCGCGTCGAGCACCGACGGGAAGATCTCGCCCTCGGCCATGTTCCCGGTGACCGGCTTGCCCTGCTCGTAGGTGCCCACGGTGGTCTTGCCGGTGGTGCCGTTGACGACGAGCAGGTGGAGGGAGGCGGGCGAACCCTCGACGACCTCGTTGCCCTCGCCGAGTGTGAGCACCTCGGACTGGGCCTCGTCGACCTTCAGCGGCCCGTCGACGGTCACCTTCGGCTGCCTGCCGAACTCACCGCTGACCTCGAGGCCCTTGATGGGCTCCCCCATGTCCACCGAGGAGGATGCGGAGCCCTGCGACCCGCTCTCGTCGCCGCACGCGGCGGCTCCGAACAGCAGGAACGGGACGATGGTCAGCGCTACAAGACGGCGGCGCACAGGGTTCACCTCAGCGTGGCAGGGGTACGGCGGTCAGGCACACGATAGCCGGGGAACCTGAGAGGACCCGACCTGCGGGACCGGGCCCGCGCGACGTCTCACATGCCGTCGATGAGTTTATGCACGCGCTCGTCGTACGCCCGGAACGGGTCCTTGCACAGCACGGTGCGCTGCGCCTGGTCGTTGAGCTTGAGGTGCACCCAGTCCACGGTGAAGTCGCGGCGCCGCTCCTGGGCCCGCTTGATGAACTCGCCGCGGAGCCGGGCCCGGGTGGTCTGCGGGGGCACCGACTTGGCCTCGAAGATCCTCAGGTCGTTGGTGACCCGGGTGACCGCGCCGCGCTTCTCGAGCAGGTAGTACAGACCGCGGCCGCGGTGGATGTCGTGGTAGGCCAGGTCGAGCTGCGCGACCCGGGGGTGGCTCAGCGGCAGCCCGTTCTGGGCGCGGTAGCGCTCGATCAGCTTCCACTTGATCACCCAGTCGATCTCCCGCTCGACCAGGCTCAGGTCGCCGGACTCGACGGCCTTGAGTCCCCGCTCCCACAGGTCGAGGGTGCGCTCGATGACGGGGGTGCTCAACTCGCGCCGGTCGACGAAGTCCCGCGCCCGGGTGAGGTACTCCTGCTGGATGTCGAGGGCGCTGGCCTCGCGGCCGTTGGCCAGCCGGACCTTGCGGCGCCCGGTCATGTCGTGCGAGATCTCCCGGATCGCCCGGATCGGGTTCTCCATGGTGAGGTCGCGCATCACCACGCCCTCCTCGATCATCCGGAGGACCAGGTCGCAGGAGGCCACCTTGAGCATGGTGGTGGTCTCGCTCATGTTGGAGTCGCCGACGATCACGTGCAGCCGCCGGTAGCGCTCGGCGTCGGCGTGCGGCTCGTCGCGGGTGTTGATGATCGGGCGGCTGCGGGTGGTGGCGCTCGAGACGCCCTCCCAGATGTGCTCGGCGCGCTGGGAGACCGAGAACATCGCGCCGCGCGGGGTCTGGGTGACCTTGCCCGCGCCGACGATGATCTGCCGGGTGACCAGGAACGGGATCAGCACGTCGGCGAGCTTGGCGAACTCGCCGTGCCGGCCGACCAGGTAGTTCTCGTGGCAGCCGTAGGAGTTGCCGGCCGAGTCGGTGTTGTTCTTGAAGAGGTAGACGTCGCCGGCGATGCCCTCGTCGTGGAGCCTGCGCTCGGCGTCGACCAGCAGGCCCTCGAGGATCCGCTCCCCCGCCTTGTCGTGGGTGACCAGGTCGACGATGTCGTCGCACTCGGGGGTGGCGTACTCGGGGTGGCTGCCGACGTCCAGGTAGAGCCGGGCGCCGTTGCGGAGGAAGACGTTGCTGCTGCGGCCCCACGAGACCACCTTGCGGAACAGGTAGCGGGCAACCTCGTCCGGCGAGAGGCGTCGCTGCCCGCGGAACGTGCAGGTGACGCCGTACTCGTTCTCGATCCCGAAGATCCGGCGGTCCACGTTCCCCACACTAGGTGCACGCACAAGGGCCGCGCAGCCGACTCGCGCAACCGGCGGGCCGGATCAGCGCAGCGGGTCGCCCGGGTCGACCGGCGGGTACACGTCGGGGTGCTCCGGCGGCGTCACCGGGTCGCTCGGCTGCGGCGGCTGCTGCGGCTGCGGGCTCACCGGAGGCGCCACCGGCGGCGCGACCGGCGGCTGCTCCTGGTCGCGGTTGCGGCTCTGGTCGGTGTTGGAGGGGTTGGTCGAGTCGCCGGCGGCGTGCCTGCCGGCCTCCTCCCCCACCCGCTCGCCCAGCAGCGACGCCAGGTGCTCGGCGGAGAGCCGCTTGAACTTGCGCTGCTGGGACCGGGTGCGGTCGAGCACCGCGACCTCGAGGTCCGCGGCCGCGATCACGCGCGACCCGGCGTCGCTCTGCCCGAGCGCACCCACCGCCAGCTGGAGCACCTCGCCGAGGGAGGACCCCGGCCGGTAGTTCTCGCGGAGGTGCCCGGTGACGGCCTCGGTGTTGCCACCCATCACCGCGAAGCCGTGCTCGTCGGCGACCTGGCCGTCGTAGGTGAGCCGGTAGATCTGGTCGTCCTCGACGGTGTCGCCGACCTCGGCCACGAAGATCTCCACCTCGTAGGGCTTCTCGCCGCCGCTGGAGAAGATGGTGCCGAGCGTCTGCGCGTAGGCGTTGGCGAGCCCGCGCCCGGTCACGTCGCGCCGGTCGTAGGCGTAGCCGCGCATGTCGGCGAGGCGGACGCCGGCGATGCGCAGGTTCTCGAACTCGTTGTAGCGGCCGACCGCGGCGAACGCGATCCGGTCGTAGATCTCGCTGACCTTGTGCAGCGCCTGGGACGGGTTCTCCGAGACGAAGACGATCCCGTCGGCGTACTGCAGGACGGCGACGCTACGACCGCGGGCGATCCCCTTGCGGGCGAAGTCCGCCCGGTCCTTCATCAGCTGCTCGGGCGAGACGTAGAACGGCATGCTCATGGGTGGAGGACTCCTCAGGTCAGGGACGCGGCCGGGCCGTCAGGACGGAGCATGCGGGCACCCACGACGAGGTCGGCGATCGCGGCCACCTCGTCGTCGGGCAGGCGGCGGTAGCCCTCCGCGGTGATCACGCCGACCACCGGGAAGATCCGCCGGGCCAGGTCGGGCCCGCCCGTGGCCGAGTCGTCGTCGGCGGCGTCGTACAGCGCCTGGATGGCCGCGGTGACGCAGCCCTGCGCGTCGAGGTCGTCCCGGTAGAGCTTCTTCAACGAGCCGCGGGCGAACAGCGCCCCCGAGCCGACCGCGTGGAAGGCGGTCTCCTCGTAGCGGCCACCGGTCACGTCGTAGGAGAAGATCCTGCCCTGCGACGTGGTGAGGTCGTAGCCGGCGAAGAGGGGCACGACGGCCAGGCCCTGCATCGCGAGACCGAGGTTGGAGCGGATCAGCGCCGCGAGCCGGTTCGCCTTGCCGTCCATGGACAGCGTCGTGCCCTCGATCTTCTCGTAGTGCTCGAGCTCGGTCTGGAACAGCCGGACCACCTCCACGGCCAGTCCGGCCGTGCCGGCGATGCCCACGCAGGAGTACTCGTCGGCGGGGAACACCTTCTCGATGTCCCGCTGGGCGATCACGTTGCCCATCGTGGCCCGCCGGTCACCGGCCATCACCACGCCGCCGTCGAAGGTCGCCGCCACGATCGTGGTGCCGTGCGGGGCCAGGTCGGCCGCCGACCCCGGGGGCAGGCTGCGGTGGCTGGGCAGCAGCTCGGGGGCCTGCTGGGAGAGGAACTCGGAGAACGACGAGGAGCCCGGGACGAGGTAGGCCGCCGGAAGTCGGGGGTCTGTCATGCCGGGTTACTCGCCGCCCTTCTGGATGAACGACTTCACGAAGTCCTCGGCGTTGGTCTCGAGCACGTCGTCGATCTCGTCGAGGATCGCGTCGATGTCCTCGTCGAGCTGCTCCTTGCGCTCGGCCACGTCCTCCTGGGGAGCGACCTCGGTCGCCTCCTCGGTCTCCGAGGACTTCTTGGGCTGCTTGTGCTGCTGTCCGCCGTCACGCGCCATGACCGCCTCCTCCTATGTCCCGGTGCCGCCGAGCGAGTCGGGGCGGGCCTTCGGTGGGCCTGCGACAGGCCCTCACTCAGACCCTACCGAGTCAACGCGGCAAACAGGCGCTCTGCGGTGTCACAACGGTCCAGCAGTTCGCCGACGTGGGCCTTCGTGCCCCGCAACGGGTCGATCGTCGGCACCCGCTGGAGCGACTCGTGGCCGGGCAGGTCGAAGATCACCGAGTCCCACGAGGCGGCCGCGATCTGGTCGGCGTACTGCTCGAGGCAGCGCCCGCGGAAGTACGCCCGGGTGTCGACCGGCGGCCGGTGCATCGCGTGGACGACCTCGTCGTCGTGGAGCAGCCGGTCGATCCGGCCCATCCGGACCAGGCGGTGGTACAGACCCCGGTCGGGCCGGATGTCGGAGTACTGCAGGTCGATGAGCTGGAGCTTGGGGTGCTCCCAGTCGAGCCCGTCGCGCTCGCGGTAGGACTCCAGCAGCTTGAGCTTGGCGACCCAGTCGAGCTCCTGGGCGCACAGCATCGGGTCGGTCTCCAGCCGGCTGAGCACGGACTCCCAGCGGGCGAGCACGTCGCGGGTCTGGTCGTCCGCGTCGGAGCCGAGCCGGTCCTCGACGTACTTCCTGGCGAGGTCGAGGTACTCCATCTGCAGCTGTACGGCGGTCAGCGTGCGCCCGTCGGTCATGGTCAGCAGGTGCTTGAGCGACGGGTCGTGCGACACCGCGCGCAGCGAGCGCACCGGCTGGTCGACGGTCAGGTCGCGGGAGATGAACCGGTCCTCGATCATCGCGAGCACGAGCGCGGTGGTGCCGACCTTGAGGTAGGTGGAGATCTCCGACAGGTTCGCGTCGCCGATGATGACGTGCAGCCGGCGGTACTTGTCGGGGTCGGCGTGCGGCTCGTCGCGGGTGTTGATGATCGGCCGCTTCAGCGTGGTCTCGAGGCCGACCTCCACCTCGAAGTAGTCCGCGCGCTGGCTGACCTGGAACCCGTGGTCGCGGCCGTCCTGGCCGATGCCGACCCGGCCGGCGCCCGTGACGACCTGGCGGCTGACGAAGAACGGGGTCAGGTGCCGGACGATCTCCCCGAACGGCGTGGAGCGCCGCATCAGGTAGTTCTCGTGGGCGCCGTACGACGCGCCCTTGTTGTCGGTGTTGTTCTTGTACAGCAGGATCGGCGGTGCCCCGGGGACCGCCCCGGCCAGCCGCGCGGCGTCGAGCATGACCAGCTCGCCCGCCTTGTCCCACTTCACCACGTCACGCGGGTTGGTGCACTCGGGCGTGGAGTACTCCGGGTGGGCGTGGTCGACGTACAGCCGGGCGCCGTTGGTGAGGATCACGTTGGCCAGGCCGAGGTCCTCGTCGGTCAGCTGCGAGGCGTCGGCGACCTCCCGGGACATGTCGAAGCCGCGGGCGTCGCGCAGCGGCGACTCCTCCTCGAAGTCCCACCGGGCGCGGCGGGCGCGCAGCGTCGAGCTGGCGTAGGCGTTGACGACCTGGGACGAGGCGACCATGGGGTTGGCCGTCGACTGCCCCTGCACCGAGATGCCGAACTCGGTCTCGGTGCCCATCACCCGTCGAACGCTCATGCTCCGAGACTACGCGTGGCCCCTGACAGAATCGGCGTGTGTCCGCGCAGGAACAGCCCGAGATCGTTGCCCTCGTCGACGAGGCCGGCACCGTGGTGGGCTCGGCCCCGCGGGACGTCGTACGCCGCGACAACCTCCTGCACGCCGCCACGGCGGTGCTGGTGCGCAACAGCCACGGGCTGGTCTACCTGCACCGCCGGGCGGCCGACAAGGACTGGGCGCCGTCCTGCCACGACGTGGCGGCGGGGGGCGTGCTCCGGGCCGGGGAGAGCCCCGAGGAGTCCGCGCGGCGCGAGCTCGCCGAGGAGCTCGGGATCGCCGGCGCCCGGCTCGTCCCCCTCGGCCTCAACCTCTACCAGGACGACCTCACCCGCTGCGTCGAGCACTGCTACGAGACGCACTGGGACGGACCCGTGGTCCACGCGGACGACGAGGTGGTCTGGGGCGACTGGATCACCCTCCGCGACCTGGACCGGCTGCTCCGCGACCCGGCGTTCCACTTCGTCCCGGACACCCGCCAGCTGCTCGCGCGGCTGGCCACGGCCGGGGTCCACGACTACGCCGCGCTCCGTACACTCGCGCCATGAGCGACGACACCGACCGCTCCGCGCGGGCGCTGGCCGCGGCCGACGCGCTGGGGCTGAGCTACGAGGTCACCCGGCACGGCCCGGTCCGGTCGCTCGAGGAGGCCGCCGCCGCCCGAGGGGTGGAGCCCGCCGCCGTCGTCAAGACGATGGTGGTCCGCCTCGCCGAGGACGACTACCGGTTCGTGCTGGTCCCCGGCGACCGCGAGATCGCCTGGCCGAAGCTGCGTGCCGAGCTCGGCGTCAACCGGATCTCGATGCCCGACGCCGACACCGCGCTGGCGGTGACCGGCTACGTGCGGGGCACGATCACCCCGCTCGGGAGCACGACGGTGTGGCCGGTGCTCGCCGACGAGCACCTCGCCGGGCCGGTCTCCATCGGTGGGGGCGCGCACGGCGTGGCCCTGACCGTCGACGCCACCGAGCTGGTGACCTCGCTCGACGCCACCGTCGTCGACGTCACCGACCCCGCGAAGGGCTGACCCGGAGCCGCTCACGACACATGGTGAGACGGACATAGTGCCTGGTCAGGAGTACTTCGGGCGACATCCCGGACAGCCTGCCGGTTCGCTTGTCGGCCCTCTCCGGCCGTTGCTAACTTGAGGCTCTCCACGCCCCTCCCCGTCGCCACGGCGCAGCGGGCAGCCACCCCAGAACCTGATGGCATTCGCGTGCATCCGGAGGTCCCCCGCATGAACCACACCTGCACAGTCCCCCGCCAGCGGGAGCCGGAAACGACCCCCCTGGAGCGGGTGCCCGGTCCGCACGTCCCCGAGGACCCCGAGAGCGCCGTCGTCGAACAGGCCAAGGGAGTCCTGATGCTGAGGTACGGCGTCGGGTCCTACGAGGCGTTCGCGGTCCTGGTGCGCTGGTCCCGCGAGGCGGGCGTCGTGCTGCAGGAGTCGGCACGCGCGCTGATGGAGGGGGTGTGCAAGGGACGGGTGGCCGCGGCCCACCTCGACCCCTGGCTCGTGCGCTGGCTCGAGCAGCGGCTGCGCACGGAAGTCAACGACCTCGTACCGGTAGGAGGGAGCACCCGTGGATGAGATGCGACGTGGACTGAACCGCCTGATGAGCCAGGACGTCTCCCGGGCCAACGCGGCCTCGGCGGCTGAGTCGCTGCGCGAGCGGCGCCGGCAGCAGGAGGACGCGGACGAGTTCGTGGCGCGCCGCCGCTGGCGGTACGCCTCCGCGGTGGAGGCGGCACGCGACCTCGGCTCCGGCGGGCCGTAGGAGCCGCCGGCCTCGGGCCGTCCGGGAAGCACAGCAGCCGCTGGACCCGACGGGGGCGGGTTCAGCGGCTGCTCCGTGCCGGCGGGCCGTCAGCGGCGGCCGGCCAGGAACTTCTGCGCCAGGAAGACGATGACGAGCACGACGGCGATGATCAGGATCCACTTCATGGGTTCTCCTCGTTGATGGTCCAGGGGTGGGAACGTACCCCGTCCCCGGCCCCCGAACCGTGCACCGGTCAGAGGTACTGACCGGTGTTCGACACGGTGTCGATCGAGCGGCCCGGCTCGGTGCCCTGCTTGCCGGTGATCAGCGTGCGGATGAACACGATCCGCTCGCCCTTCTTGCCGGAGATGCGGGCCCAGTCGTCGGGGTTCGTCGTGTTGGGCAGGTCCTCGTTCTCCTTGAACTCGTCCACGCACGCCTGGAGCAGGTGGGTCACCCGGAGTCCGCGCTGGTCGGTGTCGAGGAGGTCCTTGATGGCCATCTTCTTGGCCCGGTCGACGATGTTCTGGATCATCGCGCCGGAGTTGAAGTCCTTGAAGTACAGGACCTCCTTGTCGCCGTTCGCGTAGGTCACCTCGAGGAAGCGGTTCTCCTCGGTCTCGGTGTACATCCGCTCGACGGTGGCCCGGATCATCCCCGCGACGCAGGCGTCCCGGTCACCCCCGAACTCGGCGAGGTCGTCCGCGTGCAGGGGCAGCGCGGAGACGAGGTACTTGGAGAAGATGTCCCGGGCGGACTCGGCGTCGGGCCGCTCGATCTTGATCTTCACGTCGAGCCGGCCCGGGCGCAGGATCGCCGGGTCGATCATGTCCTCGCGGTTCGAGGCGCCGATCACGATGACGTTCTCGAGGCCCTCCACGCCGTCGATCTCCGACAGCAGCTGCGGGACGATGGTGTTCTCCACGTCGGAGGAGACGCCCGAGCCGCGGGTACGGAACAGGGAGTCCATCTCGTCGAAGAACACGATGACCGGCGTACCGCCGTTGGCCTTCTCCCGGGCACGCTGGAACACGAGCCGGATGTGCCGCTCGGTCTCGCCGACGTACTTGTTGAGCAGCTCGGGGCCCTTGATGTTGAGGAAGTAGCTCTTCCCCTCCTGCCCCGTCTTGGCGGCGACCTTCTTGGCCAGCGAGTTCGCGACCGCCTTCGCGATCAGCGTCTTCCCGCAGCCGGGCGGGCCGTACAGCAGCACGCCCTTCGGCGGCTTGAGCTGGTGCTCGGTGAACAGGTCGGGGTAGAGGTACGGAAGCTCCACCGCGTCGCGGATCGCGTCGATCTGCCCCTTGAGTCCGCCGATGTTCTCGTAGTCGATGTCGGGGACCTCTTCGAGGACGAGCTCCTCGACCTCCGACTTCGGAACCCGCTCGTAGACGTAGCCGGAGCGGCCGTCGAGCAGCAGCGAGTCACCGGCGCGCAGGGTCTCCCCGCGCAGGGGCTCGGCGATGCGTACGACGCGCTCCTCGTCGGCGTTCGCGATCACGAGGACCCGGTCGCCGTCGGCGAGGAACTCCTTGAGCATGACCACCTCGCCGACCTGCTCGAAGTCGAGCGCGGCGACGACGTTGAGGGCCTCGTTGAGCATGACCTCCTGGCCCCGCTGGAGCTCGTCGAGGTCCACCGACGGGCTGACGTTCACCCGCAGCTTGCGGCCCCCCGTGAAGACGTCGATCGAGTCGTCCTCGTTGCGGTGCAGGAAGGTGCCGAACCCGGCGGGCGGCTGGGCGAGGCGGTCGACCTCGTCCTTGAGCGTGAGGATCTGGTCGCGGGCGTCGCGCAGCGTCTGCGCGAGCCGTTCGTTCTGGGCGGTGACCGCGGCCAGGGACCGCTGGGTCTCGGCAAGCCGGGCCTCGACGGCGCGGGAGTGCACGGGGCTCTCGGCGAGCCGGCGCCGCAGCTCGGTGACCTCGTCCTCGAGGAACCCGAGCTGCGCGTGCAGCTCCTCGGGCGAACGCGAGCGGCCGGGACCGCTCTCTGATGCTGACACGTTCATCACCTCCGCAGCAGTGCTGTGGACTCGACCCTACCCGCGGCGACAAGGATGTGAGGGAGATATCTCGTGAGTGTCGGTTGCGGAATCGAAACGGTTCGAGAGGGGCGTCTCAGGCGTCGTACGGCTCCTCCGCGACCGCCGGCGGGAGCCCGGCGGGACGCGGCCCCTGGTAGTCCACGCCGTAGGCGCCCGGGGCAGGACGGCGCTTCTTCGCCGGGACGATCTCCCCCGGTGCCATCCGGCGCGCGGTGACCAGGAACCCGGTGTGCCCGACCATCTTGTGCCCGGGCCTGACCGCGAGGCCCTCGACGTGCCAGTCGCGGACCAGGGTCTCCCACGGCTGTGGCTCGGTGAAGCCTCCGTGGGCGCGGATCGTCTCGACCGTGCGGCCGAGCTGGGTGGTGGTGGCGACGTAGGCGCACACGAGGCCGCCGGGGGTGAGCGCGTCGGCCACCGCATCGACGCACTCCCAGGGGGCGAGCATGTCGAGGATGACCCGGTCGACCGTCCCGGCGGGGTCGCCCTGGGGAAGCGACTCGACGAGGTCGCCGACGGTGAGGTTCCAGGCCGGGTGCTCCCCGTCGAAGAACTGCGTGACGTTCCTGGTGGCCACCTCGGCGAACTCGGCGCGGCGTTCGTACGACGACACGCGGCCGTGCGGCCCCACCGCTCGCAGCAGGTAGCAGGTCAGCGCCCCGGACCCGACGCCCGCCTCGACCACCCGGGCGCCCGGGAAGATGTCGGCCATCGCGACGATCTGCGCGGCGTCCTTGGGGTAGACCACGGCGGCCCCGCGCGGCATGGAGACCACGAACTCGCTCAGCAGCGGGCGGAAGACCAGGTACTCGCCGCCCGCCGACGAGGTGACCGCGAAGCCCTCGGGGCGGCCGATCAGCTCGTCGTGGTCGATAGAGCCGCGGTTGGTGAAGAACTGCTTGCCGACGGTGAGGCAGATGTTGTGCCGCCGGCCCTTGGTGTCGGTGAGCCGCACCCACTCCCCTGCGCGCAGCGGACCCCGGTGCACGCCGGACCAGGTCTCGGGGGTGACGTCGTCCTCGTCCGTCACGACGGCAGGCTCGACCGGGGCGGGTTCAGGGGTGGGCATGCGCAGGAGGATAACCGTCGCTAGGGGGTGGCCGCGAAAGCGCGGTCGACGTCGGAGGTGGTGAGGACGCCGTACACCCCTCCGTCGGCCTCGAGGAGCAGGTACTCCGTCGCCGGGGTGCGCTGCATCGCCCGGACCAGGTCCTCACCGGCGATGTCGGCGGGGAGCATCAGCCCGGGCTCGATCGACCGGGCGACGGCCTCCGCCGGGAGCCACGGCCGGCGCTCCTCGGGGGTGGCGAGCAGAGCCGCCTCGTTGACGATGCCCGAGGGCCGGGCATGCTGGTCGAGGACGACGATGCTGCCCGCCTGCTCCTGCTGCGCGCGGCGGACGGCCTCGGACAGCGGCAGGTCGTGGGGGACGGCGAGGGTACGACGGGCCAGCGAACGGGCCCGCAGGGTCGGCAGCTTGCGCCGTAGCCTGGCCGACATGATCGCTGTGGACGCCCCGCCCCACAGGAACGTGGCGATCACGAACGCCAGCAGGTAGTCGACGAGGTCGGGCTGCCGGGAGGTGACGACCTCGATCAGCAGGGGGTAGGACAGCGCGAGGACGGCGGCCACCCGGCCTCCCCAGCCCGCCACGATGGTCCCGGTGTGCGGGCTGCCGGTGACCTTCCAGACCGCCGACCTGAGCACCCGGCCGCCGTCGAGGGGCAGCCCGGGGATCAGGTTGAGCACGCCGACGAGGAGGTTGGCGCCCGCCAGTCCCTCGACCGCCATCAGCAGCAGCCCGTCGGGGGTGACGAACCATAGGCCGGCGAAGACCGCGCCCACCGCGATCGAGGTCAGCGGTCCCACCACGGAGACGCCGAACTCCCGCCGCGGGGTGTCCGGCTCCCCCTCGATCTCGGTCACGCCGCCGAGGAAGTGCAGGGTGATCGACTTGACCGGGAGCCCGTAGCGCTTGGCCATCAGCGCGTGGGACATCTCGTGCAGGAGCACCGACAGGTAGAGCAGCACCGCGAAGGCCAGGCCGGCGAGGTACTTCCCGCCGCCCAGCCCCGGCTGCACCTGCTCCACCCGCGGCGCGAGCATGACCGCGATCAGCGCCGCCACGAGCAGCCAGGACGAGCGCACGAGCACGTCGACCCCGCCGATCTGTCCGATCCGCAGGGTGCCCGGCTCACGCCGGGGTGCCGGTCCGCCGGCCGGTGCCGTCCGTTGTTCCACGTCCCAACGCTATCCGGTGCGCCCGGGCGGACGCCCTCCGCGTCGCTGCCGGAACTGTCGGCGGGGTGACCTAGGGTTTCCGGCATGACCCAGGACCTCGCCTCCCGCACCGTCGTCGACGGCGTCGACGTGCTCGGGTCGCTGTCGCCGAGCCGCGCCAGCGACTTCATGTCCTGCCCTCTGCTGTTCCGGTTCCGCACCGTCGACAAGCTGCCCGAGCCCTACTCCCCCGACGCCGTCCGCGGCACGGTGGTGCACAAGGTGCTCGAGGACCTGTTCGACCTGCCGGCCGCGTCACGCACCTCCGACCAGGCTGCGCAGATGCTGGAGCCGGCCTGGGAGGCGATCGTCGAGGCCGAGCCCGAGGTCGCCGAGATGTTCGGCGAGGAGGGCCCGGAGATCGGCGCCTGGCTCGCCTCGTGCCGCGACTCGCTCGAGCGCTACTTCGCGCTCGAGGACCCCACCCGCCTCGAGCCCGCCGAGCGGGAGCTCTACGTCGAGACGCTGCTCGACTCCAAGCTGCTGCTGCGCGGCTTCATCGACCGCGTCGACGTCGCCCCGACCGGGGAGATCCGGGTGGTCGACTACAAGACCGGCAAGGCGCCCCGGGAGGCCTTCGAGGCGAAGGCGCTGTTCCAGATGAAGTTCTACGCGCTGGTCATCTGGCGCACCCGCGGCGTGGTCCCGGCGATGCTCCAGCTGGTCTACCTCGGCAGCGGCGAGCTGCTGCGCTACTCCCCCGACGAGGCAGACCTGCTCGCCACCGAGCGCAAGGTGGAGGCGCTGTGGAAGGCGATCTCGCACGCCCAGAGCACCGGCGACTGGCGGCCCCGGAAGAGCGCGCTGTGCGGCTGGTGCGCCCACCAGTCGTTCTGCCCCGAGTTCGGCGGCACGCCGCCGGAGCTGCCGGTGCTCCAGATCGGCGCGCCGCCGGAGCCGGAGGCGTCCCGCGAGAGCGTGCGCGAGGCCGGCCCGGCCTGACCGAGACGGCCTGACCGGACCCGCCCGCGGCGATCACACGTCACTCGGGGCGGAAGGGCTCCACGGTGACCGGCTTCGGGTGCAGCACGCAGGCCACCTCGACCCCGCCCGAGGGCCGGAGCTCCGGGTCGAAGCCCTGGTGGAAGCGCACCTCGACGCCGTCCCCGGTCTCGCTGATCTCGTCGACCCCGCTCCACAAGGGCTCCGACGGGTTCTCCTGCCGGATCCGGTCGAGCAGCCCGCGCACGCGCGCGGAGTCCGCCCCCGACCCGAGGGTCACCGTCTTCTGCGGGTCGTCGAGCCGGTCCAGGCTGCCGACGAGCGCCTGCTCCTCCTCGTACGACGTGGTCTCCTGCCGGGTCCAGTGCTCCTCGAGCAGCACTCGCAGGTCGCGCGACTCCCAGCCGCACTCCGCCACGGCCTCGGGGCAGCGCGGGTGGAACGAGCAGCCGAGCGGAGGCTTCGCCGCGTCGGGGATCTCCCCGCGGGGCAGGTCGCGCGGCACCATCTTGTTCGGGTCCGGCTCGGGGATCGCCTTCAGCAGCGCCTTGGTGTACGGGTGCTTGGGGTCGGCGAAGATCTCCTCGGTCGGCCCGATCTCCACCACCCGGCCGAGGTACATGATCGCGATCCGGTCGCAGAAGAACTTCGCGCTCGCCAGGTCGTGGGTGATGTAGACGTAGGTGAGCCCGAGGTCCTTCTTGAGGTCCACCATGAGCTGGAGGATCTTCGCGCGCACGCTCATGTCGAGCATCGACACCGGCTCGTCGGCCACCAGCACCTCGGGGTCGAGGATGATGGCGCGGGCGATCACGGCGCGCTGCTTCTGGCCGCCCGACAGGTCGGCGGGGTACTTCGACATGAACTGCTCGGCCGGGGCCAGGCCCACGCGCTCGAGCGCCGCGGCGACGCGGGGGCGCAGGTCCTCCCCCTTGGCGATGCCGTGGATCTTCAACGGGTGCCCGACCGCGGCCTCGATGGTCATCGAGGGGTTCAGGGCGGCGTTCGGGTCCTGGAAGACCATCTGCAGGTCGGTGCGCAGGGAACGCAGGTCGGCGCCCTTGAGCTGCGAGACGACGCGCTCCCGGGTCTGGCCTTCCCCGCCGCGCTCGTGGTAGGTGATCGAGCCCTTGGTGGACCGGGCCAGACCGAGCATGGCGCGGCCGAGCGTGGTCTTGCCGCTGCCCGACTCGCCGACGAGCCCGAGCACCTCGCCCCGCTTCAGGGAGATGTTCACCCCGTCGACGGCCTTCACGGTGCCGGTGTCCATGCCGAGCAGCCGCTTGAGCATGCCGCCGCGCAGCTCGAAGTGGACCTCGAGGTCCCTGATGTCGACGAGGCTCTCCCCCGTCGCGGTCACGTCACGCTTCGTCTGCAACGGAGATCTCCTCTCGGACCAGTGGCGCCGTGTCGTCCTCGGTCAGGTCGGGTGCCCGACCGTGGGCGAGGTCGGCCGCCCAGCACTGCACGCGGGTGCCGTTGGGCATCGCGTGCTGCACCGGGTGGCGGGTCGCGCAGATGTTCATGGCGTCGGGACAGCGGGGGTGGAAGTGGCAGCCGGTCGGCGGGTTCACCAGGTCCGGCGGGGCACCCGGGATGAAGTTCAGGCCGGTCGTCGAGAGCGAGATCGTCGACCGGAGCAGCTCCCTTGTGTACGGGTGCTGCGGGTCGGAGAACACCTCCCGGGCGTCGCCGATCTCGACGATCTCACCGGCGTACATCACCGCCACCCGGTCGCACGCCTCGGCGATGATGCCGAGGTTGTGGGTGATCAGCAATAGCGAGGTCTCGAACTCGCTGCGCAGGCTGTGCAGGATCCGGATGATCTGCGCCTCGACCAGCACGTCCAGAGCGGTGGTCGGCTCGTCCGCGACCACGAACGCCGGCCGCAGCACGAGCGCGAGCGCGATCATCAGCCGCTGCCGCATGCCGCCGGAGAACTCGTGCGGGTAGGAGCGGTACCGCGTGGGTGGGATACCCATGAGGCGGAGCACCTCGAGCGCGCGGCGCTGGATCTCCTCCTTGCCGATGCTCTTCTCGTGCGTGCGCAGCGTCTCCTCGAAGTGCTCGGAGATCCGCATGAGCGGGTTCAGCCGGGTCAGCGGCTCCTGGAAGATCATCCCGAGCTCGGCGCCGCGCTTGGCGAACATCTCCTTCTTCGGCAGCGCGAGCAGGTCCTCCCCCTTGAACCGGAGGGCGCCGTCCATCTCGGCACCGGGCGGCAGCAGGCCGAGCAGACCCCGGCCGATCGTGGACTTCCCGCAGCCGGACTCGCCGACCAGGCCGAGGATCTCGCCCTTGCGCAGGCTGAACGACACTCCGTCGACAGCCTTCACCGGGCCCCGCTCGGACCCGTACCAGATCCGGATGTCCTGGGCGTCGATGACCGGCGCGTTGTCGTCGCGGGCGGCCACGGGGGCGTCGTACAGCTCGGTCATCGGGTCCTTCCTTCGACCAGCGCGGTGGTGGGTTCGTTGGGGGGCATCTCGACCTTGCGGATCCGGCGCTTGCGCAGCGACGGGTTCACCGTCTCGTTGAGCCCCTCGCCGACCAGGGTCAGGCCGGTGATGAGGAAGACGATGGCCAGGCCGGGGAAGAGCGCGGTCCACCAGATTCCCGAGGACGCGTCGTCGAGAGCACGGTTCAGGTCGTAGCCCCACTCCGAGGCCTCGTTCGGCTGGATGCCGAAGCCGAGGAAGCCCAGGGCGGCGAGCGTCCCGATGGCGTCCGCGGCGTTCAGCGTGCCGATGACGGGCACCGACTGGATGACGTTGCCGAACAGGTAGCGGCCCATGATCGAGCTGTTCTTCGCACCGATGGCGCGAGCCGCCTCCACGTAGGTCGACTCCCGGGCCGAGACCGTGGTGTTGCGCACCACGCGGAAGTACTGCGGGATGTAGATCACCGTCAGCGACAGGGCGGCCGCGGTGACGCCGCCACCGAGTGCGTCGCGGAGAAGGAACGAGAAGACGATCGCGAGCAGCAGCGTCGGGAACGCGTAGAGCGCGTCCATCACGAACACCAGCATCCGGTCGGTCCACCCGCCGACGAACCCCGAGATCAGGCCGAGCGGGACGCCGATGAGGACCGAGAAGAGCACCGAGAGCGTGACGACGACCAGGGCGGTCCGCGCCCCCCAGATCACCCGGGAGAAGACGTCGTAGAACTGGTCGCTGGTGCCGAACCAGTAGTCGTCGCTGGGTGCGGCCAGCTTGGGCAGCTTGACGCCGTCCACCTTCTGCTGGTTGAAGTCCAGCGGCGCGAGCCACGGCGCGAAGACCGCCATCACCACGAACGCGATCGTGATCACGATGCCCGTGACCAGGATCCACCGGGCCAGGCCGGTCGTATTGCGGAAGGGAGCGAGCAGGCGGTTGAGCATCAGTACCTCACTCGGGGGTCGATAGCGGCGTTGATGACGTCGACGAGGAGGCTCACCACGACGACCACGACCGCGAAGAACGTCACCAGACCCTGCACCGCCGCGTAGTCACGTGCGGTCAGGTAGTCGATCAGCTGGGTCCCGAGCCCGGGCCAGTTGAACGTGCTCTCGGTGAGCAGCGCGCCGGACAGGGTCAGCGCGACCTGGAGGCCGAGCACGGTGATCACCGGCACCAGCGCGTTGCGGAAGGCGTGCCGGCGGATGACGTACCGCTCGGGGATGCCCCGTGCGCGCGCCGCCTCGACGTAGTCGCCCTTGAGCGTCATCAGGAGGTTGACGCGGACCAGCCGGATGAAGACACCGGACAGCAGCAGCCCGAGGGTGAAGCACGGCAGGACGTGGTGCTTGAGCACGTCGACGGTGGACTCCGTGTCTCCCGCGATGATCGCGTCGAGCAGCAGGATGTGGGTGACCGGCTCGACCTGGAACTTCGTGATCGGTGAGGCGATGTCCGAGGTGGGCAGCCCCAGCGGGCCCGCCACCCAGATCTGCATCAGCAGGCCGATGAAGAAGATCGGCGCCGCGTAGGAGACCACCCCGAAGATGCGGATCACCACGTCACCGGCGCTGTCGCGGTACCGGCCCGCGAGCAGGCCCAGCGGGATGCCCATCAGGAGCGCGAACGCGAACGCGCCGATCGTGAGGCTGAGCGTCGCTCCGCCGTTGTCCACGATGATGCTGGTGATCGGGCGGTTGTCGGAGATCGTCTTGCCGAAGTCCAGCGTCGCGATGTCACCGAGGTAGTCGAGGTACTGCACGATCAGCGGCCGGTCTAGGCCGAGGGCCGCCCGCCTGGCGTCGAGGGCCTCCTCGTTGAGCTTGCCGCCGACCGCCGCGGTGACCGGGTCGCCGGGTGCCACCCTCAGCAGGATGAACACCATCGTGACGATCAGCCAGATCATCGGGATCATCAAGAGCAGGCGCTGGGCGATGTAACGAGGCAGGGATCCTGATCCCGAGCTCATCTGGTTCCTTCCTGACAGGGGAAGAGGGAGGACGCGATCATGATCGCGCCCTCCCCCCTCGTCGCACTAGTTCTTGCTTATGCCCCAGAACCGGAAGATGTACGTCGGGTCCAGAGTGTCCTCGACGCCCTCCATCCCGTCCACGGCGACGGCGACGTTCTGGCCGTTCCACGACGGGACCAGCGGGACGTCCTCGGCCACGATGTCCTGGAGCTGGCCGATGATCTCGTTGCGCTTGGCCTCGTCGGTCTCCGCGAGCTCCTGGTCGAGCAGCTTGTTGACCTCGGGGTTGCTGTAGTTGTTGGCGTAGAAGCCACCGTCACGGATGAACGGCGACAGGTAGTTGTCGGCGTCCAGGATGTCGGGGTACCAGCCCAGGATGAAGAGGTCGTAGGCGCCCTCCTTGTACAGGGTCTGGTACTCCTCCCACTCCGCGGAGTCGGTGGTGACCTTGAACAGGCCGCTCTCGTTGAGCTGGGCGGCCAGCTCGGTGGCCTCGTCGACCGCGTTCGGGCCGTAGTGGGTCGGCGTGTAGCCGATCTTCAGCTCGACCGGGGTCTTCACGCCGGCGTCGGCCAGCAGCTTCTTCGCGGCGTCGGCGTTCGGCTCGCCGTACGCCTCCTCGAAGGAGTTCTTCTGGCCACCGAAGCCCGGCGGGACGATGGAGTACGCCGGCTCGACGGTGCCGTCGTAGGCGTCCTGGGCGATCGTCTCGCGGTCGATGACCTGCGCCACGGCCTGGCGGACGGCGACGTCCTTGACCGCGTCGTTGGCGAACTGGAACACCCAGTAGCGGAACTCCGAGCCCTCACCCTTGATGACCTCGACGCCGTCCTTCGTCTCCAGGTCGTTGAGGTCGGTCGGGCTCAGCGTGCGCCAGGCGATGTCGACCTCGCCGTTCTCGACGGCCTGCTTGAGCGGCGACGTCTCGCTGAAGTACTGGACGAAGATCTGCGGGCTCTGCGGGGTGCGCGGGCCGTCGTAGCCCTCGTTGGCCTCGAGCACGGCCTGCTCGCCGGGCTTGTACTGGCTGAGCTTGAACGGGCCGGAGCCGACGACCTGGTCGTCCGCGAGCAGCTTGTCGGCCGGGAAGGTGTCCTCGTCCACGATCGACGTGGTCGCGGTCGACAGCAGCTTGAGGAAGGTGGTGTCTGCGGCGTTGAGGTGGAAGACCACGGTGGTGTCGTCCGGGGTCTCGATGGCGCCCTCGGCGACCTTGCCGGTCTTCGCGTCGGTGATCTGGCCGAGCAGCACGGCGGAGCCGTTCGGGTCGGCGATCGCGATGTTGCGCTCGAGGGAGAACTTCACGTCCGAGGAGGTGAGGTCGTTGCCGTTGGAGAACTTCAGGCCCGGCCGCAGCGTGCAGGTGACGGTCTGCGGGTCGTCGTAGTCACACGACTCCGCGGCGTCGCCGACCGGCTCGGTCTCCCCCGCGGGGATCGTGAGGAGCTGCTCGAAGATGTTGTACTGCATGTTCCACGAGCCGAAGTCGTAGGAACCTGCCGGGTCCATCGCGGTGACGGACTCCGTCGTGCCGAGGATCCACGCCTCGCCGGACCCGCCGCTGCCGTTGTTTCCGTTGGACGATTCATCGCCGCCACATGCTGCAAGCGTGGCGACGAGGACGCCCGCACTGGCGAGCGCCAGTACCCCTCGTCTGCGGTTCAACTTTCCACCTCACGAATACGTGCTCCGACACGGGTGTCAGGAGCGGAGTCCCGGCGACCTTACTGCCACGGTTCGGGCACTGCCAGCGGAAAACACCCCGGAAACGGTCGCAATCTCGCAACGATCAGTGCTGGATCGGTCTCGGAAGGGTGGAAAACGAGAGGCCCGCCAGGGTCGGGGCGAAGATTCTCCGGTCACCCGGAAGCACCGGCACGTGGTTGGGGACCACCAGGACCGTGCAGCCGGCCGCCTCCGCGGACCTCGCCCCCGTGTTGGAGTCCTCGATCGCCAGCGTGTGCCCCGGGTCGACGCCGAGCACTGCGGCGGCCTTCTGGTAGGGCTCCGGGTGCGGCTTGCCCTGCGAGACCGCGTCCCCGGTGACGACCACCTCGAACGTCCCCTCGGGGAGGTGCCGCAGGATCGGGTCGGCGAACCGCCGGTAGGACATCGTCACCAGTGCGCACCGCACGCCGTGCGCGCGGAGCTCGGCGAGCAGCTCGAGGGCACCCGGCCGCCAGGGCACCTCCTTCTCCACGCGCGCGGTGACCCGGTCGAGCAGCTGCTCGACGATGTCGGCGGGCTCGAGGTCGATCCCGCCGTGCTCGCGGATGTAGCGTCCCGAGTCGAGCAGGTCGTTGCCGACCAGGTTCATCGCGTGCTCCTGGCTCCACGAGCCGCCGTACTCCTCGACCAGCGCGAACTCCGACTCCACCCAGTAGGGCTCGGTGTCGACCAGGGTGCCGTCCATGTCCCACAGCACGGCTGCGAGGTCGGACCTGTGCCTGCGCACGTCAGTCTTCGGGCTCGTAGCCGAGGTTGGGCGAGAGCCACTTCTCCGCCTCGCGCAGCGTCCAGCCCTTCCGCTCGGCATAGTCCTCGACCTGGTCCTGGAGGATCCGGCCCACGACGAAGTACTGCGAGTCCGGGTGGGAGAAGTACCAGCCGCTGACCGCTGCGCCCGGCCACATCGCCATGCTGTCGGTGAGCTCCAGCCCGGTGCGCGCCTCGACGTCGAGGAGGTCCCACAGCAGGGCCTTCTCGGTGTGGTCGGGGCATGCGGGGTAGCCCGGCGCGGGCCGGATCCCGCGGTAGCGCTCCTTGATCAGGGCGTCGTTGTCCAGGTCCTCGTCGTCCGCGTAGCCCCACAGCTCGCGACGGACCCGCTCGTGCATCCGCTCCGCGAACGCCTCCGCCAGCCGGTCGGCGAGCGACTCCAACAGGATCGCGTTGTAGTCGTCGTGCGCCGCCTTGAACTCCGCGACCCTCTCGGAGCTGCCCAGCCCCGCGGTCACCGCGAACCCGCCCACGTAGTCGGCCAGCCCGGTCTCCTTGGGTGCCACGTAGTCGGCCAGCGACCGGTTGGGGATCCCGTCGCGGTGCTCGCCCTGCTGGCGCAGGTGGTGCAGCGTGGTGCGCACCTCGCTGCGGGTCTCGTCGGTGTAGACCTCGATGTCGTCGTCGCCGAGCCGGTTGGCCGGGAACAGGCCGACGACCCCGTTCGCGGTGAGCCAGCCCTCGTCGACGACCCGGTCGAGCATCTCCTGCGCGTCCTCGTACAGCTTGCGGGCGGCCTCGCCGGATGCGGGGTTGTTGAGGATGTCGGGGAAGCGGCCCTTCATCTCCCAGGCGTTGAAGAACGGCTGCCAGTCGATGTACTCGCGCAGCTCCGCGAGCGGGTAGCCCTCGAAGGTGCGCAGGTACGACGGCTCGCCCTGCTCGAGCACCCGCGGCCGCGGCGGCTCGTAGTCGTCCCACGTGATCGGGGTCCGGTTGTCCCGGGCGCGCGCCAGCGTCAGCATCTTCCGGTCGTTGAGCTTGGCGGCGTGCCGCTCGCGGATCGAGTCGTAGTCGGCCTGCACGTCGGCGAGCAGCCGGGGCCGCAGCGTGTCGGAGAGCAGCGCGGCCGCCACCGGGACCGACCGGGAGGCGTCCTTCACCCAGACCACGGGCCCGTGGTACTTCGGCGTCACCTTCACCGCGGTGTGCGCCCGCGAGGTGGTGGCGCCGCCGATGAGCAGCGGGATGTCGAAGCCCTGCCGCTCCATCTCCGCGGCGAGGTTGACCATCTCGTCGAGCGAGGGCGTGATCAGCCCGGAGAGCCCGATGATGTCGGCGCCCTCCTGCTTGGCCGTGTCGAGGATCTTCTGCGCGGGCACCATCACGCCGAGGTCGACCACGTCGTAGTTGTTGCACTGGAGCACGACGCCGACGATGTTCTTGCCGATGTCGTGGACGTCGCCCTTGACGGTAGCCATCACGATCTTGCCGTTGCTGCGCTCGGCGTCGCCGGGCTGCCGCTCCGCCTCGATGAAGGGGATCAGGTACGCGACGGCCTTCTTCATCACCCGGGCCGACTTCACGACCTGCGGGAGGAACATCTTGCCCGAGCCGAAGAGGTCGCCGACGACGTTCATCCCGTCCATCAGCGGGCCTTCGATGACCTCGATCGGCCGACCGCCCCGCTCGGAGATCTCCTGACGCAGCGCCTCGGTGTCGTCCTCGACGTGGGCGTCGATCCCCTTCACCAGGGCGTGCGTGATCCGCTCGCCCAGCGGCAGCGACCGCCAGGCCTCGTCGGCGACCTGCTCGCGGGGCCCGTCGGCGTTGAACCGCTCGGCGACCTCGAGCAGGCGCTCGGTGCTGTCGGGCCGCCGGTTGAGCACGACGTCCTCGATCCGCTCCCGCAGCTCCGCGTCGATCTCGTCGTACACGACCAGGGCGCCGGCGTTGACGATCCCCATGTCCATGCCGGCCTGGATCGCGTGGTAGAGGAACACCGCGTGGATCGCCTCGCGGACCGGGTTGTTCCCGCGGAACGAGAAGGACACGTTGGACACGCCGCCGGAGACCAGGGCGCCGGGGAGGTTCTCCTTCACCCAGCGGGTCGCCTCGATGAAGTCGACGCCGTAGTTGGCGTGCTCCTCGATGCCGGTGGCCACCGCGAAGATGTTGGGGTCGAAGATGATGTCCTCGGCCGGCAGCCCTACCTCCTCGGTCAGGATCCGGTGGGCGCGGGCGCAGATCTCCTTGCGCCGCTCGAGGTCGTCGGCCTGGCCGTCCTCGTCGAAGGCCATCACGACCACCGCGGCGCCGTACTTGCGGCACAGCCGGGCGTGCTCGACGAACTTCTCCTCGCCCTCCTTGAGCGAGATGGAGTTGACGATCGCCTTGCCCTGGACGCACTTGAGCCCGGCCTCGACCACCTCGAACTTCGAGGAGTCCACCATCACCGGCACGCGGGAGATGTCGGGCTCGCTGGCGACGAGCTTGACGAAGCGGTCCATCGCCTCGACCCCGTCGATCATGCCCTCGTCCATGTTGATGTCGATGACCTGGGCGCCGGACTCGACCTGCTGGCGGGCGACGGTGAGGGCGGTGTTGTAGTCGCCCTCCTTGATCAGCCGCCGGAAGCGGGCCGACCCGGTGATGTTGGTCCGCTCCCCCACGTTGACGAACAGCGACTCGGCGGTCAGGTTGAGCGGCTCGAGCCCGGAGAGCCGGCACGCCGGGGCGACCTCGACCACCTCGCGCGGGGCCTTGTCGACCACCCGCGCGGCGATCTGCGCCACGTGCTCGGGGGTGGTGCCGCAGCAGCCGCCGAGCAGGTTGACCAGCCCGTCGGCGGCGAACTCCTCGACGACGCCCGCGGTCTCCTCCGGCGCCTCCTCGTACTCGCCGAACGCGTTGGGCAGGCCGGCGTTGGGGTAGCAGGAGACGAAGCAGTCGGCGATGCGGGACAGCTCGGCCACGTAGGGGCGCATGTCCTTGGCGCCGAGCGCACAGTTGAGCCCGACCGCGAGAGGACGGGCATGGCGCACGGAGTTCCAGAAGGCCTCCGTGACCTGGCCGGACAGGGTTCGCCCCGAGGCGTCGGTGATGGTGCCGGAGATGACCACCGGCCAGCGGCGCTCACGCTGCTCGAACAGCGTCTCCAGCGCGAAGATCGCCGCCTTGGCGTTGAGCGTGTCGAAGATCGTCTCGACCAGCAGCAGGTCCGCTCCCCCGTCGACCAGGCCGTCGGCCTGCTCGAGGTAGGCCTCGACCAGCGCGTCGAAGGTGATGTTCCGCTTGCCGGGGTCGTTCACGTCCGGGGAGATGGACGCGGTCCGGTTCGTGGGGCCGAGCGCCCCGGCGACGTAGCGGGGCCGGTCGGGCGTCTCCGCGGTGATCTCGTCGGCGGCCGCGCGCGCCAGCCGCGCGGACTCGCGGTTCAGCTCGTAGGCGAGCTCCTCCATGGCGTAGTCGGCCATCGAGATCCGCTGGGCGTTGAACGTGTTGGTCTCCACCACGTCGGCGCCGGCGCGAAGGTACTCGAGGTGGATCTCCCGGACCAGCTCCGGCTGGGTCAGGCTGAGCAGGTCGTTGTTGCCCTGCAGGTCGGTGGGCCAGTCCGCGAACCGCGCGCCGCGGTAGTCGGCCTCACCGAGCCGGTGCCGCTGGATCATCGTCCCCATCGCCCCGTCGAGGACCAGGATGCGGTCCCGCAGGGCGGCGGAGAGCTCGTCCGAGGCGTCCGGACGGATCAGCGGGGAGTCGGGCACGTGGGTTCCTCGGGGCAGGGGGCGACGGTGCGGGCGGTCGCACGTCCGATCCAGCGTAGGTCGGTGGCCCGGGCCGCTCCGACTGCATTCCGCATGCTGACACCGCCGTCTCATCCTCCCGGACACCACCAAGCGTGCGCCGGGGCAGGCAGACATTAGGCTGGCAGGGTGATCGAGATCGAAGAGGTGCCCGAGCTGGACTCCCCCGTGCTGATCGCCGCGTTCGAGGGCTGGAACGACGCGGCCGACGCCGCCTCCTCGGTCGTCGACCACCTGATCAAGGTCTGGGACGCCAAGGTGGTCGCCGCGATCGACCCCGAGGACTTCTACGACTTCCAGATGAACCGGCCCGTCGTCGGCACCACCGAGGCCGGGATGCGCAAGATCACCTGGCCCTCCACCCAGATCTCGGTCGCCCGTCCCCCGGGCGCCACCCGCGACGTGGTGCTGCTGCGCGGCATCGAGCCCAACATGCGCTGGCGGCAGTTCTGCGCGGAGCTGCTCGCGGCCTGCGAGGAGCTCGGCACCGAGCTCGTCGTGACCCTCGGCGCCCTGCTCGCCGACACGCCGCACACCCGGCCGATCCCGGTCACCGGCACCGCCACCGAGCCCGACCTCGCCGACCGGCTCAAGCTGGAGCAGTCCAACTACGAGGGCCCCACCGGCATCGTCGGGGTGTTCCAGGACGCCTGCACCCAGCTCGACATGCCTGCGGTCTCGTTCTGGGCGGCTGTCCCCCACTACGTCGCCCAGCCCCCCTGCCCCAAGGCGACGCTCGCCCTGCTCGGGCAGCTCGAGGACCTGCTCGAGATCTCGGTGCCGCTCGCGGACCTGCCCGAGGAGGCCCGGGCGTGGGAGCGCGGCGTCGACGAGCTCGCCGAGGAGGACGAGGAGATCGCCGACTACGTCCGGGCGCTCGAGGAGACCCGCGACACCGCGGAGCTGCCCGAGGCCAGCGGCGAGGCGATCGCGCGGGAGTTCGAGCGTTACCTCAAGCGCCGGGAGACCGACGAGCAGTAGCCGCTCGCGGCCGGCGGAGGCGCCTGGCGGCGCCTGGTCGGCGTCGGTCGGTCCGGTCCCCCTAGAGGAGGACGCCGAGCCGCGCGTCGAGCAGTGCGCGGACCGTGTCCGCGCCGGAGCCGTCGCCGTCTCGCGGCCCCGCGGCCCAGGCGTCGACCGCGTCCAGGGCGGCCGGGGCGTCCAGGTCACGGGCCAGGGACCGCCGTACGGCGTCCACCAGCCGCTCCGCGTCACCGGCCGAGGCCGTCACGACCGCGGCCCGCCACGCGGCCAGCCGGGACTCCGCGCGGGTCACGTCGTCCTCGGTCCACTCCCAGTCGCTGCGGTAGTGGTGGGCGAGCAGCGCGACGCGCACCGCCATCGGGTCCACACCGCTGCGGCGCAGCGCGGAGACGAGCACCAGGTTGCCCTTGGACTTCGACATCTTCTCGCCCTCGAAGGCGACCATCCCGGCGTGCACGTAGGACTTCGCGAAGGTCATCCCGTCGAACGCCGCCTGCGCCTCCGACGCGCTCATCTCGTGGTGCGGGAACACCAGGTCGCTCCCACCGCCCTGCACGTCGAAGGTCTCGCCGAGGAAGCGCAGGGCGATCGCCGAGCACTCGACGTGCCATCCCGGGCGACCGCGGCCCAGCGCGCTGTCCCAGGCCGGCTCGCCGGGACGCTCGGCCTGCCAGAGCAGGCAGTCGAGGGGGTCCTTCTTGCCCGGCCGGTCCGGGTCGCCGCCGCGCTCGCCGAAGAGCCGGGCCATCTCGGCGTCGTCGAGGTTGGACACCGAGCCGAAGCGCGGGTCGGAGCGCACCGAGAAGTACAGGTCGCCGTCCACGTCGTACACCGCGCCGCGGGTCTGCAGCTGCTGGACCACCTCGACCACCAGCGGAATGGACTCCACGGCGCCGACGTAGTGGTCGGGCGGGAGCACCCGCAGAGCGGTCATGTCCTCGCGGAACAGCTCGGTCTCGCGCTCCGCGAGCTCCTGCCAGTCCACGCCGGTGGCGGTGGCGCGCTCGAGCAGCGGGTCGTCGACGTCGGTGACGTTCTGGACGTAGGCGACGTCGTGCCCGGCGTCGAGCCACGCCCGGTACAGCAGGTCGAAGCCGACATAGGTGGCGGCGTGCCCGATGTGGGTGGCGTCGTACGGCGTGATCCCGCAGACGTACATGCGCGCCGCGCCCGCGGGGTCGCTCGTCTCGACCGCGCCGGTGGCGGTGTTGTGGATGCTGACGGGGGGTGCGGACCCGAAACCGTCGAGCTTCGGAACCTCCGGACGTGACCAGGCGCGCATGCCCGAAGCCTAACCAACCGGGGTCAGAACGCCGGCCACGGGATCGCGGGCCACCGCCCCGACGGCACGGGCATCCGGCCCCTGCCCAGGAGGCGCTCCATCCGGTGCAGCAGCGCGCGGACCTCGACCTCGTCGAGGAGCCCCGCGAGCCGCTTGCTCAGGTCGCTGACCGGGTCGGCGACCTGCTCCGCGAGCCCGGTCACCACGGCCGCGTCCTCGGGGTGCAGCGGCTCCCCGGCCCAGCCCCAGAGCACGGTGCGCAGCTTGGGGTCGACGTGGAAGCTGACCCCGTGGTCGACGCCGTACCGGTGGCCGCCCGGCATCGCGAGGACGTGCCCGCCCTTCCGGTCGGCGTTGTTCACCAGGGCGTCGAAGACCGCCATCCGTCGCAGCGGCGCGCTGTCCTCGTGCACCAGCGCGACGGGCCGGTCGTCGCCGTCGAGGGCGTCCAGCACGTGCAGGTAGCCCGCGGGCAGGTCGTCGGGGTCGACCAGGTCGACCGGCTCCTGGTCCGCGTCGGGCTCGCGCCACAGCTGCACCATCCCCGGCCCGAACGGCCCCTCGCGCAGCAGGGTCAGCGGGACGACGTCCCAGCCGGTGGCCTGGGAGACGACGTACGCCGCCACCTCCCGGGAGGCCAGCGTGCCGTCCGGGAAGTCCCACAGCGGCCGCTCGCCGGAGACCGGCTTGTACACACAGCGGACGGCGCGGCCGTCGACCGCGGCCTCGCCGAAGAAGGTGAGGTTCGACGCGGGCAGCACCCGTCCCCGGAGCTCGATCGCCCCGGAGCTGAGGATGGTGTGCTCCTCGGCGGGTGAGAGCACGCTGTCCACGCCGAACGGTCCCGTCACTCGGTGGTACGACGGAAGCCGTTCGCGCGCGGGCACAGGTGACCACCCGGGTCGACCGGTCCGCCGCAGAACGGGCAGGGCTGGCGGCCGGCGGAGACCACGCTCTGGGCGCGCTTGCTGAAGGCCCGGGCCAGGCCGGCGGGGATCCGCACGACGAAGACCTCCTCGGGCTCCGGCTCGTCGATCTCCTCCTCCGGCTGGTCGGGGCTGATCAGCGCCTCCTCGGTGAACGGGAAGACCTCGACCACGATCCGCTCGTCGGCGGCGTCCCACGACAGCGTCATGGTCCCGGCGCGGAACTCCTCCACGATCGGCTGCTCGAGCGGGTTGGGGTCCTCGAGGCCGACGGGCGCGACGGCCGGGACCGTGGTCTCGCCGTCGCCGGTGCGCATGACCTCGTCGAGGAGCTCGTCGATCCGCTCGGCGAGGACGGACACCTGCTGCTTCTCGAGGGAGACGCTGGTGACCCGGGCCCCGGACCGGGCCTGGAGGAAGAACGTCCGCTGTCCCGGCGGGCCGACGGTGCCGGCGACGAATCGCTCGGGCGGGTCGTAGGAGTGGATGACGGGAGACATGAGTCCGACCTTATGCGAGGGGTCCACGCCGCGCGCGGGCAGCGGCGGGCCGGACCGCACCGGCTCCCCCGCCGACCGCGGCGTCACTGGACAGCTTGCTCCGCCGGCGCTTCTTCACCGGCGGCTTGAGGCCGCTGAGGTCGCCGGCGACCGAGTTGAGGGAGATCACGAACGGACGCAGCGGCGTGTAGCGCACCACCGACAGCGACGCGGGGTCGACGTGGATCCGCTGGAAGAGGTCCAGGTGCATGCCGAGCGCGTCGGCCAGGATCGACTTGATGACGTCGGCGTGGCTCACCGCGACCCAGACCGCGTCGGCGCCGTGCTCGGCCTCCATCCGCGCGTCCCAGTCGCGGACCGCGGCCACCCCCCGGGCCATCATCTGTGCCATCGACTCCCCGCCCGGGAAGGTGACCGCCGCCGGGTGGGCCTGCACTGTCTTCCACAGCGGCTCCTTGGCCAGCGTGGCGAGCGGCTGGCCGGTCCAGGTGCCGTAGTCGCACTCGACCAGCCGGCGCTCGCTGCTCGGGGTCGGGCTGCCCGCCTGGAGCCGCGCGATCTCCCGGGCGGTCTCCTTGCACCGCTCGAGCGGGCTCGTGACGACCGCGGCCAGGGGCAGGCCGGCGAGCCGCTCCCCCGCCGCCCTGGCCTGCTCGAGACCATGGTCGTCGAGGTGCACGCCCTTGCTCCGGCCCGCGAGCACACCGGACGCGTTGGCCGTCGTACGGCCGTGTCGGGCCAGGATCACCGTTGCCATGGATCCGACTGTAGACGCCGTAGCCTGACCCCATGATCGTTGACTGCGCCCTCTACCGCGACGGTGTCCGGGTGCCCGTCGACGCCGACCGGCAGGACCTCGCCGCGGTCCGCGAGGCGAGCACGGGCCGTGACGACTTCGTCTGGGTCGGGCTCCACGAGCCGAGCCCCGAGGAGATGGACCGGGTCTCGTCGCTGTTCCAGCTCCACCCGCTCGCCGTCGAGGACGCGCTGCACGCCCACCAGCGGCCCAAGCTCGAGCGGTATGACGACGGCCTCTTCCTCGTCCTCAAGACCCTCTGGTACGTCGACGAGCTCGACGCCGTGGAGACCGGCGAGATCAACCTCTTCGTCGGCAGCGACTTCGTGGTGAGCGTGCGGCACGGCGAGGGCACCGAGCTGTCCTCGGCACGGCACGACCTCGAGCAGCAGACCGTCGTGCTCGGGCACGGCCCGTCGGCGGTGATCTACGCGATCTGCGACCGGGTGGTCGACAGCTACGAGGCCGTGGCCGCGTCCCTGGAGGTCGACGTGGACGAGGTCGAGGAGTCGGTCTTCTCCCCCGGACGCAGCGACGACTCCGCCCGGATCTACGTCCTCAAGCGCGAGCTCGCCGAGATGCGCCGGGCGCTGAACCCGCTCAAGGACCCGATGAAGCGGTTCGCCTCGGGCTCGGTGCCGGGGATCCCCAGCGACTCCGCGCCCTTCTTCCGCGACGTCGCCGACCACCTGGCCCGGGTGTCGGAGGTCGTCGACTCGCTCGACTCGCTGCTGTCCACCGCCTTCGACGCGCACCTGGCCCGGATCAGCGTGCAGCAGAACGACGACATGCGGAAGATCTCCGCCTGGGTGGCGATCGCCGGTTTCAGCACCCTGATCGCCGGGGTCTACGGGATGAACTTCCGGCACATGCCGGAGCTGGGCTGGCGCTACGGCTACTTCTTCGCGCTCGCGGTGATGGTGGCCTCGTCGGTGGCGCTGCACCGGCTGTTCAAGAAGTCCGGCTGGCTGTAGCCGGGCCGGTGCCGGCCGTCCTGGCGTCGCGCCGGGGGCGGTTCAGGCGTTGAGCACGCCCACGCCGGCCAGGGTGAGCGTGAAGACGCCGAGCGCGATCCGGTAGATCACGAACGGCAGGTAGGACCGGGTGCTCACGTAGCGCAGCAGCCAGGCGATCGCGGCGTACCCGACGACGAAGGACACGATCGTGGCCAGCAGCGTCGGCCACGGTCCGTAGGTGTTCACGCACTCGGCCGAGGCCGAGGCGGCGCCGCACTCGAGGACGTCCTTGAGCTCGAAGACGCCCGCGCCGATCACGGCCGGGATCGCGAGCAGGAACGCGAACCGGGTCGCCGCCTCCCGGTCGTAGCCGAGGAACCTGCCCATGCTGATGGTGGCGCCGGAGCGGGAGACCCCGGGGATCAGCGCCATCGCCTGGGCCAGTCCGAGGAACACCGAGTGCTTGGCGTTCATGCGCCGGATGGTGCGGTCGGTGGACCCGACCCGGTCGGCGATGCCGAGGATCACCCCCATCACGATCAACGTGGTGCCGATGATCCACAGGCTGCGGAAGTCGTCCTCGATGACGTCCTTGAGCAGGATGCCGAGGACCACGATCGGCAGTGAGCCGACGATGATGAACCAGCCCATCCGGGCGTCGAGGTTGCCGCGCCACGCAGGGTTGTACAGCGACCGGAGCCAGGCCGTCGCGATCCGCCAGATGTCCTTGCGGAAGTAGATCAGCACGGCCAGCTCGGTACCGATCTGGATGACCGCGGTGAAGGCGGCGCCCGGGTCGCCCCAGCCGAACAGCTCGGGGAAGATCCGCAGGTGCGCGCTGCTCGAGATCGGCAGGAACTCGGTGAGCCCCTGGATCAGGCCGAGGACGGCGGCCTTGAGGAAGTCGAGCACGGACGCTCCTTGTCACGGGGTGTGGTTCTGGCGGTCGTCCCGGAGGGCTTCGGACAACGCAGAACAGGGTACGCATCCGGGGGCCGGGCCCCCTCCCTGGCACACATCACAGGACCCGTGACGCTGACCACGGCGAGCCGGGCGCCCCGACACGCCCGGGCTCGATAGCGTTGCACCATGCAACAGAGGCACCTGGGTCGTACCGGTCTGAAGGTCTCCCGGCTCGGCCTGGGCACCCTCACCTGGGGGCGCGACACCGACGAGCACGAGGCCCGTGACCAGCTGATCGCGTTCACCGAGGCCGGAGGAACCCTCCTCGACACCGCCGCCGGCTACGGCGACGGGGCGTCGGAGGAGCTGATCGGCTCCCTGCTCGGCGACGTCGTGCACCGCGACGACGTGGTCCTGGCCACCAAGGCCGGGGTCAGCCGCGCGCGCGGGGCCCGCGAGACCAACGTGTCCCGCGGCTACCTGATGGCCACCCTGGACGCGTCGCTGCGCCGGCTCGGCGTCGACCACGTCGACCTGTGGCAGGTGCACGTCTGGTCCGACGACGTCCCGCTGGAGGAGACGCTCACCGCGCTGGACCTCGCGGTCACGTCGGGGCGGGCGTCGTACGTCGGGGTCTCCAACTACACCGGCTGGCAGAGCGCGCGCGCCGCGACCTGGCAGAGCGCGGTGCCCGGACGGGCCACGCTGGCCTCGACCCAGGTGGAGTACTCCCTGCTCAACCGGTCGGCCGAGTCCGAGGTGATCCCGGCCGCGGATCACCTGGGCCTGGGCGTGCTGCCGTGGTCGCCGCTCGGCCGGGGCGTGCTGACCGGGAAGTACCGCACCGGCACCCCCGCGGACTCCCGCGCCGCCTCGCCGCACTTCTCGAACTTCGTGGGCAGCTACCTCAACGAGCGCAGCGCCCGGGTCGTCGAGGCGGTCGCCCGCGCCGCCGACGGGCTCAGCTGGTCGCCGATCGAGGTGGCGCTGGCCTGGGTCCGCGACCGCCCGGGGGTGACCGCGCCGATCGTGGGCGCCCGGACCGCGGCGCAGCTGCGCGGCTCGCTGACCGTCGAGGAGTGCGAGCTGCCGCCGGAGATCGTCGCCGCGCTGGACGACGTCTCCTCGACCGAGTCCTGAGAGATCCCGCGCGGTGCTTGGGCGCCGTGCCACGATGTCGTCATGTCCCGCGCACCATCCGCCGCAGGCACCCGGCGCCGAGCGCTCGGCCCCGGGCTGGAGTACGAGTTCGAGCGGCTGACCCTGCCGCGTGACCTGTCCCGCAACGTGGTGACCCGGCTGCTCACCGACCGCGCCGAGCACGGCGGCTGGGAGCTCGACCGGCTCCGCCTCTCCCCCGACGGCACTCGCAAGGTGATCCTGCGGCGCAAGATCATCCGGCAGACCCGGGCGCCGTACCTGATGTTCTGAGGCCGGCCCCGCCCGGTCGAACGGGTCAGGCGCGGTCGAGGAACCGGTCGAACACCCGCGCACCGAACTCGAGCGCGTCCACCGGGACCCGCTCGTCGACGCCGTGGAAGAGCGCGGTGAAGTCAAGGTCGGCGGGAAGCCGCAGCGGCGCGAAGCCGAAGGACCGGATCCCGAGCTTCTTCCAGTGCTTGGCATCGGTGCCGCCGGACATCAGGTACGGCGCCACCTTCGCCTCGGGGTCCTCGGCGAGGATCGAGGAGGTGATCGCGTCGACCAGGTCGCCGTCGAAGGTCGTCTCGAGAGCGTGCTGCTTGCTCACGTAGTCGATCGAGATGTCGTCGCCGACCAGCTCGCCGAGCGTCGTGAAGAACTCGTCCTCGAAGCCGGGGAGGAACCGGCCGTCCACGTGGGCGGTGGCCTCGCCGGGCACCACGTTCACCTTGTAGCCGGCCTTCAGCATGGTCGGGTTCGTGCTGTGCCGGATCACCGCGCCGAGCATCCGCGCGGCCGAGCCGAACTCCTCGACGAGGTCCTCAGCGTTCTCCGGCGTCGCCTCGACCCCGGCGATCTCGCCCACCGCGGACAGCAGCACCTGCATGGACGGGGTGAGCCGTACCGGCCAGGTGTGCTGGCCGAGCCGGGTCACCGCCGCCGCGAGGCTGGTCACCGCGTTGTCCGGGTGACGCATCGAGCCGTGGCCGGCGTTGCCCTTGGCGGTGAGGCGCATCCAGGCCATCCCCTTCTCGGCGGCCTCGATCAGGTAGAGCCGCTGGCCGCGGACCGTGGTGCTGAACCCGCCGACCTCGCCGATCGCCTCGCTGCAGTCGGCGAGCAGGTCGGGGTGCTCCTTGATCAGGTACTCCGCGCCCTTGTGCCCGCCGGCCTCCTCGTCGGCGGTGAAGCAGAGCACCATCGGCCGCTCCGGGACCGCGCCCGCCTCCGCACGCGCGCGCACCACCGAGAGCAGCATGGCGTCGAAGTCCTTCATGTCCACCGCACCGCGGCCCCAGACGTAGCCGTCCTGGATCTCCCCCGAGAACGGGTGCACCTGCCAGTCGTCGGCGTCCGCGGGCACGACGTCGAGGTGCCCGTGCAGCAGCAGCGGGTCGCCCGTCGTACCTCCCCAGCGGGCCACGACACTGGTGCGCCCCGGCTCGGACTCGTAGAGCTCCGGCTCGATCCCGACGTCCGACAGCAGGCTCGCGACGTGCTCGGCCGCCTTGCGCTCCCCCGGGCCCGAGCCGTCCCCGAAGTTGGTGGTGTCCATCCGGATCAGGTCCCGGCAGATCTCCACGACCTCGGCGGCCGGGTCGTACGACGGTCGGCTCTGCGGTGTTGTGGTCATAGGCCCCATCTAAACAGGTTCAGGTGTCTGGGCCGATGCACGGTTTCGGATCGTTCTTTGCTACAGTTTCGGTCGCACTCACGGCCACTCGGCTGGGGGTGCGACACCTTGTCCGGGTGGCGGAATAGGTAGACGCGCTAGCTTGAGGTGCTAGTGCCCTTTATCGGGCGTGGGGGTTCAAGTCCCCCCTCGGACACCAACTCGTGGGACACACATCCCACCAACCAGGGAGCCCATGGTGCTCCCCCGGTCGACGCCGGCCTCTGGCCTCCTGAGCAGAGTGTCGTGAGCTGGAGTCGGCACCTCGGCAGACTGTGAAACGTGCTGCGACGCCCGTCTCAGCCTCGTCCATCTTCAGGACGGTGCCTGAGGGCTCGCGCCTCCCACCAGGTGCGACAGCGGTCCGCCACCTGAGCCAGCTCCTCTGTCACGGGGTCTCCGGACAGCTCATAGCCGAGCGCTGAGAGCTCTTCACCTGCGAGAAGCTCGAACAGGGCTCGATCTCTCGGCGCCATCGCCGAACGCCAGTCGCGGAGACCTGACGTGGGAGGCAGCCAAGCGCTCTTCGAGGAACGACCGGATCGTTGGTGGGTCTTGCCCACGTGATACGCCGCCATCGCCGGCGAATCTGGAAGGCAGAGGAACTCGGCCAGCTCCGTCAGGGTGGCAACCGGGGCCTCCACCAGCCGCTCGTACAAGACCTCGCGGTATGCCGAACATCCCAGCGGCGCCCCGTCGCGGAATCCAGTCGATACGAACCGACGCCACCAGAGAGCAGACACAGCGACGGGTTCCTCGTCCCACATGGCCCGCCTGCTGGGTCCCTTGCCGCCCTGCGCCCAGTCGCGGACCGAAAGCGCCACGTCGCGTCCGTCGCGGATGATGTGGATGAACCGGGCTGAGGGGAACAACGCGTGCAGCTGAGGGAGGTGCCTGACGTAGTCGGGTGTCTTCTCACCGGCCAGCCGCTTCCCGTGCGCCCGTGCGTAGGCGGCGTACAGGGCGCCGACGAATTCGCTGTAGGTCGCCGAGCAGGAGGCGGCCTCCGCGACATCCCCCTCGGATAGCTGGAGTCGGTGGAAGCGTCGGTACTCGGTCACCCAGGTGACGAGCTCCGGGGTGAGCTGCGGGTCGACGCCGACGGACTCGTTCTTGATCGCAAGGGGTATGAAGTGTGAGTCGTGGGCAACCGCCAGCTCGGGATGGTTGTCCAGCATGCGCTGCAGCAGGGTCGTGCCGGATCGGGGGCAGCCCACCACGAAGACGAACGGGTTCTGGCGCTCTGGAGTCTCGGCCCAGGGCAGCACGTCTGCGACTCGTGTCATCCTCGTCTCCCCGGACCGGTTCGGGCTGGCGACAGCGTGGACGGTGGCTCCCCACCCATCGGCTCGCCGGCCGCTCGCGCTTCAGGGGAGCTGCCGTCGACCGGTGCCTGGCGCACACCTCCTGCCATCGCCTGCAGCGCGGCGTACCGGCCGCCGGCGCGGAGCAGTTCGAGCTGAGTGCCTTGTTCCGCGATCCGCTGGTCCTCGAGGTACAGGATCTGGTCGGCGCTGGCCACCTGGCGCAGGTCGTGGGTGATCAGGAACGTGGTACGACCCCGCGCGAGGTGTGTCAGCGCATCGGTCACCAGCCGCGCGTTCTCGCCGTCAAGGCCGGTGGTTGGCTCGTCCAGGATCAAGATGGGCGCATCGCGGATGGCCGCACGGGCGATCGAGATGCGCTGCCGTTGTCCACCGGACAGAGTTACGCCACGTTCGCCCAGCACGGTGTCGTAACCGTTGGGCAGCGCCTCTATGAACTCGTGGGCGTTGGCCAGTCGTGCCGCGGCCTCGATCTCCTCGGGCGTCGCGTCGGCCGCGCCGTACCCGATGTTCTCCCGCACGGTGGCAGCGAACAGAAGCGTGTCCTGGAGGACCACGCCGATCTGGGACCGGAAGGACTCTAGGGTGTAATCGCGGATGTCGCGTCCGTCCACAAGGACGCGCCCGGACTGCGGGTTGTACAGGCGCAGTATGAGGTTGACCAGCGTGGATTTGCCATGACCCGATGCGCCGACAATCGCGACCCTCTGCCCAGCCTGGACCTCGAAGGAGATTTCGCGCAGGACCGGGTGTCCGGGTTCGTAGGAGAACGTCACGGACTCGAAGCGGACATCTCCTCGCAGTTGCGGGGCAGAGACCGCATCTGGGCTGTCCTCGATGTCGGGCTCTTGCTGGAACACGTCGAGCACACGCTCACCGGCCGCAACGCCCTTCGCCATCCGACCGGTGTACTTGGCGAAGTCCCGCACGGGCCTGAGGGCGTTCTTGAGGTAGGTCAGGAAGACGACGAGCGCGCCGGCGGTGAGCTCTCCGCCAAGCACAAGCAGGGACCCGAAGTACAGGACCAAGGCAGTGGAGACAGCCACGAGGAGGTCGACCGTCCGCTCGAGTCGCGCGGCGAGCCGGGCGCCCTTGACGCCCTGCTTGAGGCTCTTCTTGTTCTGGCCCGAGAAGGCGTCCAGGAACGATCGCTCCAAGGACAATGCTTGCACGATCTGCATGGATCCGAATGCCTCAGAGGCGCTCGACGCCATGGAGCCCTCACGTCGTCGCTGGTCGCCCGAGACCTTGTGGATCTTCTCGGTGAGGCTCACCGTCGACAGCCAGAACAGCGGGAGCGTGACCAGCGCCAGCAACGCGAGTTGCCAGTTCAGCAGGAAGAGGACAGCGACCATACCGACGAGAACCAAGGCGTTCCCGAACAAGGGGAGCATCGCCGTGACCACGACGTCTTTCAGTAGCCCGATATCGCCTATGACCCGTACGGTGAGGTCACCCTTCCGCGCCTTGTTGTGGTACGACATCGAGAGGCTGTGCAGATGCCGGTACAGGTCGCCGCGAACCTCGGTGAGCACCCTGTTGCCTATCAGCGCGAAGCTGACCTTGCTCGCGTAGACCGCGAGCGCCCGGAGCCCCACCGCGACCACCAACCCGACAGACGCCCATAACAGGATGGTCAACGGCTCCATAGAGCTGATGATCGGGAGCTGCTTCGTGCCGCTCCGCGGAGGCATCACGACGTAGTCCAGCACCAGAGCGAGCATCCAGGGCTCCAAGAGGCGCAGGAATACCTCCGCGATGATGGCGAGCAGCGATCCCGCCATCAGGGCACGGTAGCGACGGGTGTAGGGCCAGAAGTACCGCAGTACGTCTCGCAGGCGGGGGCTGAGCTCCCTCACTTTCTCAGGCCGGGCCACCGCCCCAACACCTCCTGGGTCGATCCAGGTACCTCGTGGGTCTGCTTGATGCAAGGGAACGGGGCTGCGTCAAGGACAAGCACCCACGTCATCACTGTGCCTGCCGGCGGACGGAGAGGGAAGAGGTCCGACGGGCCGTCCTCGTCGTCCAGGAGGGCACCCTGGTCCGTCTTCCCAGAACGATTGCAAGGCGCGATCATCAATCGAGGAGCGCGCGAATGTCACTCACCCGGATCCACAACTTGTCCATCTCCCTCGACGGCTTCGCCACCGGCGAGCCGCAGTCCGCCGATGCACCGTTCGGCCATGCGGGCGAGCGCCTGCACGAGTGGATGTTCCGTACCCGGTTCTGGGACGCGGGCGGAACCACCGGAGTCGACGACGCCTTCGCTGAACGCCACGGGTACGGCATCGGCGCCGAGATCATGGGCGCCAACAAGTTCGGCCCGCCCGGCTGGCAGGACGACCCGGACTGGCAGGGCTGGTGGGGCCCGAACCCGCCGTTCCACACACCGACCTTCGTGCTCACGCACCGCCCGCGGCCGTCGATCGAGATGGCGGGCGGCACCACGTTCCACTTCCTCGATGTCTCCCCCGCCGAGGCGCTGGAGACCGCCCGCGAAGCAGCCGATGGTCAGGACGTCCGGATCGGCGGCGGCCCCACCGTCGTACGCGACTTTCTCGCCGCCGGGCTCGTCGACCACATGCACCTGGTCCAGGTACCCATCGTGCTCGGCCGCGGCGTCCGCATCTGGGACGGCCTGGAGGGCCTCGAGGGTGCCTACGACGTGGAGGCGGTCTCGTCCCCCAGCGGCGTCACCCACCTCACATTCACGCGCAAGATCGCCTCGTGAATGCCGACGCCGAACCGCAGGTCGGAGCCGCGGGGCGGCTGGACGAGCGTTCGCGGACCAGCTCGGTCGAGGTTGATCGCGTAGGAGTTCACCAATCATGTCGTGACCAACGGTCCCGCCCACGGGAGGTTCACGTAGCGCGTGGTCGGCTACGTTGTCGCTCGTGACTTGGAACACCCGGGCAACCGCGTTCGCGTGGACCGTTCACGAAGGTCGGCTGCTCGCTGTGCTGCACGAGCGCCTGGGAGCCGAGGTATGGGAGGTGCCGGGCGGGCACCTGGATCACGGGGAGACGTTCGAGCAGGCCGCTGCACGGGAGACCCGTGAAGAGACGGGGATCGCCGTCCACGTACAAGATCTCATGGCCACCTGCGTGCACGAGTGGGCGGAGCGTCGTCAGCGGCGCCTGATCATGTTCTTCAGGGCCGTCCCTGTGGAGGTGGAGGAGCCTCGCGCTTGTGACGTCGGCATCGTGCGCGCCGAGTGGGTCGATCCGGGTGGGATGACGGCCGAGTCGACCTCTGCATTCCTGCACCCGCTACTGGGCCTGGCCGCCGGCGACGCCGACGCACCTTCGCATCCGATCATGTTTCGAGCCGAACATCGAAAGGACGCATCGGGAAGGTGGCGTCCGTACATACTCTGAGACATCCCGCCTCCTGCCACCCGGAGCAACAAGGTCACCCGCTGCGGCCGATGCGAAGCCAAAGTCCAGTGCGTCTGAGTGCGGCGAATGAGGTCCGCGTGCCCAGCCAACAATTCAACTTGGGCTCACCACCCAGTCGCCGTAGAAGATCCCGAGCGCAGCCGCGACGCAGACTCCCGCGATGATCCAGAAGCGGATCACCACCGTCACCTGCTCCCAACCGAGCAGCTCGAAATGATGGTGGAGCGGAGTCATGCGGAAGATTCTCTTGCCCACGCCGGTGGTGCGCCTGGTCAGCTTGAACCAGGACACCTGGAGCATCACCGAGCCGGTGACGGCCACGTACAAGCCCCCGAGGACGATCAACAGCAGCTCGGTCCGCGTCAGCAATGCGAGGCCGGCCATGGCTGCCCCTAGGGCGAGGGAGCCTGTGTCCCCCATGATGATCTTGGCCGGAGATGCGTTCCACCACAGGAACCCGAAGCAGGCGCCGGTCAGGGCGGCTGCGACGGTAGCCACGTCCAGCGGGGAAGCCACCTGGTAGCACAAGCCGTTCGCCTCGCTGGCGGATCCGCATAAGTGATTGTTCTGCCAGATGCCGATGATGGTGTACGCGGCGAAGACCATCGTGGCACTGCCGGTGAGCAGCCCGTCGAGTCCGTCGATGAGATTCGTGGCGTTACTGGTCCCGCTCACCATGAACCAGATCAGCGCCATGACGACAACCCAAGGCAACACCGGGCCGAAGTCACGCACGAAGGACAGCCTGTGAGAGACAGCGGCTACCGCCCCGTCTCCAAGGACGGGCTGAAGCGCCAGGAATCCGAACGTGAGACTGACAACGGTCTGCCCCACCAGTTTGGCCTTGCTCCGGAGCCCTAGGCTGCGCTGCTTCCTGACCTTGATGAAGTCGTCGAGGAACCCCACCCCGGCCATGCCCACCAGGAGAAAGAGCACCAGGAGCGCGGACCGCGAAGGTAGGTCCCACGTCAACAACTTGGCGGACGCATAGCCGATCACCACCGAGACCACGACGGCGGCGCCGCCCATCGTGGGGGTACCCCGCTTCACGTGATGCGTCCTTGGGCCATCTTCGCGGATCAACTGCCCAAGGCCCCAGGAGGCAAATTGCGAGATCGCCCAGCGAGTAATGAACAACGACACCATGAGCGCGCACGTGCCGCTCAGCAGGATGGCCTTCAACCCGGGTCCGTACCGATCGTGTCTGAGCGTTCCATCAAGACCGTCACGGTCTCGGCGGTTTGCCTTGGTCAGAACCACAAACGAGAGCACATTCACAGGTGTGCGCCAAACCTATCGACGCGTGTCGGCGCATCTTCGTTCGGGTCCGCTCGGCAAGAACGTCGAGCTCGTCGACCCCGCACTCCCGCTTTCAGAAGGACACAGCCACGGAGACGATGACGTCGCACTCGCGGCTGAGAAGGAGAGGCACTGACCTGGTTCCCGAGCGAGCCGATCCGACCCATGGTGTGACTGTCCCCGGGATGCTCGGCCGCTCAGCAGCGCTCGTCGACCAAGGTACGGACCTGCCGCTGTCCGCTCGTGCCGATGAGCCGGTGGTTCCTCCCGCCTACCGGGTGTCAATCCCACACCGTCGTTCCGTCTCTGACAGGCTGGTTCGGGTGGCCCTACACCTGCTTGAAGGCGTGCGACTTCGGCTGAAGCCCGCAGCGGCAGATCACATCGACTTCTTCACCGAACTCAACGCCGATCCAACCGTCATGGAGCACATCACTGGCGAACCGATGAGCCGCAGCCAGACCGAGAGTGAGTGGACACGTCGGCTAGCAGCCAGGTCCGCCACGGATCGTGGCTTGGGCTATTGGACGGGCTACCTTGATGGGGAGCCTGTCGGGTGGTGGGGCCTCGGGTTTCAAGCCTCGCAGCCGGACGCGGGGGAACTGGGATTCCGGCTCAAGCGTAGGCATTGGCGACAGGGCCTGGGCCCTCGAAGGCGGTCGGCTGCTGGTTGAGCATGGCTTCGGCACGGTCGGGGTCACTCGAATCTGGGCCGGAACGGTCGAGAGGAACGCGGCCTCCCGAGCCACCCTTTCCCGACTCGGATTGCGATGTACTGATGAGCCCGTTCCAGGAGTCCTCACCTATGAGATCACCTATGAGCAGTGGCTGGAGCGGCCGGATGCTCACGCCAGGATGGCGCGACCTAGCGGTCACTGACCTACCTCCGACGGACCGTTCGTGCCGTGCTCCGAGTGGCCGTCCGGTCATGCCGCAGACAGCGAAAGCGCGATCATGCCGATGAGCGGTCTACGTGGCTCGAAGCGCCAGCGCACCGGGTTTCTCGAATCGAGGGCCGTGCCGCACGCTTCGGCGGCAGAATCTTCAGGTGACTGACACTCCGATGATCGCTCGCTGGGTTGCAACCGGTGACTCGGCCAAGCAGGCGGCGGGCGCCTTCCTCAAGCTGACCCTTCGTCGGCCGCGCTGGTGGGTGTTCGTCGCCCTCGTCGAGTTGCTGTTTGCTGTCCTGGTCGCGCTCTCCTTCGACGAACGCTACGCCGCCGTGACGCGCGTGCTGTGGGCTCCCGTATACGCACTCGTACCCACGCTCGGAATCGCTGGCCTCGTTCTGGGGGTGGGCTATCTCCTGAATCGACGGCTCTTCGGTCAGCGGCTGCGCGAGGGAGTAGTGCTCGAGTCAGGCATCGGTGAGCGCCTCCTGGTGTTGCGCGGCCCCTTGGCTGAGACCACGTTGTCGTTCGACGGAATCGCATCGCTTCGATCAAGTGGCAATTGGGTTTTTCTACAGCAGACAGGGTCGCCGGTCCTGGGCGTCTGGCCCGCGGAGTTGTTCCCACCTGCCGACCTGGCCCGAATGGCCCGTAGCATCGAAACACGCAAGTCGTAGCCGCTCGGACACCGGATGTGCGCCATCGCTTGCGGACGCCCGTCTGAGGAGCCCGGTTGTGAGTGACCGGCATCGCGTGTGCGGTTGTCCGGCCACCCTCATGACGAGGCAATATGGCACGCATGTCCCTGCCCACCCCCACGCTGCACACCGCTCGCCTGCGACTGCGTGTCTTCGACGACGCGGACGCGGACGCCCTCTTCGCGCTGCACAGCAGCGCCTACGTGCTGCGCTACTGGGACGCGCCGCCCTGGAGCGAACGCGTGCGCGCCGAGCGGTTCATAACGGCTTGCCGGCAGATGGCAGAGGAAGGCACCGGGACGCGGCTGGCGGTGGACCGTGTTTCCGACCGGGCGTTCATCGGCTGGTGCAGTCTGACCCGGTGGAACCCGGACTATCGCAGCGCGTCGATGGGCTACTGCCTCGACGATGCAGCATGGGGCCACGGCTACGCGACGGAGGCCGCGCGCGCCTTGCTGCAGTGGGCATTCGACACGCTGGACCTGAATCGAGTCCAAGCCGAGACCGATACGCGCAACGCGGCATCTGCCCGCGTCCTGGAGAAGCTCGGATTCGTGCGTGAAGGGACGTTGCGGGAAGACTGCGTCGTGAACGGCGAGGTGTCGGACTCGTGGGTGTACGGGCTGATCAGGCGGGAGTGGCGGCCGTCGTTCGAGCCGGTTCCCGCCCGCTGACTCCTCCTCGCTCGCGAGACGGCGCCCGAAAACCGGTGGGGACATCGTGGTCGTTCCGCGACACTGACCGACGTGGAGGAGGTCGAGGTCGTCGTGGCCCATCACGAGCGCGCGACTCTTCGCGTCGGCGAGGTGTTCTTGAAGATCGACGCTGACCAGACGCGCACCGACGTCGAGGTCAAGGCGATGGCCATGGCACCGATCCCGACTCCGGAGTTGCTGTGGCGGAAGCCGCCTGTGCTTGCGCTCGCCGCTCTCCCGGGGTCGGCACTGGGCCGCCTGGGCGAGCCGTCGACCGCGTCGTCGGCGGCGTGGGCCGCAGCTGGTGCCGCCGTACGGGTGCTGCACGAGGCGACACTGCCGCCCTGGCCCGGACGGAGCCTCGACGAGAAAGCATCGAGCCTTGACAGCGAATGCACGTGGCTCGTGGCGAACGACGTCCTTCCTGCTGACCTGGTCACGCGCAACCGCGAGGTTGCCGAGGCTGCGCTCCGACCGTGGAAACCGGTGTTCATGCACGGCGACCTGCAGATCGCCCACGTGTTCGTTGACGGTGGCGAGATCACTGGCGTGGTCGACTGGTCCGAGGCGGGTCAGGGCGATGCCATGTACGACCTCGCCAGCCTGACGCTCGGGCACCCGGAGCACCTCGGCGACGTCATCGTCGGCTACGGCGCCGACGTCAACCACGACGTGATCCGCGCCTGGTGGTCGCTGCGAAGTCTGACGTCGATCCGCTGGCTGGTCGAGCACGGCTTCGACCCGTCCTCGCCGGGTTGCGAGATCGACGTGCTGAAATCTCAGCTGTGAGGGTGCACAAACCGCGACATGCGCCTCCTGCGTGTGTCGGTCGGTTGCACGTGTGGTGTGCGGTAGGACCGGGTGGAGGATCAGTGGGCAATCCCGCCCGGTGATTTGGGGTTTTTGAAGAGGTTGCCCGAACTACGATGAGTTTCGGCGCGGTCCCGGGTCTTCAGGTACATCTACCTTCCGCGCGGGAATCTTGGAGGCACCTTGAAGCTCTTGCTGACGTCAGGCGGCGTCACGAACTCGAGCATCCACTCGGCGCTCGTGCAGCTTCTCGGCAAGCCGATCGCCGAGTGCCACGCCCTGGTCGTCCCGACGGCGCAGTGGGGTCACCCGATGTGCGGTCCGACCTCGGTGCGGGGCCTGGTGGCCGCCGAACCGACGTGGCAGCACTTCTCCGGCCTGGGCTGGGCGTCGCTCGGTGTCCTCGAGCTCACCGCACTGCCCACCATCGGCGCGGAGCGATGGGTCCCCTGGGTCCGGGAGGCCGACGTGCTCCTGGTCGACGGCGGCGACGCGACCTACCTGTACCACTGGATGCGGGAGTCCGGCCTGGCCGACCTGCTGCCGTCGCTGCCCGACACGGTCTGGGTGGGAGTGAGTGCCGGAAGCATGGTGATGACGCCCCGGATCGGGGACTACTTCGTCGAGTGGCCGTCCGCGCCGGACGACCGCACCCTGGGGGTCGTGGACTTCTCGATCTTCCCCCACCTGGACCTTTTCCCGACGAACACCCTGACCCACGCAGAGCGGTGGGCCGCCGACATCGGCGTCCCGGCCTACGCCATCGACGAACAGACGGCCATCAAGGTCGTCGACGGCTCCGTCGAGGTGGTCTCCGAAGGGCAATGGACGAAGTTCGGGTCATAGCCGCCCGGCATTCGTGACGTCGCGTGTCGAGTTCTGTGCCCCGGTTCCGACGTTCGGGTATGAAGGTGGCCGATCGGCCGCCGCCAGGAGAAGGAGAACCCCGATGAAGTACGTCATTCTGATCCACTCCAACCCGCAGCCGTGGGGTCACCCCACGAGCGACTACACCAGCGAGTACCAGGCGTTGCCGGCCCAGCAGCAGAAGGATCTCGGGGCTCGGTGGGAGAAGGTGTTCGGCGACGCCGATGCCAAGGGCGAGATCATCTACGGGTGTGCGCTGGGCGACCCGACATCCTCGCGGGTGTTCCACTTCCAGGGCGAGCCGCTTCCGATCGACGGTCCCTATGCCGAGAGCAAGGAGCACCTGGCCGGCTTCTTCCTGATCGACGTGGAGTCCCAGGAGCGTGCCGAGGAGATCGCCGCTGCGTTCTCGTGCCCGGGCGACACGATCGAGCTCCGACCGACGATGCGACCGGGCTGCGAGTCCTGACTCCTGTGCCCACCGAGATCGGGGACGTGTGGCGCCGCGAGGCGCCACACGTCCTCGCGGCGCTGCTGCGACGCGGATCCGTCCTGGAGGACTGCGAGGACGCAGCTCAGGAAGCGTTGCTCGCCGCCGCCGAGCAGTGGCCTCCCTCCAGATGCTCGTGCTGTGCTGCCACCCCAGCCTCAGCACCGCCTCGGCCGTCGCACTCACCCTGCGAGCAGTCGCCGGATTGACCACCCGAGAGATCGCGGCAGGGCTTCTGGTGCCCGAGACCACGGCCGCCCAGCGGATCAGCCGTGCCAAGGCCACCCTTCGCGCGCGAGGTGCCCGGTTCGGCACCGTCGAGGCAGCAGAACTGCCCCAACGCCTGCACGCCGTCCGACACGTGCTGCACCTGATCTTCACCACCGGAGCCGCTCCACCCTCCGGCGGTGACGTCATCAACCATGACCTGGTTACCGAGGCCATACGGCTCACCGAACGGCTACACCGGGCGCTTCCTCGCGACCCCGAGACCATGGGACTGCTCGCTCTGATGGTGCTGGTGGAAGCGCGCGCCGCGGCGCGCACGCGAGACGGGATCCTGATCCCCCTGGCCGAGCAGGACCGGGAGGTGTGGGACCAGCACAAGATCGCGCGCGGGGTCTCCCTGCTCGAGGCAGCGCTCCCGCACGGCCCGGTCGGACCCTTCCAGATCCAGGCCGCGATCGCGGCCGTGCACGCCACAGCCGAAACGTTGCAATCCACCGACTGGGCCCAGATCCACGAGCTCTACCGAATGCTGCTCACCGTGGCACCCGGTCCCGCCGCTGCGCTCGGCGCTGCCATCGCCCTCAGCGAGCTGGACGGACCCGCTGCCGGACTGGAGGCGCTGCAGCCCCTCCTGACGGCACGCCCGCGAGACCACCGCATCCTCGCCGCTCAGGCGCACCTGCTCGACGCCCTGGGAAGCCCGGAAGCCGCAGACGCGTACCAGCGGGCAGCCACACTCACCGACTCCATCCCCGAACAGCGCTACCTCAACGCCAAAGCCCGACACGCTCGAAGCTGACCCCGCAGCCGGCCCTACGCGCCCATGCCGCAGCTAGCGTGCGCCGCGGCCAGCGTTCTGTGCCGCGATCCACGCCGTCGTGCGGCGATCTCTGTGAGTCCGATGTGATCCACACGACCTTTGACTTCAAGTACTTGAAGTTCCTAACGTCGATGACGTGAGTACACGAACCGCCCAGCACACCTACACGATCAAGGAAGCCGCCGTGTTGACCGGGCTGCCGGCCAGCACGCTGCGCTACTACGAATCCATCGGCGTGATCGCGCCCATCAGCCGCGGTGCAAGCAGCAAGCACCGGGTCTACGACGAGGACGACCTGGATCAGCTCATGTGGGTGGCTTGCCTCGCTGCTACCGGCATGTCGGTCAGTGACATGCGGCAGTACGTGACGAACGGGGAGCTGGGTCCGTCGGCTGCCGGGGCCCAGATCGAGCTGCTCGAGGCGCAGCAGCAGCGGCTCGCACTCGAGGCCGAGTACATCGCCCTGCGCCAGCGGTACGTGCGGCTGAAGATCGACTACTGGCACGCAGTCGACGCAGGCGACACCGCACGCGCCGAGCTCTTGTCCAGCGAAGCCCGCAAGCTCGCCGACGAGCTCAAGCGAGCCAAGCAGCAGTAACCAGCACTACCCACGGGCGGATCCGCTCGGTCCGCGGGCCGGGCGCCCCCTGCACACCGTCCCTCGCCAGCCCGAGCACCTCCGGCCAACACGACACCAACACGAAGGAGCATTTCTCCATGCACGTCAACGCCTACGCAGCCCCCGCCGCCGGCAAACCGCTGGCCCCGACCGTCATCGAGCGCCGCGACGTCGGACCCAACGACGTCCTCATCGAGATCCAGTACGCCGGCATCTGCCACTCCGACATCCACACCGTCAACGGCGACTGGGGACCGCAGCCGTTCCCCGTCGTGCCCGGGCACGAGATCGTTGGCATCGTCACCGAGGTCGGCTCGGGAGTCACCAAGCACCAGGTCGGCGACCGGGTCGGTGTCGGCTGCATGGTGAACTCCTGCGGCGAGTGCGCCAACTGCCGCAACGGCGACGAGCAGTACTGCCTAGCCGGCATGGTCCCCACCTACGCCGGGACCGACCGGGACGGCACCACGACCCAGGGCGGCTACTCCACCCACGTCGTGGTCGACGCCGACTACGTTCTCTCCGTCCCGGACGGACTCGACGCCGCCGCCGCCGCGCCGCTGCTGTGCGCGGGCATCACCACCTACGCCCCGCTGCGCCGCTGGGGCGCCGGCCCCGGCACGAAGGTCGCCATCGTCGGGCTCGGCGGACTGGGCCACATGGCCGTCAAGATCGCCCACGCCCTCGGCGCCGAGGTCACCGTGCTGTCGCAGTCGCTGAAGAAGCAGGAGGACGGGCTGCGGCTCGGCGCGGACCACTACTACGCCACCTCCGACCCCGACACGTTCCAGCAGCTCGCCGGCCGGTTCGACCTCATCGTCAACACGGTCAGCGCCCGCATCGACCTCGACGCCTACCTCGGCCTGCTCGCCGTCGACGGCACCCTGGTCAACGTCGGCGCCCCGGCTGACCCGCTCGCCGTCAACGTGTTCTCGCTCATCGGCGCGCGCCGATCGTTCGCCGGGTCGATGATCGGCGGGATCGCCTTGACCCAGGAGATGCTCGACTTCTGCGCCGAGCACGACATCAGCGCCGAGGTCGAGGTCATCTCAGCCGACCAGGTAAACGAGGCCTACGAGCGCGTCCTCGCCTCCGACGTCCGCTACCGCTTCGTCATCGACACCGGGACGCTCGCCTGAGCAATCCGCCAGGAGCGCCCGTCCATCACGTGCCGGACGGGCGCTCCTCGCATCCTTCGAAGAGCGCAGTGCGCTCCTCACGGCTCCTCAGCGGCCGAGCAGGGCATCGACGTCGGGTAGGTGCTCGAACCGTGAGAACGTTCCCTCGCCCGCGATCTCCCGGGCGGCCTTCAGGAATCCATCCCATGCGGTCCGCGCCAGCGTGCCCCCCACGCTGATCCGCCGTACTCCCAGCTGCGCGGCCTCCGCAACGGTGGTGAACGGAGCATTGATCAAGAGGTTCACCGGTTTCGGGGACACCGCGGCCACAATGGCGGACACGTGCGCGAGGTTGTCGATCCGGGGAGCGTAGAGGCAGTCAGCGCCGGCTTCGGCGTACGCGCGGAGCCTGCGAATCGTCTCATCGATGTCGGGACGCCCACACACGAAACCCTCGGATCGACCGGTGAGAACGATCCCCGTGCCGCTCTCATCGATCGCTGCCCGCGCGGCGGCAACCCGTTCCACGGCCAGCTCGAACTCATACAACGGACGGGCCTCGTCGCCCGAAGCGTCCTCGATCGAAAGCCCGGCGATCCCCGTGTCCGCGGCCAGCTTCACGTTCGCCGCGACGTCGGCAGGAGCCACCGCATAACCGCCCTCGAAGTCAGCGTTCACCGGAAGCGTCACAGCGCCGGCGATGAGACGTAGATGGTCGAGTACCTGATCACGTGTGGCGTGCGTGTCCGCGCGACCCAGCGTCCAGGCGAATCCAGCACTTGTCGTGGCCAACGCCTTGAATCCCAGCTGTTCCAGAGCCCGAGCGCTCCCCACGTCCCATGGGTTCGGCATCACGAAGCAACCCGAGGAGTGCAACCGATGGAACTGGGCGGTTCGATCCTCATGCATGTCCATGCCACACCTCGTCAACGTGCCGGGAGTCTGCACTGTAGTCCGACCCAGCTCACTCTCGTATGGGTCTGGAGGGCGGTCGGCTCTTCCGGTCAGTCCGTGGGTCGGCGAGCCTGGTTCGCCTCGCGGATGACCGCCCAGGCGTCGGCCACCGGGCCCACGTGCCCGAGCTTGTCGGGGTTCATCACCGAGCGGATCGCCTGGATCCGCCCGTCGAGTACGTCGAGCGTCCAGGTGTTGATCACCTTGCCGTCCCGATCGCGGAAGATCGCGCCCGGCTGGCCGTTCACCTCGCGCGGCTCCACCACGGCCCCGATCCGGACGAGCCGTGGGGAGGTCGCGGCGAGCACCCGGGCCACGTTCTCGGCGCCGATGATGCCCCTGGCCCACTGCGGGGCCTTGCCGCCGCCGTCCCCGACCAACTGGACGTCAGCGGCGAGGAGCTCCCGCAGCCCGTCGACGTCCCCTTCCCTGAAGGCGTCGAAGAATCGCTCCGCGAGCTCCTCGCGCTCCCTCCGGTCGGCCTCGAACCGAGGCCGGCCCGCGTCCATGTGGCGGCGCGCCCGTACCGCGAGCTGGCGGCACGCCGTCTCCGACCTGCCCACCGCGGAGGCGACCTCCGGGAAGCCGAAGCCGAACACCTCACGCAGCACGAAGACCGCGCGCTCGAGCGGGGTCAGCCGCTCGAGCAGGAGCAGCGCCGCCATCGACACCGAGTCGGCCAGCTCCGCCGACCGCGCCGGATCCTCATAGGGGTCCGTCAGCAGCGGCTCGGGGAACCACTGACCGACGTACTCCTCCCGCCGGAGGCGGGCCGAGCGCAGGACGTCGATCGAGATCCGGGTCACCACGGCCGAGAGGAACGCCTTGGTCGACGTGGGCTGCGTCGGGGAGGCCTCGTAGCGCAGCCAGGTCTCCTGGACCGCGTCCTCGGCCTCGCTCACACTGCCCAGGATCCGGTAGGCGATCGCGAACAGCAGCGGCCGCAGCCCCTCGAACTCCTCGGCCCGGGTCACGTCAACCCTTCCCTGAAGCCCTGGCGCCACGAGGGGTAGCGCGGCTCCCACCCGAGCTCCCGCCTGGCCTTGGCGTTGGAGAACCCGCGCCCCTCGGTCATCATCGTCACCGCCACTTCCCCGGCCAGCAGCCGGGCCAGCCACGTGGGGACCCGCAACGGTGGCTTGGCGCCGGCGCACGCGGCCAGGTAAGGCAGCCATTCGCTGGCCGGAGCAGGCTCGTCGTCGACGATGTTGAACACGCCCTTCGCCTGCTGCTCCACGGCCAGGACGGCGGCGCTCGCCGCGTCGTCGACATGCACCCACGAGCTGTAGCCGGTGCCGTCCCCGACGAGCGGGAACTGCCGCTTGCGCACGAGCTCGACCTGGTCGTCGGTGGCGCCCGGCCCGTAGAGCCAGCCGTAGCGCAGGGCCGCACCGCCGGCCTTGACGACCATGTCCTCGAGGTGGCGGATCGCCTCCATCACCGGGCGCGCCGTGGTCCCCTCGGCCGGGTCCAGCGGGTCCTCCTCCGTCTTCACCCATCCGCCCCTGCGGATTCCGTTCCAGCCGGCGTAGCTCTGCGCGACGACGTTGGACACTCCGGTCGCCTCGGCGGCGGCCAGCAGGTGATCCGTCCCCTCGGTGCGCAGCCGGTTGGTGGTCGCGAACCACCGGTCCATGTGCCTCATGTCGGGCTTGCCGGCGATCGCGGTCATCTGGTGCACGATCGCGTCCGGCCGGGCCGCGGCCACTGCTTCACCGACCGACACCGCGTCCAGCCCGTCCATCACGACCGCCTCGGCGCCCAGCTCCTCCACCAAGCCCAGCTTGCCCGGGCTCGTCGTCGTAGCCGTCACCTGGTGGCCGCGGCCCACGAGCAGCGGCACCAGCCGCCGCCCGATGACCCCGGTCCCGCCTGCCACGAACACCCGCATGACCATCACCTTCCCGATTCCAGAGTCTGCCTCTGTGACCTGGGACGAGACAGCCCGGCCGTCTGTGACATCGGGCCGATCAGCGCGCCGCGCTGCGCTCCTGCGCGGGGGTCGTTGCGCGGAGAAGCCCGACGCCCAGCGTCACGGTCGCGGCGATGAGTACGACTCCACCGAGGTACGCCAGGTAGATCAGAGCATTGGGTTCCGTGGCGCCGGGGTCCAGTACGGAAAGGAAGAACGCCAGCGGCATCAACACGGCAGCGACAGGGAAAGCCCAGCGCACCGTCGCACGAGTGCGCTCGGTCAGCTTTGCCTCGTCGACGTAACGCAGCGCGACCAGCGACAAGACGAGCAAGACACCGGCATGGGCGTGGCCGGCGCGCCACAGGTCCTGACGCAACGGATTGTCCAGGTACGCCGGATCGTGGACCAGCAACGTCAGGACGCTGACACCGCCGAGCACAACCGCAGGCACGAGGATCAGGGACAACCCAGCGACTCGGCGAGATTCGATGGTCATCGTGCCTCCCGCACATCCACGGCACTCGTGTGCTGACCACGCTAGAAGTACCCCGGCAGCGCGTCCATCGCCGAACGGAAGCCATGAAGAGCACGGCCGAGCAGGTGCGGGCCGACGAAGTCTCGTGCCGTCGACGGACGACGAAGGGCTCCGAGAGAATCCTCGGAGCCCTTCGCGGTGCTAGCTGCAGGACCAGCCTGTCCCGCGGGTCAGCGCAGGGTGCCGGCGAACCAGGAGCCGGTCCAGATCGGGTCCTTCTTGACCGGGGTACCGGGGCGCGACGCGTGGATGATCATCCGGTCGCCGTGCTTGCGGCCGGCGTAGACGCCGACGTGGTAGACGGAGCCGCCGCTGTGGAAGAAGACAAGGTCACCCTTGCGCATGTTGCTGCGCTTGATGTGCCGGCTGGCGGCGGCCAGCTCCCCGGAGGTGCGGGGCACGTTGACGCCCGCCTTGCGGTAGCTGTAGTAGATGAGCCCGGAGCAGTCGAAGGCGCTCGGGCCGTCCGCGCCGTACACGTAGGGGTCGCCCTTCTGGGCGCGGACGATGTCGAAGGCCTGGGCGATGCGCTGGGTGCGCTTCGTGGCAGCCTCGGCGTGCGGGGTGAAGGTGAACAGGGTGCTGACCAGGACGGCGGCCAGGAGGAGGGGCAGCACGGCAACGTGCCGCATGCGAAGGGTCGCAGGCATGAAGATGGATCCTTTCCACGCCTGTGAGGTGAGCTGTCGGGTTAGGGCTGAAAGGTGCCCCGCCGTACGGCCGGTCTGGTACCGGCACGGACGACTTCACCCCAAGCGGCTGCCTCCGGTCGTGATGACGGATGCAGCCGCGTACTGAGTGGGTCCCCCACTCCTGCCCTCGGTCTCGGTCGACGGATGGGACCAGGTCGCGGTGGGCAGGACTCGGCGTACCCGCGCCTGGGTATGGAGTTGTCGCGGCTGCCGCTGCCGAAAACCGAAGGACCTTTGGGGCGATCGGGGCAGGTGCCGCTCATACACCATAGGTGGCCAAGCCGGTTCCGCCGAATGTCCGAGGTGACCGGTTCAGTCCTCTCTAGCCCGGTACGGAATGAAGGTTTAGATCGCGCCGTCCGGGGCCAGAGAGCGGTGGACCGGCGGCGGGAAGCGGCCCCGGTACGGCCGCCGTGACGATGCCCACGTCGCGATCCGGACTCTTCACGATGCACGCGGCGTTGGGCACGGTTGAACGCTCATTCATCCCGTCGCGGGCCCCCCGGGGGCCCCCGCGGCCACATCCGAAGGAGATGCCCTGTGCGCCTCTTGGAGTCCTACCAGCTCGGACCGCTGACCCTGAAGAACCGCGTCGTGATGGCGCCGATGACCCGTTCGCGTGCTCCTGAGCAGGTCCCCGGCGACCTCAACGCGACCTACTACGCGCAGCGGGCGGGAGCAGGCCTGATCATCTCCGAGGGCACCCAGGTGAGCGCACTGGGGGCCGGCTACCCCTGGACCCCGGGCATCCACACCGACGAGCAGGCGGCCGGGTGGCGCACCGTCACCGACGCGGTGCACGCCGCCGACGGCCTCATCTTCGCGCAGCTGTGGCACGTCGGCCGGATGGGCCACCCCACCGTCCACGGCGGCACCCCCGTGGCGCCCTCGGCCATCGCGCCGGGTGAGGAGATCTTCACCTCCGAGGGCATGCAGCCGATCCCCACCCCGCACGAGCTCACCCTGGACGAGATCGCCGGAGTCATCGAGGACTTCCGTCACGCGGCCCGCCAGGCCCAGGCCGCCGGTTTCGATGGACTCGAGGTGCACGGTGCCAACGGCTACCTCCTCGACCAGTTCCTGCAGACCGGCTCGAACGAGCGCACCGACGGCTACGGCGGCTCGGTCGCGGGCCGCGCCCGCCTGCTGCTCGAGGTCACCGAGGCCGTGGCCGAGACCTGGGGGGCCGACCGCGTCGGTGTCCGGCTGTCCCCCGGCGGCACGTTCAGCGGCATGAGCGACGACGACCCGGCCGAGACCTTCAGCTACGCCATGAAGTCGCTGGACGCCTACGGCCTGGCCTACCTCCACGTCGTCGAGACCTCCCAGACCCTCCCGCCGGTCGGGCTGGACGACGTCGGCGGCCCCACGGCGCTGGCCCGCTCGGTGTACTCGGGCACGATCATCACCGCCGGTGAGTACGACCGCGACAGTGCCGAGCGGGCGGTCACGGAGAACCGTGCGGACCTCGTGGCCTTCGCCCGGCAGTACCTGGCCAACCCCGACCTGCCGGAGCGGTTCCGCGTGGGTGCGGAGCTCAACGACGGCGACCAGGCGACCTTCTACGGCGGCGGCGCGGAGGGGTACACCGACTACCCCACGCTCGACGCGTCCTGAGGTGCTCGGGGGTGGGGCCACCGTGCCCCACCCCCGGCTCCGCCGCTCCGAGCTCGACGGTCGCGCCTCCGCAGCCTGCACTCCGTTGGCAAACCCGACCACGGACCACGAAGGCACCAGAGCAGGCACAACGCCGAAACCGGGGCCCTTTTCCTTTCGGGGAGCGTCCACCCACGGTGCGTGCTTCACTGGGACGTGAGCCCCACACCGGGAGCCCGTGAGTTCTCCGGAGGTCTCTCATGAGGAGACGTCACACCCCGCACATCGTGAGTGTCGGCATCGCCGTCGCGCTCCTGGCCGCCGGCTGTGGAGGCGACGACACGGGCTCGTCGCCCCAGACTCCGTCGTCCCCGACCGCTCAGGTGACCGAGGACCCCGACCTGGCGAAGATGGTGCCCTCGGGCATCGCCGAGGATGGCGTCGTGACGGTCGGCATCGACGCGACCTATGCGCCCAACGAGTTCCTGGCAGCCGACGGCAAGACCGTGCAGGGCTTCGACGTCGACCTGTTCAACGCCGTGGCGGCCACGCTGGGCCTGAAGACGAAGTACTCTCCGGCGCCGTTCGACAACATCATCCCGAGCGTGCAGTCGGGGAAGTACGAGATCGGCGTCTCGTCCTTCACGATCAACCCCGAACGCCTGGAGGTCGTGGACATGGTCAGCTACTACGCGGCCGGCACCGCCTGGGCGACCCAGAAGGGCAACCCGTCCGGCATCAGCCCTGACGACGCCTGCGGGAAACGGGTCGCCGTCCAGAGGGGAACCGTGCAGATCGAGGACGTCACCGGACGCTCCGAGGAGTGCACCAACGCCGGCAAGCCCGCCATCGCCATCGACCAGTACCAGGGACAGGACCAGGCGACCTCGGCCGTGGTCTCCGGCAAGGACGACGCGATGCTCGCCGACTCCCCCATCATCGCCTACGCCGTCAAGCAGACGGGCGGCAAGATGGAGCAGCTGGGGGACATCTACGACTCGGCCCCCTACGGGTATGTCATCAAGCAGGAACAGGGCGAGTTCGCCCTGGCCGTGTCGAATGCCGTGAACACCCTGATCGAGGACGGCACCTACGTCGAGGTGCTGGACACGTGGGGTGTCGGACAGGGCGCCGTCGCGCGCTCCGAGGTCAACCCGAGCTCCCCGTGACCGTCCAGCCCCGCACCGCCCTGCCACAGCCCGAGGAGATCAAGGCGGTTCCGGTCCGCCACCCCGGCCGATGGGTCGCGACCGGGTGCGTCGCGGTCGCCCTCGCGATGTTCGTCAACATGCTGCTCACCAACCCCGCCTTCCAGTGGGAGTTCATGGTGAACAACATGTTCACCCCTCCGGTGCTCACGGGAGTCCGGACGAGCCTGCTGCTGACCGTGCTGGCGATGGTGATCGGCGTGGGGCTGGGGGTCGTGTTCGCGGTGATGCGGCTGTCTCCCAGCCCGATCGTCGCCGGCGCGGCCTGGGCGTACACGTGGTTCTTCCGCGCCGTCCCCCGCATCGTCCTGGCGATCCTGTTCGGCAACCTGGGCATCCTGTACGCGACGTTCTCGGTCGGCTTCCCGTTCGACCAGCAGCTGCTGGGTCTCCTGGGCTTCCCGGACGCCGACGCCCGGATCTTCGGCGTCGACGCCCGGACGATCGGCGCCGGCTTCATCGCCGGTCTCCTGGCCCTGGCGCTGTCCGAGGCGGCCTACATGGCCGAGATCGTGCGCGCCGGGATCACGTCGATCGACCCCGGTCAGACCGAGGCGGCACAGGCGCTGGGGATGAGCCGGCTGCTCACCCTGCGCCGCATCGTCCTCCCCCAGGCGATGCGCGTGATCGTCCCTCCCACCGGCAACGAGACCATCGCGATGCTCAAGGACACCGCGCTGGTCGCCTTCGTCCCGGTGACGAACGAGCTCTTCTTCCAGCTGCAGGCGATCGGCAACCGCACCTTCCAGGTGTTCCCCATGCTGGTCGCCGCGTGCATCTGGTACCTGGCGATGACCAGCGTGCTGATGGTCGTCCAGCACTTCGTGGAGCGGCGCTTCTCCCGAGGCGTGGCGGGCGCCGGAGGGGCAGGATGAACGACGTCCCGATGGTCCAGGCCGAGCGGGTGAGCAAGCGCTTCGGCCACGTCGAGGTGCTCAAGGGTCTCGACCTCGAGGTCGCGCGACGCGAGGTGCTCTGCGTCATCGGGCCGTCGGGATCGGGGAAGTCCACCTTCCTGCGCTGCGTGAACCACCTCGAGCAGATCGACTCCGGACGGCTCTGGGTCGACGGCGAGCTCGTCGGCTACCGGCAGAAGGGGGACCGGATCTACGAGCTGAAGGAGTCGGAGATCGCCGCTCAGCGGCGCGACATCGGCATGGTGTTCCAGCGCTTCAACCTGTTCCCGCACATGACCGCCACCCAGAACGTGATGGAGGCGCCCTGCCGGGTCAAGGGCCTGAGCCGCCGGGAGTCGGAGCGGCAGGCGCGCGAGCAGCTGGAGCGGGTGGGGCTGGCCCACAAGGCCGACAACTACCCCGTGCAGCTGTCGGGTGGGCAGCAGCAGCGCGTCGCCATCGCGCGGGCGCTGGCCATGGAGCCCAAGCTCATGCTCTTCGACGAGCCCACCTCCGCCTTGGACCCCGAGCTCGTGGGCGAGGTGCTGGACGTGATGAAGCAGCTCGCGCTCGACGGGATGACCATGATCGTGGTCACCCACGAGATGGGGTTCGCGCGCGAGGTGGGTGACACGCTCGTCTTCATGGACGACGGGGCCGTCGTCGAGAGCGGCCCGCCGACCGAGGTCATCGCCCACCCGCAGCACGAGCGCACCCAGTCGTTCCTGTCCAAGGTCCTCTGAGCGACCGGCTCCGCCGTCAGGCCGGCGGCAGCTCCCGCAGCTTCAGTACGTCGAGCAGGAACCGTGCCGCCTCCCCACCCTCGCTCACGGCGAGGGCGACCGCGCCGGGCACGTCCAAGTCGTCGGCCAGCACCCGAAGCACCTCGCCCCGCCCGGACTCGCTCGGCGCCGAGGTGCCGGCCGCGGCGTGCAACCTCTCGAGGTCTCGCGCCGCGCGGGCGAACTCCTCGTCGTCGCAGTCCCACGGCTGGGCCCACGGCCGGTTCAGCAGCGCCAACCGGACCGCAGGTCCGGGGTACCGCTGGAGCAGGTCGCCGACCAGCACGAGGTTCTGCGTCGACTTCGCCATCTTCTGACCCGCGAGACGCACCTCCCCGACGTGCACCACGGCCCGGGCGAACGGGGTGACGCCGGTGGCGGCCTCGACCATGGCGGACTGGTAGGCGTGGTGCGGGAACGTCAGGTCGCTGCCGCCCAGCAGCACGTCCACCGAGCTGCCCAGAGCGGTCACGGCCATCGCCGCGCACTCGGCGTGCCAGCCGGGTCGGCCCCAGCCCCACGGGCTGGGCCACGCGGGATGCTCCTCGAGCGAGGGACGCCACACCGGGACGTCGAACGGAGACTCCCGGCCCGGCAGGTCGTGCTGGTCGCCGAACGCCCGGGACGCAGCGATCGCGGCCTCCTCGGTCAGCCCCGCGGCCGCGGGCACGGCGTCCCCGCGGAAGTACACGTGTCCCTCGCGCTCGTAGGCCGCGTCGGCCTGGATCAGGGCCGCGGCGAGGCGCTGCACCGACCTGATGTGCCCGCGGGCATGGGGAGTGAGGCGGGGCTGCGCGACACCGAGCGCCCGCATGTCCCGGTCGAACAGGAACTCGTGGGTCAGCGCGTACTCGTCGTAGTGCCAGCCCGTCCGGCTCGCGGCCGCGGTGAGCACGTCGTCGACGTCCGTGACGTTGCGGCAGGTCAGCGCCTCCGCGCCGGTGGCGTGGGCCAGGGACGCGACGAGGTCAGCCCACACGAACGTGGAGGCGTGACCGACGTGGGTCACGTCGTACGGCGTGATGCCACAGGTGTAGATGCGCAGCGGACCCACCGGGAGCAGCCTTCGCCCGGCCAGGGTCAGCGGCATCGCGACGGGGGCCTCCACGGGGTAACGGCCCGCGACTCCCGTCACGGCGGAGGGGTCCGGATCAGCGGAGCGAGATGGTGGCGTCGACACTCCCCCGATGATGCCGCATCACGCGGCGTCGGACGAGCACCTCAGCCCCGGTCGCCCTCGATCGCCGCGATGATCCGGGGCCGCATCTCGCGGGCCTCGATCACGGCGTCCACCGAGCCGACCCGGACCGCGCGATGGATGTCGTGCACCGTGTCGAACTCGGAGGCGACCTCGCCGATCTTCTCGGCCCGCACCGTCGACCTGACCTCGGCGAGCTCACGGACCAGCCTCGCGCGCTCCACCCCGGTCGCCTCGGCGACCCGGGACTCCAGCTCCCGCACGCGGGGGTCGGCCGCCGTACGGGCGTCCACGTCCCGGGTGAACACCACAGCGGCCGCCGGGGCGCCGCCGATCACGGACGCGAAGGAGCCCTCGACGGCGAGCACCGTCATGCGGGGGTTGAGCGCCTTCGAGAAGACGACGAACGCCCCGCCGTGGTAGCGCGAGATGACGCAGAACACGATCGGACCGTCGAAGTTCACGATCGCCCGCCCGATCTCGGCGCCGAACTCCAGCTGCAGGTGCCGCATCGAGTCCGGGGAGCCGTCGAACCCGGAGAGGTTCGCCAGGACCACCAGCGGGCGGTTCCCGCTGGCGGCGTTGATCGCCCGTGCGGCCTTCTTCGACGACCGCGGGAACAGCGTCCCCGCCGTGTACACGTCCGGACCGTCGGTGGGTGGGAAGCCCTGGCGCCGTACCGACCGCGACTCGATCCCGAGCAGGCAGACGGGCCACCCGCCGAGGTGCGCGTCCTGCACGACAGCGGTCTCCGCGTCGGCCATGTCCGCCCAGCGCTCGAGCGTGGGGTGGTCCTGGTCGGCCAGGGCCCGCATCACCGTGCGGATGTCGAAGGCCTTCTTCCGGTCGGGGTTGGTGGCCGGGGAGAAGATGTCGCCCACCGTGCGGAAGTCGCTGTCGGCCAGGTCGTGGGGGTACGTCGTCACGTCCCGGTCCGAGGGGTCGGACGTCGCGGCCCGTCGTGGGCCCTGCTCCCCGGGTACGACGTACGTGTGGTCGTAGTGCGCCATCAGCACGTCACGCGCCCCGGCCAGGTCGGGCGCCCAGTACTGCGCCTGCCCGTTCGGGCCCATCACCCGGGCGTACCCGCCGATGCCGAAGTTGTCCTCGGCCGAGACCCCGCCGGAGAAGTCCAGGGACTGCTTCCCGGTGAGCACCATGGCGCTGTCCGGGGTCATCACGAGGACACCCTTGGTGTGCATCAGCATGGTCGCCTCGGCGTTCCAGTACGGCTGCGCACCCACGTTGATGCCGGCGACCACGATGTTGACCTCGCCGCCGGCCTGGGTGAACTCGATGATCCGCTTGAGCGCGCGCGCCACCCAGTCCATGTTCTCCGTCCCGGAGTCCATGGAGATGCGGGCTCCCGCGGACAGCGCGTACCACTCCACCGGCACCCTCATCTGCTCCGCGAGGTCGAGGGCGGCGATGATCCGGGCGCACTCCGGCTCCGAGACGGCCCCCAGCGCCTTGAGCGGGTCGCCGCTCAGCACGACCCGGGTCACGCCCTCGGGATGGCGCTCGGTGGGGGTGCTCACCACGCCCGCGATGACGCCGGCCTTGTTGAGCCCGTGGGGCCGGTCCACCGCCACCAGCGCACCGGTGTCGTCGAGGTCGTGCTCCACGAACGTCCCGCCCTCGCCGGCCACCATGCCCTGCAGCTCGTAGGGGTAGACCGTGCCGCGGCGGCGGGCGCGGAGCACCTTCTGGGCGTACTCGTCGAGCGGCTTGAGCCGCTCCGTCGGGGGCTCCTCGATCGAGGTCACCACGCCGGACCCGGGGAGGCTGTGGAAGCGGGCGGCGATCGGGACGGGGCTGCCGTCCGGTCCGGCCACCAGACCCTGCGCCCGCACCTCCTCGATCCCTGCCCCCGCGGTCAGCGGGGTGATCTTCTGCTGCAGCGCCGTCAGCTGGTCCAGCTCCGCGTCGATGACCGGCCAGATCCGCACCCAGACGTGGTTCATGTCGAGCTTGGTGCCGGCCGCCCCGCGCTCGGTGCGAGCCCGCCGGATCGCCTCGAGGCAGTTGGCCACGGCCCGCTCCGCGTGCGGCAGCGCGGTGACCTTGCCCTGCTCGTCGCGGACTACCGCGAGCTGCCGGACCTGGGCCAGCGCGACCAGCCGCCGGTCGGCGGGGTTGCCCTTGGCCACGCAGTCGTAGAGCAGGACGTCCTCGGGCGCCTCCAGCCGCGTGATGTCGAAGTCGCGCAGGCGCCACAGGTCGAGCCGCCGGCCGACCATCGGGTGCATGCCGCGCACCAGGTCGTCCTCGACGACGTCACCGTCGACCGGGCGGAACGTGAAGTAGGAGACCGGCCGGCCGGCCCCGGGGCAGACCGCCACCGCGACCCGTCGTACCTCGTGCGTGAAGGACAGCCGGCCCAGCAGCCGGCTGAGCTCCGCGGCCGTCTCCTCGGCTGACTCCGGGGCGTCGGACCATCCCAGGTAGAGGTCGAGAACGGCCTCCTGACCGGTCTCGCGGGCAGCCAGCTGCCCGGCCACCGCGGTGGCGAGCCCCTGCTCGGCACCGAGCTCCTCCACTGTCCCTACCGTGGACACCAGGCGTGTCGGACGCTCGTCGAGGGTGTAGTCGGCGACCACGAACGGCCGGTCGTCCACCTGCACCGAGCGCAGGCCGTGCAGCTCGTGCTCCCGGTAGTGCCGCTTGACGAGCACCTCGAGCATCGGCTCGTGCCGGGGTACGCCGTGCTCCAGCCGCTCGGCCAGGAAGGACACGATCTGCTCGGGGATCGCGGCGAGGGCGTCGATCCGCTCCGCCCGGTCCGGCGCCTGCGGGTCCGCCGCGAGGGCGGCGACCTCGTCGCGGACACCGGCGAGGACACCGGCCCGCTCCTCGTCGACCAGGGGCTGGTCGAACCACCGGAACCGCACGCTGCGGGCCAGGTCGCCGACCACGGGGAAGCGCAGCTGGGTGGCGAGGGCCAGCCGGTCGAGGAGGTCGCGGGCGGCGACGTCCAGCGGCCTGTCCGGTCGCGGCTCGGAGATCCACTGCTGCAGCAGGGAGGCGGCGAGGGCCACGTCCGGAGCCGACCGCTGCTGGGCGAGGAAGATCCGGAAGACGGCGTCCTCCAGCTCGTCGGTCCGGTCCAGGTCGTCGACGCCGTAGTGGCGGAGGACCCGGGTGAGCTTGACGCGGAACTCCTCGGGGAGACCGGCTCGGTCGACGTCGAGGCTCTGCAGGTAGGTGTGGAAGTGCTCCTTCGGGCTGTGCACCCGGTTCTCCGTGTGCAGCTCCTCGTCGGCCGGCCGGTTCCGGCTCAGCTCCACGAAGTCGGCGAAGGCGCCCAGCAGCTCGATCTCGTCCGCCACCGCCTCGGCACGTGCCGAGGAGAGCCGCTCGCGGGCGTCCAGGTAGTCCGCCAGGGCCCGATCCGCGTCACGGGAGTCGATGTCGAACCCGAGCAGGATGCCGCGCAGGTCGGCGAGCCCGCGGGCAGCCTGCACCGCCGGGGACGCCTCGGCCGCGGCCTCCGGCAGGTCCAGTGCGGCGCCGCTCGGACCCGTCGCACCTGCCGTCTCCTCGTCCCCGTCGGCCACCGGCTCCAGCCGGATCAGCGGCGCGCCGGTCTCCACCTGGCTGCCGACCGAGACCAGGACCTCGCGCACCTTGGCCGCGAACGGCGCATGCAGGGCGGTCTCCATCTTCATGGACTCGAGGACCAGCACCTGCGATCCCGCGGCGACCTCGTCACCGGCCTGGACCGGGGTGGCGACCACCAGCGCCGGCGCCGGGGAGCGGAGCACGCCACCCTCGTCCCGGCTGACCCGGTGGGTGACGCCGTCCACCTCGACGAGGTGGACCGGACCGTGGGTCGCGGTGAGGAGCCGGTAACGCTGGTCGCCGATGAACAGCCTGCTGTCGTACTCGTCGAGCCGCTCCACCACGGCGTCCACGACCTGCGCGGCGTCGTCCGCACCGACCCGGACCCGGAAGCGGTGCGGATCCGTCCGCGCGACGGTCACCCGGTACGTCGTACCGCGCAGCTTCAGGTCCATCGCACGACCCACCTTGTGCTGCACCTGGGGCCGCCCGCCGTGCGCGCTCTCGAGAAGCCGGGCGACCTCGACCTGCTCCTCGTCCACGTACGCCTCGATGGCCGCCGCGACCAGGGCGACTCCCGCGTGCTTGTGCGGGACCAGGCGACCCTCCCGGCGGACCCGGTCGATCCAGCCGGTGTCGACGCTGCCGTCGACGACCTCCGGCTGGTCGAGCAGGTCGAGGATGAAGCTCTTGTTCGTGGCCCCGCCCTCGATGACCACGGTGGTCTCGGTGACCGCTCGGCGCAGCCTGGCCAGCGCCTCCTCGCGGGTGCGGCCGTAGGCGATGATCTTGGCGATCATCGAGTCGAAGTCGGCCGGGATCCGGTCTCCCTGGCTGACCCCGGTGTCGACCCGGACACCGGGTCCCGCGGGCAGGTCCAGCAGCGCGATCCGGCCGGGTGAGGGGGCGAAGTCGCGGTCCGGGTCCTCGGCGTTCAGCCGCGCCTCCACCGCGTGGCCGGTCTCGCCGGGGGCCGGTCCGGTCAGCCTGCCGCCGGCCGCGACGTGCAGCTGGGCCTTGACCAGGTCCACGTCGGTGGTCATCTCGGTGATCGGGTGCTCGACCTGCAGCCGGGTGTTGACCTCGAGGAAGGCGAAGAACTTCTCGCCCGGGTGGTACAGAAACTCCACGGTGCCGGCCCCGCGGTAGTCCACGGCCAGGGCCAGCCGCTCGGCCGCCGCCTTGAGCTCGGCCGACTGCTCGGCGGACAGCACCGGGCTGGCGGACTCCTCCACCACCTTCTGGTTCCGCCGCTGCACCGAGCAGTCCCGCACCCCCAGGGACCAGGCCGTGCCCTGCCCGTCCGCGATCACCTGCACCTCGACGTGCCGGGCATCGGTGACCAGGCGCTCCAGGAAGACGACGCCGCTCCCGAAGGCCCGGGCCGCCTCGTCGCGGGTGCGCGAGTAGGCGTCCTCGAGCTCGGCGTCGGAGGTGACCACACGGATGCCGCGGCCACCTCCGCCGGCGGTCGCCTTCAGCATCAGCGGGTACCCGATCTCCTTGCCCGCGGCCAGCGCGGCCTCCAAGGTGTCGACGGCTCCCCGGCTCCAGGGGGCGACCGGGATGCCGACGTCCTCCGCGATCAGCTTGGAGCCGATCTTGTCCCCCAGCCTGCGCATCGCCTCGGCACTCGGGCCGATGAACGTCACCCCGATCCGCTCGCAGAGCTCGGCGAAGGCCGGGTCCTCCGCGACGAACCCCCAGCCGACCCACGCCGCGTCGGCGCCGGTCTCCCGCAGCGCCTTCTCCAGGACCGCCAGATCCAGGTAGGGGCGTGCGGAGGCGGGACCCAGCGAGTAGCCGTGGTCGGCCTCCCGCACGAACATGGCGGTGCGCTCGGCCTCGGTGTAGAGCGCGACGGTCTCGATCCGCTCGCCGCCCTCGGCGTTGAGGTCGCGGACCGCGTGGATGAGCCGCATCGCGGCCTCCCCACGATTGACGATGGCGATACGCGAGAACATCGACGAAGCCTCCCTTGGGGTCCCCTCCTCCGCCGGCGGGCGGAGACGGCCTGTGACCGAGGGTTCCACGACGAGCCAGTTACTAGCGAGTCAGCACCGAAGTCCGCCGCGTCGTCACCGGGCAGGAGACGCTCGCCGCATCGTCCCCGGGGGATGAGGAACCGTGCCCGGACCTGGGTTTGCCTTGAAGGTGGACCCGAGAACCCGGAGGCCGTCATGGGTGTGTGGAGGAAGCGCGAGAGCACAGCGGAGGACCTGAACCTCCTCCCCCGTTTCACGCGGGCGGGCATGGTCGAGGTGCCCAGGCACCGTCTCCCCGACCACGAGATGCTCCCCCAGACGGCGTACCAGATCGTCCTGGACGAGGTCATGCTGGACGGGAACGCCCGCTTCAACCTGGCCACGTTCGTCACGACGTGGATGGACGAGGAGGCGGACCGGCTCTACGCGGCGACGTTCGACAAGAACATGATCGACAAGGACGAGTACCCGCAGACCGCCGAGATCGAGTCCCGCTGCGTGCGGATGCTCGCCGACCTGTGGCACGCGCCGAAGGCGTCGGAGTCGGTGGGGACGTCCACCACGGGAAGCTCCGAGGGTTGCATGCTCGCCGGGCTCGCCCTCAAGCGGCGCTGGCAGCAGGCCCGTCGGGAGGCCGGGAAGCCGACCGACCGCCCGAACATCGTGATGGGCGCGAACGTCCAGGTGGTGTGGGAGAAGTTCGCGAACTACTGGGAGGTCGAGCCGCGCTACGTCCCGCTCGAGGGGAACGTCTTCCACCTGACCGCCGACCGGCTGCTCGACCACGTCGACGAGAACACCATCGGCGTGGTGGCCGTCCTGGGCTCGACGATGGACGGCAGCTACGAGCCGGTGCAGGAGATCTGCGCGGCCCTCGACGAGTTCGAGACCACCAGCGGGATCTCGGTCCCGGTGCACGTCGACGCGGCGTCGGGTGGCTTCGTCGCGCCGTTCGTGCAGCCCGACCTGGTCTGGGACTTCCGGCTCCCCCGGGTGGTCTCGATCCAGGCGTCCGGGCACAAGTTCGGCCTGGTCTACCCCGGGGTCGGCTGGGTGCTCTGGCGCGACACCGTCCACCTGCCCGAGGACCTCGTGTTCCACGTGAACTACCTGGGCGGTGACATGCCCACGTTCGCCCTGAACTTCTCGCGGCCCGGAGCGCAGGTGGTCCTGCAGTACTTCCAGTTCCTCCGGTTGGGCAGGGAGGGGTTCCGCCTCGTCCAGCAGACCTGCCAGGACGTCGCCGTCCACGTCGCCCAGGACCTCGAGGCGATGCCGGAGTTCGACGTGGTGTCCGACGGACGGGAGCTCCCGGTGGTCACCTTCTCGGTGAGCGACGCGGTCACGAAGTTCGACGTGTACGACGTCTCCCGGAAGCTGCGCGAACGCGGCTGGCTCGTGCCGGCGTACACGATGCCTCCGAAGCGGGACGACCTGGCGGTCCTCCGGGTCGTGGTCCGCAACGGCTTCAGCCACGACATGGCCGAGCTGTTCCTGAGGGACCTGCACGAGGCGGTCGACTGGCTCGACAACCTCGCCGGGCCGATGCCGCGCGAGGAGCAGCCCAGCAGCTTCCATCACTGAGAGGGTCGCTCATGGTCGCCGCAGTCTTCCCGTCACGGAAGCTCCTCGTGGACATCCGTCGCAGGCTCGTCTACTTCCTGGCCGCGGGCGCGTTCGTGGTGCTCCTGGCCGGTAGCGGTTTCGCGGCGCTCGAGGACCGTGCGGTGGCCAACTACTGGGAGGGGATCTGGTGGGCGCTCTCCCTGATGACGACCGTCGGCTTCATCGGGGAGGCCCCGGAGACCGTCGGCGGCCAGGTCCTCTCTTCGATCCTCATGGTGTCCGGCTTCGCCCTGATGGCGCTCGTCACCGCCGGCATCTCGTCCCTGTTCGTCCGGGAGGAGCAGCTGCCGGACGTCGAGGCGGAGGAGGCCTTCGAGACCCAGGCGCTGCGCCTGCTCGCGGACCTCTCCGGGCGCCTCGCGCGCCTCGAGGAGGCCGTGGCGGACGCCGGGACGAACGACCCCGAGGATCCGCAGTCCTGACCCCGAGCGGGCTCGGCGTGAGCTCAGCCGCGCAGGGTGGTCACCACCGGGGCGCTCGACCCCGGCAGCGTGGCCCTGGGGTCGCCCGGAAGGACGACCCTCGCGCGCACCGCCGGGGACAGCCTGTAGGGCTGGGTCAGCAGGAGGCTGCCCAGCGCCTTGCGCAGCCGGGACACTTCGGCCCGCACCGTGACCACCCGCGTGGCGTCGTCGAAGAGGTCCTCCGCGAGGTCCGCGGCGCGTCGCCCGGTCGGCCCCGCGAGCACGAGCGCGGCCAGGATCTCCGCGTGCCGAGGGGTCAACGTCTGCGTCCAGCTCCCGTGCGACCCGGTCACGGTCACCCGGGGCGTACCGCCGAGGTCCAGGGTCAGTGTCGTCGTGGCGTCCGGGTCGTCGCGGCCGGCGCCGGCCAGGCGCAGCAGCCACCCGCCGGGAAGGGGCTCCGCGGTGGCCGCACCGAGCCGTGGCAGCCACACCGTGCCGCCGCTGAGGTCGGCCGGGAGTCGCACCCGCTCCGGTGCCTGCAGCCCGACCGCGGCGGCGATGTGGCCCGCGGGGTCGACGGCGAGCGCCTCGCCGCGCATCCCCGCCATAAGCGGGGCCGCGTGTGCCCGAAGGCGGTCCAGCGCCGCACGACGCTCCTCCAGGATCTCCATCGACGTGAGCCGCGCAGCCATCTCGACGAGCGCGAGCTCGGCCGGGTGCATGCCCCGCGACGGTCCGCTGACGTCGACGACGCCGATGGTGCGGCCCTCCCACGGGTCGACGAGCGGCGCGGCGGCGCAGCCCCACCGGGTGTGTGACTCCACGAAGTGCTCGGGTCCCCGGATCTGCACGCCCTCCCCCATCACCAGGCTCGTGCCGATGGCGTTGGTGCCGACGTTGCCCTCGGTCCACGCGGAGCCGCCCACGAAGCCGAGTGAGTCCGCCAGCCGGCGTACACCGGGGCTTCCGACCCGCCACAGCACCCGCCCGTCGGTGTCGGCGACCACCACCAGCTGGCCGGCGTCCACGACCGAGGAGAGCGCGGCCACCAACCGGGGCACCATCGGCGCCAGCCCGCTCGTCGCACGGCGGCGCTCCAGCTCGTCCTCCGCCAGCGGGGCGACCGCGGGCTCCGCACCCGGGTCGAGACCGCAGGCGGCGACCCGGCGCCAGGAGGCGGCCACCTCGCGGCGGGGCACGGACCCGCCCGTCCTACCGCCCAGGACCCGCTCCCGGACCCGGTGAAGGTCGCTCTCGGCCTCGCCCACGGCGCTCCCTCCCGTGCACGCGCGTTGCAACGTCCTGCAACCCTTCCGCCGAGGCGGCCCGACGGTGTGTGCTCCGTCACACAGCGTAATGAAGGAGGCAACCATGACCCAGACCGTGGACCCAGGGGTCGACACCGGCAACACACCCCAGCATCGCGTCGACGCCTGGCTGGCCGAGCTCGAGTCCGCCCTGCAGGCCCGGGACGTCGAGCGGGCGGCAGGACTGTTCGCGACCCGGAGCTTCTGGCGGGACCTGGTCAGCTTCTCGTGGAACATCACCACCGTCGAGAACCCCGACGGGGTCGCCGACCTGCTCACGCAGACCCTCGACCGCACCGATCCCCGCGGGTTCGCCACCGAGGAGCCGCCCGTCGAGGCGGACGGCGTGACGACCGCCTGGTTCACCTTCGAGACCGCGGTCGGCCGCGGCCGAGGGCTGCTGCGGCTCGTCGAGGAGGACGGTCAGCAGCGGGCCTGGACCTTCCTCACCACGATGTACGAGCTCAAGGGCCACGAGGAGCCCCACGGCGACGCGCGCCCGATGGGTGCCGAGCACGGCGCCCGGAAGGACCGCGAGACCTGGCTCGAGCGCCGGGAGCGAGAGAGCGCCGAGCTCGGCGTGTCCACGCAGCCGTACGTGCTGGTGATCGGCGGCGGCCAGGGCGGCATCGCCCTCGGCGCGCGCCTGCGCCAGCTCGGCGTGCCGAGCGTGGTCATCGACAAGCACGCCCGGCCCGGCGACCAGTGGCGCGGGCGCTACAAGTCGCTGTGCCTGCACGACCCGGTCTGGTACGACCACCTGCCGTACCTGAAGTTCCCGCCCAACTGGCCGGTGTTCTCCCCGAAGGACAAGATCGGGGACTGGCTGGAGTTCTACACGTCGGTGATGGAGGTGCCGTACTGGACCTCCACCGTCGCCATGAGCGCGTCGTACTCGGAGGAGGCCGGTGAGTGGACGGTGCAGGTCGAGCGCGAGGGCAAGGCGCTGACGCTGCGGCCGAAGCACGTCGTCCTCGCGACCGGGATGTCCGGCAAGCCGAACGTCCCGGACTTCCCGGGGTCCGACGTCTTCCGGGGCGACCAGCACCACTCGTCGGCGCACCCCGGCCCGGACGCGTACGCCGGCAAGAGGTGCGTGGTGATCGGCTCGAACAACTCCGCCTTCGACATCTGCGGCGCGCTGTGGGAGCACGGCGCCGACGTCACGATGGTGCAGCGCTCCTCGACCCACATCGTGAAGAGCGACACCCTGATGGACATCGGCCTCGGCGACCTGTACTCGGAGCGCGCGCTGAGGGCGGGAGTGACCACGGAGAAGGCGGACCTGATCTTCGCCTCCCTCCCCTACCGGATCATGCACGAGTTCCAGATCCCGCTCTACGACCAGATGCGCGAGCGGGACAAGGACTTCTACGACCGGATGGAGCAGGCCGGCTTCGACCTCGACTGGGGTGACGACGGGTCCGGGCTGTTCATGAAGTACCTCCGCCGCGGCTCGGGCTACTACATCGACGTGGGCGCGGCCGACCTGGTGGCGGACGGCGAGGTCACGCTGGTCCGGGGGCAGGTCGACCACCTCACCGAGGAGTCCGTGGTCCTCACCGACGGCACGGAGCTGCCCGCGGACCTCGTCGTCTACGCCACCGGCTACGGGTCCATGAACGGATGGGCGGCCGACCTGATCAGCCAGGACGTGGCCGACAAGGTCGGCAAGGTGTGGGGGCTCGGCTCCGACACCACCAAGGACCCCGGCCCCTGGGAGGGCGAGCAGCGCAACATGTGGAAGCCCACCCAGCAGGAGGCACTGTGGTTCCACGGCGGCAACCTGCACCAGTCACGGCACTACTCGCTGTACCTGGCGCTCCAGCTCAAGGCCCGCTACGAGGACATCCCGACCCCGGTCTACGGCCTCCAGGAGGTCCACCACCTCGGCTAGGAGGGGTGAACTAGCCTGGGCGTCAGGAACGTCGAGGGAGGCATCCCATGACCGCGGTGATCGGTTTCCTGATCCTCCTGGCGGTGCTGTGGGCCACGGTGTCCGTCGTCGCTACGCTCCGGGCCCCGTCGTCGATGGAAGCCCGCGAGCGCCACGAGCTGGAGCGGCTGCGGATCCTCGTGGACGACCTCAAGCAGACTGCCTGGGACCACCGTGAGCTCGACTCGCCGCTGGCCACGATCGTGATCGACAAGATCCGTGCGCACGAGCGCCGGAACCGCCCCGAGCTCGGACCCTGACCCCTCAGCGCTCGCTGACGTCGCGCCGGCGGAAGCCGACGAGGCCAGCGACGACGAGAGCCGCGGCCAGGCCGGTCAGCCACAGCAGCGGCGCCAGGCGGAGGTCGCCTCCGGGCAGGTGCGGCACGTGGGTGAACGGGGAGAGGTCCATCGCCCACGCGGGCAGCCCGAGCAACGGGCCGAGCTCGCCGACCAGCAGGAACAGCACCAGGGCGGCCCAGCCGGCCGGGACCAGCCGTGGCACGAGGCCGTACGCCGCCACGACCAGCCCGACGACCACCCAGGCCGCCGGCACCTGCACGAGCGCGGCGAGCACCACGCGGCCGACGTCGGCGGGGTCGCCGGTCTGGGTGGCGTGCGCGGCGCCGATCGCGAGCCCTGCGAGGGCCATCAGGAGCAGCGGTCCGAGCAGGGCGAGGCTCGTGTGGCTCACCGCCCACCGGGTGCGGCCCGTTCCCGTCGCGAGCACCGCCTCGAGCCGCAAGGAGGTCTCCTCCGTGTGCATCCGCAGGGCCGCCTGCACGCCGAAGGCGGCACAGCCGAGGCCCATGAACCCCAGCTCGGCGGCGATGAACGCGTCGGTGAGGCCCTGCACGCCTCCGAGGCTGATGATGAGCTCCCGGGACTCCGGGTTGTCGAGCATGTCCCCGACGGTGGACGCCACGCTGCCGAGGATGAACCCCATCACCGCGAAGCCGACCGCCCAGGCCAGAAGCACCCCGCGCTGCAGCCGCCAGGCGAGCCCGGCCGATGACCCGAGGCTCGCCGCGGCGGTCGCGGGCCCGGGACGGTCGGGGAGTACCCCGGCGCCGAGGTCGCGGCGCCGGCTGATCGCGAACGCCACCGCGGTGGACGCCGCCGCGAAGAGCACGAGCACCACGAAGACCGGCCAGCGGTCACCCGCGTAGGGGCGGACCTGCTGCCCCCAGCCGATCGGCGAGGACCACGAGAGCCACGAGGGCTCGTCCCCGGTGGTGTCGCCGACGGCCCGCAACAGGTAGGCCACCCCGAGGACGGTGGTCGCCAGCCCCCGGGCGGCCCGCGCGCTGGTGGTGAGCTGGGCGGCGACGGCGCCGACGCCGGCGAACGCCGTGCCCGTGGCGGTCCACGCCAGGCCGAAGGCGAGCGAACCGGTCGGCGGCAGCCCGGTCCCGGTCAGCGCCGCCGCGGTGAGCAGGCCCGTCGCCAGTGCGGCGCCGGTCGCACACGCCAGGCCGGCGGTGAGCGGGGCGTAGGCCCCGACCACTCCCCCCGCGAGCAGCTCGAGCCGGCCGAGCTCCTCCTCGGCGCGGGTGTGCCGGATCACCAGCATGAACGCCAGCACGGCGAGCAGCGCGGACCCGACGCCGCCCATCTTGATCATCGCGATCGCGCCGAGCGAGGTGACGTCGTAGATCCGGCCGTAGAGCGCCACGAGCGAGGGCGTCCCGTTGATGGTCTCCGCCGCCTGGACCCGCGACGCGCTGTCGGGGTAGAGACCGACGGTCGCGTCGGCGGAGAAGCTCGCCATCACCACGAACAGCGCCACCCACAGCGGCAGCATCACGCGGTCCCGACGCAGCGCGAGACGGAGCAGGGACCCGGTGCCCGCGAGGCCCTCGGTCATGCCTCCACGATAGGCCCGCGCGGTCCCCGGCGGAGGTCAGTCGCGACGGTGCCCGAGGAGCAGGTAGGCGACCGGACCGACCGGCTGGACGAAGCAGGCCACCGCCCACAGCCTCTTGGAGCCGCGCACCTGCGAGACGGGCCTCCGGGCCAGGTCGGTGAGGGCGGCCGTGGTGAGCGCCACCTCGGCCGACACCAGCGCGACCAGCAGCTTCTGCTGTACCTGGGTGAGCTCGCCCCATCGCTTCGTCGCCATGGTCAGACGCTAGCCCAGCGCGACCGGCTCGGCGGCCGGAACCGGCCTTCCGGGCAGGTGGCTGTCCCTGACCCAGCCGCGGCGCGCGCCCCAGCTCGCGCGGCCGGCGGACGTCGACGAGCACGGTCAGGCCAGGCCGCCCCGCACCACCGGCAGGTCGCGCGGGGCGCCGTGCTCGAGGAGGCCCACGACCGCCTCCAGGTCGAGGTGCTCCTCGACGGCGTCGGCCAGGTCGTCGATCCGCCTCTCCCGGGCGGCACCGAAGCTCGCCGTACCGGACGTGAAGTCCTGCCGTCCGACCAGCGCCGCCGCCTCGGCCAGCCAGGCCCGGCGTAGCGCGTCGCCCTCGAGGCTGCCGTGCCACATGGTGCCGAACACCGAGCCCGCCCGGGCACCGCCGAGGAAGGGTACGGCGTCGCCGACCGTCACCCGGCCGTGGTGGATCTCGTAGCCGGTCGCCTCGGCCCCGAGCGCCTCCCCCCGGGGCAGCCGGAGCACCTTGGCCGGGTCGAAGCGGGTGCACACGTCGAGCAGCCCGAGGCCGTCCGCGGACGCGCCGGGTGCTCCCTCGACACCGTCGGGGTCGTGCACGGACCTGCCGAGCATCTGGAAGCCGCCGCAGATCCCGAGCACCACCCCGCCACGCGCGGCGTGCGCGCACACCGCCCGGTCGAGCCCGTGCTCCCGCAGCCAACGCAGGTCGTCGAGGGTGGCGCGGGTGCCGGGGAGGACGACGACGTCGGTGTCCGCGAGCGCGCGGGGGTCGCGGACGAAGGCGACCTCGACGTCGGGCTCGAGGCACAGCGCGTCGACGTCGGTGACGTTGCTGATCCGGGGCAGCATCACCACCGCGACCCGCAGCCGCGGCCGTCCGCCCACCGGGTCGTGGTGGGGCCGGGACTCCAGGGCGAGCGTGTCCTCGGAGTCGAGCCAGAGCCCGCTCTGCCAGGGCAGCACGCCGAGGACCGGGCGGCCGGTCAGCCGTTCCACGGTGCGCAGGCCGGGCTCGAGCAGCCCCACGTCGCCGCGGAACTTGTTCACGACGTGGCCCGCGACCAGCGCCTGGTCGGACGCGTCGAGCAGGGCCAACGTGCCGTACAGGGCCGCGAACACTCCGCCGCGGTCGATGTCCCCGACGAGCAGCGTCGGGATCCGCCCGTGCTGCGCGAGTCCCATGTTCACGTAGTCGTGCTGCCGCAGGTTGATCTCCGCCGGGCTGCCCGCGCCCTCGCACACCACGACGTCGTACCGGGTGGCGAGGTCGTCGAACGCGGCGAAGGCGGCCCGGGCCAGCGCCTTCCGGCCTCCCGCGAACTCACCCGCCTCGAGGTACCCGTGCGGGCGGCCCATCACCACCACGTGGCTGCGTCGGTCGCTGCCGGGCTTGAGCAGGACCGGGTTCATCGCCGCCTCCGGCTCCGCCCCGGCCGCGACCGCCTGCACCCACTGGGCCCGGCCGATCTCGGCACCCTCGGCGGTCACCATGGAGTTGTTCGACATGTTCTGCGCCTTGTACGGCGCCACCCGGAGCCCGCGCCGGCGCAACGCCCGGCAGAGCCCCGTGGTCACGACGCTCTTGCCGGCGTCGGAGGTGGTCCCCGCCACCAGCAGGGCGTGGGGGCGTGGCCGGTCCGCGGTGCTCATCCGACGATCCTCCCCGATGGCGTCCTCGGCCCCGGCCCGGGCCGGCCCCGTCGTCGTGCATCAGGCCCTGGTCGCGCGCACCACGGAGTAGACGCCCAGCACGGCCGGGCCGCGCACCTCGGGCCGGAGTCCGGCCCCGGCCAGCTCGGCGAGCTCCAGCGGCCGCTCCCGGACCAGCGCCACCAGCCGGGACCGCCGTGCCCGGGTGGGCTCCCCCAGGCGGTGCACCGGCTCGAGGAGGCGGACCTCGCTGCGCGCCACCCGCGCCATCTCGCACAGCGCTGCCCGCCGGGTCCGGAGGTCGAGCAGGCCGAGCACGGCCGACGCCACGACCACGTCGAAGGACGCGTCACGGAAGGGCAGTGCGGTCACGTCCGCCCGGACGAGCACGCCCCGCTCGGGCAGGCCACCGGTCCCCGCGAGGCTCCGCGCCGCCCTGGTGAGCATCGCCCCGTCCCGGTCCAGGCCGACGTACTCCGTGCCGCGGGCGAGGAGCCCCGGAGCGAGGTGGCCGGGCCCGCAGCCGACGTCGAGCAGCCGCCCGCCCGACACGTCGGCGACCAGGGCGTCGAGGGCCCGGTGCCAGCCGACGAGCGCGACGCCCCGGTCGTAGCCGGGAGCCACGAGGCTCCACCAGCGGTCGGTCACGGTGGCCGCTCGAACAGCCGGCTGGCCAGCGACCAGGCCCGTCCGGTGCGCGCCCGGTCCGGCGCCGCCCACTGCGCGCGGCTGTCGGCGGCGCAGGCCGGTGCCGTGTGCTCGGTGAGCATCTCCGCCCACAGGGGCTCGATCAGCTGGTAGGTCACCCACCGCTCCAGGTCGTGGTAGGCGTCGAAGCCGCGCGCGGTGAGCCGGAAGCCGCCCGGGGTCCGGTCCACCAGACCGGCGGGGACGAGCGGGGCCAGCGCGGCGTGGACCGCGCCCGCGACGGCCGGACCGTAGGACTCGCGCAGCGCGTCCACGTCCGCCCCGCCGGCGTACGCCTGCCAGAACGCGTCGTACGCGGCACCGCCCCAGCGGCCAAGGTGCAGCCAGCGGGCGACCGGAAGCCGCCCGGACTCGACCGCGTCGGCGTAGGCGGCCACCCCGAAGTGGTTGACGTAGAAGTCGCGCCCGGAGAACGACGAGCTGCCCGCGCCCATCCCGAGGAACCGGCGTCGCGTGATCGAGGTGTACGGCGCCGCCCCTCGCCGGTTGAACGTCCAGACCGACCGTCGTTCGTAGCCCATCGCCTCCGCGAGCTCGGTCGCCCGGGCCAGCACCGCGTGCTCGCGCCGCGGGTCGTGCCGGGCGGTGCCGAACGGCGTGTAGCCGAACCGCATCAGCGGGTACGTCGACACCTGGTCCACGCCGAGCGCGAAGCAGGTCCGCACGTCCTCGAGGAACGCCCCCGGGAACGCGTCCTCGTCCTCCCACTCGACGTCGACGATCAGGTCGACGTCCACGCAGTCGAACCGGCCGAGCGCGTGCTCGACCGCCGTGCGGGCCGCGGCGGCGTCGTGCGGCCGGACGAGCCGGCGCAGGATCTGGTCGTGGAAGGACTGCGCGCCGATGCTGACCGCGGTGAACCCGATGTCCGCCAACCGGCCCAGCCGCTCCGGGGTGCCGTGGGTCGGCAGCACCTCCACCGCCCGCTCCCCCGTCACCGGGATCCGGGCGACGACGTCGGCGAGCTCGTCGGGGTAGAGCGTGGGCGTGCCGCCGCCGACGTACAGCGAGGTGAACGGGGCGCCCAGCTCCGCGACGTACCCGTCCAGCTCACGGCGCAGCGCCGCGAAGTACCGGCGGGCCAGCCCCTCCTCCGCGACCACCTTGTCGTACGGGCAGAACGGGCAGATCCGCTCGCAGAACGGCACGTGCACGTAGGCGCCGACCGGGCCGTCGAACGACGCGACGACGTCCGCGGCACGCAGCCGGCCGGTGGTGGCCACGGCGACGGGTTCCACGGCACGGCTCACGGCCATCCCCTCCCTCCCCTCCACCGAACCACCGCGCGCCGGCCAGGGGCGAGGGCCCAAAGCCCCGCCGGCGCCCCCACACGTCCCGGCTGCGCGTCGAGGCCGGAACCACGTGGTCTCGCCGGTGGTCGTGTGATGAGCAGCCGATCAGCCGATCAGGGTGGTGGAGCCCCCTCCCACAGCGCGGCCGAGTCGGCGCCGACCGTCGCGTCGTGGGTCTGCTGGAAGTTCCGTCCGCCGCGGGCGAAGGTCGCGAGCGTCGCCGCGGGCACCCGCTCCGGCGGGACCGGCCTCGCGAGCCAGTCGCAGGCGCGCACGTGCACCAGGTCGGTCGCGAGGGCGTCCGGCGAGCCGTCGTACCGCCACTCCCCCATGAGCCTTCCGAGGAAGTACAGGCCGTCGGGGTCCCGGGTCCACACGAAGGAGCCGGTCGGCGCCGCGGCGAACCGCTCCAGCCGCCGGGCGGTGCGCTCGTCGTACTCGTCGTCGGTCCGGGCGAGCGCCTCCGCGAGCGTCGACGGCGGCGTGCTGAGCCTGCCGCCGACACCGCAGACCCCCGACGCGAGCGCGCGTTCCACGGCGAGACCGGGGTCCACGTCGTCGTGCCGCGAGCGCATCGGGGCGCGGTACACCTGGTGCATGTGCAGCAGTCTGGCAGTCGGCCGTGGGCCCGCCGGCTGCCAGACATCTTCCTGCCCGGTCAGCGCCGGGTCAGCGCCCCGCTCAGCGGGCGGCGCCGGTGGGCCGGACCAGGAACAGCCCGTCGTAGCCGTGCACCACGACCATGCCGTTCTCGAAGAACGGGTAGTTGCTCCACGTGCCGTGGCTGAACGCGGTCGCGTCGTCCTCGGGCCAGGTGTCGAGGTAGCCGACCTCGGTCAGCCGGCCCTCGCCGACCCCGGAGGCGTCGAGGATCCGCAGGCCGGACCGGTAGTTGGACTGGTAGACCCGGTCGCCCTTCACGTACAGGTTGTGGTCGATCGCGGTGGTGTCGTTGGTGAAGGTCGCGAACCGCACCGGCGCGGTGAGGTCCTCCACGTCCCAGATCAGCGTCGAGGTCCTGCCGCCCGTCGTCAGCTCGTCGAGCTCGTCGCCCATGAGGAAGTGGCTGCCGTCCTCGGTGAGCCAGCCCTGGTGGGAGTACGCCGAGCCGTCGTAGCCGACCCGCGACAGCATCGTCGGGTCGGACTTGTCGGTGACGTCGACGATGGTGAGCGTGTCCTCGTTGGAGTTGAAGCAGATCTCGCGGCCGGTGAACCGGTTGTCCGGGCCGTCGTACACCACGCACTGCGCGTCGTGGGTGTAGCCGTCGTCGGCGAAGCAGCCGGCGAACGCCGGGGCGGCGGGGTCGTTCAGGTCCACCATGTGCAGGCCGCCGGCGCACGCGCGCAGGTCCTCGCGCGCGCCTACGGCGAAGGCGATGCCGCTCTTCTCGTTGACCACCAGGTTGTGCGCCCGACCGAAGCCGGTGTAGCGGGCGGTCGCCTCGAAGGTCACCGGCGCCGCCGTACGGTCGACGTCCCGCAGCGCGGTGAGGTCGAAGACCTGCATGCCGTGCTCGCGCGCCTCGGCGACGATGAACGCGTGGTCGTCGTAGACCTTGATGTCGCGCCAGATCACGTTGTTGGTGCCCGAGGTCGGCAGGTTGCCGAGATAGACGGGGCGGCGCTCGTTGGTGACGTCGACGAAGGCGGTGCCGTTGTCCCGGCCGGCGATCGCGTAGCGGCGGTCGGTCTCGGGGTCGGTCCAGCCCCAGACGTCGGAGCCGCGGCCGCCGCCGATGGCCGACATAGGCAGGTAGCTCGCGAGGTTGACGTTCTCGCAGGGGAAGTAGGCGGCCTGCCCGTCGACACAGGCCGCGCCGGGACCGGCGCTGTCGCCGAGGATCGACGTGGTGGGGAAGTTCGGGTCCACCTCCCCGATCGCGTCCTTGCCCTCCCCTTCCTGCTCGCCTTCATGGGCGAGCGCGGGAAGGGTGGACAGGACGAGCGCGGTGAGGGCGCCGACGAGACCCGCTGTGGCGGCTCCGGCGGTGAGGTGGCGTAGGGCCATGGGTGCTCCTGGTGGGAGTCGTGGGGGGAGAGCCACAGACCACCAGAGACCCGAACCGGACACAACAGGTCACAGGGTGCAGACCTGTGCACTGCGCAGACCTGCATCGGTCCGGCAGTGCCCAGGCGTGCTCAGGCGTGCTCAGGCCGGCGTCAGGGCGCGACCACCCCCGGGTGCCCCATGCCCGCCGGGGAGACACGGACCCGCCCGACGAGCATCATCGCGATGCCGTCGAAGAGGGTCTCGATCCCGAGGATCACACCCAGCAGCACGTACGACGCGCTGACCAGGTTGAACAGCACCACCAGGCCAAGGAGGGTGGAGACCACGCCGGCGATGAGCAGCGGCCAGCGGTACTCCGGCTCCTGCGCCGAGGCGGCCAGACGGACGATGCCGGTGGCCAGGAACAACGCCCCGGCGACCAGGGTCAGGGTCACCGCCGCGACCTCGGGGTTGCGCAGGCACACGCCACCGAGCACGAGCAGCAGGCCGCCGCTGAGCGCCGAGACCCAGAAGCCGCCCTTGCCGATGCGGAAGAACGCACCGACCAGGCCGACCACGCCGACGAGCAGCAGGATCCAGCCGAGGAACAGCACCGACACCGCGGTGGCCCACACGGCGTGGCCCAGGATCACCAGGCCGCCGATGACGAGCAGCGCGCCCAGGACGAGGTCCCAGCCGGTACGGCGCCGCTCCAGAAGTGACGAAGACATTGCGAACCTCTCTTCGGTTACCGGGCCGACCGTCCGGAACGACCCGTCGACTCCACGCTTCTCCGCCCTGGCCGGACCCGCATCATCCGGTCGGGATGGTCTGTGCCATCCCGGTGCGGCCGGACCTTCAGGCTGCGTCCCGCGGGGGGAGGAGCTGCAGCTCCCACGCCCGTCGTACCGCCTGGTTGCGCCGGGTCACGCCGAGCTTGCGCAGGATGCTGCGGACGTGGCTGCGGACCGTGTTCACCGAGACGAACATGGTCGCCGCGATCTCGTCGGTGGTGAGCAGCTGCGCCAGGTAGCCGAGCACCTCCTGCTCCTTCGCGGTCAGCGGGGGCACCGCCGGCGCGGGCCCCGCCCGGCTCCCGCCGGTGACGGGTGAGCGCTGGGCTCCGACGAGGGCGGGTTCGTCGGCGGTCGGGGCGGGCTCGGTGGTGCGCAGCCAGCCGTGCCGTGTCGCCGCGGCGCCGTGGCCGAGCAGCTCGCGGACCTCCTCGGGCGCCTCGAGGAAGGGGCGGCGGAGCCGCTCGGGCGCAGCGGTCTCGAGGGCACGGGCGAGGAACGCCTCGGCCCGGGCCCGGTCGGGCCGGCGCGCGGCCCGGCGGGTCAGCACCAGCCACCCAGCCACCTGGGTCGCCAGCGGCTCCCCCGCCAGGGCGCCCGCCGGGCGCCGCGTCTGCTCCGGCACCGGTCCGGGGAGCGTGGCCGGTTCGAGCAGGAGCTCGGCCTCCACCGCGCCGTCGGCATCCGTGGTCCGCAGCGTCTCGACGGCCTCCTGGGGACGGTGCTCCTGCACCAGGCACGCCGCCTCCTCGAGCACGAGGGAACGCGCGACCCGGCCGCTCACCGCGGTGGACCGGTCGGGGGCGGACACGGCCCGGATTCCGGCCCGTGCCAGCTCGGGCCTCCCCTGGGCGCGCAGCAGGCGCGCGCGGAGCAGGGTGCCGAGGGCGCCGAGCAGCCGGGCGTCGTACGGCGAGCACGCGGCGGGCTCCGAGAGCGCCAGCAGGTCCTGGACCGCACCGAGGTCGTACTGGTCCATGCGGGCCCAGGCCAGCGCCAGCACGGCGGCCCTCGAGGAGTACGACGGGCCACTTCCGGTGTCGTCCTGGGCACCCCACTCGGCCGCTATCTCGGCGGCCTTCCGGAGCCTGCCCGTCATGGCCTCCACGAGCGCGGCCATGCCCTGCAGCTGCGCCGCGGCCTCCTCGAGCCGGGCCGTCTCGGCCAGTCGTACGCCCCGGGTCAGCGCCGCCAGTGCCGCGCCGAGGTCGCCGCGTTGCAGCAGCACCCTCCCCCGGCAGCCGGCCAGCACGATCTCGAGCTCAGGCCTGGCGACCCGGTCATCCGCGGGCGCCAGCGACAGGGCGTTCTCCGCGCGGAGCACCGCGTCCAGGCCGGCGTCGAGGTCGGGATCCATGCTGCCCGCGACCGCCTCGAGCACGAGCACCGTGAGCGCGAGCGCGGGCGAGCGGGGTGACTCCTCCCGCGACGGCAGGCTCCGCACCTCGACGAGAGCCGCCTCGGCCAGGTCGAGGTCCACGTCGGCGACCGCGAGAGCGGCCCGGGTGACGGCGGCGTCCGCTCCCTCGACGTCGTCGGGAAGTCCTCCGAGCAGGTCGTGCAGGACCGCGCGACGCGGTCCGATCAGCAGCCGGCCGACACCGAGCCCCTCGACGAAGCATCGGGTGGCGATCGGCCACGCCTGCGCGGACGCGGCGGGACGGATCGCGACGAGCGGCCGGCCGTCACGCGCGAGCCACTCGGCCGCCGTGCGGTGCAGCTCGGGCACGAGCCCCGGCCACTCGTACTCGACCTGGCTGCGCAGGAACTCACGGAACAGCGACTGGTAGCGGTAGTGGCCGGGGCGGCCGGGCACCTGCTCGATGAACGAGTTGCCGTGCGCCATGAACTGCAGGGTGCGGGGGTCGCAGTGCCGTCCGGTGAGAGCCGTGACCAGTCCCGGGTCCAGCTCGTCCACGAGACAGGTGCGCAGCAGCAGCTCCCGCGTCTCGGGTGGCTGCTTGGCCAGCACCTCGCTCATCAGGAACGCCGCGACGTTGCCGGTGTCCCCGCGGAACTCCTGGGCCGCCCGGTGCGGGTCGGCGCGACCCGCCAGCGCCATCGCCGCGAACTTGAGACCGGCGGGCCAGCCGCCCGTGCGGGCATGCAGCGCGGCGATGTCGACGGGCTCGAGGTCGAGACCGGCGCGGCGCATGAGCACGGCGACCTCGGAGAGCGTGAAGGAGAGGTCGTCGGCGCGGATCTCGGTGACCTCGTCCCGGAGCCGGTACCGGTGCAGCGGCAGCGGCGGGTCGGTCCGCGTGAGGAAGACCAGGCGGAGCCTGCCGGCGCATGCGGCGAGGAGCCGGTTCAGCCCGTCGCCGACGACCGGCGGGAGCGGGAGCTCTCCGCAGTCGAGGACGAGGACCACGGGCCGCTCGTGCTCCTCGATCCGCCCGGCCAGCCGCGTCAGCATGCGCCCGTCGACCACCTCCGACGTGCCGGAAGGGTGCACGTCGGTGACGTCGACGCCGCGCCGCCGCAGACCTTCCAGCACCGAGCCCCAGAACTCCGCGGGCGCCGTGTCGCCGTCGTCCATTGTCAGGTACAGCGCCGTACCGACCCTGTCGAGGCTGCTGCCCAGGGTGGACACGAGCACGGTTTTCCCGTAGCCGGCCGGGGCGCTCACCAGGGTCAGCGGCCGGCGCACGCCGTCACGCAGGACGTCGAGGAGACGGCGCCGGACGAGGGCGTCCGGGGGCGTCGGCAGCGCGCCGAACTTGGCGCTCACGCGGGGTTCGGCCGGCCGCGTCGGCGTCGGAGACGGGCTCGCCGCCGCCCCGGAGTCGGATGTGGTGCCGGTGGTGGGTGGCATAGGTCCTCCAGGCGACAGGGGGGTCGCCATCGGTTCCCCCAGCCTCCAGCGGAGCACGAGTAAAGGAGGGTCTGAAGGGGCGAAGGTCCCGTCGGCGGTGGCCCTTACGGAACTCGACGGGGCAGGAAGTCGGGGCAGGTCCGGTTCGCGCGGTTCGACCCGCGGAGTCGGTGACGGCCGCGGTTCGGTTCGGACGGCGGCACCGGTTCACCCCGCAGGGATGACGCCCTGACGGCCGTGGTTTGCGAACGTCACAGGGACCGGTCGAGAACGGAGTGCCTCATGGTCCAGACGATGTACGAGGTCCGCGTCGCGGGCGCCGTACCCGAGAAGGACCTCCAGGACATGGGCGCGGTCACGCTGCCGCCGGAGCAGGTCAACACCGTGCTGTACGGCATCTCGGACCAGGCCGCGCTCTACGGGCTGCTGGCCCGGCTGCGGGCGCTGGGGATCGAGGTGGTCGAGGTACGCCGCGTCCCGACCATGACCGAGACCGAGGCCGACACACCGGAGGAGCCCGGTGGCAAGGAGGCAGTCGATGACTAGTACCGCAGCCGTCCTCGCGGGGTCCTACCAGGTGACCCTCCCGGGCCAGTTCGGGCCCGCCTTCCTGGCCAGCTTCGCCGCGATGGGCGTCGGCCACGCGGCGACCTCCAGCGTCTTCCTCCTGCCGGAGCGTGCAGGACAGGGACTCGCGGACATCGCGGCGATGCTGCAGGCCCGCGGACTCGTGATCCTCGGGATCCGCCGCGTCGTCGAGCCCGACGCCGGTCCGTTCACCGGGCCTCCCGCGACGACGTTGCACCGGTTGACCCCGCCGCGCACGGCGGGCACGGCCACCAGACGTGAGGCACATCGTCCTCGCACGAAGGAGAGTGAAGAGCGATGACAGAGGTTGACGTCCACGGCCCCGTGGACTTCGTGCTCATCGAGTTCAGCGGGGACCGGCTCACCGGTCGGGCCGCCCAGGAGCTGGTGAGCCTCGTCGAGCGCGGCATCGTCGCCGTGTACGACGTCACGGTGGTCGGCAAGACCACGGCGGGTGAGGTCTACGCGGCCGACCTCGCGTCCGGTGAGGTAGACGTCGGCGACTTCGCCGATCTCGCCTGGGCCCGGACGGGCCTGCTCGGTGACGAGGACGTGCGCGAGGCGGCCGGCGCGATGGAGCCCGGCAAGCTCGCGGTCCTGATCGTCTACGAGAACACCTGGGCCATCCCCTTCGTCGCCGCGGCCCGGGAGTCGGGTGGCGAGCTGATCGCGGGAGCCCGGATCCCGGCGCAGGACGTGATGGACGCGCTGGAGGCTCTCGAGGCGACGGAACCCCTGCAAGCGACGACCTGAGGAGACGGGCATGCCAGGACTAGTGCGCGGAGTCGCGAGGACTGCCGCGATCGCCGGGACGGCCTCCGCCGTCAGCGGGCGCGTGCAGCGCCGTCAGGCCGCCAAGTTCGCCGAGAAGGACGCGCAGACCGCCGCCCAGCGACAGCAGGCGTACCAGCAGCAGGTCGCTCCTCCCGAGGTGCCGACCCAGCGGGGAGCCACGTCTGGTGGGGACACCCTGCAGCAGCTCAAGACCCTGGGCGAGCTCAGGGCACAGGGTGTGCTCACCGAGGAGGAGTTCGCCACCCAGAAGGCGAAGATCCTCGGAGGCTGAGCGCGAGGCGGCCGCTCCCGGCCGCGCAGGCACGGTGGCCGCTCCCCGGCTGCCTAGCCCGCGGTCGCGACCGGCGCCCGGGCGCCCTCCGGCAGCAGGAGGAGGGCACCGACGAGGAACGCGAGCGCACCGGCCGAGGTGGCGGCGTTGGCCACGGCCACGTTGGCCTCGGTGCCGGTGGCGGGCACGACGTACGCGGCCAGCGCCGAGAGCCCGAAGGCCAGGCAGCCGAGCAGGTTCACCGCGACGATCCCGCCCTCCACCGTGCGCGGCGGCCTGCGCAGCAGACCGCCGGTGACCTCGACGTACGCGAGGTAGCCGGCCACGAGGAAGCAGATCGACCCGAGCGCGTCCGGCCGCCAGACCAGCCTGTCGTAGGACGGCGAGTCGACGGCCGTGCTCAAGGCCCGGAACGTCGTGACGTTGAAGAACAGCGTGCCCACGAGCTGCACACCGCTGCTCCACCAGTCGATCCGGCGCGGCTCCCACGCGAAGGCACGCAGCGGCCCGCGAGGGCGCGGACCCGGCCCGCGGTCGGCGTTCACGGTCTCCAGCCACTGCAGCGTGGCCGCCGAGGTGAAGAGGAGCGAGCCCACGAAGAACACCGCGCCGTCCGCCCGGGGCCCGACCGCCTGGAGGAAGGCGGGGAGCGGCGCGACGAGGAAGCACGTCGAGCCGGCGACGAAGAGCACGGCTATCCACCACGAGCCCCGGTGCGGCGCCCAGACGACGCCCTCGCGTGCGGCCCGCACGCGCGACAGGCGCGACGCGTGCTTGCGGTGCGACCGTGAGGACCACTGGACCGTGCGGCCGTCGGGGTGGGTGTAGGTGACCGCGGTGGTGAAGGGCCCCGCGGACCGGCGTCCCACGACGGTCCACCCCCCCGGGGCCTGCGGATACTCGCTCACCGCACCGTCCCGCGGGACGGCGGGCTCAGTCGGCCCCGACCGCGGCCGTCCTGGGCGCGGCGGCCTCGGCCGGCTCCTGGCCGGGGGTGCGCTGGGTGGGGATCGAGACCCGTGGCAGCGGCGCCGCCGCCGGCGCACGCAGGTCCAGCTGCGAGTCCAGCGTGATCGCCGCGTCGATCAGCGCCAGGTGCGTGAAGGCCTGCGGGAAGTTGCCGATCTGCTCCCCCGTGAGCGCAATCTCCTCGGAGTAGAGCCCGAGGTGGTTGGCGTAGGTCAGCATCTTCTCGAAGACCAGCCGCGCGTCGTCCACACGACCGGCCCGCGCCAGCGCGTCGACGTAGGTGAAGGTGCACAGCGAGAACGTCCCCTCCGAGCCCCGCAGGCCGTCCGGCGACGCCTCAGGGTCGTAGCGGTAGACGAGGCTGTCGGTGACGAGCTCCTCGTCCATCGCCCGCAGCGTGGACGCCCACATCGGGTCGTGCGGCGACACGAACCCGACGCTCGACATCCGCAGCAGGGAGGAGTCCAGCACCCGGTCGTCGTACTGCTGCACGAACGCCTGTCGCTCGGAGTTCCAGCCTCGCGCCATGATCTGGTCGTAGATCGCGTCGCGCTGGGCGACCCACCGCTCCAGCGGGGCGGGGCGCCCGTGCGCGGTGGCGAGCCGGACGCCGCGGTCCAGCGCGACCCAGCTCATGAGCCGGCCGTAGGTGAAGTCCCTCCGACCGCCGCGGGTCTCCCAGATCCCCTCCTCGGGCTGGTCCCAGTTGTCGGTGAGCCAGTCCAACAGCTCACAGACCGACAGCCAGCCCTGGTGTCCCCCCTGGATCCCGCGGCGGTCGGCGTAGTAGATGCTGTCCATCGCCTCGCCGTAGATGTCGAGCTGGAGCTGACCCGCGGCACCGTTCCCGATCCGCACGGGGCTCGACCCCCGGTAGCCCTCCCAGTGCTCGAGGACCTCCTCGCCGAGGTCGGGCGACCCGTCCACCCGGTACATGATGTTGAGCGGTCCCTCGGCCTCGCTCACCTGGGCGTGCACGCGGGCGCGCAGCCACCCGGCGAACGCGGCCGCCTCCTCGGTGAAGCCCATGCCCAGCAGCGAGTAGACCGAGAACGACGCGTCCCTGACCCACGTGTAGCGGTAGTCCCAGTTGCGCTCACCGCCCACCTGCTCGGGCAGCCCGGCCGTCGGAGCCGCGACCAGACCGCCCGTGGGCGCGTAGGTCATCAGCTTCAGCGTGATCGCCGAGCGGCCCAGCATCTCCCGCCACCGTCCGGTGTACGTCGACCGGCTCAGCCAGCTCTTCCAGAAGGCGGCCGTGTCGTCGAAGAGCTGCTGGACCTCGGCCACCCGGATGTCACGCGGCGGCCCCACGGAGTCGGTCTCGAGCACCAGGCCGCGCTGCTGTCCCGCGCGCAGGGTGAGGGTGGCGTGCACGGCTCCCTCCCCGTCCGCCTCGGGGCGTACGAGGCGCTCGTCACCCGGCTCGCGCACGATGTGGACCGTGCACGAGGTCCGCGGGCCCTGGAAGACCATGCCACTCTCGGTGAGCTGCGTCTCGTGGCGCTCGCGCCCGTAGTCGAACCGGGGCGCGATGTCGAGGTCGAACGTCATCTGCCCGCGGACACAGCGCGCCAGCCGGACGAGCCGGTGCCGCGTCGTGGCCGTGGTCGCCGAGGCGATCGGCATGAAGTCCATGACCTCCCCCACGCCGCCCTCGGTCATGAAGCGGGTGATCAGGATGGCCGTGTCCGGGAAGTAGAGCTGCTTGCTCGTGACCTCCTGGTCGACCGGCCGGAAGCGGAGGTGACCGCCACGCCGGTGGTCCAGCAGCGCGGCGAACATGCTCGGAGAGTCGAAGCGTGGCGCGCAGAACCAGTCGATCGACCCGTCCGTGCTCACCAGCGCGCTGGTCTGGAGGTCGCCGATCAGGCCATGGTCGGCGATCAGGGGGTAGTCAGCCATGCGGGGATGCCTCTTTCTCTACCTGGGTCTCGGATCCCTCACCGGAGGGTGTGGCGGGCGACGGCGCGCCCGGAGTCACCGGCTCGCGCTGCCGCGGCAGTGGTGCGGTCGGCGCCTCGGCCGCGGGCTCCCCCGGTGCCGGGTACGGCGTGGTGGCGGGCGCGCCCGCCGCCCCCTCACCGGCGACCGCCGCGCGAGGCTCGGGCGTCCCGGTGCGGGCGAGGAACTCGACGACGCCGATGCCGACGAGCACCGCGACCGCGGTCCACAGCACCACCCCGACGGTGGGCCGCGACCAGAAGGTCAGCACCAGGGCTCCCGCGATGACCAGTCCTATGCGCAGCGGACGGCGGTGGGCGGCCGTCCAGGTGCCCACGCCGCCGGTCCTCACGCCGGCCGCCTCGGCCCGCCCGCCGAGCACGCCGACCGTCTCGGCCAGACCCCGGCGGGTGCGTGCCGCGGTCGTCGACGGCCCGGTGAAGAAGGCGCCGAGCGCCACGACCAGCGCGAGCACGGCGGTGACCCGCAGGCCGTTGCGCAGGAAGCGCACGAGCGTGTCGAAGATGTTGCCCGCCGCCTCCCGCGGGAGCACGTCCGAGGGGATCGCGTCGAGGTACAGGGGTCGGGCGACCGCCAGGGCGACACCCAGCAGCAGCATCGAGCCGGCCACGCCGAGGGACCCGAGGAGCAGCGCCCTCCGGTGCCCGGTGGCGACGTAGACGCCGACGGCGAACAGCGCCAGCGCGATCACGGGGAGCCACCGACCCAGACCGTCCAACAGCCGGTAGACCCCCTGGGCCTTGGTCACCGCGTCCGAGCTGACCAGCACGATCGACCGGTCCACGGCGGGGATGTTGTTCGCGATCGTGTAGCCCTCGGCGATCAGCTGCTGCTTCACCGCGGCGACGATCGGTCCGAGGTTGAGCGTGACGGTGCCGTTCTGCGCGCTGACCGCGCCGCCCTGCTCCCCCGAGAGCAGGTTGACGAGCTCGGTGTGCGCGGCCCGGTTGGCCTGCTCCCACACGGTCGCGAACTGCGGGCTGGCCAGGACCTTGCCGACCTCGGTCCGGGTGAACCCCTCGATCCCGTTGACGATCGGCACCTGGAGCGCCTCGAGTCCCGCGGCCGCCCGCGGCGCGATGTCCTGCGCGGCGAGCGCCGCCAGCGCCTCCGACGTGATCGCCTCGACGTCGACGTAGGTGAAGATCTCCTCCGTCACGGCGTCGGCGACCGCGTTCTGGATCGCCGGGTCCTCCGCGAGCGGGGCCACGGTCTCGACGTACCGGTCGGTGTCGGACACCTCGTCGCTGGCCCAGACCGCGGTCACCGACAGCGGGGCGAGGACACAGGCCAGGCCGATGCACGTCGCCGCGACGACCGACCGCCACCGGGTCCGTTCAAGCGCTCGAGGACCGGGCTCCGACGGCGTGGCGACCGACGGTGCGGTCCGCGCCTGCTGGAGCTCGGTCTCGAGCTCGGTCACGCGTTGCCGGAGCTGCTGCAGCTCCTCGCTCTCGTCCATGGCGGGCACGACGCGTGACCCGGGGGTCAGGCGTTCGTCCCCTGACCGGTGTCACGGTTGCGGATCTCGCTCCCGTGGACCGTGACCGCCCAGATCACCAGGATGTCGACCGCGATCATCAGGGCCGACCAGAGCGGGTAGGCCGCGAGGAAGGCAGCGTTGACCAGGGCGCTGCCGAAGGCGAACACGACAGCGACCACGCGGGCCCACATCTGCCCGGCGAGAAGGCCGACACCGGCGCCCGCGACGAGGGCACCGACCACGATGTGCGCCCAGCCCCAGGCGGTGTAGTCGACGTGGATGGTCAGGCCGTTCTGCCCGACCAGGTAGTAGTCCTCCTGGACGAGCGCGATGATGCCCTGGAACGCGTGGAACATTCCGAGCAGCACCATCATCATCCCGGCGAACGCGACCCAGCCGACCCAGCCGGTCTGCGGCGATTCGGCGGGAGCGGCCATGGTCGGGGTCGACGGGGTGGTGCCGGCAGTGGGCGCCGTGGTCGATGACGTAGGCGACGCCTGCTGGGGGATGGATGCGCCTTTGGTTTCCGACATGATGAGCTCCTCATCGGGTGGATGTCTCCGCCAGACTCCGCCGCCCGCCGCCGTACGTAATCATCCGCAGGGGGTGATCACGTGAGATTCATCCACCCGGACGCCCGCCGGCTCCGCGCGGGCCGCAGCGATGCGTCAGGCCCGGCGGAACCCCGTCTCCCCTCGCGGCTGCCAGTCGTAGACGACCGCGGTCCGCAGGACGACGTCCTGGACCGAGCGACGCGAGCCGTCCACCGCGCACCACAGGAGACCGAGGGGGAACAGCACGCAGAACAGGCTGCGGAGCAGCGCCGCGAACGGTCCGAGCCGTCCGCCGTCCCGGCCCACCACGCGCAGGCCCATGAGGTGGCAGCCGTACGACCGCCCGGTCGTCGCCCAGGTGGCGGTGAGGTACCCGGCAAGGACGACCAGCGCGGCGGCCACGCTCGGCAGCGGCGACAGGTCGGTGAAGGAGAAGCTGCGGGGAGACACCAGGAACCGGAGCCCGTTGAGACCGGCGTACGCCGCCAGCAGGATCGCCACCGCGACGAGCACGTCCACGACGTTCGCGGTTACCCGGGTGACCAGCCCGGCTCGTCGTCCCTGGTAGGGCCGGGCCTCGCGAGGGATGGGCGAGAAGCCCCCCTCGGTCACGGGCCCTCCGTCACTCCCGGCCCGGGCTGCCGCGGGATGCCGTCACCGTGCCCGGTGGTGACGGCGGGCGGCTCCGCCTCGGGTCTACGGCGTCTCAGCCGGAGCCGGTCCACCGCCCGGCCGACCGCCTCGTCGCCGGAGATCCCCTGCATCCGGACGCCGCGCACGGTGTCCGACGCGACGGCGCCGGTCGACTCGCGGATGATCTCGGGCAGGTCGACCTCGGCGATGACGGTCTCGGCGATCCCGACCAGGTCGATCCGGTCGATCACGGCGTCCACGTCCAGCCGGCGGGCGGCGGCGTCGAGGTCGACGGTCGCGACCAGCGCGTCGAGGTCCACCCGCTCCCGCACGATCCGCATGAGGTCGAGCCGGCGTACCACCGCGTCCAGGTCCAGCCGCCGGGCTATCGCGTCGACGTCCACCCGGGAGACCAGCCGGTCGAGGTCGACGTACCGCTCGACGATGCCGGTCAGGTCGAGGCGTTGCACCACCGCGTCCAGGTCCAGCCGCTGCGCCACCGCGTCCACGTCCAGCCGCCGCGCCACCGCGTCCACGTCCACCCGGGAGACCAGCCGGTCGAGGTCGACGTACCGCTCGACGATGCCGGTCAGGTCGAGCCGGCGCAGCAGCTCCGTCGTGACCAGCGGGACCAGGACGTCGAGCAGCGCCGTCGCCTCGCGCAGTGCCTGCGCGCGACGCCGCGCCCCCCGGCGGGCCACGCCGGCGAGCACGGAGCCTGGCTGGTAGCGCGGGGCCAGCAGCGGCGGCCGGAGCGCGACCCGGACCGCCGGCCGGGCGACCGTGCCCACCCCTCGCCCGACGGCCACTGCCGCGGCGACGGCCGACGTGGACGCACCGACGGCCACGTCGACGAGCGAGAGCGACCCCGGACGCACGTGCCGGGCACCGGAGATGTCGTGTACCTGCTCTGAGCTCTCCACGCAGCCCATCATCGAGCCGCACGCCCCGCCCGGCATCATCCCTGCGGAGGGAGTCCGAGCCGGTCCCCGGGCTCGCCACCGGCCGGTACCGCCGACGCGCCGGGACGGCCGCCGCCGTCATCGATGCCGAACCGGCTCCGCACCCGCCGGGCCCAGGGTTCCTCGGCCCGGTCGAGCTCGGCGGCGACGACGGTCGAGGCGACGATGATCATCGACACGGTCAGGAGCCACCCGACCAGCGCCAGGGTGACCCCGAAGAGGCCGTACCGCTCGCTGTAGCTCTCCATCAACCTCGGCATGGAGACCGTCGAGACCACCCCGTACACGCTGGCGCAGACGCTGGTGAGCAGCCCGGCCGGGAGCAGTCGCCGCCACGCGACCCGGCGGTCAAGCAGCAGCCACGGGATCGACGTCCACAGCAGGATGCCCGCCAACGCGGACAGCACGGGGCCGAACAGGCTGTCGAACGGCAGCCCGCGCACGAGGGTGCGCGCGAGGGACAGCAGCAGGACCTCGAGCAGCAGGGCGGCCAGACCGAGCGCCGCGTTCAGCGAGCCCCGCACCCCCTGCAGCGGGTCGAGCCGCCACGCGTCGAGGTACATCCGCTGCATCCGCCGGGCGAGTGAGAGCCCCGAGAAGACGAGCAGCACCACGCTCAGCACCCCGGTGGTGCTGTCGGTGGAGTGCGCGAACAGGGTCCGGACCGCGGTCGCGGCGTCGCCCGCCAGGTCGAAGCGGCTGATCAGGCCCTCGGCGACGGTGTCCTCGTCCCCCGTCGGAGCGAACGCCGAGGTCAGGATGAACAGGGGGATCAGTGCGGTGAAGGCCTGCGAGGCGATCACCATCGCCCGGTCGATCCCGGCAAGGTCGACGAAGGACGCGGCACACCGGCCGACGAAGGTCCTCTCGAGCCGGCGGACGACGGCCGCGAGGTGGGGAACGGTCAGCGTTCTGCCCTCCGGGTGCGCCGTTGTGAGCATGCCCCGGGGCCGGGCGGGCGTGCCGCCTCGGCCGCGGGCGCCAGGGAGCGTCAGACCAGAGCCTTGTCCTTGAGCCGCTCGAACTCGGTCTGGTTGATGACGCCGGCGTCGAGCATCGCCCGGGCCTGCGCGATCTGGTCGGCCGGCGTGGCCTTGCCCGCGACCTCGCGAATGTAGGCGTCCTGCTGCTGCTTCACCGCCTGCGCGGTCTGCGCGGACCGCTCGGACATGCCCTTGCCCCGGACGATCAGGTAGACGAGCGAGGTGATCAGCGGCAGGAAGATCAGGGCGACGATCCAGACCGCCTTCATGACTCCGGACTCCTCCCGGTCACGGAAGAGGTCGGTGATGATCGAGAACATCACCATGAGGTACGCCACGAAGGCGAAGGTGATGAAGATGAACCACACAATGTCCCAGAACGACATCCCAGATTCCTTTCGTGTGACGAGAGACCCCCGTAACCGAAGTCTCGCCTTATGCCCGCACGGCCGCCTCATCTCCAGCGGATGACTCCACGGGCACGAAGGTCAGCAGCTGTCGGCCACGGCCGAGCCGAGCTCCTGGACCGCGGTGCCGAGGGCGCTGAGGTCACCGCGGACGTCGGCCAGAGCGGCGGCCGAGGGCGTCTCCGCGGTCGTCTTGATGCCCTCCCTCAGCTCGGTGGCGCGGGAGCGCACCTGGCTGATCTGCTCGGAGTACTCGTCCTGCGCGTCCTCGCTGAGCTGGTCGAGCTCGCTGCGCATCGTCTGCAGCTCGGTCGTGATGGCGTCGAGCCCGTTCTCGCCGAGGTTCGCGGACTGGAGGTTGTCGAGGGAGGCGCGCAGGGCGTCGACGTCGTCGCAGACCGCGGGCGAGTCGCCGCAGGCCGTGAGGCCCGCCGCGAGGGCGAGCAGGCAGGACAGGGCGGCCGTCGTACGTCGAGCTCGTGTCATGGGAGCCAGGCTGCGCGGTGGACCAGACATCCCGCATCCCCCTCGGAGGACGAGTGGTGCCGGCGCTACGCGGTCACGATCGAGTTGACCTGCATCACCACGAACAGCGCGATGACGGCCTCGCTGACCACCCACGCGTTCGTCTGCATCCAGTCGCGCGTCGCAGGCAGCACGGTGTCGGCACGCCTGCCCATCAGCAGCAGGACCAGGAGCGGGGAGCCGATCAGCAGCGCCGTGAGGCCCAGGAACCCGGCGGAGTGCCACAGCGCGAGGTCGTGGCCGGCGAGGTACGCGCCCACCGTGAACTCCATCATGATGTCGGTCGGCATCAGCAGGAACAGCAACAGTCCCAGCCGGAAGGCGCCGCCGGGGGACTCCCCCTGGAGCTTGCTCATCCACGCGGGCGGGTCCGACGTCTTCCGTCCGGTGAAGACCATCACCGCCGCGGCCAGCAGCACGACCAGGAGCACCCAGTCCACCGCCGTGTGCGAGGCTCCCCCGCCGGCCGCGAGCCCGAGTGCCCGAGCGAGGAAGAAGAACAGGCAGGTGTTGAACACCGCGGCCAGCATCGCGCCGCCGACGTACCCGGACGAGTTCGCCCGGGGCCGAACGCTCGTGGCGAGCATGATGGCCGTGATGATCTGGGGTCCCGCGACCATCACGACCGCCAGCGGCAGCACCTTCAGAAAGTCCGTCATCGGCCACCTCGCAGGGCACCTCGGCAGGGCACGTCGGCAGCGCCCGCGTCGTCGACCCTGACCGCACGCGGGGGACGGCGCATCATCCACCCCGGACGAGTGCGCGGCGCCACGCGTCACGGGCCGGGCCTGCACGCCGGTTCACCCCGGACGGGGGATGCGCCCCCTCCCCCGGACCAGTTGGGTGAGGCCATGATGACCGAGAAAGTCACCCACCCCTCGGCTGCCGAGACGCGCGCGCGTCTGGGCGCCCAGATGCGCACCCGCGTCCCCGCCGAGACCCACGCGGAGCTCAACACGACCGGTCGCCCCGACCCGGTCCAGGTGCTGGCCGACGAGACCCCGTCGCGCCTCCAGGAGCTGGTGCCGCTGCGCCACAGCCGCATGCTCACCTCGCCGTTCGCCTTCTTCCGGGGCGGCGCCGGGGTGATGGCGGGCGACCTGGCCCGCCAGCCCAACACCGGTCTCACCGCCCAGCTGTGCGGCGACGCGCACCTGTCGAACTTCGGCATGTTCGCCTCCCCCGAACGGCACCTCCTCTTCGACGTCAACGACTTCGACGAGACCCTGCCCGGCCCGTGGGAGTGGGACGTCAAGCGGCTGGCGGCGAGCCTGGCCGTCGCCGCCCGGCAGAACGGATACGCGGACAAGCAGGCCCGCAAGATCGTGCTCGCCGCCGTACGTCGCTACCAGCTCGCGATGCACGCCTTCGCCGAGCTCGGGAACCTCGCCGTCTGGTACGCACGGGTCGACGTGGACGAGCTGCAGGCCGAGCTCGGTGCGGACCTCTCGAAGACGATGTCCAAGCGGCTCGACCGCACGGTCAAGAAGGCCCGGGGCCGGGACCACCTCCGCTCCCTGAACAAGCTGACCGCGGTCGTCGACGGCCGGCGCCGCTTCGTCGCGGACCCCCCGTTGCTCGTTCCCCTCTCCCAGGTCGTGACGGACCGGTCGGAGGAGGAGGCGGCCGCCCAGGTGAAGGGCATGGTCCGGCAGTACTCCGGCACGCTCCCGCCCGGCCCGCGCGAGCTGGTCCGCTCCTACGACTTCGTGGACATGGCCCGCAAGGTGGTCGGGGTCGGCAGTGTGGGCACCCGGTGCTGGGTGATCCTGCTGATCGGACGCGACGAGAACGACCCCCTCTTCCTCCAGGTCAAGGAGGCCGGGGCCTCGGCGCTGGCGCCGTTCCTGCCCCGGGCGAACTCGGGGAGCCAGGGCGTGCGGGTGGTGACCGGCCAGCGGATCATGCAGGCCACCAGCGACATCTTCCTCGGCTCCCAGACCGTCGTCGGGATCGACGGCGTCAGCCGGGACTTCTACCTCCGCCAGCTCCAGGACTGGAAGGGCTCCCTGCCGGTCGAGGCGATGATCCCGAAGGGGATGCGGCTGTACGGCGAGCTCTGCGCCTGGACCCTGGCCCGGGCCCACGCCCGTTCGGGGGACCGGATCGCGATCGCCTCCTACCTCGGCCACGACGACGCCTTCGCCCACGCCGTCGAGGCCTTCGCGCAGGCCTATGCGGACCTCAACGAGCAGGACTACGCGCGGTTCGCCGCCGTCGCCCGCCGCGACCTCTTCCTCGGCCGTCCACACCCCGACGCACCGTCCGACGCGACGCCGGAGCCGCTGACCCAGTCCTGAAGCCGCGGCCGACACGGCCGGCCAAACCCTTGCCGTCTCTCCCCAACTCGGACATTCTGACCGGGAACTACTCGGCTCCAGCACGTCCACTTCTCGGGAGACGGCATGACAGAGACCCGGACCACCCCTGCCCGGGGGACCGACGAACGACACCGGCTTCCGGTCAAGACGCTGGTCGCGGCCAGTGTCGGCAACGCGGTCGAGTGGTACGACTGGACGGTCTACGCGACGTTCTCGATCTACTTCGCCACGCAGATCTTCCCCAAGGAGAACGAGTCGCTGGCGCTGCTCAGCACCTTCGCGACCTACGCCCTCGCCTTCTTCTTCCGTCCGCTCGGCGGCTACCTGCTCGGCCGCTACGCCGACCTGCGGGGCCGCAAGAAGGCGATGATGCTCACCATCACGCTGATGGCCGGCGGGTCCATGGCGATCGCGCTGCTGCCGACGTTCGACCAGGCCGGCTGGCTGGCGCCGATCCTTCTGCTGGCCGCGCGGGTCGCGCAGGGGATGTCCCTCGGCGGTGAGGTCTCCAACGCCTCGGCGTACCTGGCCGAGATCGCCCCACCGGAGCGGCGCGGCCGCTACTCGGCGTTCTTCTACACCTCGACCGGCAGCGCCGTGCTGCTCGCCTCGCTGCTCGGCGCCGTCCTCGCCAGCCAGATGAGCGACGACGCGCTGGCGAGCTACGGCTGGCGGATCCCGTTCGTCGTCGGCGGCCTGCTCGGTCTGGTCGGCCTCTGGCTGCGCCGCGACATGGCCGAGACCGAGCACTTCGAGGAGAGCAAGGAGAAGGCGGAGGCGCTCAAGCACCCGCTGAGGACCACGCTGCGCGAGCACCCCAAGGCCGTCGCGCAGCTCATCGGCTTCACGATGCTCTCGACGCTCTGCTACTACACGTTCTTCTCGGCGCTGGCGCCGTACGCGGTGAAGTCCCAGGGCGCCGACGACGGGCAGGTGTTCACCGCGCTGTCGATCGCCACCGCGCTGTTCGTGGTGCTGCAGTACCCCTTCGGCTGGCTCTCGGACCGGTTCGGCCGCAAGCCGCAGATGCTCGTGTGGACCGCCGGGATCGCCGTGCTGATCGTCCCGCTGTCGACGGTGGTCTCCCCCGGCGTCGGCATGGGCGGGCTGCTGCTGGTGTTCTGCACCGGGCTCGGGCTCTACAGCCTGCTCAGCTCCATCGCCCCCGCGATCATGAGCGAGCTCTTCCCGACCGAGCTCCGCGGCCTGGGCATCGGCGCCTGGTACAACCTCACCGTCGCGGTGTTCGGCGGCACCGCGCCGCTGGTGATCCAGGCGCTCAGCGACGCCGGGCACGCGAGCTGGTTCTTCTGGTACGTCGCCGCCGGGGCTGTGATCGGCTTCCTCACCGTGCTCACCCTGCCGGAGACCAAGGGCTCGGACCTCCGATGACCTCCGAGGCCGTGGCGCTCCTCGCCGACCTCGTCCGCGCACGGTCGGTCGCGTCCGGGGAGGGCGAGCTCGCCCGCTCCTGCGCCGGTCTGCTGGAGAAGGCGGGGCTCTCCACCGCCCTGGTCGACTTCGAGGGCGGCCGCGAGCAGCTCGTCGCGAACCTCGGCGACCGGACGGCGCCGCTCACCCTCACCGGGCATCTGGACACGGTGCCGGCCACCCCGGCGGACTGGTCGGTGGACCCCTGGTCCGCCGCGCGGGACGGCGACCGGATGGTCGGCCGCGGCACCAGCGACATGAAGTCCGGAGTGGCCGCCGCGCTCGTGGCGGTCACCCGTCACGGCGGCCGCCCCCACGACTGCCGCGGGGTGCAGGTGGTGCTCACCGCGGGCGAGGAGACCGGCTGCACCGGGGCGCTCCGGATCCCCCGCACGGCACTGCGCACCGGTGGCCCGCTCGTGGTCGCCGAACCCACCCGGAACCGGCTGGTGCCCGCACACAAGGGGGCGCTGTGGCTGCGGCTCACCGCAGCGGGCGTGGCGGCTCACGGCTCGGCGCCGGAGCTCGGCGACAACGCCGTGGTGCGGCTGGCCCGGGCCGCGGTCGCGGTCCACGACCACGCCGGCTGGCCCGTCCAGGACGGGTTCGGACCGGTGACGGCGAACGTCGGTGTGCTCCGCGGCGGCGTCCAGCCCAACGTCGTACCCGACAGCGCCGAGATGTACGTCGACCTGCGCACCGTGCCGTCGGTGGACCCGCAGGCGCTGCGTGACCTGGTCGGCTCGCTGGCCGGCCCCGGCGTGACCGTGGCCGACCACGTGGACCTGCCGCCGCTGGACACCGCACTCGACGACCCGTTCCTGGCGCTGGTCGCGGAGTCGCTGGAGGCGGTGGGCCTGCCCGCCGAGCCGGCTCCCCCGGCCCGCTACTTCACCGACGCCTCCGCGCTCGGGCCGCTGCTGGCCGAGCAGGGCTCGAGCGTGCCGACCGTGGTGCTCGGACCCGGCGAGCCCGAGCAGTGCCACGTCGCCGACGAGTGGTGCTCGGTCAGCCGGGTCGACGAGGCCGTCGCGGTGTACGCCGAGCTGCTCGACCGCTGGTGTGGTCTCGGCCATTGACACCCCGTCCCGGCGGACCTCCGGAGCCGCGCGAGGTACGTTCTCGCTCGTGAAGATCTGGACCAGGTACGTCGCCCTCGGCGACTCGTTCACCGAGGGCATGTCCGACGCCGACCCGTCGCACCCCGACCGCTACGTCGGGTGGGCGGACCGGCTCGCTGCGCTGCTCGACGAGCGGGCCGCGGCGGCCGGACGGGACTTCGGCTACGCCAACCTCGCCGTGCGTGGCCGGAAGCTCGACGACGTGGTGGGCCGCCAGCTCGACGAAGCGCTGCGGCTCGACCCGGACCTCGTCTCGGTGGTCGGCGGCGGCAACGACATCCTGCGGCCCCGCGCCGACGTCGACGCCCTCGCCGCACGCCTCGAGCGAGCCGTCGCCACCCTCCGCGCGACGGGCGCCGACGTGCTGATGGTGACCCCGGTGGACCCGAAGGGTGCCCCGGTGATCAGGCACACCCGTGGCCGGGTGGCGACGTACACCGCGCACATCCACTCGATCGCCCGCCGGCACGGCGCCTACGTCGTGGACCAGTGGGGCATGACCGCGCTCCAGGACTGGCGGATGTGGGCCGAGGACCGGCTGCACCTGACCGGCGAGGGACACCGGCGGGTGGCGCTGCACGCCTTCAGCGTCCTCGGCCACACCCCGGAGGGGACGGACTGGGCGGAACCGCTGCCGGCCGCCGCGTCGCTCCCCCGCCGCGACGCGGTCCGGGGCCACGTCGAGTGGACGCGCGACCACCTCGGCCCGTGGGTGGTGCGGCGACTGCGCGGCCGGTCGTCGGGCGACCTGGTCCAGCCCAAGCGGACCGTCCTGGGCCCGGTGCGGCAGCCCGACTGACCCCGTTCTCCCGGCACGGCCGCGCCGCGTCAGCGCATCGAACCCCTGCGGTGGCAGGCAGCGCGTGCGGGCGCGTGGATCGGGCACCGCGCCGTGGCCGGTACGGCGCCCTGCGGCGTGGACTAACCTGACACCTCGTGCCCCGCCGTGGGCGGACCGCGAGAGGCGGACCGTGATGACCGATGACGCCGCCGAGCCGGGCCGCGACACCCACCCCTTCCGGGTGGCGTTCGCCCCCGGGGTGACCCCCGGGAAGTGGGCGCGGACCTGGGAGCAGCGGCTGCCCGGCACCCCGCTCGAGCTCCTGCCGACCCCTGCCGAGGACCAGCTCGGGGTGCTGTACGACGGGCGCGCCGACATGAGCTTCGTCCGGCTACCGGTGGACCGCGAGGGGCTGAGCCTGATCCCGCTCTACCACGAGGTCCCGGTGGTCGTCGTCCCCACGGACCACGTCGTCGCGGCGTTCGAGGAGGTGTCGGTCGAGGACCTCGCCGACGAGCACCTGCTGCAGGACCCCGACGACGTCCCCGAGTGGCGTGACGTGGCCACCGAGCTCCGCGACGGCAGCCGGCTGCCGCTCCCGGACATGACGCTGCGCGAGGCGGTCGAGGTGGTCGCGAGCGGCGGCGGGATCGTGGTCGTGCCGATGTCGCTGGCCCGGCTGCACCACCGCAAGGACGTCACCTACCGGCCGGTGACCGGTGTCGCCGAGTCGCAGGTCGGCCTGGCCTGGCCCGCGGACGCGACGGACGAGCGCATCGACACGTTCATCGGCATCGTCCGCGGACGCACCGAGCGCAGCTCCCGCGCCGCGGAGCCCGCCGCACCGACGGACCGGGCGTCGAGCGGCAAGGCCGCCGCGAGGGGCGGCGGGACCAAGGGCGGGAAGGCGGGCGGGAGGTCGGCCCGGCAGACCGGCTCCCGGTCTGCCGGCAAGCGCCCCGCCGGCGGAGGCCGCAGCGGTCGCGGCGGCCGGCGCGCCGGGGGCCGCTGACCCGGGCGACCGGTCACCAGAACGAGGTGCCCTGCTCCCCCTTGAACGGGCCGACGACTGCCGAGGTGATCCAGCCGCCGTAGAACCCGCCGGGCTGCGGCACGACGGTCTCGCCGTCGACGAGGCAGCGGTCCATCAGCCCGGGGTAGACCGCGACGTGGCCGATCAGCTCGGCGAACGCCGCCGTCGGCTGCGGGTAGTGCCAGGCCGCCCGCTCCGCGACGACGTCGCCGGCGAGGACGTCGAGGTAGGACGCCGTGCCCTTCCACTCGCAGAACGACCTTCCCTCCGCCGGGCGCAGCGCGCCTTCGACGAAGGAGGTGGCCGGCAGGTAGTAGGTGGGCGGGTGGCTGGTCTCCAGCACCCGGAGCGGCGTGCTGGTGCGCGCGACGGTCATCCCGCCGAGCACGACCTCGACCGTCGCCCGCGAGCGCTCGATCCGCGGCGGGCGCGGGTAGTCCCACACCGACTCCTGGCCCGGGCCCGGCGGCTCCGGCTGGGGACGACGCATCGAGCTCCTCCTCAGGCGAGCAGCGTGCGCAGCCGCGCGGCCTGCCGACCCACGCTACCCGGCGGCTTCCGGCGGTGACCAGGGTTGCCCGCCTCACCGACCTCGACCTCGTGCGTCGCAGACCGGTCAGCGGGCGAGCTGCTCCTCGAGCCAGGCGCCGAGGGCGCGGGCGCTCGCCGCGACCGCCGAGGGCCAGTCCAGCGCGGACTCGTCGGCGTTGTCGGAGACGTGCTTGACCAGCCGGACCGGCACGCCGTACTGCCGGCAGGCGTAGGCGACCGCGTAGCCCTCCATGTCGACGAGGTGCGCCCGGGCGGCGAGCGCGGCCCGGACCACGGGGTCGGTGACGAACACGTCGCCCGACGCCAGCACGGTCTCGTCCCCCTCGTCGATGACCAGCAGCTCCTGGGGGTCGTACCCGAGGGCGCGGACCGCGTCGGCGTTCATGTCGTGGTTCAGCGCGGTGCCGGGCAGGTGCAGCCCGCTCAGCCCGTCCCGGAGGGCGCCGGCGGTGCCGATGTTCACCACCAGCGTGCGCTCGGGGTCGCGCTCGGAGAGGGCGCGGGCGGTGGCGACGGCCGCGGCGGTCTTCCCGAGCCCGGTCACCACGAGCGGCAGGTGATCGGGGACGTGGGCGGCCTCCGCGTGGGTGGCGGCGACGACGAGCGGCTGACGGTTCACGCGTCGCAGCCTATGAGATGCGCCCGGGGCCGGCCCGTCGTCCCGCCGCGTCGGGACGAAAAACACTCCCGGGGGTGTCCCCGAACCCCTACCGTGAGGCTGTGGCTGGCATCGCGGCACAGGCGGTGGTCGTGCTCCACCTCGGCTACCTGCTCTTCGTGCTACTCGGTGGGTTCCTCGGTCTGCTCGACGTGCGCTGGCTCGTCCCGCACGGGCTCGGCGTGATCTGGGGCGTGGTCGGCACCGTCGCGGCTCGCGCCTGCCCGCTGACCCTGCTCGAGAAGGACCTGATCGAGCTCGACGGCGGCGCGCCGTACGCCGGCACGTTCATCTCCCACCACGTCGCCGGCGTCTACTACCCCGCCGAGTGGCAGGAGGCGGTCTGGCACCTCAGCGCGGTGGTCGTCCTGACCTCGTACGTCGTCGTCGCGGTCCACCACCTGGGGCGCCGCGCCGACCGTCCCGCGCTCCCCCTCTGAGCCGTCCGCACCCCCGCCCCGGACGGCCGGGTGACGTGAGTGGCCCCACACACGTTTGGATACCACCGGTACGTGGGTAAGCCTAGGAGGCTGTGCCTGGACCCAGCCGCCGCGAGGACCGCGCCGGGGCCGGCACCGCCCAGGAACTCGACCACCACGAGAAACGGAGGGGCGCCGCGACGCGGCGTCGACACGCAGTGGCGATAGACACCAACACACAGACCGATCCGACCGGGGAGCGCTCACCGAACGACGAGCCCCACCCCGCGCTCGATGCGCCCGTGAACGAGACCCGCGACCGCCACTACGGCAAGGTCGACAAGGTCGTCTTCGGCGTCACCGCAGCCCTGGCCGTGGGCTTCCTGCTGTGGGGCTTCCTCAGCACCAAGTCACTGGCCTCGGCCTCGTCGACCTCGCTCGACTGGACCGTGCACAACATGGGCTGGCTGTTCGTCGTGCTCGCCTCTGGCTTCGTCGTCTTCGTAATCTGGCTGGCGGCCGGCCGGTTCGGCAGCATCCCGCTCGGCACCGACGACGAGGAGCCGGAGTTCAGGACCGTCTCCTGGATCGCGATGATGTTCAGCGCCGGGATGGGTATCGGCCTGATGTTCTACGGCGTGAGCGAGCCGCTCACCCACTTCGTGACCCCCCCGCCCGGGACCGGCGGCGCCGGCAACCCCGAGGCCGTCCAGACCGCGATGGCCACCACGCTGTTCCACTGGACCCTGCACCCGTGGGCGATCTACGCCGTCGTCGGCATCGCCGTCGCGTACGGCGCCTTCCGCAAGGGCCGCTCACAGCTCATCTCCTCCGCCTTCATCCCGCTGATCGGTGAGCGCCGCGCCAAGGGTGGCGCCGGACGCGTCATCGACATCCTCGCGATCTTCGCGACGCTGTTCGGCTCGGCCGCCTCGCTGGGCCTCGGCGCCCTGCAGATCGGCAGCGGCCTCGAGATCGTCACCGGGCTCGGCAAGGTCGGCAACTCCCTCCTCGTGATCCTCATCGTGGCGCTCACGATCGCCTTCATCGTCTCGGCGGTCTCCGGTGTCGCCAAGGGCATCCAGTGGCTGTCCAACATCAACATGGTGCTCGCCATCGCGCTCGCGGCGTTCGTCTTCGTCGCCGGCCCGACGGTGTTCATGCTCGACCTGATCCCGACCGCGGTCGGCAGCTACTTCCAGGACCTCGCGATGATGTCCGCCCGGACCGACGCCGCCGGCGGCGACGGCATGGCCACCTGGCTCTCCGGCTGGACCGTCTTCTACTGGGCCTGGTGGATGTCCTGGACGCCCTTCGTCGGCATGTTCATCGCCCGGATCTCCCGCGGCCGGACCATCCGCCAGTTCGTCACCGGCGTGCTGCTGGTGCCGAGCCTGGTGAGCCTGGTCTGGTTCGCGATCTTCGGTGGCGCGGCGATCCACATCCAGCGCGCCGGCACCGACCTGGTCGGCGACGGGTCCGCCGAGGGCCAGCTGTTCTCGATGCTCGGCGAGCTGCCGCTGGCCACCATCACCAGCGTGCTCGTGATGGTGCTCGTGGCGATCTTCTTCGTCTCCGGCGCCGACGCCGCCTCGATCGTGATGGGCTCGCTCTCCGAGCGGGGCACCCACGAGCCGAGCCGCAAGACGGTGATCTTCTGGGGCGCCGCCACCGGCGGGGTCGCGGCGGTGATGCTGCTCGTCGGCGGCGACTCGGCGCTGACCGGGTTGCAGACGATCACGATCGTCGCCGCCCTGCCGTTCGCGCTGGTGATGATCGGACTCGCCGCCGCGCTGGTCAAGGACCTGCGCAACGACCCGATGATGGTCCGCAAGCGCTACGCGGCCGAGGCGATCGAGCAGGCCGTGGTCACCGGTGTCACGCTGCACGGTGACGACTTCGCGCTGACCGTGGAGCCGAGCGACGAGTCGGTCCTCTCCGGTGGGGACACCACGCCGAGCAGGGCCGGCGACATCGTCCGCTGACCCACCGCTCGACACCCACGACGTCCGGGTGAGGGTGCGCTACGGCGCACGCTCACCCGGACGACTGGTGTCCGGGGGTCCCCGAGATCACCAGCCCGAGGGCAGCGGCCGTCCCTCGTGGAAGCCGGCGGCCGACTGCACGCCGATGACGGCCCGGTCCTGGAGCTCCGCCAGCGAGCGGGCCCCGGCGTAGGTGGCCGCGGAGCGCACGCCCGCGCAGATCTGGTCGATCAGGTCCTCGACGCCCGGCCGCTCCGGGTCCAGGTACATCCGGCTCGAGGAGATGCCCTCCTCGTACAGCCCCTTGCGGGCGCGGTCGAACGCGGTCTCGGTGCTCGTCCGGTTCGCCACCGCGCGGGCCGAGGCCATCCCGAAGCTCTCCTTGTACGCGCGGCCGTCGGCGTCGACGTGCAGGTCGCCCGGCGACTCGTAGGTGCCGGCGAACCAGGACCCGACCATCACCGCGGACGCACCGGCGGCGAGGGCCAGCGCGACGTCACGCGGGTGGCGCACTCCCCCGTCGGCCCACACGTGCTTGCCCAGCTCACGGGCGGCCTCCGCGCACTCCATCACCGCGGAGAGCTGCGGACGGCCCACGCCGGTCATCATCCGGGTCGTGCACATCGCACCCGGTCCGACCCCGACCTTGACGATGTCGGCGCCGGCCTCGACCAGCTCGCGCACGCCCTCGGCGGAGACCACGTTGCCGGCGGCGACCGGGACCTGCGGGTCCAGCGACCGTACGGCGGCCAGCGCCTCGACCATCCGGTCCTGGTGACCGTGCGCGGTGTCGACCACGAGGCAGTCGACGCCCGTGGCCAGCAGCTCCTCCGCCCTGGACCGGACGTCCCCGTTCACGCCGACCGCAGCCGCCACGCGGAGGTGCCCGGCGGCGTCGACCGCGGGGGTGTAGAGCGTGGAGCGCAGCGCCCCGGTGCGGGTCAGCACGCCGACCAGGCGGCCGTCGGCGTCGACCACGGGGGCGAGCCGGCGGCGGACCTCGTCGAGCCGCTCGAAGGCGGTGCGGGGGTCGACGTCGTCGGGCAGCGTGACCATCTTGGCGGTCATCACCTCGTGCACCTGGGTGAACCGGTCCACGCCGAGGCAGTCGTCCTCGGTGACCACGCCGACCGGCCGGCCGTCCTCGACCACGATGGCGGCACGGTGGGCGCGCTTGGGCAGCAGCGCGAGGGCGTCGCCCACGGTCAGATGGCGTTCGAGGGTGATCGCGGTGTCGAAGACGAGGTGGCGCGACTTCACCCACGACACCACGTCCGCGACGACGGGCAGCGGGATGTCCTGCGGGATGACGGAGATGCCGCCGCGGCGGGCCACGGTCTCGGCCATCCGGCGGCCCGAGATCGCGGTCATGTTGGAGACGACGAGGGGGATCGTGGTCCCGGTGCCGTCGGAGGTGGAGAGGTCGACGTCGTACCGCGACCCCACGTCGGAACGACGCGGGACCATGAAGACGTCGTCGTAGGTCAGGTCGTAAGGGGGCCGGGACTCGTTGAGGAAGCGCACGAGCTCAGGAGTCTACCCCTCGGCGCGGGCGCACGTCCCGGCTCGCTGCTCACAGGGTCCGCAGCGCGGCGAGGGCCTCGTCGGCGTGCACGTCCATCCGCCACTCGCTGGCGACGACCCTGTGCACGACCCGGTCGGTGCCGATCACGAAGGTGGCCCGCTTCACCGGCGTGAGGTACTTGCGGCGCACGCCGTACGACGTCGCCACCGCACCGTCGGGGTCCGACAGCAGCGGGTAGCCGAGGTCGTGCGCGCGGTCGAACTCCCCCTGCCGCTCGACGCTGTCGGCGCTGATCCCGACCCGCTGCGCGCCGGCCGCGGCGAACTCGGCGGCGAGGTCGCGGAAGTGGCAGCTCTCCTTGGTGCAGCCCGACGTCAGCGCCGCGGGGTAGAAGAACAGCACGACGGGCCCCGCGAGGAGCAGGTCGCTCAGCCGGACCGGCTTGCCGTCCTGGTCGGGCAGCTCGAAGTCGGGCGCCGGGGAGCCTTCGGTGAGGGTCTTCATGGGTGCTCTCTCCTCCTGGGTGGCAGCGGGACGAAGCCGCTGGTGCGACGGACGTAGTCGACGTAGCCTGGCCGGCGCTCGGCCATGTCCTTCTCCAGCAGCGGCTTGCCGGTGCCCTTCGCGAGCAGCCAGGTCATCACCACCGGCGACAGGACGGTGAGGATCCCGGGCCAGGCGTCGAAGGCCACCAGCGAGATCCCCCACCAGACGCAGGCGTCGCCGAAGTAGTTGGGGTGCCGGGTGTAGCGCCACAGGCCGGTGTCGAGCACCTGGCCCTTCGTCGCGGGGTCGGTGCGGAAGCGGTGCAGCTGGTGGTCCCCGACGGTCTCGAACGCGAAACCGAGAGCCCACACCCCGACGCCGATCCAGGCCAGCCGGCCGGGCCCGACGGTCTGGAACATCGCCAGCTGGACCGGGAGGGAGACGAACCACATCACCGCGCCCTGGGTGAGGTAGACCTTCCGCAGCGCGTAGAGGTTCGGGTTGCCCGGCGCCTTCGCCATCAGCGCGGCGTAGCGGGGGTCCTCCCCGTGGCCGCGGGAGCGGCGGGCGATGTGCCAGGCCAGCCGCAGGCCCCACACCGCGGTCAGCGCCAGCACCAGGGTCCGGCGGACGCCGTCGCCGTCCCCGGCCGAGAGCAGGTACGCCGTCGCGGCGACCGCGACGAACCCCAGCCCCCAGGCCACGTCGACCACCGCGTGCCGGCCGACCCGTAGCGCGACGGCGAAGGTCACCCCGAGCACCAGCACCACGGTCAGCGCCGTGAGCGGGAGCGCCGCCAGGAACGACCCGGTGTCGAGCTCCACCATCACACCTGCCGCACCGGGTGGAGCCCGCTGCGCCCGTCGGTGGACGGCCGGACCGCGAGGATCTGGTCGACGCCCATCCGGCCCTCCTCGAACGCGAGGGCGCCACCGACGAGGTAGAGCCGCCACACGCGGGCCACCTCCTCGCCGACCAGGGTGACCACGCGGTCCCAGTTCTCCTCGAAGGTGGCGTACCACGCGTCGACGGTGCGGACGTAGTGCTCGCGCATCGCGTGCACGTCGCGGACCTCGAGGCCGGCACGCTCGAGGAAGCCGACGGTCTCGCCGACCGGGCGCATGTGCATGTCGGGGGCGATGAACGCCTCGATGAAGGGGCCGCCGCCGGGTCGGGTGGTCCGCGACATCTGCTGGACCAGCATCCGCCCGCCGGGGCGGAGCAGCCGGTGGATCTGCGCGGCGTACACGGGGTAGTTCCTCTCCCCCACGTGCTCGCCCATCTCGATCGAGGAGATCGTGTCGAACGGCTCGTCGGGCACGTCGCGGTAGTCCTGGAGCCGGATCTCGACCCGGTCCTCCAGGCCCCGCTCGGCGATGCGCGCGTCGACGAAGGCCTTCTGCTCCCGGGAGATGGTGACGCCGACCACCGAGACGCCGTACTCCTGCGCCGCGTGCAGGGACAGCGAGCCCCAGCCGCAGCCGATGTCGAGGTGCCGGCCGCCGGTCTCGAGGCCGAGCTTGCGGCAGACCAGGTCGAGCTTGTCGCGCTGGGCGTCCTCGAGCGTGTAGCCGGGGTCCGCGCTGGTGAAGTAGGCGCACGAGTAGGCCATGTGCGGGTCGAGGATCAGCGCGTAGAAGTCGTTGGAGAGGTCGTAGTGGTGCGCGATCGCGTCGCCGTCGCGGCGCAGGCTGTGCAGCCGGCCGCGGAGCCGGGCCTGCGAGCGCGGCGGCGCCGGGGGCAGGCCGACCGCGCCGAGGCGGAAGGCGGTCCGCACGCCGGAGGTCACCGCGGCGGGGTTGAGCCGCGGGGAGGCGCCCTGCTCGCGGGCGGCCCGCCACACCCGGCGGAAGCCGTCGAGCAGGTCGCCCTCGACGTCGATCTCCCCGGTGACGTAGGCCTGGGCGAGACCGAGCTCGCCGGGGGCGAAGACGAGCCGGCGCAGCGCGGCCGGGTCCTTCACGACGACGGTCGGGGCGTCCTCCGGCCCGACGCTGCTCCCGTCCCACGCGCGCAGACGCAGCGGCAGGGTGCCGCCGAACAACGGCAGCAGGACCGCGCCGAGCTCGGCGGCGACGGAGCCGGTGTCCGGGGTGCGGTCGGTCCGGGTGGGGGGCGTGGTCGGGGTCATCTCGGCCCTTCTGGCAGGTGGCGGCGCTCGGTTCGGGTTCGTCCTCCGCGGTACCCCGGATTGGTCACGGCTCACCTGCTCGCGGCCCGGGCTACCCGAGAAGCCCGCTGGTGCCGAACATCGCCGCGGTCTCCCGCGCGCTCGGCGTCCCGGCGTCCGGGTCTGCGCCGGCCGCGACGAGGGCGGCGACCACCTCGGGCTCGGCCTTGAACACCGCGCCCGCGAGCGGGGTCTGGCCCCGGTCGTTGGCCCGGTCCACGTCCGCGCCGAGCCCGGCGAGCACCTGCACGGTGTCCGTGTGCCCGTGGTACGCCGCGAGCATCAGCAGCGTGTTGCCGGACGCGTCGGTGAGGTCGACCGGGACCCCGGCCCGGACGTAGGCCTCGAGCTGGTCGGCCTCACCGGCCCGCGCAAGGTCGAACATCTGGTGCGCGAGCTCCACGAGCCGCTCGTCGGGTCCCTCGGTCTCCTCTGCCATGGACCGATTCTCGCAGCCGTCGCGCGGCCCGGTCACACCCCCGGTGGACACGTGCGGACCGCTCGTCGTACGCCCGTAGAGTGACGCGCATGAGCATCGAGCACGTGGCCGCCGGCGACCCCGGCGAGATCTCCGACGCCCTGACCACGCGGTTCACCGCGCTGCACGGCCGCGCCCCGGTGGGCGTGTTCGCGGCGCCCGGGAGGGTCAACCTGATCGGCGAGCACGTCGACTACAACGACGGCTCCTGCCTGCCGATGGCGCTGCCGCACGCGACGTACGCCGCCCTCGCGGTCCGCGACGACGACCGGGTCACGGTGAGCAGCGTGCAGCAGGAGTCCGGCTGGGCCGGCACGCTCGGCACGCTCCGTCCCGGCCGGGTCGACGGGTGGGCCACCTACGTGGCCGGCGTGGTCTGGGCGCTGCAGCAGGAGGGGTGGACGTTCCCGGGGCTCGACGTCGCCGTCGACTCCCGGGTGCCCGTCGGCGCCGGCCTGTCGAGCTCCGCGGCCCTGGAGTGCTCGGTGGCGCTCGGGCTCGCGCACGTCGCCGGGGTCGAGGTGGACGACGAGGTACGACGCACGCTGGTCCGGGCGTGCATCCGGGCCGAGGTCGAGGTGGCCGGGGCACCCACCGGCGGGATGGACCAGACGGTCGCGATGTTCGGCCTCGCCGGGCACGCGCTCCTGCTCGACTGCCGCGACTGGACCACCACCCAGCTGCCGTGGGACCCCGCCGCGCACGACCTCGAGCTCCTCGTCGTGGACACCCGGGCCTCCCACGAGCTGACCGACGGCGGCTACGCCTCGCGGCGGGCCGACTGCGAGGAGGCCGCGCGAGCGCTCGGCGTCTCCTCGCTGCGTGAGGTCGAGGACCGGGACGGCGCGCTCAAGGGGATCTCCGACGAGCGGGTACGGCGTCGCGCCCGCCACGTGCTCACCGAGATGACCCGGGTCGACGAGGCCGCCGAGGTGCTGCGCGCCGGCGACTACGCCGCGCTCGGCCGGCTGTTCGAGGCCTCCCACGAGTCCATGCGCGACGACTTCGAGATCTCCTGCGACGAGCTCGACGCGGTCGTCGACACCTGCCGCGCGCACGGCGCCCTCGGTGCCCGGATGACCGGCGGCGGGTTCGGCGGGTCCGCGATCGCGCTGCTCCCCCGGGCGGGGGTCGACGCCGCGGCGGCCGCGGTGGCCGAGACGTTCGCGACCCGCGGCTGGCCGGCACCCGGGTTCCTGCACGGCGTCCCGAGCGACGGCGCGCGCCGGCTCAGGTAGCGGTCACGCCGCCGATCTCACCCTCGCGGAACGCGTCGACGAACAGGCTGTGGTCGCGCCGCGCCTTGGTGGCGTAGGAGAGCGCGAACTCGGTCACGTCCTCGGTGAGCTCACGGCGGCGTCCGTCGAGCACCCGGGCGATCGCGGCCTCCACCTGGAAGTCGACGAGGTCCTGGTCGCTGTCCTCGTCCGAGGCGCAGTGCACCTTCGCGGTGGCGCGGCCGAGGCTGTCCACGACCATCGCCATCTCGTCGGGCTCGTTGATGTCGGACCAGTCGAGGTCCACCTCGTAGGGCGACACCTCGGAGACGACGTACCCGACGCCGTCCATGCTGGTGTAGCCGAGCAGCGGGTCGGTGTGCACCTGCAGCGCCCGCTGGCTGACCACGGTGCGGTGCCCCTCGTGGTCGAAGAACCGCTCGACGTCCGAGGTCTCCACGAAACGGCTCAGCGCCGGGACGTTGGCCTGCTTCATCGACAGCACCACGTCGTTGTCGAGCGCCTGGCTGTAGCCCTCGACGAGCACGTTGTAGGCCGGCAGCCCGGCGCTGCCGATCCCGAAGCCGGACTTCCCGACCACGTCGCGCACCTCGTAGAACAGCTCCCGGTCGAACTTCTTCGACTCCGGGATCGTCGCGAGATAGTCGTCGAACGCCTTGAGAACCGTGCGCTCCTCGGCCTTCCCGAGCCGCCGGGTGGTGGCGTCCTCGCGGAACACCCGGGACTCCTCCTCCATCCGGGTCACCTTGTCGAGCAGGCCGGCCCGCCGGTAGCCGCGGGCCTTCACGAGCCGCTCGTGCACCGGGCCCTCGGTGTTGTGCAGGTACAGCGCGAAGTCGTCGTCGGTCTCGGAGGTGACGTAGTGGTCGACCTGGGCGAGGTAGGAGCGCACGTACTTGCCGATCAGCGCCCGGATGTCGCTCTCCGGCAGCGCCTTCTGCCAGCCCATCAGCGCCAGGCTCGCCGCGAACCGGCGCAGGTCCCAGGAGAAGTGACCGATGTAGGCCTCGTCGAAGTCGTTGACGTCGAAGACCAGCCGGCCGTCGGAGTTCAGGTAGGTGCCGAAGTTCTCCACGTGCAGGTCGCCGTGGATCCAGATCGCGTCGGCCTGGTCGTCGGCGAACCGGTCGCGCATCTTCGTGACGTCGGCGTAGAACAGGCACGCGGTGCCGCGGTAGAAGGCGAACGGGTCGGCCGCCATCTTCCGGTACTTCACCCGGAAGGCATGGGGATCGGCCTTCATCAGGTCCGCGAAGGCGTCTTCGAGGACGTCGATGATCAGCCGCTTGCGGGACTCGTTGCTCTCCATCCCGCGATGCTAGCGGGGTGCGCTCAGCGCCCCATCGCCGCGAGCACGTCGCGCGTGGCGTCGGCGAACGTCGAGGACCAGACGAAGTAGGCGACCAGAGCACCCAGCGTGGTGAACGGGATCTTCATGACCCCAGCGTGGCCGACCCCGTGGGACGCCGGGTGAACGCCGGGTGGCCGTTCCCCCAGGGCTCGGGGACGGGCGTACGGCGTCGCGCGTGCACCGTCCGCGGGCGGGCCGCTCAGCCCAGGTGGTCCGGGTGCGCCCCGGTCCGCCCCTCGCGGTCCAGCGAGGCGAGCACGGCCATGTCGTCCTCGTCGAGCGCGAAGTCGAAGACCGCGATGTTCTCCGCGATCCGGGCCGGCGTGACCGACTTCGGGATGACCACGTTGCCGAGCTGCAGGTGCCACCGCAGCACGACCTGCGCCGGGGTCCGCGCGTGCTTGTCGGCGAGGCCGAGCACCACCCGGTCGGCGAGCAGCTCCCCGCCGCGGGCGAGCGGTGCCCACGCCTCGGTGAGCAGCCCGAGCTCCTCGTGCGCGACGCGCAGCTTCTCCTGCTGCAGGTAGGGGTGCAGCTCGACCTGGTTCACCACCGGCACCACGTCGGTGCGGTCGAGGAGGCGGCGCAGGTGGTCGGGCTGGAAGTTCGAGACGCCGATCGCGCGGACCCGTCCGTCGCGGTACAGCTGCTCCAGGGCTCGCCAGGTGTCGACGTACCGGTCGAGCCGCGGCACCGGCCAGTGGATCAGGTACAGGTCGAGCACGTCGAGCCCGAGCCGCTCCATGCTCGCGTCGAAGGCACGCAGGGTGGCGTCGTACCCGTGGTCGTCGTTCCAGACCTTGCTGGTCACGAACACCTCGTCGCGCGGCAGCCCGGACTCGCGGACCGCCTCGCCGACCCCGCGCTCGTTGCGGTACAGCGCCGCGGTGTCGATGTGCCGGTAGCCGGCCGCGAACGCGGTGAGGACCGCGTCGCGGGTGGCGGCCTCCGGGATCTTGTAGACGCCGAAGCCGAGCTGCGGGATCCGGACGCCGTTGTTGAGTACGAGCGGGTGCACGTCGTGGCTCATGCCGCCCACCCTAGCCAGGCGACGCAGCGGGACGCCGGGCTCAGCCGAGCAGCGCCCCGAACAGCTCGACGTACTGGATCAGGTGACGGTCGCCGAGGAACTCGTCCTGCACGCGCACCCGCGCGGCCTCGCCGAGCCCGGTGGCCAGCACCGGGTCGCGAACGACGCGTGCGAGGGCCTTCGCGAACGCGTCGAGGTCCGTGGGGTCCTCGAGCAGCAGCCCGTGCACCTCGTCGTCGATCTGGTCGAGGATGCCGCCGACCGCGGACGCCACGACCGGCTTGGCCTTCCACATCGCCTCGGTGACGGTCAGCCCGAACCCCTCCACGAGGCTCTTCTGCACCACCACCGTGGCCCGGTGCTGGAGGGCGTTGACCAGGCGGGCGTTCTCGTCGACGTCGCCCATCGGCAGGCACACCAGGTGCACCCGGCGGCGGGCCTCGTCGGGCAGCGCCTCCCACAGCGCCCGGCACTCCTCGAGGACCTGGGCGCCTTCGGGGTCGTCGCTGACGCCCGACGTCTCGGGGCCGACCAGGGCCAGGTGCACGTCGTCGGGGAAGATCGCGAGGTTGTCGACGAACCCGGCGAGCACCCCGACCATGTCCTTGAGCCGGTCCCACCGGCTGACCTGGACCGCGAGGCGTACGTCGCCCGGGATCGGTCCCGAGCCGAGCACCAGGCCACTGTGCGTGCGCAGCCGGCCGGTGGAGCCGTCGCGGCGGGTGAACTCGAGGTGCTCCTGGCTGTAGGCGGTCTCCACGAGGCCGGCCTGGCCCAGGGCGGCGCGGGTCTCGGCGTCGGTGAGCCGGATGTTCTTCGCGCTGAACGGGTCCACCGACGGTGGGATGATCACCACCCGCTGGTGCGGGACCCAGTCCGGGACGTAGGCCTGCCGGGAGAAGATGAACCCGTCGGCCCGCTCGAGGTGGGGGCGCAGGAACGCCCACCCGCGGTCGGTCAGCTCGGTGGTGGTGTCCCGGCCGACGTGGCAGCGCCACACCACGTTCGCGCCGAGCTCGCGCAGGCCGTCGACCATGCCGGCGGTCTGCGGGTCGTGGAGCAGCACGATGTCGCCGGGGCGGACCACCCGCTTGGCCATCGGCAGGTTGTAGTCGAGCAGCCGGGTGTAGTGCTCGTGCTCCTTCTCCCCCAGCTCGCCGCCGTCCCCCGGCGAGCCGTGCAGGTAGTTGTGCAGCCGCTTGGTGATGGCGAAGAAGTCGGAGTCGCCGTCGAGGACCAGCCACCGCGTGTCGACCTGGGCGCCGCGGCCGTAGGCGAGCAGCGTCTGCAGCATCTCCGCGACACCGCCGCCCCGGCCCGTGGCGTTGATGTTCCACACGGTCCGGTCCCGGAGCAGGTGGCGCGCCCGCTGGGCGTACTTCTCCAGCCGGTCCGCCCGCTGGGGCGACAGCAGGTCCGCGAGCCGCTCGAGCGGGACCGGCTGGATCTCGATCTCCCACATGAGGCCATGCTCCCGCCTGGCGGGCGCCCTGTCAGCGATGTGGCCGGTTCAGCGGTCCGGGACGCTCAGCCCGCTGTCACGCAGCTCCAGGGCGGCCAGCGCCCGCACGACCTCCGGCTCCTGCCGCCGCCAGGCGCCCGCCGGGTCGTCGCTGATCCGGGCCAGCCGGTGCATCGGCTGCCGTGCCATCGCCCGGAGCGCGAACAGGTCCAGGTCGTCGACGCTGTCGATGAACCGACGGCCCGCGGTGGCCTCGCGCACGAACCGCCAGCGCAGCGGCAGGTACACCGCGAGCGCGATCAGCACGGGGATCGCGCCGACCGCCAGACCCAGCCAGAACGCCAGGTCCTGCACCGCGGCCACCTGGGCGTCACCGGCCGCGGCGAGGCGCTCGGCCGCGGAGCCCGCCCCGTCGAACGGGCCGCGGACCTCGTCCCCCACGAGCGGGACGTTGGCGACGGTGTCCCCCGCCTCGCGCAGCCGGTCCGCGAGCCCGCCGCCGGCGTCGGAGATCTCCTCCCCCGGCCGGGCCAGGGTCAGCGTGGCGTCGTGGACGACGGACGCGACCTTCACCCAGGCCCAGATCCACAGGAGCAGGAGCAGGTCGCCGGTGACCTGGCGGGCGCGGCGTACGGGCGCGTCAGCGTAGAGCTTCATGCCCCCACGTGTACCCCGACTCGTTGAGAGGTCACTCGTGCGGTGTCGAGAGGTCACTCGTGCGGCGACGAGACGCCGCCGAGCGGGGGTACGGCGTCCGCGCGGACGCCGTACCCCTCGTCGGCTACTTGAGCTCCGCGGAGGTCTTGCCGAGCAGGCGTCGCGCCACGATCAGCTGCTGGATCTGCTGGGTGCCCTCGAAGATGTCGAGGATCTTGGAGTCGCGCGCCCACTTCTCGAGCAGCTCGTGCTCCGAGTAGCCGATGCTGCCGGCGAGCTCGACGCAGCGCAGGGTGATGTCGCTGCCGACCCGGCCCGCCTTCGCCTTGGCCATCGACGCCTCGAGCGAGTTGGGCCTGCGGTTGTCGGCCATCCACGCCGCCTGGAGGGTGAGCAGGTAGGCCCCCTCCCAGTCCGCCTCCATCTGCAGGTACGTCGCCGCCGCGGCCGACTGCACCTGCGCGGGACGGTCGTAGTCGATCGCGACCCCCGCCTTCTCGAGCAGCTCGCGGGTCAGCTCGAGCGAGGCGCGGGCGCAGCCGACGGCCATCGCCGCGACCAGCGGGCGGGTGTTGTCGAAGGTCGCCATCGCGCCCGCGAAGCCCTGCTTGACGTCCACCTCGGGGCTGCCGAGCAGGTTCTCCTTCGGCACCCGGCAGTCCTCGAACCGGATGGTCGCGGTGTCGGATGCCTTGATCCCGAGCTTGTGCTCGAGACGCTCGACGTTCATGCCCGGCGTGCCCTTCGGGACCACGAACGACTTGATCGCGGCGCGACCCAGGCTCTTGTCGAGGGTCGCCCACACGACGACGGCGTCGCAGCGGTCACCCGCGGTGACGAAGATCTTCTCGCCGTTCAGGACGTAGTGGTCACCGTCGAGCACCGCAGTTGTCTGGATGTTGGCGGAGTCCGAGCCGCAGCCGGGCTCGGTAATGGCCATGCTCGCCCAGACACCGTCGAAGCGCTTGTGCTGCTCCTCGTTCGCGACCGAGGCGATCGCGGAGTTGCCGAGGCCCTGCCGGGGCATGGAGAGCAGCAGGCCGACGTCGCCCCAGCACATCTCCGTGATGGAGAGCACGGAGGCCAGGTTGGAGCCGTTCTTCGTGCCGGCGGCGGCCTCGTCCGGCGTACCCTCCTCGCGCCGCACGCCGGAGGCGCCCGCCCCGCTCGCGGCGCCGGACTCGCTGAGCCCGTCGATCATCGCCGCCAGCATGTCGAGCTCCTTGGGGTACTCGTGCTCGAACTGGTCGTACTTGCGGGAGTTGGGGCGGAGCAGGTTCATCGCGACCTGGTGCGCCTGGCCGACCAGCGGCCGGAACTTCCTGGGTGTCTCGAGATTGATCATGACGGGTGCCTGTCGTGAGCCGAGGCTCAGACCAGGACGCCTCCTTCCATCACACCGATGGCCCGCAGGTCGCGGTACCACCGTTCGACGGGGTGCTCCTTGACGAAGCCGTGGCCGCCGAGCAGCTGGACCCCGTCGTTGCCGATCTGCATGCCGCGCTCGGCGCACAGCTTCCGGGCGAGCGCGACCTCGCGGTCGAACGGCTTGCCCTGGGCGGCGCGGCTGGCGGCCTTGTAGGTGACCAGGCGCATGGCCTGCAGCTCGATGCCGATGTTGGCGACCATGAACGCGACCGACTGGCGGTTGCTGATCGGCTCCCCGAACGCCTGGCGCTCGTTGACGTAGGGGACGACGTAGTCGAGGACCGCCTGCGCGGTACCGAGCGCGAGGGCGCACCAGCCGAGGCGTGCGAGCCGGACGCACTCGGCGTAGGCCTCGCCCCGGGTGTCCCCGAGCAGCGCGATCGGTCCGACGCGTACGTCGTCGAGCAGCACGCGGCCGAGGCCGGCGGCGCGCACGCCCATCGACGGCTCCGACTCGATCCGCAGGCCCTCGGTCGACGACTCGACGAGGAACAGCGCGGGCGCGCCGTCGAGCAGCGCACCGACCACGAACAGCTCCGCGTCGGCGGCCCGCGGCACGAGGGACTTCACGCCGTTGAGCACGAACCCGTCGCCGTCCCGGACCACCGTGGTCTCGGGGGCCAGGGCGTCGTACAGGGGGCGCGGCTCGGTCAGCGCGAGCGCCGCGGCGGGGACGTCGTCGCCGGTGAACGCGGGCAGGTACGTCGCCTGCTGCTCGTCGCTCCCCCACAGGGACAGCGCGGTGCTCACGGCGCCGGGGGCCAGGCACGCCACCGCGAGGCCGAGGTCGCCCTTCGCGAGCGCCTCGGCGACGAGCGTGCCGGCCATCGCCGAGCGCTCCGTGGAGATGCCGCCCAGGTCCTCGGGGACACCGAGGATCGGCAGCCCGATCTCGAGGCTGGAGCGCAGCAGCTCCTCCGGGGCGGCGCAGGCCTCGTCGGCCTCGGTCGCGGCCGGACGGACCACCTCGGCGGCGAACTCGCCGACCACGTCGACGAGCATCTGCTCGTCCTCGGTCGGGGTGAGGTCGAAGCGACCGGTCGCGGCGGCCGCGGGCAGGCGGACCGGCGTACCGTCGCTTCGGCCCTTGCGGGCGAAGGCGCGGCTGACGTTCCCCACGGTGCGGAACCCCGCGCGGGTCGTCTCGAACACCACCCGCTCGGTGGGTCTGCGCAGGCCGAACCGGTCGAGCGCGGAGGTCTGGGCGAGCTTGTTCAGGACCGCCACGGCGATGCCGATCGGGTCACGGCTGTCCGCGGACGTGACGCCGTGCCGGCTGCGGGAGCCGCCGGGTGCCGTCGCGTCGCGGGTGCTTCGGGTCGTGGACATGCGGTAACTGTAACTGCGAGTTACACATTCGGCCACAGGTGCCCGGCGTGGCCCGGGTCACGCCTAGGATGTCCGGCATGCCTGATGCCGAGCCGAGCGTCCCCTCACTGCTGCCGAGCGGCGGCACCGTCCGCCCGATCACCCGCTGGGGGTCGCCGGTGATGCACCGGACCCAGGAGCCGGTGACCGTCTTCGACGAAGAGCTGCGGACGCTCGCCGCGGACATGGTGGCCACGATGTACGCCGCCGACGGGGTCGGTCTGGCCGCCTGCCAGATCGGCGTGGACCGCTCGATCTTCGTCTTCGACTGCCCCGACGAGCAGGGCGTGCACCACCAGGGCGTGGTCTGCAACCCCGAGCTGTTCCTCCCCGAGGGGCGCGACCGCCGGCTGGACGAGGACGACGAGGGCTGTCTGTCCCTGCCGGGCGCGTTCGTGGACTGCGCCCGGCCCGACTTCGCCCGGGTCGAGGGCCAGGACCTCGACGGGAGCCCGGTCAGCTACGGCGGACGGGGCCTGCTCGCCCGGTGCCTGCAGCACGAGACCGACCACTGCAGGGGCACGGTCTTCGGCGACCGGCTCGGGCGACGTGCCCGGAAGAAGCTGTTCAAGCAGGCCGACGACCTCGCCGACCGCTTCCCGGAGACCTGGCCCGCGACCTGACCGCGCGGGTCAGCGGCGGGCGACCACGTAGCAGGCCACCGCGGTCGCAGCCGCGACGTTGAGCGAGTCGACGCCGGCCGCCATGGGGATCACCGCGCGTACGTCGGCGGTCTCCATCCACCGGCGGGACAGCCCCGGCCCCTCCGAGCCCATCAGCAGGGCCACCCGGTCCCGTCCGGCGACGGCGTCCTCGATCTCGACGGCGTCGTCGGCCGGGGTCAGTGCGACGGTCGTGAAGCCCAGCCGCGACAGCGTCGTCACCCCGTCGTACCAGTCGTCCATCCGGGCGTAGGGGATCGTGAACACCGCGCCCATCGCGACCTTGATCGACCGGCGGTACAGCGGGTCGGCGCAACGCGGCGAGAGCACGACCGCGTCCACGCCGAGGGCGGCCGCGCACCGGAAGATCGCGCCGACGTTTATGTGGTCGAGTCGCGCAAATCAGATCCACTAGCCCGGGCACTCCATCCCCTACACTTCCTGAGGCGAATTCGAGCCATCGGTCGACCACGGAGGATCTGTGTCGGAGCACCAACATCTCCTCGAACAGTTGCGGCTACCGTCACGCTTCGAGTCACTTGTGGCTGCGATCGGCCCGGAAGTAGCCCAGATTTTGGTCGCACCGGAGGATCACGTACTCGATGTCTTTCGAGAGTGTGCGCTCCACATCAAGGCCCGGGGTAGGGGCTTGTTCCTTCCGCTTTACGCGCGCTCGGGCACCGGAAAGACCACCCTGGTCACCAGCGTCGGGTCCTGGCTGCCTGAGGAGTTCGGTCCTACGGCCCGCCTTGCCGGGGGTGACGTTTCTGCGGATCGACTCCGGCAGATCGCGGAAGCACTGTCCGACGATCACGGTCTCCCGGCGAACGAGAAGCGTGTCTTGGTAATCAACGTCGATGACCGCGAGAGCGACCCTCCCTCGGATAAAGAATTGAGCCAGATCAAGTCGTTCCTGCGAGAGAACGGCGTGGGTTCACGTTCACTTGTTGTTTGGCCCGAGACCTCCTTAACGACCGCGACGAAGATGGCAACTGACTTCGAGGAACGGGCCGGCAAGTCGCCTGTCTCGATCCCGGCGCGGGTCTCCGGACCGCCTATCGAGTCCTGGCAGGACACCGCCGTCGCGACCCTGAAACTAGTCAATGGCCTCGACAGCCTCGAGGAGTTGGGCGTCGACCCGCGGACTTACGACCCGTGCACCGAGAAGACATTGGGCGACTTCCTGGACCGGATCGGGAACGACTTCGTCGCTCTACTTGCCAAACTGCTGGCTGAAACCCGCAAGCCCTTGCGGGTAATCATCGGGATGGCCAGCGAGAGCGGAAAGGCTGGCGTACTCGGCGAACTGACCGGTAGTTCTCGTTATGGTTTCTTGGACGCGGATAAGTTGCTTGGAGCGACCCCCAACAGCGTTATTGGGAAGTGGTGGTCGACTCGACGAGGCCTGCTTGTGCAGACCATCGTTCGGCTCGACGCGAGAATCGTGCACCTATCCCCATCCCTGACTGTGCCAGTCGTGAGGCGTTTCGGACCAGAAGCCGCATCGTCCGTGCTTGAGAAGCTGGGGATCAACTCCCGTCCGCCGAGTGACATCACCAACTACTTCGAGAGGGCCGATTTCGGCCGGCTACTGCTCGGTACGGATTCGGCGACCGCGGAGATCCGCGGGAATCCGGCGCACGATGCACGCGCAGCGTTCGAACTCCTTGCCGAGGACTACGGCTTCGGCTCAGGAAACGACAAGAAGCTCAACCAAGCGCTGGGCGACTACCTGACGCAGGGAAAGCCGGACCTGGGCGAGGTGTTCATCGAAAAGAAGTTGCCGTACATGCCTCTCATCCCCGACATAGCAATCGATACAGAAGAGCTTGTGACCGGCGTCGAGTTGCATTGGCGATCGGGCGACTTCTTGACCACCGCGAACAGGTCAGAAATCGCGCAGTACACGCTCAGGAAGTTGAAGGCCTACGCCATCGAGTCCGGGTGGGCATCCGACTAGCCGTGTGATCGCAGGCCGCTACTCATCTGATGCTCTGCCCCGCCCGTACGGGTCAGCCTCGTCCCAACGACTCCGGAGGATTCGGAGTTCGTCGTTCGCTCGGTCTAGCTTCCGGCGCAACAGATCGAGGTGCTCGACAACATCGCTGGCCTCGCGGCGCAGCGGTGCGGCCCGCCGGATGGCCGACCGCGCACGCTGAAACGCCATGGAGCAGTCTTCGAGAGCGGCGTGCACTTGGCGCGCGTCCTCTGGAGTTAGCCTCGCGCGATTCTCAGCCCACAAGCGCCTACGCGCCGCGATGCGGGCGCGTACCTGGTCGATGGCATCTTCGAGGGGATGCCTTGTGGACATGACTTATGAGTCTATCGACTCATAGTCTGTTGCGTGTCTACCGTCACCGTTCGTGACTGCCGACCCCCAGCAAGCCCGCGAGTGGCAGGAAGGCTTCGGTCATCGACTGCGCACACTCCGCAAGGAGAGTGGCTTGTCGCAGATGGCCCTAGCCAACGCCGTTGGGCTTCATCCGACCTACATCTCGGAGATCGAGCGCGGCCAGCGGAACGTTTCGCTGGTGAACATTCGAGCCCTGGCCGCGGCCCTGCGGGTCCCAGTCGGGTCACTCTTCGACTGAGCGCCCACTGCGCCAGTATCCGTTTCTCAGAGCCCAGTCTGGTTGACGCCATAGGTGGCCTGCTCCGTGGTGAAGCCCTCGTACTTCAACTGATCGATCAGACCGGAACGGGAGTAGGCGCTGTAGTCGAGGTAGTCCTTGGCAGACGCAGCGGCCTGCACCTTCCAGTCGACCTTGATGTGATCGACCGCGAACGTGGCGTCCTTGGCAGAGAACCCCTCGTACTTCAACTGGTCGATGAGGCCGGAGCGGGAGTAGGCGCTGTAGTCGAGGTAGTCAGCCGCCAAAGCAATCGCGTTCTCCTGCGCGACGGAGTACTGCGGGGCCTCCGGCTCGTTGGCCTCCTTGACCTCGCCGCTGGGCTTGTCCTTCGACTGCGCGGCCTGCTGCTCCTTGACGACCCTCTCCGCGTGGGTGGTGCCGTCGTCCTCGGGAACCTCGCATGCACCGAGCGCGAAGACGAGAGCGATGACGGTTCCGATGACGAGCTTCTTCTTCATGGACGGATCTCCTTCTATCTTTTCTTGTGCTGTTGGGCCTGTCCTTCGGGCATGACAGATCACCCGAGAGGGAGGGAGGGAGAGACAATCGTCCCCCCCGGAGAGGACTCGGGGTGGGAGAACTCGAAAAGTTCTTAGACCAGTCCGGCGCACGCGGAGCCGATGCCCCGCTCGATGGACGTGCGTCCGTCGCCTTGCAGGTCAACCCCGGCACCTGTGGCCTTGCCGTCGGGAGACCGATAGGCGAGGAACTCCACACGAGGAAGTAGACCGAGTCGTCAATTGTTGCGCCGGACTCACACTGGCTCGACGGGTATCAAACCCTTGCAGGCACGCGGGACGCCCATGGGAATCAGCGGGTGGCGTAGAAGGCGACTGCCGTTGCAGCGGCAACGTTAAGGGAGTCGACACCGGCAGCCATTGGAATGCGAACACGCAGGTCTGCCATGGACGCTGTCTCTGGGGTTACCCCCGAGCCCTCGGTGCCGAACACAAGAGCCAGTCGCTCCGGTTCCATCGAAACCAGTTCGTCGAGGTCAACCGCGTCCTTGGCGAGCGTCATCGCGACGACAGTGAACTCGTGCTCCATGAGTGCTGCGAGGCCATCAGGCCACGGGTCAACCCGCGTCCACGGGATCTGGAGAACCGCCCCCATGGATACCTTGATGGCCCGACGGTAGAGCGGATCGGCACAGCGAGGCGAGAGCAGAACACCCTCAACTCCAAGTGCCGCGGCATTCCTGAAGGCGGCTCCAACGTTTGCATGGTCAACCAGATCCTCAAGCACGGCGATCCGCCGTCGAGTGGGGGGCAGTCTAGTGAGCCCGACGTCGGTGTGGTCCACGACGTCCTCAGGCACGACCACGGTCCGGGCACCGGCGACGACCTCCTCGACCGAGCGCAGCGGCGTCCGCTCCAGCGACGCCAGCGCTCCGCGGTGCACGTGGAAGCCGGTGACCGCCTCCGCGAGGTCCTCGCTGACCACGTAGCAGGGCGCGTCGCTCGAGGCCAGCACCTCCTCGAGACCGTCGAGCCAGCGCGGCGCCATCAGGAACGACCGGGCGGCGAACCCGCCCTCCACGGCGCGCCGCACCACCTTCTCGCCCTCGGCGAGGAACAGCCCGTGCTCGGCCTCGAGGTGCTTGCGCAGCTCGACGTCGCGCAGGTCCCGGTAGTCGGCCAGGCGGGGGTCGTCCGGGTCCGTGACCTCGATCAGCGCTGCCACGGGTACCTGTCCGGGTTGGCCACCGCGACCACGTCGCCGACCACGACGATCGCCGGCGGGCGGACCTGCTCCCGCTCGATGTCCTCGGCGACCTCCGCGAGGGTGGACAGCACGGTCCGCTCCCCCGGCATCGTGCCCTCGCAGACCACCGCGACCGGGGTCCGCGGCGAGCGCCCCGCGGACGTGAGCCGGGCCGCGATCGCCGGCAGGTTCTCCACGGCCATCAGGAGTACGACGGTGCCGCGCATGCGGGCCAGGGCGTCCCAGTCGACCAGCGAGGTGTCGTGGTCGGGTGGCACGTGGCCCGAGACCACGGTGAACTCGTGCGCGACGCCGCGGTGCGTCACCGGGATCCCGGCCACCTCGGGCACGGAGATCGCGCTGGTCAGGCCGGGCACGACCGAGCAGGGCACTCCCGCCTCGGCGCAGGCGATGACCTCCTCGTAGCCGCGGCCGAACACGAACGAGTCGCCGCCCTTGAACCGGACCACGCGCTTGCCCGCCTGCGCCCGCTCGACGATGACCCGGTTGATCTCGTCCTGGGTGGCGGACCGGCCCCGGGGCAGCTTCGCGACGTCGATCAGCTCGACGTCCGGCGACAGCTCGCTGAGCAGCTCGCGCGGGGCGAGCCGGTCCGCGACCACCACGTCGGCCTCGCTGAGCGCGCGGCGGGCGGCGACCGTGACCAGCTCCGGGTCACCGGGGCCGCCGCCGACGAGGATCACGCCGGGCGTCTTGTCGCGGTGCGCGGTGGCGTCGAGCACGCCGTCGCGGAGCGCGGAGATGATCTCGTCGCGCAGGGCCGAGGACCGCTGCGGCTGCCGGTTGCCGAGGACCGCCACCGTCGCACCGGCGTGCCGGCCGACCGCGGGGGTCCACGCGGTGGCCCGGGTGGCGTCGTCGGCCCGGACGCAGAAGATCCGGCGCCCCTCGGCCGCGGCGCTGACCTGCTCGTTGACCGCGGTGACGTCGGTCGCCGCGATCACGTACCAGGCGCCGTCGAGGTCGTCCGGCTCGAAGCCACGCTCCCGCCAGGCGACCTCACCGGAGCCGACGAGCCCCTCGATGGCCGGGGTCACCGCCGGCGAGACGACCAGGACGTCGGCGCCCACGGCGAGCAGGGCGGGCACCCGGCGCTGCGCGACGTGCCCGCCGCCGACCACGACCACCCGGCGGCCGCCCAGCATCAGTCCCGAGGGGTAGGGGGCGAAGCCGTCGCTCATCGCCGGCCGTCCTTCCGTGCGACGCCGGCGGAGTCGAAGGTGGCCATCTCCCGCAGGGTGGCCCCGGCCGCCTGGACGATGGGCAGCGCGAGCACGGCGCCGGTCCCCTCACCGAGGCGGAGGTCCAGGTCGACGAGCGGACGCAGCCCGAGCCGTTCGAGTGCCACGGTGTGGCCCGGCTCGACGCTGCGGTGGCCCGCGAAGCAGTACCCGACCGCGTCGGGCGCGAGGGCCTGGGCCACGAGCGCGGCGGCGCCGGCGATGACCCCGTCGAGGATCACCGGGACCCCCCGGGCGGCGCCGCCGAGCACGAGGCCGGCCAGCCCGGCGTGCTCGAACCCGCCGAGCGACGCGAGCGTCTCGACCGGGTCGTCCCCGACCGGGCGGGCGCGGAGGGCGCGGCGTACGACGTCGACCTTGCGCTCGTGCGTCGCGTCGTCGACCCCCGTCCCGCGACCGGTGACCGCGGCCGCGTCCGCCCCGGTGAACGCGGCGACGAGCGCGGCCGACGGGGTCGTGTTGCCGATCCCCATGTCACCGGTGAGCAGGACGTCGTGGCCGCGGTCCACGAGCAGGTGGGCCACCTCGATCCCGGCGGCGAGTCCCCGCTCGGCCTCCGCCCGGGTCATCGCGGGCCCGGTCGCCAGGTCCGCCGTACCCCGGCCGATCTTGCGGTCGAGCAGGTCGGTGCCCGGGTCGAGGTCGGCCGCGACCCCCATGTCGACCACGAGCACGTCGGCGCCGACCTGGCGGGCGAGCACGTTCACCGCCGCCCCGCCGGCGCGGAAGTTGGCCACCATCGCGGCGGTGACCTCCTGTGGCCAGGGGCTCACGCCCTGGGCGTGCACCCCGTGGTCGCCGGCGAACACCGCGACGACGGGGCGCACGAGCGGACGCGGCGGGCAGGTGCCCTGGATGCCGCACAGGGCGAGGGAGGCGTCCTCGAGGACGCCCAGCGCGCCCGGGGGCTTGGTGAGCTGGGCCTGCCGCAGGCGGGCGTCGGAGATCGCGGCGGGGTCCGGGGGGACGACGGCGGCGACCGTCCGGCGGAGCAGGCCGCTGTCGGCGGAGGAGGCGCTCATGTCCCCCATTCTCCCGGCCCCGTCCGGGTCCCTGGAACGCGCCCACAGAGCGGACTAGGGTGCGAGAACGCCCACCACAGGAGGTACCGCATGAGCCTCGACCGTCCGGTCAGCCCGAACCCGTACGAGCTCCTCCCGTCCGTCCCGTCGTTCACGTTGACCAGCACGGACGTCCGTGACGGGGAGCCGCTCGACGCCGCCCAGGTCGCCCACGAGGGCAACACCTCGCCGCAGCTGTCCTGGTCCGGGGCTCCGGAAGGCACCAAGAGCTTCGTGGTCACCTGCTTCGACCCGGACGCTCCCACCCCGTCGGGGTTCTGGCACTGGGTGCTCGTGGACCTCCCGGCCGACGTGACCTCGCTCGACACCGGCGCCGCCTCCCGTCACCTGCCCGGCAAGGCGTTCCACTGCCGCAACGACGGGGGCACCATGGGCTTCATGGGTGCCGCCCCGCCGCAGGGCGACCAGCCGCACCGGTACTTCTTCGTGGTGCACGCGGTCGGCGAGGAGACGCTCGGCGTGGACTCCGACGCCTCCCCCGCGGTGGTGTCGTTCAACCTCGCGTTCAAGACGCTCGGCCGCGCCATCCTGCACGGCACCTACCAGCACTGACCGCGACACCCGGAGACACCCCGACCCGCCGCATCCCGCTGCCAGGACGCGGCGGGTCGGCGCGTCGACCCCGCCCAGCACGACGGGTCAGCGGAGCATGCCGCGGTAGGTCTCCGAGTCCAGGAACAGCGGCAGCACGTGCTGCGCCGACAGCGCGAGGTCGAGCTCGCGGCGCCGGATCCGCTCGGGGTCGACGAACACGATCTGCCGGCCCTCGCCGAGGGTGATCTCGTGGTCGGTCAGCTCGGTGCGGGCCACCCAGATCTGCCACCGGTCCGCGAGGTGTGAGGAGCTCTTCGGAGAGTGCTGGACGATCTCGTCGAACCACAGCTCGTACCCGTCCGCGCGGACGCCGGTCTCCTCCTCGACCTCCCGGTGCAGCGCGGCCTCCCAGGTCTCCCCCTCCTCGAGGTGCCCGCCGACGAGCCCCCACTGGTTAGGGGACACGCTCGCGTGCTCGTCGCGCTCCTGGAGCAGGACCCAGCCGCGGGCGTCCACCAGCAGGGCGCTCGCGACCCGGCAGTTGCGGTCGAAGCAGGGGGTCTCGTCCTCGACGGGCGCGGCGGCGTTGCTGCGGGTCACGGGGCCTCCGGTGGTGAGGGGGGTCGGTCGCTTGGCAGAACGCCAGGGCGTGCTGCACACTAACCAACCACAAAACCACACAACGGCTCACCCACTCCCCCGGTCGGCGCGACCTGGGGTTTCTTGCGTGCGCCCACGTGCCGACGAGCTCCAGGGGGACCCGTGCTGTACGCCGCGATCGCCGCGCGTGCCTTCCGGCGCTACTCGACGTACACCGCGGCCACCCTGGCCGGCATCTTCACCAACTGCGTCTTCGGCGCGATCATCACCTTCGCCTACATCGCCGTCTGGAGGCAGAACCCGACCGCCGGCGGGTACGACGTCACCGACGCCGTGACCTACGTGTGGCTGGGCCAGGCGATGATCATGACCGTCGCGGTGTGGAACGGCGGCGCCACCGACGACCTCGCGGCCCGGATCCGCACCGGCGACGTCGCGATCGACCTGTACCGGCCGGTGAGCTTCCTCGGCTGGTGGCTGGCCTCGGACCTCGGCCGCGCACTGTTCCACCTGCTGACCCGGGGCGTCGCGCCCACCCTGGTCGGCGGGCTGCTGTTCGACCTGCGCTACCCCGCGGGGCTCACGGCCTGGCTGCTGTTCGCGGTCTCGGTGCCGCTGGCGGTGGTGGTCAGCTTCGCGATCCGGATGCTGGTCAGCGCGAGCGCGTTCTGGCTGCTCGACGACACCGGTGTGCGCAACCTCCAGGCGGTGTTCGCGATGTTCTTCTCCGGGCTCGTGGTGCCGCTGGTGATCTTCCCCGGCTGGACCCGCGACCTCGCGATGGCGCTGCCCTGGGCGTCCTACCTCCAGGTGCCGGCCGACATCTGGCTCGGCCAGCGGACCGGCGTCGACGCGCTCGCAGGACTCGGCTTCCAGGTCCTCTGGGCCGGCGTGCTGCTCGCCATGTGCGCGGCAGTGCTCCGGCTCGCGCAGCGCAAGGTGGTGGTCCACGGTGGCTAGCCCCACGACGCGGACGGCCCCGAGCACAGGCCCGGCACCGACGCCGGCCCCTGCCCCGCTGCGCCGGCTCGGCGGCAACCTGCGCTGGGGCTTCCGCGCCTACGGCCTGCTCGCGCTGATGTGGATCCGGGTGTCCTTCACCTACCGCACGTCGTTCGTGCTGCTCACCCTCGGGCAGCTGTTCATCACCGCGCTGGACTTCGTCGCGATCGTCATCATGTTCGCCAACGTCGACGTGCTCGGCGGGTTCGGCCTGGCGGAGATCGCCTTCCTGTACGGCGGCTCGAGCCTCTGTCTCGGGCTGGCCGACCTGGCCCTCGGCAACATCGAGCGGCTCGGCAACCGGATCCGGATGGGAACCTTCGACGCGATGATGGTGCGCCCGGTCCCGTTGTTCGCCCAGGTCTGCGCCGACGAGTTCGCGCTGCGCCGCCTGGGCCGGATCGCGCAGGCGGCCGCCGTGCTCACCTGGGCCACCGCGAGCGTGGACGTCGACTGGACCGTGGGCCGGGCGCTGATGGTGCCCTACCTGGTGGCGTGCGGCACCGTGATCTTCCTGGCCATCTTCACGCTCGGGGCCGCGCTGCAGTTCTGGACCACCGACGGGTCCGAGGCCGCGAACGCGTTCACCTACGGCGGCAGCACGCTCACCCAGTACCCGCTGACGATCTACCCGGTGGAGGCGGTCAAGGCGCTGACGTTCATCGTCCCGGTCGCCTTCGTCAACTGGTACCCCGCGCTCTACATCCTCGACCGGCCCGACCCGTTCGGGCTCCCCGCCGCGCTCCAGTTCTCCTCCCCGGTGGCCGGCCTCGCACTCTGCCTGCTGGCGGGCCTGGCCTGGCGCACCGGTGTCCGCCGCTACCGATCGACGGGAAGCTAGCCATGTCACTGATCGAGGTCACCGACCTGTCCCGCACGTTCGAGGTGCGCCGGAAGGTCTCCCGGTTCCGCCGCGAGGTGCACGAGGTCCGCGCGGTCGACCACCTGTCGTTCGCGGTGGGGGCCGGCGAGATGGTCGGCTACATCGGCCCGAACGGCGCCGGGAAGTCCACGACGATCAAGATGCTCACCGGCATCCTCGTGCCCTCCTCCGGGTCGCTGTCGGTGGCGGGCATCGACCCGTCGCGGAACCGGGTGGAGCTCACGCGGCGGATCGGCGTGGTCTTCGGGCAGCGCACCACGCTCTGGTGGGACCTGCCGCTGCGCGACTCCTTCGAGCTGCTGCGCCGGATCTACCGCATCGACCGGGACCGCTACCGGCGCAACCTTGCGGAGTTCACCGAGCTGCTCGAGCTCGGCGACCTGCTCGACACCCCGGTCCGGCAGCTGTCGCTGGGCCAGCGGATGCGCGGCGACATCGCGGCGGCCCTGCTGCACGACCCGGAGATCCTCTACCTGGACGAGCCGACGATCGGGCTCGACGTGGTGAGCAAGGGCCGGCTGCGGGAGTTCCTGCGCACGCTCAACGCGGAGCGCGGGGTCACCCTGCTGCTCACCACGCACGACCTGCAGGACATCGAGCAGCTGTGCTCGCGGGTGATGGTGATCGACCACGGGTTCCTGGTCTTCGACGGGTCGCTCGAGCTGCTGCACGAGCGGGGTGGGTCGACCCGGACGCTGGTGGTGGACCTCGTCGACGAGGCCCCGCCGATCGACGTACCGGGGGCGGAGGTGCGCAAGGTGGAGGGCCCGCGGCAGTGGCTGTCGTTCCCGGCCAAGGCGAGCGCAGCCCCCGTGGTGGCGGCGGTCGCGGCGTCGTACGACGTGGCGGACCTGTCCATCACCGAGCCCGCGATCGAGGACGTGATCCGGGCGATCTACACGCGGTAGACACACCCCCCGCTTTTCTTGACTCGTTCCAGAAACGGTGTTTGGGTGGGACGCATGTTCGTCGACCCGGCCACCGTCCTGCGCGACTCCGGTCTGCGCGTGACCAAGCAGCGGGTCGCCGTGATGAGGGCGCTCGCGGAGGCTCCTCACTCGGGGGCCGACGCGGTCCTCGAGCGAGTACGCACCGACGTCGGCCAGGTCTCCACCCAGGCCGTGTACGACGTGCTCAACATCCTCACCGACCGTGGCCTCGTCCGGCGCATCCAGCCGGCGGGCTCCACGGCGCGGTACGAGCTGCGAGTCGGCGACAACCACCACCACGTGGTCTGCCGCCGGTGCGGAGCCGTCTCGGACGTCGACTGCGCGACGGGGTCCGCCCCGTGCCTGGAACCGCAGGACCTCCCCGGCACGGCCCCCGGCTTCGTCGTCGACGAGGCCGAGGTGACCTACTGGGGCGTCTGCGCGACCTGTGCGTCGCAGCCCGCTACCGAGACACGCACGTCCTGACCACCACCGCACACACGTGGCCCCACCCGGCCGCAGAAGATCTGGAGGAAGGCATGTCCCCCAACGAAGCCCTCAGCAACGGTGGTTCCACCACCGGGAGCGGCGCCCCGGCCCAGAGCGACCGCAACTCGCTGACCGTGGGCCCCAACGGGCCGATCCTGCTGCACGACCACCACTTCGTCGAGCAGATGGCGCACTTCAACCGCGAGCGGGTGCCGGAGCGCAACGTGCACGCCAAGGGTTCCGGTGCGTTCGGTGTCTTCGAGACCACCGAGGACGTGTCGCGGTACACCAAGGCGGCACTGTTCCAGCCCGGCGTGAAGACCGACATGCTCGCGCGCTTCTCCACCGTCGCCGGTGAGCAGGGCAGCCCCGACACCTGGCGCGACCCCCGCGGCTTCGCGCTGAAGTTCTACACCAGCGAGGGCAACTACGACCTCGTCGGCAACAACACCCCGGTCTTCTTCATCCGCGACACGATGAAGTTCCCGCACTTCATCCGCTCGCAGAAGCGGCGCGGCGGCAGCGGCCTGCGCGACAACGACATGCAGTGGGACTTCTGGACCCACAACCCCGAGTCGGCCCACCAGGTCACCTGGCTGATGGGCGACCGGGGCATCCCGAAGACCTGGCGCCACATGAACGGGTACGGCTCGCACACCTACATGTGGATCAACGCCGCCGGCGAGAAGTTCTGGGTGAAGTACCACTTCAAGTCCGACCAGGGCGTGGAGACGCTGACCCAGGAGGAGGCCAACCGGATCGCCGGCGAGGACTCCGACTTCCACCGCCGCGACCTCAACGAGGCCATCGAGCGCGGCGAGCACCCCTCGTGGACGCTGCACGTCCAGGTGATGCCGTACGAGGACGCGAAGACCTACCGGTTCAACCCGTTCGACCTGACCAAGGTGTGGCCGCACGGCGACTACCCGCTGATCAAGGTCGGCACGATGACCCTGAACAGGAACCCGGAGAACTTCTTCGCCCAGATCGAGCAGGCCTCGTTCGCCCCGAGCTCGGTCGTCCCGGGGATCAGCTTCTCGCCGGACAAGATGCTGCTCGGCCGGGTGTTCGCCTACGCCGACACCCAGCGCTACCGGATCGGCCCGAACTACCAGCAGCTGCCGGTCAACAAGCACCGTGTCGAGGGCGCCTACACCTACCAGTTCGACGGCCCGATGGCCTACGAGCACACCGCGGACGCCCCGAAGTACGCCCCGAACTCCTACGGCGCCCCCTACAGCGACCTGACCGGTCCGGTGGAGGACAGCTGGGAGGTCGACGGCGAGATGGTGCGCACGGCGTACACGCTGCGCCCCGAGGACGACGACTTCGGGCAGGCCGGGACGCTGGTCCGCGAGGTCTACGACGACGCCGGCCGTGAGCGCTTCGTGCAGAACGTGGCCGGTCACATCCTCGGCGGCGTGAAGGACCACACGCTCCTGAGGGTCTTCGAGTACTGGAAGAACGTCGACGCGGAGATCGGCAAGCGCATCGAGGAGGCCGTCTACGCCGGCAAGGCGAAGGACGTCGCTCCCCACCCGACCGAGGCCGACCCCTCGGAGACGGTGGAGAGCTCCACGATCAACAAGGGCTGAGCTACGACCGCCCCTTCCGGGCGGTCGACGCGGAGCACGCGGCGGCGCGGGACCCACGGGGGTCCCGCGCCGTCCTGCTTCTCCGCCGGTGCACGTCGCACGACCGCGCATGAGCGAGAATCGAGCCATGACGCAGCACCGGGACCCCACACTCGAGGTCGACGTCCTCGGCGACCCCTACTTCGCCGAGACCCTCCAGCTGGCCGACGACGACGAGGGCGAGGTCGTCGCCACGCTCGTGTCCCGCCGCGCGGCCGGCCCCACCACGCGCGCCGTCCTGCACCTGCACGGCTTCGCCGACTACTTCTTCCAGACCCCGGCCGCGGACTACTGGACCGGGCGCGGCTACGACTTCTACGCGCTCGACCTGCGCAAGTACGGCCGCTCGCTGCGCCCGCACCAGACCCCCAACTTCGTCACCGACCTCGCGCACTACTTCGAGGAGGTCGACGAGGCGATGCGCCGCGTCACCGAGCGCGACGGGCACGACCACGTGATCGTGACCGCGCACTCCACCGGCGGCCTCATCGCCCCGCTGTGGGCCGACGCCCGCAAGCCGCCTATAGCCGGGATGGTCCTGAACTCCCCCTGGCTCGACCTCCACGGCAGCTTCCTGCTCCGCACCGCGGGTACCACGGCGATCGACCAGGTCGGCGCGCGCCGGCCCTACCTGACCATCCCCCGCAACGTGTCGGGGCTGTACGCCGAGAGCCTGCACCGCGACCACCGCGGCGAGTGGGACTTCAACCTCGACTGGAAGCCCCTGGAGAGCTGGCCGGTGTACGCCGGCTGGCTGCGCGCCGTACGCCGCGGCCACGCCAAGGTGCACCGCGGGGTGGACGTCGGAGCGCCGGTGCTCGTGCTCACCTCGGGCGCGAGCTCCTACCCCAAGGAGTGGGACGAGAGCGTCGAGCAGCACGACATCGTGCTCAACGTCGAGCAGATCCGGAAGTGGGCGCACAAGCTGGCCGAGCACGTGACGCTGACCCGGGTCCCGGGCGCGCTGCACGACGTCACGCTGTCCGCCGAGCCGGTCCGGCGCCGGGCCTTCGAGGAGGTCACCCGCTGGCACGACGCCTACGTCGAGTAGGGCCGCTCCCGCGCCGAAAGCCGTGGGCGACTGTCGGTCGCGGCCCCTAGGGTGACCGGCATGACCCTCGCCAAGGACGCCTGCCTCGCCGCGATCGCCGAGCACAGCGCCGGGTTCGCCGCCGCCAGCCGCGACAACCTCGCCGCCCCCGTCGAGCACTGCCCCGGCTGGAGCGTGGCCGACCTGGTCTGGCACCTGACCGAGGTGCAGTGGTTCTGGGGGACCATCGTGGAGCAGCGGCTCGCGGCTCCGCCGGACGAGTCCCTTCGCCCCGCCCGACGCCCCGACGGCGAGCTCGTGGCAGCGTTCGAGCAGGGCGCCGAGCGGCTCGTCAGGGCGCTCGCGGCCGCCGACCCGGCCGACCCGGTGTGGACCTGGGCCCCGGCCCAGGCCGACGTCGGCTTCGTGCTGCGGCACCAGGTGCAGGAGGCCGCGGTGCACCACTGGGACGCAGCCCACGCCGCCGGCTGCTCGTTCACGGTCGACCCGGCCGTGGCAGCCGACGCCGTCGAGGAGTTCCTGACCTTCTCGGTCTCCAGCGACGCCGACCCCGCGGAGCCCGGCCGGCCGGCGCTCGACGGGACGCTGGTGCTGCGCGCCACGGACGTCGGCACGGCCTGGACGGTCACCGACGGAGCGGCCCCCGGCACCACGCGGTGGGAGCGCGGGTCCGACGACGGCGCACCGGCGGTCACCGGCACCGCGTGGGACCTGCTGCTCTGGCTCTACGACCGGGTCGCCCTCGACACAGGCACGCTCCCGGGCGACCTCCTCGACCGCTTCCGGGGGCTCTGCTTCACCGACTGACGACCCCTTTCCGCAGGTCCAGACCGGTGCGCGTACCGGCCCGGCCCCGCGCACCAGGTGGGACAATGGGAGGTCGGAACACCCCACGGGGGTCGGTACCATGAGCGCACGTCGCCGCCTCCTGGCCCTGCTGCTCCCCTGTCTGCTGGTCGTGGGCTGCGCCGGTGGTGAGTTGGCGCCGAAGCCGGAACCGGCCCGGGACCGCGTCCGGGCAGCCGTCACGGGCACCGAGCCGCTGGCCCGGATCCGAGGGCCGCTCGTGGTCGCCGCCGGCGACATCGCCTGCCCGCCGGGGGAGTCCGTGACCGAGGACGGCTGTCGGCATCGCAAGACCGCGCGGCTGGCCAGGTCCTTCAAACCCCGCCGAGTGCTGCTCCTGGGCGACACGCAGTACGACGACGCCAAGCCCGCCGAGTACCGGAAGTCGTTCGACTCCTCCTGGGGCACGATGCGGGGGCTGCGGCCCGTGCCGGGTAACCACGAGTACCACACCCACCACGCGCGGGGTTACTACCTCTACTTCCGGGATCAGTCGCCCTCGCACCCCGGCTGGTACTCCTTCCGGGTCGGCAGCTGGCGCATCTTCGCGCTGAACAGCAACTGCGGCGAGGTGAGCTGCCACAAGCAGAGCCGCTGGCTCAACTGGGCGATGAAGCGCTTCGACAGACGCTGCTCGGCGATCATGATGCACCACCCGAGGTACTCCTCCGGCGACGTCCACGGGAGCACGACGGAGGTCAAGGCGCTCTGGGAGGTCGCCCTGCGGCACCGCACCGACGTCGCCCTTGCCGGCCACGATCACGTCTACGAGCGCTTCCGGCGGATGAACGCCGCCGGCCAGCCGGCGAAGCACGGGATCCTGTCCTTCGTCGCGGGTGCCGGCGGCAGGAGCCTCTACGGTTTCGACCGGCCGGAGCAGGGGTCGCTCGTGCGCGACAACCGGGCGGCCGGGGTCCTCGCGCTACGCCTCGGCCAGCGCGGGTTCGCCTGGAAGTACCGCACCATCGACGGCCGCACCGTCGACGCGGGCATGCGCCGCTGCGTCTGACCGGCGTCCGGGCGCGTCAGCCGACGAGGAAGGCGGTCAGCGCGGCCACGCCGACGAGCACGATCACGATCCGCAGCGCCAGGGGCGGCAGGCGGCGTCCCACGGTGGCACCCACCTGGCCGCCGACGACCGAGCCGACCGCGATCAGCGCGGCGACGACCCAGTCGACCTCGGCGACGGCCATGAAGATCACCGCGGCCACGCCGTTCACCAGTCCGGCGAGCACGTTCTTGACGGCGTTGAGCCGCTGCAGGGTCTCCTGGATGCCGATGCCCATCACGGCCATCAGCAGCACGCCCTGCGCCGCCCCGAAGTAGCCGCCGTACACGCCGGTCGCGAACACCAGCACCCACACCCAGAGCGGGCCGTGCTCGTGCACCGTTCCGCGGCCCTCCCTGCGCAGGGCAACCCGGCGGCTGATGGTCGGCTGCAGCACGACCAGCAGGCAGCCCAGGCCGATGAGGACGGGCACGATCGCGCTGAACGCCTCCTCGGGAAGGGCCAGCAGCAGCACCGCCCCGACGATGCCGCCGAGCAGGGAGGCGCTCGCCAGCCGGATCAGCCGTGCCCGCTGCCCGACGAGCTCGCGGCGGTAGCCGATCGCGCCGGACACCGAGCCCGGCACCAGGCCGATCGTGTTCGACACGTTGGCCGTCACCGGCGGCACGCCGAACGCGAGGAGGGTCGGGAACGTGATCAGCGTTCCCGACCCCACCACGGTGTTGATGGTGCCGGCCGCGACCCCCGCGAGGAGGACCGCGGTCATCTCCAGGAGCGTCACTGCGGCGGCGTGCTCCCGGCTCCGCCGTCGGTGGTCGGGGGCACGTCACCGGCCGCCGGCGACCTCGTACCGCGCTCGGACTCCTGCGCGGCCGCGATGGCCTCCTCGACGGCGCTGTGCGTGTCCGCGAGGGCGCGCCTGTTGTCCGCCTCGATCGTCGCCACGTCGGGCACCGTGGAGCCCATGTCGACCCGCTTGGCGGGACCGTCCACGTCGTCCGGGATACCCCGCATGCTGTTCATCGTGGAGCCGAGACCCTCGAGGGCCTTGCCGATCTCGCTGGGCACGATCCACACCTTGTTGGCGTCGCCCTCGGCGATCTTCGGCATCATCTGGAGGTACTGGTAGGCCAGCAGCGACTGGTCCGGGCGGCCGTCGTGGATCGCCTGGAACACCGTCTGGATCGCCTGCCCCTCACCCTGCGCGCGGAGGATCTGCGACTCCCGGTCGGCCTGGGCGCGGAGGATCTGCGACTCCCGGGCACCCTCGGCGTTGAGGATCGCGGACTGCTTCGAGCCCTCCGCGGTGAGGATGGCGGCCTGGCGCTGCCCCTCGGCGGTGAGGATGACCGCGCGCTTCTCGCGGTCGGCCCGCATCTGCTTCTCCATCGAGTCCTTGATCGACGGCGGCGGGTCGATGCCCTTGAGCTCGACCCGGTTCACGCGGATGCCCCACTTGCCGGTGGCCTCGTCCAGGACGCCGCGGAGCCGGCTGTTGATCGCGTCGCGGCTGGTCAGCGTCTCCTCGAGGTCCATGCCGCCGACGATGTTGCGCAGCGTGGTCATGGTCAGCTGCTCCACGGCCTGGATGTAGTTGGCGATCTCGTACGTCGCCGAGATCGGGTCGGTGACCTGGAAGTAGATGACCGTGTCGATCGAGACCACCAGGTTGTCCTCGGTGATCACCGGCTGCGGCGGGAACGAGACCACCTGCTCGCGCAGGTCGATCATGTACCGGACCTTGTCCACGAACGGGACCACGACGTTCAGCCCCGCGGGCAGCGTCGCCTTGTACTTGCCGAACCGCTCGACGATCCCGGCCCGGGCCTGCGGCACGATGCGGATCGTCTTGGCCATCACGGCCACGGCGAACAGCACCAGCAGGACGATCAGCACCAAGATGCCTACGCCGTCCATGGTGTCCCCTCTCTGTCACTCTTTCGTTGGTGCGGTGCCACGTCGTGGCACCGATCTCAGGGACCGATCTCCGGCACCTTGTGCACGTAGGCGGTCGCGCCCTTGATCTCGAACACGTCGACCTTCGCCCCGGGCTCGATCACCGCGGTGTCGTCGTACGGGCGGGCGGTCCACAGCTCCCCGCCGATCCGGACCTGGCCACCTTGCGAGGAGACCTCGTCGACGACCACGCCCTGCTTCCCGACCAGGGCGGCGTGGCCCAGCGTCAGCTCGGGACCGGAGTGGAGCCGCTTGACGATGTTGGGGCGGACCAGGGCGAGCATGCCGACGGCAGCGGCGACGGCGGCCAGGGCCTGGATCGCGAACGGCAGCCCGACCAGCGCGGCGGCCATGCCGACCACGGCACCGACCGCCATCATCAGCAGGACCAGGTCGAGGCTGAACAGCTCGGCCACGCCGAGGGCGATGGCCACGCCGAGCCACGCCTGCCATTCTTGGAACCACTCCGGGAGCATGCTCCCAAGACTAGTCAGTCCGTACGGTGCCGGACGCGACGGCGCGCGGCCCAGCGCCCGTCGTCGTGATGCAGCTGCAGCGGCATGCCGAACGTGGCGGCCAGGATCTCCTCGGTCATCACGTACTCCAGCGGCCCGGCCGCGACCGCCCGCCCCTGGCGCAGCAGCAGCGCGTGGGTGAACCCGGGCGGGATCTCCTCGACGTGGTGGGAGACGAGCACCGTCGCCGGGGACGTCTCGTCCATCGCCAGCACCGACAGCGTGGACACCAGGTCCTCGCGGCCACCGAGGTCCAGTCCGGCGGCGGGCTCGTCGAGCAGCAGCACCTCGGGGTCGGTCATCAGCGCCCGGGCGATCTGGACCCGCTTGCGCTCGCCCTCGCTCAGGGTGCCGAAGGTGCGGTCGAGCAGGTGCCCGGCGCCGACCTCGGTGAGCAGCTCCGCGGCCCGCGCGTGGTCGAGCTCGTCGTAGTGCTCGCGCCAGCGGCCGATCACGCTGTACGACGCGGAGACCACCACGTCGCGGACCAGCTCGTGGCGCGGGATCCGGTCCGCGAGGGCGGCGCTGGTGAGGCCGATCCGCGGCCGCAGGTCGAACACGTCGACCGTGCCGAGCACCTCGCCGAGCACCCCGGCCACCCCGGACGTGGGGTGGATCTGCGCGGAGGCGACCTGGAGCAGCGTGGTCTTCCCTGCGCCGTTCGGGCCGAGGACCACCCAGCGCTCGTCCTCCTCCACCGTCCAGTCGATGCCCTCCAGGAGCGTCGCCTGACCACGTGTGACGGTGACGTCGGCGAACTCGATTACGGCGTCCATGGATCCCTCGTGTGGTCGGTGCGTCCGGCAGGATGGCGGGCTGTCCAAACCTACGTCACCGGCCCGCGGCGCGCCCAGGCGGACACACGTAGCCTGGGGCGCGTGAACGACCGCGCCACCTTGCCGATGTCCGCGAACCTCGCCCTCTGGTTCTCCGCGTGGGTGTCGGGACGGGTCAGCCTCGACGACGCCCGCGACGCGATCGTCGGCGACGACACCGCCCACCACGTGGCCGGCCTGCCCGGCGAGGACGACGCCGTCCCGCTGATCCTCGCGCTCGGCCGGCTGCGCGCGGAGGGCGCCACCGGCGCCGGGCTCGCCCTGCCCGTCCCCGGCGACCCGCTCGGGCTCGCCGGCCCGGTCCCGTTCAACAACGACGTGCTGGAGGCCGGCGAGGGGGTCGTGCTCTCCGGCTGCGACGGCGGCCTGGTCCCGCACCGGGCCGGGGTCGGCGTGGTGTGGACCTACCACCGGGCCACCTCCCGGCGCCAGGTGCCGGACCCGGGTGAGGCGGACACCTCCCTGCGCCGGGCCCTGCTGACCGCGGCGAACACGCTCGCCGAGCTCGAGGTGGCACGGTGGCGTCCCGAGGTGGCGGACGAGCTGATGGCGCTGCGCAGTACCTCGGACCTGCGCTTCCCGCCGGAGACCGGGGCCCGGGCGGTGAAGCTGGCCTCGCTGTCCGTGCGGTGCATCCGCATCGTCGACCTGGCCCTGGCCGACGACGGCGCCGCGGTCTCCGCGTCCGAGGCCGACCGCCGCCGGGCGGCCCTGTCCCCGCTGGACCACGCTGCGAGACGGGGCCTCGTCGCCGCCTGCTCGGCCCCGTGGGGGAGATAGCCTTCAGCCCGTCATGAGAACCGACGACGCCGCCGCGCCCCGCCCCCAGACGCTCCTGATCACGCTCACCGGCAAGGACCGGCCGGGGGTGACCTCCACGGTCTTCTCCACCCTCGCCGGGTTCGGGGTCGAGGTCCTCGACATCGAGCAGATCGTGCTCCGTCGCCGCCTGGTGCTGGGTGTGCTGGTCTCCCTGCCGCGGGACGTGAAGGCGCTCCGCGCGGCGATGGACCGGGTGGCCGCCGAGCTCGACATGCACGTGGAGGTGGACCGCGGCACCGGCGACAACCGTGACCGGCCGCAGGGTCGCAGCCACGTCACGGTGCTGGGCATGCCGCTCAGGCCCGCCGCGGTCGCGGCGATCGCCGGACGGATCGCCGACACCGGCGCCAACATCGACCGGATCGAGCGGATGGCCCGCTACCCCGTCACCGCGATCGACCTGCACGTCTCCGGCGCCGACCCCGACCGGTTGCGGGTGCTGCTCTCCGAGGAGGCGGCCCGGCAGGCGGTCGACGTGGCGGTGCAGCCGGCGAACCTGCTCCGGCACGGCATGCGGCTGATCGTGATGGACGTCGACTCCACGCTGGTGCAGGGCGAGGTCATCGAGATGCTCGCCGAGCACGCCGGCTGCCTCGAGGAGGTGGCCAAGGTCACCGAGGCCGCGATGCGCGGGGAGCTGGACTTCGAGCAGTCCCTGCGGGAGCGGGTCTCGCTGCTCGCCGGCCTCGACGCGTCGGTGCTCGACCGGGTGTACGCCGGAATCCAGCTCGCCCCCGGTGCGCGCACCATGGTCCGCACCCTCAAGCGCCTCGGCTACCGGTTCGCGATCGTCTCCGGCGGGTTCTCCCAGGTGACCGACCAGATCGCGGCCGACCTCGGCATCGACTTCGCCTCGGCCAACGAGCTCGAGGTCGTCGACGGCAAGCTCACCGGTCGGATCGTCGGGCCGGTCGTGGATCGGGCCGGCAAGGCGACCGCGCTGCGCCGGTTCGCCGAGCGGGCCGGGGTGTCCACCGCCGCGACCATCGCGATCGGCGACGGCGCGAACGACCTCGACATGCTCGCCGCGGCCGGGCTCGGCATCGCCTTCAACGCCAAGCCCGTGGTGCAGCAGGCCGCCGACACCGCGGTGAACGTCCCCTACCTCGACTCGATCATCTACCTGCTCGGCATCAGCCGCGAGGAGGTCGAGGCCGCGGACGCGGAGATGGGGATCGTCACGCCCGCCCCGCCGCTGGCCTGACCCGCGCCCCCGTCGTACCCCTTGCCCGGCTCGTCACCGGTCCGGCCCGGCCGACCTGCCGGGTAGTTCGTGAGCAGAGCGCCTGACCCGCGTCCCGGCCGACCTGCCCGGGTAGTGCGTGAGCAAACGGCTGTCCGCACCCGGGAAGACAGCCATCTGCTCACGAACCGAGCCGTGCCAGCCGGTCTAGCCGAGGAGTACCGCAGGCCGGGCCCGGCCTTCCTCCCGGCCGACGACCTGCCGCCCTCGGTGCTCGCGCTCGCCTGGGACCCGCGCCGTACGACGGACGCCGCGACCCGGCTCGCCCGTCTCGCCGGCAGCCGGCGCGAGAGCTAGCCGCGGCCGACGTAGAAGTCGACCAGCCGGCCGGTCTCGGGGCCGAGCTCGGCCCAGGGCACCTCCACCTCGAGCACGGCCAGGCATCCGGGCGGGTACCCCTGGAGCAGCTGGGCCTGCGCGTCCGGCTCTCCCTCCCCGTCCTCGAGCAGGTGCGCGAGGTAGGCCACGGTCGGGTTGTGCCCCACGAAGATCACCGTCCCGGCCGACTCCGGCACCGCGCTCAGCGCCTCCATCACGACGTCGGGGCTGCCGGTGTACGTCGCGTCGTCGAACACCGGCCCGAGGTCCGAGCCGGCCCCCTCGGCCACCGCGGCCCAGGTCTCCCGGGCGCGCTTCGCCGAGGAGACCAGCGCGTGGTCGGGCAGCATGGAGCGCTCGGCGAGGTGGCGTCCCGCGTCGGCGGCGTCCTTCCTGCCGCGCTCCGTGAGGACCCGGTCGTGGTCCGTGGTCGCGAACGGCTCGGCCTTCGCGTGCCGCATGAGGATGAGTCGCCGCCGGTTGGTCACGAGCCCCACTTTCTCACCACGTAGGCTGCCCTGCATGCCGAATGGACTCGATGAGCAGGATGCAGCCGCGGACAGGGATCCGCAGCCCGGCGTCACCCCAGGACCCGGACCGCTGATGGCCATCGGAGGCGCGGAGGACAAGCTCGGGAAGCGCACCGTGCTGGCCTCCTTCGTCGAGCACGCGGGCGGTGAGCACGCCCGGATCGCGGTGGTGCCGACCGCCTCGTCGCTCGGCCCGGAGGTCGTCGAGGTCTACGACGCGCTCTTCCGCAAGCTCGGCGCCGCGGACGTCATCGCCGCACGGCCGGAGACCCGCGAGGAGGCCAACGACCCCGGGCTCGTCGCCCGGCTCGACACCGTGACCGGCATCTTCATGACCGGCGGAAACCAGCTGAAGCTGTCCGCGGTGATCAGCGGGACCGCGTTCGGCGACGCGATCAAGGCCGCCCACGAGCGCGGCGTCGTGGTCGCCGGCACCTCCGCCGGCGCCAGCATCCAGTCCTCGCACATGGTGGCCTTCGGCCCCGGCGGCCAGACCCCCAAGCAGCGGATGACCCAGGTCGCCGCCGGGCTCGGCCTCGTCGACAGCTGCGTGATCGACCAGCACTTCGGCCAGCGCAACCGGTACGGTCGGCTGCTGATGATCGTCGCGCAGAGCCCCAGCCTCCTCGGCATCGGCGTCGACGAGGACACCGCCGCCGTGATCACCCACACCGGCGGCGAGGACCTGCTCACCGTCGAGGGCCGCGGAGCGGTCACCATCTTCGACGGCCGCGCGATCGTGTCCAACGCCCACGAGGCCCGCAAGACCGCACCGCTGCTGGCCTCCGGCGTGGTGATGCACGTCCTGCCGGAGGGCTCGGTGTTCGACCTCACCGAGCGCCGCCTGGTCCGCCAGCAGGCCGAGGTCGACCCTTCCGAGGCCGAGGAGCTCGCGGTTGCGGGCCGGGACCTCAGACGCTTGGCTCGTGACATCGCCGCGGGCGACGTGTCCCCCACCCAGCTGCGCCGCCGCCGCGCCCGTCAACACCCCGAAGGAGAGCGTGCATGACCGAGCAGGTCCGTCCCGCCACCCGCCCGTCGCCCGACCTGGCCATCCTGGAGACCCGCGTCTACCGGGGCGCCAACGTCTGGTCCTACGACAAGGCGATCCACCTCGTGGTCGACCTGGGCTCACTGGAGGACTTCCCCACCAACACGCTGCCGGACTTCACCGACAACCTGCTGCAGATGCTCCCGGGCCTGCGTGAGCACTCGTGCTCCCGCGGCCGCCGCGGCGGGTTCGTCGAGCGCCTGAACGAGGGCACCTGGCTCGGCCATGTCGCCGAGCACATCGCGCTGTCGCTGCAGCAGGTCGTCGGCCACGACATCCGCCGCGGCAAGACCCGCTCGGTCAAGGGGCAGCGCGGCCGCTACAACGTCATCTACGGGTACGTCGACGAGCAGGTCGGGATCGCGGCGGCCCGGCTCGCCGTACGCCTGGTCAACCACCTGGTGCAGGCCGACCCGGAGTTCGACTTCGAGGCCGAGCTCGAGCAGTTCATCCTCCGCGCCGAGCGCACCGCCTTCGGGCCCTCGACGCAGGCGATCCTCGACGAGGCCGTCTCCCGCGACATCCCCTGGATCCGGCTGAACAAGCACTCGCTCGTGCAGCTCGGCCAGGGCGTGCACCAGAAGCGGATCCGCGCCACGATGACCTCGGCGACCAGCGCGATCGCGGTCGACGTGGCCTCCGACAAGGACCTCACCACCCGGCTGCTCGGCGCCGCCGGCCTCCCCGTCCCGAAGCAGGAGTCGGTGCGCACCGCCGACCAGGCCGTCGCGGTCGCGAACCGGATCGGCTACCCCGTGGTCTGCAAGCCGCTCGACGGCAACCACGGCCGCGGCGTGTGCCTGGACCTCCAGGACGCCGACGACGTCCGCGCCGCCTTCCCGGTCGCGCAGGACCAGTCGCGCCGCGGCTGGGTCATCGTCGAGTCGTTCATCACCGGCCGCGACTACCGCTGCCTGATCATCGACGGCAAGCTCGCCGCGGTCGCCGAGCGCGTGCCCGCGCACGTGGTCGGCGACGGGCACAGCACCGTCGAGCAGCTCGTCGAGCTCACCAACGCCGACCCGCGCCGCGGCGTGGGGCACGAGAAGGTGCTCACCCGGATCAAGGTCGACGACGCCGCGGTCGGGCTGCTCGCCGACCAGGGCTACAAGCTCGGGGACGTCCCGCCGGCCGGCGAGATGGTGAAGCTGACCCTGACGGGCAACATGTCGACCGGCGGCATCTCCATCGACCGCACCTTCGAGGCGCACCCGGAGAACGTCGAGATCGCCGAGGAGGCGGCCCGCGTGATCGGGCTCGACATCGCCGGCATCGACTTCATCTGTCCCGACATCACCGAGCCGGTCCGCGAGACCGGCGGCGCAATCTGCGAGGTCAACGCCGCCCCCGGCTTCCGGATGCACACGCACCCGACCATCGGCGACCCGCAGTTCATCTCCAAGCCGGTGGTGGACATGCTCTTCCCGCCGGGCGCCGCGAGCCGGATCCCGATCGTCGCGGTCACCGGCACCAACGGCAAGACCACCACCTCGCGGATGATCTCCCACATCTTCAAGGGGATGGGTCGCAAGGTCGGGATGACCTCCACCGACGGCGTGGTCATCGACGAGCGGCTCGTGATCCGCGCCGACGCCTCGGGCCCGAAGTCGGCCCGGATGGTGCTGCAGAACCCCCGCGTGGACTTCGCGGTGTTCGAGGTGGCCCGCGGCGGCATCCTGCGCGAGGGCCTCGGCTACGAGCGCAACGACGTCGCGGTGGTGCTCAACGTGCAGCCCGACCACCTCGGCCTGCGCGGCATCGACACCGTCGAGCAGCTCGCCGACGTCAAGGCCGTCCTGGTCGAGGCCGTGCCGCGCGACGGCCACGCGGTGCTCAACGCCGACGACCCGCTGGTGCGGGAGATGCGGCGACGCTGCTCGGGCCAGGTGGTCTGGTTCAGCATGGAGGAGCCCGGCTCCGAGGCCCGCGAGATGATCGACAAGCACTGCCGCCGCGGCGGCAAGGCCCTGGTCCTCGAGCCCAGCGAGCGCGGCGAGATGATCGTGGTCAAGCACGGCCGCCGTGAGATGCAGCTGGCCTGGACCCACCTGCTGCCGGCCACGTTCGGCGGCCGGGCCCGGATGAACGTGCAGAACACCCTGGCCGCGGCGGCTGCGGCGTTCGCCTCCGGCGCCCCGCTGCACGACATCCGGCAGGGCCTCCGGTCGTTCTCGACGAACTACTACCTCTCCCCCGGCCGGCTCAACGAGGTGGAGGTCAACGGCACCCACGTGATCGTCGACTACTGCCACAACGCCCCGGGCATGCGGATGCTCGGCGACTTCGTGGACCGGGTCGGTGAGTCGCTGAGCAGCACGAGCGAGCTGGGCAAGCCGTCCCGGATCGGCGTGATCGCCACCGCGGGCGACCGCCGCGACGACGACATGCGCGAGCTCGGGTCGGTCGCCGCCCAGCACTTCGACGTGCTCGTGGTCCGCGAGGACGTCGCCCTGCGCGGCCGGGATCGGGGTCAGACCGCCGAGCTGGTCGCCGAGGGCGTCCGGTCGGCGATCGCGGACGGTGCCCGCTGCCGGCAGGTCGAGGTCATCCACGAGGAGATCGAGGCCGTGCACCACGCGATGTCGCGGGCCAACCCCGGCGACCTCGTCGTCCTGTGCGTCGACAAGCACTCCGCGGTGATGGGCGAGCTGGAGAGCTGGTCCAAGCAGGCCCAGGCCGGGTCCGGCCCGGACGACACCACGGTCGGCGACCCGGACTTCAGCCCGCCGAGCCCTCCCGCGCAGCCTTGACCTTCACGCGCAGGGTGTCGGGGTCGTCGACCGTGAAGCCCTGCGCGGCCAGCCAGTCGTAGACGCCCTGGCGGTCCTCGTGGCACATCAGCCCCACCACGTCACCGGGTCGGGCCTGGGCCACGAGGGCCTCGAGGCCGGCGACCTCGGTCGGGTACGACGGCACGTCGGTCACCCCGACCCGGGCCGCACCGGCGCGGAACAGCGCGTCGAGCTCGTCGGTGGTGCGCCCGCGCAGGTAGCCCGCCTTGTGCGCGACCGCCACCACGTCGGCGTCGCGGGCGCCCATCTCGCCGAGCCGGTCGACGAGGTCGTCGGTGCGGTCGCCCACGGCGCCGAGGCCGAGCAGCAGCCGGCAGCCGGGGCGCCGTACGCCGTTCATGATCTCGGTGAGCGCCTCGAGCCCGGCCTCGTTGTGCGCGAGGTCGACCACGACGCTCACGTCCTCGCGGGAGAAGAAGTTCATGCGGCCCGGGTTGTGCTGCGGGTCCGGCCGGAACGTGGTGAGCCCCTCTCGCACCACCTCGCGTGACAGGCCCACCGCCAGCGCGGCCGAGGCAGCGGCGAGCGCGTTCTCCACGTTGAACCGGGACAGCCCGGCCAGGGTCATCGGGATGTCGACGACCTCGACGATCGGGTCGGGGTCGCCGTCGGCGGTGAGCACGCTCAGCCAGCCGTCGATGACCGTGGTGGCCCGGCCGCCCTCGCTCAGCACCTCGCGCACGGCGGGCGAGTCGGGGTCGCGGGAGAACACCCAGGGCCGGGCGCGCAGCGTCGTACGCATGGCGAGCACCCGGGGATCGTCGGCGTTGAGCACCGCCCAGCCGTCGGCGCGGGTGATCCGCGGGACCACGCCCTTGACCTCGGCGAGCTGGTCGAGGGTGTCGATGCCGTGCAGCCCGAGGTGGTCGGCGGAGACGTTGGTGACCACGGAGACGTTGTTGTAGGCCAGGCCGATGCCCTTGAGCAGGATGCCGCCGCGGGCGGTCTCGGTGACCGCGAGCTCGACCTCCTTGTGCGCGAGGACCCTCCCCGCGCCGCTCGGGCCGGAGTAGTCACCGGGCTCGACCAGGACCCCGTCGACGTAGATCCCGTCGGTGCTCGACCAGCCCACGTGCATGCCCTGGGTGCGCGCGATGTGCGCGACCATCCGCGAGGTGGTGGTCTTGCCGTTGGTGCCGGTGATCGCGACCACGGGCACCTTCGGCTTCAGCGTCGTGGGCCCGGGGCCCGGCTCGGACTCCCGGACCTTCCGTGCCGCTTCGTCCACCAGGCCCTCGAGGTCGGCGGTGGGCAGCGCGTCGAGCACCTCGGCGACGGCCCGGCCGAGCGCCTGCGCACGCAGCCGGTTGCGCCACGGGTAGGCGACCACGATCCGGTGCACGTCGTTCGTGGTGCGCACCCGCACGCCGAGCCGGCTGGTGCCGGCCTCGACGGCGACCGCCCGCACCAGGCGGGCCACCGCGCGGGTGGCGAACCGCTGCCGGAACCCGGTGCCCGCAGCCCCGGGACGGGCCTTGGTCAGGCCGATCCGCGAGGCGAACCGGGAGGCCCGGGCCTCGTCGGCCTCGACCAGGCCGGTCAGGTCCAGCGTCAGCTTGATCGCTGCGCGCGGGAAGTAGAGGTTGGGCCCCTCGAGGACCCGGAGCTCGACGAGTGAGGAAGACACCCCGGCACGCTACCCGAGCGTCTCCGGCGATGTTCCGGCGGTCAGGCCCCCATCGCGTGGTAGCCGCCGTCGACGTGCACGATCTCGCCCGTCGTCGCCGGGAAGAAGTCCGAGAGCAGGGCCACGACGGCCTTCGCCGTCGGCTCGTGGTCCTTCTCGTCCCAGCCGAGGGGCGCGCGGTCGCTCCACATGGACTCGAGCTCCTCGAAGCCCGGGATCGCCTTCGCCGCCAGCGTCTTGAGCGGGCCCGCGGACACGAGGTTGACCCGGATGCCCTGGGGGCCGAGGTCCCGGGCGAGGTAACGCGAGCAGGACTCCAGCCCCGCCTTGGCGACGCCCATCCAGTCGTACGCCGGCCACGCGACGGTCGCGTCGAAGGTCATCCCGACCACCGAGCCGCCCGAGCCCATCAGCGGCAGGCAGGCGTTGGAGAGCGAGGCCAGGGAGTACGCCGACACCTGCACGGCCTGCGCCACGTCCGGCCACGGGCCGGTGAGGAACTTGCCGCCGAGCAGCGTCTCGGGGTTGCCGTAGGCGATCGAGTGCACGACCCCGTCGAGCCCGTCCACGTGCTCGCGGAGCAGCTCGGGGAGCCGGTCGAGGTGCTCCTGGTCGGTGACGTCGAGCTCGACCACCGGCGTCTCCTTGGGGAGCCGGCTCACGATCCGCTTGGTGATGCCCAGCGCGCGCCCGAAGTTGGAGACCACGACCGTGGCCCCCTGCTCCTGCGCCACGCGCGCCACCGCGAACCCGATGGAGGTGTCCATCGTGACGCCGGCGACCAGGATCCGCTTCCCGTCCAGAATGCCCATGCTCGTCGTACTCCCTCGTCAGGTGCTGCTGTCGGTGCTGCTGTCAGGTGGCCGCGCGTCGCGCGGCCGCGGCCTCCGGGCCGGGGTCGGTGACCGGGGTCAGTGGCCCATGCCGAGGCCGCCGTCGACGGGGATCACCGCGCCGGTCACGTAGGCGGCGCCGTCCGAGGCGAGCCACACGACCGTGGAGGCGACCTCGTCGGAGGTGGCGTAGCGCCCCAGCGGGATCTGCGCCTTGTACTCCGCCTTCTTCTCCTCCGGCAGGACCTCGGTCATCTCGGTCTCGACGAAGCCGGGGGCGACCACGTTCGCGGTGATCGAGCGGCTGCCCAGCTCGCGCGCGAGCGAGCGGGCCATCCCGACCAGGCCGGACTTGCTGGCCGCGTAGTTGACCTGGCCGGCCGAGCCGAGCATGCCGACCACGGAGGAGATGAAGACGATCCGTCCGCGACGCAGCCGCAGCATGCCCTTCGCGGCGCGCTTGGCGACCCGGAACGAGCCGGTCAGGTTGGTGTCGATGACCGAGGACCACTCGTCGTCGCTCATCCGGAGCACGAGGGTGTCCTTGGTGATCCCGGCGTTGGCGACGAGCACCTCGACCGGGCCCTGCTTCTCCTCGATCTCGGCGAACGCGGCGTCCACCGCGGCGGCGTCGGTGACGTCGCACTGCACCGCGAGGAAGCCCTCGGGCGGCTCGCCGCTGCGGTAGGTGATCGCCACCTGGTCGCCCGCGGCCTTGAACGCCTCCGCGATGGCGCGGCCGATGCCGCGGTTTCCGCCGGTCACCAGAACCGATCTGCTCACAGCCGTTCCCTCTCGTCGCCGCGTCCCCCGTGGGGCAGGTGCCTCGGACGCTATCGGCTACTGATGGGTACTCCGAATCACCGGGCCCGGAGCGGGCGTCAGTCGTCCTCGAGGCGGAACCCGAGCTTCAGGCCGACCTGGAAGTGCTCGACGGTCTCGTCCTTGACCTGGCCGCGGATCTGGGTGACCTCGAACCAGTCGAGGTGGCGCAGCGTCCGCGACGCACGCTCGATGCCGTTGCGGATCGCCTGGTCGATGCCGTCGGGAGAGGTGCCGACGATCTCGGTGACGCGGTAGGTGCGGTTGGTCATGGCTGCTCCTCGTGTCTGGGCGTGCGGTCAGGGCCGATGCTAGTGGTCTGGCACCCGGTGAGGCATGACCACCTTCGACGTACGGTGGGGTCATGGGCAGGCACGACTCCGACGCTGTTCGGATCACCTCGGCCACGCGAAGCCACAGCGACGACATCGCCTCGCGGCAGCGTCGCTACGTCATCTCCATGACCATCCGCACCGTGTGCTTCCTGCTCGCCGTCGTCTTCGCGGGCGGCTTCCTCATGTGGATCTTCATCATCGCGTCGTTCGTGCTGCCCTACGTGGCCGTGGTCGTCGCCAACGCCGGAGCCGCGCCGGATCCGGGCGGGCCGGAGGACTTCGACCCGGGCCGCAAGCAGATCGAGCCGCCCCGCGAAATGTAGTGGTCCAGACACCTATAAAGGGCTTGCGCGTGTATGCCCTGCGTTGGTGGAAATGCCAGGGGGGCCGTGCAAGAATCGTCGTCGCGCGGGCTCAGCCTCCCCCGTCTGAGTCCGCGCCCCACAGTGCCGGACGACTTCCCCCGTGGTCGTCCGGCACTGTTCTTTCTCCGCCGGTCCCCCGCCCGGACGGGGCCTCTTCCGGCGCCGGTTAGGGTCGGGTCATGGACAAGGTCTGCTCCGCGAAGGGGTGCCAGCACGACGCCGGCTGGGCGCTGCTGTGGAACAACCCGAAGCTGCACACGCCGGACCGGCTCAAGTCCTGGCTGGCCTGCTCGGAGCACCGCGAGAGCCTCGGCGACTTCCTGAAGGCGCGCTCGTTCCTGCGCGACGTGGTGCCGGTGGACGACCCCCGTGCGGGGGGTGTCGGCGAGCCGGGCACCGGCCTCGGTCCCCGCTAGGCGGACGGGCGACAGCAGCGGGCGGAGACGCCCTGGGTCAGCCGCCGATCGCGGACATCGGCCGGGTCGGCTGGAGGAAGCTCGTGTCGTCGATGCCGTGGCCGGGCCGCTTGGTCATCATCGCCGCGCGCCAGCGGTCGGCGATCTCCTCGTCATCGGCCCCGCCGCGAAGCGCCGCGCGCAGGTCGGACTCCTCACGAGCGAAGAGACAGTTGCGCACCTGGCCGTCGGCGGTGAGCCGGACCCGGTCGCAGTCGCCGCAGAACGGCCGCGTGACCGAGGCGATCACGCCGACCGTGGCCGGGCCGCCGTCGACCGTGAACAGCTCGGCGGGGGCGCTCCCCCGCGGCTCCTCGGCCGGGGTCAGCTCGAACTGGGACTCGAGCGAGGCGAAGATCTCGTCGGCGGTGACCATCGTGTCGCGGCGCCAGACGTGCTGGGCGTCGAGCGGCATCTGCTCGATGAAGCGCAGCTCGTAGCCGCGCTCGAGGCACCACCGGAGCAGCTCGGGGCCCTGGTCGTCGTTGACGCCGCGCAGCAGCACCGCGTTGACCTTCACCGGGCCCAGGCCCGCCTCCTTGGCGGCCTCCAGGCCGCGCACGACGTCATCGAGACGGTCGCGGCGTGTGATCTCGAGGAAGTGCTCGCGGCGGATGGTGTCGAGGCTGACGTTGACCCGGTCCAGGCCCGCCTCGGCGAGCGCCTGCGCGGTGCGCTGGAGGCCCAGCGCGTTGGTGGTCAGCGACGTCTCCGGGCGCGGCCGCAGCTGCGCCGTACGGCGCACGATGTCGACGAGGCCGCGGCGGACCAGCGGTTCCCCGCCGGTGAACCGGACCTCTTCGATGCCGAGCCGTTCCACGCCGATGGTGATCAGCCGGACCACCTCGTCGTCGGTCAGCGTCTCCTCGTGGGGCAGCCAGTCGAGTCCTTCGGCCGGCATGCAGTACGAGCAGCGCAGGTTGCAGCGGTCGGTCAGCGACACCCGAAGGTCCGTCGCCGTCCGACCGAACGTGTCGACCAGTCCACCTGTACTCACCCGCACAGTCTAGGCACGACGGCCTGAGGTTAGTGTCGTCAGCGTGACGTTCCTGCTCAGCCGACGGTGGATCCTCTTCTTCCTCACCGTCGTCCTGCTCGCCTTCCTCGCGTTCCGGCTCGGCGAGTGGCAGTTCCACCGGCTCGAGGACCGCGAGCGGACCAACGCCGTCGTCGAGCGCAACCTCGCCGCCGAGCCGGCCCCCGTGGGGTCGGTGCTCGCGGTCGGTGAGCCGGTCGACCCCGCCGACGAGTGGCGCCGAGTCACGGCCACCGGCGAGTACGTCGAGGACGAGACCGTGGTGGTCCGGTACCAGACCCGGGAGGGCCAGTCCGGGGTCGACGTGGTCACGCCGCTGCGCACCGCGAGCGGCGCGGCGCTGCTGGTCGACCGCGGCTGGGTGGCCACCGGCAACGTCGGCACCACCCGCCCCGACGTGCCCGCGGCGCCGACCGGCACGGTCACCGTGGTCGGCTGGGTCCGCGTGGACGCCACCGGTGACTCGACCGCGGTCGCGGACCGGTCCACCCGGGCGGTGTCCAGCGAGGCGATCGGGCCGACCCTGCCGTTCCCGGTGTACGGCGGCTTCGTCGACCTCGAGCGGGAGACCCCGCCGGCCGCGCAGCCGCTGGCGCGGACCGAGACCCCCGACCTCGGCGAGGGGCCCCACTTCTTCTACGGCCTGCAGTGGTGGTTCTTCGCCGCCCTGGCGGTCTTCGGCTTCTTCTACCTCGCCTGGGACGAGCGCCGGAAGGCGCGCAGGCCCGAGTCCGAGCCCGAGGATCAGGCGGTGCGCGCCGCGAACTGAGTCTCGTAGAGGTCGGCGTACAGGCCGCCCTCGGCGAGCAGCGCGGTGTGCGTGCCCGACTGCACGACCCGGCCGTCGTCGACGACCAGGATCAGGTCGGCGTTGCGGACCGTGGAGAGCCGGTGCGCGATCACCAGCGACGTCCGGCCTTCCAGCGCCTGGTCCAGCGCACGCTGCACGGCGACCTCGGACTCGGAGTCGAGGTGGGCGGTGGCCTCGTCGAGGACCACGATCCCGGGCGCCTTGAGCAGCAGCCGCGCGATCGCCAGCCGCTGCCGCTCGCCGCCGGAGAGCCGGTAGCCGCGGTCCCCCACGACCGTCTCGAGGCCGTCGGGGAGGCTGCGCACGAGGGTGGCGATCTGCGCCGCGGTCAGCGCGTCCCAGATCTGCTCCTCGCTGGCCCCGGGGCGGGCGTACTGCAGGTTCGCGCGGATCGTGTCGTGGAACATGTGCGCGTCCTGGGTGACGTAGCCCACCGCGTCCTCGAGGGACTGCAGGCTCACGTCGCGGACGTCGCAGCCGCCGACGCGGACCGCGCCGGACGAGACGTCGTACAGCCGGGCGACCAGGTGGGTGATCGTGGTCTTCCCGGCCCCCGAGGGACCGACCAGCGCGACCATCTGCCCGGGGCGCGCGGTGAACGTGATGTCCTTGAGCACCTGCCCGTTGTCGCGCGACTCGGTGCGGGCGACCGACTCCAGGCTGGCCAGCGAGACCTGGTCGGCGCGCGGGTAGGTGAACGCGACGTGGTCGAACTCCACCTCCGCGGCGTTGCGGGAGAGTACGACGGCGTCCGGGCGCTCCCGGATCATCGACGGCAGGTCGAGCACCTCGAAGACCCGCTCGAAGCTGACCAGCGCGGTCATCACGTCGACCCGGACGTTCGAGAGGCCCTGGAGCGGGCCGAGCAGGCGCAGCAGCAGGGTGGCGAGCGCGAGCAGCGTGCCCACGGTCAGCGTGCCGTCGATGGCGAGCTGGCCGCCGACGCCGTACACCAGGGCCGTGGCCAGGGCCGGGATCAGCATCAGGCTGGCCCCGAACACCCGGGTCACGAACGCGATCCGGACCCCGAGGTCGCGGACCACCGCGGCCTTCTCCGCGAACCGGGTGTCCTCCTCGTCGCGGCGGCCGAACAGCTTGAGCAGCATCGCGCCGCCGACGTTGAACCGCTCGGTCATGTTGTTGCCGAGGTCGGCGTTGCCCTCCATCTGCGAGCGGGTGAGCCCGGAGAGCTTGTTGCCGACCCAGCGCGAGGCGCCGAACAGGATCGGGAAGAGCATCAGGCAGAGCAGGGTCACCTGCCAGCTGAGCGCGAACATGGCGATGCCGACGACGACCACGCTGATCGAGTTCGACACGGTGCTGGACAGCGTGGAGGTGAACGCCCGCTGGGCGCCGATCACGTCGTTGTTGAGCCGCGACACCAGGGCGCCGGTCTGGGTCCGGGTGAAGAACGCCAGCGACATCCGCTGGACGTGCGCGAACACCTGGGTGCGCAGGTCGTAGATCAGGCCCTCGCCGATCCGCGAGGAGAGGTAGCCCTGGCCGAGGGTGAGCAGCGCGCTGAAGATCGCGACCCCGGCGACGGCGAGCGCGAGCAGGGTGACGAGGGTCGAGTTCTGCTTCAGGATGCCGTCGTCGATGATCCGCTTCACCAGCAGCGGGGTGACCACGACCAGGGAGGCGTCGACCACGGTGAGGGCGAGGAAGATCCCGATCAGCTTCTTGTGCGGGCGCGCGAAACCCACCACGCGGCGGACCGTCTCACGCGCGAGCTTCTGCTCGACGACGCTGCGGTCGGTGCGCAGGTTGCGCCACGCAGGCCCCAGGCCTGACCCCATCGACACGGGCGGTTCTCCTCATCTCGCCTCGCGGCGGTCCTCTACCCCTCTCCCATGAGGGAGGCGAGCTCGCGGAAGCGTCGTACCTGTGCCTCGCGTTCCAGCTTCCGCTGCTCCTCCAGGTCGAGGGCCGCGGCGCTCTGCAGCAGCGACTTGGTCTCCGAGACCGCGCCGTACAGCGGAGCCGTCAGAGCCGCGACCAGGTCGTGCACCGTCCGGTCGAGCTCCTCGCCGGGCACGACCGCGGTGGCCAGCCCGAGCGCGTACGCCTCTTCGGCACCGACCGTCCGGGCGGTGGCGCAGATCTCCAGCGCCCGCGAGTACCCAACAAGCTCGACCAGCGGTTTTGTTCCCGTCAGGTCCGGCACCAGCCCGAGCAGCGGCTCCCGCATGGAGAGCATCGCGTCGTCGGCCAGCACCCGCAGGTCGCAGGAGAGCGCGAGCTGGAACCCGGCGCCGATCGCGTGGCCGCGGACCGCCGCGATCGTGATGACGTCGCTGCGACGCAGCCAGGTGAACCCCTCCTGGTAGCCGGCGATGGTGTCGGCGAGCTCCCCGTCGGGCATCTCCAGCAGCGTCAGCAGGGACTCGCCGTCGACCCCCTCGGGGGTGAGCATCCGCCGGTCCAGGCCCGACGAGAACGTCTCACCCCGGCCCCGCAGCACGACCACGCGCACGGAGGGGTCCAGCGAGGCGCCGATCACGCGGAGCGCCAGCCAGGTGGCGGGGGTCTGGGAGTTCCTGGTCTCCGGCCGGTCGAGCGTGATCGTGGCGACCAGTCCGTTGACCTCGAGGTGGAGCCCGGCGCGCTGCAGGACCTCGGGGTCCAACGGGGTGCGAGTCATGCGCGCAGCCTAGTCAGGCCAGGGCGACGAGGTCGACGTACTCCTGGTTCCAGAGGTCCTCGACGCCGTCCGGCAGGATCAGCACCCGGTCCGGCTCGAGCGCGGCGACGGCGCCCTCGTCGTGGGTGACCAGGATGATCGCGCCCTCGTAGCTGCGGATCGCGCCGAGCACCTCCTCGCGGGAGGCCGGGTCGAGGTTGTTGGTGGGCTCGTCGAGGAGCAGCACGTTGGCGCCGGAGACGACGAGGATCGCCAGCGCGAGCCGGGTCTTCTCCCCGCCGGAGAGCACCCCGGCCGGCTTGGTGGCGTCGTCGCCGCTGAACAGGAACGAGCCGAGCACGCTGCGGGCCTCGGTGTCCGTCAGCTGCGGTGCGCTGGTGCGGAGGTTCTCCAGCACCGTGCGGCCGGTGTCGAGGGTCTCGTGCTCCTGGGCGTAGTAACCGAGCTTGAGGCCGTGGCCGGGCCGGACCTCGCCGGTGTCGGACTCGTCGACGCCGGCCAGGATCCGCAGCAGGGTGGTCTTGCCCGCGCCGTTGAGGCCGAGGATGACCACCCGGCTGCCCTTGTCGATGGCGAGGTCGACGTCGGTGAACACCTCGAGCGAGCCGTAGGACTTGGACAGCTCCGCCGCGGTGAGCGGGGTCTTGCCGCAGGGCGCGGGGACGGGGAACTTGATCTTCGCGACCCGGTCGGCGCGGCGCTCCCCCTCGATGCCCTCCATCAGCTTCTCGGCGCGCTTGAGCATCGACTGCGCGGCCTGGGCCTTGGTCGCCTTGGCCCGCATCTTGTTGGCCTGGTCGGTAAGCGTCTTGGCCTTGTTCTCGGCGTTCATCCGCTCGCGCTTGCGGCGCTTCTCGTCGGTCTCCCGCTGGGTGAGGTAGGCCTTCCAGCCCATGTTGTAGACGTCCATCTCGGCACGGTTCGCGTCGAGGTGGAGGACCTTGTTCACGCACGCCTCGAGCAGGCCCACGTCGTGGCTGATCACGATCAGCCCGCCCTTGTGGGACTTCAGGAAGTCGCGCAGCCACACGATCGAGTCCGCGTCGAGGTGGTTGGTCGGCTCGTCGAGCAGCAGCGTCTCGGCGCCGGAGAACAGGATCCGGGCGAGCTCGACCCGGCGCCGCTGGCCTCCGGAGAGCGTGCGCAGCGGCTGGTCGAGGATCCGGTCCTCGATGCCGAGGCTGGAGGCGATCTGGGCGGCCTCGGCGTCCGCGGAGTAGCCGCCCCCGGCGTGCAGCTCGGCGTCGGCGCGCTCGTAGCGGCGCATGCCGCGCTCGTGGACCGTGGGGTCGTCGGAGCCCATGTCCCGCTCGGCCTGCCGGAGCCGCCGTACCACCTCGTCCAGGCCGCGCGCGGAGAGGATCCGGTCGCGGGCGAGCACGTCGGGGTCACCGGTGCGCGGGTCCTGCGGCAGGTAGCCGACGCTGCCGGAGGCGACGACCTTGCCGGCCGCGGGCAGCGCGTCCCCGGCGAGGATCTTGGTGAGCGTGGTCTTGCCGGCGCCGTTGCGGCCGACGAGGCCGACCTTGTCGCCGGCGGCGACGCGGAAGCTGACGTCCTCCATCAGCAGGCGTGCGCCCGCGCGGACCTCGAGCTGGTGTGCGGTGATCATGTGACAGGAATCCTCGGTCGGACGTGACAGCGGACGCGGCGCTGCGGCGGGCCATGGAACGGGGCCCGGTGGGTACGGGGCGGCAGCGGGGTCGGTTAGTCCGTCTCGAGCCTCATGAGGTCTAGTCTACGCAAGCAGGTCCGCCTTCGCGGGGCGGTGGCCCTGCCGGCGCCGTACGGAAGGAACACCATGCGCTTCAACCCCAAGGCCCGGCTCGACTCCGGCCAGGTCCAGAACCGGCGCGGCAGCGGGGGCGGCGGGGGCGGCTTCGGCTTCCCGGCCGGTGGCGGCGGCAGCGGCATGAAGGTCGGCGGCGGCATCGGCGGCGTGATCGTGGTGATCATCATCATCGTGCTGACCCAGTTCGTCGGCGGGGGTGGCGGCACGTCCTCGCTCCCCGGTGGCGCAGGGGGCGCGGCCAGCGACAGCGGCCCGGTGTCCACAGGCGGCCAGGAGCTCGCACACTGCCGGACCGGCGCCGACGCCAACCAGGACCCCGACTGCGCGCGGGTCGCCGTGGTGAACTCCATCCAGGCCTACTGGCAGGACGCGCTGCCCGACCAGGCCGGCCGCCGGTACGCCGAGGCGGACACCGTGATCTTCTCCGACCAGGTGGGCACCGGCTGCGGCGGCGCCACCTCCGACGTCGGCCCCTTCTACTGCCCGCCCGACCAGCAGGTCTATCTCGACACCACGTTCTTCGAGGACATGCTCGAGGGCCAGCTCGGCGGCAAGGGCGGCGACTTCGCCGAGGCCTACGTGCTCGCCCACGAGTACGGCCACCACATCCAGAACCTGCTCGGCACGATGGGCCGGGTGCGCACCCAGCAGGGCGCCGACAGCGACGCGGTCCGGCTCGAGCTGCAGGCGGACTGCTACGCCGGCATGTGGAGCAAGTTCGCCACCGAGGTGGAGGACGCCGACGGCGAGGTGTTCATCTCCGAGCTGACGCAGGAGGACATCTCCGAGGCGCTCGACTCCGCCCGCGCGGTGGGCGACGACCGGATCCAGCAGAAGACGTCGGGCCGGGTGAACCCCGACCAGTGGACGCACGGCTCGGCCGAGCAGCGGATGCGCTGGTTCGAGACCGGGCGGGCCAAGGGCAGCCTGCAGGCCTGCGACACCTTCGGGGCACGCAGCCTGTAGGCAGGCGGCCCGAGCCGGGGCTCCCGGCTCGGGCGCGTGGCGCTCAGCTCACTGGGCGGTGACGCACTGGTCCGGGGGCCCGGTCCGGGACGCCGCTATGAGCGGGGGGCGATGGAGGGTGAGTCGGCAGACCTCCCCGTTCTCGCCGCGTTGATGGAGAACACCGCAAGGAAGGTCACGGCCAACACCCCAGCGAGCGAGAACAGGCCAAGTCCGACGAGGAAGATGCCTAGGGGATCAGCGTCGCCGGCCATGAGTGCTCCGATGGTCGCGATTGGCAGAAGGATGAGACCGCCGAGAACGCAGACTGCGACCACCGACCCGCGGGGCGCCCCCCGCAGTGGGCCAGACGGCTGGCCCGCCTGACGTTGAGGCGAGCCGGATGCCGAGAGGGCAGCCGCCGAGACACACAGCATGACACCAGGAAGCAGGACCACGACGCCGCCGACATGCAGTGCCCCCAGCACAACTCCGAGCGCGATGAGCGCGAGGCCAGCAGCAAGTGCGCGCTTGGCGGGCGTCGGTCTAGGCACGCGATCATGGTTCCACGGCCAAAGCTCTGCCTCGTCGGATTCGGCTGGACTCGGTCTGCCTCGCTCGCACACATGTGTCGACGCACGGATCTCGACACGACCGGAAGGCTGGTCAGGTACCGGAGGCCATGTAGGCGGCGAGGATGTAGTTGGGGTGTCGAGCGCCCGTACCGGCGACAGGCTCATCCCCCATGATCGGACCGCGGCATCAGTGCGTTCGGTCGCCAACCTAGGACCTAGCGCGCTGCCCCAGGTAGACGAGCTGGTTGTTGCCGGCTTCTTCCGACTGGAGCTCGTACTCATGCCAGACGCCGCTGATGCAGAGGCTGACTACGGCGTCCTGTAGGACTCCGTGCGATGTCACGCTTGCCGGTAGAGCGAACTCGTCCCCGTCGACCGGACCGCCCTGGACGGTTCCACGGACAACCGCTCGTGCACCGAGGTAATGCTCCTCTTGGTCCTCCACACTCCGGGTGTAGGGAGACTCGACTCGGCTCAGAGTGCATGAACGGCGACCGGGTCTCGGCAGTTCCGCAGGTTCTCTGTCCGCGGAATGAGAGTGCGAGTCCCGTCCCCACCCCAGGCGTGACGGCGCAAAGCGGTCGACGTCACGGGGTTCGGGCTTCAGCCCGGGCCGTTGGGATGAGTGAGATCGTAGGCGCGGGAGAGCTTCTTGGGGACGACCAAGCGCCAAGCGTCCACGACGAGCTCGCGGGCCTCGGTCGGGTCCAGGGCCGCAAGGTCTGCGTGGACCCAGTTGAAGCGCATGTCCGACGCCGACGGCATCTGGAACTTGTGCGGCTCGCTGGCGACAAGCGCCGCGCGCTCCTCCCTGGGGAACGCGAAACCCATCACGGTCTCGTCGAGGGAGAACGCCACGTAGACAATCTGCTTGACGCGGAACTTCAGCCGCCCATGTACGTACACCTGGTAGGAGCGTTCCAACTCGGCGCCGAGCGGCCGAACGTCCTCGATCACCGCCATGCTCGGAACCCGCCGGTCATGACGGGGGCACGTGCGCCATCCGCACGCCGTCCGGTGCCCGCAACTCGCCCTGCTTGGGTCTCGTCCATCAGAATCCGCTCCTGGGGCTTCGCGTACGAAAGGTTGACCATGACGGGGGCCCCGAGTCATCGGTCGCCGCCTTCGGGGGTGACTGGAGGCGGCCCGGGGAACAGTCATCGGCAGGACCGCTCAGCGGCAGTTCCGGGCGCTCGCTGCCCAAGGTGCGACGCCGCAGAAGAACCAGAAGACGAAACGACCGAGCGCCTTGAAGCACCTGGCCCTCCCTGAGATCGTCCTGGCGACGGCGTGGCTCCTGGCTTTCGCAGCGATGGCCGTGGTATCGGCTTCGCATTGCGTGAGGCGCGGGCCGCGGGAATCGGTTTCCTCGCCGCAGTCGGCCGGCTACAGATCCGGACGTTGAGGACCGGCGCACGCACGACATAGGCCATAGGGTGAGGTTGTGACCGCGTTCCACCTGGCGAGGCTGGTGGGCATCTCGCTGGACTGCCCTGACCCGCAGCGGCTTGCCGACTTCTACCTGGGGCTGCTCGGAGGCCGTCAGTTGTGGGCGAAGGACTCGAGCGTCGCGATCGAGGTGCCCGGGGCTGTGCTGGTAGCGCAACAGGTCGACGGTCATGTCCCCCCGGACTGACAGGGGACGGCGATCGTGCACCTTGATCTCACCGCCGACGATCTCGGCGCGGCTGCGGAGCGGGCGGTCGCGCTTGGCGCCACGCTGCCAGAGCAGCCGGACCCGCATTGGCGAGTGCTGCTCGATCCAGCCGGCCATCCGTTCTGCCTGACGCCGTTCACACCGGACGCGGTGGGCTGACCGACGCCTCGCTCGCGGGCAAGTGCGCACCCGACTTAGGACTCACTGCGCATCCGCTGATCGGCATGACGGCTCTTTCACTCTCCGCGGCAAATCGTTGCGTTCATTTGGTGAAGTGCCGCCCCGTCTCAGTGCCCGTGGCCGCGTCGAAGTGCACGCGCCAGCCCGACCACGAAGTGGCGACCACAGTGGTGTCGCCCTCCAGGGAAACAGTCACCCACGCGTCCCGCTCACCGCTTGGGGCTAGCGCTTGCCATCCGACAGACCCGTCTGGCCGGTGACAGACAACGGCGGAGATGTATCCATCGCCGGTGTCCGGCAACTCGACGTATCCGCCCTCCCCGGGTAAGGCGATCTTCTGTGCCACGCTGTCGATGATGCCGCAAGCCTGTCCGAGCCGATTGCGGCTACTTAGAGACTTCACGCAGGATCGGCGTCCGGCCAGACTCGGTCCAGGTGTCCGGCGAGACGCTCCCACATTGCGGCTGCCCACCGGTGTCATTGGTGTGGCTCTCTCATGGCCTGCGGTCTCGCCGGACGCCGCGCGAGGAGAGGCTGAAAGGGGGTTTGTTCTGCTCGAAGTAGCGGTGCCCTCCTTGCTGACAACCATCTGAGTTCAGCACTGAGGAGGCACCGATGGCCGTGATCATCGGGATGGACCCGCACAAGCGTTCGGCCACGATCGAGGTGGTCGACGAACGAGCCCAGGTGCTCGCTGTGGGCAGGTACGGCACCGACAAGGCCGGGTATGCCGAGATGCTCGCCGCCGGCCGCGAGCACCGCGATCGGGTTTGGGCGATCGAGGGCTGCAACGGCATCGGCAAGGAGCTCGAATCGTCGCAGCGGCCGGTTCATTCGCTCGGCGGCGGGCCGGCTGCCACCTCGGCCTCAGAGCGGAGGATGCAGAACTCGTTGCCTTCCGGGTCGGAAAGGACGACCCATCCGGTGCCGGGGCCGTACTGGCCGCGGTGGTCGGACACCTCCCGCGCACCGAGCCCGAGCACTCGCTCGATCTCGTCGTCGCGACTGCCCGTGCGCGGCCGCAGGTCGAAGTGGATGCGGTTCTTCACGGACTTCGAATCGGGCACCTCGATGAAGAGGATCTCGTGGCCGGTCTCCGGGTCACGGATCGCGCATTCCTGATCACCCGGCTCGTTGGGATCGTCGTCGCTGTCGACATAGCCCAGAAGCTGCTTCCACCACTCCGAGAGCTCGTAGGCGTTGCCGCAGTCGAGGGTGGTGTGGGAGACGAAGGAGGTCATGCCTCACACGCTGCCAATGATCGCCGACGCTCCGCAATCCGATTCGGGCTCGGAAGTGCTGCACGCCGACAGGGCCACGACCGGCGACGCTACGTTCGAATGCCGGGTGGCTATCACCCCCTCGAGCCCGTCGAGCCCCCGCACCATGAAATGACGGGCCCGTCGCTCTCGGCAGCGTCACTCCCGCGACGGCTTCACAGCACCTTGGTGCCGTACATCTCCCCGAGCGGGTCAGCGATCAGTTCGAGCCTTGCGCCATTGGGATCCCGCAAGTAGATCGACGTGCCGCTCTCGTGCAGGTACTCGACACCGGCCTCGTCGAGCTTGCGCCGCAGGCGCTCCCACTTCTCGGGTTCCACCGAGATCGCGATGTGGTGCAGCCCGCCCAGCACTTCGGCGTACGGGCCGAGGTCCAGGCCCGGGAAGTCGAAGAACGCCAGGAGGTTGTTGTTGCCGATGTCGAAGAAGAAGTGGTTCGAGCCCTTGTAGTCGCGATTCTCGAAGATCTCCGTCAGCGGGAACTCCAGCAGCTCCTGGTAGAACCGGATGGTCTCCTCGACGTCGCGGGCGACAACGGCGAAGTGATGCAGTCCGCGGGCGCTCGACGAGGGCCGCCGCTCGTCCGGACGGAGGTAGGCGTCGCGGATGCGTTCACGTTCGGCGTCGATGGCGGCGAGATCGATGTCGGTCATGACCGCCTCAGATCCTGAAGAAGATGTTCAAGAAGCGGTCGGCTACCGCACGGTCGCCTCTGATGGTGCCCGCGTTGCTGCGGCCGAAGGCTGTGAGCACGAAGCTTCCCGGGTCGAACTCGAGCACGGTCAGGTCATCGGTCTCCCCGGCGGCGTACGAAAACCCGTCCTCGGTCAGCGAGATGCGGGTGTCCCCGGCGTTCGATCCGGAGGTGATCCGGATGCCGATCTCACAGACGCCGTCCGGGCTGACCGGGTTGGTGGTGTACTGCCACAGCACGAACATGAATGGCGTGAGCAGGTCGGCTGCCTCGCCCGACAGCCCATGTGCCCGACCAGTGCCCTGCCGGACGTCCCAGGAGTGCACGCCATAGTCCATCAGCTGGAAAGCCGGGTAGAAAAACGACGGCAGCGGCCCCATGTAGAAGTGCGGGACCAGCAGGCCCGTCCAGTTCTCGTCCGTCAGGCCGTCTAACGTCTCCATCATCCTGTCGAAGTCGGCGCGTGCCCGCTCGACGAGCTCCGCCCGCGGCACGGAGCGAAACGCCCGCGCCATCTCGTCGCACCGTACCGCCATGCCGGGCAGGCCGTAGGCCGGCTCCACCTCCGAGTGGTTGCGGGCAGCGTCGAACGACACGAAATACGCCTCGGTCGTGTCCACGAGGTGACCGACGACATCGCGTACCTGCCAGTGCCCAGCGCCGGTGGGCGCCTCCCAGGCTTCGTCGCTGTCGACCAGGTCGAAGAACTGCTCTGCTTCTTGTCGCACGACCCGAAGGATCGTGTCCTTACCTTCCGGGGTCATGGCGTTCCACGTGCCCATGCCCGCACCTCCCTCGGAGAGGAGTGTCGAGGAGCCGGAGCCGGAGCCGGTCCGGCGCAGGCTGCACCGGGTCACGCGAAGGCCGGAACTCGGCGAGTCGTAGTTGCGCGTTCAACTTCAGGCTACGACAGGAGAGGGCCACCGTCCCAGTGCTCGAGGTGGGTCAATTCGTCCACCGCGATCCGGCTCAGCCGCTTCAGCTGCTTCGCCGGCTTGCCAAGGGGCACAACGGCCGCGACCGCGAACGGTTCGGGGACGCCGAGCAGCTGCTTCAGCGCCGGCTCCTCGGCGATGGCCATCGTCGTGATCGTGCCTCCGAAACCCTCGTTCCGGGCCGCCAACAGGATGTTCCACACCAGCGGATAGACCGACGCGCCGCCGACGATCCCGACCCTGTCGAGCTCCTTGTCCAGCGCGGCCACGGCACGCAGGTCGACGCAGACGACGAGGACGACAGCGGCCCGGCGCAGCGGTTCTGTGACCGACGCAGGGACCCGGGTCTGCGTCAACTGCTCCTCGGTGACCCGGCTGGTGGTGTACGCGCTCCACGGGGTTTCACCCGCAGCACGCTGCGCGTGATACCGCCGGGCACCAGGCTCAGTGATCTCGACCAGCCGGTCCCGCGTCACAGGATCACGGACCACGACGATCTGGGCGCCTTGGCGGTTGCCGCCACTAGGGGCGAATCGAGCGTTCTCGAGAATGGTATGGAGCACTTCGTCCGGAAGCGGATCGTCGGTGAACTCTCGAACCGCCGCAGTCGTCCGCATCACCTCGTAGAGGTCCATGAAGCGCAGCCTAAGCTCTCGTCCTTGGTGTGGCCGTCGCCGCTGGCTCGGGACACACGTGGACACCGGCAGTCCAGCGAGTTCCACTATCCGCGGCTACTTGTTCCATTGACGACACGACCGGGGTCTGACGAGGCTCGGTCGAGGTGTCCGAGGTTGTCGCTCTCAACGCGGCTGCCCACGAATCGCGTGTGGCTCTCACATGGCCTGCGCAGCCTCGGGCACCGACCCGGGCGGGAGAGGCTCAAGAAGGGATTGCTCTGCTCGAAGTAGCGGTGCCCTCCGGCTCGACATTCATCAGTTGAGCAAGAGGAGGCAACGTGAGTCAGGTATCCCCGCGGGTCGTCATCGGCATGGACCCGCACAAGCGGTCGGTCACCATCGAGGTGATGGACGGCGACGAGCATGTCCTGGGTGGTGGAAGATTCGCCACCGACGCGGCGGGCTACCGCCTGATGCTCGACAGTGTGCGCGCCTGGCCTGATCGGGTCTGGGCCATCGAGGGCTGCAACGGCATCGGCCGGCACATCGCGCACCGGCTCATCGCCGACGGCGAAGAGGTCGTCGACGTGCCGCCGAAGCTGTCCGCCCGGGCGCGGGTGTTCGCCACCGGGCAGGGTCGCAAGACCGACGCCACCGACGCCCACTCCGTCGCGCTGGTCGGCACCCGCATGACCGGGCTGCGGCCAGTAGTGGCCGACGACCAGCTCGAGGTGCTCCGGCTGCTGGTCGACCGCCGCCGCTCCCTGGGCGAGGAGCACACCCGCAAGGTCTCCCAGCTGCACGCGCTCTTGCTGGAACTCATCCCCGGTGGGGCGAAGGTGTTCTTGTCCGCTGCCCAGGCCCGCAAGCTGCTGGCATCGGTGCGCCCCCGCGACGTGGTCGGCAAGACCCGCAAGCGCGTCGCGATGGAGCTGGTGGTCGACCTAGAGAAGATCTACGCCCGCACCAAGGCCGCGGACAAGGAACTCACCGAGCTCGTGAAGGCCACCGGCACCCGGTTGCTGGACCTGCGCGGCATCGGACCGTCCGGTGCTGCCCGGCTGCTGGCCGAGGTCGGCGACATCACCCGGTTCCCCGACCGCGGCCACTTCGCCTCCTGGACCGGCACCGCACCCATCGACGCCTCCTCCGGCGACCACGTCCGACACCGGCTCTCCCGCGGCGGCAACCGCCAGATCAACCGGGTCCTGCACATCATGGCCGTCGTGCAGCTGCGCAACCCGACCGAAGGCCGGGCCTACTTCGACCGCAAGAAGGCAACCGGCAAGACCTCGATGGAAGCCATGCGCTGCTGAAACGACGGCTCTCCGACCTCGTCTACAAGACCATGCTCGAGGACCTCGTCGCGGCGCAGAAGACGGGCCCGGGAGGACAACTAGGCAACGACTCTGTCTCCAGCGCGACCGGCTCACAGCCCACTGCCGGCTCTTCGGACAAGTCACTTCCCGGACCCGCCAAGACCAAGCCTAAGCGCACCATTCCCGCCGCGTCTTGACACAGAAGGGAGCCATGTCAGTGCGACGTGGAGGCTTGTGAACGCCACCATTCGTCGTCGACAACCAGGCCGTCCGTCAGCGACTCCATCTGGCCAGCGTGCTGAACGACGAACTCGACCGGAAGCCGCACAGCGTGGTCCCGGACGTAGTGCGCCAGACCCTCGGGCCAGATGAAAACATCATCGGTCAACTCCAGGTTGCCGTTCTGCGCATTGCAGATCCGGCACCGCGAGTAGCCCATGTAGGCACGAGCTACGAGCCCGTGCGACAAGTAGAGAGCCAGGTCGACCCGCGCACAACAGAACCCCTCTTCGCGGCCTGTGAGTGCGGTTCGGCCTGAGGCGTTCGCCTGGAAGACACCACTGTGTCGAGCATTCCGGGCGCATCCTGTCCGGATTGGCTAATAGCGTTCAGTGCAACTGATGTCTATGAAGGGGGCGGTCCGGCGTGGCTGAGCATGAGAAGTTCCTTGAGCGTGACTTGCGCGGTGCGCGGTTTGTGGAGTGCGACCTGTCGGGCGTGGTGATGCGCGGTGTCGAGGTTGCTGGGATGGACATCGATGCACCTTGGTTGAGCGCGGGTCCGGGGTTGCGGGTGAACGGGATCCACGTGACGCCGTTCGTCGAGGCGGAGCTGGATCGGCGCTTTCCCGGCCGCAGCGAGCGGCGGGCCGAGAGCCCGGTGGGTTTGCGCGAGGCGTGGACCGCGGTAGACCGCGCCTGGGACGCGGCGATCGAGCGGGCAGCGGTGCTGCCCTCAGGCTCAGTCAATATCCGGGTTGATGATGAGTGGTCGTTCTCTGAGACCCTGCGTCACCTGGTGCACGCCACCGACATCTGGCTGGGTAAGGGCGTGTTGGGGCTCGGGGAGGCTGACTTCCATCCCCTCGGCCTCGGGCACAGTGACGGCGCCTCGCAGGCGCGCGCTTACGACGACGTCCTGGCCGCACGCGCGGACCGGACCGCGATGGTGCGCGACTTCCTGGCCACGGTCACCGACCAGGTACTCGACGAGGAACGCCGCAACCCGCACAGTCCCGCAGAAGCCGAAACCGTTCGCAGTTGTCTGCACGTGATTCTCGAAGAGAGTTGGGAACACCTACGATTCGCGCTGCGCGACCTCGACGCGATCCAATCGCCCAACGGCTGGGCGCGCGGACAGTAGCCCACAGCCGGACCATGACGATCCCGATGACCGCTCATCGGTGCGAGTTCAGCCGGTAAGCGCCTGAGCTGCTGCAAGTCGGACGCGAATAGGGACACATCCAGTTAGGTTCAAGAACCGGACCACGACAACTGGTCTCGTAAAGGCTCACCTAGACTGCTGGCCAAGCCCCCGAAACCCCGACGGGGACCCGCAGAAAGGCTCATCCGCGTGCGCTCGATCTCCTCGGCTCCCCGCACCCCCGCCCGCGACGCCGCCCTGGTGGCGATCTTCGCCGGGTTCGTCGCCGCCCTCGGCATCGTCCCCGCCTTCACTCCCCCGGGCTTCACCGTCCCGATCACGACCCAGTCGCTCGGCGTGATGCTCGCCGGCGCCGTACTCGGGGCACGCCGGGGCTTCCTGTCCCTGACGCTGTTCCTGGCCCTGGTCGCCGTGGGACTGCCACTGCTCGCCGGCGGCCGCGGAGGGCTCGGGGCGTTCATGACTCCCTCGGTCGGGTTCCTGGTCGCCTGGCCGGTCGCGGCGTGGATCGTCGGTTGGATCACCGAGCGGGGCGGTCCGTCGTACAAGCTGCACTGGGGCGTCGTCGCCAACGTGGTCGGCGGTATCGTGGTGCTCTACGCGGCGGGCATCGTCGGCATCGCCGCTGTGGCCGGCATCTCGGTAGGCGCCGCCGCGGTCTCCACGTGGATCTTCCTGCCCGGCGACGCGGTCAAGGCGGTGCTGGCGGCCGTCATCGCGCGCGGCGTGCACTCGGCCTACCCGGGTCTGGTCCGCGGCCGGCGCCGTGAGCGGGAGACCTCGGCTGTCTGACCGGCTGCTCGACGCCGCCGCCTGCCCCGACCCGGCGGCGGCCGTGCTCGACGCGACGGTGCGCGGCGACCGGCTCGCGCTCCGCACCTCCGGCACGTCGGGGGCCACCCGGTCGGTGGTCCGCAGCGCCGCGTCGTGGTCGCACTCGTTCCCGCACGTCTCCGCCCTGCTCTCGGTCGGTCACGACGCGCGGGTGTGGGTGCCCGGGCCGCTGTCGTCGACGATGAACCTGTTCGCCGCGGTGCACGCGGCCTGGGCCGGCGCCACCGTGGTCTCGGACCCGAGGGTCGCCACACACGCGCACCTCACCCCCTCGGCGCTCGCCCGCTGCCTGGACGACGGGGCGCCACTCACCGGGGTGCACGTCCTGGTCGCCGGCGACCGCCTCGCCGTGGGGTTGCACGACCAGGCGGCGGCGGCCGGCGCCCGGATCAGCCACTACTACGGTGCCGCGGAGCTGTCCTTCGTGGCGTGGGGCTCCCACGAGGACGACCTCCACCCGTTCCCCGAGGTCGACGTGGTCGACCGGGAGGGAGTGCTGTGGGTCCGCTCCCCCTACCTGGCCGACGGGTACGAGGGAGAGCCCGGCGCCCTGCTGCGCGACCCCGATGGGTACGCGACGGTCGGTGACCGGGGGCACGTGGCGGGCGGCCTGGTCCGGGTCCTCGGACGCGGCACGGAGGCGGTCACCACGAGCGGCGTGACCGTCCTGGTCGCCGACGTCGAGCACGCGCTGCGCCCTGCCGTCGCCGGCGGTGAGCTCGTGGTGGTCGGTGTGCCGCACCCCGACCTGGGAGCCGTGCTCTGCGGCGTGCTCACGGACGGCGCCCGTGTCGACGCCGTCCGCGCACGTGCGCGCAGCGTGCTCGACCGGACCCACCGGCCGCGCCGCTGGTTCGCGGTGGACCACCTGCCCCTCACCGCCGCCGGCAAGGTCGACCGGGCGGGGTTGGCCACCCTGGTCGCGTCCACCGGCGAGGGCGTGCGACGGCTCCTGTGATCCGCGCGGATACCGTTGGCCTGCGATGACCACCTCACCCTCCGAGCCCCGCGACCTGCCGGTCGTCGTGGACGCGCTGCGCACCCCGATCGGCACGGCCGGTCACGGACTTCGCGACGTGGACGCCGCGGACCTCGCGGCACCGGTGCTCGCCGCGCTGGCCGCCCGCGCCCCGGCCGTCGACGAGGTGGTGCTCGGCAACTGCATGGGCCCCGGCGGTGACGTCGCCCGGGTGGCGGCGCTCTCCGCGGGCCTGCCGCTGGCCGTGCCCGCGCTGACCGTCGACCGCCAGTGCGGCAGCGGCCTCGCGGCGGTCACCGTCGGGGCTGCGCTGGTCCGCGACGGCGCCTCGGTGGTGGTCGCCGGCGGCGTCGAGTCGGCCTCGACCGCCCCGTGGCGGTCCTGGCCCCCGTCGTCGCGGGACGGCGAGCCGGTCCGGTACGCCCGGGCGCCGTTCGCGCCGGCGTCCGTCGGCGACCCCGACATGGGGCTCGCGGCAGACCTTCTCGCCGCCGAGCACGGCGTCGACCGGCAGCAGCAGGACGCCTACGCTGCACGCTCGCACGCCCGCGCGGCGGCCACCCTGGAGCGCGGCGGCTTCGCCGAGGAGACCGTCCCGGTGGGCGCCGTACACGTCGACGAGCGCCCGCGGGCCGGGCTGACCGCCGAGCGACTCGGACGGCTCCGGCCCCTCCACCGAACCGACGGCACGGTCACCGCCGGGAACTCCTGCGGCGTGAACGACGGGGCGGCGGCGGTGACGGTCGTGTCCGCGGGCACCCACCGCGAGCTCGGCGTCCCCGGCCTGCGGATCCTCGCGACCGCCACCGCCGGCGTCGACCCGAACCGGCCCGGCCTCGGCATCGTCCCCGCGACCGGGCGGGCCCTGGCGCGGGCCGGCCTGACCCTCGACGACCTGGATGTCGTCGAGCTGAACGAGGCGTTCGCGGGGCAGGTGCTCGCCTGCTGCGCGGAGCTCTCCCTGGACCCCGAACGGGTCTGCGTCGAAGGCGGCGCGCTCGCGCTCGGCCACCCGTGGGGCGCGTCCGGGGCGGTGCTCGTGGTCCGCCTGTTCAGCCAGCTGGTGCGCGCCGGGCGCGGACGTTACGGGCTCGCCGCCATCGCCGCCGGGGGCGGCCAGGGAGTCGCGGTGGTGGTCGAACGATGCCCGTGATCGACGTCGACAGGGTCAGCCACGCGTACGGCGAGGGGTCGAACCGCCGGGTCGTGCTGAGCGACGTGTCGCTGCGGCTGACCGAGCAGCGGATCGGGATCGTCGGCGCCAACGGCTCGGGCAAGTCCACCTTCGTCCGGATGCTCAACGGCCTGGTCCTGCCCACGTCGGGGTCGGTCCGGGTCGACGGGCTGGACACCCGCAAGAGCGGCCGGGAGGTACGCCGTCTGGTGGGGTTCTGCTTCACCGACCCCGACGCGCAGATCGTGATGCCCACGGTGCGCGAGGACGTCGCGTTCGGCCTCCGACGACGGGGGCTGAGCAAGGACCAGGTCGCGGCCCGTGTGGCGGGGATGCTGGCGACTTACGGGCTCGAGGGCCACGCGGACCACCCCGCCCACCTCCTCTCCGGCGGCCAGAAGCAGCTGCTGGCGCTCTCGTCGGTGCTGGTCACCGAGCCGGCGGTGCTCGTGATGGACGAGCCGACCACGCTGCTCGACCTGCGCAACGCCGCGAAGGTCTCGGGCGCCGTGCGCGACCTGCCGCAGCAGGTCGTGCTGGTGACGCACCACCTGGACCTGCTCGACGGGTTCGACCGGGTGCTCGTCTTCGACGAGACCCGGGTGGTCTACGACGGCACGCCCGCCTCGGCGGTCGCCCACTACCGGGAACTGATGGCATGAGCGTCCTCGGGCTCTACCAGCCGGGCGGCACGGTCCTGCACCGGGCCCGCGCCGGCACCAAGCTCGGCGTGATGCTCGCCGCCGGTGTCGCGTCGGTCCTCCTCGACCACTGGTGGCAGGTGCTGGTCGCGCTCGGTGTCGTGCTGGGCGGCTACGCGGTGGCGCGGATCCCCGCCCGGATGGCGGTGCTCCAGGTACGACCGCTGGTGTGGATGGTGGGCCTGATCGCGCTCTTCCACGTGCTGTCGGGCAGCTGGGAGCGGGCGTTCGTCGTGACCGGGCTGATCGCGACGCTCGTGCTGCTCGCGGCGCTGGTCACGATGACCACCCGGACCACGGACATGGTCGATGCGGTGGTGGGCCTCTGCCGGCCGCTGCGCCGGGTCGGCGTCGACCCCGAACGCGTCGGCCTGATGCTGGCGCTGGGGATCCGGTCGGTGCCAGTCGTCGTGGGGCTGGCCGAGGAGGTCCGGGACGCGCAACGGGCGCGGGGACTCACCGCGAGCCCCCGTGCCTTCGCGGTCCCGCTGATCGTCCGCTCGCTCCGGCACGCCGATGCGCTCGGCGACGCCCTCGTCGCGCGCGGCGTCGACGACTGACCCGTTGAGACGTCACTCGTTCGGCGTTGAGGCGTCACTCGTTCGGCGTTGAGAGGTCAGTCGTGAGGGGTTCAGAGGTCAGTCGTTCGGGTCGGTGACCTCGATCGACACCGAGCGGGCGTCGGCGATCGCCTGGTCGAGGACCTGCCGCCGCGGGTCCGGTACGGCGAGCCAGGGTTCGGTGCGCAGCTCGGCGAGACCACGCAGCCGCGGGTCGGCGAGTACGGCGTCCACCGCTCCCCTGTCCCCGCCGCAGACGAGCGCCTCGACCTTCCCGAACTCGGTGAGCAGGACGCGATGCGCATGATCCGCGGCGGCTTCGTAGGCGCTGCGTGCCTGGTTGTCGCGTCGCCGAGCGAACCGCTGCTGGCTCTGACCGCCCGCCTTGGTCCGCCCCTGCACGTGCCGCTGCCCGACCTTCGAGACCAGGGGCCTGTCCGCCGTTCCCGCGGCAACGGCGAACCCGCCCTTGCGCACGAGCAGCACGCCCCACCGGACCTCGGCGTCGGCCGCCCTCCGGAGGTCCTCGGCGGTCGGCGGTCCGTCGTACACCTGGTGGAACGGCAAGGCCGCCTCGGCCCGCGCTCCATCGGGAGCGTGGGCGACGAGGCGGCCTTCGCGGACCTGCAACTCCGGGGAGCCGTGCCGGGTGGAGAAGTTGTCGAACCACCGGACCAGCCGGGCAGGGGGCACGAGCACCGTCCGGGTCGGGGTCATGGGTCCAACCTAGTGCCGGTACGGCGGCCAGCCGGCCGCCGCGCGCCGAACGACTGACCCCTCAACCCCTCACGACTGACGCTTCAACGCCTCACGACTGACCTCTCAACGCCTCACGACTGACCTCTCAACCCCTCACGACTGACCTCTCGACGCCGAACGAGTGACGTCTCAACGAGGGAGCCCGGGAGGGCAGGGGGTCAGACGTTGAAGCCGAGGGCGCGGAGCATCTCGCGGCCGTCGTCGGTGATCTTGTCCGGGCCCCACGGCGGCATCCACACCCAGTTGATGTTCACGTCGTTGACCAGGCCCTCGAGCGCGGCGTTGGTCTGGTCGGTGATCACGTCGGTCAGCGGGCACGCCGCGGACGTCAGGGTCATGTCGAGCACCACGTTGTTGCCGTCGTCGAGGTGCACGTCGTACACCAGGCCGAGGTCGACGACGTTGATCCCGAGCTCGGGGTCGACGACGTCCTTCATCGCCTCGGTCACGTCGTCCTTGGTGACGGCGGAGGTGCCCCCGGTGAGGTCCACCTCGGGGAGGTCGGTCTGGGCGTCGGTCATCGTTGCTCCTTCGTTTCTGCGTCGGCGGTGGCCCGGTCCGTGCGGAGGGCCTCGGCGCCGAGCACCTGCGATGTCGCGTCCTTCCACGCCATCCATGACAGTAGCGCGCACTTCACCCGGGCCGGGAACTTCGCGACCCCGGCGAAGGCGATCGCGTCCTCGAGCACCTCCTCGTCGGGCTCGACGGTCCCCCGGCCCTGCATCAGGGTGAGGAACTCCTCGTGCACCGCGAGCGCCTCCGGGACGGTCTTCCCGATCACCAGGTCGGTCATCACCGACGTCGCGGCCTGGCTGATCGAGCATCCCTCGGCGTCGTACGAGACGTCCGCGACGACGGGCTCGCCGCCGTCGCGGGAGAGGTGGACCCGCATGGTGATCTCGTCACCGCACGTCGGGTTCACGTGGTGCACCTCGGCCTCGTACGGCTCCCGCAGGCCCTGGTGGTGCGGGTTCTTGTAGTGGTCGAGGATGATCTCCTGGTACAGCGAGTCAAGATCCATCGTCACCCCACCCTGAAGTACTTCTTGGTGTACTCCAGGCCGTCGACGAGCGCGTCGATCTCGGCCGGAGTCGTGTACAGGTACGACGACGCGCGGGTCGAGCTCTGCACGCCGAACCGCTTGTGCGCCGGCTTGGCGCAGTGGTGCCCGGCGCGGACGGCGATGCCGCGCGAGTCGAGCACCTGGCTCACGTCATGCGGGTGCACGCCCTCGATCTCGAAGGAGATCGCCCCGCCGCGCTGGTGCGCAGTGGTCGGGCCCATCACCGTCAGGCCCTTCACCGTGGCCAGGCCCTCGAGGGCGTAGCCGGTGATCGCCTCCTCGTGGCGCTGCACGTTCTCCATGCCGAGCGCGGACAGATAGTCCACCGCCGCCCCGAGCCCGACCGCCTCGACGATCGGCGGGGTGCCGGCCTCGAACCGGTGCGGGATGTCGGCGTACGTCGACCGCTCCATCGTCACGGTCGCGATCATCTCGCCGCCGCCGAGGAACGGCGGGAGCTGCGCGAAGATCTCGCGGCGTCCCCACAGCACGCCGATGCCCGTGGGGCCGACGACCTTGTGGCCGGTGAACGCGAGGAAGTCCGCGCCCGAGGCGACCACGTCGACCGGCATCTGCGGCGCGGCCTGGGAGGCGTCCACGACGACGACCGCGCCGACCTCGTGCGCCCGGCGGGCGATCTCGGCGACCGGGTTGACCGTGCCGAGCATGTTCGACACCCAGGTCAGCGCGACCACCTTGGTGCGCTCGGTGATCAGCTCGTCGATCTTGGACAGGTCGAGCCGGCCCTCGTCGGTGAGCCCGAACCAGCGCAGGGTCGCGCCCTTGCGCTCGGTGAGCAGCTGCCACGGCACGATGTTCGAGTGGTGCTCCATCTCGGTGATGACGACCTCGTCGCCCTCCCCGATCTCGAGCGGCCCGCGGGCCCACGCCAGGGTGTTCGCCACCAGGTTGAGCGCCTCGGAGGCGTTCTTGGTGAAGACGACCTCGTCGCGGGACGGGGCGTTGAGGAACGCGGCGACCTTGTCGCGGGCGGCCTCGAACGCGGCGGACGACTCGGCACCGAGCTGGTGCATCGCGCGCGCCACGTTGGAGTTGTGGCGCTCTAGGTGGTCGACCATCGCGTCGATCACGACCTGCGGCTTCTGCGAGGTGTTCGCGCTGTCGAGGTAGACCAGCGGGAACCCGTCGGCGAGCGTGCGGGTGAGGATCGGGAAGTCGGCCCGGATGAGGTCGAGCCCGTCCAGCAGGCCAGGCAGTGCCTGGCCCGCTGCGACGGCGCCGGGAGCAGTCATCAGGCCGATGCGCCCGCGTTGACGTACTTGTCGTAGCCCTCGGCCTCGAGCTGGTCGGCCAGCTCCGGGCCGCCCTCCTCGGCGATCCGGCCGTCGACGAAGACGTGCACGAAGTCGGGCTTGATGTAGCGCAGGATGCGCGTGTAGTGGGTGATCAGCAGCACGCCGCGGTCACCCTGCTCGCGGAACCGGTTCACGCCCTCGGAGACGATCTTGAGCGCGTCGATGTCGAGGCCGGAGTCGGTCTCGTCGAGCACCGCGACCTTGGGGTTGAGCAGCTCGAGCTGGACGATCTCGTGGCGCTTCTTCTCGCCGCCGGAGAAGCCCTCGTTGACCGAGCGCTGCGCCATCGTGGTGTCCATCTTGACGCGCTCCATGGCGCCGTTGACGTCCTTGATCCAGGTGCGCAGCTTGGGAGCCTCGCCGTCGATCGCGGTCTTCGCGGTGCGCAGGAAGTTGGCGACGGAGACGCCGGGGACCTCGACCGGGTACTGCATGGCGAGGAAGAGGCCGGCGCGGGCGCGCTCGTCGACCGACATCGCGAGGACGTCGTCACCGTCGAGGGTCACGCTGCCGCTGGTGATGGTGTACTTCGGGTGGCCGGCGATGGAGTACGCGAGCGTCGACTTGCCGGAGCCGTTGGGCCCCATGATCGCGTGGGTCTCGCCCTCGTTGATGGTGAGGTCGACGCCCTTGAGGATCTCCTTGGGGCCGTGCTCCGTGTCGACACTGACGTGCAGGTCGCGGATTACCAGGGTGGCCATTCGTTTTCTCCGTATCAGCTTCTCGTGTGAAGTTCGTTGTCAGGCGTCGTTGAGGACGGTGTGTACGTCGACCAGCACGTCGTCGCCCTGCACCGTCACGGGGTAGACCGCGACGGGCTCGGTCGCGGGCAGGCCGGTCGGCTTGCCGGTGCGGAGGTCGAACCGCGAGCCGTGCAGCCAGCACTCGATCTCGCAGCCCTCCACGTCGCCCTCGGACAGGGCGATCGCGGCGTGCGAGCACTCGTCGCGGATCGCGTACCAGCTGTCGCCGTCGCGGACGACCGCCACGTCGACACCGTCGACCTCGACCGCGAGCGCGGCCCCGGGTGCCACGTCGCCGACTCCGCAGGCGCGGACGTTGCTCATGCCGTCACCACCGAGGAGGGGTTGGCCCCCACGTTCTTCTCCAGCTCGGCCTCGACCGTGGCGAGCAGGCGCTCCTCCAGGGCCGGGACGCCGATCTTGCGGATGATGTCGGCGAAGAACCCGTGCACCACGAGGCGGCGCGCCTCGTCCTCGGCGATGCCGCGCGACTGCAGGTAGAACAGCTGCTGGTCGTCGAACCTTCCCGTGGTCGAGGCGTGGCCGGCGCCCTCGATCTCGCCGGTCTCGATCTCGAGGTTCGGCACCGAGTCGGCGCGGCAGCCGTCGGTCAGCACGAGGTTCCGGTTCGACTCGTAGGTCTCGATGCCCTCGGCGGCCTTGCGGATCAGCACGTCGCCGATCCACACGGCGTGCGCGCCCTGGCCCTGCAGCGCGCCCTTGTAGTCGACGTTGCTGCGCGTCTTCGGCGCGTTGTGGTCGACGAACAGCCGGTGCTCGAGGTGCTGCCCGGCGTCGGCGAAGTACAGGCCGAGGAGCTCGGCCTCGCCGCCGGGCCCGTCGTACACGACCTCGGTGTTGAGGCGCACCAGACCGCCGAAGCTGATCGCGGAGTGCCGCACCGAGGCGTCGCGGCCGACCCGGATCGCGTCGCGACCCAGGTGGACGGCGTCGTCGTCCCAGTCCTGGATGGTGACCGCGGTGACCTGGGCGCCGTCGCCGATGAGGAACGAGGTGGTCGCGGCGTAGCGCGCGGCACCGGTGTGCTCGAGGACCACCGCGGCCTTGGCGTGGTTGCCCACGCGGACCACGAGGTGGCCCCACACCAGGTCCTCGGGCGTCGAGCCGTGCAGCGTCACCACGATCGGCTCGGCGAGCTCGAGCTCGGCGGGCACGTCGAGCAGCATCGCGCCGCCGGCGTTGGCCACGGCCAGCGCCGAGGGGCGGTCGGCCGGCTTCATCTCGCCGAGCCCACGGGCCTCCTCCGCGCTGATCTCGCGCAGCGTCACGCCCTCGGGCAGCTCGGTCTTCCACGTGAGGCGGGCGTCGGACGCCTCCCCCTCGAGGATGCCGCCGAGCCGCTTGAGCGGCGTGAAGCGCCAGATCTCCTCACGACCCGTGGGGACCGGGTGGTCCGCGAGGTCGTAGGACGGGGTCGGGTGGAGGTGGCTCGCGACCTTGTCGCTCGTCTCGATGGCGCTCGAGACGTTCGGTGCTTCGGTGACTGTCACAGTTATCGCTTTCTCACGGTGGGGGTGGTGGGGCGGGCAGGCGCGGAGGCGGAACCGCCGCGCGAGACGTCCGTCAGCCCACGGCCCCTTCCATCTGCAGCTCGATGAGCCGGTTCAGCTCCAGGGCGTACTCCATCGGGAGCTCCTTGGCGATCGGCTCGACGAAGCCGCGCACGATCATCGCCATCGCCTCGTCCTCCTCCATGCCGCGGCTCATCAGGTAGAAGAGCTGGTCGTCGCTGACCTTGGACACGGTCGCCTCGTGCGCCATGGACACGTCGTCCTCGCGCACGTCGACGTACGGGTAGGTGTCGGAGCGGCTGATCTGGTCGACCAGCAGCGCGTCGCACTTCACGATGCTCTGCGAGTGCTCGGCACCCTCGTTGACCTGGATCAGCCCGCGGTACGACGTCCGCCCGCCGCCGCGCGCGACGGACTTGGAGATGATCGAGCTCGAGGTGTTCGGGGCGGCGTGCACCATCTTGGCGCCGGCGTCCTGGTGCTGGCCCTCACCCGCGAAGGCGATCGACAGGGTCTCGCCCTTGGCGTGCTCGCCCATCAGGTAGACCGCGGGGTACTTCATGGTGACCTTGGAGCCGATGTTGCCGTCGACCCACTCCATGGTGGCGCCGGCCTCGCAGGTGGCCCGCTTGGTGACCAGGTTGTACACGTTGTTCGACCAGTTCTGGATCGTCGTGTAGCGGCAGCGGCCGCCCTTCTTCACGATGATCTCGACGACCGCGGAGTGCAGCGAGTCCGAGCTGTAGATCGGCGCGGTGCAGCCCTCGACGTAGTGCACGTAGGCGTCCTCGTCGACGATGATCAGGGTCCGCTCGAACTGGCCCATGTTCTCGGTGTTGATCCGGAAGTAGGCCTGCAGCGGGATGTCGACGTGGACACCCTTCGGCACGTAGATGAACGAGCCGCCCGACCAGACCGCGGTGTTCAGCGCGGCGAACTTGTTGTCGCCGACCGGGATCACCGTGCCGAAGTACTCCTGGAAGATCTCCGGGTGCTCCTTGAGCGCGGTGTCGGTGTCGAGGAACAGGACGCCCTGCTCCTCGAGGTCCTCGCGGATCTTGTGGTAGACGACCTCGGACTCGTACTGGGCCGCGACGCCGGCGACGAGGCGCTGCTTCTCCGCCTCGGGGATGCCGAGCCTGTCATAGGTGTTCTTGATGTCCTCGGGCAGGTCCTCCCAGCTGGTGGCCTGCTTCTCGGTGGACCGGACGAAGTACTTGATGTTGTCGAAGTCGATCCCGCCGAGCTCCGCGCCCCAGGTGGGCATGGGCTTGCGCCCGAAGAGCTTGAGGCCCTTCATCCGCAGGTCGAGCATCCACTGTGGCTCGTCCTTGCGGGAGGAGATGTCGCGGACGACGTCCTCGCTCAGCCCGCGCTTCGCGGTGGCGCCGGCGGTGTCGGCGTCGGCCCAGCCGAACTCGTAGCGACCGATGCCTTCCAGCTCGGGGTTGCGCTGGTCGATGGTGGTCATGGAGTCAACCTCTCGTGTGAGGACACAGATCTCGTGGGTGCTGTCGTGGTCGTGGTCGGGATGCAGGTGGTGCAGACCCCGTCGCCGTGGGCGATGGTGGCCAGCCGCTGGACGTGGCGTCCGAGCAGCTTGCTGATCACCTCGGTCTCCGCCTCGCACAGCTGCGGGAACTCGTGCGCGACGTGCGCGACCGGGCAGTGCTGCTGGCACAGCTGGGGCCCGACCGGACCCTGCCGGACGGAGGCGGCGTACCCGTCCTGGGTGAGGGCCCGGGCGAGCGCCTCCGCGGGGCTCGTCCCGGGGTCCGCGGCGAGGATCTCCGCGTAGTGCGTCTCGAGGTCGGCGACCCGGCGCCGGGCGAACTGCATGACCGCCTCGTCCCCCCCGGTCTCGGCGAGGAAGCGCAGCGCCTGGACCGCGAGGTCGTCGTACTGCTGGTCGAAGCGGTCGCGCCCGGTGTCGGTGAGCGCGAAGGCCTTGGCCGGACGGCCCCGGCCGCGGGTGCCGTACACCCGGGGCTCGCGGGCCTCGACCGACCCGTCGTCCATCAGGTGGTCGAGGTGCCGGCGCACGGCGGCAGGGGTGAGCGCGAGGCGCTCCGCGAGAGCGGCCGCGGTGCTGGGACCGTTCTCGAGGATCGACCTCGCCACTCGCTCGCGCGTGGGGGCGTCGCCCACCACACTCACCTGGCCGTCGAATTCCACAACACCAGTGTGCCTTTAATGCGGGGGCGCATTCAAATAAGGTCAACCTAACCTCGACCGGACACCGGTCCTCCCTGGCGAGCGGCACGGTACGCCCGCCCGCCCGGAGTGCCCACCGGGGCGCTCTCTAGAATCGTCGGGTGCCCACCTCCCCCGCCGTCATGGTCGAGAACCTCGTCATGAGGTACGGCGACAAGGTGGCCGTCGACGGGTTGAGCCTGAGCGTCGAGCGCGACAGCATCACCGCGGTCCTCGGGCCCAACGGCGCCGGCAAGACCACCACGCTGGAGACCTGCGAGGGCTACCGCGCCCCGCAGCAGGGCACGGTGCGCGTCCTGGGGCTCGACCCGCGGGCCGACCGGCGGGCCCTGCTCCCCCGGATCGGCGTTATGCTCCAGGACGGCGGCGCCTGGTCCGGCGTCCGGGCGGTGGAGATGCTCCGCCACGTCGCCTCGCTGCACGCCCACCCGCTCGACGTCGGGATGCTCGTGGAGCGGCTCGGTCTCGGCGAGTGCGGGCGGACGCCGTACCGGCGGCTCTCCGGCGGCCAGCAGCAGCGGCTGTCCCTGGCGATGGCCGTGGTCGGGCGCCCGGAGCTGGTCTTCGTCGACGAGCCGACCGCGGGGATGGACCCGCAGGCGCGCCGGACGACGTGGGCGCTGCTGGAGGAGCTGCGCGCCGACGGGGTCACCATCGTGCTCACCACCCACTACATGGACGAGGCCGAGCAGCTCGCCGACCAGGTCCACGTGATCGACCACGGCCGGCTGATCGCCTCGGGGAGCCCGTTCCAGCTCACCCGAGGCACCGGCAACAGCACGATCCGGCTGGTGGTGACCGAGCCGTTCCCGCCGGGCGCCCCCGACTCGCTCCAGGCCGCGCTCGGGCCGGACACCGAGGTCCGGCCCGTCAACGAGCAGAGCCTGATGATCAGCGGCCCCGCCGACGCCTCCACCCTGGCCACCGTGTCCGCGTGGTGCCAGCAGCACGGCGTCCTGCCGGAGTCGCTCACCCTCGGCCAGCGCACCCTGGAGGACGTCTTCCTCCAGCTCACCGGGCGGGAGCTCGCCACATGACCACCCCCACCACCCCCCACGGGACCTTCCGCCCCGCCCCGGGCGCGGCGCCGTTCGCGACCCAGGTCTCGGCCCAGGCCCGGATGGAGACCCGGCTGCTGCTCCGCAACGGCGAGCAGCTGCTCCTCGCCGTCGTCATCCCGCTGATCGTGCTCGTCGGCGGGGTGCTCGCCGCGGACCGGGTGGGGCTCGACTTCCCGTACGGCGTCGTCGACACGCTCACCCCCGGGGTGCTCGCGCTCGCGGTGATGTCGACCAGCTTCACCTCGCTGGCGATCGCCACCGGGTTCGAGCGCCGGTACGGCGTGCTCAAGCGGCTGGGCGCCTCTCCCCTGCCCCGGTCGGGCCTGCTCCTGGGCAAGGTCGGCGCGCTGTTGTTCGTCGAGCTGCTCCAAGTGCTCACGATCTCGCTGGTCGCCCTCGCGCTCGGCTGGTCGCCCGACCTCTCCGTCGGCACCGTCCTCGGCGCGCTGGCGGTCGTGCTGCTCGGCACCGCCGCGTTCGCCTCCCTCGGCCTGCTCATCGCGGGCACGCTGCGGGCGGAGGCGACCCTGGCCGCGGCGAACCTGGTCTACCTGCTGCTGATGGCCGGCGGCGCCGTGGTGATCCCGTCGACGAGCTACGGCGCGTTCGGCCCGGTGACCGAGCTGCTGCCCTCCGGCGCGCTCGGCAACGGCATGCGGGAGGCCCTGCTCCACGGCGCGCTGCCCGTCGTACCCCTGCTCGTGCTGGCCGCCTGGGCCGCCGTCGGAACCCTGCTCACCTCGAGGACGTTCACGTGGGAGTGACCACCCCCGCCCCCCGCTCCGGCGCGATCGCGACCGCCCCGGCCACGCCGCCGCTGCTGCGCGGCCTCGCCATCGCCTCGCTGGTCACCAACATCGCGATCGTGGTGACCGGCGGCGTGGTCAGGCTCACCGCCTCGGGCCTCGGCTGCCCGACCTGGCCCCGCTGCACCGAGACCTCGTTCGTGCCGCACGGCGAGCTCGGCATCCACGGCGCCATCGAGTTCGGCAACCGGATGGTGACCTTCCTGCTGGCCGCGGTCGCGATCGCCACCTTCGTCGCCGCGTGGCGGCACGGCCGCCGCTCGCTGACCCGGCTGGCCCTCCTGCTCGCGCTCGGGGTGCCGGCGCAGGCCCTGGTCGGCGGGGTCACCGTGCTCACCGACCTGAACCCGTGGATCGTGGCCTTCCACCTGCTGGTGTCGATGGCGATGATCGGCGTCGCGGTGGTGCTGCTGCGGCGGCTGCGCGAGGGCGACGGCCCGGCCTCGCCGACCGTGCCCGGCCGCGTGGCCTGGCTGGTGCGCACGACCTTCGTGACCGGGTGGGTGGTGCTGTACGTCGGCACCGTGGTCACCGGCAGCGGCCCGCACGCCGGGGACCTCGACGCCCCGCGCAACGGGCTCGACCCCGCGTCGCTGAGCCAGCTGCACACCGACTTCGTGTTCCTGCTCCTCGGCCTGACCGTCGGGGCGCTGCTCGCCCTCCAGGCGGTGCACGCGCCGGCCCGCGCGGTCCGCGCGGCGTGGGCGCTGCTGGCGGTCGAGCTCGCCCAGGGTCTGGTCGGCTTCGTGCAGTACTTCACCGACCTGCCGGTGGCGCTGGTCACCCTCCACCTGCTCGGCGCCGCGCTCGTCTCCGCGACGATGACCTGGCTGCTCGTGGGAGTCCGGGACCGGTCCTAGCCGGCGGACATGGTGAGGGGCACCATCCCGCGCCCCCGTGACGCCGGACGGTGCCCGCCATCTCCTAAGACGCGCCGGACCCGGATTTGGTTGCCCCGCGCGCGAAGAAACTTTGCGGAGTCCTCAGTACACCGGTCCTCACGGCCCCGCGGCCGGACGCCGTACGGCGGCGTACGGAGGTCAGCGGGTGAGCAGCGGGTCGAGGGCGACCGCGACGAAGAGCAGCGAGAGGTACATGTTCGACCAGTGGAACAGCCGCATCGGCTTCAGCGCGCTGACGTCGTCGGTGTGCGCGGAGCGGCCGAGCAGCAGGTGCGACTCGACCAGGAACGCGCCCCCGAGCACGACCGCGGCGGTCGGGTAGAGCCAGCCGGTCTGCGCGATCGGCCACAGCAGCAGCGAGGTCGCCACCATCACGTAGGAGTAGGCGACGATCTGCCGGGCGACGGTCTTGGCACCGGCCACCACCGGGAGCATCGGGACCTCGGCGGCCGCGTAGTCCTCGCGGTAGCGGATCGCCAGCGCCCAGAAGTGCGGCGGCGTCCAGAAGAACACCACGAGGAAGAGCACCACCGGCGCCCAGGCGAGCTCGCCGGTGACCGCGGTCCAGCCGATCAGCGCCGGGAAGCAGCCCGCGGCGCCGCCCCAGACGATGTTCTGGGTGGTCCGTCGCTTGAGGATCATCGTGTAGCCGACGACGTAGAAGACGTTCGCGGCGAGCGCGAGCGCGGCCGACAGCGGGTTCACGAGCAGGTAGAGCATCAGCGTGGAGAGCACGCCGAGGATGAGCCCGAACACCAGCGCGGAGCGCGGGCTGACGATGTGCCGGGGCAGCGCCCGGCGCCGGGTGCGGCGCATCCGCTCGTCGATGTCACGGTCGTAGAAGCAGTTCAGGGCGTTGGCGCTGCCGGCCGAGAGCGTGCCGCCCACGACGGTGGCGACCACCAGGCCGAGCGCCGGGACACCCCGCTCGGCGAGGAACATCACCGGGACCGTGGTCAGGAGCAGAAGCTCGATGATCCGCGGCTTGGTGAGCCCGACGTACGCCGCGACCACATCGCGGAGGGTCGCGGGACCCGTCGGCGGCGTCTGTACGGAGACGCGGGGGTCGACGGCCGTCACGAAAACCTCGAGTTCAACGATTGCGATGGGCGCCCATCAGGCTAGCCCGAGTCTAATGGCGGAGGTGCCCGACCGGGTCATCGGGCGAGGTCTGGGACGGTGTGCATCTCCTCACCCCACCTGAGTAGGCTCGTGCCCGTGGTCGGCTCCCCCGGCGTCCCGGGCCAGTCGGCTGACATCTGTCGGCATCGGAGAGGAACACACGCTCGTGAGCAACGCCCGCACTCCCCTGGAATGGACCGACCTGGACCGCCGCGCGGTCGACACCTGCCGGGTGCTGGCCATGGACGCGGTGCAGAAGGTGGGCAACGGCCACCCCGGCACCGCCATGGCGCTGGCTCCGGTCGCCTACACCCTGTTCCAGAAGAAGATGCGGCACAACCCCGCTGACCCGGCGTGGCCGGGCCGGGACCGCTTCGTGCTCTCCGCCGGCCACAGCAGCATCACCCTCTACACCCAGCTCTTCCTCGGTGGCTTCGGCCTCGAGCTCGACGACCTGCGGGCGCTGCGCAAGTGGGGGTCCAAGACCCCGGGCCACCCCGAGCACGGGCACACCGCCGGCGTCGAGACCACCACCGGCCCGCTCGGCCAGGGCGTGGCCAACGCGGTGGGCATGGCGATGGCCGCCCGCCGCGAACGCGGCCTGCTCGACCCGGAGGCCGCGGACGGCGAGAGCCCCTTCGACCACCACATCTACGCCATCTGCAGCGACGGCGACCTCGAGGAGGGCGTGAGCTCCGAGGCGTCCTCGCTCGCGGGACACCAGCAGCTCGGCAACCTCACCCTCATCTACGACGACAACGAGATCTCGATCGAGGGCGACACCGACATCGCCTTCAGCGAGGACGTCGCCAAGCGCTACGAGGCCTACGGCTGGCACGTGCAGGTCCTGGACTGGACCAACGGCGGCACCGAGTACGTCGAGGACGTCCCCGCGCTGTGGGACGCGCTCCAGGAGGCCGAGGCGGTCACCGACCGGCCGAGCATGATCCTGCTCCGCACGGTCATCGCCTGGCCGGCCCCGAACGCCCAGGGCACCGGCGCCTCCCACGGCTCCGCCCTCGGCGCCGACGAGATCGCCGCGACCAAGCAGATCCTCGGCTTCGACCCCGAGCAGCACTTCGAGGTCCCCGACGAGGTCCTCACGCACACCCGCGGGCTCGTCGAGCGCGGCCAGGCCGACGAGAAGCAGTGGCGGGAGGGCTTCGAGGCCTGGGCGGAGGCCAACACCGAGCGGAAGGCGCTGCTCGACCGGCTGCAGACCCGGACCCTCCCGGCGGGTTGGGACGAGAGCCTCCCGGTCTTCGAGGCCGACCCCAAGGGCGTCGCCACCCGCAAGGCGTCCGGTGGTGTCCTGGCCGCGATCGCCCCCGCGCTCCCCGAGCTGTGGGGCGGGTCGGCCGACCTGGCCGAGTCCAACAACACCACCCCGAAGGGTGAGCCGTCGTTCATCCCCGAGGAGCGCTCCACCACGGACTTCCAGGGCGACAGGTACGGCCGCGTCCTGCACTTCGGCATCCGCGAGCACGCGATGGGCTCGATCATGAACGGCATCGCCCTGCACGGTGGCACCCGTGTGTACGGCGGCACCTTCCTGGTGTTCTCCGACTACATGCGCCCCGCGGTCCGGCTCGCCTCCCTCATGCAGCTGCCGGTGACCTACGTGTGGACCCACGACTCGATCGGCCTCGGCGAGGACGGCCCCACCCACCAGCCCGTCGAGCACCTCGCCGCACTGCGTGCGATCCCCGGGCTGGACGTCGTACGCCCCGCGGACGCCAACGAGACGGTCGCCGCGTGGAGGACGATCCTCGAGCACGGCGACCGGCCGGCCGGCCTCGCGCTGACCCGGCAGAACGTCCCGACGTACCCGCGCGGCGAGGACGGCTTCGCCACCACCGCGGGTGTCGCCCGCGGCGGCTACGTGCTGATCGACGCCGAGGGCGGGACCCCCGACGTGGTCCTGGTCGGCACCGGCTCCGAGGTGCAGCTCGCCGTGGAGGCCCGCCGGCTGCTCGCCGAGAAGGGCGTCCGGGCCCGCGTCGTGTCGATGCCGTGCCGCGAGTGGTTCGACACGCAGGACCCGGCCTACCGCGACTCGGTCATCCCGCCGCTGGTCAGGGCACGGGTCAGCGTCGAGGCCGGCGTGGCCCAGGGCTGGCGCGAGGTGGTCGGCGACCACGGCCGCATCGTGTCGCTCGACCACTACGGTGCCTCGGCCGACTTCGCCACGCTCTTCCAGCAGTTCGGGCTTACCGCGGAGGCCGTCGCCCTGGCCGCCGAGGAGAGTATCGCCTCGGCCAACGGGTAAACCCAGGTCGAGCCCACGCACCCCAACGCAGCAACCGCCACCGGGAGGAAACCGATGTCTGAACGACTCAAGGCACTAGCAGACGCAGGCGTCTCGATCTGGCTCGACGACCTGTCGCGCGAGCGGATCGAGACCGGCAACCTCGCCGAGCTGGTCACGAGCAGGTCGGTCGTCGGGGTCACCACCAACCCGACGATCTTCGCCGCCGCCCTGAGCGAGGGCGAGCGCTACACCGACCAGGTGACCGCGCTCGCCGCCCAGGGCACCTCGGTCGACGACGCCGTCTTCGAGCTCACGACGCACGACGTGCGTGAGGCGTGCGACCTGCTGCTCGACACGTGGAAGGCCACCGACGGGGTCGACGGACGGGTCTCCATCGAGGTCCCGCCGGGGATGGCGTTCGACACCGACGCCACCGTCGTCGCCGCGAAGCGGCTGTGGGCCGCGGTGGACCGCCCGAACGTGTTCATCAAGATCCCCGCGACCACCGAGGGCCTCCCGGCGATCACCCAGGTGCTCGCCGCCGGGATCAGCGTCAACGTCACGCTGATCTTCGGCCTCGGCCGCTACCAGGACGTGATGGAGGCGTACGTCGCCGGGCTCGAGCAGGCGCAGGCCGCGGGGGTCTCCCTGCGCGACATCCACTCGGTCGCGTCGTTCTTCGTCTCCCGCGTGGACACCGAGATCGACAAGCGGCTCGACGCGGCCGGCGGTCCGGCCGAGCTCAAGGGCCTGGCCGGCGTGGCCAACGCGCGGCTGGCCTACCGGGCCTACGAGGAGTTCTTCGCGGGCTCCCGGTTCCAGGCGCTCAAGGCCGCCGGCGGCAACACCCAGCGGCCGCTGTGGGCCTCGACCGGCGTGAAGAACCCGGAGTACCGCGACACCATGTACGTCGCCGACCTCGTCGTCGCGAACACCGTGAACACCATGCCGGAGAAGACCCTCGAGGCGTTCGCCGACCACGGCGAGGTGGACAGCGGCGACCAGGTCACCACCAGGTACGACGACGCGCAGCAGGTCATGGACCGGCTCGCCGAGGCCGGCATCGACTACGACGACGTGATCGCCACCCTCGAGGAGGAGGGCGTGGAGAAGTTCGTGAAGTCGTGGGACGAGCTCGTCGAGACCGTGCGCACGAACCTGGAGGGTGCAGCCAAGTGAGCGACGCGCTCGAGGTCGCCGCCACGGGTGCCGCTGCCGACGCGGTGAGCCGGACCGTGCCCACGCTCGTCGCCGAGCGGTTCGCCAGCCGGCTGTTCGCCAAGGACGCCACCCTGTGGGGTCCGGAGGCCGAGGACGAGTCCGGCAAGCGGCTCGGCTGGGTGGGCCTGCACCGGACCTCCCGCCCGCTCCTCGGTGAGGTCGCCGCCCTGCGCAGCGAGCTCGAGGACGAGGGGATCACCCACGTCGCGCTGTGCGGCATGGGCGGCTCCTCGCTGGCACCCGAGGTCATCTGCGCCACCCACGGCGTCGAGCTCACCGTCGTCGACTCCTCCGACCCCGACCAGGTCCGCGCCGCGCTCGAGGACCGGATCGCGAGCACCGTGGTCGTGGTCTCCAGCAAGTCCGGGTCGACGGTCGAGACCGACTCCCAGCGACGCGCGTTCGAGCAGGCGTTCCGCGACGCCGGGCTCGACCCGACCCGGCACGTCGTGATCGTCACCGACCCCGGCAGCCCGCTCGACCGGCAGTCCCGCGACGGCGGCTACCGGGTGGTGAACGCCGACCCGACGGTCGGCGGCCGCTACTCCGCGCTCACCGCCTTCGGCCTGGTCCCCAGCGGTCTCGCCGGCGCCGACATCGACCGGCTGCTCGACGAGGCCGACGCCGTCTCCGACCTGCTCGCCGACGACGACGAGGGCAACCCCGGGCTGCGCCTCGGCGCGGCGATGGCGGCCACCGAGCCGCTGCGGGACAAGCTCGTGATCGTCGACGAGGGCTCCGGGCTGCACGGCTTCGCCGACTGGGCCGAGCAGCTGATCGCGGAGAGCACCGGCAAGCAGGGCACCGGGATCCTGCCGGTCGTGGTCGCCCACACCAGCGCGCCCGAGGTGGCGCTGCCCCCGCACGACGTCACCGTGGCCCGGCTCGTCTCCGACGCCGACGTGGACGACGAGGAGACCCCGGAGACCAGCGGCTCCGACGTGTCGGTCGCCGGCCCGCTCGGTGCCCAGCTGCTGCTCTGGGAGGTGGCCACCGCGGTGGCCGGCCGGATCCTCGGCATCAACCCCTACGACCAGCCCGACGTGGAGAGCGCGAAGGTCGCGGCCCGCTCGATGCTGGAGGGCGCCCCGGAGGCCACGCCCGCGGACCTCACCGACGGTCCGGTCGAGGTGCGTGCCCTGGGCGGCGACTGGCTGGACGGCGCCTCCGACCTGGGCTCGGCGGTCGAGGCGCTGCTCGGGCAGCTCGACGGGGACACCGGGTACGTCGCGGTGATGGCCTACCTGGACCGGATCGCGCTCCCCGGGCTCGAGGACGTCCGCCGTACCCTCGCGGTCCGCACCAAGCGGCCGGTCACCTTCGGCTGGGGCCCCCGGTTCCTGCATTCCACCGGCCAGTTCCACAAGGGCGGCCCGGCCGCCGGGGTCTACATCCAGATCACGGGCGAGCCCACCGAGGACCTCGCCGTCCCCGGCCGCGACTTCACCTTCGGCACCCTGCTGGCCGCGCAGGCCGCCGGCGACGCGCAGGTGCTCGCCGACCACGGCCGGCCGGTGCTCCGGCTCCACCTCACCGACCGTACGGCGGGGGTCCCCGCCGTCCTGGAGGCGCTCAGGTGAGCTCGATCCACTACACGTCCCCCGACGGCACGCAGTTCGTGAACCCGCTGAGGGACCCGCAGGACCGGCGCCTGCCCAAGATCGCCGGGCCCTGCGGCCTGGTGATCTTCGGTGTCACCGGCGACCTGTCCCGCAAGAAGCTGATGCCGGCGGTCTACGACCTGGCCAACCGCGGCCTGCTGCCGCCCGGCTTCTCGCTGGTCGGCTTCGCGCGCCGCGACTGGGAGGACCAGGACTTCGCGCAGATCGTGCACGACTCGGTCCGCGAGCACGCCCGCACCGAGTTCCGCGAGGAGGTCTGGCAGCAGCTGGCCGAGGGGTTCCGGTTCGTCTCCGGCGACTTCAACGACGACCTCGCCTTCGACAACCTGCGGCAGACCATCCTGGACCTGGACCGGGTCCGGGGCACCGGCGGCAACCACGCCTTCTACCTGTCGATCCCGCCGCGGTTCTTCTCCGACGTGATCGGCCAGCTCAAGGAGCACGGGCTGGCCAACCCGGCCGAGGACTCCTGGCGCCGTGTCGTGGTGGAGAAGCCGTTCGGCTCGAACCTGGAGACCGCCCGGGAGCTGAACGCGATCATCTCCGACGTCTTCCCGTCCGAGTCGGTCTTCCGGATCGACCACTACCTGGGCAAGGAGACCGTGCAGAACATCCTGGCGATGCGGTTCGCCAACGCGATGTTCGAGCCGATCTGGAACTCCAACTACGTCGACCACGTGCAGATCACGATGGCCGAGGACATCGGCATCGGCGGCCGGGCCGGCTACTACGACGGCATCGGCGCCGCCCGCGACGTGATCCAGAACCACCTGATCCAGCTGATGGCGCTGATCGCGATGGAGGAGCCCACGGCGTTCGACGCGAAGAGCCTGCGGCTGGAGAAGCAGAAGGTGCTGGAGTCCGTCGTACTCCCCCGCCGCCTGGACCTCACCACCGCACGCGGCCAGTACACCGAGGGCTGGGCCGGCGGGGTGAACGTGCCCGGCTACAAGCAGGAGCAGGACATCCCGCAGAACTCGCGGACCGAGACCTTCGCCGCGATCACGCTGCACATCGAGTCGCGGCGCTGGGCCGGCGTCCCGTTCTACATCCGCACCGGCAAGCGGCTCGGCCGCCGGGTCACCGAGGTCGCGGTGGTCTTCAAGCGCGCGCCGCACCTGCCGTTCGGGGACACCGCCACCGAGGAGCTCACCCAGAACGCGCTGGTCATCCGGGTGCAGCCTGACGAGGGCATCACGATGCGGTTCGGGTCGAAGGTGCCCGGCACGGCGATGGAGATCCGCGACGTGTCGATGGACTTCGCGTACGGCGGCTCCTTCACCGAGTCCAGCCCGGAAGCCTACGAGCGGCTGATCCTCGACGTGCTCCTCGGCGAGCCGCCGCTGTTCCCGCGCCACGAGGAGGTCGAGCTCTCCTGGAAGATCCTCGACCCGATCGTGGAGTACTGGGAGAAGCACGGGAAGCCCGACACCTACGAGGCGGGCACCTGGGGGCCGGCCTCGGCCGACCGGATGCTCGCGCGCGACGGACGCGTCTGGAGGCGACCGTGACCCCACCCCGCCGTACCCACGCCCCGGAGGGGATCCCGGCATGATCGAGCTGACCGAGACCACCTCCAGCGCGATCGCCTCGGAGTTCGTCAAGGCCCGGCGCCGGGCCGGCAGCCCCGCCATGGGCATGGTGATGACGCTGGTGTTCGTCGTCGACGAGGCCGACGCCGCCGAGACCATGAAGGCCGCCCGCACCGCCTCGCGCGAGCACCCCGCCCGGGTGCTCGGCGTGATCCTCGGGAACGGCCGGGGCCAGTCCCGGGTCGACGCGCAGGTCGGGATCGGCTCCGGCTGGACCGGTGAGACCGCGTTCATCCGGCTCAGCGGCGAGGTCACCAAGCACCCCGAGTCCGTGGTGCTCCCGCTGCTGCTGCCCGACTCCCCCGTCGTGGTGTGGTGGCCGAGCAAGGCCCCCGACAACCCGGCTGAGGACCCGCTCGGCCGGCTGGCCCGCCGGCGGATCACCGACGCCGCGGCCGTGCCCCGCAACAAGGCGCGGGCCATGCTCACCCAGTGCCGCGCCTACGCGCCGGGCAACACCGACCTGGCCTGGACCCGGATCACCACGTGGCGGGCCCTGCTCGCCGCGGCGCTGGACCAGAACCCCGGCAAGGTGGTCGCCGCGTCGGTCACGGCGGAGCGGATCAGCCCGAGCGCCGACCTGCTGTCCGCGTGGCTGTCGGACCGGCTGCGGGTCGACGTGGACCGCAAGAGCTCCGACGGCCCCGGGATCACCTCGGTGGTGCTCGAGACCAAGCGCGGCCCCGTGAGCATCGTCCGCGAGGACGGGAAGCTCGCCACGCTCTCCACCCCAGGCGACCCGGACCGGCCGGTGGCGCTCAAGCGCCGCGGCATCGACGAGCTGCTCGCCGAGGAGCTCCGCCGGCTCGACCCGGACGACGTGTACGCCGCGACCGTGAAGAAGATGGTGAAGCTGAACGCCAAGGGCACCTCGGTGCGCACGAAGAAGGCGACCGCATGAGCGCCGCGCCCGAGGTCGTCCGGCACGACGACGGCGACGCGCTCGCGGCCGCGGTCGCGGAGCGGCTCGTCGCACGGCTGCTCGACCTGCAGGACGCCGGCCGGGTCCCGTCCGTGGTGCTCACCGGCGGCACGATCGCCGAGAAGCTGCACCGCGCGGTCGTCACGGATCCGCGCGGCGCGCGGGTCGACTGGGCACGTGTGGACTTCTGGTTCGGCGACGAGCGGTACGTCCCCGCAGGTGACCCGGACCGGAACGCCGGCCAGGCCCGGGCCGCGATGCTCGACCACCTGCCGGTGGCGCCGGAGCGGGTGCACGAGATGCCGGCCTCTGACGGCGAGTACGGCGACGACGTGGACGCGGCGGCCGCCGCCTACGCCGCGGGGCTCGGCGCGGCCCCGGCGTTCGACGTGCTGATGCTGGGCGTGGGGCCGGACGGCCACTGCGCCTCGATGTTCCCGGGACACCCGGCTCTCTCCGCGGACGGGGTGGCGGTCGCCGTACGCGACTCTCCCAAGCCGCCGCCGACCCGGATCTCGCTCACCATGGGCACGCTCGGACGGGCCGACGAGGTGTGGTTCGTGGCCTCCGGCGAGGGGAAGGCCGATGCGGTGCGTGACGCGCTCGCGGACGGTGACGTGGTCGACGTACCCGCGGCCGGGCCGAAGGGACGAACCCGCACCCTGTGGCTCGTCGACGACGCAGCCGCCTCGCACCTCCCCCGTTGAGACGTCACTCGTGCGGCGTTGAGACGTCAGTCGTGAGGTGTTGAGGAGTCAGTCGTGCGGGCGTGAGGAGTCAGTCGTTCGGGCGTGAGGAGTCACTCGCTCCGCGCGCGGACGCCAGTCGGCGGCATCCAACCGAACGACTGACGCCTGAACGCCGACGGAGTGACCTCTCAACGCCGAACGAGTGACGCCTGAACGAGAGGGGTCAGAAGACGATCTCGCCGCGCTTGCGCTTGTCGCGCAGCGTCTGGATCGCCTCGTCGAGGATGTCCGCCGCCTCCTTGTCGGAGCGGCGCTCCTTCACGTAGGCCAGGTGCGTCTTGTACGGCTCGATCTTCGGCGGCGGCGGCGGGTTGTCGGAGTCCTGGCTGGCCGGCAGGCCGCACCGAGGGCAGTCCCACGACTCGGGGATCTGCGCCTCGACGGCGAACGTGATCACCGACTCGTGCTGGTGGGCACAGAAGTACACGACCCGCTGACGCGGCGCGGCGTCCCCGCGCTCGGCCTCACCCATCGGCCCCGCTCCGACACGGCTGCCACGAATGGCGCTTCCTCCACCAGCCACGCTACGAACTCCTCGTCAGGACTCAGCTGCCGCTCTTGAGCAACAGCCCGAGAGCGATGATGCACGCGAACCAGATCACACCCGCGCCGACAGTGATCCGGTCGAGGTTCCGCTCGGCGACGGAGGACCCGCCCAGACCGCTCGACACACCGCCACCGAACATGTCGGAGAGCCCGCCACCCCGGCCCTTGTGGAGCAGGACCAGCAGGATCAGCAGCAGGCTCGTCAGGATGAGCAGAACAGTGAAGACGGTAGTCACGGTGAGAAAGCCTAACTCACAAAGGGGTTTTCAGATGACGGGCATGTCGTAAAACCGGCAGATGCCGCCGAACTCGTCGGCCTGCAGGCTGGCGCCGCCGACGAGGCAGCCGTCGACGTCGTCCTTGTCCATGATGCCCGCGACGTTGGCGGCCTTCACCGAGCCGCCGTAGAGGATCCGCAGCTTGGCCGCCGCGTCCTCCGAGAACGTCTCCGCGACCCGGCCGCGGATCGCCGCGCAGACCTCCTGCGCGTCGTCCGGGGTGGCCACCTCGCCGGTGCCGATCGCCCACACCGGCTCGTAGGCGACGACGGCGTCGGCGACCTGCTCGGGAGTCAGCCCGGCCAGCGAGCCGTCCACCTGGGCGAGCGTGTGCTCGACCTGGCGGCCCTCCTTGCGCACCTCGAGGCCCTCGCCGACACACACGATCGCGGTCATCCCCGCCGCGATCGCCTTCTTCGCCTTGGCGTTCACGGTCGCGTCCGTCTCGGCGTGGTACTCGCGGCGCTCGGAGTGGCCGACCACGACGTACGAGCAGCCGAGCTTGGCCAGCATCCCGGCCGAGATCTCGCCGGTGTAGGCGCCGCTGTCGTGCTCGGACACGTCCTGGGCGCCGTACCCGATCTTGAGCCGGTCCCCGTCCACGAGTGTCTGCACGCTGCGCAGGTCGGTGAACGGGGGTACGACGACCACCTCGACCTTCGCGTAGTCGTGCTTCTTGTCCGACAGGGTCCACGCCAGCTTCTGGACCAGCACCACCGCTTCCTGGTGGTTGAGGTTCATCTTCCAGTTGCCCGCCATCAAGGGCACGCGCGAGTGCTTGGCCATCTCTGCTCTCTCGTTACAAGGGGTGTCGTGACGGGGTGTCAGGACAGGACGTCGATGCCGGGGAGGGCCTTGCCCTCGAGGTACTCCAGGCTCGCCCCGCCACCGGTGGAGATGTGCCCGAACGCGTTCTCGTCGAAGCCGAGGGTGCGTACGGCGGCCGCGGAGTCGCCCCCGCCGACGACCGACAGCCCGTCGACCTTCGTCAGGGCCTCGGCCACGTCACGGGTCCCGCCGGCGAACTGCTCGAACTCGAACACGCCCATCGGCCCGTTCCAGAACACCGTCCGCGCGTCGGCGAGGGCCGCGGCGAACGCCGCGCCCGACTCGGGTCCGATGTCGAGCCCGATCTTGTCCGCCGGGATCTGGTCCGCGGGGACGACGGTGGACGTGGTGCCGTTGTCGCGCGGGAACTCGTCGGCGACCCGGATGTCGGTGGGCAGCAGGATCTGCACCCCCGACTCCTCGGCGCGACGGAGGTACTCGCGGCAGGTCTCGAGCTGGTCCTCCTCGAGCAGGCTGTTGCCGACCTCGTGGCCCTGGGCCTTGAGGAAGGTGAACACCATTCCGCCGCCGATCAGCAGCTTGTCGGCCTTGCCGAGCAGGTTGTCGATCACGCCGAGCTTGTCGGAGACCTTCGACCCGCCCAGCACGACCACGTACGGCCGCTCGGGGGTCTCGGTCAGCCGGCGCAGCACGTCGATCTCCGCGGCGACGAGGCCGCCCATCGCGTGCGGCAGCCGCTGCGCGACGTCGTACACCGATGCCTGCTTGCGGTGCACCACCCCGAACCCGTCGCTGACGAACACGTCGGCGAGCGCGGCGAGCCGGTCGGCGAACGCACCGCGTACGGCGTCGTCCTTGCTCGTCTCGCCCTCGTTGAAGCGGACGTTCTCGAGCACGGCGACCTGGCCGTCCTCGAGGGCGTCCACGGTGGCCTTCGCGCTGTCGCCCACGGTGTCGGTGGCGAACGCGACGTCCTGACCGAGGAGCTCACCGAGACGTGCCGCGACGGGCGCCAGGGAGTACTGCGGGTCCGGGGCGCCCTTGGGCCGGCCGAGGTGCGCGGTCACGACGACGCGCGCGCCCGCGTCGGCGAGCTTCTGGATGGTCGGCACGCTCGCCCTGATCCGGCCGTCGTCCGTGATGACCGTGCCCTCGAGGGGCACGTTCAGGTCGGACCGGACCAGGACGCGCTTACCGCGGACGTGGCCGAGGTCGTCGATGTGACGCATCAGGTCAGAGGCTCTCGCCGACGTAGTTGACCAGGTCGGCCAGGCGGTTGGAGTAGCCCCACTCGTTGTCGTACCAGCCGACGACCTTGACCTGGTTGCCGAAGACCTTGGTCAGGCCCGAGTCGAAGATGCAGGAGGACGGGTCGGTGACGATGTCGGAGGAGACGATCGGCTCGTCGGTGTAGCTGAGGTAGCCCTTGAGCGGGCCCTCCGCGGCGGCCTTCACCGCGGCGTTGACCTCCTCGACGCTGACCTCGCGGGAGAGCTCGACGGTCAGGTCGGTGGCGGAGCCGGTCGGGATCGGCACGCGGAGCGCGAACCCGTCGAGCTTGCCCTTGAGCTCGGGGAGCACGAGGCCGATCGCCTTGGCTGCGCCGGTGGAGGTCGGCACGATGTTGAGCGCGGCGGCGCGCGCGCGGCGCAGGTCCTTGTGGGGGCCGTCCTGGAGGTTTTGGTCGGCGGTGTAGGCGTGGATGGTGGTCATCAGGCCCTTGACGATGCCGAACTCGTCGTTGATGGCCTTGGCCATCGGCGCGAGGCAGTTCGTCGTGCACGACGCGTTGGAGATCACGGTGTGCGCGGCCGGGTCGTAGTCGGTGTGGTTCACACCCATGACCACGGTGATGTCTTCGTTCTTCGCCGGGGCGGAGATGATGACCTTCTTGGCACCCGCCTCGACGTGGGCCTTGGCCTTGGTCGCGTCGGTGAAGAAGCCGGTGGACTCGATGACGACGTCTGCGCCGAGGTCCTTCCACGGCAGCTTGGCGGGGTCGCGCTCCTCGAGGGCGGCGAAGCTCTTGCCGCCGACCGAGATCGAGTCGCCGCTGGCCTGCACGTCGCCGTCGAGACGGCCGAGGATCGAGTCGTACTTGAGCAGGTGGGCGAGGGACTTGTTGTCGGTCAGGTCGTTCACGCCGACGATCTCGATGTCGGCGCCGGACGCCTGCACGGCACGGAAGAAGTTGCGGCCGATGCGGCCGAAGCCGTTGATACCTACGCGAACAGTCACGGAAACTGGCTCCCCATCTAGCAGTCAGGTCGGAACGACCGCCCGGTCGGGGCCGCCGTTGATCCCGACCCTACCGTCTGCCTCCGGAGCCGCGAAGGGGTCGTCCGGCCTACGTGCAGGTAACCCGCGGTCCCCGCGCCGGGACCCGGTCGGTCACTGCTGCTCGGCCAGCATCTCCGGTGTCAGGATCGACTCGGTGTCGGGGACGCCGAGCTCCTGCGCGCGCTTGTCGGCCATCGCGAGCAGCCGCCGGATCCGGCCGGCGATCGCGTCCTTGGTGAGCGGCGGGACGTGCAGCTGGCCGAGCTCCTCGAGCGAGGCCTGCTTGTGCTCGAGCCGCAGGTCGCCGGCCATCTTGAGGTGGTCGGGCACCTCGTCGCCGAGGATCTGCAGCGCCCGCTCGACCCGCGCCCCGGCTGCCACCGCGGCCCGCGCGGAGCGGCGCAGGTTGGCGTCGTCGAAGTTGGCGAGCCGGTTGGCGGTGGCGCGGACCTCCCGGCGCATCCGCCGCTCCTCCCACGCCATCAGCGACTCGTGGGCACCGAGCCGGGTGAGCAGGGCGCCGATCGCGTCGCCGTCGCGGATGACCACGCGGTCCACGCCGCGCACCTCGCGGGCCTTGGCGGAGATGCCGAGGCGGCGGGCGGCGCCGACGAGGGCGAGCGCGGCCTCGGGGCCGGGACAGGTCACCTCGAGCGCGGAGGACCGGCCCGGCTCGGTGAGGGAGCCGTGCGCCAGGAAGGCGCCGCGCCAGGCGGCCACGGCGTCACAGCCGGCGCCGGAGACGACCTGCGGGGGCAGTCCGCGGACCGGCCGGCCACGGCCGTCGAGCAGCCCGGTCTGGCGGGCCAGCGCCTCACCGTCGCGGACGACCCGGACGACGTAGCGGCTGCCCTTGCGGATGCCGTTGCCGGAGACCATCACGATGTCGGAGGGGTGGCCGTAGATCTCGGCGATGTCCTTGCGCAGCCGCCGGGCCGCGGAGCCGGTGTCCAGCTCGGCCTCGACCACGATCCGGCCGCTGACGATGTGGAGACCTCCGGCGAAGCGCAGCATCGAGGAGACCTCGGACTTGCGACAACAGGACTTCGTCACCGTGGTGCTGGCCAGTTCCGCCTTTACCTGTGCCGTCATCGCCATGCGTCCGATCCTGCCACGTCCTGGGCCCTTCCACGAATGCCCCGCGGGCGGCCCCGGGAACGGCGTCACCCTATGCGTCCCGCATCAGGGACGCATACGCATTGGCCAATTTGCCCGGATCGTGCCGGGGCGAGCCGTCGTCGGCGGCGACGTCGGCGACGACGAGGTCCGCACCGAAGGAGGCCGCGGTGGCCCGGAGGTGCTCGACGTCGGCGACCGCCCCGGCGTCGGCCAGGACCACGTCGAGCTTCAGCTCGGGGGCGTGCTCCAGCAGCACCTCGAGGTGGGTGTCGGGCGAGAACCCGTCGGTCTCCCCCGCCTGCGGCTCCAGGTTGAGCGTGACCACCTTGCGGGCGCTGGAGGTGACCAGCGCCTCACGGAGGCCGGGGACGAGCAGGTGCGGGATCACGCTGGTGAACCACGAGCCCGGGCCGAGCACCACCCAGTCGGCGTCGGCGATCGCGGCCAGCGCCTGCGGGCAGGCCGGCGGCTCCTGCGGGTCGAGGGCCACGGAGACCACCTGCCCGGACGTCGACGCCACCTCGACCTGCCCGCGGACCGTGGTCAGCGCGTCCGGATGCTCGGCGTCGATGCCGCGGACCTGTGCGGTGATGTCCATCGGCGTGACCGCCATCGGCAGCACCCGGCCCTGCGCGCCGAGCAGCCGGCCCACCCAGTCGAGCCCGTCCACGTGGTCGCCGAGCAGCTCCCACAGCGTGACGATGAGCAGGTTGCCGACCGCGTGCTGGTCCATCTCCCCGGCGCTGGCGAACCGGTGCTGGAGCACGTCGGCCCAGGTCCGGCCCCAGTCGTCGTCGCCGCACAGCGCGGCCAGCGCCTGCCGCAGGTCGCCGGGCGGGAGCACGCCGAACTCGCGCCGCAGCCGGCCCGAGGAGCCGCCGTTGTCGGCGACGGTGACCACCGCGGTCAGGTCGGCGACGACGTGGCGCAGCGCGGACAGCGACGCGGACAGGCCGTGCCCGCCGCCGAGCGCCACCACCCGGACCGGCAGCGGCGCCGGGGTCGTCGGGTCACTCACGGCCGAGATCACGGTGCATCGGGCGTGCGTCGAGGCCGCGGGCGTTCAGCTGCGCCGCGATCTCCTCGGTCATCGCGACGCTGCGGTGCTTGCCGCCGGTGCAGCCGATCGCGACGGTCATGAACCGCTTGCCCTCGCGCAGGTACCCCTCGGCGACGGTCTCGATGAGCCCGACGTACTGCTCGACGAACTCCTTGGCCGCGGGACGCTCCTTGACGTACGCCGCCACCTCGCTGTCGCGCCCGGACAGGTGCCGCAGCTCGGGCACCCAGTACGGGTTGGGCAGGAAGCGCATGTCGGCGACGAGGTCGGCGTCGACCGGGATGCCGTACTTGAACCCGAAGCTCACCACGGTGGTCTTCAGCGACATGGTGTGCTCGGTGCCGAACGCCTCGGCGACCTTGTCGGTGAGCTGGTGCACGTTGAGGTTCGAGGTGTCGATCACCACGTCGGCGTCCCCGCGCAGCGAGGCGATCGCGGCGCGCTCGCGTTGCAGGCCGTCGAGCAGCCGGCCCCCTTCCTGCAGCGGGTGCGGCCGACGGGCCGCCTCCTGGCGGCGGACCAGCACGTCGTCGTTGGCCTCGAGGAAGAGCAGGGTGGTACGCCGTCCGGTCCGGCCCTGGGCCAGCACCTCCTGGAGGGAGCCGAAGAAGGAGCCCGACCGTACGTCGACCACCACGGCCACCGGCTGCAGGTTCCCCTGGCTCTCGTCGACCAGCCGCACCACGTCGGGCACCAGCTGCGGCGGCAGGTTGTCGACGACGAAGAACCCGAGGTCCTCGAGCTCCTTCGCGGCGGTGCTGCGGCCGGCCCCGGTCATCCCGGTCACCACCACCAGCTCGCCCCGCTGCTTCTCGTGGGCTGGGGACATCAGGACTCCTCGATCTCTCCGGTCGCGGTGTTCACGCTCACCGTCGTGGGCTGCTTCTTCTGCTCCGCGAGCGCGATCACGATCGCCTCCGCGGTGCGGGGCCCGATGCCCGGGACCGCCGCGATGTCGTCCATGGTGGCGGCTCGCAGCTTCTTCAGCGAGCCGAACGTGTTGAGCAGCGTCTTCCGGCGCACCTCCCCGAGGCCGGGGACGTCGTCGAGCACGCTCTCCACCATGCTCTTGGACCGGCGGGACCGGTGATGGGTGATCGCGAACCGGTGCGCCTCGTCCCGGATCCGCTGGAGCAGGTAGAGCCCCTCGCTGGAGCGCGGCAGGATCACCGGGTCCTCCTGCCCGGGCAGCCACACCTCCTCGAGGCGCTTGGCGAGGCCGCAGACCGGGACGTCGTCGATGCCGAGCTCGTCGAGGGCGCGCTGGGCGGCGGCGACCTGCGGCGGTCCGCCGTCGACGACGACCAGCCCGGGGACGTAGGCGAACTTCTTGGGCCGCCCGGTCTCCGGGTCGATGAGCATCGGCCCGTCGGGACCGTCCGCGGCGTCCGGGCCGCCGAGCTCGGGCTCCTCGGCCCGGTCGTCGAGCAGCCGCCGGAACCGGCGGGTGATCACCTCGTGCATCGAGGCCACGTCGTTCTGGCCCTCGACGCCTTTGACGATGAACCGGCGGTACTCCCCCTTGCGGGCCAGGCCGTCCTCGAAGACCACCATCGACCCGACGACCTCGGTGCCCTGGAGGTTGGAGATGTCGTAGCACTCGATGCGGAGCGGGGCGCCGGGCAGCTCGAGCGCGGCCTGGATCTCCTCGAGCGCCCGGTTGCGGGTGGTGAGGTCGCTGGCGCGCTTGGTCTTGTGCAACCCGAGCGCCTGGAAGGCGTTGCGGGCGACGGTCTCCTGGAGCGCCTTCTTGTCGCCGCGCTGCGGCACCCGCAGGGCGACCCGGGCGCCACGCAGGCCGGTGAGCCACTGCTCGACAGCGGCGGCGTCGTCGGGCAGCGCGGGCACGAGCACCTCGCGCGGGATGGAGTCGGCGAGCTCCCCGTCGTACAGCTGGAGCAGGAACCGCTCGACCAGCTCGCCGGTGTCGACGTCCTCGGTCTTGTCGGCGACCCAGCCGCGCTGGCCGCGGATCCGCCCGCCGCGCACGTAGAAGATCTGCACGGCGACCTCGAGCGGGTCCTCCGCGAAGGCGACCACGTCGGCGTCGGTACCGTCGCCGAGCACCACCTGCTGCTTCTCCATCGCCCGGTTGAGCGCGCCGATGTCGTCGCGCAGCCGCGCGGCCTTCTCGAAGTCCATCTCCGCGGACGCGGCGTACATCTGCTTCTCGAGCCGCTTGACGAAGTTCGTGGTCTGGCCGCTCATGAAGTCGCAGAAGTCCTGGACGATCTCGCGGTGCTCCTCGGCGGAGACCTTGCCGACGCAGGGGGCGGCGCACTTGTCGATGTAGCCGAGGAGGCAGGGCCGGCCGATCTGCGCCGAGCGCTTGAACACCCCGTTGGAGCACGAGCGCATCGGGAAGACCCGCAGCAGCAGGTCGACGGTCTCCCGGATCGCCCAGGCGTGGGAGTAGGGCCCGAAGTAGCGCACGCCCTTCTTCTTCGCGCCGCGGCCGACCATGACCCGCGGGAACTCCTCGTTGAGGGTCACCGCGAGCCAGGGGTAGGACTTGTCGTCGCGGTACTTCACGTTGAACCGCGGGTCGTACTCCTTGATCCAGGAGTACTCCAGCTGCAGCGCCTCGACCTCGGTGTTCACCACGGTCCACTCCACCGACGCCGCAGTGGTCACCATCGTCGCGGTGCGCGGGTGGAGGTTGGTGATGTCCTGGAAGTACGACGAGAGCCGCGCCCGGAGGTTCTTCGCCTTGCCGACGTAGACCACGCGGCGGTGCTCGTCGCGGAACCGGTAGACCCCCGGAGACGCGGGGATGGACCCCGGCGCGGGACGGTAGGTCGACGGGTGAGCCACGCCCCAACCCTACGGCGCGGATACGACAGTTCCACGCCGGAGCGGGTCCGTGTGACACACGCCGCGCCCGGACGTGACCCGGCAGCGCTGCCCTCCGGCTCCTGCGTTCCGAGGCCGGTCGCAGGAGGGTTTCGGCGGCGCTGCCGGTCACTCGTGCCGGGCGCTCCGGGCTCTATCTCCTGCTCACGGCGAGGCCGTCGACGACCACCCACCTGCCCGAGGACAGGACCACGACGCGGAAGGATGCGCGGGTCTGACGCTCGTAGGAGGCCACCGGCACGAACACCCGCTTGCGCACCGAGTCGGACGCCAGGGAGATCCGCTTGACCAGGGTCCTCCCGCGGTACACCGCGACCTTCCCGCTGCCCGGCGCCTTGGTCACGACCAGGCCGATGCGCTTGGCGCTGATCACCTCGGTCAGGGCAGCGCCCTTGGCCGTCGACCTCATCACCGTGCCGAGGTAGGACCCGGCACTGGCCGCCTTCCGCCAGCTGCCCGCCACGGCCATGCTCCGCTCGTCCAGCGGGACCGCGGTGCACCGGACGGCCGACCACGGCCCGGTGTTCCCGAACCGGTCGGTGCCGCGTGCCTTGAAGCAGTACGTCTCGCCCGGGACGCCGCGGAAGCCCGCGGAGGTGCTCGTCGTGGCCGTCTGCCACGGCTGGTACGACGTGAAGCCGGCCTCCTGCGTGGCCTCCGAACGCCGGACCTCGTAGGACACGGCGGGCAGGCCCGTCGAGGTCGCCTTCCAGGCGGTGCCGACCCACCGGCTGGTGGTGTACGTGCGCGAGGGGCTGGACATGGCCACCGTGGGTCCACCGGCGGGGGCCACGGTCACCGTGTCCGTCGCCGTGCTCGAGGCGCCCGACCGGTTCGTCGCCGTCAGGGTGATGGTGTACTCCCCCGGCTCGTCGTACGTGTGCGACCCGGGGCTCGCCAGCGCGGACTCCTCCCCGTCGCCGAAGTTCCAGGAGTACCCGGTCGCACTCGTGGAGGTGTTGGTCAACGAGACCTCCAGCGGGTTGACGCCGTCCACCGGCTCGGCGGTGAAGCTCGCCGTCGGGTCCGGCACCGGGACGGACGCCGAGTTGTGCGCGTAGTAGCCCGTCACCTGGTCCGAGGCCAGCACGAGCAGCCCACTGCCGCGCGTGACGTTCTGCTTGGTCGTCGTCGCGTTGTTGGTGTGCGTGTCGCTGGCCAGCTGGATGAAGGGGGTCCCCTTGCCTTCCGTGAAGCCGTACGGCCCGGCGAGCGGGACGGTCTTCTGGTAGATGGTGCCCCCGTCGGTGGTATGGGTCGCGAAGACCCGGAGCAGGCCGTTGTCCCGGTCCACGACCACGATCGGCCGGGTCATGTTGTCGGCCACCGTGCTGTGCGTGTAGTGCGACCAGCGGCCGTTCTCCAGCACCCAGAGCTGGACGAGAGCCGAGGCGGGGTCGATCGGCTCGTTGTGGTCCGCGCCGGTCTTCACCACCAGGAACACCCGGCCGGCCCCGTCCCCGTCCACGCTGAGGTTGACGTGGTCGTCCGCCAGGTCGATGCCCTTGGCGATGTTCTGCAGGGTCCAGCCCGTGCTGGAGGGGTCGCTGTCGGCGTGCTCCGCGACGTAGAACGCGGACTCCGAGGGACCGGTGGGCAGGGTCGGGTCCTGCTTGCTCCACACCACCGAGATCTTGCCGCCGTGCGCGACCACCGAGGAGATGTCGTCGTCGGACAGACCGGTGCTCTCCGGGATACCGGGAAGAGCCATCGGGTTGCCCCAGCTCTCGCCCTGGTTCGACCCGACGATCACCCTCACCTCGTAGGTGTTGGTCCCGTCCGTCAGGCTCCGGACGTTGGTGTAGGTCACCCACAGCCGGCCGGTGCTGTCCTTGGCGATGACCGCCGCCTCGACGCCGATGGTGTTCAGGGTGTCGTCGAGAGCCGCGTCCCGGGTGTAGGTGCCCGTGCTCTCGTCGTAGGTGAAGCGCCGGAACTGGATTGCGTCCGCCGCCGTCCTGCTGGTCCGCGCGGACACCACGTAGACGTGCTGGCCGTCCCAGAGCACGTCGACCCTGGCCTTCTCCCGCGAGTCGACCAGCGTCCCGGTGTCCACCCAGCTGTCGCTCACCGCGTCGAACCGGTAGATGTGGTGCGCGTTCGACGCGTCGTCCAGCAGCACCCCCCACCAGGTGTTGGTGCTCTCGACGTACCAGAGCTTGCTCTGCGGCTTCGACGCCGTCGGTGCGTCGTTGGGGTTGCTCGTGCTGACCGGGCTTCCGTACCGGAAGCCCCGGGTCCCCACGTCCCCCTCGGCGCCGGCCGCGGGTCCCGACAGTGCCAGCGGGGTCAGCCCGAGCGTCGCCACGGCGATGGCCATCGCGACGAAACGGACGAGCCCTGCACGTAGTGGTGTATTCCTGGTCATTTCCCTTGTGTCCTCTCCTGGGGGCCCCCGTCGTGACCGCTCGAGAGGGTCACACCACCAGTTCGGCCGAAAACGCTTAAGGGAGACCCGGCGCGCGTGCGCCCCACATGCGAATTGTCGTTTTCCCCGCCCGGATCCGCCTCAGGCCGCGACAGCTGGTGCTGCGACTCTGCCTGAAACGTCGAAAAGAATTGAATGACTCGTTAGGACCAAATCCGTCGTAGCACGAGTCTGGAGATGGCCTATAGAAATCATTTTTCTTCATGCGAAAACGGGCATCCGTGACATTGCGCATTAATGCCGATCGCGTCGGTAATTCTTTGCGGAATCATCGGAATATCTCGCGTCGGTGCGCGATGGTGGGGGGCATGCTCAGTCGTCTGCGCCAGCTGCGTGTGGTCCGCGTTCTCGTCCGCCGGCTGGGCGTGCACCGGGTGACCGCCGCCGTGGGGCTGGTGCAGGCTCCGTGCCTGGCGCTGGTCGGCCTCACGCTGCGCCGGCTGCCCCGCAACCGCCGCCTCGTCGTGCTCGGCTCGCCGCTCGACCGGTTCGCCGACAACGCCGCGTACCTGTTCCTGCACATGGCGGGCCAGGCCGCTCGCCACCGGCTCGAGGTGGTGTGGATCAGCGGTTCGGCCGACGTGGTGCAGAGGCTGCGGTCGCACGGGTACCGCGCCGAGCACCGCTGGTCGTGGCGGGGCGCCCTCACCACCCTGGGTGCCGGCACCTTCGTCTACTCCGGCTACCGGTCCGACATCAACCGGTGGCTCTCCCCCGGCGCCACGGCCGTGTGTCTGTGGCACGGGCTGCCCATCAAGCGGGTCGAGAGCGCCGTGGGTGGCGAGGGGGAGCGACGGAGCGGCCTTCTCCACGCCGTGGCACGGGCGGGCCGCGAGGCGCCGCCTGACTTCCTCATCGCGCCCAGCGACTTCGTCGCGTCGCGGTTCTCCCCCGCGTTCGGCGTGCCGCCCGAGCGGTGCTGGCGGCTGGGTTACCCCCGCAACGACCACCTGGTCACCGACCCCGCCCGACCACCGGCCGCGCTCGTGTGGCACGGCGAGGAGTGGGACCGGCTCCGCTCCGCCCGCGTGGTCGTGGGCCTGTTCCTCACCTGGCGCGACGACCGCGTGGACGACGCCGTGGACACCTCCCTGGTCCAGCAGCTGGCCAGGGTGTGCGCCGCGCACGGAGGCGTGCTGGCGTACAAGGCGCACTACAACGTGGCCGCCACCGAGGTGCCGTCGGCGGGGTGCGTGCCGCTGCCCGCGGACGCCGACCTGCACGCCTATCTCGGCCTGTGCGACGTGCTGGTCACCGACTACTCCTCGATCGCACTCGACTACCTGCTGATGCGCCGACCGGTCGTCTTCTACACGCCCGACCTCGAGCACTACGCGGCGACCCGTGGGTTCGAGATCGAGCCGCAGTCGCTGCCCGGGGTGCTGACCCGCGACCCGCAGGCTCTCCTCGACTCCGTGGACCGTCTGCTCGCACAGGAGACCCGCGCCGCGGACGGAGACGACGGCACGGTGAGTCACGACCTCCTCCTGCGGACCCTGTGGGGCGGGTACGACGGCGGCGCGTCGGAGGCGATCACCGCGGCGATCGCTCAGGCCTCGTCGACCGCGGGTCCGGCAGCCCCGCCGTCACCGGAGTCGGTCCGGCCACCCCGGCGAGGTGACCTCGTCGAGGACCCGGCTGAAGTGCCGCCGCAGCAGCCACCGGCGTGAGCGTCCGAGGCGGGGAGCGCGACGCACGACGTCGGTGTGACGGGTCGACCACCGCGCCGCCAGCGCGGCCGCCAGGAGCGGGCCGAGCGCCGCTGAGCGGGGGCGGTCGTCGTAGTAGGCGTCGAGGAAGACCCTGGCCGCCGTACGGCGCAGCCGGTCCACCTGCGGCAGGCCCGACCCTGTGACGAAGAGCGGCGCGTCGAAGAGCATGAGCAGGAACCGGACCACGTCGTGCTCCGCCCAGCCCTTGTCGGCGAGGTCGGGCTCCAGGCAGCAGGGCCCGGACTCCGTGAGGACCACGTTCTCCGGAGCGAAGTCGCCGTGCAGGACGACCTTCACGCCGGTGGCGCTGGTCATGGGCGGGAACCGGCTGTCGAACCAGCCGTGCCGCACCGACAGGCCCGCGGAGGACAGCATCCGGGGACCCTCGTCGGCCAGGCGGGCCCCGAGCTCGGTCAGGTCCACCACCTCCCGGACGGCCGGCTCGAGGGCGTGCACCTCCCGCAGCACCGCCGCTGCCGCGCGTACGCCGTCCAGCAGCGCCCCGGGCCGCAGCACGGCATCCGGACGGATCAGCGCGGTCACGGTCGGTCCGGGCACGTACGCCATGACGTAGGCGCCGATCTCGGGGACGTACGCGACGGGTCGCGGTACCGACACCGCGCTGCGGCGCGCCTCGAGGTGGGTCGCGAGCCGGCACAGCGCCCGGAACTGGTCCTCGGCCGACACCGGTGCGGCGAGATCCTGCTGCCGGCTGTCGCTGTTCGGCTGCTTGACCACCCACCGGCACCCCGCGGCGTCACCGTCGAGCCCCAGGAAGTAGAGCTCCGACCGTCGACGTGCCGGCCCCCGGCTCACCACCCTGACGCGGCCCAGGTCCTCGGCCGCGACCTCCCCGGCCAGGGCCGGCTTCACGCTCTCGACGACACCGGCGTCATGCACCATTCAGCGCCGCCCTGACGTGCGCCTCGACCGTTCGCGCGATCGAGTCCGGGTCGTCCTCGGCGTCCAGCGTCACGACCCGGCCCGGACGAGCGGCCAGTCCGTCGTACAGCCGGGCCTGCCGGGTGAGCTGGGCGACGGACCACTGCTCGGGCTTGCGGGCGTACGCGACCTCCGGGTCCACCCGGAGCAGGAACTCCAGGTCGGGCGCCGGGGCGAGGGCCTCCACCACGCGCGCCAGCCAGTGGCCGCTCACGTCGGAGTACCAGTACTGGAGCTTCACGACGGTGTCGAGACGGTACCGGTCGAGCACGATCACATCGGCCTCGCCGTGGCGAACGCGGCGGCGCAGGCTGAGACCCCCCGAGATCGCGGCGAAGCTGCCGACCACCCACCACGGCAGCGACCTCGGCGACCGGCCCGCCGCGCCGCGTCCGTCCGCCGGCGTCGAACCGCCGGGGCTGGGGTCCCCCGCTCCACGCTTGGGGCCGAGCCGGCTGCGCAGACCGGCCGGCAGCCGGTTCAGCAGCGGCTCCGGCCAGATCTTGAACGGCACCCACAGGACCTCCACCGTCCGGCCGCGTTCGAGGGCGGCCACCAGCGCCTCGATCTGGCGGGTCTTCCCGGCCCCGTCCAGCCCGGAGAACGACACCCTCACCTGCCGCGGGCGCGGCTCTCCCGACCGCGCGCCGACGATGCCCGTCCTGCCCACCACTGTCATGCGACTCCCCTCCCCTGGCCGGCCCCCGGCCGGCGACGTTCGTGTGTCCTGACCTGCCTCACGGGCCGCCCGGCACCCGCGCCGGTCGCCGGCAGTGACGCCGCCGGTACATCGGCGACGCCGACGCCTGCAGCTCCGCCCAGGCCGCCGGGGTCATCCCGCGCCGGGACGGCGAGCCGACCCGGACCCGCTCCAGCCCCGTCGAGGTCGGCCGCGTCCACGCGCCGGCGACCCGGCGGTAGCGGCCGCGGCGAAGAGCGGCGACGAGACGTTCGTGGTCCGCGTCGGCGACCAGGAGCTCCAGCTCGCGCAGCGCCGGCCATCGTCGCAGGTCGAGCACGATCACGTCCACGGCCGCCGCGTCGGCGAGCTCGAGCGCATGGGGGTCGGCGCCCAGGCCCGTCCCGCGCCACACGAGGGGGTACGCCGCGGCAGCTGCCGCGCGGGCCCACCGCACCGCCCGTCGTGAGCCTGCGGTCGGCGACGATGGGGTGGGCGCCGGCGACGAGGGCACCAGCTCCCGGCCCAGCGCCACCAGCGCGTCCCAGTCGCGCTCCCGGACGCGGTCGAGCGCACGGGCAGCGTTCCACGAGGACGGGCACAGGCGCTCGAAGAGCTCCTCCCCCGGGCTCGGCGAGACGACGAGCGGGAGCGCGGCGGTCAGCTCGTCCTGTCGTCGCTCGTTGACGGCCCGCTTGTCGAGCAGACAGTGGAGCAGGACCGTCCAGAAGGTGTCGGTGGGGTCGAGCAACCAGAGCCACCCGTCACGGACCCGGCGCGCCAGGAGCGCCTCCTCCAGCCCGGAGTGGATCCTCAGCTGCCGGTGGTAGAGGATCTCGACGACCACGTCCAGCTTGAGACCCGGGCCCGACTGCGGGTCGGGCAGGACGTAGAAGCGGTGCCAGGGGTGCAGCGACCGGGGCAGCGCGACACCCCCGAGCCCGAAGATCACGTCCTCGGCGCGGGGCAGGTCGGCTCCGGCGACCAGGAGGTCGACGTCCCGGCCCGGCACCCCCAGGCTCGCCCGTCCCCGCAGCAGCGCCCACCTGGTCCCGGTGTCGTCGAACCCGGACAGCACCCGCTCCAGCGTCGGCAGTCCGGTGACGGCGTACGAGGGGGTGCCGATCATGGCGCCTCCCCTGCGGGAGCGACCACGGCGGGCGGTTCCGTCCGGGCCGGAGGCCGGCGCCACACCAGCATCACGGCGGCCGCGGCTCCGCAGACCTGGGCGACGAGCCAGGCCACGGCCATCCCGTCCTCGGCCAGGTCGGTGCGCGCGGTGAGCAGGAAGCACAGGCCGAGGGCGAGGACGGCGTTCTGCGCGCGCAGCGAGACGATGACCCACATCCTGCGGTGCGCCCTGGCCTCGGCGATCGCGAACGTGACCAGGCAGCGCGGGACGCTGGCCAGCAGGAGGATCTGCAGGGTCGACGTGCCCTCGGTGTAGTCCGCGCCGTACACGGTCAGGATCAGGGGGGCTGCCAGTACGCCCACGACGCTGACCAGCGCCACGAACGGCAGCGCGCGCCGGAACACGGTGCGCCGGAGGGCGTGCGGGTCCTCACCGTACGACGTCTCGACCGTCAAGGCGGTGCCGAGGTTCGTGGCCAGGAGGTCCAGGGTGGAGCTCGTCAGCCAGGCGATCGAGAACAGCGCGGCGGCCTCGGGCTCGAGGAGCTCGAGCGCGATCAGGGGCAGCAGGAACGTCGAGGACGCCTGGAAGAGGTAGCCGGCGTAGTCCAGGGCCAGCTTGCGCAGCGGCTCGCGCGGCGCCGTGCCCACCCCCTCCGAGCGCTGACGCCTGCCAGCACGGAGCAGCACGTAGCCCGACACCACCGGCACGATCACCAGCATCGGGATGAGCCAGCTGACGAAGATGCCGAGTCCGGGGACGAGGCCGAGCAGCGCCACCAGGAGCACGATCTTCACGGTCCCGAAGACGAAGTTCTCGGCCGGGATCAGCTTGCCCAGCCGCAACGACACCAGAGCCGCGTCCTGCAGGGCGAAGATGTTGAACGCCAGGACCGCCAGCGCGAAGAGGGCCATGCGCGGTGTGGAGTCCAGGACCTGGGACAGCTCACTCAGGTGGGGCAGCACCAGCAGGAGGAAGGCGGTCAACGTGAGGACGGCGAACGCCGTCACCGCGCCGTAGACGCGGAGCAGGACCCTGCGAGCGAACGGCCCGGCCCGGGGTATCAGCACGGCCATGCCCGGCCCCAGGTTGAGCTGCGAGACCCCGGACAGCGTGGTCATGGCGGCCAGGAGAGCGGTGTTCCTCCCGATGGTGGCCTGGTCGTAGAGACGCGCGGCCACCACCCAGAAGGTGACGCCGAGGAGGGCGTTGGTCCCGGTGTTCAGCACGAGCGGCCAGGCCGTCCGCGTGAGGGGGTCCGCGACGACTCTGGCCGCCCGCAGACGCTCGTGGACGCTCCGGTGCCGCAGGCGCGCGGGCACCGCCCGCTCGTGCATGGTCACCTTCTCCCCCGCTGCTCGCGCGTCACCGGGGACGCAGGGCGGCGAGCCAGCCGGCCCATTCCCTGCTGCTGGAGAACCGCCAGGTCCTGCCTCCGCTGGGACCTGCTGTCTCCTGCACGGCGTCGTCGAGCTCGTGCCGCTTGCCCCCGATGTCCCATGCCTCGGCCATGCCGTCGGGGCCGGTGATGGCGAGCGTGGTCGACCCGGAGTTGACTCCCATGCAGCCCACCAGCATGGCCCCGTCCGTCGCGGTCGTGACGCCGGGGACCGTGCCGAACAGAGCCGAGGCGCCTGCCGCCGTCGTCACCGTCCCGTCGATACCCGCGGCGCCCGTGTAGCGGGCGATGCCCCCGGCGGCGGTGATGCTCGAGGTGAACGTCCATCGGTAGTTGGTGGGTTCGGAGGATCCCGCGACCTTGTAGTACCCGTAGACCCGCGGGTTCGACACGCCGGTCGTCGTGACGAGGCGCGTCCAGCCGGCGGGCGCGCTCGCGATGCCGCCGCCGTTGAGCGCGAGGCAGGAGACCAGGACGTCCTGGTTGCTCGTCCCGGCCGGCGCGTCGATCGTCAGTCCGGTGTCCAGGGTGCCGGCCACTTTCGTGCTGGTCGCCACCCGCTTGATCGATCCGCTCGAGCTGTCGGCGTTCACGGTGATGGTCCGGGTCGCGGCCTCGCTCGTGCCGGCGCCGTTCGAGGCGAGGAGCGTGACCGTGAAGATCCCCGCGGAGTCGTAGGTCACGCTCGGGTTCTGCTCCGTCGACGTCGTCCCGTTGCCGAAGTCCCACGCCCAGGACGTGGGGTTCTTGGTGGACGTGTCCTGGAGGTCGACGGTCAGCGGCGCCGTACCAGAGGTCGGCGTGGCCGTGAAGCTGGCGACCGGGACCGTGACCGCTGTCCCGACCGCGAGGTCGGCGTGCCAGTACCGGGACGTGGACGTGTTGCCGGCCAGCACGACCAGGCCGGTGCCGCTGGTCACGCCCTGCTTGGTCGAGGTGGCGTTGTTCATGTGCGCCGAGACCGCGTCCCTGAGCACCGGGGTCCCCCGGCCGGAGGCGAAGACCGGGCTGTCCATCGGCGCGATCTTCTGGTAGATCGTCCCGGGCGCTCCCGAGTAGGGACACCCGGAGCTGCTCGGGCCCGTCGCGAAGACGTGCAGGAGGTCGTTCTCCTCGTCGATCACCAGGGTCGGCCGGGTGTGGCACTCCCCGATGGTCCCGACGGTCGTGGCGGACCAGGCGCCGGTCCCCGGCTTGAAGACCAGGAGCCTGATCTGGGGGTCCGAGCTCGAGGACCCGGAGAGTGCGTCCAGGCTCGTCTTCACCACGGCGTAGACACGACCCGCCTGGTCGGCCTGGATGCTTCTCAGGTTGAGGTGGTCGTCCGCCTGCTTCTGGCCGCGCACGGCGATGCCACCCTTCCAGGTGGTCAGGGCGTCGCCGTCGTTGTGCACCGCCCAGTACATGGTGTCGTCGCGCTGGTTGCTCCACAGCACACCGATCCGGTTGCGGGCGAAGGCGACCAGACCGGAGATGTCGTCCGGGGCCACGCTGCTCCCGGTGACCGGAACGACGAACGGCGTTCCCCAGCTGCCGCCGTCCTGCGAGGAGTTGATGTACACCTTGCTGGTGTACCCGGCCGTCGACGAGCCGCTGACCTGTGTCCACGTGGCCCAGAGCCTGCCGGTCGAGTCCTTGTCGATGGTCAGGGACTCGCTGGAGTAGTTGTTGATGTTCGACGGGAAGCCCGGGTCCAGCGTGTACGTCTTGCTGGATGCGTTGTAGGAGTACCGGTAGAGCCGGGCGGGACGTCCGCTGACCGAGGTCCTCACCGTCGAGTCGCTGCTCACCGTCGCCCACTGCGACGCCACGTAGAGCTTCTGACCGTCCCAGAGCGCGTCGGAGAGTGTCTGCGGCCGGTCGTCAACGCGCGTTCCCGTGTCGACCCACTTCTGCGTCGACCGGTCCAGCCGGAAGATGTGCCAGGTCTTGCTGACCGGCTCGAACATGTTCGCCCACCAGCGCCCGTCGTTGTACCACAGCTTGCTCTGTGGCTTGTCCGACGTCGGCGGGTTGGAGACACCGCTGAAGCTCTGGTCGACGTACCCGATGTCGCCGGCCGCCCCCTCCACCTCCGGAACGGCGGTGGTGAGCGACGCCCCGGCGGCGACCAGCACGACGACGACCAGCCCCAGGAGCTTGCGCGGCAGCCGCTTGTCCTCCTGCATCGCCACTTCCCCCCACGCAACCGTCGAGATCCCTCCCCGGACCCCCCACACGCTAGGCGCTCACCGCGGGGCCAGGAACCAACCGCGGCCAAGATGACCTGTTCCACCCATCGCGCACTGCCAGACGGGTCATGCTGCGGCTAAACCTGACCTCCCCGGACGCAACCGTGCTTAGAGTGACCGGACGTACTCAGCGGACGAGGGGACCGATGACATGCGACGGAGGGGCGCCGGCACGAGTGCCGCGCCCATCCTCGCGCTGTTCGGACTCATCGACCAGCGGGTCCCTGTGAGCCGGCGGCTGCCACCGTCGCGCGACGACCTCCTGAGAGTCCGCGACCGCACCCTCGCCGGACTGGCCCCGGTGCAGCCACTGATCTTCCCGGTGCTGGTCGTGGTGACCGGCTGCGCCGCCGCGACGGCCGGTGACCAGGAACGGATCGGCAGCTGGGGGCTGGTCCAGGCCCTTCCCGGGCTCTACTTCATCAGCCTCGCCCTGCTCACCGTCTCCTTCTTCATGGAGCTGTTCGGTCGTGGTGGCAGGGAGCGACAGGTCGTGCTCGCGGTCCACCTCGTCGGTCTCGTCGTCCTGCTCCACGGGGTCGCCGGGTTCCTGGAGCAGGAGCCGCGGTTCCCGACGGCGTGGCTGCACGCGGGCTACACGGAGCAGATCCTGGAGCGCCACTTCGCGCCCGGCAGCGTCGACGCCCGCTTCACCTGGCCGGGGTTCTTCGGCGCGGCCGCGACCGTCACCGGGGCCGCTGGTCTGGACAGCGCCATCCCGCTGCTGCGCTGGGCGCCGATCTTCATGGTGCTGCTCTACCTGCCACCGCTGTTCGTCATCGGCAGGCAGCTCACCGGCTCGGTCACCGCGACGTGGCTCGGGCTCTGGATGTTCCTGCTGGTCAACTGGGTCGGACAGGACTACTTCGCGCCGCAGACGCTGGGGTTCACCCTCTACCTGACGGCGGTGGCGATGCTCGTGGCGTTCTTCCGTCAGCCGAGCCCCGGGCCCGGCCCGCTCGAGCAGACGCCGCGATGGTCCTGGCTGACCCGCGGCGACCTCCTGGCGTTCGACGGCCGGCCCGACGTCGAGACGGCGCCCCGGACGCGGGTGGCGCTGATCATCCTGCTGATGGTCATCCAGGCCGGCCTGGCCATGACGCACCAGCTGTCACCGATCGTGCTGGTGCTCGCCTGTGGCGGCCTGGTGCTCGTCGGCCGATGCCGTCTCACCGTCCTTCCCGTGATCGCGGGGGTGTTCACGCTGGCGTGGATCAGCGTGGGCACGACCGACTACTGGCTCGGCCACCTGGACACGATCTTCGGCGGCGTGGGCAACGTCCAGGAGGTCCTCTCGAACTCCGTGGGTGAGCGCGTCGAGGGGTCGACGGTCCACCTGGTGGTGGTCAGGCTCCGGCTGGCGCTGACCGCCTCCGTCTGGGCGATGATGGTGGCCGCGGCGCTCCTCCTGTGGTTCCGGCGACGTCCCCCGCTCACCCTGTTCACGCTCGGCATCGTCCCCTTCGCCACCCTGGCCCAGAACTACGGCGACGAGGGCGTGATGCGCATCTTCCTGTTCTCGTCGCCGTTCGCGTGCCTGCTCGTCGGGCAGGCCGTGACCAGCCTCCTCCACCTGCCACGGGTCAAGCCGGCCGCCCTGGTCGCCGCGCTCACGCTGCTCCCGCTCTTCCTGGTCACGCGCTACGGCAACGAGTCGTTCGAGCAGGTGCGTCCGGACGAGATCGACGCCATCCACGCGTTGTACCGCCTGGCGCCGCGGGGGGCGGACCTCGTCAGCCCGACCTCCCAGGTGCCGTGGCGGTTCACGTACGCCACCGACTACGACTACGGTCGCCCGGAGTACGCCGATGCCTTCCTCACAGGTCGGCGGCCCGCCGTCCGCTGGCTCCTCGGGGGGGGCGCCGAGAACGCCTCCGGTGCCTACCTGGTCGTGACCCGGTCCCAGGAGATCTACGCCTACGAGGCGCTCGGTCAGCCCCGGGACTGGTTCGACGAGGTGCGGCCGAAGCTCCACAGCAAGAACGGTTACAGGCTCCTGTTCCGCAACCAGGACGCATCGATCTACGAGTACGAGGTGCCGAGATGAGGTTCACGAACACCATGACCACGCTTCGGCCGGTCCAGATCGTGCTGCTGAGCTGGACGTTGCTCAGCTTCGTCCTGGCGGTGCTGCCACCGGACATGGGAGGCACCGTCCGGGCCCTCAACGCCGTCCTGTTCATCACCCTCGGACCAGGATGCGCCCTGTTCCTCCTCCTCCTCGAGTACATGCCCCCGGCCGAGGCCGCCGTGGTGGCCATCGGCACGTCCCTGGTCACGCTCGTGCTCGGCAGCCAGGTGCTGCTCATCATGGGCTTCTGGCGGACGTGGGGGGTCACCGGCATCGTCGCCCTCGTCACCGCTGCGCTGACCCTTCTGCCGAGCCTGCGCGCCGTGGGTGGTGACGCGCGGTGACCGCATGGCTGGTGGAGCTGGCGACGTCGGTGCCGGCGGTGGTCACCGCGGCGGCCGTCGCGGTGTTCCTGCTGTACCGGGACATGGTGCAGCGCGAGCTCGACCCGCAGCACCTGTCGACCGCCCACGAGACGCCGGAGGCGGACACACCGATGCCCCCGGAACGGCCGGTGACCGGCGCCTACCGGTGGTGGGGCATCGTGGCCACGGCGGTCTTCGTCGTCCTGGTCGCGCTGCGCTTCCTGGTCCTCGGAGCCTGATCGGAGCCTGATCGGCGCCGGGGTCCTCGGCGCCGGGTCCTCGGAGCCTGATCGGCACCCGGGTCCTCGGCGCCGGATCAGCCCAGGGCCCGGTCCTGCGCTGCGGCGGTGACCCTGGTGCGCGGCCCCGGGAGGTCATCCGCGGTCACCGGCGGAGCGGGCCGCAGCGGCCGCGCGGCGCCCGGCCGCTGCCCGCTCCGCCCGTCGATCCCGAAGCGGCGGGAGCACGAGCGCGCGACCTCGATCAACCCGGCGATCTCGACGGACTCGTGGGGACGGAGCTTGAAAGACTCCAGTCGCGCGTTGTTGACCATGGACACGAACTCCGCCACCTCGTAGCGCAGGCCGTCGCCGTCGAACTTGCAGTGGTACTTCCTGTTCCGCCCCTGGTCCTCGAACCGGGCCTCGAAGTACTCGGTCTTCCACCACGGAGCTGGAACATAGAGGTAGCCCTGCGTCCCTCCGACCACGAGATCCCCCTCCGCCTTGACGCCGAGGCCGACCTTGGCCGTCGCGACGGCGTGCGGGTAGAGCAGGTCGATCTTGGAGAAGAGGTCCACCTCCGTGCCGGGAGGGCGGTACGAGAAGGTCGTCACGTCGAGAGGATGGCTCCCCAGCAGCTTGGTGATGGCGAGCAGCGGGTAGCTGGCGAGCTCGGCGAGGCTGCCCCCAGCGGGCCCGTGAACCTCCCGCACGTCGTCCGCCACGAGCTTGGTGAAGGTGGCGTCGACCGTGCGGACCTCGCCGATCGAGCCACTTCTGGCCACGGCCACCATGCGCTGGAACCCGGGCACGAACGCGGTCTTGATCCCCTCGAGCAGCACCACCCGCCGACTTCGCGCCAGCGAGTACAGGGTCTCCGTCTCGTGCTGGGCCAGGGTCATCGGCTTCTCGCAGAGCACGTGGACGCCCCTCTCGATCGCCTCCCGGGCGTAGTCGAAGTGCGTCTCGTGGGGCGAGGCGATGTAGACGGCGTCGACCCTCCCGAGGAGCTCGTCGTACGTCGCCGCGGAGAACTGGAGCTCATGACGGTCCATGAACTCCTGGGCGCGCGCCGGGGTGCGGCTGTAGACGCCGGCCACCTCGACCCCGCTCACGAAGACGCACTCCGGGACGAACCGGTTGGCGATCCTGCCGGCCCCGACGACCCCGAACTTCAGGATCCCGCTGGCCTCGTTGCGCAGGAGTGTGCTGGACACCCCGGCGGTCCGCTCGAGGTAGACGACCTCGCAGTAGTCCGCCAGGTAGTCGAACTTCCCCCGCCAGTCAGAGCCGATGGCGAAGATGTCGACGTCGTAGCGCTGGATGTCGCTGATCTTCTGACCCTCGTACTCCTCGATGAGAATCTCGTCGGCCAGGCCGCAGTCCTGCACGTTCTTGATGCGCTGCATCAGGCTCTGCCGGACGTTGAGCTTCCCTCGGGTGTGGTCGTAGTTCTCCGTGGTCACACCGACGATGAGGTGGTCGCCGAGCTCCTTCGCACGCTCGAGCAGGCGGACGTGACCCTCGTGGAACAGGTCGAAGGTGCCGTAGGTGATGACACGCATCGGATCGTCCCGCGTCACCGGTGCTCGGGCATCGGGCGCAGTGCGACCGCGGACCGGCGCGCGCGCGGGGCGAACCTGGCGGTGACCATGGCCCGCAGGATGCGGGTGCCGTCGCGCGTGGCGTTGAGGTGCGAGTCCCCGGTGAGCCGCGGCATCTCGATGCTCGGGATCTCGGCGATCCGCAGACCGGCGAGTGCCGCGTGCCCGAGGATCTGGGACTCGATCTCGAAGCCGTCCGCGGTCAGCGCGAGCTGCGGCAGGCACGAGCGCCGGAACGCGAGGTACCCGTAGCACAGGTCTGTCCAGTGCACCCCGAACAGCACGTTCGCGAGCTTGCACAGAGCGGCGTTGCCCAGCAGGCGCACGGTGGTCAGGTCGTGCGAGCCGCCCCCGCAGGCCAGCCGCGAGCCCTTCACCAGGTCGAACCCCACGGCGATCATCGACGTGAAGACGTCCACCTCACCGGGGTCCATGCTCCCGTCCGCGTCCATGATGACGACCACGTCACCCGTGGCCACGTCGAAACCCGCCCGGAGCGCGTCGCCCTTGCCGCGCGGGCGGCGCTGGACGACGGTGATGTCCGGTCTGATCCCCCGGGCGATGTCGACGGTGCCGTCCGCCGAGAAGCCGTCCACGAGGACGATGTCCTCGAACGCATCGAGCTGCCGCAGCACCGTGGCGATGTTGCCCGCCTCGTTCAGGGTGGGGATGACGATGCTCGTGGTCAGCTGGGGCTTGCGCGGAGACACCGGGTGGGCCTCGACCAGGGCCGCCTCCAGTCTCAGCTCGTGACCGTGTCCGTCCCGCTGCGTGGGGACGACCACCGACTGCCCGGCCCGTGCCGTGGCCGGGTCGTGGTGCGCCGCGTTGCCGTTGCCGTTGCCGTTGCCGTTGCCGTTGCCGTTGCCGTTGCCGTTGCCGTTGCCGTTGCCGTTGCCGTTGCCGTTGCCGTTGCCGTGCCCGTCGGCCTCGACGCCGTTGATGAACCGATCCACCGGTAGCCCCCTCCAGAACCTCTGCTCTTACCTCCCGGCCCGACGGCCGGTCGCGACGGCTCGCGAAGGCAACCCGCTGATCCCCCCGGACATGCACGACTGACCCTGGTCAGGTGTGTCCGACTGGCACCCTTGCCGGTGTCGTCGGCAGGAACTCCCGCCCCCGCGGCCTCCGCTTCCCCTTGCCGCGTGACGAGCCCGCACCCGCGAACTCGTCCCTACGAGCATGCGTGCGGACCCCGCAAGTTCTCAATGGTCAGAAGCGCTCATTGAACGCAAAGAATCTGGCCGGCGAACACGGGGTGAACGCGACTCCGATGTCCGACATCTCCGATGACAACGGGACGTTCGCCCCGCGGTCGACGCAGTTGCGCCGTTTCCGGTGACTAGTCCCCTCGGTGGGTGGCGCCGCCGGGCCACCACGCCGACAGCGTGAGTCAGCCGACGGTGACCTGGTCGCCCTCGACCGAGACGGTCTTCTCCGCCAGCGGGGACGGCGCGGGCCCGTCGACCACCGACCCGTTCTCGATGGAGAACATGCTGCCGTGGCAGGGGCAGTTGATGGTGCCGTCCGTGACGCTCCCGACGATGCAGCCCTGGTGGGTGCAGACAGCGGTGAACGCCTTGAACACACCCTCGGCCGGCTGGGTCACGACGACCTTCGCGTCCTTCAGGATCGTCCCGCCGCCGACGGGTACGTCGGCGGTGCTGACCCTGGCCCCGCCGGAGGCCGACCCGCCCGTGGACTCGCTGCCCGCGACGTCGCCGCCGTCGGAGCCGCAGGCCGCGAGCAGCGGCAGTGCGAGGCCGCCCACGGCGGCGCCCCGAAGCACCCCGCGACGGCTGAGGTCGTGACCGGACGGGTCGTGCGGTGTGCGGTCGCTGGTGCCCTGGGTCATGGTGGTCTCCTCGGCGATCAAAGGTTGAACCTCACAGTACCGCCGGCTACCCCGCCTCCGGGCCCCCGCCGAGGTGCCGGGTCGCTGCCGGCACCGTCAGTGGCAGCTGCTGCTCCCCCGGTCGGTGAACCGCCCGACCGCCTCCGGGACGAAGCGCCAGTCGTAGGCGCCCGGGCGCAGGGTCAGCTGAAGGACGCCGTACGTCGACCGGTCCCGCACCTGGCTGGTCCGCAGTGGCGGACCGAAGCCGTAGTGCGCCCGGCCGCCGGTGCCGACGGTGAACTGCCGGATCCCCTGCCGCTCGTCCCGGACCCCGGTCGGGGTCTGCGGGGCGAACCGCTCGTAGACGTGCTCGTCCCCGGCCGCCACGACGTCCACCCCGCCCTCGTCCATGGCCGTCCAGAGGTCCAGCAACGCCGACCGGTTGCCGTGCACCTCACCGGAGCTGAACCGGGGCTCGTGCATGAGTGCGACGGTGCACCGTGCCGGGTGGGCGGCGAGGTCCTCGCGGAGCCACTGCTCCTCCTCGGACCCGGCGTCGCAGCCGCCGACGTTGACGCACTCGCTGTTCAGCACCACCACGTGCCACTCCCCCAGCTCGTAGCTGAAGAAGCCCGTGGAGTCGGCGGGCCGACCCCAGTAGCCGAAGAACCCGGCGGCGTCCGGGGTGTTGTACTCGTGGCTGCCGAGCACCGGCACGGTGCGCGACCGGTGGCGGCCCCACGTCGGGTCGTAGCACTCGGCGAACTCCGTGGTGGACCCCGCCGGGTAGGCCAGGTCGCCCAGGGGCGCGACCACCCCCCGCAGCCGGTCGAGCAGCAGCGCGGTCGCCTCGTCGCCGTAGGTGTCGCAGCCCGCGATGCCGCCGGCGAGGAGGAGCACCGGCGGCGCCTCCGCGTCGACGGTGAAGGTGGCGGGCGCGCTGCGGCCCACCACCCCCTCGCCGTTCACCTGCTCCGCCTGGGCGGTGTAGGTGCCGCTGCCGAGCGCGGAGGGTGCGCGGACCGAGAACGTTCCGGTGGCGGAGCTGGTCGTCGGGACGGTCAGGAGCGGTGAGCCGGTCACCTCCGGCCCCTCGTACACCGAGACCACGACGGAGGTCGAGTCGACGTCCGACGTGCTGGCGACGCCCCCGAAGTTCGGCCGCGCGTCCATGGTGCTGCCGGCGGTCGGCGTCATCAGGTCGACCTGGGGGCCGCCGGCGTCGACGTGCTGCCGCAGGGTCTCCGAGGACAGCGCCCGGTCGTACACGGCGACCTCGTCGAGGTCACCGGCCCACCAGTCGTAGTTGCCGGCCGTGCCGAGGTGCAGGGTGTTGTCCGTGACGTCGAGGGGCGCGGTCTGGAGCGCCGAGGCACGCTGCTCGCCGTTCACGAACACCGTCATCACCGCGCCGTCCCAGGTGGCGGCCACGTGGGTCCACCGACCCGGAGACACCAACGCCGGCTGGGTGGTCGCCTCGGTCGTGGAGCGTCCCTTCCAGGTCCGGAACACCACGGCGCCCGTGCCGTCGACGCGCAGCATGTACTGCCCGTCCTTGCGGAGGACGGTCGCGCTGTCGGTCGGAACGGTGGCCGGCCGAACCCACGCCTCCACGGTCATCCCCTCGGTGAAGTCGAAGTCGCCGGCGTCGTCCTGGACCCAGACGTCGCCGTCGTACCCGTTGAACCGGGCGGCGCGCGAGGGGTCACCGGCCACGGCGCCCGCCACCCCGAGCTCGACGTCGCCGAAGTAGGTGCCGTCCGTGTTGGTCTGGCTCTCCGCGTACTCACCCCGGAGCTCGCCGAACCGCCAGTAGCCGACGGGGTCGTCGGACATCACGAGGTTCCGGTAGCGAGCCACGACCGGCGTGCTCGCCACCGTGAACGTCGACGAGTCGCTGAGGCCGAGGTTGCCGGCCTCGTCGCTCTGCTCGACCCGGGCCGTGTAGGTGCCCGGGACGAGAGGCGAGGGGGCCGTCGTGGACCAGATGCCGCCGCCCGCGGTGGCGCCCCAGGAGAGCAGCGCAACCCCGGCCGCCTGCTCGCCGGAGTAGACCCGCACGGTCACCGAGGACTGGTCTCCCCCGGAGGTACCGGCTCCGCCGGAGAACGACGGGGTCTGCTGCGTGCCCGTGCTGCCCTCGACCGGCTGCTCCAGTGAGACGGCAGGAGGCTCGCTGTCGGTGGCCGACCGCCCGCGGTCGCCAGGCAGCAGGAAGAGAGGTACCAGCGCGAGCCCGAGAGCCGCAGCGGCGACGCGGGCGGCGGTGGGCGTGCGGACGAACCGGGCGATCAGGTCCCGCGGACGCGAGCCCGGCTGCGACTGCGGCCCGCCCGCGGGCGTCGCCGGTACGTGCTCGTCGCTGTCACCCACCATGTGCAGCCCCTCCCGGGACGAGCATGCGCCGGACTCCGGCGGCGGGCAACCGGACTAATCCGGGACCGTTGCGCCCGGTCGGGCGGGCGGGGCAGGCCCGTCCGGAAGGGCTACGTGGTGCTGGTCCGCCTGGTCGTGGCCTGCTTGGTGGCCTTCTTCGCCGCGGTCTTCTTCCCCGCGGCCTTCTTCGTCGTCGCCTTCTTCGCGGTGGCCTTCTTCGCGGTGGCCTTCGTGGTCGTCCCCGACCCGGCCTGCTTGGCGGCGACGACGCACCTCGACTTCGCCACGGTGGCGGCGCGGCCCTCGAGCAGCGGCGCGAGGAACTGGCCGGTGTAGCTGTCGCCGTTGGCCGCGACCTGCTCCGGGGTGCCCTCGGCGACGACCAGGCCACCGCGGCTGCCGCCCTCGGGTCCCATGTCGACCAGCCAGTCGGCGGTCTTGATCACGTCGAGGTTGTGCTCGATCACCAGCACCGTGTTGCCGGCGTCGACGAGACGGCCGAGCACCAGGAGCAGCTTGCGGATGTCCTCGAAGTGCAGGCCGGTGGTCGGCTCGTCGAGGACGTACACGGTGCGGCCGGTGGACCGTTTCTGCAGCTCCGCGGAAAGCTTCACCCGCTGGGCCTCGCCGCCGGACAGCGTGGGCGCGGGCTGGCCCAGGCGGACGTAGCCGAGGCCCACGTCGACCAGGGTGCGCAGGTGCCGCGAGATGGCCGGGATCGCCTCGAAGAAGTCGACCGCCTCCTCGATCGGCATGTCGAGGACCTCGGCGATCGTCTTGCCCTTGTAGTGCACCTCGAGCGTCTCGCGGTTGTAGCGGGCGCCGTGGCAGACCTCGCACGGCACGTACACGTCGGGCAGGAAGTTCATCTCGATCTTGATCGTGCCGTCGCCGGAGCACGCCTCGCAGCGGCCGCCCTTGACGTTGAACGAGAACCGGCCCTGGAGGTATCCGCGCATCTTCGCCTCGGGCGTGGACGCGAACAGCTTGCGGACGTGGTCGAAGACCCCGGTGTACGTCGCCGGGTTGGACCGCGGGGTGCGGCCGATCGGCGACTGGTCGACGTGGATCACCTTGTCCACGTGCTCGACACCGGCGATCGTCCGGTGCCGGCCCGGGACGGTCCGGGCGTTGTAGATCTGCTTGGCCAGCGAGGTGTACAGGATGTCGTTGACCAGCGTGGACTTGCCGGAGCCGGACACCCCGGTGACCGCGACGAACATCCCGAGCGGGAAGGCCACGTCGACGTTCTGGAGGTTGTGCTCCTTGGCGCCGATCACCTTCAGCTCGCGGCCCGGGGTCCGGGGGCGTCGTACCTCGGGGACCGGGATCTCCTTGCGTCCGGAGAGGTACATGCCGGTCTGGGAGTCGTGGTGGTTCAGCAGCTCGTCGACCGTGCCCGAGACCACGACCTGGCCACCGTGCTCGCCGGCACCGGGGCCGATGTCGACCACCCAGTCGGCGACCCGGATGGTGTCCTCGTCGTGCTCGACGACGATCAGGGTGTTGCCGAGGTCCTTGAGCCGGACCAGCGTCTCGATCAGCCGGTGGTTGTCGCGCTGGTGCAGGCCGATGGACGGCTCGTCGAGGACGTAGAGCACCCCGACCAGGCCGGCGCCGATCTGCGTGGCGAGCCGGATCCGCTGCGCCTCACCGCCGGACAACGAGCCCGAGGGGCGGTCCAGGGAGAGGTAGTCGAGGCCGACGTCGAGCAGGAAGTTGAGCCGCTCCTGGATCTCCTTGAGCACCCGCTCGGCGATCTGCCGCTCGCGGGGCGAGAGCTCGAGGGTGCGCAGGAACTCCGCGGTCTCGTTGATCGGGAGCGCACACACCTCGGCGATGTTCTTGCCGCCCATGGTCACCGCCACGGACACCGGCTTGAGGCGGCTGCCGCGGCAGGTCGGGCAGGGCACCTCGCGCATGAAGCCCTCGAACCGCTCGCGGCTCGTGTCGGACTCCGCCTCGCGGTGCCGCCGCTCGATGTACGGGCGGACACCCTCGAAGGAGGTGTAGTACGAGCGCTCGCGGCCGTAGCGGTTGCGGTGCCGCACGTGCACCTTGGTCGGGTGCCCGTCGAGGATGGACTTCCGGGCCTTGGCCGGGATCTTCTCCCAGGGCGTGTTCAGGTCGAACCCGAGCTCGTCGCCGAGAGCGCCGAGCAGCCGGGTGAAGAAGTCGAACACGTGGGCGCCGGACCAGGGGCCGATCGCGCCCTCACCCAGCGTCGCGGACGGGTCGGCGATCACCAGCTCGGGGTCGACCTCCATCCGGGTGCCGAGGCCGTGGCACTCGGGGCAGGCGCCGAAGGGCGAGTTGAACGAGAACGAGCGCGGCTCGAGCTCCTCGAAGGACAGGTCGTCGTGGAGGCAGGCGAGGTGCTCGGAGAAGGTCCGCTCGCGGTGCTCGTCGTCCTCGGGCAGGTCGACGAAGTCGAGCGTGACCAGGCCCGAGGACAGGCCGAGTGCGGTCTCCACCGAGTCGGTGAGCCGACGCTTGGCGGACTCCTTCACCGAGAGCCGGTCGACGACGACCTCGATCGTGTGCTTCTTCTGCTTGTCGAGCTTCGGCGGCTCGGTCAGCTGGTGCGTCTCGCCGTTGACCCGGACCCGGGAGAAGCCCTGGGTCTGGAGCATGCGGAACAGCTCGACGTACTCCCCCTTGCGACCGCGGATCACCGGCGCGAGCACCTGGAAACGGCTGCCCTCCTCGAGCTCGAGGACCCGGTCGACGATCTGCTGCGGGGTCTGCCGGGCGATCGGCCGGCCGCACTTGGGACAGTGCGGACGTCCCGCGCGGGCGTAGAGCAGGCGGAGGTAGTCGTACACCTCGGTGATCGTGCCGACCGTCGAGCGAGGGTTCTTCGAGGTCGACTTCTGGTCGATGGACACCGCGGGCGAGAGCCCCTCGATGAAGTCAACATCCGGCTTGTCCATCTGGCCGAGGAACTGGCGTGCGTACGCCGACAGCGACTCGACGTACCGGCGCTGCCCCTCGGCGAAGATCGTGTCGAACGCGAGGCTGGACTTACCCGAGCCGGAGAGGCCGGTGAAGACGATCAGGGCGTCGCGGGGCAGGTCGAGGGAGACGTCCTTGAGGTTGTGCTCCCGGGCACCCCGGATGATCAGCTGGTCGGCCACTGCTTCCCTCGTGAGTCGTCGTGTGGGGCCCGCCGTCGTCCCGGACCGCTGTGTTCGAACAAGTGTTCGCCATCCTATCGGCTAGCACAAGACGGGGCATCGGCGGATGATGGGGGCCATGGAGACCTCCACGTCGATCCCCCATCTAGTCGAGATGGTCGTCGCCACCACACGGTATCTGGGAGCGCTGACAGAACTCGACGACGACGACATGCGGGCACCCTCGCTGCTGCCCGGCTGGTCCCGTGGTCACGTCGTGACGCACCTCGCACGCAACGCCGACGCCTTCTGCAACCTGCTGCACGGGGCGGAGAGCGGGGAGGAGCGCTCCATGTACCCCTCCCGCGAGCAGCGTGACGCCGACATCGAGGCGGGCGCGGGCCGCTCGGCGCACGACCTGCGGGTGGACTCCTCCGCCTCGTGCGGGCGGCTGCTCCAGGCGATCAACGAGCTCGACGTGAAGCACGAGGACGCCCTCGTGTCCGGCGCGGCGGGCGGTTCCACCTTCCCGGCGCGCGACATCGCCCTGCGCCGGCGCATCGAGGTGGAGGTGCACCACGCGGACCTCGACCTCGGTTTCACCCACCGCGACTGGGACCCGGCCTTCGCCGACGTGCTCGTCGAACGGGTCAAGGACGACCGTGCCGACGGGCCCGCGATGGTGCTCCGCGCCACCGACACCGGCGGGCTGTGGAAGTACGGCGTCCAGGGGCAGGGCCCGGAGATCACCGGCCGTGCCTGCGACCTGGCCTGGTACGTGCTCGGCCGCGGCGACGACGGCGCACTAGGGTCGGACGCGGACACGCTTCCGGACCTAGGACGATGGAGATGACCTGCTGATGACCTACCGGGGCAAGGTGAGGCCGGGCGGTGCCCCGGACGTGCGGGACCTCGCCAACCTGTCGATCACCAAGATGTCGGTCGGCGACATGGACAACAACGCCTACCTCCTGCGCTGCCAGCGCACCGACGAGCAGGTGATGATCGACGCCGCGAACGAGCCCAACCGCCTCCTCTCGCTCATCGGCGCGGACGGCCTGGCGCGCGTGGTCACCACCCACCGCCACGCGGACCACTGGCAGGGCCTCGCCGCCGTCGTGGAGGCCACCGGTGCGGAGACGGTCGCCGGCGCGGACGACGCACCCGAGATCCCGGTGCCCATCACCCGCCCGGTGCTGCACGGCGACACGGTCGCGGTGGGCGACTGCGAGCTCGAGGTGATCCACCTCGTCGGGCACACCCCCGGCTCGATCGCGCTGCTGTACGACGACCCTTCCGGCACGCCTCACCTGTTCACCGGCGACTCGCTCTTCCCCGGCGGCGTCGGCAAGACGTGGTCCGCGGCGGACTTCAAGACCCTGCTCGACGAGGTGACCACCAAGCTCTTCGACCGGCTGCCCGACGAGACCTGGTTCTACCCCGGCCACGGGGACGACTCCACGCTCGGCGAGCAGCGCCCCCACCTCGACGAGTGGCGCGCCCGCGGCTGGTGAAGGGTGATGGACGGCTTGCGCTGTGCCAGCACGGCTTGCGCGACGAGCTGCGGAACCACCATCAGGGCCCGGTGAAGACCATCGCGGAGCTCGGCAATGGATCAATGCTCCCATCCGCCGCGGGACCTCCGGCCCTCCACCGCGCGCCGCCGGTCTGTCGAGACTGGGTGCATGACCTCCCACCCCCTGCACCTCCCCCGCCCCGGCGCGGACCGGGCAGCCTTCGGTCTGGGCGTCCTCGCCGCACTCCTTCTCCTGCTGTTCGCGACCGTCGTCTGGGCGTCCTGGGTCCATGACGCCAGCTTCACGGTGGGCATCTGGCAGGTGGTGCTGTTCGTCGCGCCCTGGGTGGCGCTGCTCGCCTCGGTCGGGGCGGTCGCAGGGGGCCGGCTGGCGGGTGGCTCCCTGGGCCGGGCCGGGTTCTGGCTGGGGATCACCACGCTGGCGCTGACCGGCGCCTGGCTGGGCCTCGTGGTCTCCTTCGTCTTCGCCGAGATCGTCACCCCGCACTAGGCACCCCAGGATCGGGCGATCCCCGGACGTGCACGACATATCGGCTCTACCGTCGGTGGCATGGGGAAACTACCGATGCTGTTGCTCACCGCCGTCGTCGCGGTGGTGTTCGGCTTCCTGGGGTCGTTCGGGGCGGTCGCCGTGTACGGCGAGAACCTCAAGGGGACGCAGGGCGAGACGGGGCTGCAGGGCCCTCCGGGTGAGAAGGGCGAGCGGGGCACCGACGGCGCTCCCGGCGAGGACGGGAAGCCGGGTCGTCCCGGCAGGCCGGGGAAGCCGGGCAAGGACGCCAAGGCACCCGAACCGCGCACCTACGACCTCGGCACCACCGGCTGCGCCGGCCGTGCGATGGAGGTCGTCACGGACGTCACGCTCGTGCGCCAGGAGGTCCGGGTGTCCAAGAAGACGGTCTGCGTCACCGAGTGACACCGGCGCCGCGGCCGGTCGGTCCGTGAGCATCTCGAGGAGCCGGCCGCGCACCGGGAAGTCGCGCCGCGCTCGACCAGGGCGGGCAGTGCGGCTGCTCGATGGTGGTCGTGCCCTGCCCGGGCCGCGTCAGCGGACGTCCCGCTGGAACTGGTACTCCCGGCCCAGCGCCTCGTAGCCGAGCGCCTCGTTCACGCCGATCATGTGGTCGTTGGACTCCATGTTCCACGTGTCGACGGTCTCCAGTGCCGGCTCCTCGTCCGCGAGCCAGCGCATCATGTCCGCCTTCAGCAGCAGCCCGAGCCGATGCCCGCGGTGCGCGCGCACCACGGCGGTGTCGTGCTGATCACCGATCCACGGACGCTCGGACTCCACGGCCACGACCGTGTGCCCGGCCAGGGCGCCGGTCTCCTTGTGCCGGGCGACCACCCGGTACATCCGGCGGCCGCGCAGCTCCTGAGCCCGCTCGTAAGCGACGATCCGCTCCGTCGGGAAAACCTCGTCCTCGAGGTCGAGGTCGTCGGTCGGGGCGTCGTTGATCGCCGCGGTCATCTCCGCGACCGCGTCGAGCAGGTGCTCGGGGGTACGCCCCGTGATGCGAACCAGCTCGTACGCCCCGGCGTGGGCCAGCGCGTCGTCGTACAGGGCGCCGACCCGAGCGCGGTCCACCTTCGCCAGGGTCTGCCGCCGGTTGATCGCCGCGCCGCGGCGGGGCAGTCCGTGCCGCTCCGCGAAGCCGTGGGTGCCGGGGAGGTCCCAGCCGTCACAGCCGATGCTGGTCCGGCCCAGCTCGCGGACCCGGTCCTCGGCGAAGCCGAGCAGCTCGCTGCCCCGCCCCGCGCGCCTCAGCTCCGGGTGCACGCAGACCCCGGTCCACGCGAGGTGCAGGTTGTCCCACTCGCTGGTGTGCACCGTCACCCGGCCCACGAGCCGGTCGGACTCCCACGCGGCGTACGTGACCGGGACCTCGCCGTCCCAGCCGTGGCGCAGCATCCCGGTGAGCACCGCGGGCGTCATCGGGTGCAGGAACGGCGCGTCGACCGCGTTCACGGCGTTGTCGAGCGCGACGACGGCGCCGACGGTCTCGGCGTCGTCGGGGGTGAACTGGCGTATGTCCATGAGCCGAGGATGCTCCCGGCGCGCCCTCCGCCGCGAGGGGTTTTCCCGCGCCGGCGTCACCTCTGCGCGGCCAACACTCCCGTGTGCCGCAATCGCCCCGACTTCAAACCTCTGTCTGGTCAACCAGCCACAGGGAGTTGCCGGACCTCTGGGGGCGTTCGTAGCCTGGTCGGGCCCTGCCACTCCGGCGGGGCGCTGTGCCGGTGGGACGCCGAGTCCTGTCCGCCCCCGGCCAGGTCGTTCGACACCACCCGCGGACAGGAGCGGGGGACCCACGATCCACGGTTCCCCGGAGCGGCTCGACCCGGCGCACGCGCGCCGGACGACGTCGCAACGGAGCAACCTCGGGGTGAAGCCCGAACGCCCTCACCGGCGCTCGGGCCGGGCACGACCTTCCGCCCGAACCCGACAGCTGACCTCGCAGGCGTTGGAGAGGTCTGGTTGTCATGCCCACACGCATGTTCCTGGCGACCCTCGTCGCCCTTCTTTCCGCCCTGAGCCCCGTGCTCGTCGCCTCCCCCGCCGAGGCCGCCTCGCTGCGCACCTGGAAGCGGTTGGCGAGCTGCGAGTCCGACAAGCGCTGGCACATCAACACCGGCAACGGCTACTACGGCGGGCTGCAGTTCAGCAGCTCGACGTGGCGGGCGTTCGGCGGCGGCAAGTTCGCCCGCAACGCCCACCGCGCCAGCCGCGACGAGCAGATCAAGGTGGCCGAGCGCGTCCGCCGCGCCCAGGGCTGGGGCGCCTGGCCGTCCTGCTCGCAGCAGCTCGGCCTGGGCTGACCCGCAGCACCTCCTCGGGGGTCGGCGGGCCGTGGCTACGCTGACGCCATGCCGCCGCACGAGGCCACCCCGCCGATGCCCGAGGACCTGCTGGCCCACGCCCTGAGGGCCAAGGGCTTCATGCCCGAGGACGAGGGCGCGCTGCTGTACGGCGTCGCGCTCGAGCGGCTCCCGCGCGGCCCGGCCCTCGAGGTCGGCACCTACTGCGGGAAGTCCGCGGTCTACCTCGGCGCGGCCGCCCGGGCCACCGGCGGGACCGTGTTCACCGTCGACCACCACCGGGGGTCGGAGGAGAACCAGCCGGGCTGGGACTACCACGACCCGACCCTGGTCGACCCCGAGGTCGGCCGGATCGACACCCTCGGCCACTTCCGCCGGACGATCGCGGCGGCCGGGCTCGAGGACGAGGTGGTCGCGGTGGTCGGCCGGTCCACGACGGTCTCCGCACACTGGCGCACGCCGCTGTCGCTGCTGTTCGTCGACGGCGGGCACACCGACGAGCACGCCGGGAACGACTACACCGGCTTCGGCCGCTGGGTCGCCCACGGCGCCACCATGGTGATCCACGACGTGTTCCCGGACCCCGCCGACGGCGGCCAGCCGCCGTACCGGGTCTACCTGCGCGCGCTCGAGAGCGGCGACTTCGTCGAGGCTGCCGCGCTCGGGTCGATGCGGGTCCTCACCCGGGTCCGCGGCGAGGCAGGCGACCCGGTCCGCTGAGCCCCCCGTCCGCGACGGGGAGGTCAGTCGGCGCGGGCGCCGGCCCGGAGGTCGTCCGCCGGCGCGCAGCCGCACTCGAGGCCGAGGTCGGTGAACCCGCTCGGCAGCGTGGCACCGCGGAAGATGTCCGAGCCCGGCGTGGTTCCCGCCAGCGCGTCGACCGCGAGCACCACCGCCGCCGCCGTCCACGTGCTGCACTCCTCCGGCCACCGGGCGTCGTCGGCGAAGACGTACCCGGTCCAGTACGACCCGTCCGGGTCGCGCAGGTGCTGCATGGCGTCGAGCTGCCCGAGCGCGCGGTCGCGCTGCCCGATCGCGTCGAGCGACATCACGAGCTCGCAGGTCTCCGCCCCGGTCACCCACGGGTGGTCGTCCACGCACCGGATGCCGAGCCCGTCGACCACGAAGTCGTCCCAGCGGGCGGCGATCCGGGCGGCCGCGTCGGCCTCGCGCACGGCGCCGCCGAGCACCGGGTAGTACCAGTCCATGGAGTACCGCGGCTTGGGGTCGAACAGGTCCTCGTGGGCGCGGAGCGCGTGCCCGAGGCGGCCGGCCGCCAGCTCCCACTCCGGCTGCGGGGCGTCGAGCAGCTCCGCGAGGGCGAGCCCGCAGGCGAGCGCGTGGTGGATGCTCGAGCTGCCGGCGACCAGCGCGGTGTCCGCGACGCCGCCGTACGCGTTGCGGGCCCAGGCGATCCCGCCGAAGGGCAGCTGGAGCGCGGTCACCAGGTCCAGCGCCGCGCGGACGACCGGCCAGGCGCGGCGTACGAACGCCTCGTCCCGGCGCACCAGCCAGTGGTGCCAGACCCCGACCGCGACGTAGGCACACATGTTGGTGTCCGCGCCGGCGTCCTCGACCACCCCGGCCACCGTCCGGATCGGCCACGTCCCGTCGGGCCGCTGGCTGGCGAACAGCCAGCCGTAGGCGCGCTCGGCCGCGTCCACCTCGCCGCCGACCAGCAGCGCCATCGCGCACTCGACGTGGTCCCACGGGTCCACGTGCCCGCCCGGGAACCACGGGATGGCGCCGCTCGGCTCCTGGGCGCGCGCGATCGCGGCCGCGGTGGCGCGCACGTCCTGCGGGCCGAGCAGCCCGGGCAGCGAGGGGATGGCGTCCGGCATGCGCGGTGGGGTCAGGGCTTGCTCAGGTAGAGGACCATGCTCTTGCCGATCACCGGGTCGAGCAGCCGCTCCGCGGTGCGGGTGAGCCAGGGGCGCTTCATGATGTCCCAGACCAGCATCCGGTGGTAGGTCCGCGGCAGCACATGGTCGGAGTCGTCCACGCCGACAGCGCACTTGAGCCACCAGTACGGCGCGTGCAGCGCGTGCGCGTGGTGCTTGCCGGTGAAGGTCATGCCCGCACGCCGGAGCTTGCCGACGAGCTCGTCCCCGGTGTAGATGCGGACGTGGCCGCCCTCCACCTCGTGGTACGCGTCGGAGAGCGCCCAGCAGATCTTCTCGGGGAGCCAGCGGGGCACGGTGACGGCCATCGTGCCGCCCGGCCGCAGCACCCGGACCAGCTCGGCGATGGCCGCCTCGTCGTCGGGGATGTGCTCGAGGACCTCCGCGGCCACGACCCGGTCGAACTCGCCGTCGGCGAACGGCAGCTGGAGCGCGTCACCCTGCTTCACGTCGGCGTCGGCGCCGTCGGGGACCTGGTTCTCCGCGCGCATCGCGGCGAACATGTCCGACACCGCGGAGAGCTCGTCGGCGTCCTGGTCGAACGCGATCACGTCGGTGCCGCGGCGGTAGAGCTCGAACGCGTGCCGCCCGGCGCCGCAGCCCATGTCGAGGACACGGTCACCCGGCTCCACGCCGAGCCGGTCGAAGTCAACGGTCAGCATGCGGGGTCCCCCTCGTGGGCCGGGTGCGGTGGGTGTCCTCGATCGCCCGGGCGTACGCCGCGGCCGTGGCCTCGGCCACCGCGCGCCAGCTGTACCGCTCCAGGGCGCGGCGCCGGCCCGCGGCGCCCATCCGGGCCCGGCGGTCGGGGTCGTCGAGCAGGGCGCCGAGCGCGTGGGCGAGCTCCTGTACGTCGCCGGGGGTGACCAGGTCCGCGCAGACGCCGTCCTCCCCCACCACCTCGGGGATCGCGCCGGCGCGGCTGACCACCAGCGGTGTGCCGCAGGCCATCGCCTCGACGGTCGGCAGCGAGAACCCCTCGTACAGCGACGGGACGCAGGCGACCTCGGCCGACCCGACCACCTCGGCGAGCTCGGTGTCACTGAGGCCGCTGACGAACCGGACGCTGTCCTTGATCGACAGGCTCTCCAGCAGCTGCTCGGTGCGCCCGCCGGGCTTCGGCCTCGAGATGAGCAGCAGCTCCACGTCGCGCTCGGTGCGCAGCTTCGCGAACGCCTCGAGGAGGGTGGCCACTCCCTTCATCGGGGTGTCCGCGCTGGCCATCGCCACGATCCGGCCGGGGACCCGCGGGTCCTGGTAGTGCTGGAAGACCTCCGGCTCCACGCCGAGCGGGATCACCTCGATCCGGTCCGGGGCAACCTTGAAGTCGGCGGCGATGTCGCGCGCCGAGGACCGCGAGACGGTGAGGATGTGCGACATCCGCCGCGCGACCCGGCCCTGCATCGCCAGGAACCCGTACCAGCGGCGGGTGGTCAGCCGCTTCCAGCCGCGGGCAGCGGCGAGGTCGACCCGCCGGTCGAAGGTGATCGGGTGGTGGATCGTGGTCACCATCGGGATCCCGGCCCGGGCCAGGTCGAGCATCCCGTACCCGAGGGTCTGGTTGTCGTGCACCACGTCGAAGTCGGTCAGCCGGCGGCGCAGCAGCCGGGCCGCGCGGAGGCTGAACGTGAGCGGCTCCGGGAACCCGGCGGTGTACATCGTGGCCACCTCGAGGACGTCCACCGCGTCCCGGATCTCGCTCGGACGCGGGGTTCGGAACGGGTCGGGCTCGCGGTAGAGGTCCAGGCTGGGCAGCTTGGTCAGGCGCACGCCGGGGTCGAGCTCCGGGTAGGGCTGGCCGGAGAACACCTCGACGTCGTGGCCGAGCGCGACGAGCTCCCGGCTGAGGTGCCGGACGTAGACGCCCTGGCCGCCACAGTGCGGCTTGCTGCGGTAGGACAGCAGCGCGATGCGCACCGGTTACCTCCTGCTTGTCCGAGAAACGAAGTGGAACGTGTTCTTGTCTGGCTGCCGCCCGCTGCTAGCCTACGGGGCGAGGGACCCCGGCCCGCCGGGGGCACAACCACAACGACGGGGCGGCGCGATGGCAACGGGAGCGGACACGGTGGCAGGTATGAGGTCCCTCACGTCCGAGGAGCTCGGCTCGGCGGCCCAGCAGGAACGCCGCCGGCGGATCCTCGACGCGACCATCGCCCTGGCCTCCGCGGGCGGCTTCGACGCGGTGCAGATGCGCACCGTTGCGGAGCACGCCGACGTGGCCCTGGGCACGCTCTACCGCTACTTCCCCTCGAAGATCCACCTGCTCGTCTCCGCGCTCGGCCGGGAGTTCGAGCAGGCCGTGGAGTCCCTCGAGCGCAAGCCGGTCCCCGGCGACACCGCCGCCGACCGGGTCACGTACGTGCTCGAACGCACCACCCGCGCGCTCCAGCGCGACCCGAACCTCACCGAGGCGCTCACCCGGGCGTTCATGTTCGCCGACGCCTCGGTGGCCGGCGAGATCCGGGTGGTCGCCACCCACGTCTCCCGGATGCTGATGCGTGCGATGCACGACCCGGCGGTGCCCACCGACCGGATCGAGCCGTCCGAGGACGATGTCGCGATCGCCAAGGTGATCGGCGACGTGTGGCTGGCCAGCCTCGTCCAGTGGGTCACCGGACGCGCCTCCGCGGAGGACGTGGCGAAGTCGATGGAGGTCGCGGCGCGGCTGCTGCTGCGCTGACCGCGCGTCCGCGGGACCGGCGACCTCGACGTCGGTAGGGTCGTCGCATGCGCCCCGGTCTGCCCCTTGCCGCGACGGTCGGCCGGAGGCTCGACGACCTCGCCGCGACGCTGCTCCCGCCGGGCCGCGACGGCGCGGTGTCGGTCTGGTGCGGCTCCCTGGACGGCGTGCCCTGGGTCGCCCGCGACGAGCACGCCCGGCACTACGCCGCGAGCACGATGAAGCTGCCGCTGCTGGTCGCCGCGTACCGCCTGCACGAGCGCGGCGCCCTCGACCTCGACCGCCCGGTGCCGGTGCACAACCGGTTCGCGTCCGCGGCCGACGGGTCCGCCTTCGCGCTGGAGCAGGACGACGACCAAGACGACGAGACCTGGGCGCTGCTCGGGTCGGAGGCGACGCTGCGACGGCTGGTGCGCCACAGCATCGTCCGCTCGGGCAACCTCGCGACGAACCTCGTCCTGCAGCGGGTCGGAACGGCCGCCGTGGCCGACGTGCTCGCCGACGCCGGGTGCGGCCCGCGCACGACGCTCCCCCGCGGCATCGGCGACGCGGTGGCCCGCGAGTCCGGGACGGACAACCTGGTCACCGCCCACGACCTGGCCCTGGTGATGGCCGGGGTCGCCACCCGCCGCCTGGCCACGACGGACACGTGCGCCGCGGTCGAGGAGGTTGTTGCGGCCCAGGAGTACCGGGACAAGATCCCGGCGGGCCTTCCGGCCGGCACGTACGTTGCGAACAAGACCGGCTGGGTGGAGGGGGTCGCCCATGACGTCGCGCTGGTCCGTCCTTGGGACGCCGAGCCCTACGTGCTGGCCGTGTGCACCACGGTCGACGTACCCGAGGACGAGGCGAGCGAGGTGATCGCGGGCATCAGCCGCGCGATCTGGCAGGGACGGATGGCATGAGCAAGATCGAGAGCGTGACGTGCACCCGGCTGACCACGCCGCTGCACACCCCGTTCGTGACCGCGCTGCGGCGCACCTCCACCACGGACAGCGTGGTGGTCCGGGTGACCGACACCGACGGCGTGACCGGGTGGGGCGAGGCGCCGCAGGTGTGGCAGGTGACCGGCGAGTCCCTGGCCGGCGCGGAGGCCTGCGTGGCCGGCCCGCTGCGCGAGCGGCTGCTCGGCGCGGACGCCGACGACCTGGGCCCGCTCACCCGCGCGGTGGCCGGGGCGGTGGCCCGCAACCACGGCGCCAAGGCCGCTGTCGACGTCGCGCTGCACGACCTCGTCGCCCGGCGCCGCGGGGTCAGCCTCCCGGTGCTTCTCGGCTCCACCACCCACCGCGTGCCCACGGACGTCACCCTCGCCGCGGGCACCGTGGACGACCTCGCCGCCGCCGCGGCCGCCCGGGTCGCCGACGGCTTCTCGGTGCTCAAGCTCAAGGTCGGCACCGACGCCGCCTCTGACGTCGCCCGGGTCAGCGCCGCACGGGAGGCCGTCGGCCCGGACGTGGCGATCCGGCTCGACGCCAACCAGGGCTGGACACCCCGCGAGGCGGTGCGGGTGATCGGCGCCCTCGAGGACGCCCACACCGACGTCGAGGTCGTCGAGCAGCCGGTGCGCGCCGAGGACCTCGACGGCCTGGCCTGGGTCACCGCCCGGGTCGGCACCCCGGTGATGGCCGACGAGGCGGTGTACGGCGTCCGCGACCTGGTCGAGGTGATCCACCGCCGGGCGGCCGACCTGGTCAACGTCAAGCTCGCCAAGTGCGGCGGCATCGGGCCGGCCCGCACCCTGCTCGAGCTCGCCCGCGCGCACGACATGGGCACCATCGTCGGCTCGATGATGGAGACCCACATCGGCGTCGGCGCGGCGGCCAGCCTGGTCGCGGCGTACGGCACCACGCTCACCTCCGACCTCGACGCGGCATGGTGGGCCGGCTCCTCACCGGTGCGGGGCGGCCTGCGGTACGACGGGGCGGCCGTCGTACTCCCGGAGAGTCCCGGGCTCGGGATCGAGGAGCTCGTCTGATGGCCGACCACCCGCCGCCCGGCAGCCCCGACGTGTTCGAGGTCGCCGTCCCCGTCGCCACCGTGTGGACCTCGCCCGAGGCCCCCCGGTCGCTGGACATGCCCGCGGTCCTCGACGAGCCGGACGTGGCCACGTGGACCGCGGCGATGAGCGCCGAGGTCCGCAAGGGGCTCGACGGCCGCACGCTGACCCAGCTGCTCCTCGGCGAGGCGGTCCTGGTGCTCGAGCACCGGGGCGAGTGGGTGCGGGTGGCCGCCCTGGGCCAGGGGTCCTCCCGCCACCCGCGCGGCTACCCCGGCTGGGTCCGCCGCGCACACCTGGCCTCCCCGGTCCCCCGGACCCGGGGAGCGGCGGCGTCCGTGATCACCCCGACCGGTGTCTGCACCCTCGGCGACGGCACCAAGACCGAGCTCTCCTTCGGCACCGCGCTGTGGGTGTCCGGCGTCGGCGACGACACCGCCGAGGTGCTGCTCCCCGGGGGCCGCACCGGCACCCTGGCATGGGAGACGCTGCGGCTCGCGCACCGGGGACAGCAGCAGGCGTACGGGCCCGACGACCTGCTCGACACCGCCCGGCAGTTCCTCGGCCTGCGCTACCTGTGGGGAGGCACCAGCGCCTGGGGGCTCGACTGCTCCGGGCTCGTCCACCTGACCTACCGCGCCCACGGGGTCCGGGTCGCGCGGGACGCCTGCGACCAGGCCGAGCAGGTCGTGTCGGTGGCGCTCGACGAGGTGGAGCCGGGCGACCTGTACTTCTTCGCGCGGCCCGGGCAGCGGGTCTACCACGTGGGCTTCGCGACCTCGCCGCTGCTGGACGACGGCACCCGGTGGATGCTGCACGCGCCGGAGAGCGGGGAGCTCGTCGAGGACGCACCGATGGCGCCACCCCGCTACGAGCACCTGGTCGCCGCGGGGCGGGTGAGAAAGCCGGACGCCGGCCAGCTGCCCCGCGAGCTCTCGGGACGCTGACCGGCGTCGTGGCCGTGTGACGGGGCGGAGCCCTCAGCCCTCCTCGCCCTCCTCGTCGTCGAGGAGGCCCTGCTTCTCGGCCCGGGCGACGATCTCGCGGACGTTCTCGATCCGGCCGCAGTCGGCGTCGATCTGCCGGTTCCGCTCGGTCGCGAACTGCTCGCCCAGCTCGGCGCGGGCCTCCTCGGAGATCTCCTCGCGGGCCGGGTTGAGGATCGTCAGCTCCTCCTCGGTGAGGTGGTGGTTGACGAGCCCGGCCAGCTCCTCCACCGCGTCGTCGAACGACTGGGTGTCGGTGCCCTTCAGCTCGAGGACGGCCAGGAGCGCCTCGTTGCCCTCGGCGTGCTCCTCCTGCCCGTGCTCCGCCTCGTGCTCGTCGATGGCGTCCTTGCGGCGTAGCACCGGGTAGACGAGCTTCTCCTCCGCCTCCGCGTGGGCGACGTGCAGCGTGGCGAACGCGCGCCGTACGGCGTCGCGGTCGCTGCTGCTGTCACGGAGCTGGCGGAGCAGCTGCTCGAACCGACGGTGGTCCTCGAGGATCAGGTCGACGACGTCACCGGACACGGGACGGCCGAGCTCGATGGGAGTACTCATGGGTCCGGTATACCCCCTGGCCTCCCGCTCATGCCCGGCTCGCCCCGATGTGACGCACGCCCGCCGGGGCGGCTGGGTCAGCCGTTCTCCCAGTCGCGACGCGGGCCGGTCTCGGCCGCGAGCTCCTTCTGGTCCCGGTTGCGCGAGACCGCCAGGCTGGCCACCGTGGTCACCGCGAGCGTGCCGACGATCACCGCGAGGGAGAGCCAGATCGGAATCTCCAGCCAGGCAGCCTCGATGTGCTCGCCGCCGTTGATGAACGGCAGCTGGTTCTCGTGCAGCGCGTGCATCACGAGCTTCACGCCGATGAAGCCGAGCAGGAACGCGAGGCCGTACGACAGGAAGATCAGGCGCTGGAGCAGGCCGCCGATGAGGAAGTACAGCTGGCGCAGCCCCATCAGCGCGAAGATGTTCGCGGTGAACACCAGGTACGGGTCCTTGGTGAGGCCGTAGATGGCGGGGATCGAGTCGAGCGCGAAGAGCAGGTCGGTGGTGCCGAGCGTGAGGATCACCAGGAACATCGGGGTGATCAGGCGCTTGCCGTTCTCCTTGGTGAACAGCTTCGTGCCGTCGTACTCCTTGGTCGCCGGGAACCGCTTCTCGACGAACTTGATCAGCTTGTTCTCCTCGTACTCCTCCTCGTCCTCGCCGCCCTCCTTGGCGAGCTTGAACGCGGTGAAGATCAAGAACGCGCCGAAGACGTAGAACACCCAGCTGAACTGGTTGATCGCCGCGGCGCCGACGAGGATGAAGACCGCGCGCATGATCAGCGCGAGCACGATGCCGATCATCAGCGCCGTCTGCTGGTACTGCCGCGGCACCGAGAACTTGCTCATGATGATGAGGAAGATGAACAGGTTGTCCACGGAGAGGGAGTACTCCGTGAGCCAGCCGGCGAAGAACTCCGGCCCCGGCGCAGGGCTCAGCTCGTGCGGCTCGGCGAAGAACCAGAGGGCCAGCCCGAAGACCACGGCCAGGCCGATGAAGAAGGCGAGGTGTGTCGAGACCTCCTTCATGGAGGGCTCGTGCGGACGCCGACCGATGATGAGCAGGTCGACGAGCAGGACACCGACCGTCACGACAACCGTGATGATCCAGATGGTCGGTGAGGCGACGGAGTCGCCAAGCAATCTATCCACGAACGTACTCCTCCGGAGTGTTCTCGGTCGGGCGGTACCCGCACAGGCGTACGAACACCGACTCACATGACAAGGACTGGCTCCGGAGGTCTCTTCCGTCCGGGGGGACGCTGGCGTCACCGGACCAACGGCGCCGGGCCCAGCACCCGGACGAGCCGGACGAGACCGTGATGACGACACCGTTGCGAAGGAATACTCCCCTCCACGCAGGTGCCATCCTCCCAGACGGGTGCGTACCCACCAAACCCGTGCCGGAACCCGGGCACGGCGCGCGGGATGGTCACCGGGACCGGGTCAGTCCAGGCAGAACTCGTTGCCCTCCGGGTCGGCCATGACCAGGAACAGGTCGCTGAACCCCTGCGGCTCGGAGACCCGCAGCCGCGTCGCGCCCAGCCCGACCAGCCGCTCGGCCTCCGCCTCGAGACGCTGACGACGCTCGTCACCGGTGGCGCCGTGCGCGGCCCGGACGTCGAGGTGCAGCCGGTTCTTCACCGTCTTCGGCTCGGGCACCCGCTGGAAGAACAACCGGGGGCCGGCCCCGTCGGGGTCGACCACGGCGGACCGGGAGTTGCGGTCCTCGTCGGGATCGCCCAAGGCGTCGAGCGCCTCGTCCCAGCTGGCGTACGGCGGCGGCGGGGGCTGCAGCACGTACTCCAGCACCTCCGCCCAGAACGCGGCGAGCCTGGCGGGGTCCGCGCAGTCGAACGTGACCTGGACGGCTGTGGCCATCAGTCCCATCCCTCCGGTCGGTGGCGCTTGGCGATCTTCGAGACGACGAGCCGGTAGGAGGTGTCGACGGCCTCGAGGATCTCGTCGTCCGGGATCCTCGACCCGACCCGCAGGGTGTTCCAGCCCGAGCGGCCGATGTAGGGCATCACGCCGGCGTCCCCGGGATAGCGCAGCAGCCACTCGTCGGCGGCCTCCCGGGTGGGGCCGCACTTGAGCCCGACGCTGGTGCCGCTCTCCCCCGGCGCCGGCGGCGAGCCGAGGAACGCGAAGATCCTCAGGTGCACCTTGGCGACCAGGTCGCCCTCCCACGGCTCGTCCTCCCATGCCCCGGGCTTGCCGAGGCAGTAGGCGACCAGTGCCTCGTGGGAGAGCGCCACGGTCACCTCGCCCCGGCCTCCACCATCTGCCGCAGCTCCTTCTTCAGCTCGGAGATCTCGTCACGCAGCCGCGCGGCGAGCTCGAACTGCAGCTCGGCCGCGGCCGCGTGCATCTGCTCGGTCAGCTGCGCGACCAGCTCGGCGAGGTCCTGCGACGGCAGCCCGGCCAGCTCCGCGGCGTGCTGCCCCGCCTCGCGGGACAGCCCCGGCACCGGAGCCTTCCTGCCCTTCTCGCCGCCGGCCTTCTGCCAGGTCTTGAGCAGCTCCTCGGTGCTCTCGTCCTCGCGGGCCAGCATCTCGGTGATGTCGGCGATCTTCTTGCGCAGCGGCTGCGGGTCGACACCGTTGGCCTTGTTGTAGGCGACCTGCTTCTCGCGGCGACGGTTGGTCTCCTCGATGGCGTTCTCCATCGACGGGGTGACCTTGTCGGCGTACATGATCACCTGGCCCGAGACGTTGCGGGCGGCCCGGCCGATGGTCTGGATCAGCGACTTGTCGGAGCGCAGGAAGCCCTCCTTGTCGGCGTCGAGGATCGCCACCAGCGAGACCTCGGGCAGGTCGAGGCCCTCGCGGAGCAGGTTGATCCCGACCAGGACGTCGTACTCCCCCATCCGCAGCTCGCGGAGCAGCTCGATCCGGCGCAGCGTGTCGACCTCGCTGTGCAGGTAGCGGGTACGGACCCCGGCCTCGAGCAGGTAGTCGGTGAGGTCCTCGGACATCTTCTTGGTCAGCGTGGTGACCAGGACCCGCTCGTTGCGCTCCACCCGCAGCCGGATCTCGTGGATCAGGTCGTCGATCTGGCCCTTGGTCGGCTTCACCACGACCTCGGGGTCCACCAGGCCGGTCGGCCGGATGATCTGCTCCACCACGTTCCCGTGGCCGCCGACCTTGTCGAGCTCGTACTTGCCCGGGGTCGCGGACAGGTAGATCGTCTGCCCGATCCGCTCGAGGAACTCCTCCCACTTCAGCGGGCGGTTGTCCATCGCGCTCGGCAGGCGGAAGCCGTGGTCGACCAGGTTCCGCTTGCGGGACATGTCGCCCTCGTACATGCCGCCGATCTGCGGCACCGCGACGTGCGACTCGTCGACCACGAGCAGGAAGTCCTCGGGGAAGTAGTCGAGCAGACAGTTCGGCGCCGAGCCGGGGTTGCGGCCGTCGATGTGCATCGAGTAGTTCTCGATCCCCGAGCAGGAGCCGACCTGGCGCATCATCTCGATGTCGTACGTCGTCCGCATCCGCAGCCGCTGGGCCTCGAGCAGCTTGCCCTGCTTCTCGAAGGTGGCGAGCTGCTCCTCCAGCTCGTGCTCGATGCCCTGGATCGCCCGCTCCATCCGCTCCGGACCCGCGACGTAGTGGGTGGCCGGGAAGATGTAGAGCTCCTGGTCCTCGGTGACGACCTCGCCGGTCACCGGGTGCAGCGTCATCAGCCGCTCGATCTCGTCGCCGAAGAACTCCACCCGCACGGCGAGCTCCTCGTAGACGGGGAAGATCTCCAGGGTGTCGCCGCGGACCCGGAACGTGCCGCGGGTGAACGCCACGTCGTTGCGGGAGTACTGGATCCCGACGAGCTGGCGCAGGATCGTGTCGCGGTCGTGCTCGTCGCCCACCTTGAGCCGGATCATCCGGTCGACGTACTCCTGGGGCGTGCCCAGGCCGTAGATGCAGGACACCGTGGACACCACGATCACGTCGCGCCGGGTGAGCAGCGAGTTGGTCGCGGAGTGCCGCAGCCGCTCGACCTCCTCGTTGATCGAGGAGTCCTTCTCGATGTAGGTGTCGGTCTGGGGGACGTACGCCTCGGGCTGGTAGTAGTCGTAGTAGGAGACGAAGTACTCGACCGCGTTGTCCGGGAAGAGCTGCCGCAGCTCGTTCGCGAACTGCGCGGCCAGGGTCTTGTTGGGCTGGAGCACCAGCGTGGGGCGCTGGAGCTTCTCGACCGCCCACGCGACCGTCGCGGTCTTGCCGGTGCCGGTGGCGCCGAGGAGGACGACGTCCTGCTCCCCCGCCGTGATCCGCTTCTCGATGTCGGCGATCGCCGTGGGCTGGTCTCCCGACGGGGAGTAGTCGGAGACGACTTGGAACGGCGCAACCCTGCGCTCGAGATCGGTCACGGGCCTCATGTCGACCAGCCTACGGGGCGCCTCCGACAGCTCTCCGGGGCCGAACGCGCGGAGAGGACCACGCACGCAGCGCGTCCCGGGCAGGATGCTCACAGGCCCCGCCGGAACCGGCCGGCACGCGGGGACGTCACACCCTCACCCCACGACGGGCAGGAGCCTCCGGATGTACCCACGCCTCGCGGCCACGGCCGCCCTGACCGTCGTCCTGCTGTCCTCCTGCGCCCAGCCCGGCACGGGCTCCCCGGGCGGTGCGACGGACGACCTCGACGGGAGCTGGCGGTTGGCGAGCGCCGGCGACGCCGACGGGCCGCTCCCCCTGTCCGCGGCCACGCCGGTCACGCTGGCGGTCGACGGGCGTGAGGTCTCCGGCCGGTCAGCCTGCAACCACTACGGCACGAGGCTCGAGCGGGACGGCGACCGCCTCCGCCTCGGTCAGGTGATGGTGACGGAGATGGCGTGCCCACCGGCGGTGATGACGCTGGAGCAGCGGTACCTCTCCGCGCTCGGGGCGGTGGACGCCGTCGCGGTCGGCGAACGCCGGCTCGTCCTCACCGGGGCGGACGTGCGTCTCGAGTTCGACCTCGACCCACCCGTCCGGGACGCGGACCTGGTCGGGACGGCCTGGTCGCTCGAGTCCCTCCTCGACGGCGAGAGCGCGGCCAGCGTCTCCGGCGGGCGGCCGGGGCTCGTCCTGCACGAGGACGGCACCCTCGAGGGCGAGACGGGCTGCCGGTCCTTCCGAGGCGAGTACGCCGTCAGCGGACCCGACGTGCAGGTCCTGAGGATCGACGTCGACCCGTCCCCCGAGGGCGGCACGTGCCCACCGGCGACCGAGTCCCAGGACCGGCAGGTGCTCGCGGTGCTCGGGGACGGCTTCCGCGCGGTGATCCAGGGGGACCTGCTCACCCTCACCGCCGGAGGCGACCTGGGGCTCGTGTTCCGGGCCGAGTAGCCCGATCGCCGCGGACAGCCTTGGTTCTCTGACTAGATTTGCCTCTGTGAGCAAGCGCCGAGGCCGGAAGAGGTCCCCCGTGTGGTCGATGGGCGGTCCGCTGAGCACCATGGCCCGCCGTGCCCTGGGCGTGTTCTTCGGCGTCCCGATGCTCGTCGCGGTGGTGATGACCGCGGTCGACTCGTACCGCCGCCGCGGCAAGAAGCCCAAGCCGTTCCCGTCCGACCCGCCCGGGGACGTCACCATCGGCGACGGCGCGGTGCGCACCTACACCTACGGCCAGGACCTGTACGACGACATGCTCGCCGCGATCGAGGACGCGGAGCAGCAGATCCTCTTCGAGTCCTACATCTGGAAGGGCGACGAGGTCGGCGAGCAGTTCAAGCGCGCGCTCACCGACGCCGCCGCCCGCGGGGTGGAGGTCTACGCGATCTACGACGGGTTCGCCAACCTCGTGGTCTCCCCGCTGTTCAAGCGGTTCGGGCCACGGCTGCGGGTGATGGAGTACCCCGTCTACAACGCCGGCTGGAGGTTCTTCGACCTGCGCCGCTACGGCCGTGACCACCGCAAGATCCTGGTCGTCGACGACAAGGTCGGCTTCGTCGGCGGCTACAACGTGGGCACCGCCTACGCCACCGAGTGGCGCGACACCCACGTCCGGATCACCGGCCCCGGGGTCGCCGACCTCAAGCGGGCCTTCGCCGACTTCTGGAACCTCCACCGCCGCGCCGAGCACGGCCGCCGCCCGCTGCTGCTCGAGACCGCGTCGGACTGGGAGCCCCGGATCCGGGTGCACCGCAACGTGCCCCGGCTGTGGATGTTCCCCATCCGGGCGATGTACCTCGAGGCGATCGCGCGCGCGTACAGCCACATCTACATGACGCACGCGTACTTCATCCCCGACTCCGACTTCGTCGAGGCGCTCACCTCCGCCGCGCGCCGCGGGGTCGACGTACGCCTGCTGGTGCCGGCCACGTCCAACCACGTCGTCGCCGACTGGCTCTCACGCGGCTACTACGGACAGCTGCTGTCGAGCGGGGTGCGGATCTTCCTGTACCAGGGGGCGATGGTGCACGCGAAGACCTCCACGATCGACGGCCGCTGGTCCACCATCGGCACCGCGAACATCGACCGGCTGAGCATGACCGGCAACTACGAGATCAACGTGGAGTTCATCGACCGCGAGCTCGCCGCGCAGATGGAGCGGATCTTCGAGACCGATCTGAGCAACGCCCAGGAGCTCAAGCGCGAGGAGTGGGACTCCCGCGGCGTGCACAAGAAGTTCACCGAGATGGTGCTGGCCCCGCTTCGCCCGTTCCTCTGACTGGGTGTGTGTCCCTATTGCGCGGACGGTTCCCGTGGTCACCGTGCGGGGAATGCCGTACCCAAGTGACCTGACCGATGACCAGTGGGACCTGCTGGAGCCGGTGTTCAACGCGCCGGGCCAAGAAACTCTCGGTCACTTGGAGCGGGGCGTCTTCGATCACCTCGTCGACGTACCTGCAGGACTCGATCACGGCGACACGCTCGGCAAGGGTCATGATGGGACGACGCTTGTTGTCGCAAGGAGATGGGGCGACACGCTAGGCAGTATGCGGGCACGCCCCCACAACATCCCCTCATCGCCATGTCAGAGCTCACGATCAGCGGCAGATCCGGTCGTTGGAGCCCGAGAACTGAGACGCTAACGGCATGGAGGCTAGAAGCGTCCGCGCGACGAGACCTGGGAGATAGCGACCCCGGGACCGAGTCCACTTCCATGGCTCCAACGGCACCTCTGACGAGTACGAACTGGACGGTGCTGACGCGACGGGGAGGTCGAACGCGACCTGCCGCGGACGGCCCGGCCCCGCGGGAGGTCGTGCGACGCTGATGGCAGGACGAGGCGACCTAGGAGGAGTCCGTGACGAACACCCGGGCGGTCCGGCTGGGGGCGTTCATCGCCGTGGCGTGGCTGCTGCTGCTCTCCGTGGTCGACGTCCTCGTACCGCCCGACATCTCGCCCGACCCGCTGTTCGCGCTCGCTGCGCTGGTGGCTGCCGCGGTGCTGTCGCCGCGCGCCACCGCTGGGTTTGCGGCCGCTGCGGTCGTGCTCGTGGTGCTGTCGGGTCTGTACAACGAGGCTTGGGACACCGCGCAGCAGTGGGTGCGGCTGCTCGACGTGGTCCTGGTGGGAGCGGCCGCCGTGGTGATCGCCGAGGTCCGGGTCCGCCGGGAGCGTCGCTTCGGGCACGTGGCCACCATCGCGGAGGTGGCCCAGCGTGCCGTTCTGCCCACCCTGCCGGCCGCGGCCGCCGACGTGCGGGTGACCGCGCGCTACCAGAGCGCGGTTGAGGACGCCGTCGTGGGTGGGGACCTCTACGACTGCTCGCTCGCCGGGGCCCGCGTCCGGTTCCTGGTCGGTGACGTGCGCGGCAAGGGGCTCGCGGCCGTCGAGCAGGCGGCTCGCGTGATCCGCGCGTTCCGCCAGGCGGCGGCCACCGCGACGTCGCTGCCCGATGTCGCCAGCGATGTGGACGCCTACCTGACGCCGTTCATGGGTGACGAGGACTTCGCCACCGCGCTGATGGTTGATGCTTCCCATCGCGGCCGAGTCGACCTCCTGTCGTGCGGTCACCCACCCCCCATGCTCATCCGTCCCGACGGGACCGCCGAACTGCTGACCGTGCCGCCCGGGTTGCCGCTGGGGCTGGGTGCCGGAGACGAGTCGGTCACGCTGTCGTGGGAGGCCGGCGACCGACTGCTGCTGTACACCGATGGCCTCAGTGAGGCGCGCGACGAGCAGGGTCGGTTCCTCCCGCTACTCGAACTGGCCCCCACCCTTGCAGCGGCGCAGCCCGATGTCGCGCTCGATGGCGTCCTTGAGCGGGTCCGGCGTCACATTGCGGGCGGTCGGCTCAGCGACGACCTCGCCATCGTGCTGCTGGAGAACACGGCCGGGCGTCTCACCGGGGGGGCAACTCACGCGAGTGGTGAGACCGAGTGGTGAGAGATGGTCGCGCCAGTGGTGGAGAACGGTCGCCACGAGCCACCACTCGCGCGCGAGCGGCTCTACCTAAAGATCCCGGTCCATGAGGTGCCAATGCCGAAGGACTCAAGCGCCAGGCCGGGACGTCCGCACATCGGCAGATCCGGTAAACGCGCGTGCCTAGCGCGCGGCCGCCAATAGGGACACACCCAGTGAGCGCGGACGGTACGGCGGTGGGGCCGCCGTCGCGCGCTGCCCTCAGGGGCGCCGGCGCGGGTACGGCCGCCGGGTGACCGTGGCGGGGAGGTGCCGCCGGGGGGCCATCCGGGCACCCCGCCGCGGGCGGCCCAGCCCCGCGAGCTCGACGAGCCGCTGCACCCGGTGCCGGTGCGGGCGGTAGGGCTCGAGCAGCTCGGCCATCCCGTCGTCGTCGACCTCCTCGCCGGTCAGGGCCCAGCCGACGTTCTTGGCGATGTGGTAGTCGCCGAAGCTCACCGCGTCTGCGTCGCCGTGCGCCCGGAAACGCACCTCCGCCGACGTCCACACGCCGATCCCGGGGACCGACCGGAGCCGCCGGTCCACCTCGTCGCCGTCGAGACCAACGGTCCGCTCGAGCGCGGCGGCGACCTGCGCCGCCCGGAGGATGGTCCGGGAGCGGGCCGGGTCGACGTGCAGCTTGAGCCACTCCCACGACGGGATTAGCCGAACCTGCTCGGGTGACGGCTGGACCCACAGCCCGCGCTCCGCGCCGGGGCCGGGTGCCTGCTCGCCGAACCGGTAGACCATCATCCGGAAGCCCGCGAAGGCCTCCTGGCCGGTCACCTTCTGCTCGATCACCGCCGGCACCAGCGACTCCATCACCAGTCCGCTCCGGCCGAGCCGCCAGTGCGGGTGGCGGCGGTGCGCCTCCGCGATCACCCGGTGGCGCGGCTCGAAGCCGCTCGGGTCGTCCCCGGCGCCGAGCATCGCCGGGAGCTCGTCGAGCACCCAGGCGGCGCCGGGACCCCACGCGGTGGCGTGCACCTCACCGTCGTACGGGCGGGTGCCGACCCGCAGCGTGGTGACGCCTTCGGGGGTGCGCAGGCCCCGCCAGATCGTGCCGTCGGGGTCGGTGCGGAAGGTGGGGTCGCCCGCGCCGCGCCGGCCCGGCCGCAGCACCACGTCGACCGGGCACGGCCAGGACGGCCGCCAGGTGCGCTCCAGCGGAGCGGACACGGCGGCGGGGTCGGGGGCTGCTTCGGACATCGCGGCCAAGGCTAGCCCCGGCCACGGACGGACCTCCCGGCAGGAAGTCGCACGATCCCCGGCACACACCCGCGCACCTGGACGTGCGGGACTGTCGGTCCGGGGGGACAGAATGGCGGCATGCTGCTCCAGGACGTGGTCGAGGCGTCGCGCGCCGTGGGCGCCACCCGCTCCCGCAAGGCGAAGACGGAGGCGCTCGCCGCGGCACTGCGCGCGGCCGGGCCCGCCGAGGTCGAGACCGTGACCGCCTACCTGTCCGGGGTGCTCCGGCAGCGCCGCACCGGGCTCGGCTGGCGCAGCCTCACCGAGCTGCCGCCTCCGGCCGCGACCAGCACGCTGGGGGTCGAGGAGGTGCACGCCACCCTCGAGCAGGTCAGCGCGGTCGCCGGAGCGGGCTCGCGGCAGGCCCGCACGGACCTGGTCGACGGTCTGTTCGGGCGGGCCACCGCCGAGGAGCAGGAGTTCCTCCGCCGGCTCGTCACCGGCGAGCTCCGCCAGGGGGCGCTCGACGGGCTGATGCTGGAGGCGATCGCCGCCGCGGCCGACGTGTCCCCGGCCGCGGTGCGCCGGGCGTCGATGCTGTGCGGGGCCACCGTCCCGGTCGCGGTGGCCGCGCTCACCGGCGGCGAGCAGGAGCTCGCCGGCTTCTCGCTCGAGGTGGGGCGACCGCTGCGGCCGATGCTGGCCTCCAGCGCCCCCGACCTGCCCGCCGCGGTCGAGAAGGTCGGGCCGGGCGTCGAGCTCGCGGTCGACTGCAAGCTCGACGGGATCCGGATGCAGGTGCACAAGCACGACGGCGGCGTCCGGGTCTACACCCGCACCCTCGACGACATCACCGACCGGCTGCCCGAGGTGGTCGAGGCCGTGGCCGCGCTCCCCGCCCGCACGCTGGTGCTCGACGGCGAGGCCATCGCACTCGACGCCGGGGGCCGGCCGCGCCCGTTCCAGGAGACTGCGGCGCGCACCGCGAGCAAGCTCGACGTGGCGACGCTGCGGACCCGGGTGCCGCTGACGTCGTACTTCTTCGACCTGCTGCACGTCGACGGCGAGGACCTGCTCGACCGGCCCGCCCGCGACCGGTTCACCGCGCTGGCCGACGCGCTCCCGGCCGACCTCGTGGTGCCGCGTCTGGTCACCGCCGACGCGCAGGAGGCCGCGGACTACTTCGCGAGCACGGTCGCCTCCGGCCACGAGGGCGTGGTCGTCAAGGGGCTCGACGCGGCGTACGACGCCGGCCGGCGCGGGGCCTCGTGGGTGAAGGTCAAGCCGCGGCACACGCTCGACCTCGTGGTGCTGGCGGTCGAGTGGGGCAGCGGGCGGCGCAGCGGGCTGCTGTCCAACATCCATCTCGGCGCCCGCGACGAGGACGGCGGCTTCGTGATGCTCGGCAAGACCTTCAAGGGGATGACCGACGAGATGCTCGCCTGGCAGACCGAGCGGTTCCTCGAGCTCGAGACCTCGCGGACGTCGTACGTCGTCCACGTCCGGCCCGAGCAGGTGGTGGAGGTGGCCTTCGACGGCATCCAGACCTCCAGCCGCTACCCGGCTGGGATGGCCCTGCGCTTCGCCCGTGTCCTGCGCTACCGCGACGACAAGCCCGCGGCGGAGGCGGACACGATCACCACGGTCCGGTCCCTGCACACTGGGGAGGCGTGACCCGCCGGGCGTGTACGACGCGTGCAACTCTCCGTTCCACGCGGCATAGCATGGGGGCATGAGCCCCGTGACCAGCGAGAAGACCGACGGCCGTCGGTCCGCAGCGGCGGTGCGCCGCCGGCTGCGCGAGAAGGAGATCCTCGACGCCACCCGCGCGCTCTTCGACGCGCGCGGCGTCCGCGACGCCCAGATCGAGGACATCGCCCGGTCGGTCGGGATCAACCGCGCGATCATCTACCGGCACTTCTCCGGCAAGGAGGAGCTGTTCGCGCTGACCCTGGTCGGCTACCTCGACGAGCTCGAGAGCCGGCTCGCCGCCGCCGACGACACGAGCGCCTCCCCCACCGCACGGCTGCGCGGCATCACCGGGGCGTTCATCGACTACGGCATCGAGTTCCCCGCCTTCGTGGACTGCGCCCAGACCCTGATGCGGCGCCCGGGACCGGAGCTGCTCGAAGAGGTCAGCGAGGGGGCGGTGTACCGGCTCGGCCGCGGGATCGCGAGCTGCCTCGCGCACGTGGCCGAGGTGCTGCAGGCCGGCGTGGACGAGGGGACCTTCCACACCCCCGACGTGCACCTGCTCGCGAACGCGCTGTACGCGATGGGGCTCGGCGGCATGCAGCTGGCCCGGGTCGGGATGCTCGTCAAGGAGGCCGCGCCGGGAGTACCCACGGTGGCGCCGCTCTCCCCCGAGCAGCTGCGCGAGCACATGGTGGCGACCAGCATCGCGATGGCCGTCGGCCCTCCGGCCTGACGCCGACCCGCCGGGATGCGGCGGTCGGGTTACTTCTCGAGGATCGCGGTGACGCCCTGGCCGCCGGCAGCGCAGATCGAGATCACGCCGCGGCCCGAGCCCTTCTCGTCGAGCAGCTTGGCCAGCGTCGCCACGATCCGCCCGCCGGTCGCCGCGAACGGGTGCCCCGCGGCCAGCGACGACCCCGCCACGTTCAGCTTCTCGCGGTCGATCGACCCCAGCGGCGCGTCGAGCCCGAGCCGCTCCTTGCAGAAGATCGGGTCCTCCCACGCCTTGAGGGTGGCCAGCACCTGCGAGGCGAACGCCTCGTGGATCTCGTAGAAGTCGAAGTCCTGCAGGGAGAGCCCGGCGCGGTCGAGCATCCGCGGCATGGCGTAGGCCGGCGCCATCAGCAGCCCCTCACCACCGTGCACGTAGTCCACCGCCGCGGTCTCGGCGACGGTGAGGTAGGCCAGCACGTTCCAGCCCTGCTCCGCGGCGTACTCCTCCGACGCGAGCAGCACGGCCGAGGCGCCGTCCGTCAGCGGCGTGGAGTTCGCGGCGGTCATCGTGGCCGCCTCGCCCTTGCCGAACACCGGCCTGAGCGTCGCGAGCTTCTCCAGCGAGGAGTCCGCGCGCAGGTTCTGGTCGCGCTCGAGACCGTTGAACGGGGTGACCAGGTCGTCGAGGAAGCCCCGGTCGTACGCCGCCGCGAGGTTGTGGTGCGAGCGGACCGCGAGCTCGTCCTGCTCCTCCCGGCCGATGTCCCACTCCAGCGCGGTGAGCGCGGCGGACTCCCCCATCGACAGACCGGTGCGCGGCTCCTTGTTCGCGGGGATCGACGGCGCGAGGTGGCCCGGGCGCACCTTGACGAGCGCGGCGAGCCGGGCCTGCAGGGTCTTGGCACGGTTCGCCTCGAGCAGGATCTTGCGGAGCTTCTCGTTCACCGCGATCGGGGCGTCGGAGGTGGTGTCGGTGCCGCCGGCGATGCCCACCTCGATCTGCCCGAGGGCGATCTTGTTCGCCACCGTGACGGCCGCCTGGATGCCGGTGTCGCACGCCTGCTGGATGTCGTACGCCGGCGTCTCCGGGGCGAGCTTCGAGCCGAGCACCGACTCGCGCGTCAGGTTGAAGTCGCGGGAGTGCTTGAGGATGGCGCCGGCGACGACCTCGCCGAGCCGACGACCCTCGAGGCCGTAGCGGGCCACCAGCCCGTCGATCGCGGCGGTGAGCATGTCCTGGTTGGACGCGTTCGCGTAGACGGTGTTCGAGCGCGCGAACGGGATCCGGTTGCCGCCGATGATGGCGACCCGACGGGTGTTGGCCTGCATGTCTCAGCTCCTGGTGATGTCCAGCGACGGGTGGACGGCGCACGGTCGGGCGAGCGGCGCCCGGCACGTGCGAGTCTTACCCGGCCATCCTTGCGCGGCCGCGCGCCGGAAGGGAACGTAGTGAGGGCCACATCACGAAATGTGGACTCCGAGTTACACCCATAGTTACATGTGATCCGGAGCTCGAGGACCGGGCCCGCAGCTGCACCGACCTGGAGGAGACAGTCCGCATGAGCGATAGGTACCAGTCCCTGATCCACACCCCCGTGGGCCAGCTGCTCGCCAAGAACCTCGGCCTGCCCAACCCGGTGACGCTGGACCGGTGGACCGAGGGCGCCCCCCTCGTCGACGGCACGGTCGTGGTCGGCGGCGACGGACGGCTCGGCACCGCCGTGGTCTCCGCGCTCGACGAGCTCGGCATCGCCTCGGTCACACACGCCGCCGAGGGCGAGCAGTACAAGGGCCTGGTGTTCGACGCCACCGGCATCGAGTCCTCGGCCGACCTGGTTGCCCTCCAACGCTTCTTCACCCCGCTCATGCGCAGCCTGCAGAGCTGCGCTCGCGTCGTGGTGCTCGGCACGCCGCCGGAGAGCACCAACTCCACCGCCGAGCGCGTCGCCCAGCGCGCCCTCGAGGGCTTCACCCGCTCCCTGGGCAAGGAGATCGGCCGCGGCTCGACCGTCCAGCTGGTGTACGTCGCCCCGGCCGCCGACGCCGCCACCGCCTCCACCCTCGGCTTCCTGCTCTCCCCCAAGTCGGCCTACGTCTCGGGTCAGGTCGTCCGGATCGGCGTCACCGGCGCCACCGCGGCCGAGCCGGTCGAGGACTGGACCCGGCCCCTCGCCGGCAAGGTCGCGCTCGTCACGGGCGCCAGCCGCGGCATCGGCGAGCAGATCGCCCGGGTGCTGCACCGCGACGGCGCGACGGTCCTCGGCGTCGACGTACCCCAGGCCGCCAGCGAGCTCCAGGCGCTGATGAGCGAGCTCGACGGTGACCACCTCACCCTCGACATCACCACCAAGGACGCGCCGCAGCGGATCGCGCGCCATGTCGAGGAGAAGCACGGCGGGGTCGACGTGGTCGTGCACAACGCCGGCATCACCCGCGACAAGAAGCTGGCGAACATGCCGGAGGACCGCTGGAGCTCCACGATCGCGGTGAACCTGACCGCGCCGGAGCTGATCACCGCCGAGCTGCTGAAGCAGAAGCTGGTCAACGCCAACGGCAGGATCGTCGGCGTCGCGTCGATCGCGGGCATCGCCGGCAACCTGGGCCAGACCAACTACGCCGCGTCCAAGGCCGGCGTGATCGGCCTCGTCGACGCGCTCGCGGGCGAGCTGGACCGGGGGATCACGATCAACGCGGTCGCCCCGGGCTTCATCGAGACGAAGATGACCGCCGCGGTCCCGTTCATGACCCGCGAGGTCGGCCGCCGACTCAACGCCCTCTCGCAGGGCGGGCTGCCGGTCGACGTCGCCGAGACGATCGCCTGGTACGCCAGCCCCGCCTCCACCGCCGTCAACGGCAACGTGGTCCGGGTCTGCGGCCAGATGATGCTGGGGGCCTGAGGCGATGCCCGAGGCCACCACTCGCGAGGTCACCGGCGAGCCGAGGACCCTGCCGCTGCTGCTCAAGGCGGCGCTGCCGGTCCTGCCCGGGATCTCCCGGCTGCCCGGCGTCCGCAGGACCGGGTCCGCCCTGCCCCAGGTCACGCTGACCCGGCACGACGTCCCCGTCGACCGGGCCCACGTGGCGGCGTACGCCGAGGTCTGCGGCTTCGGGCTCAAGGAGACCCTCCCGGTCACCTACCCGCACCTGCTGGCGTTCCCGTTGCACATGGCGATCATGACCGACGCGCAGTTCCCGTACCCGGCGATCGGCACCGTGCACCTGGAGAACACGATCACCCAGCACCGGGCGATCTCGGCGGGCGAGCGGCTCCAGGTCTCCGCCCGTCCGGAGGGGCTGCGCGGGCACGCGAAGGGCACGCTCTTCGACCTCGTCACCGAGGTGCACTCCGGCGGCGAGCCGGTCTGGGAGGAGACCTCCACCTTCCTGCGCCGCGGACGGCCCGCCGAGGGCGCGGTCGACGAGGGGCTCGACCTCGAGACGGTGCCGTCGTCGGGGACGCAGTGGCGTCTCGGCGCCGACCTGGGCCGCCGGTACGCCGCGGTCTCCGGGGACCACAACCCGATCCACCTGTACGCCGTCACGGCGAAGGCGTTCGGGTTCCCCCGACAGATCGCGCACGGCATGTGGAGCAAGGCCCGCTGCCTCGCCGCGCTCGACGGTCGGTACCCCGACGCGGTGCGGGTCGACGTCGCGTTCAAGAAGCCGGTGCTGCTGCCGGGCACGGTCGCGTTCGGGTCGCGCGCGGTCTCGTCCGGGGACGCACGGGACTGGGCGTTCTCGCTGACCAGCCCGAAGGACGGCGCGCCCCACCTGCTGGGCCGCGCCACCGCGCTCCGTTAGCGCACCGCCGCCGTCGGGACACGAATGGGCCGGCGACCGCAGTCAGGACGGGCCGGGTCAGCGGGCGGCGCCGCGGCCGCGCGTCCGGAGGTAGATCGCCATCGCGGCCGCCGCGACCCGGTTCCGGTCCGACAGGTCGGCGCCCTTGCGCCGGACCCGGTAGGCCGCGCCCCGCAGCCCGCTCGAGGCCCGCACCGCCACCGACCCGGCGGCGGTGCCCGGCTGGTCGGACCTGCGGTTGCGCCACCACAGCTTCGCGTGCCGCTCGGCGAGCACGGTGAGCACGTGCAGCGCGGAGTCGAGCAGCTCCTCGTCGCTGACCTCGTCGGGCAACCGGCCACCCTGCGGCGCCTGCGGCCGGAGCTCGTCGAGGCCGCCGACGACGTCGTAGCCGCCGCGCTCCAGCCGACCGACCATCCGCTCGGCCTGCTCGGTCGCCCAGGCCAGGTGCTCGGCCGGCAGCACCATCCGGTCCGCGGCGGTGGTCGACGGCGGGTCCTGCTCCACGGTGTTCTTGACCACCCAGTCGTACTGCCGCTGGTTCAGCCGGCCCCCGAGCCGCTCGTTGAGCCGCCGGACCACCTCGGTCCCCGAGGTGCCGATCGACGTGTTCCCGCGGGCCACGGGCGCGGTCAGCCGGGCGGGGTCGAAGCCGACGAGCCCGCCCATCCGCGCGAGCAGGAGCCCGGGCTCGGAGCCCTCCGGCGGGACGGTCACCACGTGCACGCGGTCGGCGCCGGCCGCCTCGGCCCAGGTCTCCACCACGGCAGGCAGGTCGTGCCGCAGCCAGAAGCCGCGGGCCGGGTCACGGGTGAGCGCGTCGGGGTCGCGTACGGCGGCGATGAACTCCGGCCATGTGTACGCCGCCCCGCTCTTCACGTCCTCCTGCCACGCCGAGGACAGGACCCGGCCGAGGTCACGGGCGGTCACCACGACGTGCACCTCGTGGTCGGGGAAGGCGGCGACGGCGCGGCGGGCGCGGCGTACCGACACCGAGGCCAGCGACTCCTCGGAGAGCAGCACGGTCCGGTCCGCCCGCTCCGAGACCGCGGCGGTCAGCGCGGCCCACTGGCCGGCGGTGCGACCGTCGTCGGCGCCACGCGGCTGCCGGCCGAGGAAGTCCCACACGGCGAACCGCTGCGCCGGCGACCCGGGCGCGACCGGGTAGTAGACGCCCTGGTCGGCGAGCTCCTCGTGGTTGGCCCGCCAGACGTTCTGCAGGTAGGTCGTGCCCGTCTTCATCATGCCGACGTGCAGGTAGAGCCGGTGCATGCGTCCTCCGAAGGCCTCGAGAGCCGTCGACCCGCGGGCCCGACAGCCGGTGTCCAGAGGACAGGCTAGATCAGCGCGGCTGGCCGAAGACGAGGGCGGTGACCCGGGCCCGGCGGAGTCCCGGCGCCGGCGTGGTCCGCAGCGTGTACGTCGCGGTGGCCGGGGTCCACACGCCGAGGTCGGTGACCCCGTCGCCGTTCCAGTCCCCCGTCACCGGGAGGTCGGTGGCGGTGCCCAGCGCGACGGTGCTGGTGCTCGCCGTGCCGCCCGCGACCGTGCGGAGCGTGAACGTCGCGGTGGCCGCGTCGAAGACGCCGAGGTCGGTGACCCCGTTGCCGTCCCAGTCCCCCGTCACAGGAGTGGAGCCGACCGTGCCGAGGCGCACCACCTGCTGCGTGCCGTCGGCGCGCAGCAGCCGGAACGCGTGCGCCCCGGGGCGCCAGACGCCGACGTCGGTGGTGCCGCTGCCGTCCCAGTCGCCGGTGACGGGCAGGTCGGTGATCCGGCCGATCTTGACGCGGGTGCTGGTGCCGTCGTCCTTGCGGAGGAAGAACGCGCGGCCGCGCTGGCGCCGTACGCCCACCTCGGTGACCTGGTCGCCGTCCCAGTCGCCGGTCACCGGGGTGTCGCTCCCCCGTCCGAAGGTGACGGTGCCGACGGAGCCGTCGGTGCCCGCGAGCAGGAAGGACCCGGACGGGGTACGACGGAAGACCGCCACCTGGTCCGTCCGGTCGCCGTCCCAGTCGCCGGCCAGCGGTACGTCGGGACAGTTGCCCGAGGCGAGGGTGGTGCCGAACGTGAAGGTGGTGCCGGAGAAGGAGGGCCGGACCACGTCGCCGTCGTACTTCTCCTCGAAGTGCAGGTGGGCGCCGCTGACCCCGCCGGACTCGCCGACGAGCCCGAGCGCCATGCCCTGGTCGACCACCTGGCCGGTGCGCACCCACTGCGCCTTCAGGTGGGCGTGGAGGCTCTGCCAGCCGTCGCCGTGGTCGACCACGATCCACTTGCCGTAGCTGCTGCTGCCGGAGTCCGCGACCCGCGAGACCACACCCGGCGCGGAGGCCACCACGAGCGCACCGAGGTCGCCCGGCCGGTTGAAGTCGACCGACAGGGCGCTGGGGCGGTGCGTGGAGCGGGTGGTGCCGGTCCACTGCTCGCCGCACGGGAAGGGCATCTCGTAGTCCGGCCGGGCCAGCGCCGGCGCCGCCGTCGCCACGGTCGCGGTGGCCACCACCGCGACCACCCCCGCCGCGAGGGCCGGGCGGCAGCGCCGTCGGGCGACGGGAGCAGGCAGTCTCGGGGCCACGGCGGGTCCTCTCGGTCGGGCGGGGACGTGGCTCGGCCCCCAGGAGTCACACAGACCTCATAGGGTGAACTACGCCTCAAATCGCCCAACCGTATCCGGCGCCCGGCGTGTCTGTCGCCCGGTTCGGGAGATTTGTGCTAGCCGAGGCGGCGGGACATCACGTCCCGGACCGTCCGCTCACGACCCCGCGGGACCACGTGCACCCGCGTCCCCTGGCCGGGCCGCCCGCCAAGATCAGTGGGAGAACCCGACATTTCCGGGTGGAATCTGGACAAAGCGCCCCAGGTTCGTCAGCCGCGGTCGCGGACCCGGATCAGCCCCTCCTGGGCCATCGACGCGACCAGCGTCCCGTCCTCGGTGAACAGCCGGCCGATCGCAAGCCCACGCGCCCCGGACGCCGACGGGGACGCCTGGTCGTAGAGCATCCACTGGTCGGCCCGGAACGGGCGGTGGAACCACACCGTGTGGTCGAGCGAGGCCGACTGCATGGTCGGGTGCGAGACGTGCACGCCGTGCGGCACGAGCGTCGACCCGAGCAGGGTCATGTCGCTGGCGTAGGTCAGCGCCGCCTGGTGCAGCAGCCGGTCGTCGCCGAGGTCGCCGTTGACGCGGATCCACAGCCGCGACTGCGCCGGCCGCTCGTCGTTCGGGATGCTCCCGCCGTCGCGGGAGTCCCCCACCCAGCGCAGCTCGAGCGCGGCCCACTCCCGCAGCCACTCGTCGGCGCTCTCGGGCGACCGGGCCCGGAACATCTCCCCCATGTCCTGCAGCTCGCCCGGCGAGGGCACGACCGGCATCACGTCCTGGTGCTCGAACCCCTCCTCGGGGATCTGGAAGCTCGCGGTCATGTAGTAGATCGGCCGGCCGTGCTGGCGGGCCGCGATGCGGCGGGTCGAGAAGGTCCGTCCGTCGCGGATCCGCTCGACGTCGTACACGATCGGCACCGAGGTGTCGCCGGGCCGCAGGAAGTAGCTGTGCAGGGAGTGCACGACGAGCGCGTCGTCCACGGTGCGCGCGCCCGCGACCAGCGCCTGCGCGGCGACCTGGCCGCCGAAGACCCGCTGCAGGATCGTGTCGGGCTGGATGCCGCGGAACAGGTTGATGTCGATGGTCTCGAGGTCGAGGAGCTCGACGAGCTCGTCGGCGGATCTGGGCACGGCGGGAACCTCTACTCGTCGGGGCGGTCGGGACGGTCCAGCCCCGCCAGGAAACGTTCGAACTCGGCGCCGATCTCCTCGCCGGTGGGCAGGTCGCGCTCCTCGGCCAGCGGGAGCGCGCTCCCCTCCTCGGTGCTCGGCCGGTGGAAGGCGTCGTACTGCTGCTCGAGGCCCTGCACCACGTCGCGGACCTCCTCGGAGTCCTCGATCTGCGCGGCGATCTCGGCCATCTTGGTGTCCCCAGCGGTGCGCAGCGGGCCGAGGTCCCACTCCAGGCCGGTGACGTCCTCGACGGACTCGAGGATGGAGACCGCGGCCCGGGGGTAGTCGAACTGCGCCACGTAGTGCGGGATGTGCGCGACGAAGCCCATCGCGGCGTGCCCCCACTCCCCGAGCCGCAGCTCGAGCAGCGACTGCGCGCTCGCGGGGATCCGGATCTGCCCCTTCCACACGTTCTCCTGGATCAGCAGCTCCGGTGACGTGGCGTGGTTGGTCAGCATCACCGGCCGGGTGTGCGGCACCGCCATCGGTACGGCGCCCATGGCGACGGTCAGGCGCACCCCGAAGTGCTCGACGACCGCACGCACCGCGGACGCGAACCCCTCCCAGTGCATGTCGGGCTCCGGCCCGTGCAGGAGCAGGTACGGCGTCCCGTGCTGGTCGTGCATCAGCCGCACGACGAGCCGCGGCGCGTCGTACTGCTCGTAGTGGTGCTCGATGAACGTCATCGCCGGGCGCCGGGCGCGGTAGTCGTAGAAGTCGTCGACCTCGAGGCTCGCGACGACCCGGCCGCTCGACTGCGACAGCAGGTGCTTGGCGGCCAGGTTCGCCGCGTTGCCGGCGTCCAGGAAGCCGTCGAGCGCGTGCACGAGCACCGGGCCGTCGGTGCGACCCTCGAGCTCGGGCACCTCGTCGACGATGTGCACGAAGCGGGAGGCCTCAGCCATCACACAACCTTTCGTGGCGCGGTCGTTGAACGGAAATCTCCGGCCGCTCGATGCTGGAACGCGGATGACCTCCGCGCTATGCCCGCACCCGAGCAGGATTCCGCCCCATTGTCGCAGCCCGGCCTCGTCGAGGAGCTCCGCGCCCGGATCGCCGAGGTGTGCGACCCCGGGACGGCGCCGAGGATGCGGGCCTCCATGCAGTCCGCGATGCCCTTCCGCGGGCGTGACGACCGGCACAGCACCGGCTGCTTCCCGGCTTTGTTACCAGCCGGTAGCATCAGGGCGTCATTCCCCTACGACGCATGAAGGAGCCCTTCGTGGCCCGACAGTTGCGAGAGGTCGTCTTCGTCGACGGCGTGCGGACGCCGTTCGGCAAGGCCAAGGGTCAGTACGCCGAGACGCGTGCGGACGACCTGGTGATCAAGTGCATCCGCGAGCTCATGCGGCGCAACCCCAACCTGCCTCCCGAGCGGGTGGACGAGGTCGCGATCGCCGCCACCACCCAGATCGGCGACCAGGGGCTGACCATCGGCCGCACCGCCGCGCTGCTCTCGGGCCTGCCCCAGAGCACCCCCGGCTACGCCATCGACCGGATGTGCGCCGGCGCGATGACGGCGGTCACCACGACCGCGGGCGGCATCGCGTTCGGCTCCTACGACGTGGTCATCGCCGGCGGCGTCGAGCACATGGGCCGCCACCCCATGGGCGAGGGCGTCGACCCGAACCCGCGGATCATCTCCGAGAAGGTCGTCGACCCCGAGGCGCTGTCCATGGGCAACACCGCGGAGAACCTGCACGACCGCTACCCCTCGATCACCAAGCAGCGCGTCGACGCCTACGCCGTCCGCTCGCAGGAGAAGACCGCGCAGGCCTACGCCGACGCGAAGATCCAGCCCGACCTGGTGCCGGTCGCGATCCGCACCGCGGAGGCCGGCTGGGGCCTCGCCACCGCCGACGAGCCGCCGCGTCCGGGCACCACGATGGAGACCCTCGCGGCCCTGAAGACCCCGTTCCGCGCGCACGGCCGGGTCACCGCGGGCAACGCGGCCGGCATCAACGACGGCGCCACCGCCTGCCTGCTCGCCGACGAGGAGACCGCCCGCGACCTCGGCCTGCCGGTGCGGATGCGCCTGGTCTCCTTCTCCTTCGTGGGCGTCGAGCCCGAGGTGATGGGCGCCGGCCCGATCCCGGCGACCGAGAAGGCACTGAAGCAGGCCGGCCTCACCATCGACGACATCGGCGCGTTCGAGGTCAACGAGGCGTTCGCGGTGCAGGTGCTCGCGTTCCTCGAGCACTTCGGGATCGCCGACGACGACGCCCGGGTCAACCCGTACGGCGGCGCCATCGCGATGGGCCACCCGCTCGCCTCCTCCGGCGTGCGGCTGATGACCCAGCTGGCGCGGCAGTTCGAGGAGCGTCCCGAGGTCCGCTACGGAATGACCACCATGTGCATCGGCATCGGCATGGGCGGCACCGTGATCTGGGAGAACCCGCACTGGGACGGCTCCGCCGACAAGTCCACGACGAACCAGGAAGGCGCAGCCTGATGACCACCACCCCCGAGCTTCGGGCTCTGCTCGACCGCGGTGCCGCCATGTCGGCGAACGAGGTGGTCACCGAGGCCAAGGTCCGCGACGTGACGCTGCCGTACGGCGCCGGCACGATGGCGCTGATCACCCTCGACAACGGCCTCGACCACACCCGGCCGAACACGTTCGGCCCGAAGAGCCTCGACGCGCTCAACACCGCGATCGACGCGGCGCTCGCCCGCGACGAGGTGACCTCGATCGGCGTCACCGGCAAGCCGTTCATCCTCGCCGCCGGCGCGGACCTGTCCGGCGTGCCCGGCATCACCGACCGCGAGGACGCCAAGCTGATCGCCCAGATCGGGCACGGCGTGTTCCGCAAGCTCGTCGACGGCGGCAAGACGTCCTTCGGCTTCGTCAACGGCCTCGCCCTCGGCGGCGGCCTCGAGGTGGCCCTGAACTGCACCTACCGCACGATCATGGACTCCGTGCCCGCCGTGGCGCTGCCCGAGGTCTTCCTCGGCCTGGTCCCCGGCTGGGGCGGCGCCTACCTGGTGCCGAACCTGGTCGGCCCCGAGAAGGCCGTGACGCTGCTCGTCGAGAACGCGCTGAACAACAACAAGATGCTCGGCGGCACCGCCGCGTTCGAGCTGGGCCTGGCCGACGCGGTGTTCGAGGGCGCGGACTTCCTCGAGCAGTCCCTGCTCTGGGCCGCGCGGGTGCTGACCGGCGAGGTCACCGTCGCGCGTCCCGAGATCGACCGCGGCGAGGCCTGGGCCGCCGCCGTCGCCAAGGGCCGCGGCATCGCCGACGCGAAGACCGGCGGCGCCGCCCCCGCGGCGTACCGGGCGCTGGACCTGATCGTGCTCGCGCGGACCGCCGACCGGGACGAGGCGTTCGCCGCCGAGGACGAGGCGCTCGCCGACCTGATCATGACCCCGGAGCTCAAGGCCGGCCTGTACGCCTTCGACCTCGTGCAGAAGCGCGCGAAGCGTCCCGCCGGTGCGCCGGACAAGGCGCTGGCACGACCGGTCACCAAGGTCGGCATCGTCGGGGCCGGGCTCATGGCCAGCCAGCTCGCGCTGCTCTTCGCGCGCCGCCTCGAGGTGCCCGTCGTACTCACCGACCTCGACCAGGCCCGGGTGGACAAGGGCGTGAGCTACGTGCACGCCGAGATCGACAAGCTCCTGCTCAAGGGCCGGGCGAGCCAGGACAAGGCGAACCGGCTCAAGGCCCTCGTGTCCGGCGCGGTCGACAAGAGCGAGGTCTTCGCCGACGCCGACTTCGTGATCGAGGCGGTGTTCGAGGAGCTGAAGATCAAGAAGCAGGTCTTCGCCGACGTCGAGGCGATCGTCTCGCCGGAGTGCGTGCTCGCGACGAACACCTCCTCGCTGTCGATCACCGAGATGGCCGCGGACCTCGCGCACCCCGAGCGGGTCGTGGGCTTCCACTTCTTCAACCCGGTCGCGGTGATGCCGCTGCTCGAGATCGTCCGCGGCGAGCGCACCGACGACGCCGCGCTGGCCACCGCGTTCGCGACCGGCAAGAAGCTGAAGAAGACCACGATCCTGGTCAAGGACAGCCCGTCGTTCATCGTCAACCGGCTGCTCGGCCGGTTCATGGGCGAGGTCAGCAAGGTCGTCGACGAGGGCACGCCGATCTCGGTGGCCGACAACGCGTTCGCCGGGGTCGCCCCGATGCCGCCGTTCGTCCTGTTGTCGCTGGTCGGGCCGGCCGTCGCGCTGCACAACAACGAGACCCTGTACGGCGCCTTCCCGGACCGGTTCTACGTCTCGGAGAACCTCAAGCGGCTCGTGGCCGCCGGCAAGCCGGGGCTCTACGGCCCCGACGGCGCCGTCGACCCCGAGGTCGAGGAACTCTTCGAGACCCCGGCCGAGCCGGTCGTACTCACCTCCGAGCAGGTGCGCGAGCGCGTCCTCTCCGTGCTCGCCGAGGAGGCCCGTCTCATGCTCGACGAGGGTGTCGTGGCCGCCCCCGAGGACCTCGACCTCGGCATGATCACCGGGGCCGGGTTCTCGTTCTGGAACGGCGGGCTCACCCCGCTGCTGGACCGGACCGGCGTCGCGGAGAAGGTCACCGGCTCCACCTTCCACTGACCCGCCGCGTCCCGGGTCGCACCACCTGCGCAGCGCCGTCTCCCCGCTCGGGAGGCGGCGCTGCGTGCGTCTGGCCGCGGCTCGGCACGCGCCACCCCGTCTGGTCGGGCCCGGTAGTTCGTGAGCAGATGGTCCTCAGGCGACGCGCGAACAGCCGTTTGCTCACGAACTATCCGCCGTACGCCCGCCGCCGTACGCCGGGCTACCGGCGCACGACGCGACGGCCAGCAGCGCTACCGGCTGGTGACGTCGACGTCGGTCTCCTCGCCGGCGCGCCGCCCCACCATGCTGTTGCGGTAGCTGTAGGCGAAGTAGACGACGAAGCCGAGACCCATCCACACCGCGAACCGCACCCAGGTGTCGCCCGTGAGGTTGAGCATCAGGTACAGGCAGAGCAGCACCGCGAGGGTCGCCACCACCGGCGCGGCGGGCACCCTGAAGGAGCGCGGGAGGTCCGGTCGGGTCCGGCGCAGGATGACCACGCCGACGCTGACCAGGATGAACGCGAAGAGCGTGCCGATGTTGACCAGGTGCGCCAGCGTCGCGAGGTCGACCAGTCCGGCGATGATCGCGACGGCGACGCCGGTGATCGCGGTGATCCGGTACGGCGTCCCGAAGGTGGGGTGCACCTTCGCGACCTTGCGGGGCAGCAGCCCGTCGCGGGCCATCGCGAAGGCGACGCGGGTCTGGCCGAGCATCAGGATCATCACCACGACGGTGAGCCCGATGCAGGCGCCGACCGCGATCAGGTTGCCCATCCACTCCACGCCGACCGCGTCGAAGGCGGTGGCCAGCGGCGCGGCGTCGTTGGGGTCGATGTCCTGGTAGTTCTGCATGCCGGTGATGACGAGGCTGACCGCCATGTAGAGCACGGTGACGATGGCCAGCGAGCCCAGGATGCCGATCGGCACGTCGCGCTGCGGGTTCTTCGCCTCCTCGGCGGTGGTGGCGACCACGTCGAAGCCGATGAAGGCGAAGAAGACCAGGGCCGCGCCCGCGACCACGCCCGCGACGCCGTACACCGCGGGGTCCAGCCCCAGCAGGGAGGTGATCAGCGGCTGCTCCATGAAGCTGCCCGCGCTGCCGGTGCTCGGCTCGGACGGGGGCACGAACGGCGAGTAGTTGGAGGCGTCGATGTAGCCGATGCCGGCGACCACGACGAGCGCGACCACGGTGAGCTTGATCGCGACGACGACCTGGTTGATCACGCTGGACAGCTTGATGCCGACGATCAGCACCCCCATCACCGCGAGCGCGATGAGCACGGCGGGCAGGTTCACCACGCCCTCCTCGGCGGAGGCCAGCGCGGGCGGGAGCTCGAAGGCGGTGCCGGCCAGCAGGTTCTGCAGGTAGCCGGAGAAACCGGTGGCCAGCGCCGCGGAGCCGATCGTGAACTCGAGCACCAGGTCCCAGCCGATGATCCACGCGATCAGCTCGCCGAACGTGGCGTAGCTGAAGGTGTAGGCGCTGCCGGCGACCGGCACGGTGGAGGCGAACTCCGCGTAGCACAGGGCCGCGAGCCCGCAGGCGAGGCCGGCGATCGCGAACGAGACGGCGACGGCGGGCCCGGCGTTGGTGGCCGCCGCGGTACCGGTGAGCACGAAGATGCCGGCACCGATGATGACGCCGACGCCGAAGATCACCAGGTCGAGGGCCCCGAGGTTCTTCTTCAGCGTGTGGTCGGGCTCGTCGGTGTCCCTGATCGACTGCTCGACCGACTTCGTGCGTAGGACGTTCATGTCAGCTCCTCAAGCGTCTGTGTCCCCAGTCCTTCAGGGACACATACCCGGATTTCGCAGGCGGATACCTGCGCAGCACGCTATCGGAGTACGGCGCCGCCCTCGCGTCAGGGCCGGTCGACCTCGACGAGCGGGCTGCCCTGGTCCAGAGCGGTGACGTCCTCGACGACGCTGCGCGCCAGGGCCTGCGCGGTGAGGCCGATCTCCTCGAGGATCTTCGCGCGCTTGGCGTGGTGGAGGAACCGCTGCGGGATGCCGTGCAGGCGGACAGGCGTGTCGACCCGCGCCTCGTTGAGGGTCTGCAGCAGGACCGAGCCGCAGCCGCCGACGATGCCGTTGTCCTCGACGCTGACCACCAGCCGGTGCCCGCGGGCGAGGTCGACGACCGCCGGGTCGAACGGCTTGACCCAGCGCGGGTCGACGACGGTGACGCCGATCCCCTGCGCGGAGAGCCGCTCCGCCACGTCGACCGCGGTGGAGGCCATCGAGCCGATCCCGACCAGCAGCACGTCCTTGGCTCCCTGGCGCACCAGCACGTCCATGCCGCCGGCGCGGTCCACCGGCTCGACGTCGGCGATCGGCGGACCCTTCGGGAACCGTACGACGGTCGGGGCGTCGTCGACCTGCACCGCCTCGCGGAGCAGCTCGCGCAGCCGCGCACCGTCACGGGGCGCCGCCAGCCGGAGCCCGGGCACCACCTGGAGCACCGACATGTCCCACATGCCGTTGTGGCTGGCGCCGTCGTCGCCGGTCACCCCGGCCCGGTCGAGGACGAAGGTGACGCCGCACTTGTGCAGCGCGACGTCCATCAGCACCTGGTCGAAGGCGCGGTTGAGGAAGGTGGCGTAGACCGCGACCACCGGGTGCAGCCCGCCCATCGCGAGGCCGGCGGCCGAGGTGGCGGCGTGCTGCTCGGCGATCCCGACGTCGAAGGTGCGCTCGGGATACTGCGCGGCGAACCGGTCCAGGCCGACCGGGTGCAGCATGGCGGCGGTGATCGCGACCAGGTCCTGGCGCTCCCCGCCGAGGGTGAGCATCTCGTCGGCGAAGATGTCGGTCCAGATCTGCCCCTTGGGCTTCTCGACCCCGGTCGCCACGTCGAACGGCCCGGGCGAGTGGAACTGGTCGGCCTCGTGGCGCTCGGCGGCGTCGTAGCCGAACCCCTTCTTGGTGATCACGTGCACGATGACGGGGCCGCCGTACCGCTTGGCCTGCGCGAGCGCCTGCTCCACGGTGGTGCGGTCGTGGCCGTCGATGGGGCCGACGTACTTCAGCCCGAGATCCTCGAAGAGCCCCTGCGGCGCGAGCGCGTCCTTCATGCCCTTCTTGACGGCGTGGAGCGCGTCGTACACGGCGGGGCCGACCCCGCGCACGCCGTTGAGCCGCTTCTTGACGAGCTCCAGGACCTGCTCGTAGCGCGGGTTCGTGCGCAGCGTGGTGAGGTGGTTGGCGAGGCCGCCGACGGTCGGGGTGTAGGAGCGGCCGTTGTCGTTGACGACCATGACCAGCTTGCGGTCCTGGTTGGCGGCGATGTTGTTCAGCGCCTCCCAGGCCATCCCGCCGGTGAGCGCGCCGTCGCCGATCACCGCGACGACGTACCGGTCCTCACCGCGGATGGAGTAGGCCTTGGCGAGGCCGTCGGCGTAGGACAGCGCGGTGGACGCGTGCGAGTTCTCGACCACGTCGTGGGCGGACTCGGCCTGGCTCGGGTAGCCGGAGAGGCCGCCCTCCTGGCGCAGCGAGTCGAACATGCCGGCGCGACCGGTGAGCATCTTGTGCACGTAGGCCTGGTGGCCGGTGTCGAACACCACCCGGTCCGTGGGCGAGTCGAAGGTCCGGTGGATCGCCATGGTCAGCTCGACCACGCCGAGGTTCGGCCCGAGGTGGCCGCCGGTGCGCGAGACCTTCGAGACCAGCTCGTCACGGATCTCGGCGGCGAGCTCGTCGAGCTGGTGGTCGTCGAGCTCGCGCAGGTCGCGCGGTCCCGTGATCGACTCCAGGTAACCCATGAAACTCCAGCCTCTTCCGGTTTGTGACGGCAACTGCTCGAGTCTAGACGCCGTGGCTCATACCTCGAAGTTGGCGACGGCCGGCTCGACCAGGCTGCCGAGCCACACCCGCCCGTCGTGCTCGCGGACGCCGGTGACCATGTGGAAGTCGGCGGCGTCGAACGACCGGTCGTGGACCACCCCGCCGGCCACGTCGAGGGCCATCACGCGGGCCGTGCGCCTGGGCTGCGGCTGGAGCTTCGCGGGCAGCCGCCAGGCCACCCGGCGCAGCAGCATCGGGCCGGTCATCAACCGCTCCACGACCGGGTCGGTCGGCGAGGCGATCGTCACCCACACGAGGCCGTCGCTGCCGAGGGCGATGTTGTCGGGGTAGCCCGGCAGGTCGGTGGCGAGGTGGTCGGTCTCCCCCGCCCGCGCTCCGGAGAGCCAGTGGCGTACGACGGTGCGCCCGGCGGTCTCCGCGACGGCGACGAAGGAGCCGTCCGCGGCGAGCGCCACGCCGTTGGCGAACCGCAGGTGCTCGAGGACCACGTCGACGGTCCCGTCGGGGTCACGGCGGAGCAACCGGCCCGAGCCGGTGTTCTCCACCAGGTCGGCCTTCCACCGGTCGATGCCGTGGAGCCGCGAGGAGTCGCTGAACCAGATCTCGCCGCCGGCCCCCACCGCCGCGTTGTTGCAGAACGTCATCCGCCGGCCACGCACCAGAGCCGTGAGGACCTCGACCACGCCGGACCCGGGGTCGAGCGCGAGCAGGCCGCGCCGGGCGTCGCAGACCAGGATCCGGCCGTCCGGGAGCGTCTCGAGGCCCAGCGGGCGGCCGCCGGTGCCGCCGACCCGGTCGACCTGCTGCCCGTCGGCGCTGACCCGCCACACGGTCCCGTCGTCCGTGCCGGTGTAGACCGAGCTGTCCGGGCCGACCAGGACGTCCTCGGCCCCCTCGCCGGGAACCGGGACGATCCGCAGGCGGTCAGTGTGCGCAGGGGTGGCGGTCATGCCCGGAAGGCTACCGCCGGGTCGGTGCTACAGCCGGGCGACGAAACGGCGTCCGCGCAGCGCCTCCTCGACGAGTCCCACGGCCCGTCGCTCGGCGATGAGCCGAGCCGACTCCCGCTGCCAGGTCTCGATCGCCCGCTCGACGGTGTCGGCGTCGGCCACGTCGCGCAGCACCGACCGCGCCTCGCTCAGCCCCCGGCGTACGGCGGCCTGGCAGGCCTCGACGTGCAGCACGGCGAACCGGGCCAGCACCACCTCGTGCCGGCGCAGCACCGGGTAGCCGCGGAACTCGGGCGGGCAGATGTCGAGCAGCCAGTTGACCGCCGTACCCTCCCATCCCGGCGCGCCGGGCGGGCGGACCTGCCCGGGCCAACCGGGCGGCGAGACGAGCTGGACCATGACCCCAGGATACCCCGGACTCGAACGTCTGTTCGACAGTCGCTCAGCTCTCCACAGCGGCCAGGATCACGCGGACAAGGTCGTCGGGGCGGGTGAGCTGGGGCCAGTGCCCCGTGGGCAGGTCGACGAAGTCGACGTCGCGGATGTGCGTGAACTCCCGCACCGGCCCGGCTCCCTCGGCGATCCAGTCGCGGAGCATGCCGGTGGTGTACTCCGTCGCGACCGCGGTCACGGGAACGTCGTAGCGTCGCTCGTCGACCAGCCGCTGCGGGTCGCGGGTCACGCGCTCGGGCGACGGGACCGACCGCTCACGGAAAGCGGCGCGCGCCGCCTCGTCCATGTCCGCCAGGTCTTCCGCATCGAACTCCGACCAGGCCGGCAGCGGGACCTCCCCGTTCTCGGCCGGGAAGCCGGCGGCCAGCGCGTCTCCGTCACCGGTCGGGAAGCCACCGACGTAGACGGCCCGAGCGACGCGGTCCGGACGGGCGTCCACGGCCGCGTGCGCGATGGCGCACCCGGCCGAGTGCCCGACGAGAACGACCTTCTCGTCCGGGTGGCAGGCGTCGATCTCCCTGGTCACGGCATCCACGTGGTCGCGGAGGGTGACGCGCGAGCGGTCCACGTCCTTCGACTCCATGCCAGGCAGGGTGAGGGGACGCGCAGAGTGTCCGGCTGCCTCGAGCCCGGGGACGACCTGCTTCCACGAGGATCCGTCCAGCCACAGGCCCGGAACGAGGATGATCTCCATCAGTGACCTCCCGGAAGCACGCCACGCGGCAGCCGGAGGTCGAGCCCGAGCCAGCGAGCCAGGTCCTCGATCTCGCCGCGCACCGCGGCGGTCATGGCCTGGGTGAGGTCCACGTCCTCGTGGACGGCGTCGACCCGCAGAACGCCGGCCGCGCGGTCGGCGGTGGCGTCGAGCTTCCCCACCAGGCGGTCGCCGTACAGGATCGGGAGCGCGAAGTAGCCCCAGCGCCGCTGGGCAGCGGGCTTGTACATCTCCAGCTGGTAGTCGAACTCGAAGAGCTCGGTCGTGCGCCGGCGGTCGTGGACCAGCCGGTCGAACGGGGAGAGCAGCGCCGCCCGACCCGAGAACGGCTGACCCAGCAGGGAGGGGTCGACCCGCCACGTGCCCTTGACCCCCTCGACCACGGCCGGCTCACCGGCCTCACCCACGTCGTTCGGCTCCATCGGGGATTTCGGAGCCCTGGCGCGGGCGATGCCCAGAGCTTTCAACCGCCGCTCGTCGAGGATGCGGAGCGCCTCCTCCGCGGGGACCACCGGGTCGTCGGGGTAGACCCGCGTCGCCAGGTCCCACAGCCGCTCGCGGCCCTTTCGCCCCGCGGTCGCGACCTCGCCGCGCTGCACCATGAAGCCGAGGAGCCTGATCACGTTCTGGTTGTTGGTCCAGCCCGTCGACGTCCAGGGCACCTCGCACGTGTCCGGGATCTCCCGCGAGGTGAGCGGACCCGAGGAACCGAGCCGGTCCAGGATGTCCAGACGGCACGCCTCGTTGGCCTTGACCCAGTCGCGGAGGGACTTCTGCCAGTCGCGCAGCTCCCCGGCCCCGGGCCACTCGGCCATCTCGGCACGGAACAGCGCCAGGTCCTCGCTGGGCCGGACCAGGGCATGCAGCTCGATCAGCGTCCGGTCCCGGAGCGCCGTCGTCAGCTCGCCGCGGTCGTAGGACGACCCGAGCCGGCTCCACGCCACCAGGTCGGCGTTCGGCGCGACGGCGGCGGTCGGGTCGAGCTGGAGCAGGGTCAGGTGGCGCACCAGGTCGAGCAGGCCGGGCGGCCGCCTGCTGTCCAGGAGCTGCGCCTGCACCGCGACGCGGCGGGCGTCGGTGCGGGAGAGCCGGTGCACGGTCACGGTCCGAGGCTAGGCCACGGGCCGCTCGGGCGCCGGGTAACGCTCAGGTGCGAGGTCACGCCCGACGGGCGATGACTTTCGACCCGCCGGGACGTCTCATAGTGCAGTGGGCTCGTCGCGAGCCCCGGACCCGATCCGAAAGGACACGCACGATGAGGAAGCTGATCGTGAGCACCTTCCTGACCCTCGACGGGGTGATGCAGGCCCCGGGTGGGCCGGAGGAGGACGACAGCGGCGGTTTCGCGCACGGCGGCTGGTCGGTGACCTACTGGGACGACCGGATGGGTGAGGTCATGGGCGCCGCGATGAGCGTCCCGTTCGACCTCGTGCTCGGCCGGAAGACCTACGACATCTTCGCCGCGTACTGGCCGCATGCCTCGGAGGAACAGGGGGCCAAGCCGCTGAACGACGCCACCAAGCACGTCGCCTCGCGGAGTCGGCCCACGCTGGAGTGGCGCAACTCGGTCCTGATCGACGGGGACGCGGCCGAGGGGATCGCGGCGCTCAAGCAGCAGGACGGGCCCGAGCTGCAGGTCCATGGCAGCGGGGACCTGGTGCAGACGCTGCTGCGTCACGGCCTCATAGACGAGTACCGGCTGTGGGTCTTCCCGCTCGTCATCGGGTCGGGCAAGCGCCTGTTCGCGGACGGCACCGTCCCCGCGGCGCTGCGGCTCGTGGACAGCCAGGTCTCCACCACGGGGGTCGTGATGGGCACGTACGAGCCGGCAGGCGAGATCGTCACGGGATCGTTCGCGCTCGAGTGACCGTGCTCGGCACCGTACGCCGAGCGCTCGGGAACCGGACCGTCGCCGGCGCTGGTCCCAGCATCGGTGCGGGCCGGACCGGTCAGCCGGGCAGGAACGAGAGCCGCACCTGCCGCTCCCGGTTGTCGACGTTGAGGTCGACCAGGCAGACGCTCTGCCAGGTGCCGAGCGTGAGCCGGCCGCCGACGACCGGGATGGTCGCGTACGGCGGGACCAGGGCCGGCATCACGTGCGACCGGCCGTGGCCGGGGCTGCCGTGCCGGTGCCGCCACCGGTCGTCCGAGGGCAGGAGGTCCTCGAGGGCGGCGAGCAGGTCGTCGTCGCTGCCGGCGCCGGTCTCGAGGATCGCGATCCCGGCGGTGGCGTGCGGCACGAACACGTGCAGCAGGCCGTCCCCCTCGCCGGAGACGAACCCGGCGCAGTCACGGGTGATGTCGAGGACCACGTCGCGGTCCCCGGTGGTGTAGTCGACGGTCTCGGAGCGCATGCGCCCATCGTGCCCCGGTCCGGGTGCGCTATGCCGGCAGGAACAGGCTCTTCGCCAGCAGGACCACCGACGACAGCCCGCAGACCCAGAGCACCGCGGGCCGGAAGTGGCGGGCGGGGACGACCCGGTGCAGCACCCGGGACAGCACCACGCCGACCAGCAGCGCCGGGGCCAGCGTGACCGCCAGGAGGAACGTGGACCGGTCGACGGCGCCCGTGAGGCCCAGTCCCAGCAGGCTCACGCCCGCCCCGCCCACGAAGTAGACCGCCAGCGTGCTGCGGACCTGCAGCGCGGCACGGTGCTGGAGCAGGATCGCCATCGGCGGACCGCCGATGGACGTGGTGGTCCCGGCGACGCCGGAGACGAAGCCGGCCGTGGTGAGGCTGACCCGGTTCACCGGCAGCCGCACGGACCACGCGGTCACCAGGACGCTCGCCAGCACCATCAGGCCGACCGCGACGCCCATCGCCTGGGCGGAGAACATGCCCACCAGGACGACGCCGACGACGGTGCCCGGCAGCCGCGCGGACATCGACCAGCCGAGCCCGCGCCAGTCGATGTCGTGGTGGTCGCGCACCAGCGTGACCACGGGCAGGAAGAGCGCGAGCCACAGCAGCAGTCCGGGCATCAGGTCCGGCGCGAGCAGCGTGGTCACCGGGGCGGCGACCAGCCCGAGGCCGAGCCCGACCAGCCCCTGGACGGTGGCGCCGACGACGAGGGTGGCGGCCAGGACGGCCGCCACCCCCACGTCGACTCCCCCGATGTCCAGAGAGGGTCAGCCCTTCAGCAGCCCGCGGAGGACGTACTGCATGATGCCGCCGTTGCGGTAGTAGCCGGCCTCGCCCGGGGTGTCGATGCGGACGACCGCGTCGAACTCCACGTCCCCGGCCTTGACCTTCACGGTGCGCGGCGTCTCGCCGTCGTTCAGCGCGGTGACCCCGGTGATCGAGAAGGTCTCCTCACCGGTGAGGCCGAGCGACTCGGCGTTCTGGCCCTCGGGGTACTGCAGCGGCAGCACGCCCATGCCGATCAGGTTCGACCGGTGGATCCGCTCGTAGGACTCCGCGATGACGGCCTTGACGCCGAGCAGCGCGGTGCCCTTGGCGGCCCAGTCGCGCGACGACCCGGAGCCGTACTCCTTGCCGGCCAGCACGACCAGCGGCACCCCGGCGGCGACGTACGCCTCGGACGCCTCGAACACCGTGGTGACCTCGCCGTCACCGATGAGGTTGCGGGTGAAGCCGCCCTCGGTGCCCGGCGCGAGCTGGTTGCGCAGGCGGATGTTCGCGAACGTGCCGCGGATCATCACCTCGTGGTTGCCGCGGCGCGAGCCGTAGGAGTTGAAGTCGCGCTGTTCCACGCCGTGCTCGGCGAGGTACCTGCCCGCGGGCGAGTCCTTCTTGATCGCACCGGCCGGCGAGATGTGGTCGGTGGTGACCGAGTCGCCGAGCTTCAGCAGCACCCGGGCGCCGTCGATGTCCTCGACCGGCGACGGCTCGTCGGGCATGCCGTCGAAGTACGGCGCCTTCCGGACGTACGTCGAGTCGGCGTCCCAGGCGAACGTGTCACCGGAGGGGGTCTCGAGGTTCCGCCAGCGCTCGTCACCGGCGAAGACGTCGGCGTAGTCGTTGGCGAACATCTCGGAGGTGATCGCCTGGCCGATGACCTCCTCGACCTCGGACGGCGCGGGCCAGACGTCCTTGAGGAAGACGTCGTTGCCGTCGGTGTCCTGGCCCAGCGGGTCGTTGAACAGGTCGAGGTCCATCGACCCGGCCAGCGCGTAGGCGACGACGAGCGGCGGCGACGCGAGGTAGTTCATCTTCACGTCGGGGTTGATCCGGCCCTCGAAGTTGCGGTTGCCGGACAGCACCGAGACGACCGAGAGGTCGTTGTCCTGCACGGCCTTGCTGACCTCGGGGATGAGCGGCCCGGAGTTGCCGATGCAGGTGGTGCAGCCGTAGCCGACCAGGTTGAAGCCGAGCTTGTCGAGGTACGGCGTCAGACCGGCGCGCTCGTAGTAGTCCGAGACGACCTTCGACCCGGGGGCGAGCGTGGTCTTGACCCACGGCTTGCGCTGGAGGCCCTTCTCGACGGCCTTCTTCGCCAGCAGCGCGGCGCCGATCATCACCGACGGGTTCGAGGTGTTGGTGCACGACGTGATCGCGGCGATCGCGACCGCACCGTGGTCGAGCTCGAACTTGGTGCCGTCGGACAGCTCGACCATCGCCGGGTGGCTCGGGCGTCCGCCGTCCTTCGGCGCGGCCGAGACGTGGTCGGTCGGAGCCGCGGAGCCGTTGCCACCCTCGTGCGAGGGGGCGTCGGACGCCGGGAAGGACTCGGCGACCGCCTCGTCGTACCCCTGCTCGTCCTCGACGACGTAGTCGGCCAGAGCGCCGCGGAAGGCGTTCTTCGCGTCGCTGAGCGACACCCGGTCCTGGGGACGCTTCGGGCCGGCCAGCGACGGGACGACCGTGCCCAGGTCGAGCTCGAGCCTCTCGGAGTAGCGGGGCTCGGCCACGGGGTCGTGCCAGAGGCCCTGCTCCTTGGCGTAGGCCTCGACCAGCGCGAGCTGCTCCTCGGAGCGCCCGGTGAGGCGCAGGTAGTTGACGGTCTCCTCGTCGAGCGGGAAGACCGCGATCGTCGAGCCGAACTCCGGCGACATGTTGCCGATCGTGGCGCGGTTGGCCAGCGGGAGGGCGGAGACGCCGGAGCCGTAGAACTCGACGAACTTGCCGACCACGCCGTGCTTGCGCAGCATCTCGGTGATGGTGAGCACGAGGTCGGTGGCGGTGGCACCCTCGGGCAGCTCGCCCGAGAGCTTGAAGCCGACCACGCGCGGGATGAGCATCGACACCGGCTGGCCGAGCATCGCGGCCTCGGCCTCGATGCCGCCGACGCCCCAGCCCACGACGCCGATGCCGTTGACCATGGTGGTGTGCGAGTCGGTGCCCACGCAGGTGTCGGGGTAGGCGACCGTCGTACCGGACTCCTCGTCGCGGGTGAAGACCACGCGGGCGAGGTGCTCGATGTTGACCTGGTGCACGATTCCGGTGCCCGGCGGGACGACCTTGAAGTCGTCGAAGGCGCCCTGGCCCCAGCGCAGGAACTGGTAGCGCTCCTTGTTGCGCTCGTACTCGATCTCGACGTTGCGCTCGAAGGCCTCGGGCGTGCCGAAGACGTCGGCGATGACGGAGTGGTCGATGACCATCTCGGCCGGCGCCAGCGGGTTGATCTTCGACGGGTCGCCGCCGAGGTCGGCCATCGCCTCACGCATGGTGGCCAGGTCGACGACGCACGGCACACCGGTGAAGTCCTGCATGATCACGCGGGCCGGGGTGAACTGGATCTCCTTGCTCGGCTCCGCGGCGGCGTCCCACCCGGCCAGCGCGCGGATGTCGTCGGCGGTGATGTTCGCACCGTCCTCGGTGCGCAGCAGGTTCTCGAGCAGGATCTTCAGGCTGTACGGCAGCGAGTCGACGTCGAGCCCGTCACCGGCCACCGCCTTCAGCCGGTAGATCTCGTAGGACTTTCCCTGCACATCCAGCGTGCTCTTGGCACCAAAGCTGTCCTGACTCGGCATCAGCCATCTCCTCGTGACGTCTCGGCAACTCGCTCCGCCCATCTTGCCCATGGAGCACCGACCCTCGGAAGTGAGGTGACACTAACTTCGGGCGTCGGCGGGACAGAGCGGGGGTTCTCTTGACATCAAGATACACGATGTCGAGCGATTTCGGGGACCGACTTTCCACCCTCCCGCCGCATCCCGACGGCGGTCAGCCGGCGGTGCGGGTGAGCAGCGCGACGCACTCCACGTGGTGGGTCATCGGGAACAGGTCGAACGCGCGCAGCCCGGTGAGCTCGTAGCCGTGCTCGGCGAAGATCGCCACGTCGCGGGCGAGCGCCGCGGGCTCGCAGGCGACGTAGGCCACCGCCCGGGGACGCAGCGCGGCGATCCCCTCGACCACGTCGCGCTTGGCGCCCGTCCGCGGCGGGTCGAGCACCACCACGTCCATCCGCTCCCCCAGCGCGCCGCGGCGCAGCGCCCGGTCGACCCGGTCCACGACCGACTCCACCTGCGCGAGGTCGGCGAGGTTGCGGGCGGCGTCGCCCACGGCGACCTCGTCCCCCTCGACGCCGGTGACCCAGCCGGTCGGGCCGACCCGCTCGGCCAGCGCCGCGGAGAACAGCCCGACCCCGGAGTACAGGTCGGCGGCCCGCTCCCCGGGCGCCGGCTCGAGCGCCTCGAGCACCGCGGAGACGAGCGTGTCCGCCGCGCCGGGGTGCACCTGCCAGAAGCCGGACCCGGTGACCCGCCAGTCACGGCCGGCGGCGCGCTCGTGCAGCACCTTCGGGCCGTCGAGGTAGAGGTCGCCGTCGGCGGTGACGATCCGGAGCCGCTCCCCCGTGTCGGAGACGATCGCCTCGACGGCGTCCGCGCCGTACCAGTCCTCGCTCGTCACGGCGGGCAGGTCCGGGTGCGCGATGCGGCAGGTGTCGAGCCGGACGATCTCGTGCGAGCGGTGCGCGCGGAGGCCGGCGTGGCCGTCCTCGTCGACGGCGTACTGCACCCGGGTCCGCCAGGCGAGGCCCTCGTGGTCGCCCGGCACCGGCTCGACCGTCACCGGCACGTCGAGCCCGGCGAGGCGCTGCAGCTGCTCGCGCACGACGAACGCCTTCAGCTCCCGCTGGGCCGCGAGCCGCACGTGCTGGAAGTCGCAGCCACCGCACAGGTGCGGGCCCGAGAACGGGCAGGGCGGCTCGACGCGGTCGGGCGACGCCTCGAGCACCTCGACCGCGTCCCCGCGCAGGAACTTGGACTGGTCGTCGCCCTCGGTCACCTCGACGACGACCCGCTCGCCGGGCAGGGTGTGCCGCACGAAGATCACGACGCCCTCGTGCCGGGCGACGCAGTGGCCGCCGTGGGCGACGTTGCCGACCTCGACGGCGTAGCGCTCCCCCACGAGCGAGCGCCCTCGCGGGGCACGCTGCCGGTGCTGCCTGCTCATCGGTCCTCGCTCGTCCGGTCCTTGACCTGGTCGCTGAGCACCCGGCCGCGTCGGACGTCGCCGGCCTGCGCCTGGTGCAGCAGCCGTTCCTCGCGCTGCTTCGCGACCTCGGAGGAGCGCAGCTGGTAGGGCACCGAGATGACCATGACGCCGGGGGTGAACAGCAGCCGCCCCTTGAGCCGCAGCGCGGTCTGGTTGTGCAGCAGCTGCTCCCACCAGCGCCCGACGACGTACTCGGGGATGTACACGGCGACCACGCCGCGCGGGTTGGCGTTCCGGATGCTGCGCGTGTAGTCGACGATCGGCTTGATGATCTCGCGGTACGGCGAGTACAGGACCTTCAGCGGGACGTCGATCCGCCGGTCGTCCCACTCCTCGAGGAGTCGGGCCGTGGCCGCGGAGTCGGTGTCGACGAAGACGGCCTCGAGCACGTTCGGGCGCGACGCCTTCGCGTACGCCAGGGCCCGCATCGTCGGCTTGTGCAGCTTGGACACCAGCACCACCGCGTGCACCCGGGTCGGCAGGACCTGGTCGTCCTCCTCGATGGTCAGCTCCACGCCCACGTTGTCGTAGTGGCGGCGGATCGCCTTCATGATCATGAAGAAGGTGCCCATCGCCAGGATCGCGATCCACGCGCCGGCGAGGAACTTGGTGACCAGCACGATCACCAGCACGACCGCGGTCATCCCGAGGCCGAAGGTGTTGATCGCGCGCGAGCGCATCATCCGGCGGCGGACCGCGGGATCGGTCTCCGTGCGCAGGTGCCGGGTCCAGTGCCGGATCATGCCGAGCTGGCTGAGGTTGAACGACACGAAGACGCCGACGATGTAGAGCTGGATCAGCTTGGTGACCTCGGCGTCGAACGCGACGATCAGGCCGATCGCCATCAGCGCGAGGATCAGGATGCCGTTGCTGTAGGCCAGCCGGTCGCCGCGTGAGCTGAGCTGCCGCGGCAGCAGGCCGTCCTTGGCCAGGATGGAGCCGAGCACCGGGAAGCCGTTGAAGGCGGTGTTCGCGGCGAGCACCAGGATGATGCCGGTCATCGCGATGACGAAGTAGAAGCCGGGCGAGAAGTTGTCGAAGACGCCGCGGGCGATCTGCGCGATCACGGTGTGCTGGTCGTAGCCGGGCGGGACCGGCTCGCCGCTGGGGAGGATCAGCCGCTCGAAGTCGTGCGGGTCGACGTACCGCAGGCTCATCCGGTTGGCCAGGGTGATGACGCTGAGCATCATCGTGATCGCGATCAGCCCGAGCAGCAGCAACGTGGTCGCGGCGTTGCGGCTCTTGGGCTTGCGGAACGCCGGTACGCCGTTCGAGATCGCCTCCACACCGGTCAGCGCCGCACAGCCCGACGAGAACGCCCGGGCCAGCAGGAAGACCAGCGCCACCGTGGTGATGGTGCCCTCGTAGCCCTCCGCCTCGATGATCCGGAGCTCGGCGCTCTCCGCGTCGGGCAGCGTCCCCGACAGCAGCCGCAGGAAGCCCCAGGCGCACATGCCGAGGATGGCGAGCATGAAGCCGTACGTCGGGATCGCGAAGAACGTGCCCGACTCGCGTACACCGCGGAGGTTGAGCGCCGCGAGCAGCAGCACGAGCACGCTGGCGACGAGCGCCTCGTTGCCGGAGATGAACGTCAGCGCGGCCGCGGCGTTCTGCACGCCCGACGAGATCGACACCGCCACCGTGAGCACGTAGTCCACCAGCAGCGCGCTCGCGACGGTCACGCCGGCGTTCTGGCCGAGGTTGACGGTCGCCACCTCGTAGTCGCCCCCGCCGCTGGGGTAGGCGTGCACGTTCTGCCGGTAGGAGGCGACCACGGTGAGCATCACCAGCGCGACCAGCAGGCCGATCTTCCAGGACCAGCTGTACGCCGCGACGCCCGCGAACGACAGCATGATGAAGATCTCGTCCGGCGCGTACGCGACCGAGGACAGCGCGTCGCTCGCGAACACGGGCAGCGCGACGCGCTTGGGCAGCAGGGTCTCGCCCAGCTGCGTGCTACGGAGCTTGCGCCCCAGGAGAATCCGCTTGGATACGTCGCCAACACCCACGAGTGGAAGGCTAGACCACGACGAGGGCGTTGCTCGCCCGGCGTTCGACTATGTCGGTGTAGCGTCTGGTTCGTGCATGTCGTCATCATGGGCTGTGGCCGCGTCGGTTCCACTCTCGCCCGCAGCCTCGAGGACCGTGGCCACACCGTCTCCATCATCGACAGCAACCCGGACGCCTTCCGCCGGCTCGGCCCGTCGTTCAACGGCACCAAGGTCACCGGGATCGGCTTCGACCAGGACGTGCTGGACCGGGCGGGCATCGACAAGGCCGACGCGTTCGCGGCGGTCTCCAGCGGGGACAACTCCAACATCATCGCCGCGCGGGTGGCCCGCGAGACGTTCGGGATCCAGCAGGTCGTGGCCCGGATCTACGACCCCGGCCGCGCCGAGGTCTACCAGCGGCTCGGCATCACCACCGTCGCCACGGTGAAGTGGACCGCCGACCAGGTGCTGCGCCGGATCCTCCCGGCCGGCGCCGAGCCGGACTTCCGCGACCCGTCGGGGACGATCCGCCTGGACCAGCTCCGCGTCAACGAGGCCTGGGTCGGCCAGCGGACGGTGAAGTTCCAGGAGCAGTCCGGCAGCCGCATCGCCTGGATCGACCGCCTCGGAGAGGGCATGCTTCCCACCAGGGACACCGTGATCCAGGAGGGTGACACCCTGCACCTGGTGATGCGGGAGGAGAACGCGGGCCGGGTCTACTCGGTCTACAACGACGGGCCGGAGGCCGAGTGATGAGGGTCGCCATCGCCGGAGCGGGAGCGGTCGGACGCTCCATCGCGCGGGAGCTGATCGCCAACGGGCACCGGGTCCTGCTGATCGACAAGAACCCCGAGTCCATCAAGCCCGACCGGGTGCCGAAGGCCGAGTGGCTGCTGGCCGACTCGTGCGAGCTGTCCTCCCTCGAGGAGGCCGGTCTCGAGCACTGCGACGTGGTGATCTCCGCGACCGGTGACGACAAGGCCAACCTGGTCACCGCGCTGCTCGCCAAGACGGAGTTCGGCGTGCCGCGCACCGTCGGCCGGGTCAACCACCCCAACAACGAGTGGCTGTTCACCGAGGCCTGGGGCGTGGACGTCAACGTCTCCACCCCGCGGATCATGTCCGCGCTGGTCGAGGAGGCGGTGACCGTCGGCGACCTGGTCCGCCTGTTCACCTTCCGCCGCGGCAACGCCAACCTGGTCGAGATGACGCTGCCCGAGGACTCGCCGTACGTCGGCAAGCCCACCGGCCTGATCCCGTGGCCGGAGAACACCGCGCTGGTGACCATCCTGCGCGACGGGCAGGTCTACACGCCGTCGGCGGAGCAGCCGATCGAGTCCGGTGACGAGCTGCTGTTCGTCACCGCGGCGGACTCCGAGGAGGAGCTCGAGCGGCTCCTCGCCCCCGTCGAGCACGGCTGACGCGCGCGACGACCGACCGACCGACCGCCGCCGCTCCTGCGGCTGCTGCTCAGGTGAGCGTGGGTTCGCCCTGCTCCGGGTCGACCGGGGTGTGGTTGCGGGCGAGCAGCCACACCATCGCGGCGAGCGCGGCGATCTGGAGCGGCCAGCCCATGACGATCTTCGAGACGCCGAGCGCCGCGACCGCCGCCTCGGGGTCGTAGGCGCCGCTCGTCCCGGCGAGGTAGAGCGGGAGCTGGACCGAGACCCGGATGACACAGGGGGCGACGAGCAGCCAGCTCAGGTTGCTGCACAGCCGGACGACCTGCCGGTCCCGGTGCCACGCGGTCGGGTCGCCGGCGACGCTGCCCACCATGAAGCCGACCACCGGCCAGCGGACCAGGATGGTCAGCGAGATCACCGCCGCGTAGACGGCGTTGTAGAGCACGCCCGGCAGGAAGTAGGCCAGCGCCTGGTCGTTGGCGTCGCCCCCTCCCCGCGCGCTGCGCCACGCGAAGAACGCGCCGATGCCGATCCCGAAGAGCGCATTGATCACGAACTGCACGGTCGAGCGCTGCACGAGCCGCACCACGAGCAGCAGCAGCGCGGCGGCGACGCTGACGCCGAGGGCCACCTCGAGCTGCTTGGTCGAGAGGAACATGACCGTGAAGATCAGCGTGGGTACGGCGGCCTCGAGCATGCCGCGCTTGCCCCCGAGCGCCCGGGACAGCTGGGCGCGGACGACCGCCTCGACGGTCTCCTCCCCCACCGGCCTCTGCGCCGGGCCCTCACCACCGGGGTGGACGGCGTCGCGGGACGGGCCCACCTCGGGATGGCTCACGTGTCAGTACCTCAGCTCGTAGCGCGGGTTGTACATGATCCGCATCTTGTCCTGCGTGCCGACCCGGCCCTCGACCTTCACCGCGCGCCCCGGCTCGATCCCGGCGATGCGACGCCGGCCCAGCCAGACCAGGGTGATCACGCCCGAGCCGTCGTACAGCTCGGCCTCGAGCGCCGGGACGCCGCCGCGGGGGCGCAGGGTGACGGTGCGCAGGCTGCCGCGCAGCTCCACCCGCTCCCGGTCGGCGGCCTCGGCGATGGGGCAGCACCCCGCCTTGACGGTGTGGTCCTTCAGCTCCTTGGCGTCCATGTCCTCGCTACTCGCCCACCGGCTGAGACTGCGACGCAACCGACCCTTCACTTCTGCCATGTCTCCAGCGTAACCACGCCCGGCGCTGCCGCGACGGGGGTCCCGGTGATCACTCCGCGGGGTTCTGCGGCGGCATCGGCTGGGCGTTGGCCGGCATGGTCAGCGGCAGCGGCTCGCCGGGCGCCATCGGGTCGTTGCCGCGCACCACGACCACGTCGCGCAGCGCGGACTCCATGTCCCCGTCAGGGTCGGGCTCCACGGCCGGACGGCCGAGGAAGGTGGCCCGGAGCAGCCAGCGGGGGCCGGCGATGCCCATCACCCGGGAGGGCTGCTGGGCGGCCTGGCCGTCGGGGGTGGTCATCGGCATGAGCACCCGCAGCTCCTTGCCGTACGCGCCGTCCGCCTCGGTGGCGGTGCCGCCGCGGCGGGCGGTCTCGGCGGCGATCTGCTTGCGGATGTCGTCCCAGATGTCGGCGTTGCGGGGTGCGGCGAACGGGCGCAGCTCGACCGCGCCCTCGGGGCCGATCAGCAGCACCGCGGCGACCTGCCGGCTCGCCTCGTCCACCTGGAGCCGCAGCTCGAGCCCGGGCCGTCCGGTGACCACGAGCCCGCCGAGGTCGACCTTGGTCGGGTCCTCCTCGTCGAGGTCCACCTCGGTGGAGTCCCACGGACCCTTCGCCCGCACATCGTCCTCCGCGGGACGCGCGGTCTCGGCGGCCTCCGCGTCGGCCGTCGTCGGCGGTGAGGTCTCGACGTCGTCCCCGGTGGGGGCGTCGGACTGCTTGCGGCGGAACTTCACTGCTTCTCCTCGAAGACGGTGGGGAGGGGCGCGGGGGTGACCGGCTCCCGGCCGGGACCGCTGGCGAAGCCCCCGGTAGAACCGTAACCCCCGTCACCTCGGTCGGAGCCGGGCAGCCGCTCGACCTCGACGAACCGGGCGCGCTCGACCTGCTGCACGACGAGCTGGGCCACGCGGTCGCCACGGCGCAGCCGGACCGGCTCGGCCGGGTCGAGGTTGATCAGCATGACCTTCACCTCGCCGCGGTAGCCGGCGTCGACGGTGCCGGGCGCGTTCACGATGGACACCCCGCACCGGGCGGCGAGGCCTGAGCGCGGGTGGACGAGGGCGACGTACCCGTCGGGCAGCGCGAGGCTGATCCCGGTCGGCACCATCGCCCGCTCCCCCGGCGCGAGCTCGAGGTCCACGGTGGTGGTCAGGTCCGCCCCGGCGTCGCCGGGGTGTGCGTACGACGGCAGCGGGACGTCCTCGTCGAGGCGCCGGATCAGGATCTCCACCATGGTCGCCGACCCTATCGGCAGCCACCCGAGGCACCGGTGGCAGGCTTGTCCCGAGCACCGGCGGACGACCGGGCCGTACCGAGCAGACCAGGACGAGTGAGCGAGTGACCAGCGTGGGCCCCGAGACCACTATGCTGTACGACGAGAAGCTGCGGGTCCCGCTGCGCTGGTGGGTCCAGGCCACCATGTTCCTGGCCAGCATCTGGCTCGCCTTCGTCGTCGCGCTGCCGGCCGCCGTGGCCTGGGGCGCCACCGCCGTCCTCGGGGCCGGGGTGGTCGCGCTGTTCCTCGGCTACGGGGCCGCCCGGGTCCGGGTGGAGCACGGCGTGCTGCACGCCGGCCGGGCGCAGATCCCTGCGCACCTGCTCGCCGCGCCGACCGCACTGGACGCGGAGGCCACGCACCGGGTGGCCGGGCGCGACGCGAACGCGCACGCCTACCTGCTGCTGCGCCCCTACCTCAAGCGGGCCGTACGGGTCACGGTCTCCGACCCCGCCGACCCGGCCCCCTACTGGCTGGTGTCCACCCGGCGGCCGGACGAGCTGGCAGCGGCGCTCGTCGCCGCCGGCGCGCAGGCCGGCTGAGGGGCGCCGTCGCAGCACGGCTCGTAGTACAGGCACCGGGGGCACCGGTTGTGGGCCTGTTCTGCGTACATCTGGGTACCGCACCCCGGACAAGGAAGATCGAGCGCCATGTCTCCATCCTGCCGTGTCGCGGCTCCGTGCGGGGCAGCGACACGGCGCCGGGTGGCAGACTGGCGGTGATCACCCCACTCCACAGGAGGAAGCACTATGGCCTCGGGCTCGAAGGTCTGGACCCTGTACGCACTCGGCGCCACCACGGTGGCGGGCCTCGCCGCCCGCAAGGCGCTGACCACGTCCTGGAAGGTCGCCACGGGGAAGCAGCCGCCGCAGAACCCGGCGCACCCCGACACGTCGTTCGGTGAGGCCGTGATGTGGGCCTCCGTCAGCGGTGTCGCCGTCGGCGTCGCCCGCATGCTGGCCTCGCGCAAGGCAGCGACCTACTACCGCAAGTCGACCGGCCACCTCCCGGCGAACCTGGAGGAGGTCGAGGTCTAGACCTCCCGGCGCGCCCGCGGGCGCGCCGGTACCTCAGAAGACGCCGAAGGCCGGCCCCCGCATCGGGGGCCGGCCTTCGACGTTCGCGCCCGGTCGTGGCCGGGCAACGGGTGGTCTGCTCAGGCGCAGTCGCGGCAGATCATCTTGTCCGCGTCCGCGAGCTGGCTGCGGTGGTGCACCAGGAAGCAGCTCATGCAGGTGAACTCGTCCTCCTGCCGGGGGCGCACCTCGACGGCGAGCTCCTCGTGCGAGAGGTCGGCACCGGGCAGCTCGAACGACTCGGCGGCCTCGGCCTCGTCCTCGTCGACCTTGCCGGAGTTCTTGTCGTGGCGGCGAGCCTTGAGCTCCTCGAGGCTCTCCTCGCTCTGCTCTTCCTCGGTCTTGCGAGGTGCGTCGTAATCAGTTGCCATAGTCGTCTCCTGCCCCCTGTTACCAGTGGGTGCCGTGCTCACAAGTCATGGGCGATCAAGTCGTGCGGATTGTGCACCATCGGAGGCCGTCTTCGCACGCCCATTCCACATGGTGTCGCCAGTCTCACAACGACCCGTCCATCGCGCGCGTTCCCGCACACGCGCAGGGGGACAACCGCGCGGCGGGCCGGGCTATTCCCGGTCAGTCCTCCGCGAAGAAACCGCACTCCGCGGCCAGGGCCACGACCTCGTCGAACCCGTCGGCGGGGGCGCACACCACGCACGGCTTGCCGCCCACGCCGGGGCGCGTCTCCAGGCGGGCACCCGCCTCGGTCGCCACCAGCCCGCCCGCGGCCACGTCCCAGGGGTTCAGCCCCTCCTCGACATAGGCGTCGGTCCGCCCGGCGCCGAGGAAGCACAGGTCCAGGGCGGCGGAGCCGAGCCGGCGCACGTCGCGGACCCGGCCCAGCATCGCGGCGACGGCCTGGGCCTGCCGGGCCCGCACGTCGCGCTCGTAGGAGAAGCCGGTGAAGACCAGCCGCTCGGAGACCGGCGCGTGGGCGCGTACGGCGAGGCGCTCGCCGTCGCACCAGGCGCCACCGCCGCGGGTGGCGGTGAAGCACTCGCCGGACACCACGTTGAGCACCACGCCGGCGACGGTCTCGCCGTCCACGGTCGCGGCGATGGAGATCGCGTACTGCGGCAGCCCGTAGAGGAAGTTCACGGTCCCGTCGATCGGGTCCACCACCCAGGTGACACCGCTCGCGGACTCCCGGGCCGCGCCCTCCTCACCCAGGAAGCCGTCGTCGGGGCGGGCGGCCACCAGCCGCTCGTGGATCAGCTCCTCGGCGGCGCGGTCCACCGCGGTGACGATGTCGGTGGGGCTGCTCTTGGTCTGCTCCACCTCGACCCCCTGCCGCCGGCGGTCGCGCACCAGCTCCGCGGCCTCGACGGCCACCGCGCGGGCGAGGTCGAGCAGGGCGTCCTGGTCGTGCCCCACCGGTCAGTCCCTCCCGCACAGCGCCGGGCGCGGGCCGCGCTGGTTGGCGCAGCAGCCGGGCGGGCACACGTCCCACGACGGCTCCAGGGCGCCGACGGAGGCGCGGGTGACGTCCTCGCCCCGCTCCACGGCGGCCCGCTCCAGCAGCAGGTCACGCACCATCGACACGAACCGCGGGTCGACCCCCGCGGTGGCGGCCCGGACCAGCTGCATCCCGAGCTTCTCCGCGGTCGCCGCGGCTTCGGTGTCGAGGTCGTAGATGACCTCCATGTGGTCGGAGACGAAGCCGATCGGGACCACCACGACCGCGCGGACCCCGCCCTCGGCGAGCTCCTCCATCCGGTCGTTGACGTCGGGCTCGAGCCACGGCACGTGCGGGGCGCCCGAGCGGGAGCAGAAGACGAGGTCGCTGGCGTAGCGGTGGCCGGTCTCCTGGCGGACCCGGTCGCCGATCTCGTCCGCGACGCTGAGGTGCTGCGCGACGTAGGCGCCTCCCTCGGGCCCGCTCGCGGCGTTCATCGCCGTCGGGACCGAGTGGGTCACGAACAGCACGTGGGCGTCGTGGCGCACGTCGTCCCCGAGCTCGGCGAGCGCGCTCAGCGTGGCGTCGACCATCGCCTCCACGAAGCCGGGGTGGTTGAAGTAGTGGCGCAGGCGGTCGAGGCGGGGGGCTCCCTCGCCGACCTCCGCCACGGCGTCGTACAGGTTCTCCCGGTACTGCCGGCACCCGGAGTACGACGAGTAGGCGCTCGTCACGAGGCAGGCGGCCCGCGCGATGCCGTCGTCCTTCATCCGGCGCAGCGTGTCCGCGAGGTAGGGGTCCCAGTTCCGGTTGCCCCAGTAGACGGGCAGGTCGAGGCCGGAGGTGCGGAAGTCCTCCTCGACCGCGGCGATGAACGCGCGGTTCTGGTCGTTGATGGGGCTGCGACCGCCGAACAGGAAGTAGTGCTCGCCCACCTCCTCGAGACGCTCGCGGGGGATCCCGCGGCCGCGGGTCACGTTCTCCAGGAAGGGGACCACGTCCTCGGGCTTCTCGGGGCCCCCGAAGGAGACCAGCAGGAGGGCGTCGTACGGCGCGGCGTCAGGAACCATGCGCCCATCTTAGGATTGCCGTCGATGTTCACCCCCTACCGTCGTGTGCTCTCGGTGCCGGGCGCCCTGGCGTTCTCGCTCAGCGGGCTCGTGGCCCGCCTGCCGATCTCGATGGTCAGCCTCGGGGTGGTCCTGCTCGTCTCCACCCGGACCGGGTCCTACGGCCTCGCCGGCGCGGTCGCCGCGGCGTACCTGATCGCCAACGCGGTGTTCGCCATCCCGCAGGGACGGCTCACCGACCGGCTCGGGCAGGTCCGGGTGCTCCCGGTGACGATCCTGGCGTTCACCGTGGCGATGACCCTGCTGATGGTGGCGGTGGAGCGGTCCTGGCCCACGCCGCTGCCGCACGTGTTCGCCGCGCTCGGCGGTGCCGCGCTGCCTCAGATCGGCTCCAGCGTCCGGGCCCGGTGGAGCCGGGTGGTGCCCGACAAGCGGGAGCTGCAGACCGCGTTCGCGTTCGAGGCGGTGGTCGACGAGGTCGTCTTCATGCTCGGCCCGATCCTGGTCACCGTGCTCGCCACCGCGGTGCACCCGCTGGCGGGGCTGGTCGCGGCGGTGGCCTCGGGCCTGGTGGGCACGCTGGCGCTCGCCGCGCAGCGCGGCACCGCTCCCCCGCCGCACCCGCGCGCCCCCGGCAGCCACGGCGCCGGCTCGATGGGCTGGCCGGTCCTCGGGCCGCTGGTCGTGGCCGGCTGCATGCTCGGCGTGCTGTTCGGCGGCGTCGAGGTGGCCACGGTCGCGTTCGCGGAGGAGCTGGGCGCGAAGGCCGCGGCCGGTCCGCTGCTCGGCGTGTTCGCGCTGGGCAGCCTGCTGTCGGGGGTCGCCACCGGCGCCATCTCCTGGCGGTGGCGCAACGCGGTCCGGTTCCGGACCGGGATGCTGGCCCTGGCCCTCGCGCTGGTGCCGCTGCCGTTCGTCGACGGCTTCGCGGCGATGACCGGGGTGCTGTTCCTGGCCGGGTTCGCGATCTCCCCGACCCTCATCGCCAGCGTCGCGCTGATCGAGGAGACCGTGCCCGCGTCACGGCTGACCGAGGGGATCGCGACGATGACCACCGGCATGTACGCCGGCCTGGCGCCCGGCGCCGCGGTCGTCGGCGCGGTCGTGGACCGGCAGGGCGCCTCGGCGAGCTACTGGGTGTCGGTCGTCGCGGCGATGCTCGGCGCGCTCGTGGCCTTCGGCGCGACCCTGCTGCCGAGCGCCCGGCGGGTCACCGGGGAGGGCTCATCGCCCAGCGGATCGTCCGCGTGATCACGACGCCGGCGGCCCGCATCGCCACGGCCTCGGTCAGCGGGAGCCGCGGGATCCGGAGCGGGCGCCGGGCCCAGCGCGGCAGCAGCGCCACGGCCGCCGCGGCGATCGCGGCGTAGGGGCCGCGGGCCAGCAGCGGCAGCGGCGGGTTGAGCAGGATGAACCGGGCCGCCTCCCGCGCCTCCGGGGTCGAGGCCAGCTCGGGCCGGTACTCCTCGAGCGCCGCCCGGAGCTCGGCCTCGGTGCGCGGCGGGTCGACCACCCCGAGCGCCTCCGCGACCCGCGCCGTGTCGGCGACGTAGCCGTCCCGCCCGGCGGCGTCGAGGGGCGCGGCGCCGTACCGCTGGTGGGCGGCGAGGAAGCTGTCCACCTCCGCGACGTGCACCCAGCGCAGCAGGTGCGGGTCGGACGCGGCGTACGGGCGGCCGTCGGGGGCGGCGCCGACCACGGTCGCGTGCACGGCCCGGATCCGCCGCACCATCGCCTCGGCGTCCTCGGCGGTGCCGAACGTGGTCACCGCGAGGAAGTGACTGGTGCGCTGGAGCCGGCCCCAGGGGTCGCCCTTGAACCCCGAGTGGGCGGCGACGCCGGCCATCGCCAGCGGGTGCAGCGACTGGAGCAGCAGGGGCGCGGACCCCGCCGACGAACATGGACGCGTCCCCGTGCACCTGCCGGATCGGGGCGTCCTCGGGGAACCAGCGCGGGCCCGGCGTGTGGTGGATCCGGTCGCGCCGCGCGGGCCCCTCCGGCCCCGCGACGCGGGCGAAGAGCCGCTCACCGAGTCGGTTGCGGACGTCGTGCACGACGGGCAGCGTCACGTTCTCGAGTATGTCCGACGGGTGGTGAGGCCTCCCGTAGCCTCGGCGCATGCACCCGCCGCTCCACGCCGCCGAGCCCGCCGTCACCTGGCGGAACTGGGCGGGTCTGGCCTCCGCCGCCCCGGCCCGGGTCGTCACCCCGGCCGACCCGGACGAGGTCGTGGCGGCGGTCTGTGCCGCCCGTGACGAGGGGCGCCGGGTGAAGATGGTCGGCTCGGGCCACTCCTTCACCGACGTCGCGGTCACCGACGGCGTCCTGCTGCTCCCGGACCGGCTGTCCGGGATCCGGGGTGTCGACCGGGAGGCGATGACCGTGACGGTTCTCGCCGGGACGCCGCTGCACGTGCTCAACGACCGGCTGCACGCGCTGGGCCTGGCCCTGCACAACCTCGGCGACATCGACCGGCAGACCGTGGCCGGTGCGGTCTCCACCGGCACCCACGGCACGGGTGGGCGGCGCGCCTCGCTGTCGGCCCAGGTGACCGCGCTCGAGCTCGTGGACGGCGAGGGCCGGCTCCGTACCTGCAGCGCCGGGACCGACCGCGACCTGTTCGCGGCGGCCCGGGTCGGGCTGGGCGCGCTGGGGGTCCTCACCGCCGTCACCTTCGCGGTGGAGCAGGCCTTCACGCTGGAGGCGGTCGAGGAGCCGATGCCCCTCGACGAGGCGGTGGACCGCTACGACGAGCTGGTCGACGGCAACGACCACGTGGACCTGTACTGGTTCCCGCACACCGACCGAGCGCTGGTGAAGCGCGACAACCGGACCACCGAGCCGCCCCGGCCGCTGTCCCGGTCCCGGGAGCTGCTCGAGGACGTGTTCCTCGCCAACACCGTCTTCGGCTGGGTCAACCGGGCAGGGAACGCGGTCCCGGCGGCGGTCCCCGCGCTGAACCGGCTGTCGGCGCGGGCGCTGTCCGCCCGGCGCTACAGCGACGCCTCGCACCGGGTGTTCTGCTCGCCGCGGACGGCGCGCTTCCGGGAGATGGAGTACGCCGTGCCGCGGGAGGCGGGCATGGAGGCGCTGGCCGAGGTCCGGGCGCTGATCGCGCGGTCGGGCCTGCGGATCGGCTTCCCCGTGGAGGTCCGCTGCACGCCGGGCGACGAGGCGTGGCTCTCCCCGGCGTACCGGCGGGAGTCGGTGTTCCTCGCCTTCCACGTGAACCGGCAGACCGACCACACGGCGTACTTCACGGCGGTCGAGGAGGTGCTGCGGGCGTACGACGGGCGCCCCCACTGGGGCAAGCTGCACACCCGGACCGCCCCCGACCTTGCCTCGGCCTACCCCCGGTGGGACGACGTCGCGCGGGTCCGCGACCGGGTCGACCCGGACCGGGCGTTCGCCAACGCCTACCTGGACCGGGTGCTCGGCGGCTGACCGGGCCGACCGGTCACGTGCTGGCCGACCCGGCGGGGCGAGGCGCCTCCCAGCCCTTGCGCAGCGCCAGCAGCCGCCACCCGGTGCACAGCACCACCGCCGGGATCGCGTAGGCGAACGTGGAGAGCCCGCTGGACTCACCGGCCACCGCCACCGCGGCGCCGACCAACGCGGGCGTCGCGTAGATCTCGCTGCGCAGCACCACCGGCACCCGGCCCGCGAGCAGGTCGCGGGCGACGCCGCCGCCGATCCCGGTGAGCATCCCCATCAAGGCCGCCGGGACCGGCCCGAGGCCGAAGTCGAGCGCCTTGAGCGCACCGGTGACGCAGAACAGGCCGAGCCCGGCCGCGTCGAACACGTTGACCAGCCGCTCCATCCGGCCGAGCGCCGGGTGGAAGTAGAAGGTGACCAGCCCGGCGGCCACCGGAACCATCAGGTACCGCCAGTCCGCGAGCGCCGCCGGGGGGACGGCGCCGATCAGCACGTCGCGGAGGAACCCGCCGCCGAGACCGGTCGTCCAGGCGAGCACCAGCACCCCGAAGATGTCGAGCCCCTTGCGGACCGCGACCAGCCCGCCGGAGATCGCGAAGACGAAGATCCCCACCATGTCGAGGGTGACCAGGAGCGCGCCCGGCTCCACGACCGTAGATTCCATGGGCCGAGGCTACCGAGCAAGCGCGGCGCCACCGGCCGGTGCCTGCGCTTGAAGTAGGCTCGTCCGAACAGCACTCAGACAAGGAGCGGGACACGATGCAGGACCTCACACTCGTGGGGCTGACGGAGGACAGGTCCAAGCTCGTCCTCGTCAGTGACTCGGGTGAGGAGTACGCCCTTCCTGCGGACGCGAAGCTCCGGGCCGCCCTCCGAGGTGACCACGCACGACTCGGCCAGTTGGAGATTCAGATGGACAGCGCCCTGCGCCCCCGCGACATCCAGGCACGGATCCGCTCCGGGGAGACCCCCGAGGCGGTCGCCCAGGCTGCGCAGACCACCGTCGACCGGATCATGGGCTTCGCCGGACCGGTGCTCGCCGAGCGTGCCCACATCGCCGACCGCGCGCAGCGCGCCTCCGTCCGCCGCAAGGCCGGGGAGGGGCCGGCCCGCGTGCTCGGGGACGCCGTGGCCGAGCAGCTGCGGTCCCGCAACGTCGACCCCGACTCCGTCGAGTGGGACGCCTGGCGCCGCGAGGACGGCCGCTGGGCGCTGGTCGCCGACTACCGCCACGGTGAGCGCTCCAAGCACGCCGAGTTCGTGTTCGACGCCCCCGGGCGCTTCGTCGTGGCCGAGAACGACGAGGCCCGTCTGCTCCTCGGCGAGCAGCCCGTCAAGAAGCCGGCCGCGCCGCGTCCCGCCGAGCCCGCCGCCCGCCGGCTCTCTCCGGTCGGCAGCGAGGACGAGCTGCCCCTGGGCGAGGACGTCATCGGCATGGTCTCCCCGCAGGAGCACCGCCCGGTGTCCGCCGACGAGGTCACCGTCGACCTCAGCCAGACCGCCCAGCAGGTACGGCGCCGCTCGGTGCCCGAGGTCGGCGAGCCCGCCGCCGCGACCGGCGACGCCGACTGGATGGCCACCCAGGCGACCGAGCGGCCCGCCGGCCGCCGCGACCCCGAGCCGCGGACCGCGGAGCCGGCGGCGACCTCGCCGGTCGAGACCCCCGTGGAGCAGGCCGACGAGCCCGCCGCCCGGGACGCGGAGCAGCCCGCCGAGGGCGACGAGGCCGCGAAGCCCGAGGCCCCGGCGAAGAAGGGTCGCCGCAACCGCCGCGCCTCGGTCCCGAGCTGGGACGAGATCATGTTCGGTGGCGGACGCTCCGAGTGACCTGACCTCACCCGACCTACCGAAGCGGACGGTTCCATGGCCTACTTCGTCACCGGCGCGACCGGCTTCATCGGCCGGCACCTCGTGCAGGAGCTGCTCGACCACCGCGACGGCGAGGTGTTCGTGCTGGTGCGGGAGGGGTCCCGCAGGCGGCTCGACGCGCTGGTCCGCTCGTGGGGCGTGCCCGGCCGGGTGACCCCGGTGACCGGCGACCTCGGCAGCCCGGGGCTCGGCGTGGACCCGGCCTGGGTCGAGGAGCACCGCGGCTCCGTCGAGCACTTCTTCCACCTCGCGGCGCTCTACGACATGACCGCGCCCGACGACCTGAACGAGCAGCTCAACGTGGGCGGCACCCGCGCGGCGCTGGGGCTCGCGGCCGACCTCGACGCCGGTGTCTTCCACCACGTCTCGTCCGTCGCCGCCTCCGGTGACTACCCCGGCGTCTACGACGAGAGCATGTTCGACGTCGGGCAGGGCCTGCCGTCGTCGTACCACCGGACGAAGTTCGAGTCCGAGCGGATCGTCCGCGAGGAGTCCGAGGTGCCCTGGCGGGTCTACCGTCCGGCGGTCGTCGTGGGCCACTCCGAGACCGGGGCGATGGACAAGGTCGACGGGCCCTACTACTTCTTCCCGCTGTTCAAGCGGATGCGCGACAGCCTCCCGCAGTGGCTGCCCCTGCTCGGCGTGGACCTCGGCGACACCAACGTCGTCCCCGTCGACTACGTCGCCAAGGCGATGGACCACATCGCCCACGAGCCGGGGCTCGACGGCCAGGCGTTCCACCTGGTCAACCCCGACCCGCAGCCCACGGTGGAGGTCGTGAACACCTTCGCCGCCGCCGCGCAGGCCCCGCGGTTCGCGGTGCCGTTCGACCGCCGGGTGACCGGCATCCTGCCGCGCGGGGTGCTCCCCCGGGCGCTGCGGCCGAGCGGTCTGGTCAGCAACGCGCTGCGGCTGGCCCCGGTGCAGCTGGCGCTGCGCGAGACGATCGGCCGGCTCGGCGTCCCTCCCCAGGTCCTCGAGCACGTCTCCTTCCCGACCCAGTACGCCTCACGCCGTACCGAGCGGGCGCTGCGCGGGTCCGGCATCTCCTGCCCCGACCTGGACAGCTACGCCCTCACCCTGTGGAACTACTGGGAGGACCACCTCGACCGCACGACCGCGCAGGACGACCACCTGCGTGAGGCGCTGGCCGGCCGGACGGTGGTGATCACCGGTGCCTCGTCGGGCATCGGCAGGTCGACCGCGCTCAAGGTCGCCCAGGCCGGCGGCGTCCCGGTCCTGGTGGCGCGCGGCAAGGACAAGCTCGAGGACACCCAGGCCGCGATCGAGGCTGCCGGCGGCATCGCGTACGTCTACCCCTGCGACCTCTCCGACCTGACCGCGATCGACGCGCTGTGCGAGCAGCTCTGCGCCGAGCACGAGACGATCGACTTCGTGGTCAACAACGCCGGCCGCTCGATCCGGCGCTCGCTGGCGCTGAGCCACGACCGGTTCCACGACTTCGAGCGCACCATGCAGCTCAACTACTTCGGCGCGGTCCGCCTGGTGATGGGCGTGATGGAGAAGATGCGGGCGCAGGGGTTCGGCCACATCGTCAACGTCAGCTCGATCGGCGTGCAGACCAACCCGCCGCGGTTCAGCGCCTACGTCGCCTCGAAGGCCGCGCTCGACGCGTGGAGCAACGTGGTCAGCTCCGAGGTCGTCGGCGACGGGGTCAGCTTCACCACCGTGCACATGCCGCTGGTGAAGACCCCGATGATCGCGCCGACCAAGATCTACGACCGGTTCCCCACGATCACCCCGGCGCAGGCGGCCGACCTGGTGCTGCGCGCGCTCGCGGACCGGCCGCACGAGATCAACACGGCGCTCGGCAGCCTGGGTGCGGTCGCGCACACGGTGGCGCCGAAGACCACGTTCCGGATCCTGCACCTGGCCTACCAGGTCTTCCCGGACTCGGCGGCCGCGCGCGGCGAGGACGCCGGCGACGCGCCGACCTCGGAGCAGATGTTTCTCGCCCGCCTGCTCAAGGGCGTGCACTGGTAGGCGGCGCCTCCAGCGCGGGGTAGCCGTCCATCGGTACGACGTCCCCCCAGCGCTCCGCGAGCCCCGCCAGCAGCGACTCGAACAGCGCCGCGGTCGCGGGCCACTCCCCCGCGTCACGGGCCCGGTCCACGAGCCCGCGGACACGCAGGACCACCCTCTGCCGGATGGTGGCCCGGCCCCAGTCGCGGTCCTCGGCCACCACCTTCGGCAGCAGCCAGGTCACCATGCGCAGCGCCCAGTAGGCCCGCACCGCGAGCAGGGCGGCGTCGTACGCCGCGTCGTCGCGGGCCGCGGGCAGGTGCTCGCCGAGCACGGACCGGTAGGTCCGCTCCAGCGAGGTCTGGAGCGCGGGGTCCAGGGTGCCCACGCACCAGCAGGTCGGGAACGGCACGGTGAGGTAGGCGCCGTCCACCAGGGCGTGCCGCAGGCCGGCGAACTCGAAGTCGAAGTGGGCCAGCCTGCCGTCAGCGGCGAGGAGGTTGTTGTCCGGGCACGGGTCGCCGTGGGTGAAGGCCGTCCAGGCGGGGTCGGTGAGGCTTTCGCGGAGCGCGGACAGCTCGGCGGCGAGGGTGGCGTCGACCGGCAGGCCCAGCGGGCCCAGTGCCCCGGGCAGCCCGGCCAGCACCTCGCCGACCTCGTCGCCCCACGCCGTGTCCGGGTCGGTCGCCCCGAGCGCGCGGCTCTCGGCCCGGAACGCGTCGAGGTGCGGCCGCGTGGCACCGTTGAGCGTCCCCAGCGACCGGGCGTAGCGGTGAAGCGCGTCGACGGCCGCACCGTCCGCGGGTGCCGCGCCGACACCGGAGGCGAGCAGGACGTCGGCCAGGCTGACGCCGTCCCCGAGGTCCTCCATCACCACGACCCGCTGCCGCGCGGAATCGCCCACCAGGCCCGGCGCCCCGAGGTCAGCCTGCCCGGCCACCTCCGGCCGTGACAGGAACCGGAGCGAGGCGAGCTCGGCGTGGAACAGGCCCAGGGCGTCGGGGTCGCCGGCCGACGCGGACTTCAGCCGCTTGGCGACCACGCTGGCGGGCAGGTCGCCGGGGCCGTCGAGGTGCAGCCGCAGCAGCGCGCTGCGCTCTCGGACCCCGCCGACCCGTCGCGACCTGGTCACCCGCGCGTCGGCCCCGAACGCCTCCCGGACCACGGCCGCGACCGGTGCGGTGGTCGCGGAGCGGCCCCAGGTGCTCATGGACCCCCACGCTAGTGCAGGCGCCCGGATCCTGAGATCCGGCTGCACGCGACCCGCCGAGCTGCCACCCTGGACCGGTCATGAGTCACCTGTGTTGTCGCTGCCGCTGACACCAGCCCCGGCTGGTGCACCACCGCCTGCCGACGACCGCCCGACCCGGAAGCCGTGACCATGACCTCCTCCGCTCCGCTGACCTTCCCCGCCTGGACCGCCGCCCTGGGCGACCGCGGCCTCACCGTGCTCTCCCCCAGCCACCGCGTCCCGGTCGCGCTGTGGCTGCGCTCCGCCGAGCACGGCATGCTGCACTTCTTCGCGCGCGGCACCCGGGTGGTGCTGCGCACCCACCGCCCGGAGGACCTGACCTGGCTGCTGCTGCGCTCGGAGTGCGACTGCGCCGAGCACCGCACGGCGGGCGCGGGACGACGTCTCGTCCTCCGGCCCGGCGCGGTCCCGGTCGCCGAGGTCGTGCTCGACGGCGCCGCGGCGCACGACTGGCGCGGCTACGACGCCGGGCTGATCGACGTACCGACGGCGGCGGCGGTGTTCGACCGGCTGCTCGCGGACCTCGCCGAGCCGGTGCAGGCGCACGGCGCCGTCGCCTGACCGCACCCGAGCCTCACCGGGGTCTTCGGCCAGGTCGGTGACCGTGGCCGCTCGCGACCGGGCCCGGACAGGCAACGAGGCCGCGGATCGGTACCCCTGATCTCACCGACCCACGACCTCGTCAGAGCGACGGGCCCGCCGGGTTGGCTGACGGGCCCGTCGCCCGGCCTACTGGGTGTCCACCGCCTCGAGGACGACGTCGGTCGCCGCGCCGAGGTAGGCGGAGGTGACCACGAAGGCGGTCCCGGTCGGCAGCGCGCCGGACTCGTCGGCGGCGCTGGAGGCCGCGCTGCCGATGAGCTCGCAGTCGGTGTTGTAGAAGTACAGGTCGAGGTCGTACGCCGCACCCGACCCGGTCGCCGCCACCTTGTGGGCACCGTCGCCGAAGGACTCCGGCAGGGTGCTGACCCAGCCGTCCGTGCCCTGGCTGGCCGGCGGGGCGCTGCACGTGCTCGCGAGCTCGGCGCCGACGACGCCGCCGCCGGTCAGGTCGCTGCTCGGGTTGCTGCCGGCGATCGTGAACGTCTCGGTGAACGGCTCGTCGAGAGGCGCCGGGGGCAGCGGCGACACCTTCACCGGCGCGTTGCTGAAGACCTGCAGGTCACCGAACTGCGCGTTGGTCTTGGTCTCGCCGAGCGCGGAGTCGGCCCACAGCCGCACGTAGGACGCCTTCACCGGAGTCGGCAGCGTGAACGTGCGGTAGTGCACGTCGCCCACCGTCGGCCGCGGGATCTGGTAGTCGAACGCGTCCTTGCCGATCGGCTGCGTCTTCCAGTTCACGCCGTCGTTCGAGGTCTGCAGCGTGAAGGAGCGGACCGCCTCGAAGCGCGACGTGGTGAAAGCGCTGACCTGGACCTTCGAGATGGTGGCCGGCCGGGCCAGCTTCACCACGGCGTTGCCGGACTTGACGGTCGTCTTCCACCGGGTCTGCTCGGTGTCGTCGATCAGCGACTTCGCGCCGCCGGTGGTCGAGGAGACGACCTGCGCCCCGTTGGCCTCCGAGGTCAGGTTCGGCGCGACCGCGAACTGCTGCGAGAGCGTCTGGCCGGCGGCCACGTCGAGCGCGTCGACGGTCCGGGCGCCGTACCCGCGGGCCTGGATGGTCAGCGGGTAGCTGCCCTCGGCGGCGGTCACGGTGAAGCGGCCGTCGGCTCCGGTCCGCGCGACCGGGGTGACCCCGGCCTCGAGGGTGCCGAGCATGATCCGGGCGTCGGCCACCGGGTCGCCCGAGGAGGCGTTGACCACCCGGCCGGCGAGCACCCCGTTGCGCTCGGGGTTCTGGTGGGCGAACGACGGGACGGGGTCGATGTCGCCGGCGCCGGTCTCGTCGGCCTCGCTCTTCTGGTTCGAGGCGCCGGTGCCCATGCCGTGGTCGGCGAACGCGCCGTACACGACGTCCTGGAGCACGTCGAAGTCCGCCCGCGAGTGGTAGCGGATGTCGAGCGCCTTGAGGATCGCGTCGCGCATGTCGAGCATGCTCGGGTCGTTGGGAGCCAGCGGCATCCCGTCGGTGACGATGAACGAGGCGACCTCCGCGGCCTCCTGCTCACCGAGCTCGGCGACGAGGGCCTGGCGCATGTCCCACAGGGTCGCGGTCCAGATCTCGCCGTCGGAGTGCACCTCGGGGCCGCCGAGGTCGTAGCCGATGTCGCCGAAGTTGGCCTCGGTGTCGTCGTAGGCCCAGTTGCGGATGCCCCGCTCCTCGTTGCCGGTCACGTAGGTGCCGACCACCGAGTTGTCCTGGAGCCCCTCGCGGTGCAGGTGGTTCAGCGCGTACCAGTCGCCCCAGCCCTCGCCCATCGAGCCGGACTGGTGCCCGCCGAGCGCGCCGTCCTCGGTGCCGACGTAGCGGTTGGACAGGCCGTGGGCGTACTCGTGCTCGATCACCCCGGCGTCGAAGTCGCCGTCGCGGCAGGGCCCCTCGAACGCGTCGTTGATCGGCTCCCACAGGAACATCCCGCTCCACGGCGGGATGCCGTCGGGCAGCGTCAGCATGTAGGCGTTGTCGCGGCCGGTGTACGTCGGGGCGCCGCCGCTGATCGCGCCGGCCTGGACCAGGCCCATGATCGGGTCGCCGCCGTCGGCCTGGAAGTTCCCGGCGCTCTCGGTGAACCCGTAGGAGTAGAACTCGTCGTGGATCCGGTTGTGCTGGTAGAAGAGGTTCGTCGACGAGGCGTCGGAGTCCTGCTCGTACGCCGGCGGGACCGCCTGGCACTCCGAGGTCTCCCACGCGTTGGGGAAGCCGAAGTTGAACTGGCCGGTCGGAGCCACGGTGCGGTTCGCCTGGTCGAGCGGGGCGATGAAGTTCGACCAGTTCTTGAAGGTGTCGGCGTTGTTGCCGAGCGTGGTCACCCCGATCCCGGTGAGGCCGGTCGGGTCGACGTACCCGCCGGGCGACTCGGCGGTGGGCCCGAAGCTGACCTTCTCCTGCTCGCCGCCCTGCGGGGCGCCCGGGTAGTTCTCGTAGACCAGGCCCTCGGCCTCGTGCTGCACCAGCGAGGTCTTGTAGAGCACCTCGCCGGTCTGCGCGTCGACGACCATGTCCCAGGCCTCGTCGAGCTTGTTCACGAAGAGCACGCGGTAGGCGGCGCGGGCGCCGTCCGCGGTCGGGAACGCGGCCTTCTGCACGTAGGACTGCGAGGCCAGGCCGGTCTCGAAACGGTCGAAGCCGGCGACGTCGCCGTCGGCCCTCGGCGCCAGCGACGTGACGCCGAGGGCGGCGCCGGCCCTGGTCAGGGCAGCCGCGGCGGTGAGCCCGTACGAGCCGAGCAGGTCGCTGTCCGGGGCCACCTCCCCGGTGAATGCCAGGACCCGGCCGGCGCCGTCGACCGCGAGGCCCATGGAGCCTCCGCGGACGGTCCGGACCCCGGCGACGGTCTGGGTGAAGTTGACGACGTGCACGTCGACGCCGGTGAGCCTGTGGTCGCGGGTGACCGCGAGGGCGGCGACCTCGGCCGAGCTGAGCCCGAAGGCGGCGCGGTTGGCGTCGACGAAGGCGCGGGCGACGTCGACCGCGGACCCGTCGCGGGGCGCGGAGAGGGCCTCGCCGGGCGCCGGGTAGATCGTGCGCGGAGTGCCGAACTCGGTGTCCCAGGTGACCCGGGCGCCGCTGCCGGCCCGCGCGACCAGCTGCTTGACCGCGTCGACGCGGCTGCTGTCGGGCCGGACCAGCGGGTTGCCGGTGCGGCTGTCCTCGGCCGCGTGCCCGGACGGGGTGGCCAGGGAGTGCTCGGTGACTGCCTCGGCTGCGGGGAGCAGTCCGCCGGCGGCGAGGGTGGCAGCCGACGTGGCGAGGATGGTCGCGACAGCTGCGGAACGGCGGAGGCGCATGCGTGCCCTTTCGTTGGACCGTAGGCCCGCCGGGGTTGGGCGGGCACACGTGTCTCAACGACGCTGGGTGCGATTGGTCACGTGCCGGCCGCGGGCTCCTCGCCGGTCGCGATCGGGCGTGCCGGGTCGGCCACCCACCCACTCCAGGAGCCCGGGTAGAGCGCGGCCCGCACTCCCAGCACCTCCAGGGCGAGCACGTCGTGCGCGGCGGTGACACCCGAGCCGCAGTAGACGCCCACCTCCCGGCCGCCGAGGGCACCCGCGCGGGTGTAGAGCGGCTCGAGGTCCTCGGCGGGTCGGAACGTCTGCACGTCCGCCTCGGGCGCGCCCACCAGGTTCGCGGTGGCGGGCAGGTTCACCGCCCCGGGGACGTGTCCGGCCACCGGGTCCACCGGCTCCACCTCGCCCCGGTAGCGCTCCGGGGCGCGGGCGTCGAGGAGGACGCCGTACCGGGCGACCCGGGCCGCGCCGTCCGCGTCGAGCACCGGCATCCCGCCGGGACGGGCGGTGAGGTCGCCCGGTTCGCGGGGCACGGTGTCCCCCTCCTCCACCGCGCCGCCGGCCGCGACCCAGGCCGGGTAGCCGCCGTCGAGCACCCGCACGTCGCGGTGGCCGTGGTGCCGCAGCAGCCACCAGCACCGCGCCGCGGACGTCCCGCCGACGGCGTCGTACACGACGACGGGCCGGTCCTCCCGCACACCGCAGCGGCGCATCGCGGCCTCGAACCGCGCCGGGTCCGGCAGCGGGTGCCGTCCCCCGGGGCCGGGCGGGTCGGCCAGGTCGGTCTCGAGGTCGATGTACGCCGCCCCGGGGAGGTGCCCGCGGGCGAACTCCTCGGCTCCGGGCGGCCCGCCGAGCCGCCAGCGGACGTCGAGCAGGGTCACGGGCTTTTCCGTGTCGAGCAGCGCGGCGAGCGCGGCCACCGTGGTCAGCGGGCCGGGCGCGGGGCTGGTCTGCGGACGGGTCAACGGGGTGGGGTCGGCCATGCCCGCGAGTATGCCTCGGGACAAACCGCCCCGCGAGGCGGGATCCGTCCCCGATACTGCTCCCCGTGCATGCATCCCTCAGGCGCCGCCTCGCCTCGCCGTTCCTCACCGTGGCGCTCGCCGTCGGTCTCGTCGTCACCTCGGCCGGCTGGGTCAGCGCCGCCCACCAAGGCGGGAGCCCACCGGAGTGCTACTCCGTCGGTGGGGACAGCAGGCTGACGTTCCACATCATGCACGGCGGCGAGACCTCCCGGGTGACCTTCTCCGTCGCGGAGTCGGAGGACGAGGTCACCGCGAGCTTGTCGCAGGACGTGGGCGCCGGCTTCCACACCGTGGTCGGACTCCCCTCCACCGTGACCTACCAGCTGGGCGAGGCTCTCGGCGACCGGCAGGTCGTGGACCCCGCTGGGCGGGCGATCCGGCGCTGCTAGGCCACGACGGCGCCGCCGGGTCTCCCCTCGGGCGGCGCCGTTCGCCTGCGCGTGCGAGCGGGGTTGCGCGAGGATGCCTCCCATGGACTGGACGCTGGAGGTCGTGCTACTCCCGGTGAGCGACATCGACCGCGCGGTCGCCTTCTACCGGGACCAGGTCGGCTTCGTGCTCGACCACGACACCCGCACCGAGCAGATGCGCGTCGCGCAGCTGACGCCACCCGGCTCGGGCTGCTCCATCGTGGTCGGGGACCTGCCGGCGCAGCAGGAGATGGCGCCGGGGTCGATGCGGGGCCTCCAGCTGTGCGTCGCGGACGCGGTGGCCGCCCGGGAGGAGCTCCTGGGCCGCGGCGTCGAGACCAGCGAGATCACCGTGTTCGACGAGCGCGACGGCGGCACGTTCTTCGGTTTCAGCGACCCCGACGGGAACACCTGGGCCGTCCAGCAGCTCAAGGTCCGGGGCGAGAAGCCGCTCATTCCGACGGAGGCCCGGGACCGGTTCGGCGCCGAGTGAGCTGAGCCCTCAGGTGGGCGACGAGGCCGACGAGGGCGTCGAGCGACCGCTCACCCGAACGGCAGCGGCTCCGGCGCGAGGGAGACCGCCTTGGCCCGGGCCGCGGTGAGCTTGCGCCGGTGGTGCTGGCGGCAGAGCACCTCGTAGCCGACGTGGGAGTCGGCGGGCTCCTCGTCGGCGCTCTCGATGTCCCCGACGACCACCACCTCGCCCTCGGTGACCATCACGCCGTTCTCCGTGCGGGCGTTGTGGGTGGCTCGCTTGCCGCACCAGCACAGGGCCTCCACCTGGAGCACGTTCATCCGGTCCGCGAGCTCGACGAGCCGCGCGGAGCCCGGGAAGAGCTGGGAGCGGAAGTCGGTGAGGATGCCGAACGCGAAGACGTCGATCTGGAGCTCGTCGACGATCCGGGCGAGCTGCTCGATCTGCTGCGGCGTGTAGAACTGGGCCTCGTCGCAGATCAGGTAGTCGATGCGGCCGCCGTGGGTCAGCGAGCCCACGACGTACTTCCAGAAGTCGAAGTCGGCCGCGACCTCGATCGCCTCGTGGGTGAGCCCGAGCCGGCTCGACAGGGTGGCGGTGCCGGCCCGGTCGTGCGTGGTGAAGATCCGTCCGACCCGGTTGCGCGCCGCGTGGTTGTGGTTGGTCTGCAGGGCCAGCGTCGACTTACCGGAGTCCATCGTCCCGGTGAAGAATTGGAGTTCAGCCACGGGCGAGAATCATGCCACGTCAGGCGACCAGGATCGGGACCAGCATCTCCGCCGAGGTCAGCGAGCCGTGCAGGCCGAGCAGCTTCGCCTCGTGCGGGAAGGCGGAGAGGCTCTGCACGGCGAAGTCGCCCCGGCAGGCGACCACGACGTCGCCGTACCGCGGCCGTACGACGGGCAACACCTCGCCGAACCAGCCCAGGGCGAGCGCCTCGTCGCGCGACAGCACCTCCGCCCGCGCGCCGAGCACGGAGCGCCAGCTGGCCACCACGTCGTCCACGGCGCCGCTGCGGCAGTACAGGTGGCGGAACCGCGCCTCGCCGCCGACCAGCGCCACGCCGTCCTGTAGGTCCGGCACCTCGTCCACGTCGACCCGCTGGTCGAACGGGGAGTCGACCATCCCGTGGTCGGCCACCACCACGACGCGGACGTCGGAGGGCAGCGTCTCGCGCAGGTGCTCGGCGGCCATGTCGATCATCGACAGCTGCTGCTCCCACTGCATCGAGGCGACCCCGTAGGCGTGCCCGGTCCAGTCCAGGTCGCCGTCGTACAGGTAGGTCAGCGAGGGCGACCCGGTCGACGCCTCCAGCGCGGCGGCCAGGCGCTCCCCGACGCGGTCGGCGCCGACGAACTCCGCGCCGCGCTGGCCGGCCACCGTCAGCCCGGAGGTCGCGAACGCGCGCTTGTTCACCACCGTCGTGTGCACGCCGGCGGCGGCCATCCGGCCGAACGCGGTCGGGTGGGACTGCCACTCACGGGCGTCGACGCCGGCGTCCCAGAGCAGCGCGTTGAGCAGCCTGTCGCTGCCCGGGATGCGGGAGGTGTACCCGACGACCCCGTGCGTGCCCGGGGGCAGGGCCGTGCCCAGCGACGTGAGGCTGGTCGCGGTGGTGGACGGCACCCCCACCGTCGCGGGGGCTTGCGCGCCGAGCAGCGAGTGCAGGAACGGCGCTTCCTCGGGGTGGTCGCGCAGCAGCTCGTAACCGAGGCCGTCGACGAGGAAGACGACGTACCGCCGACCCTCGGGGAGCTCGATCGAGGTGGGGCCGAGGCCGGCGTCGACACCCATCGCGGCCGCGACCGCGGGCAGGACGTCGCCGAGCGAGCGGTCGCCGTAGGCCGGGGCGGTGAACTCGTCGGTCATCGGGCGGGCGTGGTGCCCGCGGTGCTCGCGGACAGCACCTCGGCGAAGGAGAGCACGTGGGCCACGGCGTCGACCCCGTCGGCGGCGGCGCTGACCCGGATCGAGAAGTCGTCGGAGGCGATCACGCCGGTGTAGCCGTGGTCGGCCTCGCACTGCGGGTCCGAGCAGCCGGCCGGCTCGAGGTCGACCCGGCCGACGCCGCCCCAGCCGATGGTCAGGACGACCTCGCTGGCGCCGGGCGGCGGGACCGGCTTGCCGGCGTACGACGCCGGGTTGGCCACCATGCGGTTGACCACCACCGAGCGCACGGAGTGCAGCATCACCGCCTCGGTGGAGGTCGAGGTGTACGGCGCCGGCAGCAGGTCGTCCGGCTCGTGCTCGTCGGTGTGCGCCAGGATGAGGCGGCTCGGGGTGAGCACGACCACGGTCACGTGGCGGCGCACCTCGTCCCGGTCGATCGTCGGCTCGTGGTGGACCAGGAACGACACGACGCCCTCCCCCGCCACCGCCGCGTTCACCGAGTCCGCGACGACGTCGGGGTAGTAGCCCGACTTCTCGATGGCGGCCCGCAGGTCTGCGTAACGGTCTTGCATGCTGGTCAGTCTTTCATGCAGCCAGCGTGACCTCGGCCTCCACACCGTCCTGGGCGTCGGTCAGGTGCCGGCGCAGGTTGAGGAAGAGCAGCGCGCCGACCGCCGTGCCGCCCACGGTGCAGGCCACCCACACGTGCGCGAGCCCGTTGCCGATCAGCAGGCCGGCCAGCGCCGGGCCGACGATCATCGCCACGGTCCAGGTCATCCCCTGGAGCGCGTTGTAGCGCCCGCGCAGCTCCTCGGTGGCCAGGTCGTTGATGATCGCCGGGGCCACCGGGGCCCACAGCGTCTCGCCCAGGCCGAACAGCCCGAGCCCCACGACGACCAGCAGCACCGACGTCGCGCCGTCGACCGCGTCGGAGGAGGCGATCACCGCCCACGACAGCGACCAGATCGCCGCGCACAGGGCGAGCATCGACGTACGCCGCCGGCCCTTGATCAGCCGGAGGGTGACCAGCTGGCCGAGCACGATCGCGGCGGTGTTGGCGCCGAACGCCCAGCCCAGCGACTTCGCCGGTACGCCGGCCACGTCCACGGTGTACGCCGCGAACCCGGCCTCGAACTGCGCGTAGCCGAAGGTGATCACCACCACGGACATCGCGACCACGCGCACCAGGGTGCGGTCGCGGAGCACCTCCCGCCAGCCCGGCTGGGGCCCGATCTCCTCCTCGGCCTCCCGGCGGGCCATCGCGCCGGTGCCGCGCGGCAGGCTGAGGATCACCGCGATGTAGACGACGTAGGACAGCGCGTCGACGAGGTAGAGCCGCTGGAAGGACGTGACGTCGCTCGTGGAGATCATCAGGCCGCTGACCACCCCGCCGACGCCGAGGCCGGCGTTGAGCAGCATGAACTGGAAGCCGTAGACCTTCTCGCGGGCCTCCTCGGGAACCAGCCGCGTGAGCATCGCCGTGCTCGCCGGGTAGAGCCCCACGGTGCCGAGGGTGATGAAGGAGGAGACCAGGAACGCGTGCCAGGTGTTCTGCACCAGGGCCAGCGACGCGACGCCGATCGCCTCGGCGGTGAGCCCGACGATCATCACCGGGCGCGGCCCGAACCGGTCGATCAGGGTGCCGCCCAGCGGCGAGCCGACGAAGCCGAGCAGGCCCATCCAGGCGAAGAGCAGGCCCACGGTGGACGTCGAGATGCCGCGCATCTCCGCGAGGTAGACGTAGAGGAACGGCATGGTGAGGCCGCTGCCGAGCGCGGAGAAGGCGATGCCCACGAACAGCCGCTTGACCAGCGGGTCGAGGCGGGGCGGCACCAGCGCCTCGGGCTCGTCGGAGACGATGATGTTGTCCACGAGCCGGAATTCTCCGGTAAGCGGCATTCGCGCGCCAACGAATTACCCACCCCGCCCGGTGAGGTGGGCCACAGCCGCCGCTACGACGCGTCCGAGGGCGCGGCGTACCGGCTGTAGAGGCTGTTCATCAGCAGCAGGCCGGGGTCGTACCGGCGCTTCAGCGCGAAGAACGCGTCCAGCTCCGGGTAGGCCCGCTCGAGGTCCGCGCGGGTGTAGTGCTGCTGGTAGGGCAGGTAGAAGGTGCCGCCGTGCTCGAGCGCGCTCGCGACCAGCGCCCGGGTGAGGCCGGCCATGTCCCGGTTCGCCCGCGGGGTGACCTCCTGGCTCAGGTAGAGCACCAGCGAGAAGCGCTCCTCGGCGGCGTAGCCGAGCATCACGTCGTCGCCGGGGACCGAGCGGATCGAGGCGTTGAGCAGGACCGCGTCGTGCTCACGGAGGGCCGCCCGGGTGTCGTCGAGGAACGGCACCAGCCGGTCGTGCGGCAGGAAGTACTCCTGGAGGATGTCGGTGTGCCGGTCCATCCGGTTCCGCAGCAGCCCGAGGCTGTTGTACATCGCCTGGTTGCGCCCGACCAGGCACGCCTCCGCGTCGCGCAGGGCCTCGTTGCGGGAGCGCCGGCAGGAGCGCACGCGGGGCAGCAGGTGCCGCTGGGCGGCCCACTTCACCCGCTGGCCGACCTCGCCGGTCCGCGCCAGGTTGAGCACGAAGCGGCCGAACGCCATGCTCTCCGGCTCGCGCAGCGGCGGCACCGGCTCGCCGGCCGCCGTGGTCTCGTAGGTGTACACCACTGCCTCGCGCAGCAGGCTGTCCGGCGAGGTGGACAGGTGCGCGTACATCAGCCGGTACCGGTCGTCGGGCCAGAGCTCGTCGCGGAACAGGTCCGGGAAGCGGTCGTAGGCCACGGTCCGCTGGGTCAGCTCGTACATCTCGCTGTCCACCAGGTCGAGCTCCGCCTCCAGGACCACCCCGAACAGGCCGTAGCCGCCGAGCACGGCCCGGAACAGCTCCGGCTCGTGGGTCCGGTCCAGCGTGTGCACGGTGCCGTCGGCCAGCATCACCTCGAGGGAGCGCACCGTGGCCGAGAGGCTCCCGGCCCGGAAGTCCAGGCCGTGCGCGTCGATCGAGAGGGTGCCCCCGACGCTGAGCACGTCGATGCTCGGCATGGTCGCCACGGACAGGCCGTGCGGGTGGACGGCCTCGAGCACCTCGTGCCAGGTGGCCCCCGCCTGGACCGTCGCGGTGCGCGCGGCCGGGTCCACCCGCACCCGGTCGAGCCCGCGCATGTCGAGGACCAGCGCCCGCGGGAAGAACGCCTGGCCGCCCATGCTGTGCCGGGTGCCGGCCACGGACACCGACAGCCCCTCGGCGCGGGCGAAGGCGAGCGCCTCCCGGACGTCCGCGGCGGACCGCGGCCGCACGACGCCGTACACCGGGGTGCGGTTCAGGCAGCTGGCGTCGTTGAGGGTGCCGCCGCGCTGGGCGAGCTCCCCGGGGTACTCCGCGACGGGGCGTGCCAGGTCCGGCGCCACCGGCGTCGGAAGGGCGTGGACCGCGCAGTCCTTGGCCGAGGCCGGGGCCCCGGCGAGCTCGGCGACGGTGAGCCCGCCGTAGGTCAGCACCACGACCAGGACGGCACCGACGAGCACCACCCGCGCCCTGCGCACCGCCGTCCCCCGACCTCTCATGCCTGGAGGCTACGCAGCGGAGGCCGCCTGCGCCTGAGTATCCGCACCCGGCCCGGGCCGTTCTCGTACTCGGGTCGAGACCGGGGTACGGCGCCCCGGCCGCGGAGCGGAGGGCACTGGTCAGTCGTGCAGGGTGTCGCCGACCTGCGAGCTGAGCCGGCGGACGAACCAGTCCGAGCGGGCGTCGGCGACCGGCTCCACCCGGCCGACGGCGTTGAGCACGGTCGCACCGTGCGCCCCGGCGAGGACCAGGTTGAGGTCCAGCGAGCTGATCTGCGGGAGGTCGTTCTTCAGCTGCGCGACCCGGAGCAGCAGGTGCTCGATCGCCTCGACGTCGACCTGCTCGCTGCCGCGGTAGCCGAACAGCAGCGGGGCCGCCTTGATCTCGCGGACCATGTCGGCCGCCTCGCCGCCGTGCATCGGCGGGATCCGGTAGGCCCGGTCGCCGAGCAGCTCGCTCGCCGCTCCGGAGACGCCGAAGGAGACGACCGGCCCGAACAGCGGGTCCTCGAGCCCGCCGATCGCGACCGGCACGCCCGGCGGGGCGACCCGCTGCACGATGAAGCCCGCGGTCCCCGGCTCGTCGATGATGCCGTGCATCGTCGACCAGGCGTCGCGCATCTCGGCCTCGGTGTCGATGTTGCGCCACACGTGCGCCAGGTCGAGCCGCTGGCGCAGGTGCTCGGCGGTGGCCTTGAGCACCACGTCCCAGCCGAGCTTCTCCCCTGCGGCGACGGCGGCGTCCTCGGAGTCGACCTCGATCCGCTCCCAGAGCGTGATCCCGTAGGCGTCGAGCACGTCGCGCAGGTCCTCGAACGACAGGTCGCGGCCCTCGGGGTGCTCCATCAGGATCCGGTTCACCCGGCGCCGGGCGCGGCTCTCGTCGACCTCCTCGGGCGCGACGACCTCGCCCTCGGGGCGGGCCAGCCACGCGGCGTAGTCGACCACCCGGGCCAGGGCGCGCACGGCGGCCTCCACCGCGGGGTACGACGGGACCGACCCCCGGCCGGCGGTGGACCCGGCGACGTCGGGCACCCGGAGCAGCTCCGGGACGCCCTCGCTGCCGAGGAAGCTGGACACGAGCGGCTTGTCGGACTGCTCCCCCACCGCGGCCAGGACGTTGGCCACCTCCTCGCCGGTGGTGTTCAGCGGCGGGATGAACACCGCGACCACCGAGTCGACCTCCGGGTCGTCGATCGCGGCGTCGAGCGCGTCCTCGAAGTCCTCGGCGGTGGCCTCCGGGCCCAGCGCCACCGGCTCGCGGACCTGGAGGCCCACCGAGGCGGCGGCGTCGGCGGCGAGCAGCCCGAGCGCGTCGGAGTTGCCGATCACCGCGACCCGCCGGCCGCGCGGCAGCGGCTGGTGGGCGACGAGCTGGGCGACGTCGAACATCTCGTCGAGCGTGTCGACCTGGATCACCCCGGCCTGGCGGAACATCGCGTCCACCGCGGCCTGCGGGGCGATGATCGAGCGGACCGCGTGGCCCATCGGGACGCCCTGCGTCGTACGCCCGGAACGGACCGCGATGACCGGCTTGCGGCGCGAGACCCGGCGGGCCACCCGGCTGAACTTGCGCGGGTTTCCGATCGACTCCAGGTAGAGCAGGACCACCTCGGTGCTGGCGTCCTCCTCCCAGTACTGGAGGAGGTCGTTGCCGGAGACGTCGGCGCGGTTGCCGGCGCTGACGAACGAGGAGAGGCCGAGGCCGCGGCGGGCGACCTTCTCCAGGATCGCGACACCGAGGGCGCCGGACTGGCAGAAGAACCCGGCGCGCCCGCGCGGGGGCATCACCGTGGACAGCGACGCGTTCAGGGAGGTGTCGGCGGCCGTGTTGATGATCCCGAGGCAGTTGGGGCCGATCAGCCGGAGGCCGTAGCTGCGGGCGAGCCCGACGAGCCGCCGCTGGCGCACCCGGCCCTCCTCGCCGGTCTCGGCGAAGCCCGAGGAGATCACGATCATCCCGTGCACGCCCTTGGCCGCGCAGTCGAGGACCACGTCCTGCACCGCCTCGGCGGGGACCGCGACGATCGCCACGTCGACGGTGTCCGGGATGTCGGAGACGGAGGCGTACGCCGGCATCCCGGAGACCGCCTCCGCGGCGGGGTTCACCACGTAGACCCGGCCCCGGAAGTCGCCGAGAACGAGGTTGCGCACCAGGGTCTGGCCGACCGTGTCCTGCCGCCGCGAGGCGCCGATGACCGCGATGCTGCGGGCGTTGAAGAACCGCTGGATCGAGGCGGCCTCGGCGCGGTGCTCGCGGGAGAGCATCACGCTGATCGAGGTCTCGGTGGAGTCGATCGGGAACTCGAAGCGCATCACCCCGTCCGCGAACCCGCCGGCCACGTGGTAGCCGGCGTCGCGGAAGATCTGGATCATCCGCATGTTCTCGGGGAGCACCTCGGCGACGAACTTCTTCACGCCGCGCTCCCGCCCGGCCTGGGCGAGGTGCTCGAGCAGCAGCTGCGCGATGCCCCGGCCCTGGTGGGCGTCCTGGACCAGGAAGGCGACCTCGGCCACGTCGCCCTTGCCGTCCTTGTCCACGATCCGGTCGAACCGGCCCACGGCGATGATCTTGCGGGCCACGGTCAGCACGAACGCGACCCGGTCCTTGTGGTCGACGTGGGTGAATCGCTGCACGTCACGCTCGGACAGCCGCGGCATCGGGGCGAAGAACCGCATGTACTTGGACTCGGCGGAGACCTGCTCGTAGAACTCGACGAGCAGCTGCTCGTCGTCGACGGAGATCGGCCGCAGGTGCGCGGTGTGGCCGTCGCGGAGGAGGACGTCGGCCTCCCAGTGCTTCGGGTAGTCGAGGCCGGGGCCCGGAGCTGTCGTCGCTTCGCTCACCCCGGAAATGTATCGCCTCCGGGCAACAGCGGCGTGCCCCCGCACGACTTCCAGGTGTCCCGGGAGAGAATGGCGCAATGGCACGACGCACCAAGCCCGCCCCGCCCCCCGACGACTTCGAGGAGCACATCCTCGACATCGACGTCGGCGACGAGATGCGGTCCAGCTTCCTCGAGTACGCCTACTCGGTGATCTACAGCCGCGCGCTCCCCGACGCCCGCGACGGGCTCAAGCCCGTGCAGCGCCGGATCCTCTACACGATGGGCGAGATGAACCTGCGCCCCGACCGCGGCCACGTGAAGAGCGCCCGCGTCGTGGGTGAGGTCATGGGCCGGCTGCACCCGCACGGCGACGGCGCGATCTACGACGCGCTGGTCCGGATGGTCCAGCCCTGGTCGCTGCGGGTGCCGCTCGTCGACGGCCACGGCAACTTCGGCTCCCCCGACAACGGGCCCGCCGCGATGCGGTACACCGAGTGCCGGATGGCCCCCGCGGCGATGCCGATGACGGTCTCGATCGACGAGGAGACCGTCGACTTCAAGCCGAACTACGACAGCCGAGAGCTCGAGCCGTCGGTGCTCCCCGCGGCGATCCCGAACCTGATCGTCAACGGCGCCTCCGGCATCGCGGTCGGCATGGCCACCAACATCGCCCCGCACAACCTGGTCGAGGTGGTCCAGGCGCTGCGGCACATGATCACCCACCCGTCGGCCGGGCTCGACGACCTGATGCGGTTCATCCCCGGCCCCGACCTGCCCACCGGCGGCAAGATCGTCGGCCTCGACGGGATCCGCGACGCCTACGAGTCCGGCCGCGGGTCGTTCCGGATGCGGGCCACCGCCCGCGTGGAGAGCGTCACCCCGCGCCGCAAGGGCATCGTGGTCACCGAGCTGCCGTACGGCGTCGGGCCGGAGAAGGTCATCGAGCGGATCAAGACGATGGTCCAGGCCAAGAAGCTCCAGGGCATCTCCGACGTCAAGGACCTCACCGACCACAACAACGGGCTGCGCCTCGTGATCGAGGTCAAGAACGGCTTCCACCCCGAGGCGCTGCTCGAACAGCTCTACAAGCTCACCCCGATGGAGGACTCCTTCGGTATCAACGCGGTCTGCCTGGTCGACGGGCAGCCGCGCACGCTCGGTCTCAAGGAAATGCTCGAGGTCTACCTCGGGCACCGCTACGACGTGGTCCGCCGCCGGTCGACGTACCGCCGGGCGAAGGCCGCCGACGAGCTGCACCTCGTCGAGGGCCTGCTGGTCGCGATCCTCGACATCGACGAGGTGATCCAGCTGATCAGGGCCAGCGAGAACGCCGCCGAGGCCAAGCAGCGGCTGATCACGGTCTTCGACCTCAGCGACGTGCAGGCCACCTACATCCTCGACATGGCGCTGCGCCGCCTGACGAAGTACTCGCGGATCGAGCTGGAGAACCGCAAGTCGGAGCTGGAGAAGACGATCGCCGAGCTCGACGCGATCCTCGACGACGAGAAGCTGCTCCGGAAGGTGGTCTCCGACGAGCTCGGCGAGGTGGCCAAGACCTACGGCACCCCGCGCCGCACCGTCCTGCTGGCCTCCGCCGGGCAGACAGTGACCTCCGCGGTCCCGCTCGAGGTCGCCGACGACCCGTGCTGGGTGTACCTGTCCTCGGCCGGCCTGCTGGCACGCAGCGGCGACGCGGAGCCGCCGGGCTCCGGAGGCGGCCGCACCAAGCACGACGTGGTGGTGTCGGCGGTGCGCACCACGGCCCGCGGCCAGGTCGGCGCGGTCACCAACCGGGGCCGGCTGGTCAAGCTCGACGTGCTCGACCTGCCCACGCTCCCCTCCACCGCGAACGCCCCGCACCTGCAGGGCGGCGCGCCGGTCAGCGAGTTCCTCTCCCTCGAGACCGACGAGCGGGTGCTCACCCTGTCGTCGTTCGACACCGACTCCCCCGGCCTCGCGCTCGGCACCCGCAACGGCGTCGTCAAGCGGGTCAACCCCGAGTACCTCAGCAACAAGGACGACTGGGAGGTCATCCGGCTCGCCGAGGACGACGAGCTGGTCGGCGCCGTGGAGCTGCGGACCGGCGAGGAGCAGCTGTGCTTCCTCACCGCCGACGCCCGGCTGCTGCACTTCGCCGCGGGCGGGGTGCGCCCGCAGGGCCGGGCCGGTGGCGGTGTGGCCGGTGTCCGGGTCGGTCCCGGCGAGCAGGTGGTGGCCTTCACCGCCTTCACGCCCGGCGACGACGCGGTGGTGGTGACCGTGTCCGGCTCCAGCACCGCGCTGCCGGGCACCGAGCCCGGCGCGGTGAAGGTGACCCCGTTCTCGGAGTACCCCGCCAAGGGCCGGGCCACCGGCGGCGTCCGCTGCCACCGCTTCCTCAAGGGTGAGGACACCCTGGTGTTCGCGTGGGCCGGCCGCGGCCCCGCGCGCGCGGCCGCGGCCAGTGGCGCGGCGGTGGACCTGCCCGAGGCGCAGGGCCGGCGCGACGGCTCCGGACTGCCCGGCACCCAGCCGATCGTGGCCTGCTCCTCGCCGGTGGAGGCCCTCCTCCCGGCCGGCTCCGCGAGCGACGTGACAGGCTGAGAGTTATGACACGTATGTCCCCCATGTCCGGCCGGTCCCTGGCGGGCCTGACCGTCGCCTCGCTACTCGCGGTCACGGGCTGCGCCAACGGCAGCGCCGGGGCGGACCAGAGCCCGGAGGAGGTGCTCGCGGCTGCCAAGACCGAGCTCGACGAGACCTCCGGCGTGCACGTGTCCCTGGCCACCGAGAAGCTGCCCCCGGCCGTCGACGGGATCCTCTCCGCGGAGGGCGTCGGCACGCACGACCCGGCCTTCGACGGCGAGCTCGTCGTGGCCACCGGCGGGATCACCGCCGACGTCTCCGTGGTCGCGGTGGACGGCACGGTCTACGCGAAGCTGCCGTTCACCAGTGACTTCGTGGAGATCGACCCGGCCAGCTACTCCGCGCCCGACCCGGCGGCGCTGATGCGGCCCGAGGGCGGGCTCTCCTCGCTGCTCACCGCCGCGGAGGGTCTGGAGGAGGGCGACCCGGTCCGCGAGAAGGAGAAAGTGCTGACCGAGTACACCGGCACCGTGCCCGGCGACGCGGTGGCCACGATCATCCCCAGCGCAGCCCCGACGAGCGACTTCGACGCCACCTTCACCGTGGACGACGACGACCGCCTCGCCGAGGCCGAGCTGACCGGGCCGTTCTACCCCGAGGCCGACGACGTGACCTACACGATCTCCTTCGACGAGTACGGCACCACCCAGGACATCACCGCCCCGTGACGCTCGAGGCGGATGAGCGCGTCCCCGGTCGCGGCACCCGCCTGCTGCTGGGCCTGGCCGCGGTCGCGGTGGCCTTCGCGGCCGCCGACACCTACGTGGTCGTCCTCGCGCTGCCGGACATGATGCGCGGGGTCGGGCTCGGCGTCGACGAGCTGCAGCGAGCCGCGCCGATCGTCTCCGGCTTCCTGCTCGGGTACGTCGCGATGCTCCCGCTGATCGGCCGGATCGCCGACCTCCGCGGCCGGGTGCCGGTGCTCGTGGGCTCACTGGTCGTGTTCGCGCTCGGCTCGCTCGTCACCGCGGCGTCGTACGACCTGCCGAGCATGGTGGCGGGCCGGTTCCTCCAGGGCGTCGGCGGTGGCGGCCTGGTGCCCGCGACCCTCGCCCTGGTCGCCGACCTCTACCCGCCGGCGCGGCGCGGGGTCCCGCTTGGCGTGGTGGGCGCGGTGCAGGAGCTCGGCAGCGTCCTCGGTCCCCTGTACGGCGCCCTGGTGCTCGCGTTCGCCGGGTGGGAGGAGATCTTCTGGCTCAACCTCGCGGTCGGCCTGGTCCTGGCCGCGGCGCTGCGTGCGGCCGCCGGGGGGCGCCCGTCCACGCGGGAGGCGCCGACCCGGCCCGACCTCGTCGGCGCGGCGCTGGCCGGGCTCGGTCTCGCCGCGCTCTGCCTGGTGCTGCTGGAGCCGGAGTGGCTCACCAGCGGCGTCACGCTCGGCCTGGCGTTCCTGCCCGTCGCCGGGGAGTCGCGCTGGCTGACCCCGGTGGCGCTCGCGCTCTACCTCCTGCTCGGCGCGCTCGTCGCCCGCTGCCTGACCGCGGCCCACCCGCTGCTGGACCTGCGCCGCTGGCGCGAGGTCGCCGGCCAGGCCGACCTGCCCGGCGCGGGCCTGCTCGCCTGCTCGCTCGGCGGCGTGATCCTCGCCTTCGCCACCGCCGACCCCGAGGTGCAGGTGTTCTCCCCCGCCGGCCCCGGGTACCTGCTGGTCTCCGTGCTCGCGGCCGCCGGGTTCGTGTGGCGCACCCGGCGCGCCGCGCACCCGCTGGTGCCGCGCGGCGCGCTCACCGCGACACCGGCGTGGGGGTCGCTGACGGTGAGCTTCTTCGTGGGGGCCGCGCTGATCGCCGCACTGGTCGACGTCCCGATCTTCGCGCGGGTCACCACGTACCCCGACTCGCAGCTGCTCGCCGCGCTGGTGCTGCTCCGGATGCTCGTCGCGCTGCCCGTGGGGGCCCTCGCCGGCGGGTACCTCAGCCGGCGCGTCCCCGCCGGGCTCCTCACCGCGGCCGGCATGGCGCTGGCGGCGGTGGGCTTCGCCTGGATGTCGGGCTGGGGGCTGACCAGCCTCGACCAGCCCGCGGCGACGGTCCCGCTGGTGCTGACCGGCCTCGGCTTCGGGCTGGCGCTGGCCCCGGTGAACGCCGCGCTGCTCGCCGCGACGGCCGACGCGGTGCACGGGGTGACGAGCGCCTTGCTGGTGGTCGCCAGAATGGTGGGCATGCTCGTCGGCATCTCCGCCCTGACCACGATCGGCCTGCGCCGCTACTACAGCGTCCAGGTCGACCTGCCCGCGCCCGCCGAGGTCTGCGAGACCGGCACCCGCTGCGCGGCGTACACCACGCTGCTCAAGGAGGCCGGACTGGCCCAGCTGCAGACCGTGTTCGTCGGTGCCGCGGTGTGCGCCGTCGTCGCGGGCGTCCTCGCGCTGGTCACCTTCCGGGGGGCCGCCACCCGCGCCGTCCGGACCGCCGAGGCGCTGAGGCAGGCGGGGTGAGCGGGCTGACGTGCAGCGACGGCTCCGCGGCGGCCGGTGAGCAGCTGGCCGGCAGCGCGCCGGAGGCGGTCGCCTGGGTGGCCCTCGAGCAGAACGGCCCGTGGGGCGCGAAGGCGTTCACCGACAGCCACCTCGACCCCGACCTCGGCCGCCGGGTCGAGGCCGCGGCGGCGGCGTTCGGGGTACGCCCCTCGCTGGTCCGACGGCCGGGACGTCACGCCGACGCGGCCGCCCGCGCGGGAGGTCGTCTCGGACCGGGCGCCGACCCGCGGCACGTGCTCGTCGCGTACACGCACCCCACCGGCCCCTGGCTGCTCGAGGGAACGCTCGACGACCCGGCGCGGCTGCTCGACCTGGACTGGGAGGCGCTCGCCGTCGGTGACGCCGAGGCGGTACGACGCTCACTGCCCGTGCTGGCGCGGACCGACCGGCCGCAGCTGCTCGTCTGCACCAACGGCACCCGCGACGTCTGCTGCGCGACGAAGGGCCGCCCCGTCGCGCTCGGCGCCGCCGCCGCGCACCCCGGGCAGGTCTGGGAGGTGACCCACACCTCGGGTCACCGGTTCGCCCCCACCACCGTGCTGCTCCCGGCCGGGACGCTGCACGGCCGGCTCGACGTCGCCGCCGCATGCGAGGTGCTGCAGGCCGCGGAACGGGGCGAGACGGTCCTCCCCGGCAGCCGCGGCCGCTCGACCTGGGCCGGACCCGCCCAGGTCGCCGAGCTCGCCGTGCGCGACGTGGCGGGTGTGCTCGGGCTGGACGCGCTGCGGGTGGTCACCCACGACGCCACCGGCGAGCGCCGCTGGAGCACCCTGGTCGCGCACGACGACGGCCGGACGTGGCGGGTGGAGACCGAGTCCCGCGACGCCGAGGTCGAGCGGGCGGAGTCCTGCGGCAAGGCGCTCAAGCCCCTCACGTACTTCACCCACCTCGTCGAGACGTCACTCGTTCGGCGTTGAGAGGTCACTCGTTCGGCGTTCAGGCGTCAGTCGTGAGGCTTCGAGGCGTCACTCGTTCGGCGACGCGCCGTCCGCCGTACGGCCGGGGATGCGAAGTCATGCAGTGGATCCGATAACCTTCCGAACGTGTCCCATGACTTCGACGACCTCCTCGAGGCCAACCGCCGTTTCGCCGAGTCCTTCGCGCTGAGCGGCTTCGACGGTGTCGCGCACGCCGGCGTCGCCCTGGTGACCTGCATGGACTCGCGCATCGACCCGCTCGGCATGCTCGGCCTCGAGCCGGGCGACGCGAAGATCTTCCGCAACCCGGGTGGCCGCGTGACGCAGGCCGCGCTCGAGGCGCTCGTCCTCGGCGCGCACCTGCTCAACGTGAGCCGGATCCTGGTCGTCCCGCACACGAGGTGCGCGATGACGTCGAACACCGAGCACGAGCTGCGCGAGAAGATCAGCCGGTCCAGCGGCCAGGACGCCTCCTGGCAGACCTTCCACGTCATCGAGGACCAGATCGCCGCGCTCCACGAGGACGTGCAGAAGGTGCGGGCGCACCCGCTGATCCCCGACACGGTGAAGGTCGGCGGGTTCCTGTACGACGTGGACACCGGCCTCATCGAGCAGAAGGTCTGACCGCCGTACGGCGTCAGGCGTCGATCGCCTCGGCGTCCACCTCGTAGGCGCCCTGCACGATGAACTCCTTGCGCGGCGCGACCTCCGAGCCCATCAGCAGCTCGAACACGTTGGCGGCGACGTCGGCGTCGTCGAAGGTGATCCGGCGCAGCGTGCGGTGGCGCGGGTCCATGGTGGTCTCCGCGAGCTGGTCGGCGTCCATCTCCCCGAGTCCCTTGTAGCGCTGGATCGGCTCCTTCCAGCGCACGCCCTTCTTGGTCAGCTCGGCGAGCTTCCGCTGCAGCTCGGGGTCGGAGTAGGTGTAGATGTACTTGTCCATCCCCTTCTTCGGGTTGGACAGCTCGATCCGGTGCAGCGGGGGTACGGCGGAGTAGACCCGGCCCTCGCGGATCAGGTCCGGCATGTACTTGAAGAACAGCGTGGTCAGCAGGCAGCGGATGTGCGCGCCGTCGGAGTCCGCGTCGGCCATGAAGATGATCCGGCCGTAGCGGCGGGCGTCGATGTCGAAGGTCCGCCCGGAGCCGGCACCGACCACCTGGATGATCGAGGCGCACTCGGCGTTCTTCAGCATGTCGCCGACCGAGGCCTTCTGGACGTTGAGGATCTTGCCGCGGATCGGCAGCAGCGCCTGGAACTCGGAGTTGCGGGCAAGCTTCGCGGTGCCGAGCGCGGAGTCACCCTCGACGATGAACAGCTCGCTCTTCTCCATGTCGTTGGAGCGGCAGTCGGCCAGCTTCGCCGGGAGCGCGCTCGACTCGAGCGCGTTCTTCCGGCGCTGGGTCTCCTTGTGCTGGCGGGCGGCGATCCGCGTGCGCGAGGCCGCGACCACCTTCTCCATGACCAGCTTGGCCTGCGCCTTCTCCGCCCGCTTGGTGGAGGTGAGGAACTTCTTGAGCTCGCCGGAGACGACCTTCCGCACGATGTTCCGCGCGGCGGGCGTGCCGAGCACCTCCTTGGTCTGCCCCTCGAACTGCGGCTCGGCCAGCCGGACGGTGACGACCGCGGTCATCCCCTCGAGCACGTCGTCCTTGATGACGTCGGTGTCGTTGACCTTGAGCTGCTTCGTGGCCCGCAGCACCTCGTTGAACGTCTTGGTGACCGCCTGCTCGAACCCGGCGACGTGGGTGCCGCCCTTGGGCGTGGAGATCACGTTGACGAACGAGCGCACCTCGGTGTCGTAGCCGGTCCCCCAGCGCAGGGCGACGTCCACGCCGAGGTCGCGCTCGACGTCCTGCGGGGTCATGTGCCCCTTCTCGTCGAGCAGCGGCACGGTCTCGGTGAACTGCTCGTGCCCCTCGAGCCGCAGGATCTCGCTCACCGGCGCGTCGGCGGAGAGGAAGTCGCAGAACTCGCTGATCCCGCCGTCGTGGCGGAACCGCTCCTCGCGCGGCTCGTCGCCGCGAAGGTCGCGGATCACCAGCTCGAGGCCGGGCACGATGAACGAGGTCTGCCGGGCCCGGGTGACCAGCTCGTCGTAGGTGAACGTGGCGTCCTTGGTGAAGATCTGCCGGTCCGGCCAGAACCGGATCCGCGTGCCGCTCACACCCTTCTTCACCCGGGCGCCCTTGCGGGTCAGACCCGACTGGGGGGTGAAGTCGGCGCCAGGCCCGTCGGCGGAGAAGACACCGGGTACGCCGCGCTGGAAGGACATGCCCTGGATCGCCGGGGAGCGCTCGACGTCCACGTCGAGCCGGGAGGACAGCGCGTTGACGACCGAGGCGCCCACGCCGTGCAGGCCACCGGTGGCCACGTAGGAGCCGCCACCGAACTTGCCGCCGGCGTGCAACTTGGTGAAGATCACCTCGACGCCGGGCAGCCCGGTCTTCGGCTCCTTGTCGACGGGGATGCCGCGGCCGTCGTCGTGGACCTCGACCGAACCGTCGGCGTGCAGGATGACCTCGATCCGCTGCGCGGCACCGGCCAGGGCCTCGTCCACGCCGTTGTCGATGATCTCCCACACGCAGTGCATGAGCCCGCGGGTGTCGGTGGACCCGATGTACATGCCCGGCCGCTTGCGCACGGCCTCGAGCCCCTCGAGGACGAGGAGGTGGTGGGCGTTGTACGAGTTGTCGATCTTGGTCCCTCCGGCGGTGCTGGCTGGCACGGGGCTCCTTGCGGCTCGGGTGGTGGCTCACGGACAAATCTACCCGCGACACGCCCACCGCCCGAAACGCCACGCCTACCGCGGATGGGGGGTGCGAGAGGCCACGATGAGGACGAGTCACGATGCGACAACGATGTGTTCTGCTCTGGGCGAAACAGGCAGCGGCGGGGCACCTCGGGGCGTCAGACTTGATGCGAGCCAGCTGTGGTCAGGGTCACCCCGGTCTCACCGGGTACACCATCGGCCAGGGGGAAGCATCATGAGTGATTGGATGTTGAGTCAGGTGAGTCGAAGCGCCCGGCCCGTGATTGACCCGAGGTAGATCGGGGAATGTTGGAGTCGAGCGTTACGTTGAGCAGGACATCATGAAGGAAAGAGGCCTCAAGTGACCACTGCAGTTGCCCCCAGTACATCTCTGACGGCTGTGGACCGCTGCGACCGGTGCGGTGCCCAGGCCTACCTGCGCGTCGAACTCGCCGGTGGCGGCGACCTTCTCTTCTGCGCGCACCACGCGCGAGAGCACGGCGACAAGCTTCGTGAGATCGCGGTGAGCGTCCACGACGAGACCGACAAGCTGACCGACACCCCGACCGTCGCACCCGAGTGACCGAGCACTGACCGCTCCCCTCGACAGACGTACCGAAGCCCCGGGCCCCGTGCCCGGGGCTTCGGCGTTCTGTCTGGACCACCGTGTGACAGGGTGATGCCGTGAACCTCACCGAGCTCCTCGTGGGCCTGGCCATCCTGGTCGGGCTCATCGGCATCCTGGTCCCGATCCTGCCCGGCTCGGTGCTGATCCTCGGTGCGGTGCTGGTCTGGGCCACGCTGGACGGCTCGGGCACCGCCTGGACCGTCTTCGCGGTCGCGACGGCGATGCTGGTCATCGGGGCGGTCGTGAAGTACGCGATCCCGCACCGCGGGCTGCGGACCAACGGGGTGCCCACCCGCTCCATCCTGCTCGGCGGCCTGCTCGGGACCATCGGGTTCTTCGTCGTCCCGGTGGTGGGTCTGGTCCTCGGGTTCGTGCTCGGGGTGTACCTCGCCGAGGTCGCCCGGGTCGGCAAGGACCAGGCCTGGCCCTCGACGAAGGCGGCCGTCCGCGCGGTCGGCCTCTCGATCCTCGTCGAGCTCGTCACCGGCCTGTCCGCCGCGGCCACCTGGTTCGTCGGCGCCGTACTGACCTGAGCCCCGTGTCCGTACTCCTCGCGCTCTTCTCCGCGCTCGCCTACGGCCTGTCCGACTTCGTCGGCGGTCTGGTCTCCCGTCGTACGGCGGCCTGGCCGGTCGCCGTGGTCGCCCAGCTCTCCTCGACGCTGTGCACCGCGCTGATCGCCCTGTTCGTCGCCGGCTCCCCCACCGGCCAGGACTTCCTGTGGGCGCTGCTCGCCGGGGTCGCGAGCGGGACCGGGACCGGCTTTCTCTACCGAGGGCTCGCCGCCGGACGGATGAGCGTGGTCGCGCCCGTGTCCGGCGTGGGCGCCGCCCTCGTCCCGGTGCTGGCCGGGACCCTGGGCGGAGAACGGCTCTCGCTGGTGGTGTGGATCGGGATCGCGGCCGCCCTGCCCGGCATCTGGCTGGTCTCGAGCACCGCCGAGGAGCTGCCCGAGTCCGGCGACGTGCACCCGGCGCGGGCCAGCCTCGCCGAGGGGCTGCTCGACGGCGTGCTCGCCGGGCTCGGCTTCGGCGTCCTGTTCGCGGCGCTCGGCCAGATCCCGGACGGGGCCGGGCTGTGGCCGCTGACCCTCACCCAGGCGGTGTCGGTACCGACGGTGGTCGTCCTCGCCACCCTCCTCGGCGCGTCCTGGGTGCCACGCCCCCGCGCGACGTGGTGGGCCGCTGTCGCGGGGCCCCTCGGCGCAACCGCGACCGGGGCGTTCCTGCTGGCCTCGCAGAGCGGCTACCTGACCATCGCGGGGGTGCTGTCCTCGCTGTACCCGGCCACGACGGTGCTGCTGGCCGCGCTCGTGCTCAAGGAGCACATACACCGAGCCCAGGGCGTCGGCCTGGGGCTCTGTGCACTGGCGGTCGGCCTGGTGGCCGGGGGCTGACGGGTTGCGGGGTTGCGCAGGCACTCCCCCGGCCGAACCGGAAGATGCTGGCGTCCTTCTCGAACCGCCGAGGAGAACATGCCCGCGCCCGGGAACGCAGAACGGCGACCGCTCCGGAAGAGCGGTCGCCGTGCTGGTCGCGGGAGGGGCCCCGCGTCAGTCGAGGTAGTCGCGCAGCACCTGCGAGCGCGACGGGTGGCGCAGCTTCGACATGGTCTTGGACTCGATCTGCCGGATCCGCTCGCGCGTGACGCCGTACACCTTGCCGATCTCGTCGAGGGTCTTCGGCTGGCCGTCGGTGAGCCCGAACCGCATGGACACCACGCCGGCCTCACGCTCGGAGAGGGTGTCGAGCACGGCGTGCAGCTGCTCCTGGAGCAGGGTGAACGAGACCGCGTCGGCCGGGACAATCGCCTCGGAGTCCTCGATCAGGTCGCCGAACTCGGAGTCGCCGTCCTCGCCGAGGGGAGTGTGCAGCGAGATCGGCTCGCGGCCGTACTTCTGCACCTCGATGACCTTCTCGGGGGTCATGTCGAGCTCCTTGGCGAGCTCCTCCGGGGTGGGCTCCCGGCCGAGGTCCTGGAGCATCTGCCGCTGCACGCGGGCGAGCTTGTTGATGACCTCGACCATGTGCACCGGGATCCGGATGGTGCGGGCCTGGTCGGCCATCGCGCGGGTGATCGCCTGGCGGATCCACCACGTCGCGTAGGTGGAGAACTTGTAGCCCTTGGTGTAGTCGAACTTCTCGACCGCACGGATCAGACCGAGGTTGCCCTCCTGGATCAGGTCCAGGAAGAGCATGCCGCGGCCGGTGTAGCGCTTGGCCAGCGAGACCACGAGTCGCAGGTTCGCCTCGAGCAGGTGGTTCTTGGCGCGGCGTCCGTCCTCGGCGATCCACTCGAGCTCGTCCTGGACCTTGGCGCTGACCTTGCCGCCCTTGGCCAGCTTCTCCTCCGAGAACAGGCCGGCCTCGATCCGCTTGGCGAGCTCGACCTCCATCTCGGCGTTGAGGAGGGGGACCTTGCCGATCTGCTTCAGGTAGTCCTTGACCGGGTCGGCGGTGGCGCCGGCCACCATGACCTGCTGCTCGGGCTCGTCGGTGTCGTCGGCCGCGGAGATGACGAAGCCCTGCTTCTCGTCCTCCTTGAGCGTCGGGTCCTTCGCGAGGTCCTTCTCGAAGATCTCGTCGGGGATGTCCGGCAGCACCTTCTTGCCGTCGGGACCGACGACCGGGGCGGCGACGCCGTTGCCCTCGACCTCGACGGTCTCGGCGACCTTCTTCGCCGCGGTCTTGCGGGTGGTCTTCGCGGCAGGCTTCGCGGGAGCGGCCTCGGGCGCCTCGTCGGGCTCGGCGGTCTTGGCCGCGGCCTTCTTCGCCGGCGCCTTCTTGGCGGCTGCCTTCTTCGCGGTGCTGGCCTTCACGGTGGTGCGGCTGCTCGCGGCCGCCGCGACCTTCTTGCGGCCGGCGGCGTCGTCGCCCGACAGGACCACGGTGACCCCCTCCTCGCTCAGGAACCTGAGCAGTGCCTTCAGGTGCTGGGGTGAGATAGCCGCGGCCTCACTCGTGTCGCGCACCGCGCCGGCGCTGACCTGCCCGGTGGCCTTGCCCAGCTCGACCAAGGCGACGACCTCGGGATGGGCGAGAACCTCTGCGGGGAGCTTGCGGGACGTGCTCGTCGACACGAACTACCTCTCGTAAACGGTTGCGGGACGCGGCGAAGCCCGGAGACGTCAAGAGCCGCGCTTTCTATTGTGACACGGGGTGCCGACAATCCAAGGCAGACCCCGACGTTCGCACCGTGATCCTGGCCGGGTCCCACCGCGACACGCCGTGTCACGTGGCGGCCTGAGCCTTCTTCTCCTTCTTGAAGGCGCGCACCTTCTCCAGCGAGGTGGCGTCCACCACGTCGGCCACGGAGCGGAACGACCCGGTCTCGGCGTAGTCGCCGGCCGCCTCCTCCCACCCCTCGGGGCGTACGTCGAGCTGCTTGCCGACGAGCGCGACGAAGATCTGGGCCTTCTGCTTGCCGAACCCGGGGAGCGCCTGGAGCCGCCGGAGCAGGTCGCGCCCGCTGGTGGCCTCCTGCCAGAGCCGCTCGGTGTGCCCGTCGTACTCGGCCACGACGTGCGCCGCGAGCGCCTGCACCCGGGCGGCCATCGATCCCGGGAACCTGTGGATGGCCGGCGGGACCGCGCACAGGGCGGCGAACCGCTCGGGGTCGGCCACCGCGATCTCCGCGGGGTCGAGGGTCCCGAACCGCTCGAGGATCTTCGCCGGGCCCGCGAAGGCGCGCTCCATCGGGAACTGCTGGTCGAGGAGCATGCCGGCGAGCAGGGCGAACGGGCTCTCGGAGAGGACCTGGTCGGCTCGGGGGTCCTGGGCGATCTGGATGGCCATGGGCCCATCCTGACGCATCGGCGTGCCCTCGCGGGAGGGCGCAGGTACGACAACGGGGTCGTTCACCCGCAGCAGATGCCGGTGAACGACCCCGTGGTGACGTGGTCGGTGGATGCGGGAGGGTCAGGCCTCTCCGGCCTTCACGGCGAGCACCGGGCACGGGGCGTCGAGCAGCACCCGCTGGGCGTTGCTGCCCAGGATCAGCTTGCCGACGGGCGAGCGACGGCGCAGGCCGATCACGATGAACTCCGCGTCGACCTCGGTCGCGACGTTGACCAGGTCCTCGGCTGGGTCCATGCCCCGGACGAGCTGGCGGACCTCGTGCTCGACGCCGGCCTCGCGAAGCTCGTTCTTGACCTCCTCGAGCTGGGCCTCGGACTCGATGGCGTCCTCACGGTCGAACTCGCGGCCCCCGCGGTGGGAGTTGACGACGACGAGGCGCGAGTTGCGTAGCTTCGCCTCCTCGGCCGCGCGCCGCAGCGCTGCCTTGCCTTCCGACTTGGGCACGTACCCCACGACGATGGTCCCCATTGACCGTCCTCTCTACCGCTGGCGACTTGTCCGACCTGCGGAAACGCAGGCATCCGGCTCGAACCGTACCGCAGGACCGGTCCCCCGGTCGCCTGTGGACGACGAGGCGCGGCGCAGCGCCGGGCGGTGCAGGCTGTCAGCGTGTACGACGCCGCACCCCCGCACCCGCTCCTGCGCCAGGAGGTGGCGATGCTGCGCGCCCGGGAGAGCCGGCGGGTCTTCGACACCGCGGTGCACGTCGGGCGGCCCGCCGGCGCGCGGGACTCGTTCGTGGTGCGCGCGATGCACCTGCCGGCGATGGACCCCTCGCTGCGCACGGACGTGGTGGAGGAGCTGGTGTCCCGGACCGCGGCGGACCACACCTCGGTGTGGCTGACCCGGCCGGGCGAGCCCTACCCGCACGACCTCGACCTGGCCTGGCTCGCCGCGGCGACGCTGGCCTTCGGGGTGCACGGCCGGCCGCTGGAGGGGTTCTGGACGATCACCCGGGCCGGGTGGCTCGACGTGCGGACCGGCGAGAACCGGGTCTGGAAGCGGCTGCGGGCCTGAGCGCGCGGCCGGGCGCCGCAGGTCACACCCCGGGGGGCCGGGCGCCAGCCACCGGCGGGGTCACTCCCAGGTGTGGACGGGCTCGTTGGTGTGCATGTGCGCGCGGTACTCGTTGAGCGTGGTGCGCAGCGCGTCCATGCGGTCGTCGGTGGACTCGAGGTGCCGGTGCATCCGGTCGGCGAACCACGACGCGCCGTTCTGCCCGGTGAGGCAGCGCTGCTCGATGATCCCGAGCAGCCGGTCGCGCTCCTCGGCGTCCACGCCCCAGGCGTCGAGGCCGGCGCGCGCCATGGGGAGCAGCCGCCGTACGACCAGCTCGGTGGCCGGCACCTGACCGACGCCGGGCCAGTAGACGTTGGCCTCGATCCCCTGCCGCGCCGCGACGTGGAAGTTCTCCTCCGCGGCGCTGAACGACATCTGCGACCACAGCGGCCGCTCGTGCTCGGCGAGGGTGCGCACCAGGCCGAAGTAGAACGCCGCGTTGGCCATCGTGTCGGCCACGGTCGGTCCGGCGGGCAGCACCCGGTTCTCGACCCTCAGGTGCGGCGTGCCGTCGACGACGTCGTACACCGGCCGGTTCCAGCGGTAGATCGTGCCGTTGTGCAGCCGGAGCTCGGCCAGGTGCGGCGTCTCCCCCTTCTCGAACACCGCGACCGGGTCCTCGTCCTCGACGATCGGCAGCAGCGCCGGGAAGTAGCGGACGTTCTCCTCGAACAGGTCGAAGATCGAGTTGATCCAGCGCTCGCCGAACCACACCCGGGGTCGGACGCCCTGTGCCTTGAGCTCCTCGCTGCGGGTGTCCGTGGCCTGCTCGAACAGCGCGATCCGGGTCTCCCGCCACAGCTCCTTGCCGAGCAGCACCGGGGAGTTCGCGCCGAGCGCGAGCTGCACGCCGGCGATCGCCTGGGAGGCGTTCCAGTAGGCCGGGAAGTTCTCGGGGCTGACCTGGACGTGGAACTGGGTGCTGGTGCAGGCGGCCTCGGGCACGATCGAGTCCGAGGTCGTCCGCAGCCGCTCCACCCCGGCGATGTCGATCACGATGTCCTCCCCGCGGGCGGCGAGGATCTGGTCGCTGAGCAGGTGGTAGCGAGGGTTCGGGCTGATCGTCGCCGGGCTCATGTGCCCCTCGGACAGGGTCGGCAGGATGCCGATCATCACGAGGTGGGCGCCGACCGCCCGGGCGTTCTCCTCGGCCGTGTTCAGGCTGGTGCGCACTCCCTCCTCGAAGGCGGTGAAGCCGTGCATGTGGAGCTGCTTGGGCGGGACGTTGATCTCGAGGTTGAACTGTCCGAGCTCGGTCTGGAAGGACGGGTCGGCGATCGCCCCGAGCGCCTCGCTGCTCTTCAGCGACGGGTTGCCGTCGTCGTCGACGAGGTTCAGCTCGATCTCCAGCCCCGTCATCGGGTCGTCGGCGTCGAAGCGCGCGTCACGCAGCATCCTGGCGAACACGTCGAGGCACCGGCGGACCTTCTCGCGGTAGCGGGTGCGGTCCTCCCGCGAGAACTCCTGCTGTGCTACTTCTTCGCCCATGACGGCAGCCTAGAGCCATCCGTCAACGGCGCCCGCCTCAACCGGCGAACAGTGTGAGCAGGTGCTCGGGCACCGGCCGCCAGGACGCCGGTGAGATGGCCGCCGCGAGCGCCTCGCTGAGGAGCGCCGCGAGCCGGTAGTCGGGCTCGGACTCCTGGCACCGCTCGACCGCGCACCAGGCGAGCGCCCCGTCGCCGGAGAGCCACGCGGCGAACCCGAGCAGGGCTGCCGGTGCCGCCGCCAGGTCGCGCGGGGACCGCAGCACCAGGTCGCGCCACAGGGACACGTGGCGCGCGGCGCTCGACCGGTCCATCAGGGACCAGGCCACGTCGCGCACCTCGATGGAGACCATCGCGACCAGCAGCCGGCCGGCGTCGTCGCTGTCGAGCGGGACCCCGTCGTCGAGGTAGCGGCGGACCCGCTTGCGCACCCACCGCCCCTCGACCACCAGGTGGGCGCGGGCACGCTCGGGTGCGGGGCCGCCCAGCGGCTGCGCCACGGTGGCCTGGAACCGGGCCGTCGCCCGGTCGGCGGCCGCCTCCACCTCCTCGACCGCGTCGAGGTCCGTGCCGACGAGCGAGTCGGCGAGCTCGCGCCGGTTGCGCCAGGTCACCTGCCCCTCCAACACCCCTTGGGCGGTGAGCGGGTGCACGGTGACGTCGTACGGCGTCCCGCCCGGCGGGCAGCACGGCCCGTCGCACCCGGTGAGGGAGTACCACCGCTCGCCGTCGGCGCGGACCGCCTCGACGACGGCCACCCCGCCGGCGTCGAACAGGTGGGTCAGCCGCGAGACCAGCTCGAACGCGAGGCAGTGGTCGTCGGTGTAGGTGAGCACCGCGACCCGGCGGACCCCGTTGCGGGCGAGCGCCTGGTCGATCTGGGCGAGGACCTCGGCCATCCCGGCCTGGTCGTCGGGCAGGTCCACCCGGGCGTGGAGGGGGTGCTCGGCGTCGCCGACCGTCATCACGACCAGCGAGTCCTCAGGGTGGAAGCCCAGGACGTGCGGCACCATCGCCAGCAGGTCGGCCGGGGACTTGGCGCGGAGAGTGCGTGGTTTCGTCATGGCCTCACGCTCGCCGAGCGGCTCCGCGCGTGGGAGCCACCGCCGGCCGGCCGGGTACGACGGCCACCGCCCGCCGGTCTGTGGACACAACCTGGCCCCGCCGACCTCACGTTCCCACCGGCCCCACGTTCCCACCGGCCTCACGTTCCCACCGGCCTCCCGTGCACGGCCGCCGACCGCGCATGCCTCGCTCCCCCGCGGTCGGGCGGCAGGCATGATGGGCGGGTGCGCGCCGACCCGACGATCCTCCACGTCGACCTGGACGCGTTCTTCGCCGCCGTCGAGCAGCGCGACAAGCCGTCGCTGCGCGGCAAGCCCGTCGTCGTCGGAGGCGTGGGCGGCCGCGGTGTCGTCGCCACCGCGTCGTACGAGGCCCGGGCCTTCGGGGTCCGTTCCGCGATGTCGACCGCCGAGGCGCGCTCCCGCTGCCCGCACGCCGCGTTCCTCACCGGACGGTTCGACGCCTACCGCGAGGTCAGCGGCACGGTGATGAGGCTGCTGCGCGAGCTCTCACCGCTGGTGGAGCCGCTCTCGCTCGACGAGGCGTTCGTGGACCTCGCCGCCGCCGGCCTCGACGACGTCTCGGTCGCGGGCGTGACCGAGGTGGCCCGCCGACTCAAGCGGGACCTGCACGAGGCCACCGGCGGCCTGCACGGCTCGGTCGGCATCGGCACCTCCAAGCTGGTCGCGAAGATCGCCAGCGACCTGGAGAAGCCCGACGGGCTCGTGGTCGTGCCGCCCGGCACGGAGCGGGACCTGCTGCGGCCGATGCGCGTGACGGTGATCCCCGGCGTCGGCCCGGCGACCGCCGAGCGGCTGCGCCGGGTGGGCGTCCACACCGTCGCCGAGCTGGAGCGGATCTCCGAGGACGAGCTGGTCCGCGTCGTCGGGCAGGCCCACGGGAAGGGGCTCTACCGGATGGCCCGCGCCGACGACGACCGTCCGGTGGTCGCCGAGCGGGAGGCGAAGTCGGTGAGCGTCGAGGACACCTACGACACGGACCTGGTCGACCGGCGGCTGCTGGAGGGACTGCTGGACCGGCAGGCGGCCAAGGTCACCGAGCGGCTGCGCAAGGCACGGCTGTCCGGGCGCACCGTCACCGTGAAGGTGCGGCTGCACGACTTCTCCACGCACACCCGCTCGCTCACCCTCGCCGCCCCCACCGACAACACCCGGACGGTGGCGCGGCTGGCCCGCACCCTCATCGCCGAGGTCGACACCTCCGGCGGGGTGCGGCTGCTCGGGGTCGGTGTCTCCGGCCTCGCGGACTGGATCCAGGAGGACCTCTTCGGGGACACCGAGGAGGCCGCGGACACCGCGGACGAGCCGCTCGCCGAGGAGGCCATCGCCCGGGTGACCCGGGGCCGCCCGTGGTCGCCGGGGATGGACGTCGAGCACGCCACCCACGGACCGGGCTGGGTCTGGGGCTCCGGACGCGGCCGGGTCACCGTGCGCTTCGAGACCGCGGAGACCCGCCCCGGCCCGGTCAAGACGTTCAGCACCGACGACCCCGACCTGGTGCCGCGCCCCCGCGGCCGGTACGACGTCCCACCGGACACCCCCGAGGCCGGAGTCCCCGAGGCCGGAGTCCCCGAGGCCGGGGTCGCCGCACCGGACGACGCGACACCGCTCTGAACCCACGCACCCTCGGGCGGCGGCGCCCGCTCAGACCCGGAACCGGACCTCGTCACCGGGCCGCAGCTGCGCGCACAGCGGCAGGTCCTCCGGCGCCACCACGCCCACCACGGGGTAGCCGCCGGTCGTGGGGTGGTCGTTCAGGAACACCAGCGGCTCCCCCGACGCCGGCACCTGCACCGCGCCCAGGACGATCCCCTCGCTCGGCAGCTCGTCGCCGCTGCGCCGGGCCAGCCGGGCGCCGTGGAGCCGCAGCCCGATCCGGTTGGAGTCCGCGGAGACGGTGTACGCCGCCCCGCCGAGGGTGGCGAGCGCGTCGTCGGTGTACCAGTCGTGGCGCGGGCCGGCGGTGAGCCGGAGCAGGACCGCGGGGTCGTGGCGCCGTACGGCGGGCACGTCCACGCCCTGCGGCTCGCCCGGCCGCGGCCCCACCGGCAGCCGGCTCCCGGCGGCGAGCGGTCGGGGGCCGAGCCCGGAGAGGGTGTCTGTGGACCGCGAGCCGAGCACCGCGGGCACGTCCACCCCGCCCGCCACGGCGACGTAGGAGCGCAGCCCCGACCGGGCCGGTCCGACCACGACCCGCTGCCCGGCGCGCACGGTCACCGGCTCCCCGAAGGCGCGTTCGCGGCCGTCGACGCAGACCACCGCGTGGGCCCCGGTCACCGCCAGGCTCATCGCGGCGGTGACCTCGAGGTCCACCCCGCCGAGGGTGGTCTCGAGGACGGCGGCGTCGTCGGGGTTGCCGACGAGCCGGTTGGCGTACCGGGCAGCGGGGGCGTCGAGCACCCCCGAGCGCGGGACACCGAGGTGCGCCCAGCCGCGGCGGCCGAGGTCCTGCACCGTGGTGAGCGGGCCGGGGTCGAGGACGACGAGCGCGCGGCTCATCGCGAGACCTCCACGAACCGGACCGGGGTGCCCGGGGTCAGCGTCGCGGGCTCGTCCCGGGTGTCGTCCCACAGCAGGAGGTCGGTGTGCCCGACGAGCTGCCAGCCGCCGGGCGAGGCGGTCGGGTAGACGCCGGTGAACGCGCCGGCCAGGCCCACGGAACCGGCCGGGACGCGGGTGCGCGGGCTCTCCAGCCGGGGCGCGGCGCGCTCCTCGGGCAGCCCGGTGCAGTAGGCGAAGCCGGGCGCGAAGCCGCAGAAGGCGACCACCATCGCGCAGGACGTGTGGGTGTCGACCACCTCGCGCGTGGACATGTCCCACAGCCGCGCGACCGCCTCGAGGTCCGGGCCGTCGTACACCGTGGGCACCTCGACCGTACGGCGGCCGGCGGCAGGTCGTGGGGTGACCGACCAGCCCGCGACCTCCCGTTCCAGGGCCGCCACGTCGTGGACGCCGGCGAACAGCACGGTCCGCGCGGCGGGCACCACGTCGACCGCCGCCACGTGACGCCGCAGCGCCTCGTCGTACAGCGCCGTCGCCGCCGCGGTGTCGTCCACCTCGACGAGCAGCGCGTCGGCGCCGACGGGCAGGAACCTCATGCGAAGCTCCGCAGGGTGAGCCCCGCGGCCTCGAGCGTCCAGCGGACCTCCGTCGCGCTGCGCACCGCCGCCGGGGAGTCGCCGTGCACGCACACCGACGCGACCTGCCCCGACCGGGCCATCTGCAGCGCCCGCGCGGCGATCACGGACGGCTCGTGGTGCACCGCGCCGGGCCGGTCGCGGGGCACCAGCCGACCCTCCTCGGTGTAGGCACGGTCGGGGAAGCCCTCGGGGTGGCCGCTGCGGCCCAGCGACTCGGTGATCGCGAGCAGCACCGACCCGGGCAGCCCCAGCACGGGCAGGTCCCCGGAGCCGTCCAGCACCGCCCGGGCCTGCTCCTCGTCGTGCACGACCCGGTTGTACAGCGCGCCGTGCGGCTTCACGTAGGACACCCGCGTCCCGGCGGCCAGGGCGGCCTCCGCGAGCAGCGCGACCTGGTGGGCGACCTGCTCGACGAGCAGGTCGTAGGCGACGTCGAGGGTGACCCGGCCGAAGTTCTCCCGGTCGGCGTAGGAGACCTGGGCGCCGACCACGACCCCGCGCCGGGCGGCCTCCTCGCACACCGCGCGCATGGTCGCCCGGTCGCCGGCGTGGTAGCCGCAGGCGACGTTGGCGCTGGTCACCACCGCGAGCAGGCCGTCGTCGTCGGTGACGCCCTCGCCCAGGTCGGCGTTGAGGTCGATGACAGGGGGCATCGCCACAACGTACCCAGCCGCGGTCCGACGACTCCCCTTCCTCCGCCGTACGGCATCGCGGGGCTAGGCTCCGCGCATGCCTGAACCGTCCGCCCTCACGCCCCCCGTCGCCAAGAAGGTCCCCGCCGAGCGCACCTTCCACGGGGACACGTTCGTCGACGACTACGAGTGGATGCGCGACAAGGAGTCGCCCGACACGCTCGCCTACCTCGAGGCCGAGAACGCCTACACCGAGGCGAGGACCGCCCACCTGGCCGGGCTCCGCGACACGATCTTCGAGGAGATCCGGTCGCGGACGAAGGAGACCGACCTGTCGGTGCCCTCGCGGATCGGCTCCTGGTGGTACTACGGCCGCTCCCTGGAGGGGAAGCAGTACGGCATCAGCTGCCGCTGCCCCGCGGGCTCCCCCGACGACTGGGCCCCGCCGCGGCTCGACGCCGACACCGAGATCCCCGGCGAGCAGGTGCTCCTCGACTCCAACGAGCTCGCCGAGGGGCACGACTTCTTCTCGCTCGGCGCCTCCAGCGTCAGCACCGACGGCAGCCTGCTCGCGTTCAGCACCGACACCCGTGGCGACGAGCGGTTCCTGATGCGGGTCAAGGACCTGCGCACCGGCGAGCTGCTCCCCGACGAGATCCCCGACACGGCGTACGGCGCCACCTGGGACCTCTCGGGCCGCTACCTCTTCTACACGACCGTCGACGAGGCTTGGCGCCCCGACAAGGTGTGGCGCCACGAGCTCGGCACCGACCGCAGCGACGACGTCGTGGTCTTCCACGAGGCGGACGAGCGGTTCTGGGCATCGGTGGGCCGCACCCGCAGCGACCGGTACCTGGTCATCGGCGTGGGGTCCAAGACCACCACGGAGTACCGCGTCCTCGAGGCCGACGACCCGACCGGCGATTTCCGCGTGGTCGCGCCGCGGCGCCAGGGCGTGGAGTACGGCGTCGAGCACGCCGTGATCGCCGGCGAGGACCGGTTCCTGGTGATGCACAACGACGGCGCCGAGAACTTCATGCTCGCCCAGGCGCCGGTGGACGCCACCTCGCACGAGCAGTGGACCCCGGTGCTCGAGCACGACCCGGCCGCGCGCCTGGAGGACGTGGAGGCGTTCGCGGGCCACCTCGTGATCAGCCAGCGCAGCGACGGGCTCACCCAGCTGCGGATCATCACCCTCGACGAGGACGGCCTCGGCGACGACTTCCTGGTCGAGTTCGGCCACGCCGTGTACACCGTGGGCGCGGGCGGCAACCCGGAGTTCCACCAGCCCACGGTCCGGCTCGGCTACACCACGATGGCCACTCCCCCGGCCGTCTACGACTTCGACGTACGCACCCGGGAGCTGACCCTGCTCAAGCAGACCCCGGTCCTCGGCGACTTCGACCCCGACGCCTACGAGCAGCACCGGGAGTGGGCGACCGCGGAGGACGGCACCCGCGTACCGATCTCGGTCGTCTGCCCCAAGGGCACGCCGCGTGACGGGTCCACGCCGTTCCTGCTCTACGGCTACGGCTCCTACGAGACCTCGATGGACCCGTACTTCACGATCTCCCGGCTCTCCCTGCTCGACCGCGGGGTCGGCTTCGCGATCGCGCACGTGCGCGGCGGCGGCGAGATGGGCCGGCACTGGTACGACGACGGCAAGATGCTCGCGAAGAAGAACACCTTCAGCGACTTCGTGGCCTGCGCCCGGCATCTCGCGGACTCGGGGTGGACCGCGGCGGACCGCCTGGTCGCGGAGGGCGCCAGCGCCGGCGGGCTGCTCATGGGGGCGGTGGCGAACCTCGCGCCCGAGGCGTTCTGCGGGATCGTGGCCAACGTCGCGTTCGTCGACGCGCTCACCACGATCCTCGACCCGTCGCTGCCGCTGACCGTCGTGGAGTGGGAGGAGTGGGGCAACCCGGTCGAGGACCCCGAGGTGTACGCGTACATGAAGTCCTACTCGCCGTACGAGAACGTCACCCCGCAGGCCTATCCGCCGATCCTGGCGGAGACCTCGCTGCACGACACCCGGGTGCTGTACGTGGAGCCGGCCAAGTGGGTGGCCCGGCTGCGCGCCCTCGGGAACGGCGCCGAGCAGGTGCTGCTGAAGACGGAGATGTCGGCCGGCCACGGCGGCGTCAGCGGGCGCTACAACGCCTGGAAGGACCGCGCGTTCAGCTACGCGTGGGTGCTGGACCGGCTCGGCCGGGCCTGACCGGGGGTCCCGTCCGGGAACTTGTGTCTGAGAACTTTCTGAGAAGTGGTGTGAAACCGGCCGGGGCGGCAACTTATCGCTCGCCCCGGCCGTCCTTTTCCTTGCAGAGAACGAACGCCGGGTAGAAGGCGGAGTTCGGGAATCTCATCGACAGGCTGGTCGTTGAGGTGATTACAGCGGCTACCTGTGGGTAGACCTCTGGCTTAGGAAGGGAGCGCACGTGGCAACGAGTCGGACGCACGCGCGCGAGTCGATCGAGGGACGCGACAGCGTCGGCCTGTACCTCGACGAGATCGCACGCACTCCATTGCTGGACGCGATCACCGAGGTAGAGCTCAGCAAGACCATCGAGGCCGGCCTGATGGCCCAGCACCTGCTCGACTCCGGTCGGGTGGGTCGCCGGAAGGGCGGAGCACCGAAGACCGCGACCCAGGAGGAGCTCGAGTGGCTCGCCTCCGAGGGTGAGCGGGCAATCCAGCAGTTCATCACGGCCAACCTGAGGCTCGTGGTCTCGATCGCACGCAAGTACGGTCGCAGCCAGATGCCCATGTTGGACCTGGTCCAAGAAGGCAACACCGGCCTGATCCGCGCGGTCGAGAAGTTCGACTACGCGAAGGGCTACAAGTTCTCCACCTACGCGACCTGGTGGGTGCGGCAGGCGATCACCCGCGGCATCGCGCAGCAGGCTCGCGTGGTCCGGCTGCCCGTCCACGTCGTGGAGGAGCTGAACCAGGTCGGGTCGGCCCGGCGCACGCTCGAGCGTCAGCTCGGCCGCGAGCCGGAGCCCGAGGAGATCGCCTCCGAGCTCGGCATGGACGTCGAGCGGGTGATCGACCTGATCAGCTGGGGCCGGGAGCACGTCAGCCTGGACACCCCGGTCGACGAGGACGGCGACACCTCGCTGGGCGACCTGATCGCGCAGGAGACCTCGCCGGGCCCGGACGCCACCGTCCTGGACGTGGAGTCCCGGGACCGGCTGTCGCACCTCGTCGAGCTGCTCGACGACCGCGCCGCGGACATCATCCGGTCCCGGTACGGCCTGGTCGACGGTCGCCAGCACAAGCTGGCCGACATCGGCGCGAAGCACGGCATCTCCGCCGAGCGGGTGCGCCAGCTCGAACGGGAGGCGATCGCCAAGCTCCGCCAGCTGGCTGATCCGGACCTGGCCGCGTGACCAGGATCCACTGAGCCGCTCGACAGGCTCCGCCGGCGACCGGTCCTTCAGCCGACGGCCGAGCCTGTCGAGACCAGCTTCTCGAAGACCTCCGTGACCCTGTCGCGGAGGTCTTCGAGCGTCCCGGTGTTGTCGATGACGTACGTCGCCACCGCCCGCCGGTCCTCCCGCGACGCCTGCGCGGCCACCCGGGCCTCGGCGTCGGCGCGGCTCATCCCCCGCTCCGCCACCATCCGCTCGATCTGGGTCTGCACGGGTACGTCGACCACCACCACGGCGTCGAACGCGCCGCCCTGCCCGGTCTCGGCCAGCAGCGGGATGTCGTGCACGACGACCGCGTCCGGCCCGGCGGCGGCCTCGAGCTCGGCGCCCCGGCGCCGTACCCGCGGATGGATGATCGCCTCCAGCCGCCGGCGGGCCGTCTCGTCGGCGAACACCACGGCCCCCATCGCCGGCCGGTCGAGCTCACCGGAGGCGGTGAGCACGCCCGGCCCGAAGGCCTCCACGATCTCCGCGAGCCCCTCGGTGCCCGGCGCGACCACCTCGCGGGCGAGCCGGTCGGCGTCGACCACCACCGCCCCGAGGTCACGCAGGATCGCCGAGACCGTGCTCTTGCCCGACGCCACACCGCCGGTGAGTCCCACTCGTACCCGTGTCACGGGCGTCACCGTACCGCAGCGGGTCAGGGCGTCCCGGCGAGCTGGGACCGGGTAACGACGATCCCCTCCGCCGCCCGGGTGCCGATGACCCTGCTCGCCCTCGCACACGAGGCGCAGGAGGGCGGACGGCAGCTCGGCTCCCCCGCCGTACCCGTGGCCGACGCCGAGCAGCTCGCGGTCGACCTCGGGCTCGCCTGACCCCCTGCGCATGTCGCCGGTCCTTGCCATGATCGACCCATGACCTCGACCGTGTACCTCACCGCCTCCAGCCTCGACGGCTACATCGCCACCGAGGACAACGACCTGAGCTGGCTGTTCCAGTTCGAGGGGGAGGACCCGACCAACCCCTACGTCGACTTCATCGACAACGTGGGCGCGCTGGCGATGGGGGCGACGACCTACGCGTGGATCCTCGAGCACGAGACCGGCGCCTGGGCGTACGGCGACCGGCCGACCTGGGTGTTCACCCACCACGACGACCTGCCCCCGAAGCAGGGCGCCGACATCACCTTCACCGACAGCGACGTCGCCCGGGTGCACGCGGAGATGGTCGAGGCGGCCGCCGGCCGCGACGTGTGGCTGGTCGGCGGTGGCGACCTGGTCGGCCAGTTCCTCGACCGCGACCTCCTCGACGAGATCTGGGTCAGCTTCACCCCGGTGCTGCTCGGTGGCGGGGCGCCCCTGCTCCCCCGCCGGCACACCGAGCCGATGCGGGTGGTCGACGTCCGGCACACCCCGGGCGGGCCGTTCGTGCACCTGCACTACTCGCTGCGCTGAGCGTCCTCCCAGGGCAGCCGGAACGCTTCCGCGGCCGCGCCGACCACCGAGACCGTGAGCGGGTCGACGTCGGCCGGGTCGGTCGCGGGGTCGGCGAGCGGCCCCTCGGTCGCGGTGTAGCCGACCGACCACCACACGTCGCCCGAGCCCTCGGTGCTCTCCACGAACACCGCCCGCGCCCGGTGCCCGTCCGGGAAGGCGTAGCCGAGCTCGTCGACCCGCCACGGGAGCCTGCCGCCCGCCACGTAGCGGACCGCGGTCGGCGAGCCGTCCCCTCCCCTGACCGCGCTCGAGCCGAGCCGGAGCGCACGTGCCTCGAAGCCGCTGCCCCCGTCGGCGCCGGAGGGGACCACGGTCGTGACGGTCGTGCCGTCGTCGGCCGCGAGCACGTCGCAAACCACCGACCGGTCTCCGTTTGCCCAGAAGGAGGCCACGGCGCCGCCATCGGAGGACTGGGCGACCTCGTCGATGCCCGCGCCGCCCTCCTCGGCGACCGCCTCGGCGCAGACGGCGCTGACCTCGACGTCCCACGGCTCGCCGCCCACGGGGGTCGCACCCGGGTCGGCCGGGCCGGGGTCGATCTCGGCCTCCGGTTCCCCGGACGGCGACGCCGCGCCCGGCTGCGAGGGATCCTGGCTCACGGAGCCGGCGAGCGCGGCGCGACCGGTCCCGTCGCCGCTGCCGCCCGCCGACGCGCACGCGCCCAGTCCGGCCACGACCGCGAGGCCACCGAGCACGACGCCCGCGCGCGACAGAACCAGCCTCGTGGCACCGGAAACCCCGGCACGACCGGTCGGCCCACCCCAGATGTGACTCACGTGCCCCCCACGGCGTGAAAAGTCCAGCGACGCCCCGGCTTCCCACGGCCGGTCGTCATGTCTCACCTCCCAGTGTGCCCTATGGCACCCACTGGGATGATCGACCCGTGTTCCGCACGTTTCGCCCCGCCGACCGGGTCGCCCTGCTCGTCCCCGGCTCTGCGGCGTACGCCGACTTCGTCCTCCTCGCCACCCGGCAGGGCGTCGTCCCGGTCCCGATCGACCCGCAGCTGACCGACCGCGAGCGTCGCGCGGTCCTCGACGACGTGGAGCCGGTCCTCGTGGTGACCACGCCGGAGGAGCTGGCCGAGGCGGCGGAGGCGCTCGAACCTGATCCGCCGAGCCCCGTCCCGCTGGTCCGTCCGATGCACCTGACCAGCGGCACCACCGGCGCTCCGAAGGGGGTCTGGTCCGGCCTGCTGACCCCGGAGCGGGCCCAGGCCCTGGTCGCCGAGGAGCGTGACCTGTGGCGGTTCACCGGCTCCGACGCGCACCTGGTCCTCAGCCCGCTCCACCACTCGGCGCCGCTGCGCTTCTCGCTCGGGACGCTCCTCGCCGGCGGTCGGCTCGTCGTACCGGGGCCGTTCGACCCGGACGCGGTCACCCGGGCGATCGTGAGGCAGCGGCCGACCACGATGTTCTGCGTTCCCGCTCACCTGCAGCGGCTCTTCGCGCACTGGGACGAGGTCGGGGTGCCCGACCTCTCCTGCTTCCGGCTGGTCGCGCACGCGGGCGCGGCCTGCCCGCCGCCGGTCAAGCAGCGGCTGCTCGAGCTGTTCCCGCCGCGGACCACGTGGGAGTTCTACGGCTCGACGGAGGGCCAGTTCACCGCCTGCCGCAGCGAGGAGTGGGCGGCCCACCCGGGCACGGTCGGGCGGGCCAGGCCCGGCCGCAGCCTGAGCGTCGACGGCGACGGCACGATCTGGTGCGTGGTTCCCGAGCACGCCCGGTTCAGCTACTGGCGGGCGCGGGAGAAGACCGCCGCCTGCTGGCGCGACACCGACCGGGGGTCGGCGTTCACGGTCGGGGACCTCGGCCGTCTCGACGACGAGGGTTACCTGTACCTCGCCGGCCGCCGGGAGGACCTGGTCATCACCGGCGGCGTGAACGTCTACCCCGTCGAGGTGGAGAACGTCCTCGGTGGCCACCCGGCGGTGCGGGACGTCGCGGTCTTCGGGGTCGGGGACGAGCACTGGGGGCAGCGGGTGTGCGCGGCGGTAGTGGGGGAGGCGACGGCCGAGGAGCTGGCGTCGTACGCCGCCGAGCGGCTCGCCCCGCCCAAGCGCCCGAAGTCCTACTTCCGGCTCGACGCCCTCCCCCGGACCGCGACGGGCAAGGTCAAGCGGCTGGAGCTACCCGGCCTTCTCGGTCTCGACGACTGAGCTGAACGTCCTGCGGTACTGCTGCGGGCTCACCGCTCGCGCCCGCGTGAAGTGGTGCCGCAGCGTGGCGGCGTTGCCGAAGCCCACGTCGGAGGCGATCTGCTCCACCGAGCGGTCGGAGGTCTCGAGCAGCTCCTCGGCCCGCAGCACCCGCTGGCTGGTGATCCAGGCGTGCGGGGTGGCGCCGGTCTCGGCGCGGAACCGGCGGGCGAAGGTCCGTGCGGACAGGTTGCTGCGGGCGGCGAGCTGGTCGACGCTGAGCGGCTCGGCGAGGTTCTCCACGATCCAGGTGAGCAGCGGCCCCAGGGTCTCGGCGTCGCAGTCGGGCACCGCGCTGCGGATGAACTGAGCCTGGCCGCCGTCACGCTGTGGCGGGACCACCATCCGCCGGGCGACCATGCTGGCCACGCTCGCACCGAACTCCTGGCGGTACAGGTGCAGGCAGGCGTCGAGGCCCGCCGCCGAGCCGGCGGAGGTGATCACCCGGCCGTCGTCGACGTAGAGCACCTCGGGGATGACCCGGGCCTCGGGGAACCGTGTGGCGAGCTGGTGGGTGTACATCCAGTGGGTGGTGCACTCGCGGCCGTCGAGCAGCCCCGCGGCCCCCAGCGCGAACGCGCCCGTGCACACCGAGAGCATCCGGGCGCCCCGGTCGTACGCCGCGCGGAGCGCCTCGACCACGCACTCGGGGACCACCTGGTCCCGCGGAACCGCGGGGAGCGCGACGAGGTCGGCCTCCGCGACGCGCGCCAGGTCGTGGTCGACGTACAGCCCGAAGCCGGCGGCGGTGGTCACCGGCCCCGCCTGGGGCGCGCACACGGCGAAGTCGAAGGTGGGCAGGCCCTGGTCGGACCGGTCGGTCGCCCACGCCTCGCACAGCACGCCGAGCTCGAACGGGGCGACGCCGTCGTAGACCACCACGGCCACGTTCTCGATCATGCTCACCATCGTGGCACAAAGTTGGCAGGAAATCGATGGAACATGTCACTACTGCCACTCGTGGCGGGATCTAGTCGAGAGCATGATTACTGCCATGACCGCAGCACTCATCCTCCTTCTCACCGCAGCCGCGGTGGTGGCCTTCGGTTACCTCACCGCGCGTGTCCTCGACGGCGATGGCTACGGCCACCGTCCACCGCCCGCCAGCCACCCGCGCGACATCTTCGACCCGTCCAACCGGCCGACGCGTCTCGCCTGACCTCCCCGGCCGGGTCGTCCGTACCAGCGCGGCCCCCAGCGCACGCTGATGCGGACGACCGGCCCGGAGACGCCGAAAGGGCGACCACCCGCAACGGGTGGTCGCCCTTTCTGTGCTCAGTGCGTCACTGCACCGGGTCAGCGCATGACTACTGCTGGCCGCCGGTCAGCTTCTCGCGGAGAGCCTGCAGCGCCTCGTCGGACGCGAGCGAACCCGCACCCTCCTCCTCGACCACGGGCTGCTCGGAGGAGTACGAGGTGGCCTCGCCGGCCTCCGCCTCCGCCTGCTTGGCCTCGGCCTGCTGCTTGACGTGCGCCTCCCAGCGGGCGTGCGCCTTGGCGTACTGCTCTTCCCAGGTGGCGCGCTGCTCGTCGAAGCCCTCGAGCCACTCGCCGGTCTCCGGGTCGAAGCCCTCCGGGTAGATGTAGTTGCCCTGCTCGTCGTACGACGCGGTCATGCCGTACAGCGTCGGGTCGAACTCCTCGGCCTCGGTGGCCGCGGCGGTCTCGTTGGCCTGCTTCAGCGACAGCGAGATCCGGCGACGCTCGAGGTCGATGTCGATGATCTTGACCATGACGTCGTCGTTGACCTGGACGACCTGCTCGGGGATCTCGACGTGACGCTCGGCGAGCTCGGAGATGTGCACCAGACCCTCGATGCCCTCCTCCACGCGGACGAACGAACCGAACGGGACGAGCTTGGTGACCTTGCCCGGCACGATCTGGCCGATCTGGTGGGTCCGGGCGAAGTGCTGCCACGGGTCTTCCTGGGTGGCCTTGAGCGACAGGGAGACGCGCTCGCGGTCCATGTCCACGTCGAGGACCTCGACGGTGACCTCGTCGCCCACGGCGACGACCTCGGACGGGTGGTCGATGTGCTTCCAGGACAGCTCGGAGACGTGGACGAGACCGTCGACGCCGCCGAGGTCCACGAACGCACCGAAGTTGACGATCGAGGAGACGACACCCTTGCGGATCTGACCCTTCTGGAGCTGGGTCAGGAAGCCCTGGCGAACCTCGGACTGGGTCTGCTCGAGCCAGGCGCGACGCGAGAGGACCACGTTGTTGCGGTTCTTGTCGAGCTCGATGATCTTCGCCTCGAGCTCCTTGCCGACGTACGGCTGGAGGTCGCGGACGCGACGCATCTCGACGAGCGAGGCGGGGAGGAAGCCGCGGAGGCCGATGTCCAGGATGAGACCACCCTTGACGACCTCGATGACGGTACCGGTGACGACGCCGTCCTCTTCCTTGACCTGCTCGATGGTGCCCCAGGCGCGCTCGTACTGGGCGCGCTTCTTGGACAGGATCAGGCGGCCTTCCTTGTCCTCCTTCTGGAGAACGAGGGCCTCGACCTTGTCGCCGACGGCGACGACCTCGGAGGGGTCGACGTCGTGCTTGATCGAGAGCTCGCGCGAGGGGATGACACCCTCGGTCTTGTAGCCGATGTCGAGCAGGACCTCGTCCCGGTCAACCTTGACGATGGTGCCGTCGACGATGTCACCGTCGTTGAAGTACTTGATGGTCTCGTCGATCGCGGCGAGGAAGTCCTCTTCCGAACCGATGTCGTTGACCGCAACCTGCGGAGCGTCCGAAAGAGTGGGAGTGCTGCTCGTCATAAGGGAGTGGATTCCTCGGATGGATGATGTTGTGCGGGCGCGCCACAGGAGCCCGTTTCACCACGTCGATGCTTGGCGGCCGACCAGCCGATGGCCGGTAGTCGACGGTGCCGACGAAAAGCGAGCGAGAACCTACTCTGTCTGAGACCCAGGCAGACTCCTTGCGCACCCAACAGGATACGCGCGTCCCGTCTCCCACGTCCAACCGCCTCAGCCGGTCGCCACCGCGTGCAGGTCGCCGGTGCGGGTGATCGCGAGCAGCTGGTCGTGTGCCCGGTCGGCCACCGGGTTGCTCCCGGCCCGGGCGGCGAGGTCGACCAGCGCCCACAGGTCCGCCGCGCGGGCCTGGTCGAGGAGGTCGGCGGGCGCGTCCACCACGTGGGTGCGGTACGCCGCCTCGACCGCCTCGGCGAACGTCGGACGCCGGTCGAACCGCAGCAGGTTGCCGAGGTCGCTGAAGGGGCTGCCCGCGTGGGCGAACTCCCAGTCCACGAGCCCGGTGACGGCGCCGGTGTCCGGGTCGACGAGCACGTTCTTCGGGTTCAGGTCGCTGTGCACCAGGCAGGTCCGCCGCACCGAGTCGGCGAGCTGCTGGGCCCGCTCGGCCACCGCCATCAGCTGCTCGCGGTCCTCCGCGGACCACGCCGCCAGCGCCGTGCCCTCCAGGTGCGTCGAGACCCAGGTGGGCAGGTCCCGCGCCTCGGCGGGCATCGGCACGCACCGCAGCTCGGCGTCGACGAACATCCCGGCCCGCAGCATCGGCATCTGCGCCAGCCGGGCCACCACCCGGCCGAGCCGGTCACCGACCACCGCGGCCATGTCGTCGTCGAGGTCGGGCAGCAGGGCGTCGAGCCGGGTGCCGTCGAGGTGGCTGGTGACCAGGAGGCCCGGCAGTCCGGACTCCGGGTCGGCGCGGCGTACCTCCAGCACCTCAGGCACCGGCACCAGGCCGCGCACCAGTGCCAGCACGGCTGCGTCCACCTCCGGCGCCTCCGGACCGCGGGTGGCGCCGCGGCCGGCGTAGATCCGGACCACGGTGCGCTCCCCCGCCACCTCGGCCAGGAACGTCTCGCCGCTGTGGCCGCCCGCCAGCGGCTCGAGGCCCGCCCCGATCAGATCCATGCCGGTGATGCTGTCACAGCGCCCCGACAGGCCGACTAGGGTCGCCAGCATGAGCGACCCAGGCGGCGTGGAGCCGGTCCGCCGTACCGTCTCCGAGACCGAGACCCAGCGCGCCAACCGGCAGGACTGGGACGCCTACGCCGACGAGTACCAGGCCACGCACGGCACCTTCCTCCGCGACATCGGCTTCATCTGGTCGCCCGAGGGGGTGCAGGAGGCCGACGTCCGGCTGCTCGGCGACGTGGCGGGACGCGACGTCCTGGAAGTGGGCTGCGGCGCCGGGCAGTGCGCGCGGTGGCTGACCACCCAGGGCGCCCGCGCCGTGGGCGTGGACCTGTCGGCCCGCCAGCTCCAGCACTCGCGGCGGATCGACGACGAGACCGGGGCCCGCGTCCCGGCCGTGTGCGCCACGGCGACCTCGCTCCCCTTCGCCGACGGGAGCTTCGACGTGGTGTTCTCCGCGTTCGGGGCGCTGCAGTTCGTGTACGACGCCTCGGCGGCCGTCACGGAGGCGGCCCGGGTGCTGCGGCCGGGCGGGGTCTTCGCGTTCTCGGTCACCCACCCGGTGCGGTGGAGCATGCCGGACGACCCGACCACCGCCGGGCTGGTGGTGACCAGCTCGTACTTCGACCGGACGCCGTACGTCGAGCAGGACGCCGACGGACGCGTCACCTACGTCGAGCACCACCGCACCGTCGGCGACTGGGTCCGGATCCTGCGCCTGGCCGGGTTCCGCCTCGACGACCTGGTCGAGCCGGAGTGGCCCGAGGGGCACGACCGGGTGTGGGGCGGCTGGGGCCCGGTCCGGGGTGCCCTGGTGCCCGGGACCGCGATCTTCCGCGCCACGCTGGCCTGACCCCCGGACCCCCGGCTCCCTCTGACCACGGACGCGAGAAGGGGCGCCGGTCGCCCGACGCCCCTTCTCGTTCGCTACTGGTACTGCGCCGTGATCCCTCAGATGAGCCGGCGACGGAACGCGAACGCTCCGGCTCCGGCCGCCAGCACCGCGAGGCCACCGACACCGCGAGCCAGGTTGCGGCCGCCCTCGCCGTCCTCGCCCTTGATCTCGTAGCTGTAGGCGGTCAGGCCCATCGCACCCTCGGGGGCGCCGTACGCCATCTTCTCGGCCTGGGCGCGCTCGGCGCCGGCCGCGATGGTGGCGTACATCTCGCCGTAGTTCTGCGCGGTGGACTCACCGGCGTCGACGAGCTTGCTGGTGCCCTCGTCGGAGAGGCGCTGCGCACCGTCGACGAGCTTCGGCGCACCGTCCGCGGCCTGGCCCAGACCGTCGGCGAGCTGGCCGGAGCCGTCCGCCGCGTCACCGAGGCCGTCGGAGAGCTTGCCCGCGCCGTCGGCGACCCGCGAGGCGCCGTCGGCGGCCTTGCCGGTTCCGTCGGCCAGCTGGCCCGCACCGTCCGCGAGACGCGAGGCGCCGTCGTTCAGCTCCTGGGCGCCCGCGTCGAGCTCGCCGGTACCGGCGCTGAGCTCGCCGGTCCCGTCCGCGAGCTGACCCGCACCGACGTCGAGCTGACCCGCGCCCTCGGAGAGCTTCGCGAGGCCCTCGAGCAGAGCGTCGCCGCCGTCCTGGAGCTGGGTGACACCGTCCTGCAGACCGTTCACGCCGCCACGGAGCGTCTTGTCAGCCGGGAGGTCCTTGCCGGTACCGATCGCGCCCTGGACGTTCGCGATCACTGTGTCGACCAGCATGGGCACACCCGCAGCGACCTGCTCGAGGCCCTGCCGGACGCCCACCTTGCCGGGTCGCAGAACCTCGCACATGCCGCCGAGCGAGGAGCTGTCGAGACCGCACTCGATGGTGCTGAGGGCCGGGATGGCGCCGGGCGCGGCCGGGTCCTGGCTGGTCAGGCCGGCCAGCACCGCGTTGAGGCCGCCGTACAGGGTCTCGAGGTCTGCGGCGTTCGCCGGGTTGTACAGCTTGTTGCGGCCGTCACCGAGCTGCGTGATGAGCTTGGTGACCGTCACCGTCTGGAACTCCGCCGGTGTGTCCACCGCGCCGTCGATCGCGGCCAGCGGCATCAGCGGCGGGATCAGCGCATCCGGGTTGGTGGCCGCGTCGAAGTAGCAGAGGTCCTTTCCGCCCGGGTACCGGCCGGTCGGGATGGTGCCGGCCTTGATGTCGTTGAGCACGACGAGAGCGCAGCCGAGCTTCTCGTAGGCGCCTGGCTCCGGGTTGGCCGCGGAGGGGGCGTTGTGGACGCCCGCCTGCATCTTCTGGACCCCCGGCACCGCCTTCGTGCTCAGGCCGGCACGAACCTGGTCCACCGCCCAGGTGAGGCTCCCCTGCGCGGAGGTCGACCCCACTCCGGACACCAGGTCCGTGAGGCCCTGGAGGAGCTGCTTGTACTTGGGGTTGTCGCGGACGTCGCCGACTCCCACGGAGAGCTTCTTGAGGCCACCGTCGACGAGGACCAGCCCGCCCTGAACCTGCCCGAGACCGTCGAGCAGCGCTGGCGCCTTGGCCCCGGCCTCGCCGAGACCGTCGGAGAGCCGGCCAGCGCCGTCGGCGAGCTTGTTGGCGCCGTCGTCCAGCTTCCCTGCACCGGCGTCCAGCTTGCCGGTTCCGTCCGCCAGCTTCTGCGTACCGCCCTCGAGCTGGTCGGTCCCGTCCGCGAGCTTGCCCGCGCCGTCGTCGATCTTGGTGAGGCCGTCGCTGAGCTCGCCCGCACCGTCCGCGAGCAGGTCCGCTCCGGGAGCCGCGACACCGGCGAGACCGGCCTCGAGCTTGGTCGCGCCGTCGCGCAGCTTGATCAGGCCGGCGAGCAGCTCGCCCGCGCCGTCACGCAGCTTCAGCAGGTTCGCGTCGATCTGGCTGGCACCGTCGGTGAGCTGGATGCCGGTGTCCGCGCCGCCCTGGTAGCTGTCGGCCGCGGTCTTGAAGGTCGGGCTCTCCAGCGGGTTCACCGGGAGAGCGCTGATCGAGGCGCGCGGGACGACGCCGTCGGTGATGGTCGCGGTGTAGCCGAACTCCGCCGTGTCCGAGCCGAGCGGCGGGAACAGCGTCATCGTGAACGACAGCTTGGTGCCGCCCTTGCCGTCGCCGGCCATGTTGGCCTGGCCCGACTGGACGTCGGTGAAGGTGGACGGCGCGACCGTGGTCAGCGAGCCGACCATCGGGATCGGCACGTTCACCGTCTTGGTGACGGTGCCGCCCTTGCCGTCGTCGAAGGTGATCTCCTGGTCGGCGCCGGTGACGTTCTTGACGATGAACTTCACCTCGAGCTTGCCGTCCTCGCCGACCACGTCGCCGGGCTCGACACGCTCACCGTCGAGGTAGTACTCGACGGTGACCTCGAGGGGCAGGTCGCCGGTGTAGTCGCTGACGGACCGCACCCGCTCCTCGCCGTCGACGGTCATCGTGGCGACCTGGTTCCCGTCCACGACGTCGAAGCCGCCGAAGCCGTCGAGGTTGCGGAGCCCGTCGGTCTCGATCGGGTTCTGGAGGTCCACGGTGCCGTTGCCGGTCATCGCGAGCTGCTCGTAGACGCGCTGGGTGTCCACCGCGCCCGAGGCGTCGGTGTAGACCTGGATGGTCTCGGTGTTGGTCACCTGGACGTCACCCTCGGCGCCGGACGCCGGCAGGGCGACCATCGCGCAGACGACGGTCGTGGTCGCGGTGACGGCCGCGAGCCGCAGGGGCACAGAAAAACGGCGGGTCACTTGGCCTTCTCCATCATCATGTCGTCGAGCTTGTGCAGGTCACCGTCGGCGCGGCCCGGACGGCGGCGGACGCCCTCGCTCCGGGGCTCACCGGACGGGGCCATCAGGGCGGCGGCGAGGAAGCCGACGGCCACGTTGAACAGCAGCGTGGTCGCGACGCTCACGGAGGTCGAGGCGACCTCCGGCGGTGCGGCGGCGAAGGTGAACTCGTAGGCGCCGGTGAACCCGGCGGTGCCGAGAAGCGTGCTCCACAGCGCGAGGCGGCCCATGCTCACGGCGGCGATCGCCACGCACAGCACGACGACCAGGCCCACAGCGACGGCACGCCCGCCGGCGCTGTCGGGCAGCAGCGCGGCGCGGACGATGTAGCCGATCCACGCGGCGACGAATCCCCCGGCGAACCCGGCGAGGCGCATCATCGGCGACCGGTCGGGTACGAGGGCCACCACGGCCCCCAGAGCCGCGCCCAACAGGGCGGCAGACTCGAGCTCCAGGTCGAACACAGAGCTCACCAGGACGACCACAACGGCCGCCACGGTGAGCACGAGTCCGACCAGCACATTTTTGCGCATGCTGGCGCGCTCCCTCCAAGATGCCGCCGGAGACTCTCCCAAGTGAAATTCCCGGCGCGCTTGTACCCTCCCTGGGCCAAGACTTCGAGGCACTATATCTACCGATAGGTAACGAAAATCTCACTACAGGGCAAAAAGACGCTACGAGTCGTCCACCGGTCTGCGCCATCGACCACAAGTCCTCCGGCGGCGCTCCGTCCGCTCCCGAGGACTTCGGCGTCCGCATAGGGTCGTCGTGATGACAGCCCCCCTCGAGACGGAGACCCACGTGCAGCGCGAGCCGGCCCGCCGACGCCTGCCGTCCTGGCTGCTCGGCAGCGGGGTCATCGCGGTCGCCATGGGCGTGATGAACGTCGCCACCTACGGGTTCACGATCCTGGCCGCGCGCCTCCTCGGGCCCAGTGAGTACGGCGCTCTCGCCGCCGTCATGGGGCTGCTGATGGTGGTCAGCGTGCTCTCGCTCGGGCTGCAGGCCACCGGCGCGCGGCGGGTCGCGGCCTCTCCCGGCGACCTCGACCGGATCGAGTCGGAGGTCCTCGCGGCGAGCTACCGCTCGGCCGTGGTGCTCGCGGTCGTCTGCCTGGCCGCCGTACCGGCCATCACCCTGACCCTGCGCCTCGACACCTGGCTGACGGCGGCGTTCCTCGCGGTCGCCGCCCTGCCGGTCACCGTGATGGGCGGGCAGGGCGGCATCCTGCAGGGCGAGCGACGCTGGCTTCCCCTGGCCGGCATCTACCTCACCACCGGTCTGGGACGCATCGCCTTCGGTGCGGCCGGGCTGCTCCTGTGGCGGGACTCCCTCGGCGCGATGGTCGGCGTGGCGGTCGGTGCCTTCGTTCCGGTCCTGGTCGGCTGGGCGGCGCTGCGCCATCCCGACCGGACCACCGGCCGCGGTCCCGTGCCCAGGGCCCCCCGGATGCGCTCCCGCACGAGCTGGGCACGCGGCGGGGTCTTCCGCGAGGTCGCCCACAACTCGCACGCGCTGCTCGCCTTCTTCGCGCTCTCCAACGCAGACGTGCTCATCGCCCGGGGCGTGCTCGACGACCACCAGGCCGGCCTCTACGCGGGCGGGCTCATCCTGGCCAAGGCGGTTCTCTTCCTGCCGCAGTTCGTCGTGGTGGTGGCGTTCCCGTCAATGGCCGCCGCCGGGACCCGCCGCGCGGGACACCTCAAGGCGCTCGGTCTGGTCCTCGCGATCGGGGCGGTCGCCACCGTCGGCGCCTACGTCCTGGCCGGGCTGGCGGTCACCTTCGTCGGTGGCAGCGCGTACGCCGAGCTGCACGACCTGATCTGGGCCTTCGCCGCGATCGGCACGCTGCTGTCCATGATCCAGCTGATGGTCTACGGCGTCGTCGCCCGGCAGAGCCAGCGGGCGGTCTACGTGCTCTGGGGTGCGCTGCTCGTGCTGGCGGCGTGCGCGCCGCTGCTCGACTCGCCGGTGGCCCTGCTCGCGACGGTGGCGGCGGTCGAGACGACGGTGCTCCTCGTCCTGCTGGTGTTCAGCCTGCGCCGCCGTACGCCCAGTCCCCCGGCCGACGTACCGGGAAAGACCACCGTCTAGCCCCCGACGCCTCAGAATGTCCTGCGGCGATGACCTCCAAGGACGGCGCCGTCGAGCGTCGTAGGTGCTGAGAGGGACCCGGAACCCATCGTTTGAGCGCCGACACAACGACGCCCCCTCCCCGGTGGTCCAGGGAGGGGGCGCCGGTGAAGCCGTGGGGGTCGATCAGCCCCACATGGCCATCTTGGAGCTCACGCGCCAGACGCCGGCCTTCTTCTCGTAGTCGACCATGATGATGCTCCACGACGGCTTCACGCAGGCCTTGTACTCGCGGGACTGGTATCCCGACATGAACATCGACTGCTTGCCGGCGGTGTCGAAGGTGTTGTGCACCCGCTTGATCGACCAGCCCTCGCGGACCTTCTTGAACTCGGTCTTGGTGACGCAGCCGGGGGTGTCGGCCGAGGCCGGGGCGGCGACCACCAGGACGGGGGCCGCAGCGAGGGCTGCGGTGGCGAGGATGGCTCCGAGGCGCTTCATGGGTGCTGCTCCTTGTGTGTGCGGGTGAATAAGACAATCTTTGGACAAAACGGTCGAACCGCATGGCGTTTCGGTAAAACCACCGCCTGTGTCTCAGCCGGCGGGCGACAGGGTGGCCGCCGCGGCGTGGCTATTGGCCTTGTGCGCGGTCGAGACGGTCACCTTGGTTGGCGACCGCATCAGCGTTGGCGCGGCACAGGAAGTGCAGGTGGTCGACGTCCTGGCCAGAGCCGGCCCTGACTGCCGGGCTCAGCGGCGCGCGGCGTCGTCGACGCAGAGCACCGCCCAGGGCAGTGCCTCCAGCCGCCCTTCACCGATCGGCTTCCCGCACACGTCGCAGGTGCCGTAGGTGCCGTCGTCCAGCTTCTCCAGCGCCCGGTTCACGTCCGCCAGGGTGACCTGGAGCTGGTCGTGCACCGCCACCTGCGAGAGCCGGTCCACCGCCATCGACGTACCCTCGCCGACCCGCTTGCCGAAGGAGATGGAGCCCTGGTCGGAAGGACGCTGCTCCATCTGCCCCATCTGGTCGTCGAGCTCGGCCTTCTTCTCGCGGAGCCTCGCGGCGATGTCGTCCATCTGCCCATCATGTCCTGCCCCGCAAAGCCGGGCACCGCGCCCCCGCGGCGTCGGCCCGGCGCCGCGCGGTGCACCCTCCGTGCGGGTCGGGACGGGTCAGTGCGCGGCGTCGTGCCAGCTGTGGCCGGTGCCGACCGACACGTCGAGCGGCACGGTGAGCTCGGCGGCCGCAGCCATCTCGGCGCGGACCAGCTCCTCGAGCCGCTCGGCCTCGCCGGACGCCACCTCGAGCACGAGCTCGTCGTGCACCTGGAGCAGCATCCGCGAGCGCAGCGACGACTCCTTCAGCGCCGCCTGCACCTTGAGCATCGCCACCTTGATGATGTCGGCGGCCGACCCCTGGATCGGGGCGTTGAGGGCCATCCGCTCGGCCATCTCCCGGCGCTGCCGGTTGTCGCTGGTGAGGTCGGGCAGGTAGCGACGGCGCCCCATGATCGTCTCGGTGAAGCCGCTGCGCCGCGCCTCGTCGACGATCCCGGCGAGGTAGTCGCGCACCCCGCCGAAGGTCTCGAAGTACTCGTCCATGAGCCCCCGCGCCTCGGCCGGCTCGATCCCGAGCTGCTGGGAGAGCCCGTAGGCGGAGAGCCCGTACGCCAGGCCGTAGTTCATCGCCTTGATCTTGGCGCGCATCTCGCCGGTGACCTCGGCCGCGTCCACCTCGAACACCCGCGCCGCGGTCACCGAGTGGAAGTCACGGCCCGACCGGAACGCCTCGATCAGCAGGGCGTCCTCCGACAGGTGCGCCATGATCCGCATCTCGATCTGGCTGTAGTCGGCGGTCATCAGCGACTCGTAGCCCTCCCCGACGACGAACGCCTCGCGGATCCGGCGGCCCTCCTCGGTGCGGATCGGGATGTTCTGCAGGTTCGGGTCGGTGCTGGAGAGCCGCCCGGTCGCCGCGATCATCTGGTTGAACGTGGTGTGGATCCGGCCGTCGGACTGCACCGTCTTGAGCAGGCCCTCCACGGTCTGCCGCAGCCGCGAGAAGTCGCGGTGCCGCAGCAGGGCGAGCAGGAACGGGTGCTCGGTCTTCACGTAGAGCTGCTGCAGCGCGTCGGCGTCGGTGGTGTAGCCGGTCTTGGTGCGCTTGGTCTTCGGCATGTTCAGCTCGTCGAACAGCACCACCTGCAGCTGCTTCGGGGAGCCGAGGTTGATCTCCTTGCCGATCACGTCGTACGCCTCGTCGGCCGCCTTCTTCACCTCGCCGGCGAAGTGCGCCTCGAGGCTCTGCAGGTGCTCGGTGTCGACCGCGACGCCGGTGCGCTCGAGGTCCGCGAGGACGTCGACGAGCGGCAGCTCCACCTCCGCGAGCAGGCGGGTGCCGCCGCGCGACTCGAGCTCGTCGTCGAGCGCCTCGGCCAGGTCGAGGATGGCCCGCGCCTGCAGCATCGAGGTGTCCCCCGAGGAGTCCTCGCCGAGGCTGTCGAAGCTCAGCTGGCCCTGGTCGGCGTCCTCCTGGCGCAGCTCGCGCTTGAGGTAGCGCAGGGTGAGGTCGGCGAGGTCGTAGGAGCGCTGGTCGGGTCGGGCGAGGTACGCCGACAGCGCGGTGTCCCGCTCCAGGCCCGCGAGGCTCCAGCCCCGGGCCGACAGCGCCAGCATCGGACCCTTCGCGTCGTGCAGCACCTTGCGGTACGACGGGTCGGCCAGCCAGTCCGCGAGCGCCCGGTCGTCCTCCGGGGTCAGCTGCTCGGCGTCCAGCCAGGCAGCGGAGCCGTCCCCGGTGGCGAGCGCGAGGGCGTAGACGTCACCGGTGCCGGCGCGCCACGTGCCCTGCACCTGGACCCCGACCCGGGCGTCGGCGACGCGGGCGTGCTTCTTGAGCCAACCCTCGACCTCCCCCTGGCCGAGGCGCGTGCCGTCGAGCTCGAAGCCGCCCTCCTCGATCTCCTCCGCGGACTCCAGCGTCGCGAAGAGCCGGTCGCGCAGCACCCGGAACTCGAGACCGTCGAAGAGCTTGTGCACCTCCTGGCGGTCCCACGGCTGCATCGCCAGGTCGATCGGCCGCGCGGTCAGCTCCAGGTCGCACACCAGCGCGTTGAGCCGCCGGTTGCGGATCACCTCGCCGAGGTGCTCCCGCAGCGAGTCGCCGGCCTTGCCCTTGATCTGGTCGGCGTGGGCGATCACGTTCTCGAGGCCGTCGTACTGGCTGATCCACTTCGCGGCCGTCTTGGGCCCCACCCCGGGCACGCCCGGGAGGTTGTCGGAGCTCTCCCCCACCAGCGCGGCGATCTCGGGGTAGCGGTGCGGTGGGACGCCGTACTTCTCCTCGACGGCTTCAGGGGTCATCCGGGCCAGGTCGGAGACCCCCTTGCGCGGGTAGAGGATCGTGCAGCTGTCGCTCACCAGCTGCAGCGCGTCGCGGTCACCGGTGCACACCAGCACCTCGAACCCCTCCGTGACCGCCTGCGTGGTCAGCGTCGCGATCACGTCGTCGGCTTCGTACCCGTCCTTCTCGATGGTCGGGATCCGGAGCGCGGCGAGCACCTCCTTGACTAGCGAGACCTGCCCCTTGAACTCGTCGGGCGACGCGGACCGGTTGGCCTTGTAGTCGGCGTACTCCTCGGACCGGAAGGTCTGCCGGGACACGTCGAACGCGACCCCGAGATGGGTGGGCTGCTCGTCGCGCAGAACGTTGATGAGCATCGAGGTGAAGCCGTAGACCGCGTTGGTCGGCTGCCCCGTCGTGGTCGAGAAGTTCTCCACCGGCAGCGCGAAGAACGCGCGGTAGGCCAGCGAGTGGCCGTCGAGGAGCAGGAGGCGGGGACGCTGACCGGGCACAGTGGGCTGTTCAGACACGCCTCCGACCCTATCCCCCGCCACCCCCGGTTTCGGAGCCCGGACCGGGCGCCGTCACCCCACGGTGACGGCGCGCCGGGCAAGCGCGACAATCGGTCGCATGGAACCACGAACCGACAGCGCCGAGACCGAGCAGTTCCTCCACCAGTTCCCGATGGGCGACCTGAACGAGAAGATGGGGGTCGAGCTGCTCGAGGTCTCCGCCGAGCGCGTGGTGGGCACCATGCCGGTCAAAGGCAACACCCAGCCCTACGGCCTCCTCCACGGTGGCGCCTCGGTGGTGCTGGCCGAGAGCCTCGGCTCCGTCGGCTCCGCCGCGCACGCCTACCCCGACCGGATCGCCGTCGGCGTGGACATCAACGCCACCCACCACCGGTCCGCCCGCGAGGGCGTCGTGACCGGGGTCGCCACACCGATCCACCTCGGGCGTACGTCGGCGTGCTGGGAGGTCGTGATCACCGACGAGGACGGCAAGCGGGTCTGCACCTCGCGGATCACCTGCGCGCTGCTGCCCGCGAAGCGCGACTGACCCGGTCCGACCCGCCCGCGCGGTGGGCGTGACCCGCACGGCGGCTCCCCGCCCGTACGAACTCAGTCGGTCTTGGACTGCGCGCGGCGCATGGACCGCCGTGCGGCGATCACCTGGCCGACGCTGCGGTGGTTGCGGCTCGACACCATCGCACCCGGCGGCGGCTCGACCGGCAGCTTCGCGCGCAGGGAGCCGACCGTCGCGGCGCGGACCACCGCGACCTGGGCGAGCCCGAGCCGCGCCATGAACCGGTTCGCGTCGCGCGAGTGCACCGACGCGGCGGCGAGCACGTGGGTGGTGTCCTTCTCCTCCGCCCAGGTCACGGCCGCCTCGATGAGCATCCTGCCGATGCCGCGCCGGCGGTACTTCGGCAGCACGTGCAGGTGCGAGACGTGGATCGCGCTCTCGCAGTGGATCGGGGAGAGCCGCGCGCGGGTCAGGTGCGCCGCGGCGACCACCTCGTCGTCGAGGACCGCGACCAGCAGCCGCTCGTCGGGCTCGGCGGCGATCCGCGCGACGGCGCAGGAGGCCTCCTCGGCCGGGGGGCGACCGGTGTCGGTCGCCGTACGACGGGAGAAGTCCGCCCACACGGCGAGCAGCGCTTCGGCGTCCTCCGGCGCTGCGTCGCGCACGTGTACCGGGTGACGGGACAACGGACACCCCTTCCGGGCCTTGGTCGTGGCAATGCAGGTGGGACCGGACGTACCGGTCCCAGGACTGCCCACTCGACATCGGTCCCCGTCGCCCGCGCGTAGTCGGCGAGGTGAGAGATTACGCCTGTATGCCGCGAATCGGTAGAGGAGGCCTCGGTGTTCCCAGGCATCGGCACGCTCGTGAACGTCGTCACCGTCCTGCTCGGCACCGTGATCGGCGTGCTGGTCGGGCACCGGCTCACCCAGCGCACCCGGGACGTGGTCACCGACGGCCTCGGTCTGGTCACCCTGCTGATCGCCGCGCTCTCCGCGGCCAGCATCACCGACGCCTCCTGGGCGGCCGCCGTCGGCGACAGCGCGCCGATGCTGATCGTGCTCGGCTCACTCCTCACCGGCGGCATCCTCGGCTCGGTGCTCCGGATCGAGGACCGGCTCGAGGGCTTCGGCAGCTGGCTCCAGGCCGGCCTGCACGCGCGGGCCGGCGGCCGGGAGGAGAGCGCGGACCGGCAGCGGTTCATCGAGGGGTTCGTCTCGAGCTCGCTGGTCTTCTGCGTGGGACCGCTGACCGTGCTCGGCTCGCTCAACGACGGCCTCGGCAACGGTCCAGACCAGCTGTTCCTCAAGGCGGCGCTCGACGGGTTCGCCGCGATCGCGTTCGCGGCGTCCCTCGGCTGGGGGGTGGCCGCGAGCGCGATCGCGGTGCTCGTCGTGCAGGGCTCGCTGACCGTGCTCGGCGCGGCGCTCGGCGACATCCTCCCCGACCCGCACCTCGCCGCGCTCACGACCACCGGGGGTCTCATGCTCGTCGGCGTCGCCCTTCGACTGCTGAGGATCAAGCAGCTCCCCGTGGGGGATCTGCTGCCGGCCCTGCTGATCGCTCCCCTGCTCACCCAGGTCGTGATCGCGCTCCGCTGAGTCGCCGTACGGCGGCCGTGAGCACGACGAAACGCCGTCGAAACTTGCTGTTTGCAAGCGGTGCGATGCGTTGCAGCATTGTTGTCGTGTCGGGCGACCCGTACGGCGCCGTACCTCTAGGGTGAGGTCGGATCTACGGCGACCCGTCCAGCACTTCCGCGTGAGGGAACTCACGCGCGACACTCGCTATAGTCCCGCGAGACATTCTCGAAAGAAGGCGACAGGAGTCCCATGCAGACAGGCATCAGACGCATCGCCGGACTGTTGCTCGCAGTGGTGGTGGCCGTGCTCGCGCTGTCGGGGACCGCGCAGGCAGCAGCCGCCGCGGCCCCCACCGCCGCCGACGCTCCCGCCTGCGTCCTTCCGGAGATCACCGACGACGACACGATCTCCATCCTGGGTCGGATCTGCGACACCAGGGAGACGCCCCAGACACCTGTCGAGGGTGTCGACATTACGGTCGAGGACGAGTCCGGCAACGTGGTCGGCGAGGCCACCACGACGGCGGAGGGCACGTTCGAGATCCCGCTGCCCGGCACCACCGTGGACAACCTCGGCAAGACCTTCACGGTCAAGGTCGACGAGAAGTCGATGCCCGAGGGCGCCGCGCTGCGCAACCCCGACGACGTCACCCGTGACGTGCAGATCAACCTCGACAACGACGTCTCGGTGAGCTTCCCGGTCGGCGAGGCGGCCGGCGGCGAGGGCATCGCCACCCAGGGCCTGCAGCTGCTCGTCGGCGGCATCGTGTTCTCCACGCTGCTGGCCATGGCCGCGCTCGGCCTCTCGATGATCTTCGGCACCACGGGCCTGACGAACTTCGCGCACGGCGAGCTGATCACCTTCGGCGCCCTGGTCGCCTACGCGGTCGACCAGCTTCCCGGAGCGATCCGGATCGGCGGCACCGACGTGACGGTCGTCGTCGCGGTGATCGTCTCCTTCATCCTCTCCGGCGTCTTCGGCTACCTCAACGACAAGGCGCTGTGGAAGCCGCTGCGCATGCGCGGGACCGGCGTGATCGCGATGATGATCGTCAGCATCGGCCTGTCCATCTTCCTGCGCAACATCTTCCAGTACGTCGCCGGCGGGCAGAACCACAACTACTCGCAGTACGCCGCGGTCCAGCCGTGGGAGATCGGACCGATCCTCCTCACGCCGAAGGACACCGCGGTCGCGCTGCTGGGGGTGGCGGTGCTGATCGCCGTCTCGCTGCTGCTGCAGTACACCCGGATCGGCAAGGCCACCCGCGCGGTCGCGGACAACCCGGCCCTGGCCTCCTCCTCGGGCATCAACGTGGAGCGGGTCATCGCCGTCGTCTGGACCGGCGGCGCCGCGCTGGCCGGCCTGTCCGGCGTGCTGCTCGGCCTCACCCAGGGCTTCGACTACCAGCTCGGCTTCAAGATCCTGCTCCTGGTGTTCGCCGCGGTCGTGCTCGGCGGCCTGGGCACGATCTGGGGCGCGATGCTGGGTGCGTTCATCATCGGCATCTTCATCGAGGTCTCCACGCTGTTCATCCCGAGCGAGCTGAAGTTCGTCGGCGCCCTCGTGGTGCTGATCGTCGTCCTGCTGATCCGGCCCCAGGGTCTGCTCGGCAAAGCCCAGCGGGTCGGTTAGGAAGAGAGAGCTCCATGGACTGGCAGAACATCTTCAGCCTCGCCCTCCAGCAGGGCCTCGGCCCGTCGGCGGTCGTCTACTGTCTCGCGGCCATCGGCCTCAACGTGCACTTCGGCTACACAGGCCTGCTGAACTTCGGACAGGCAGGCTTCATGGCGATCGGCGGCTACGCGATGGCCTCCGTCGTCTCCACCTGGGGTCTCCCCTTCTGGCTCGGCGTCGTCGTGGGCCTCCTGCTGGCCGTCGTGCTCGCGCTGCTGCTCGGCGTGCCAACACTGCGGCTGCGGGCGGACTACCTGGCCATCGTGACCATCGCCGCCGCGGAGATCATCCGGCAGACGGTGGGCTCGGTGAGCCTGCTCGAGTACTTCGGCGGCCAGGACGGCCTGACCGGCTTCAGCGACAGCTTCCGGTCGCTGAACCCCTTCAGCGGCTCGATCGGGATCCCCGGCGTCGTGTCCTGGCGCGCCAACGACGCGTGGGTGATGCTGGTCGGCTGGATCCTCGTCGTGATCTGCTGCCTCATCGTCTGGCTGCTCATGCGCAGCCCCTGGGGCCGCGTCCTCAAGTCGATCCGCGAGGACGAGGACGCCGTGCGCAGCCTCGGCAAGAACGTCTACTCGTACAAGATGCAGTCGCTGATCATCGGCGGCGTCTTCGGCGCCCTGGCCGGCTTCATCACCGCGCTCAAGAGCGCCGCGATCAACCCGTCGTTCTTCGCCACCGACATCACCTTCTTCGCCTACACGGTGCTGCTCGTCGGCGGCGCCGCACGGGTGCTCGGGCCGGTCGCCGGCGCGATCATCTTCTGGTTCCTGCTGAGCTTCCTGGACCTGTTCTTCACCCAGGCCGCTGCGACGGGGCTCATCCCCGAGTCGATCATGACCTCGAACCAGGCCAGCCTGATGCGCTTCATCTTCATGGGCCTCGCACTCATGCTGCTCATGATCTTCCGACCACAGGGAATCTTCGGAGACCGAAAGGAGCTGGCCCTCGATGCCCGCTGAGACGACTGCTCCGATGGAGACCCCCGGCCGGGGCACGTCCGCGAGCGCCCTGCGCGCGCGTGAGGTGCTCGCGGACGTGGCCCACGAGCCGGGCGCGAAGAAGCCCGACCCGATCGTGGTCGCCGACCACATCACCCGCAGCTTCGGCGGCCTGACCGCGGTGGACGTGGAGCACGTGGAGGTCCAGCGCGGCGTGATCACCGCGCTGATCGGGCCGAACGGCGCCGGCAAGACCACCTTCTTCAACCTGCTCACCGGGTTCGACCGCCCCGACAGCGGCGACTGGTCGTTCAACGGCACGAGCCTGAACAAGGTCCCGGCGTACAAGGTCGCCCGGATGGGCATGGTCCGTACCTTCCAGCTGACCAAGGTGCTCTCGAAGCTCACGGTCATCGAGAACATGCGGGTCGGCGCGACCGGCCAGAAGGGCGAGACGCTCCTCGGCGCCATGTTCAAGCCGATGTGGCAACGCCAGGAGACCGACAACACCAAGCGCGCCGACTCCCTGCTCGAGCGGTTCCTGCTGATCAAGAAGCGCGAGGACTTCGCCGGGGAGCTCTCCGGCGGCCAGCGCAAGCTCCTCGAGATGGCCCGCGCGCTGATGGCCGACCCGGAGCTGGTGATGCTCGACGAGCCGATGGCCGGGGTGAACCCCGCGCTCAAGCAGTCGCTGCTCGGTCACGTGAAGTCGCTGCGGGACGACGGCCGCACCGTGCTCTTCGTCGAGCACGACATGGACATGGTGCGCGACATCTCCGACTGGGTCATCGTGATGGCCCAGGGCAAGATCATCGCCGAGGGGCCCCCCGAGTCCGTGATGGGCGACCAGCGCGTGATCGACGCCTACCTCGGCGCGCACCACGACGAGGCGCTCACCTTCGAGGCGGAGGAGAAGATCCACGCCGAGGCGTCCTCCGAGTTCCAGGGCGGCCCCGCAGCGTCCGCTGCACCCCGCGCGTCGACGGGGACCACGGAGCGCACCGGTTCCACCGCGGCCACCGGCGAGCACGCGGCGGCCACGGAGCCCGCTTCCACCCGCACCGACGACCACGAGGACGGTCCGCGATGACAGAGACCATCGACAGCGTCCCGGGCCGGGAGCAGCACCTCAAGGCGGCCGAGGGGGCGGTGCTGCGCGCCGACAACCTCATCGCCGGCTACCTGCCGGGGGTGAACATCCTCAACGGCGCCGACCTGTACTGCCAGCGCGGCGAGCTGGTCGGCATCATCGGCCCCAACGGCGCCGGCAAGTCCACGCTGCTCAAGGCCCTCTTCGGCCTGGTCAAGGTGAAGTCCGGGACGGTCCTGCTCGAGGAGCGGGACATCACCAACAGGCGGGCCGACGCCCTGGTCGCCGCCGGCATCGGGTTCGTCCCGCAGACCAACAACGTCTTCCCGTCGCTGACGGTCCAGGAGAACCTGGAGATGGGCGTGTTCCAGAACCCGAAGTCGTTCTCGAAGCGGTTCGACTTCGTCACCGACCTCTTCCCCGCCCTGCGGGACCGGCGGGGCCAGCGCGCCGGGTCCCTCTCGGGCGGCGAGCGGCAGATGGTCGCCATGGGCCGCGCGCTCATGATGGAGCCGTCGGTGCTGCTGCTCGACGAGCCCTCCGCCGGGCTCTCGCCGGTGATGCAGGACGAGGTCTTCGTGCAGACCCGGCGCATCAACCGGGCCGGGGTCTCCGTGGTCATGGTCGAGCAGAACGCCGCCCGCTGCCTGCAGATCTGCGACCGCGGCTACGTTCTGGACCAGGGCCGCAACGCGTACACCGGCACCGGGAGCGAGCTCGCGCACGACCCGAAGGTCATCGAGCTCTACCTGGGCACCCTGGCCAAGGGCTGACGCCCGCAAGACGAAGCCCGGTCCCCTCCCAGGAGGGGACCGGGCTTCTCGCATGTCCGGGCGGCGGGCGCCGTGGGCGCCGTGGGCGCCGTGCCGGGCGCCAGGGGCGCCGTGCCGGGCGCTCCCGGGGAGCGTGCCTGCCCAGGTGGTACGGACGCCGTACGGGCATGAAGAGGGGCCCGGCCGATGCGGCCGGGCCCCTCTCCTGACTCGTGTGGAGCCGGTGTCAGTTGATGACGCCGGAGACCGAGTCGATCTGCTTGTACTTGTTGCCCTTGTCATACTCCTGGATGCCGATCGTGGCCTTGTTCGGGCTGCCGGTGTCGTTCATGTCGCACGGACCGGAGACACCGTTGTAGTCGATGTCCTCGCCGTCCTCGATGAGCTTGGCGCAGTCCTCGAAGGTCGTGCAGGCCGTGCCGTCCTTGGAGACGTTGATCAGCTCGGACGCGATCGCCTCGCCGGAGTCGTCACCGGCCTGGAGCGCAGCGAGCGCAGCCATCATGACCGCGTCGTACGACTGGGGGCCGTAGGTGAAGTCCTTCAGCTTCGGGTCGACCTCGAGCAGGCGGTCGTAGAACGCCTCGTCGACCTCCGGCGGCGACGGGAACGTGCCCTTGACGCCGGCCAGGTCGAAGTTCTCCGCCGAGTAGTCGGCCATGTTGCCGTCCACGAAGTACAGCTGGACGTCCTGCGGGCCGACTCCCTTGGAGATCAGCTGCGGGACGATCTTCGTGGTCTCGTTGAAGGCGATGAGCAGGATCGCGTCGGGCTTCGACGCGGCGACCTTGTTGACCTCGGCGGTGAAGTTCTGCGCCTCGGCGGAGTACAGCACGTACTCGCTGACCGTCGCGCCCTTCTCCTCGAGGACCTGCTTGGCCCGGTTGGCCAGACCCTCACCGTAGGAGTCCTGGCGAGCCATGATCGCCACGGTGTCGTGACCGTCCTCGACCGCGAGGTTGCCGAGCACCTCGCCCTGGAGCACGTCGGACGGGGCGGTACGGAAGTACAGGCCCTTGTCGTCGTAGGTGTCGAAGGCCGGCGAGGTGTTGGCCGGCGAGAACTCGACGACGCCGGCGCCGGTGATCTTGTCGATCACGCTGAGCGAGACGCCCGAGGCGGCCGCACCGACGATCACGTCGGCGTTGTCGTTGAGCAGGGTGTCGACCGAGGCGCCCGCGATGTCAGGGGTGCCGTCGCCCGAGTCTGCCTTCGAAGCGGCGATCGGCTTGCCGAAGATGCCACCGGCGTCGTTGATCTCCTTGATCGCGAGGTCGACTCCCGCGAACTCCGGCGGGCCGAGGTAGGCGAGGTCGCCGGTCTGCGGGAGGAGGCTACCGATGGTCAGGGTGCCATCACCGGTCTTGGCAGCTCCACCATCTTCGGTGGGGCTGGCCGTCGACGTGCCGTCGGGCTCGGCGGTGCCGGTGTCGGACTCCTGGCCGCATGCGGTGAGCACGAGGGCGGCGGTGGAGAGCACCGCAGCCGTGCGCCAAGCGCGGGTTGGGCGAATCATTGAGCCTCCGTCTGATGGAGTTTGCGGTCGCCCCCCGCCCTGGGGAGGGCGCGACCGTGTCCTGGGTGTTGGACTGAACCTAGCGCCAAAGACGGGGCTCGTAGCGGACCTAGCGCACAATAAAGACCTGGTCGTTGCCATTTCGTGACCTACCGCAGCGGGCATGCCCGAAACGGCCGTCCACGCCTACTGAAGCGTGCTACCGGGCTGGTCCGCCATGCCCGGGCCGTGCGCGATGACACCCTCGGCGACCTGCTTCATCGACAGCCGCAGGTCCATCGCGGTCTTCTGGATCCAGCGGAAGGCGTCGGGCTCGCTGAGGTCGAGCTGCTTCTGCAGGACGCCCTTGGCGCGGTCGACGACCTTGCGGGTCTCGAGGCGCTCGGTCAGGTCGGCGACTTCCGCCTCGAGCATCTGCAGCTCGCCGAACCGGCTCACCGCCATCTCGATCGCGGGCACGAGGTCGGTCTTGCTGAACGGCTTGACCAGGTAGGCCATCGCGCCGGCGTCACGCGCGCGCTCGACGAGGTCGCGCTGGCTGAACGCGGTCAGGATCACGACCGGGGCGATCCGCTGCTCGGCGATGCGCTGGGCCGCGGAGATGCCGTCGAGCTTGGGCATCTTCACGTCGAGGACCACCAGGTCGGGACGCAGCTCCTCCGCGAGCGCGACGGCCTTCTCGCCGTCCCCGGCCTGCCCCACGACGTCGTACCCCTCCTCACCGAGCATCTCGGCGAGGTCGAGGCGGATCAACGCCTCGTCCTCGGCGATGACGACGCGGCGCGCGGACGGGCGGGGCTCTTGTTCGGTCACGAGAGGCAAGGCTAGTGCGGCCCGGCCGATTCGCGCACATCAGCCTGGTCCGGGCGGTCAGGCGCTGCGCTCTCCGCGCCGGCGGACGGCGAGCCGGTCGAGGAAGAGCTCGACCTCCTCCCGCTCGACCCGCCTCCGGGCGAGCTCCGTGGCGGCGCCGCGGGCGTTGTCGACCGCTCGGTCCTGGTGCCACGGCCGCCACCGCGGCGCCCTCCGTGCGGCCCACGTCGTCAGCGTCATCGCCTGCCCCCTCCCGTCTGCACTCCGATCGGTAAAGTCTAGTGCTTCAGTACAGTTTGGCAAGAGGGGTGGCGCGGACTCGGGGCACGGACTCGTGGCCGGGCAGGACGGCGGATCGGGTACGGTAACCCCGCACTTCGCCCCGGTATCCCAACGGCAGAGGAAGCGGTCTCAAACACCGTCCAGTGTGGGTTCGAGTCCCACCCGGGGCACCCTCCCGCGGCGTGCGACGCGTCAGACAGTCGGGCGACGGTACGCCGGCGCCACCGCGTTGATCGCGTCGCCCATCCGGTGAACCCGCATCGCGTTGGTGGAGCCGGGGATGCCCGGCGGGCTGCCGGCGATGAGCACGACGAGGTCGCCCTCCTGGACCCGCCCGATCTTGAGCAGGTGCTCGTCGACCTGGCGGACCATCTCGTCGGTGTGCTCCACCGGCGAGGTCAGGAACGTCTCGATGCCCCACGACAGCGCGAGCTGGGACCGGACCGAGGGGACCGGGGTGAAGGCCAGCACCGGGATGTCGCTGCGGTAGCGCGAGAGCCGCCGGGCGGAGTCGCCGCTCTGGGTGAACGCGACGAGATACTTCGCGTCGACCCGGTGCGCCACCTCGACCGCGGCCTTGGCGATCACCCCGCCCTTGGTCCTCGGCTGCCAGTCGATCGGCGCCATCCGGTGCATGCCGTGGCGCTCGGTGGACGAGATGATGCGCGCCATCGTCTCGACGGTCTCGATCGGGTAGGACCCGACGCTGGTCTCCCCCGACAGCATCACCGCGTCGGCGCCGTCGAGCACCGCGTTCGAGACGTCGGAGGCCTCCGCCCGGGTGGGACGGGGCGCGGAGATCATCGACTCGAGCATCTGGGTGGCCACGATCACGGGCTTGGCGTTCTTCCGCGCCAGCTCGACGACCTTGGCCTGGATGACCGGGACGTCCTCGAGCGGGCACTCCACGCCGAGGTCACCGCGGGCGACCATGAACCCGTCGAACGCCTTGATCAGCTCGGGGAGGTTGTCGACGGCCTGTGGCTTCTCGATCTTCGCGATCACCGGCAGGTGCACGCCCTCCTCGTCCATGATCTTGCGGACGTCGTCGACGTCGCTGGCGTGCCGGACGAAGGACAGCGCGATGAAGTCGACGGTGAGGTGCAGCGCCCAGCGCAGGTCCTCCTTGTCCTTCTCGGACAGGGCGGGGACCGAGACCGCGACGCCGGGCAGGTTGATGCCCTTGTGGTTGCTCACGGGACCGGGCACGACGACCCGGGTCACCACGTCGGTGTCCTCGACGGAGGTCACCTCGAGCCGGACCTTGCCGTCGTCGATGAGGATCTGGTCGCCGGGGGCCACGTCGCCGGGAAGCCCGTCGTACGTCGTGGAGCAGATCTCCTTGTCGCCGGGCACCTCCCGCGTGGTGATCGTGAAGGTCTGGCCCTCCTCGAGCTCGACGGGGCCGGAGGCCACCTTGCCGAGCCGGATCTTGGGGCCCTGGAGGTCGGCGAAGATACCCACGCCGTGGCCGGCCTGGTCGGCGGCCTCTCGGACGAGACGGTAGGCCTTCTCGTGGTCGGTGTAGGAGCCGTGGCTGAGGTTCAGACGTGCCACGTCCATGCCCGCGTCGACCAGCTCGCGGATCTTCTCAGGGGTGGATGTCGCGGGACCGAGGGTGCAGACGATCTTTGCTCTACGCACGTTCAGCAACCCTACTCAGTTACCGGCCGGTCACCAGGACCGGGCACTTGAACGTTCCAAGATGTGGTCATCTCGCTCCCCCGTCGAGAGGTCAGTCGTGCGGGCGCGAGAGGTCACTCGTTCGGCGGACCAGGGGTACGGCGGGCGCCGTACCCCGGGCCGGGACCGAACGAGTGACGCCTCAACCCGGAACGAGTGACGCCTCAACGCCGAACGAGTGACGCCTCAACGCGGAGGTCAGACGACGAGGGGGCGGGCCGTCGGCGGGATCGGGGCCGGGAGCGTGGTGGCCCCGGTGAGGAAGGTGTCCACCCCGGCCGCGGCGGCCCGTCCCTCGGCGATCGCCCACACGATCAGCGACTGGCCGCGACCGCAGTCCCCGGCCACGAACACGCCCTCGACCGACGACATGTAGTGCTGGTCGCGCGCGACGTTGCCGCGCTCGTCGAGGTCGACACCGAGCTGGGAGACGAGCCCCTCCTTCTCGGGGCCGGTGAAGCCCATGGCGAAGAGCACCAGGTCCGCGGGGATCTCGTACTCGCTGCCCTCGACCTCCGCGAACGTGCCGTCCCGCATCTCCACCTCGACCAGGCGGAGCGCCCGGACGTGGCCCTCGTCGTCGCCGAGGAACTCCTTGGTGGAGACCGAGTAGACCCGCTCGCCACCCTCCTCGTGCGCCGAGGAGACCCGGAACGTCATCGGGTAGGTCGGCCACGGCTGGTTCGTCGGACGCTCGTCGCCGGGCTGCGGCATGATCTCCAGCTGCGTGACGGAGGCCGCACCCTGGCGGTGCGACGTGCCGAGGCAGTCCGCGCCGGTGTCACCGCCGCCGATGATCACGACGTGCTTGTCGGTGGCCACGATCTGGCCCTCGACCTCCTCGCCGAGCGCGACCCGGTTGGCCTGCGGCAGGAACTCCATCGCCTGGTGGATGCCGTCGAGCTCCCGGCCGGTGGCCGGCAGGTCGCGCGCCACGGTGGAGCCCACGGCGAGCACCACGGCGTCGTACCGGTCCTTGAGCTGCTGGCCGGTCAGCTCGCCACCGACGTCCACCCCGGCCCGGAACACGGTGCCCTCGAGGGTCATCTGCTCCAGCCGGCGCTCGAGGTACTTCTTCTCCATCTTGAACTCGGGGATGCCGTAGCGCAGCAGGCCGCCGATGCGGTCGGCCCGCTCGTACACCGCGACGGTGTGCCCGGCGCGGGTGAGCTGCTGCGCCGCCGCCAGGCCCGCAGGGCCCGAGCCGATGACCGCGACGGTCTTGCCACTGAGCCACTCGGGCGGCTGCGGCGTGACGTACCCGTCGTCGAACGCGCGGTCGGCGATCGCGACCTCGACGTTCTTGATCGTCACCGGGTCCTGGTTGATGCCGAGCACGCAGGCGGTCTCGCACGGCGCGGGACACAGCCGACCGGTGAACTCCGGGAAGTTGTTCGTCGCGTGCAGGCGCTCGCTCGCGCCGGACCAGTCGTCCCGCCAGACCAGGTCGTTCCACTCGGGAATGATGTTCCCGAGCGGGCAGCCCTGGTGGCAGAACGGGATGCCGCAGTCCATGCAGCGCCCGGCCTGCTCGGTGATGATCGGCAGGAGCGTGCGGCCCATCCCCTCGGGGTAGACCTCGTTCCAGTCCTTCACACGCTCCTCGACCGGACGGCGCGAGGCGACCTCACGTCCGTGCTTGAGGAAGCCCTTCGGGTCAGCCATGGAGTGCCTCCATCATCGCTTCGGTGGCGGCCTTCTCGTCCAGCCCGGCGGCCTCCGCGGCAGCCTTGGCCTCGAGGACCTTGCGGAAGTCGGTCGGCATGACCTGGGTGAACCGCTCCACCGCCGCCGACCAGTCGTCGAGCAGCGCCTTCGCGACCGGCGACTCCGTCTCCTCGTGGTGACGGCGTACGGCGGCCTCCAGGTCGTCCCGGTACTCGTCGGCGACCGGGCCGAGCTCGACGAGCTGCTGGTTCACGCGACCGCGGTCGAGGTCGAGCACGTAGGCCACTCCCCCGGACATGCCGGCCGCGAAGTTGCGTCCGGTCGGGCCGAGGACGACGACCTGGCCGCCGGTCATGTACTCGCAGCCGTGGTCGCCCACGCCCTCGACGACCGCGGAGGCGCCGGAGTTGCGCACGCAGAACCGCTCGCCGACCTGGCCGCGCAGGTAGATCTCGCCCGACGTCGCGCCGTAGCCGATCACGTTGCCGGCGATGATCTGGTTCTCCGCGTCGAAGGTCGCGCCGCGGTCCGGACGGACCACGATCCGGCCACCCGAGAGGCCCTTGCCGACGTAGTCGTTCGCGTCGCCCTCGAGGCGCAGGGTCATCCCCCGCGGCACGAACGCGCCGAACGACTGGCCGGCGGAGCCGGTGAAGGTGAGGTCGATCGTGCCGTCGGGCAGGCCCTCGCCCTTGAAGCGCTTGGTCACCTCGTGGCCGAGGATCGTGCCGACCGTGCGGTTCACGTTGCGGATCTCCAGCTGCGCCCGCACCGGCTCCCCACGCTCGAGCGCGTCGGCCGCGAGGGCCACGAGCTCGTTGTCGAGCGCCTTGTCGAGGCCGTGGTCCTGCACGGTGGTGTTGCGCCGGGGCGTGCCCTCCGGCAGCGACGGCACGTGCAGCACCGGCGACAGGTCGAGCCCCTGCGCCTTCCAGTGCTCCACGGCCTGCTGCACGTCGAGCGCCTCGGCGTGGCCGATCGCCTCGTCGAGGCTGCGGAAGCCGAGCTCGGCGAGGAGCTCGCGCACCTCCTGGGCGACGTACTCGAAGAAGTTCACGACGTACTCGGCCTTGCCGGTGTACCGCTCGCGCAGCACCGGGTTCTGCGTGGCCACCCCCACCGGGCAGGTGTCGAGGTGGCAGACCCGCATCATGATGCAGCCCGAGACCACCAGCGGGGCGGTCGCGAAGCCGAACTCCTCGGCGCCGAGCAGCGCCGCGATCACCACGTCGCGCCCCGTCTTGAGCTGACCGTCGGTCTGGACCACGATCCGGTCGCGCAGGCCGTTGAGCAGCAGCGTCTGCTGGGTCTCGGCCAGGCCGAGCTCCCACGGACCGCCGGCGTGCTTGAGCGAGGTCAGCGGGGACGCGCCGGTGCCGCCGTCGTGGCCCGAGATCAGCACCACGTCGGCGTGCGCCTTGGAGACACCCGCCGCGACCGTGCCGACCCCGACCTCGGCGACGAGCTTGACGTGCACGCGCGCCGACGGGTTGGAGTTCTTCAGGTCGTGGATCAGCTGGGCGAGGTCCTCGATCGAGTAGATGTCGTGGTGCGGCGGCGGCGAGATCAGGCCCACGCCCGGGGTGGAGTACCGGGTCTTCGCGACCCACGGGTACACCTTGTGCCCGGGTAGCTGGCCGCCCTCGCCGGGCTTCGCGCCCTGCGCCATCTTGATCTGGATGTCGTCGGAGTTCGTGAGGTACTCCGAGGTGACACCGAACCGGCCGGACGCGACCTGCTTGATCGACGAGCGGCGCTCGGGGTCGTAGAGGCGGTCGGCGTCCTCGCCGCCCTCACCGGTGTTGGACTTGCCGCCCAGCCGGTTCATGGCGATCGCGAGGGTCTCGTGCGCCTCCTGGCTGATCGAGCCGTACGACATCGCGCCGGTCGAGAAGCGCTTGACGATGGCGGAGACCGGCTCGACCTCCTCGATCGGCACCGGGGTCCGGTCGCCCTTGAACCGGAACAGCCCGCGCAGCGTCATCAGCCGCTCCGACTGCTCGTCCACGCGCTGGGTGTACTGCTTGAACACGTCGTAGCGGCCGGAGCGGGTCGCGTGCTGGAGCCGGAAGACCGTCTCCGGGTCGAACAGGTGCGGCTCGCCCTCGCGGCGCCACTGGTACTCGCCCCCGATCTCCAGGGCACGGTGTGCCGACGGGAGCCCGTCGACGGGGTACGCCTTGTGGTGCCGCAGCGCTACCTCCTCGGCGACCGTGTCGATGTCGATGCCGCCGAGCTTGCTGACGGTGCCGGTGAAGTAGCGGTCCACGAGCGACTGGGACAGGCCCACCGCCTCGAAGATCTGGGCACCGGTGTACGACGCGACCGTCGAGACGCCCATCTTGCTCATCACCTTGAGCACGCCCTTGCCGAGCGAGGTGACCAGGTTCTTCACCGCACGGTCGGGGTCGACGTCGACGAAGTGCCCGTCGCGGGCGAGGTCCTCGACGGTCTCCATGGCGAGGTACGGGTTCACCGCGGCGGCGCCGTACCCGATCAGCAGGGCCACGTGGTGGACCTCGCGCACGTCGCCGGCCTCGATGACCAGGCCGACCTGGGTGCGGGTCTTCTCCCGGACCAGGTGGTGGTGCACCGCGCCGGTCAGCAGCAGCGACGGGATCGGGGCGAGCTCCTGGGTTGAGTGCCGGTCGGAGAGCACGATGATCCGCGCGCCGTTGGCGATCGCCTCGGACACCTCGGCGCAGATCTCGTCGATCCGGCGGGCGAGTGCCTCGCCGCCGCCCTCGACCTCGTAGAGGCCGCGGGAGACGTGGGTGATGAAACCGGGAAGGTCGCCGTCACGGTTGATGTGCCGCAGCTTGGCGAGGTCGTCGTTGTCGATGACCGGGAAGGGCAGCACGACCTGCCGGCAGGACGCCGGGGTCGGCTCGAGCAGGTTCGCCTCGGGGCCGATGGTGCCGTTGAGCGAGGTCACGAGCTCTTCACGGATCGCGTCCAGCGGCGGGTTGGTGACCTGCGCGAACAGCTGGCTGAAGTAGTCGAAGAGCAGCCGCGGCCGGTCCGAGAGCGCCGCGATCGGGGTGTCCGTGCCCATCGATCCGATCGGCTCGGCGCCGCTGCGCGCCATCGGCGTGAGCAGGATCCGCTTCTCCTCCTCGGTGTACCCGAAGATCTGCTGACGGCGGGTGACCGAGGCGTGGGTGTGCACGATGTGCTCGCGCTCGGGGAGGTCCTCGAGGCGGATCAGGCCCGCGTGCAGCCACTCGTCGTACGGGTGCTCCGCGGCGAGCTCGCTCTTGACCTCCTCGTCCTCGATGATCCGGTGCTCCTCGGTGTCGACGAGGAACATCCGGCCGGGCTGGAGGCGGCCCTTGCGGACGACCGTGGCCGGGTCGATGTCGAGCACGCCGACCTCGGAGGCGAGCACGACCAGGCCGTCCTCGGTGACCCAGTAGCGCGAGGGGCGCAGGCCGTTGCGGTCGAGGACCGCGCCGATCTGGGTGCCGTCGGTGAACACGACGCAGGCCGGGCCGTCCCACGGCTCCATCATCGAGGCGTGGAACTCGTAGAACGCCTTGCGCTTGGCGTCCATCTCGGCGTGGTTCTCCCAGGCCTCGGGGATCATCATCAGCACCGAGTGCGGCAGCGAGCGACCGCCCATGTGCAGCAGCTCGAGCACCTCGTCGAAGGACGCGGAGTCCGACGCCCCGGGGGTGACCACGGGGTAGAGCCGCTCGAGGTCGCCGGGGATCAGGTCGCTGGCCAGCAGTGCCTCACGGGCGCGCATCCAGTTCCGGTTGCCCATCACGGTGTTGATCTCGCCGTTGTGGGCGATGAACCGGAACGGGTGCGAGAGCGGCCAGCTCGGGAAGGTGTTGGTGGAGAACCGCGAGTGGACCACGCCCATCGCGGACTCGACCCGCTCGTCGACCAGGTCGGGGTAGAACCGGTCGAGCTGGTCGGTGGTGAGCATCCCCTTGTAGGCGATCGTCCGCGAGGACAGCGACGGGAAGTACACGTCGGTCTCACGCTCGGAGCGCTTGCGCAGGCAGAACGCCATCCGCTCCAGCGCCATGCCCACGACGCGGCCGTTGGCGGCGCTCACGAACAGCTGGCTGAAGGTCGGCATCACGCTCAGCGCGGTGGCGCCGAGCAGGTCGGGGTCGACCGGGACGTCGCGCCAGCCGAGGACCTTGAAGCCCTCCTCGGCGGCGATCTCCTCGATCCGGCTGCGGGTCTTGGCGACCTGCTCGTCGTCGCCGGGCAGGAACGCGGTGCCCACCGCGTAGCTGCGGGCCGCGGGGAGCTCGAAGTCGACGACGGCGCGGAAGAACCGGTCGGGGACCTGGAGGAGGATGCCGGCACCGTCGCCGGAGTCCGGCTCGGCGCCGGTGGCACCGCGGTGCTCGAGGTTGCGCAGGGCCGTGACGGCCTTGGCAACGATGTCGTGGCTGGCAACGCCGGTCAGGGTTGCAACGAAGGCCACTCCGCACGCGTCGTGCTCGTGGAGTCCGTCGTAGAGCCCCTGGGGCGGCGGGAATGCTTGCATGAAGGCACTCTCCCGTCGTCGTCGTGACACCGGGTCGGCGGATGCTGAGCCGGCGTAGTCATGGTGCAACTGGTTGCGCGGGACGACATTGGCCCATGCGGAATCAAAACTCTACAACACGGTCGCCGGGCGAAGCTCACCCAGCGAGACGCCCGGATCACATGCTGGGACGTCGGTGAGCGGCACGCGGGAAGCCGGCGGGGAGCCCGCGGGCCGCCGGCGGGCTAGCCCAGGTTGGCCCCGACGACCGAGCCGATCGCGTAGGTCAGGCCCGCCGCGGCGGCCCCGAGCAGCACCTGCCGGGCGCCGCCGTACGCCCAGGGCCGGGTGGTCACCGAGGTCACCACGGCACCGCAGCCGAACAGCGCCAGCAGCGTGATCAGCAGGCCCGGGAGCAGGCTGTCGGCGCCGAGGAGGTACGGCAGCAGCGGCACGAGAGCGCCGATCGCGAAGGCGAGGAACGACGACACCGCCGCAAGCGTCGGCGAGGCCAGGTCGTGCGGGTCGACGCCGAGCTCCTCGCGGGCGTGGACGATCACGGCCTTGTCGACGTCACGGTGGATCTGGCGGGCCACCTCGTGGGCCAGGTCGGTCTCGACGCCCTTGGCGACGTACATCTTGGCGAGCTCGTGGGTCTCCCCCGCCGGGTTGGCGAGGATCTCGAGCCGCTCCTTCTCGATCTCGTGGGCGGCGGCCTCGGACTGGCTGGCGACCGAGGTGTACTCCCCCACCGCCATCGAGAACGCGCCCGCGGCCAGGCCCGCCAGGCCGGCCAGGACCACCGCCGTGGACGTGTCGGCCCCCTGGGTGCCGCCCGCGACGCCGGCGATCAGCGCGACGTTGGAGACCAGGCCGTCGCTGGCGCCGAAGACCGCCGGACGCAGCCACCCGCCGGTGACGTCGGGGTGCTCGTGGTCGATGGCGGGAAGGTGCGGATCGTGGGGGTTCATGACTCGAAAATATCCTGGCCCGCCGACGATTTCACCGAAGGAAAGCCTCACCTTTCCTCGGTGCGCAGGGCTTCCTCGGCGGCTTCCTCCCGGGCGAGGAAGTCGTCCCGGAGCACCTGGTCCTCGCGGCCGGGGTGGCGCCGCGCGGACAGGAGGAAGAACACCAGCGCCGCCACGAACACGACGATCGAGGTCCACACGTTGAGCCGCAGGCCGAAGACGTCGTCCATCTGAACGCTGTCGATGCGGAGGTACTCGATCCAGGCGCGGCCGAGCGTGTAGCCCATGATGTAGAGCGCGAAGACGCGGCCGTACCCGAGCCGGAGCCGTCGGTCCGCCCAGATCACCAGCGCGGCCACCGCCAGGTTCCAGAGGAACTCGTACAGGTACGTCGGGTGGAACGTCGCGAACTGCTCGTAGCCCACCGGCCGGTGCACGGCGTCGATCTCCAGCCCCCACGGCAGCGTGGTCGGCCGGCCGAACAGCTCCTGGTTGAACCAGTTGCCCCAGCGGCCGATCGCCTGGGCGATCACGATGCCGGGTGCGAGCGCGTCGGCGAGCGGCAGGAACTTGGCCCCCGCCCTGCGGGCCCCGATGGCGGCGCCGACCGCTCCGAGCGCGATCGCGCCCCAGATGCCGAGCCCGCCCTGCCACACGTACAGTGCGGTGACCGGGTCGCGGCCCTCGCCGAAGTAGAGCTGGTAGTCGGTGGCCACGTGGTAGAGCCGGCCGCCGACGAGCCCGAACGGGACCGCCCAGATCGCGATGTCCCCGACCTGGCCGGGCCGGCCGCCGCGGGCCACCCACCGCCGCTCCCCCAGCCACACCGCGACCACGACGCCGGCGATGATGCACAGCGCGTAGGCCCGCAGCGGGAACGGCCCGAGGTACCAGACCCCCTGGTCGGGGCTGGGGATCGAGGCGAGGATCACGAGGAGCTCCTGTCGGTGGGACCGGGGATCGGGCCGTCCAGGGCCCCGTCGAGCAGCCGGGTCAGGTCCTCGGCGAGGTCGCCGGCGGGCGTGCCCTCGGTCCACACCACCGGCGCGCGGTCGCGGTCGTCGACCGCCACGATCTGCGTGCCGTGCGCGACCTCGTGGCCGCCCGAGGGCAGCCGGGCGCCCTTCTCGACGGGGACGCCGAGCTCGTGGCCGACGTCGACGATCGTCTCCAGGTCACCGGTGACGCCCTCGAACCCAGGGTCGAACCGGTCGAGGTAGGCGCGCAGGGTCTCCGGGTCGTCCCGGGCGGGGTCGCTGGTGACGAACAGCATCCCGACGTCGGCCCGGTCCCGCTCGTCGAGCCGGCTGAGCGCGGAGGTGATGTCGGCCATCACGATCTGGCAGATGTCGGGGCAGTGCGTGTAGCCGAAGAAGACCAGCGTCACCGGCTTCGTGGTGTCCTCGGTCAGGGAGTACGGCTGCCCGTCGGTGGCGGTGAGCGTGACGTCCGGCATCTTGTACTGCTCGGTGAGGACGGCGCCGTGCATGCCGTCGGGGTTGGCCTCGGTGAAGCCGCTGACCGTGCCCGAGGGCGTCTCCTGCCCGGCGCAGCCCGCAAGGGCGAGTACGGCGGTGAGGGCGGCCGCCGCACGGAGCGGCGCGGGGCGGTTCCGGCGGGCTCTACCCACGCCGGACCCCTGTCGCGAGGTCCTCCGCGAGCGCGCGCACCGCGACGATGCCCGAGGCGGTGTCCGGGGCCTCGAGCAGCCGGCGGACGAACGCGGAGCCCACGATCACGCCGTCGGCGTACCCGGCGACCTCGGCGGCCTGGTCGCCGTTCGAGACGCCGAGCCCGACGGCGATCGGCAGGTCGGTGAGCTCCCGGGCCCGCTTCACCAGCGGGCCGGCCAGGTCGCTGGTGCTCTCCCGGGCCCCGGTCACGCCCATCACGGCGGTCGCGTAGACGAAGCCGCGGCAGGCCTCCACGGTCATCGCCAGCCGGCGGTCGGTGGAGGACGGCGCGATCAGGAAGATCTTGTCGAGGTCGTGGGCGTCGGCCGCCGCGACCCACTCGGCGGCCTCGTCGGGGACGAGATCCGGGGTGATGAGTCCCGAGCCGCCGGCGGAGGCCAGCTCGGCGGCGAACCGCTCGACGCCGTACCGCTCGACCGGGTTCCAGTAGGTCATCACGACCACCTTCGCGCCGGTCTCCGCGACCGCCTCCACGGTGCGGAGCACGTCGGTGGTGCGCACGCCGCCCTCGAGCGCCTGCTGCGCGGCGGCCTGGATCGTGGGACCGTCCATCACCGGATCGCTGTAGGGCAGGCCGACCTCGATCACGTCACAGCCGCCGTCGACCATGGCGCGCATCGCGTCGACCGACCCGGCCACGTCGGGGAACCCGGCGGGCAGGTAGCCGACCAGCGCGGCGCGGCCGTCGGCCCTGGCGGTATCGAAGGCGGTACGGACGCTCATGCCTGCGGCTCCCCGGTGCTCTCGTCGGCCCTCTGGATCCCGGTCCCGCCGAGACCGAACCACTCGATGGCGGTGGTCATGTCCTTGTCGCCGCGGCCGGAGAGGTTGACCAGGATCGTCGACCCCGGCGCCTCCTTGGCCAGCGTCAGCGCGCCGGAGACCGCGTGCGCGGACTCGATCGCGGGGATGATCCCCTCGGTCCGCGACAGCAGCGCGAGCGCGTCCATCGCCTCGGCGTCGGTGACCGGGCGGTACTCCGCACGACCGGTCTCGGCGAGGTAGGCGTGCTCCGGCCCGACGCCCGGGTAGTCCAGGCCCGCGGAGATCGAGTGCGACTCGATCGTCTGGCCGTCCTCGTTCTGCAGCACGTAGGTGCGGGCGCCGTGCAGCACGCCGACCTCGTGGGCGTAGATGGTGGCGGCGTGCCGGGCGGTGTCGACGCCGTCGCCGCCGGCCTCGAAGCCGTAGAGCCTGACCGACGGGTCGTCGACGAACGCCGCGAACATGCCGATCGCGTTGGAGCCGCCGCCGACGCAGGCCGCGACCGCGTCGGGCAGGGCGCCGGTCTGCTCCAGGCACTGCGCACGGGCCTCGTCGCCGATGCCGCGGCAGAAGTCGCGCACCATCGCCGGGAACGGGTGCGACCCGGCGGCCGTGCCGAGCATGTAGTGGGTGTCGTCCACGCTGGCCACCCAGTCGCGCAGCGCCTCGTTGATCGCGTCCTTCAGCGTCCGGGAGCCGGACTTCACCGCGACCACCTCGGCGCCGAGAAGGTGCATCCGGGCGACGTTGAGCGCCTGCCGCTGGGTGTCGACCTCGCCCATGTAGATCACGCAGTCCAGGCCGAGGTAGGCGCAGGCGGTCGCGGTCGCGACGCCGTGCTGGCCGGCCCCGGTCTCCGCGATCACCCGGGACTTGCCCATCCGCTTGGTGAGCAGCGCCTGGCCGAGGACGTTGCGGATCTTGTGCGCGCCGGTGTGGTTGAGGTCCTCGCGCTTGAGCATGATCCGCGCGCCCGCGAGCTCCGACAGCTTCGTGGCGTCGTACAGCAGGCTCGGGGTGCCGGCGTACTCCCGCAGCATCCGCTCGAACTCGCCGGTGAACGCGGGGTCGGCCATCGCCTCCGTCCACGCCTGGGTGAGCTCGTCGTGCGCGGCGATCAGCGCCTCGGGCATGAAGCGGCCGCCGAACCGTCCGAAGTGGCCGGTCTCGTCAGGGAGTACAGACATGTGGGTGGCTTTCAGTCGCGTCGTTTCACTGCCGGGTGCGCCCCGGCCGCCACCAGGTCGGCGACGGCGGCGCGCGGGTCCCGTCCTCGGACCAGCGTCTCGCCCACCAGTACGACGTTCGCGCCCTGCTTGGCGTACTCGAACACGTCGTGCGGGCCGCGGACACCGGACTCGGCCACCCGCACCACGTCGTCGGGGATGCGGGGCGCCAACCGCGAGAAGGTGTCGCGGTCGACGTCGAGGGTCTTGAGGTTGCGGGCGTTCACGCCGACCAGTGTCGCGCCCGCGTCCAAGGCCCGGTCGACCTCCTCCTCATCGTGCACCTCGACCAGCGGGGTGAGCCCGATGGAGTGGGCGCGCTCGATGAGGCCCTCGAGCCGGTTCTGGTCCAGGGCGGCCACGATCAGCAGCGCGAGGTCGGCGCCGGCCGCGCGGGCCTCCCACAGCTGGTAGGAGGTGACGATGAAGTCCTTGCGCAGGACCGGGATCGAGACCGCCTTGCGGACCGCGCGCAGGTCGTCGAGGCTGCCGCCGAAGCGGCGCCGCTCGGTGAGCACGCTGATCGTGCAGGCACCCCCGGCCTCGTAGTCGGCGGCGAGGGACGCGGGGTCGGTGATCGTGGCCAGGGCGCCCTTGCTCGGGCTGGACCGCTTGACCTCGGCGATCACGCTGACGCCGGCGGCGCGGAAGCGCGGCATCGGGTCCACCGCGTCGGGGGCGCGGTGCGCGGCGGCCTTGACCTCGTCGAGCGGCGTGAGCGCCTCGCGTTCGGCGAGATCGACGCGGACGCCGTCGATGATCTCGTCGAGAACGGACATGAGGACCTCGCACCATTGTCTGGGTCGGCTGGGTCTCTAGACTCTCACGACACAGGGGGCACGCCCGCACAGAGGTCCGGATGCGGAACGCGTGCCCGCCACCCCGCTCGACGAGGAGGAACCGAGGATGAGCGAGCCGCCCGGTGCGCCGTACGGCAGCGGCCAGCAGCCCCCGGGCCCCGGCCCCTCCGGCTACCCTCCCCCGCCCTACGGCTACCGGCCGGGCGGGTACGTGCAGAACAACGGCAAGGCGGTCGCCTCGCTGGTCACCGGGATCGCGTCGCTGGTGCTCTCCTGGTGCTGCGGGCTCGGCCTCGTCGGGATCGTCGCAGTGGTTCTCGGGGTGAAGGCACGGGCCGAGATCCGCCGCTCCGGGGGCACCCAGTCGGGCGACGGGCTCGCCCTGGCCGGCATCATCACCGGCGCGGTGGCGATCGTGCTGGGGCTGGTCGTGCTGGTCGCGGTCGCGATCGCGCTCTCCACCGGGATGGGAGAGACGGGCCCCGGGCCGGGAACCGGCACGGCGCTCTAGCTGTGATGTCCAGCCACGTTGGTCGAGAACCTGTGACGACACGATCTGATGTCGTAGATGGGTGAAGACCTCCCGATGTGGAGTGGAGCTGTCTAAGGAACCGCTCCCACCAGGAGGTCTTCGTGTCCCACGCTACCCACTCCAACGCCGCTCTCACGCCACGTGCCCGACTGCGGCTGGCGCGCCTGATCGTCGATGACGGCTGGGCCCCGGCTCGGGCCGCCGAACGCTACGACGTGTCATGGAAGACCGCGGCGAAGTGGGCGGCCCGCTATCGCGAGGAGGGGCCTGCGGGAATGCTCGACCGGTCCTCGGCGCCCCGCCATCAGCCGAACCGGACCTCGGCGCCGATGGTCCGCAAGATCGTGCACCTGCGCTGGAAGCACCGCCTGGGGCCGGTCCAGATCGCCGACCGGCTCGGGATGCAGGCCTCGACCGTCCACGCCGTCCTGGTCCGGTGCCGGCTCAACCGGCTCGCGCATGTGGACCGGGCCACCGGTGAGCCGATCCGCCGCTACGAACACCAGCGACCCGGCGATCTGATCCACGTCGACGTCAAGAAGCTCGGCCGGGTCCCCGACGGCGGCGGCTGGCGTTACGTCGGCCGCCAGCAAGGCGACAAGAACCGGGCCGCGACCGCGGCCCGCACCGGTGCGCCCAAGAGCAGGTACCACCAACCGCTGGTCGGGACCTGCTACCTGCACACCGTCATCGACGACCACTCGCGGGTGGCTTACGTCGAGGCCCATGACGACGAGACCAAGGAGACCGCCGCAGCAGTGCTGCGCAACGCGGTGGCCTGGTTCGCCGAACGCGGCGTGAACGTGCAACGGGTGCTGTCCGACAACGGCGGGGCGTACCGGTCGTTCCTGTGGCGCGACACCTGTGCAGAGCTCGGGGTCACCCCGAAGCGGACCCGGCCCTACCGGCCCCAGACCAACGGCAAGATCGAACGGTTCCACCGCACCCTGGTCGAGGGCTGGGCCTTCAAGAAGTTCTACAGCTCCGAGTCCGCCCGACTCGCCGCCCTGCCAGCATGGGTCCACGACTACAACCACCACCGGCCCCACTCGGCCATCGGGAAACGGTCACCCATCACCAGGTTGGACAACCTGGCTGGACATCACATCTAGCGGGCCGATGTGCTCGCCCCCGGGTCGCGGAGCCGGTAGCGTCCACCTTCCGCACCACGGACCCAGGAGACGCCATGAGCTACACGCCCCCGCCGCCGCCCCCGCCCGGAGCAGGCGGCTACGCGACACCGCAGACGAACAAGAAGGCGCTGTGGTCGATGATCCTGGGGATCCTCGCGCTGGTGTTCTGCGGGCTGGTCACCGGCATCCCCGCGCTGATCCTGGGCAACGGCGCCAAGAAGGAGATCGCGATGTCCGGGGGCGCCCAGTCCGGCGCCGGGATGGCGCAGGCCGGGGTGATCCTGGGCTGGATCTCGATCGTGTTCAGCGCCCTCGTGCTGGTCTACGCCCTGACCACCGGGTCCCTGGGCTCCTGACCTCGCGTTGAGAGGTCACTCGTTCGGCGTTGAGGCGTCAGTCGTGCGGTGTTGAGGCGTCAGTCGTGCGGCCGCGCGGGGCTCCCCGGGCGGTACGGCGTCAGGGCGCGAGCCACTCGAACGCCGGCAGGTTGCGCACCACCCAGAACGCGAGCGAGACCACCGCGAGCAGGAGCGCTCCGGCGAGCCCGCGACGCGGGCTGACGGTTCGTCGTACGCCCCGCCAGCGGTCGGAGAACCAGCGCGTCCAGAAGAACACCATCAGCGGGATGGCACCGACGAACAGCAGGTTGCTCGACGCGGCCGCCGCGAGGTCGCCGCGGGTCAGGTCGTTGACGGCGCGCAGGCCGCCGCAGCCGGGACAGTAGGTGCCGGTGAGCAGCAGCCACGGGCAGTACAGGTAGCTGCCGCTCTCGTGCGGGTCGCGCAGGTGCAGCAGCACGCTGGCGCCGAGCACCGCGCCGGCGACCAGGGTCGGCGCCGCCACCCGCTGCGCGCGGGTCGACGGCGTCGCACCGGTGTCGAGCGCGGTGGCCATGACCGTGCGCCGGTCAGTGACCGGCGGTCTCCGCGCCGAGGCCCAGCAGCTGCATGACCTTGCCGACGATCGCGCCGACGGGGAGCAGGGCGACGCCCACCCAGAAGAGCAGCATGTTGGCGACCACGAGGCCGATGCCGCCGACGACGAAACCGATCAGGATGATCGTGACGCCGGTCCACGCTGCGGGGGTGTTGCCGTGGTGAGCCATGCCGTGGTTCTCCTTGACGCTGGGTGAGGCGGGCCGGGGGCCTCTCCCGGTGCGGGCACCGTGAGCAGCCGCCCTGGACGCGGTTGGTCCGCCCATTCTAGGAGGTCGGGTCGCGTCCTTCGTCGAGCGCCCGCCACATGTCCTCGTCGGCGGGCGGACGCTCGGCCCGGGCGGCGGGGGCGTCGTACTTGCTGCCCATCGCCGGCCACCGGGGCGAGCGAACGGCGGCCACACCGAACGCGGCCGCCGAGAGCAGCACGCCCACCCCTGCCAGGTAGTACCAGGCCGAGAGGTTCGTGACGAAGGTGTCCCCAGTCGCGCCCTGCGCCATCGCCGCGGCCACGGCGTCGTCCTGTGCCGCCGAGAAGCCGAGGACCACCGCGACCAGCGCACCGGCCGAGGCGAGCAGGCCGACCACCGCGAGCACCCTGCGGACCCACCCGCGCGCGACCAGCAGCACCCCCCAGGACGCCAGCGCGACCAGCGCGAGGGCGGCGACGAGCGGTTGCGACTCCGAGCCGCTGACCGAGGCCTCGACCCGGATCCCGGCGGCGTCGCCGCGCGAGGTGGCCCAGTCTCGGCTGCCCGCCACGGCGGCGAGCCCCGCCCCGGCGAGGCCGAGGAGGACGGCGGGTCCGTAGGACCGGTCCCGGCGCGGCGCCTTGGTCTCCTCAGGCGTCCCGGGCTCGGGCGCCGGCGAGGGCGTGGACGGCTCAGGCATCGGCGGTCGTCACCAGGTCGTTGTCGAAACAGGTACGACTCCCGGTGTGGCAGGCGGCGCCGACCTGGTCGACCCTCACCAGGAGCGTGTCGCCGTCGCAGTCGAGGCGCACCTCCTTGACCCACTGCTTGTGGCCGGAGGTCTCGCCCTTCACCCAGTACTCCTGCCGCGAACGGCTCCAGAACGTCGACCGCCCCGTGGTGAGCGTGCGGTGCAGCGCCTCGTCGTCCATCCAGCCGACCATGAGCACCTCGCCGGTGTCGTGCTGCTGGACGACGGCGGCAACCAGGCCGTGCGCGTCACGCTTGAGCCGGGCGGCGATGTCGGGGTCGAGGGCGGACGGAGCGGTGGCGTCGGAGGTTGTCACGCCTCGATTATCGCGCGCGGCCTCCGAGGGCCGTCGTACGGCGTCCGTCCGGCCGCACGAGTGACCTCTCAACACTTCACGACTGACGCCTCAACACCTCACGACTGACGCCTCAACACCGCACGAGTGACGCCTCAACGGGGGGTGTGCTGGGCGACCCAGGAGGCGTGGAGGCGTCCGTAGACCCCGCCCTCCGCCACGAGCCGGTCGTGCGAGCCGCGCTGGACGATCCGCCCCGCGTCCACGACGACCACCTCGTCGGCGTTCTCTGCGGTGGAGAGCCGGTGGGCGATGGTGACCGAGGTGCGGCCGCTCATCAGGCGCTCCAGCGCCTGGCCGATCCGCATCTCGAGCTGCGGGTCGACCGCGCTGGTCGCCTCGTCGAGCACCAGCAGGTCCGGGTCGGCGAGGTGGGCGCGCACCAGCGCGACGAGCTGCCGCTCGCCGGCCGAGAGCGACTCCCCGCGCTGTCCCACCCGGGTCTCCAGCCCCCGCGGGAGCGTGGCCAGCCAGTCGGACAGGCCGAGCTCGCGGATCGCCTCGCGGATCTCCTCGTCGGTCGCGCCGAGCCGGCCGTACCGCGCGTTGGCGGCCAGCGTGTCGTCGAACAGGAAGCCCTCCTGCGGCACCATCACCACCCGCTCGCGCAGCGAGGTGAACGGCACCTCGCGCAGGTCCACCCCGTCGAGGCGCACCGCCCCCGAGCTGGGGTCCATCAGCCGGGTCAGCAGCTTCGCCAGGGTGGTTTTGCCCGAGCCGGTCTCCCCGACCACCGCGACCCGGCGGCCGGGCTCGATCCGCAGGGACACGTCGTGCAGCACCGGCCGCCCCCCGGGGTAGGCGAACTCCACGTCGTCGAACTCGATCGAGACCGGGCGCTGCGGCAACGCCGTGCCGCCGTCGCCGGGGTCGACCACGTCGGCCGGGGTCTCCAGGATCCCGATCACGCGGCGCCAGCCGGCGATCGCGTTCTGGGCGTCGGTGAGCACCTGGGTGCCCATCTGGACCGGCCCCACGAACAGCGTGACCAGGAACGCGAACGCGAGCACCTTGCCCGCGGTGATCTCCCCGGCGAGGCCGAGCCAGATCCCGACGATCAGCACGCCGGCGTTGGCGAGCCCGGCCGAGACACCACCGAGCGAGAACGAGAACGCGGTCAGCCCCTGCGCCCGGGTCGAGGCGGCCCGGTGCCGGTCGACGGCGGTGTCGATCCGGTCCTGGGTGCGATTCTCGATGGCGTACGAGCGGACGACGGCCGCGCCCACCACGGGCTCGGAGATCGCCGAGAGCATCACGCCGACCTGGCTCCGCACCACGCCGTACGCCTCGGAGAGCTTGCGCTGGAAGTACCGCAGCGACAGGAACAGCGGAGCGAAGCAGAGCCAGACCACCAGGGTCAGCTGCCAGCTGTAGTAGGCCATGATCAGGGTCGCGACGATGATCTGCCCGACGCTGACCACCGCGATCATGCCGCCGAAGACCAGGAACTGCGAGACCTGGTCCACGTCGCTGGTGACCCGGGCGACCAGGGCGCCGCGGCGCTCGGTGTTCTGGGTGAGCAGCGGCAGGTCGTGCACGTGCCGGAACGCCTTGATCCGCAGCGTGGCGAGCCCCCGCTCGGCGGTGGCGAACAGCCGCGAGGTCATCAGGTACGACGCCCCGCTGGTCACCACGATCGCGACCCCGGCCAGGACGGCCATCTTCGTCATGAACGCGGTGTCCGGCCCACCGGGGCCGTTGAGGCCGCGGTCGAGGGTCTGCTGCACCGCGATCGGGACGACCACCCGGCCGAGGGTGGCCAGCACCGCGAAGAACCCGGTGAGCCAGATCCCCTCCTTGAGCTCGGGCGAGAAGTCCACGCCACGGGCGATCGTGCGCCACGCGGAGATCGACTCCCCCGTGCTCATCGACGTGCTGCTCGTGGTGGTGGCGCTCACCGGGTCACCGCCCCTTCGTCGTCGCCCGCTTCTGCGCGGTCCTGCTCGTAGGCGTTGACCAGGTCGGCGTACCCCGCGCTGCGCGCCAGCAGCTCGGTGTGCGTGCCCTGGTCGGACACGTGCCCGTCGGTGAGGTAGACGACCTCGTCGGCCAGCCCGATCGTGGCCTTCCGGTAGGCGACCACCAGGATCGTGCTGCCGAAGCCGCGGAGGGCCGCGAGGATCCGCGCCTCGACCTCCGGGTCGACCGCCGAGGTGGCGTCGTCCATCACCAGCAGCCGGGGCCGGCGTACCAGCGCCCGGGCCAGCGACAGCCGCTGCCGCTGGCCGCCGGACAGGGTGGTGCCGCGCTCCCCCAGCCGGCTGTCGAGGCCGTGCGGCAGGCCGGCGACGAACCCGTCGGCCTGCGCGGTCCGCAGCGCCTCCCAGACCTGCTCGTCGTCGACGTCGGCGCCGAGGGTGACGTTGCCGCGGACGGTGTCGTCGAAGAGGAACGTGTGCTGCGGGACCAGCGCGACGTGCTCGGCGAGCGCGCCGGCCCGCAGGTCGCGCAGGTCGGTGCCGTCGACCAGCACCGCGCCGTCGACCGGGTCGACGAGCCGCACCAGCAGCGAGGTCAGCGTGCTCTTTCCCGAGGCGGTGGCGCCGACCACGGCGACCGTGCGGCCCGGCTCGACGGTGAACGTCAGGTCCTCGAGCAGGCTCTGGTCGGCGTCGTACCGGTAGGCGAGGTGGCGTACGTCGAGCCGCGCGCCGTCGTGCGCCGCCGGGATCTCCCGGCCGCCGTACTGCATCTCCCCGGTCGCCGCGAGCACGGCGCCGACCCGCTCGAAGCCGACCACGCTGCGCGGGAACTCCCCGAGCAGCCAGCCGAGGGAGCGGATCGGGAAGGCCACGATGGTCAGCAGGTAGGCCACCGTGACCACGTCGCCGGCATCGGTCTGGCCGTTCAGCACCCGCCACACGCCGACGCTGAGCACGGCGAGCACGCCGAGGTTCGGCAGCGCCTCGAGCGCCGGGTCGAACGCCGCCCGCACCCGTCCGGCGCGGACCGCGACGTCGCGCAGCTGGTGGGCCCGCTCGGCGAACCGGGCGGTCTCCTCCTGCTCGCGGCCGAGGGTCTTCACGACCAGGGCACCGTCGAAGGACTCGTGCGCCACCTCGCTGACCTCGGCGCGCAGCGCCTGGGCACGGGTCATCAGCGGCGACTGGAGCCGCTGGAAGGCGATGTTGGCCACGATCACGAGCGGGAAGACCAGCAGCCCGACCAGCGCCATCACCAGGTCGGCGAGGAGCATCTGCGCCACGGCGATCACCATCATCGCGACCGTGCCGACCGCCATCGGCAGCGGCGCGATCGGCGCCCAGGCGGCCTCGACGTCGGCGTTGGCGTTGGAGAGCAGCTGCCCCGTGGGGTGCTGCTGGTGCCAGGACATCGGGAGCCGGAGGTACTGCCGGGTGACCGCGCGCCGGTAGTGGGCCTGCATCCGGTACTGCATCACGCCCGCGCCGAGCCGGCGGGCGACGATGCCGACCGCGCGGAGGATCGCGACCCCGACGAAGAGCGCGAGGATCGCGATCAGGCCCTTGGTGCTGGTGGTGCCGGTCTCGAACGCAGGCAGCACCACGTTGTCGGTCGCCCAGCCGAGCACCCACGCGTCGGCGACCGTGAGCGCGCCGAACAGCAGGCTGCCCAGGGTGGAGAGGGTGAAGATCCAGGGCTCGCGCCTGATGGCGACGCCGAGGACGGCGAACCCGTCACGGATCGTGCTGGCCGACGCGACGCGCCGCCGGCTGGTGTGGCTGGTACTCACCAGGCTCCCTTCCTTTGGGCCAACCCTACGATCAGGGCATGACGCGGATGTCGAGGACCGAGCGCGCCGCCCTGTGCGACCTGGCGCTCCAGGTCGGCGAGGACCAGCCCACGCTGTGCGGCGGCTGGACGGTGAAGGACCTGGTGGTGCACCTGCTGCTCCGGGAGCGGAGCCCGCTCGCGGCGGGGATCGTGGTCCCGCAGCTGGCCGGGGTGACGGAGCGCGCGATGGAGCGGATGAAGCGGGGCACCGACTTCGCGGTGCTCGTCGAGCGGCTGCGCAGCGGCCCACCGGCCCTGCCCGGCCTGGCGAAGATCGAGGACCGGCTCAACACGGTCGAGTTCTTCGTCCACCACGAGGACGTGCGCCGCGCCGTAGCCGGCTGGACGCCGCGCCGGCTGAGCGCGGCGGAGGAGTCGCGGCTGTGGTCGCTGATCCGGGTGCTCGGCCGGGGGCTCACCCGCGGCGCGCCGGTCGGCGTGGTCCTCGAGCGCAGCGACACCGGCGAGCGGGCGGTCCTCAAGGACGCACCGGCCACGGTCGTCGTACGCGGTCTGCCGAGCGAGCTGACCCTGTTCGTCTACGGCCGCATGGGGCAGGCCCGGGTGGAGCTCGACGGGTCCGACGCGGACGTGGCCGCGCTCACCGGTACCGACCTCGGCGTCTGACCAGCCCCCTCGCGCGCCGCGGGTCACCGGGGCGCGGGGCCCGGCCCGGCATCGCCCTGCTTCCGCATGCGCTCCCGCATGCTCCCGGCGAGCAGCGAGCCCGCGGCCGCCACGAACACCAGGTCGAAGACCATCTGCACCAGGGCCAGGACCCGCGCTACCTGGCCGGCCGCGTGCACGTCGCCGAGGCCGATCGTGGTCAGCATCTGCATCGTGAAGTAGAGCGAGTCGGTCTTCGTCTCCAGCCCCACCATCTGGCCGGGGCGGGAGAGCGCGAGGCTGTAGTAGCCCATGGCGAACACGGCGACCACGCCGCTCAGCAGGGTGACCAGCGCCGGGAAGCCGACGTCCTCGCCCTGCACGAGGTGCCGCCGGACCTGGCCCGCGATCGCCCAGCCCAGGACGCTCGCACCGGCCAGGGTGAACAGCACGCCGGTGAGCAGGTCGCCGCCCTCCTTCTCCACCGGGACGGCGTAGTACGTCGCGATGACGGCGAACACGCTGACCATCGGACGGACCCACCGCCGGCGCAGCCGGGTGCCCTGCGTGCGACGCGGCCGGGACGCGGTCACCCGGCGCCCCCGAGCCGGGCCGCGGAGCGCGGTCGTGGACTCATGGGACCACTGTCGCACCCCAGGTCGGCCGAGAGCGCGCGAACGCGGAAGCCGTCCGGTCAGCGCACGGGATGGCCGGCGTCGGCGAGGGACCGCTTCACGTCGGCGATCCGCAGCGTGCCGAAGTGGAAGACGGTGGCGGCGAGTACGGCGTCCGCGCCGGCGTCCACGGCCGGCGGGAAGTGCTCCACCTTGCCCGCTCCCCCGCTCGCGATCACGGGGATGGTCACCTCGCGGCGGACCAGCCGGATCAGGTCGAGGTCGAACCCGTTCTCGGTGCCGTCGGCGTCCATCGCGTTGAGCAGGATCTCCCCGGCGCCGAGCTCGGCCGCACGCGCGGCCCACTCCAGCGCGTCGAGGCCGGCGCTGCGACGGCCGCCGTGGGTGGTGACCTCGAAGCCGGAGTCGGTGCCGGCCGCGCGCCGGGCGTCCACGGAGAGCACGAGCACCTGGTTGCCGAACCGGTCGGCGATCTCGGCGATCAGCTCGGGCCGGCGGATCGCGGCGGTGTTCACCGCGACCTTGTCCGCCCCCGCGCGCAGCAGCCGGTCGACGTCGTCGACGCTGCCCACCCCGCCGCCGACCGTCAGCGGGATGAAGACCTGCTCGGCGGTGCGGGAGACGATGTCCATCGTGGTCGCGCGACCCTCGTGCGAGGCCGAGATGTCGAGGAAGGTGAGCTCGTCGGCGCCCTCGGCGTCGTACACCTTGGCCAGCTCCACCGGGTCGCCGGCGTCGCGGAGCTCGCGGAAGTTGATGCCCTTGACGACGCGGCCCGCGTCGACGTCGAGGCAGGGGATGACCCGGACGGCGAGGCTCATGGCCGGCGCTTCGCGGGCAGGGTCAGCGCGAGCGCGTCCTCGAGGGTGAACCGGCCCTCGTACAGCGCGGTGCCGATGATCGCGCCCTCGACGCCGTCCTCGACGAGCCCGGTCAGCGCCTCGAGGTCGGCGAGCTCGGTGATCCCGCCGGACGCGACGACCGGGCGGTCGGTGGCGGCGCAGACGTTGCGCAGCAGCTCGAGGTTGGGGCCCTGGAGCATGCCGTCCTTGTTCACGTCGGTCACCACGTAGCGGGCGCAGCCCTCGCGGTCGAGCCGCGCGAGCACGTCGTAGAGGTCGCCGCCCTCCCGGGTCCAGCCCCGGGCGGCGAGGGTGCGGCCGCGGACGTCGAGGCCGACCGCGATCCGGTCCCCGTGCCGGGCGATCGCCGACGCGCACCACTCGGGGTGCTCGAGCGCGGCGGTGCCCATGTTGACCCGGCGGCAGCCGGCGGCCAGCGCCGCGTCGAGGGAGGCGTCGTCGCGGATCCCACCGCTCATCTCGACCTTGATGTCGAGGGTGCCGACGATCTTCGCGAGCAGCTCCCGGTTGTCGCCCCGGCCGAAGGCGGCGTCGAGGTCGACGAGATGGATCCACTCGGCGCCGCGGGCCTGCCAGTTCAGCGCGGCCTCGACCGGGTCGCCGAAGCGCTTCTCCGAGCCGGCCACGCCCTGCACCAGCTGGACGGCCTGGCCTCCGGCGATGTCGACGGCGGGCAGCAGCTCCAGGTAGGCACTCATGGGTCCAACCTTAGGGGGACGTGGGACCGACCCCGGACCCCGTCCCACCCGGGGAGAGGGGCCCGTCACACCGCGGGTGCGAGTCGGGCCCGGGCGGGCGTCCGCGCCCCGGCCGGGCGTCAGCGCCGGCGCACGAGGACCAGCAGCACCGGGAGGACCAGCAGCGTCAGCACGAGCGCGGCCAGCCGCGCGGGCCAGTCCGGACGGACCACCCACACCAGCACGTTCACCGCGAGCAGCGCCGCCAGCAGCAGCGAGGTGCGGGTCCGCGCCCGCCGTGCCAGCGGTCCGGTCTGCTTCCCACGCGGGGTCCAGGTCGGCGTCATCCGCCGCAGTGCCCTCTTCCTCGCCTCGTGACGCTCGCGACGCTCGGCCTCCGAGGCCCGTGCCGCCGCCCTGATCGCGGCCTCGCGCTCCCGTTCCGCGCGGCGCCGGGCACGCTCCTTGCTCATCGCCGCCCGTCCGACGGCGCGGCCTCGGTCCCCCGGCGGGGCCGGGGCGTCACAGCGACTCGACCCAGTTGCGCAGCAGCGCGGCACCGGCGTCGCCGGACTTCTCCGGGTGGAACTGGGTCGCGCACAGCGGCCCGTTCTCGACCGCGGCGACGAACCGGTCACCGCCGTGCTCGGCCCAGGTCACCAGCGGCGGGCGCGTCCGGCCGTGGGTCTCCAGGACCCACTCGCGGACGCCGTACGAGTGCACGAAGTAGAACCGCTCCCCCTCGATCCCGCGGAACAGGCTGCTGCCCTCGGGCACCTCGACGGTGTTCCAGCCCATGTGGGGTACGACGGGCGCCTGGAGGCGCTCCACGACCCCCGGCCACTCGGCCAGCCCCACCGTGTCGTCGCCGTGCTCGACGCCGTGCGCGAAGAGGATCTGCATGCCCACGCAGATGCCGAGCACGGGACGGCCGCCGGCGAGACGCCGTCCGATCACCTCGTGCCCCTTCACCGCGCGGAGCCCCTCGACGCACGCGCGGAAGGCGCCGACGCCGGGCACGACCAGGCCGTCGGCGTCCGCGGCGGCCTTCCGGTCGGCGGTCAGTGTCACGTCGGCCCCGGCGCGCTCGAGCGCGCGGACCGCCGAGCGGGTGTTGCCGGAGCCGTAGTCGAGGACCACGACGAACTTGGTCACAGGCTGCCCTTGGTGCTGGGCACGCCCGTCTCGCGCGGGTCGTAGGCGATCGCGTCGCGCAGGGCACGGGCCACGGCCTTGAACTGCGCCTCGACGAGGTGGTGCGGGTCGCGGCTGGAGAGCACCCGCACGTGCAGCGCGATCTGGGCGTGGAAGGCCAGCGTCTCGAAGACGTGCCGGGTCAGCGACCCGAGGTAGGAGTCCCCGATCGTGACGAAGACCTGCGCCTCGGGCTCGCCGGTGTGCACGCAGTACGGGCGGCCGGAGACGTCGACCGCGCACTGCACGAGCGCCTCGTCGAGCGGCACCAGGGAGTCCCCGAAGCGGCGGATCCCCTTCTTGTCCCCCAGCGCCTCGCGCAGGGCGTCGCCGAGCGCGATCGCGGTGTCCTCGACGGTGTGGTGGGCGTCGATGTGGGTGTCGCCGTCGGTGTGCACGGTCAGGTCGATCAGCGAGTGCCGCGCCAGCGAGGACAGCATGTGGTCGTAGAACCCCACGCCGGTGGAGACGTCGGCGTGCCCGGTGCCGTCGAGGTCGAGCTCGACGAGGACCTTCGACTCCTTCGTCTCCCGCTCGATGCGTGCGCGGCGGTTGTCTGGGCTGCTCATCGTCCTAGTACCTCCAACAGGGCGGCCTTGAAGGCCGCCATCTCCTCCGGTGTCCCGACCGAGACCCGCAGCCAGCCGTCGGGGCCGGTCTCGCGGATCAGCACCCCCTGGTCGAGTAGACCCTGCCACACCGCGTGCCGGTCCTCGAACCGGCCGAACAGGCAGAAGTTCGCGTCGCTGTCGGCGACCTCGAGGCCCTGCTCCCGAAGCCAGGACACGGTCGCGTCCCGCTCGGCACGCAGGTCGTCGACCCGGGCCAGCAGCTCGTCGGCGTGCCTCAGCGCGACGCCGGCCACGGCCTGGGTGACCGCCGAGAGGTGGTACGGCAGCCGCACCACCCGCAGCGCGTCGCAGATCTCGGTCGACGCGGCCAGGTAGCCCAGCCGTGCCCCGGCCAGCGCGAACGCCTTGCTCATGGTCCGCGAGACGATCAGGTTCGGCGTCGAGGCGAGTAGCTCCAGCGCGCTCGGCGTGCCGGTGCGCCGGAACTCGCCGTACGCCTCGTCGATCACCACCACCCCCGGGGCCGCCGCGCAGACGGCCTTGACCGTGTCGAGCGGCAGCGCGGTGCCGGTGGGGTTGTTCGGCGACGGCAGCAGCACGACGGTCGGCCGGTGCTCGGCGATCACGGCGAGGGCGTGCTCCACGTCGAGGGAGAAGTCGTCCTCGCGGTGTCCCACGACCCAGCCGGTGCTCGCGTCGCGGGCGTACTCCGGGTACATCGAGTACGTCGGCGCGAAGGAGACCGCGACCCGGCCCGGGCCGCCGAACGCCTGGAGGATCTGCAGCATCACCTCGTTGGACCCGTTGGCGGCCCACACGTGCTCCGGGGCCACACCGTGGCCGAGGTAGTCGGCCAGCGCGACCCGGAGCGCGGTGAACTCGCGGTCGGGGTACCGGTTGAGGGTGCCGGTCACCGAGGCGACCGCGGCGGCGACGTCGGCCACCACCGCCTCGCTCGGGCCGTAGGGGTTCTCGTTGACGTTGAGGGCCACGGGCACGTCGAGCTGGGGGGCGCCGTACGGCTCGATGCCACGCAGCTCCTCCCGAAGGGGAAGCGTCATCGGCGGTCCTCGAGACGGACCCGGATGGCGGCGCCGTGACCTGGCAGGTCCTCGGCGTCGGCGAGGGTCATCACGTGGTCGGCGATGTCGCGCAGCGCGGCGTCGGTGTACTCGACGACGTGCACGGCCTTGCGGAAGGACCGCACGGACAGGCCCGAGGAGTGGCACGCGCAGCCGGCGGTCGGCAGCACGTGGTTGGAGCCGGCGGCGTAGTCGCCGAGCGAGACCGGGGCGAACGCGCCGACGAACACGGCCCCGGCGTTGCGGACCCGGCCGGCCCAGCGGCCGGCGTCCTCGGTCTGGATCTCGAGGTGCTCGGCGGCGTAGCCGTTGACCACGGCGAGCCCCTGCTCGAGGTCCTCGACCAGCACGATCGCGGACTGACGGCCACCGAGCGCGGTGCGGACCCGCTCGACGTGCCGGGTGACCGACACCTGCTTGTCGAGCTCGGCCTCGACCTCACCGGCGAGCCGTTCGGACGGGGTGACCAGCACGGACGACGCCAGCGGGTCGTGCTCGGCCTGGCTGATCAGGTCGGCGGCGACGTGCGCGGGCACGGCGCTGTCGTCGGCGAGGATCGCGATCTCGGTCGGGCCGGCCTCGGAGTCGATGCCGACGACGCCCTTGAGCAGCCGCTTCGCGGAGACCGTGTAGATGTTGCCCGGCCCGGTGACCAGGTCGACCGGCCGGCAGGGCCCGGCGCCGTACGCGAACATCGCGACCGCCTGCGCACCGCCCACGGCGTAGACCTCGTCCACCCCGAGCAGCGCGCAGGCCGCGAGGATGGTCGGGTGCGGCAGGCCGCCGTTGGACGCCTGCGGGGAGGAGGTGAGCGCGATCGAGCTCACCCCGGCCACCTGGGCGGGAACCACGTTCATGACCACGCTGGAGACCAGCGGCGCGAGGCCGCCGGGCACGTAGAGACCGACCCGCTCGACCGGGACCATCCGCTGGGTGACCGTGCCGCCGGGCACCACCTCGGTGACCACGTCGGACTCGAGCTCGGCCTCGCAGGTGATCCGCAGCCGGCGGATCGACTCCTCCAGCGCGGCCCGGACGGCGGGCTCGAGGGCGTCGAGCGCCTCGGTCAGCGCCTCCCGCGGCACCCGGATGTCGGTCTGCTCGACCCGGTCGAACTTCGCGGCGAACTCGGTGATCGCCTCGACCCCGCGATGGCGCACGGCGTCACAGATGGGACGGACGACGTCGAGGGCGGCCTCGACGTCGAGCTCTGCGCGCGGCACCACGGTGCGGTAGTCAGGAGCCGCGTCCGCGGACGCGCCCCTGAGGTCGATACGGCGGATCATGGGTCCCAGTGTAGGGCTGCGCGGTGAGCCGCCCTGCGCGGTGTGTCAGCGCGCGGACCCCGCAGGGATGCCCCGGTGGGTAAGCCGGTGGGTAGGTTGTCCCCGTGACCTCGCAGCTGCCCATGTTCCCCCTGAACACCGTGCTGTTCCCGGGCGTGACGATGCCGCTGCACGTGTTCGAGGACCGGTACCGGGCGCTGGTCCACCACCTGCTGACCATCCACGACCGCAGCGAGCGGCTCTTCGGCGTGGTGGCGATCCGGGAGGGCTACGAGGTCGGCTCGCACGGCTCGCGGTCGGTGCACCGGATCGGCTGCGTGGCGCAGATGACGTCGGTCGAGCCGTACGAGGACGGGCGCTTCGACATCGAGGTGGTCGGCCGCTCCCGGTTCCGCCTCGACGCGATGGACACCTCGGGCCCCTTCCTCGTGGGTCAGGTCACCCACCTCCCGGACGACCCGCGCAAGGCCGGTACGGCGGAGGAGGCGGCCCGGGCTCTCGAGACGTTCGCGGTCTACCGGGCCCGGCTGTCGGAGCTGCGCGGCGCCGACGTCCTCGACGGGGCCCTCCCCCGCGACCCGACGTACCTGTCCTACACGCTGGCGGCGACCTGCCTGCTGACCCTGCGCGAGCGGCAGGCCCTGCTCGAGGCGGACTCCGCCCGCGAGCGGCTCATCATGCTGCGGATGTCGCTGCGCGAGGAGATGCGGGCGATGCGCGCGATCCCGTCCCTGCCCGCCACCGAGGTGGCCCGCACCGGGTGGTCCCCGAACTGATGGCGCGCAGGAACGCTCCCGGCGGTACGCCGGCGACCGTGGCCCTCACGCGCGCCGGGGTCGGGTTCACGACCCATCCCTACGACCACGACCCGGCCGCGGAGTCCTTCGGCCTGGAGGCCGCCCGGGCGCTCGGCGTCGACCCGGCGCGGGTCTTCAAGACCCTGTTCGTCTCGGCGGACGGCCGGCTCGCCGTCGGGGTGGTCCCGGTCTCGGGCCGGCTCGACCTCAAGGCGGTCGCCGCGGCCCTGGACGCGAAGAAGGCCGTGATGGCCGAGCCGGCCGTGGCGGAGCGCGCGTCGGGCTACGTGGTCGGCGGGATCTCCCCGGTGGGCCAGAAGCGTCCGCACCCGACCGTGGTGGACGAGTCGGCGCTCGCCTTCGAGACCGTCTTCGTCTCCGGCGGCCGGCGGGGCCTGGACCTGGAGCTCGCTCCGGCCGACCTGCTCCGCGTCACCTCGGCGACGACGGCGCGGATCGGCCGGAGCTGAGCCGGTGCCCGGTCAGTCGGTGGTGAGCCGGTGCCCGGTCAGTCGGTGGTGAGGCGGAACCGGGCGCGCACGACGTTGTCGGAGTCCACCCAGCTGCTGGCGCCGAGGGCGTCGAGCGGGGCGAGGTTCTCCTGGATCGTCAGCTCGTCGGGGCCGGTCTTCCCGGCCGCCTCGGTGAAGTCCTTGGCCAGCTTCTCGACGGCGTCGAAGCTCAGGTAGAAGGCGCTGGTCGCCTCGTCGGCCTCCGGAAGCACCTCCTGGAAGGCGACGTCGTCGCCGAGCGCCCCCTCCTCCACGAGCCGGGCGACGTACGCCGGGTCCAGGCCCAGGGCGACCAGGCCCTCGGCCTGCTCGACCTGGAGGAGGTCGGCGTCGGGGCCGATGGCGGCCTTGACCTTGTCGACCGCGGCCGTGACCTCGGCGGGGTCGCCGGAGACGCGGACCCCGACGGGCACCGTGGTCGGGTCGCCGGCATGCATCAGGGCATGGACGTCCACGTCGCCGTCGACCGAGATGCTGAAGCCGTCCCCAAGCAGCGCCTCGACGTCCTCGGGCAGGGCCAGACCGGTCTGCGCCTCGGCCTCGCGGAGCATCTCCTCGGTGGACATCCCGGGACCGAAGACGCCCGACATCGAGTCGAGCCAGGTGCCGAGCCAACCGTCCTCGAGGCCCACGGTGAACGCCGCCGCGGTCGTGGCGGGCAGGTCGGAGAGGCTCGGGCCGGCCGCCTTCTGCGAGACGCCGGCGGGCATGCCCTTCCCGGCGACCTCCACGTCCATCGCACCGTCCTCGAACCGGACCACCCCGGCCATGCCCTCGAAGTCGGCGTAGAGCTCCTGCACCTCCCGCATCCGGTCGGCGCCGGCCCCGGCCTCGAGCCGGGCCGTCGTCCCGCTCGGCGCGTAGTCGAACCAGGCGTCGCCCGACTCGCTGAGCTCGGCGAGCACCTCGGGGGCCTCGGCGGAGGCGTACATGGTCACGATCCCGGGGTCACCCACGGCGTCGGTCCACTCCTGGAACTCCGCGTCGTCGGCCAGCGACGCCTCCGCGGCTGCGGCCGCGAGCGCGTCGGCGTGCTTCTGGGTGTCGCTGACCACGGCGTAGTCGCCGACGAAGGCGAAGCCGCCCTCGGCGTCACCCTCGGACGTGTCGCCGGAGCCACCGGTGTTGTCCTCGCAGGACGACAGCTTCTCCAGGCCCGTCCGGGCGGCGTCCTCGTCGGTGACCTGCAGGGCGAGCACCGGGGTCGGACCTGCGTCCTCGCCGTCACCAGGGACGACGGCCAGCGCGACCCGGTCACCGATCCACGGGGCCACGTCGTCGCCGTAGGCGAGGTCGGTGCAGATGCCGTCGGCCTGGATCTGCTCGAACATCAGCCGGCGCAGGTCGTCCTTCGCCTCGAGGTCGAGCTCCTTCTCGAGCCCGGGGAACTTCTTGAGGATCCGCACGGCCTCGATCTTCTGCTCCGCGGAGGGGTCGAGGTCGAGGCTGACGTAGCCGACCGCGTCCGCGGGCACCGCGTCGGCGGGCTGGCTCCCACCGCCCATCAGGGCCAGGGCGCCCCAGCCGCCGACGCCGACGACCGCGACAACGCCGAGGGCCGCCACGGCGAGCAGGGGGCCGCGGCGCGTGGGCCGCGACTGCTCGGCGCCGCCCGCGCCGAGGTACTCCGGGGACCCGGCTCCCGTCGGCTCGTCAGGACCGGTGGGCTGGTACGACGACATGGCTGTCTCCCCGTGCGTGAAAGGTGGTTCTCAAGGATGGGTGCGATCCGCGACGAGACGCGCCGAGACCGCCCCCGTCGTTGCGGGGCCTACGCTACCGGGCCGGGCCGCCCTCGGTGCGGTCCTCGCCGAGATGGCCGAACGCGTCGTGGTCGCGGCGTGCGCCGGACGGCTCGTCCTTCGGTGGCGACCACAGGATGATCAGCGCACCGAGCAGCACGGCCACCGGCCAGACGAGGTAGCTCGCGGGGGCGGTGACCAGGAGCTCGACGGGCACCTTCTCCCCCGGCCGCGCCTGGGCAAGGGCGGCGTCGGGATCCCCGGGGCCGAGCAGCCACCCGGTCAGCGCCATCGTCGCGGCGGCGAGCCCGGAGCCGAGCACCAGGGTGAGCGTGGTCAGGCGCAGGTCGCGCTGCCGCCACCAGGTGAGCACGACCCCGGCCGTGAAACCCGCGACGGCGGCGACGACGGCGTACCAGCCGTCACTGTCGAAGCGCTTGGCGAGCTCGGCCTCGCCCATCGAGCCGCCGCGCCGGCCGGCGGTGAACACCGCGGGGTCGACCAGCGCCCACCACACGACACCGCACATCACGCCGAGCCCCAGCAGGGTGCCGAGGACCGCGGCCACGTCGGCGGCGGCGCCCGCATGCCGTCGCACGGACGGGGCCGGACCAGCAGCGCCGGCGCCGGACCCGGGGGCCGGGCGACTCACACCCCGGCCAGACAGCTCGGACCGAGCAGCGCCTTCAGGTCCGCGAACAGGGCCGAGGTGGGCGTGACCCGCAGCCGGTCGTCGAGCTTCATCACGGTGGTGGAGGTCTTGGTCATCAGCCGCAGCCGCACCTCGGTGACCCCGGGGTGCGTGCCGAGCACGTCCTTGAGCTGCTCCACGACCGGCGGGGTGCAGCGGGTCGAGGGCAGGCTGATCACCACCGGCCCGGCGGGACCGTCGTTGAGGTCGGGGAGGCTGACCTCCTGGCCGTGCATCTCCGGCTGGTCCTTGCTCCGGCTCAGCCGGCCCTTGACCGTGACGATCGCGTCCTCGGTGAGCAGGGTCGAGGCGAGCTGGTAGGCGCTGGGGAAGAGCAGGATGTCGATCGCGCCCTCGAGGTCCTCCAGGGTCACCATCGCCCACGCGTCACCGCGCTTGGTGATCTTGCGCTGCACCGAGGTGATCAGCCCCGAGATGGTGACCGTCGAGCCGTCGGTCCGTTCCTCGTCGAGGAGCAGCTGGCCGATGGTGCAGTCGGTGCCGTTGGCCAGGATGTGCTCCAGGCCGAGCAGCGGGTGGTCGGAGACGTAGAGGCCGAGCATGTCGCGCTCGTGGCCGAGCAGCGTCTGCTTGTCCCACTCGTCGATCTCGGGGATCGCGATCGACACGCCCCAGCCGCCGTCCTCGCCGGCGCTGTCGAGGCCCCCGAAGAGGGAGTCCTGGCCGATCGCCTCGTTGCGCTTGATGTCGACGTACTGGTCGACCGCGTTCTCGTGGATGGTGACCAGGGCCCGGCGACGGTGGCCGAGCGAGTCGAACGCGCCGGCCTTGACCAGCGACTCGATCACGCGCTTGTTGCAGACCAGCGTGGAGACCTTGCCCATGAAGTCGCCGAAGTCGGTGAAGCGCCCCTTCTCGGCGCGGGCGGCGACCACCGCGTCGACCACGTTCGTGCCGACGTTGCGGATCGCGGACAGGCCGAAGCGGATGTCGGTGCCGACCGGGGTGAAGTTCGAGTCCGACTCGTTGACGTCCGGCGGGAGCACCTTGATGCCCATCCGGCGGCACTCGTTGAGGTAGATCGCCATCTTGTCCTTGTCGTCCTTCACGGACGTCAGGACCGCCGCCATGTACTCGGCCGGGAAGTTCGCCTTGAGGTACGCCGTCCAGTACGACACCAGGCCGTACGCCGCGGAGTGCGCCTTGTTGAACGCGTAGTCGGAGAAGGGCAGCAGGATGTCCCACAGCGTCTGCACCGCGGCCATCGAGTAGCCGCGCTCCTGCATGCCCGCGGAGAAGGCCTCGAACTGCTTGTCGAGCTCCTCCTTCTTCTTCTTGCCCATCGCCCGGCGCAGCAGGTCCGCCTGACCCAGGGAGTAGCCGGCGAGCTTCTGCGCGATCGCCATGACCTGCTCCTGGTAGACGATCAGACCGTAGGTCTCACCCAGGATGTCCTCGAGCGGCTCGGCCAGCTCGGGGTGGATCGCCACGACCTCCTCGCGGCCGTTCTTGCGGCGGGCGTACTTGTTGTGCGAGTCCGCGCCCATCGGACCGGGGCGGTACAGCGCGCCGACCGCGGAGATGTCCTCGAAGGTGTCGGGGCGCATGCTGCGCAGCAGGGCGCGCATCGGGCCGCCGTCGAGCTGGAACACCCCGAGCGTGTCGCCGCGGGCGAGGAGCTGGTAGGTCTTCGGGTCGGTGAGCTCGAGCTCCTCGAGGACGACCGTCTCGCCACGGTTGGCCTCGACGTTCTTGACCGCGTCGTCGAGGACCGTGAGGTTGCGCAGCCCCAGGAAGTCCATCTTGATCAGGCCGAGGGTCTCGCAGGTCGGGTAGTCGAACTGCGTGATCATGGCGCCGTCGGCGGGCCGCCTGAGCAGCGGGATCACGTCGACCAGCGGCTCGCTGGACATGATGACGCCGGCGGCGTGGACGCCCCACTGCCGCTTGAGGCCCTCGATGCCGATCGCGGTGTCGACGACGCGCTTCACGTCGTTGTCGGACTCGTAGAGGCCGCGGAACTCCCCGCCCTCGCCGTACCGCTTGTGCTGGGGGTCGAAGATGTCGTTGAGCGGGACGTCCTTGCCCATCACCGCGGCCGGCATCGCCTTGGTGATCCGGTCACCCATCGCGAACGGGTAGCCCAGGATCCGGGAGGAGTCCTTGACCGCCTGCTTCGCCTTGATGGTGCCGTAGGTGACGATGTAGGAGACCCGGTCGTCGCCGTACTTCTCGGTGACGTAGCGGATCACCTCGCCGCGCCGACGCTCGTCGAAGTCGATGTCGAAGTCGGGCATCGAGATGCGGTCGGGGTTGAGGAACCGCTCGAAGATCAGTCCGTGCTTGAGCGGGTCGAGGTCGGTGATCCGCATCGCGTAGGCGACCATCGACCCGGCTCCGGAGCCACGGCCGGGGCCGACCCGGATGCCGTTCTCCTTGGCCCAGTTGATGAAGTCGGCGACCACGAGGAAGTAGCCCGGGAAGCCCATCTGGGTGATGACGCCGATCTCGAACTCGGCCTGCTTGCGGACCTCCGCGGGGACCCCGCCCGGGTAGCGGAACTGCAGGCCCTTCTCGACCTCCTTGACCAGCCAGGAGTCCTCGTTCTCGCCGGGCGGGCAGGGGAAGCGCGGCATGTACGTGCCGTTCCCCTCGGTGAACGACACGTCGCACCGCTCCGCGATGAGCAGGGTGTTGTCGCACGCCTCGCGCAGGCCGTACTTGCCGTCCCACAGAGCCCGCATCTCGGCGGCCGACTTCAGGTAGTAGCCGTCCCCGCTGAAGGCGAACCGCTGCCCGGGGCCGTCGCCGGCCGGGATGTCCATGGTGCTGCCGGAGTTGATGCAGAGCAGGTGCTCCTGGGACGGCGCGTCCTCGCGGTTGACGTAGTGCGAGTCGTTGGTCGCCAGCAGCGGGATCTGGAGGTCCTTGGCCAGCCGGAGCAGGCCGTCGCGGACCCGCTTCTCGATGTCGAGGCCGTGGTCCATCAGCTCGAGGAAGTAGTTCTCCCGGCCGAGGATGTCCTGGAAGTCGGCCGCGGTCTGGCGGGCCGCCGCGTAGTTGCCGTAGCGCAGGTGGACCTGCACCTCGCCCGAGGGGCAGCCGGTGGTGCCGATGATGCCCTTGCCGTGCTGGGCCAGGAGCTCGCGGTCCATCCGGGGGTGCTTGAAGAAGCCGTCGCGCCAGGCGCCCGTGGAGAGCCGGAACAGGTTGTGCATGCCCTCGGTGCTCTCCGAGAGCAGCGTCATGTGGGTGTAGGCACCGCGGGCGGAGACGTCGTCCGGACCGCCGTCGTAGAAGTTGACGCCGCGCTTGTCGAAACGGGAGATGTTCGGCGTGAAGTAGGCCTCGATGCCGATGATCGGCTTGACGCCGGCGGACTTGGCCTTCCTGTAGAACTCGTAGGCGCCGAAGACGTTGCCGTGGTCGGTCATCGCCACCGCCGGCATCCCCAGCTCGGCGGCCCGCTCGGTCAGCGCGGTGAGGCGCGCCGCGCCGTCGAGCATGGAGTACTCGGTGTGCACGTGCAGGTGCACGAACGAGTCGTTCGAACCGGACCCGACTGACATTGGCGGCGATCGCCCCTTCCAACCCGAACACAGACAAACAACAGCCGACGGGGGTCACCGCCGCTGGACCTCTTGGGGAAGAGAAGTCAGCCTACGTGACCCGTGAGCCCCATCGTGGCAGGACCCTCCGACAGTCCCGGGTGCGCCGGACCACAGGTCAGGAGCGCGCCGCGGAGCCCCACCCGTGCCACCGGTCGACCTCGATCCAGGCGCTGACCCGGGCCCGCTCGCGGTTGGGGTAGCGCCGTCCCGTGTAGTGGGTCGAGAGCCGGTCGATGTCGGCCAGGTCGGGGTCCTCGCGCAGCTCCACGATGCGGCCCTGGAGGCTGACGTGGGTGTACCAGCCCGCCTCGTCGAGGGCGGTCAGCGAGACCCGCGGGTCCTCGCGCAGGTACTCCAGCCGCTTGCGGCCCTCGTCCATGTTCACCAGCACCCGGTCGCCGTCCAGCAGGTACCAGGTGGCCACGGACACCGGCGCGCCGTCCGGCCGCAGCGAGGTGATCACCGCGGGGTTGGGCTTGGCGAGCAGGTCGCGGACGTCGTCGGGCAGCGGTGCGGCGGGCATGGGTCCTCCATCGGTACGGCGGGTGCCCGGGGACGTCCCGGGCGGGCGTCCCCGAACCTAGCGCGGCGGGCGACGCCGCCGTACGGCTAGCGACGGTCGGCGTCGACCGCGTCGCCGGCGGCGTCGAGGCTCACCGCGATCACGGTGTGCATGATCGCGGCGACCCGCTCCGGACCCAGGTTGGGGGTGCGGGCGGCCATCCGGGCCACGATCTCCGCCTCGCGCTCGGCGTCGCGGCCGGCGTGGCCCGGGACCGTCTTGCGGCGCTGGACCTCCGCGGTGAGGGCGGCCCGCTCGTTGAGCAGGTCGGCGAGCCGGTCGTCGACCTCGTCGATCCGGCCGCGCAGCTCGGCGAGGTCCCCGCGCCACACCATCCGCACGTCGGGGGCCTTCTCCTCGTTGCCGGCGCCGTCGGTGCGCTCGACCGCGACGAAGCCCTCGCGCTCGTAGAGGCGCCTGGCGTCGGTGTTGGACTCGAAGACCCACAGCTGGAGGCCGTCGGGACGGACCCCCTTGGCCAGGTCGAGCAGCACCGTGCCGATGCCCTGGCCGGTCCGGCCGGCCGCGACGTAGAGCGAGTGCACCCAGTCGTCCTCGAGCAGCAGCAGTCCGACCACCTCGCCGTCGAGCTCGGCGACCCACGCCTCACGGTCGCCGTGCAGCTGGTCGGAGAGGAACGCGCGGTCCTCGTCGGGGGTGTGCACCGGCGGGGGCATCATCGGCACCGCCGCCAGCCGGGTCTCGGAGAACATCGCGGCGACCGCGTCGAGGTCGTCGGGCACGCCGAGGCGCACCACGAGGTCGGCTACGCCGTCGGACCGCTCCATCCCCGCGTCCCCGTCAGTACTCGTCACGCAGCGCGTCGAGGGCGCGCTGCAGGTCGTCGGGGTACGGCGACTCGTACTCGACGTACTCCCCCGTCTCGGGGTGCTCGAAGCCGAGGCGTACCGCGTGCAGCCACTGCCGCTCGAGTCCGACCCGCTGCGCGAGCACCGGGTCGGCGCCGTAGGTGAGGTCGCCGACGCAGGGGTGCTTGAGCGCCGACATGTGCACCCGGATCTGGTGGGTCCGGCCGGTCTCGAGGTGGATCTCCAGCAGGCTGGCGAACCGGTGCGCCTCGAGCGTCTCGTAGTGCGTGACGCTGTCGCGGCCGCCGGCCATCACCGCGAACTTGTAGTCGTAGCGCGGGTGCCGCCCGATCGGGGCGTCCACGGTGCCGCGGAGCGGGTCGGGGTGGCCCTGGACCAGCGCGTGGTAGGTCTTGTCGACGGTGCGGTCGCGGAAGGCGTTCTTGAGCACCGAGTAGGCGTGCTCGGACTTGGTGACCACCATGACGCCGGAGGTGCCGACGTCGAGCCGCTGCACGATGCCCTGTCGCTCGGCGGCACCGCTGGTCGCGATCCGGAAGCCGGCCGCCCGCAGGTGGCCCACGACGGTGGGTCCGGTCCAGCCGGGGCTGGGGTGCACCGCGACGCCGATCGGCTTGTCGATGACCACGATCGACTCGTCGTCGTGGATGATCTTGATTCCCTCGACGGTCTCCGGCACCACCGCGACCGGGTCCACCAGCGACGGGATCTCCACGTCGAGGAAGGCGCCGGGCTCGACCCGGTCGGACTTGGCGACGGGCTTGCCGTCGAGGGTCACGTGACCGGCGGCGATCAGGTCGGCGGCCCGGGTGCGCGAGAGGCCGAACAGCCGCGCCAGGGCGGCGTCGAGCCGCTCCCCCGCCAGGCCGTCGGGCACCACCAGGCTGCGGCGCTCCATGCCGCCTGCGTCCAGTGTCACGGGCGGGTCCCTCCGCCGGCGGCGCCGGGGTCGGTCGCGGGCCGGGGCTCGCGGTCGCGCGCCGGCTCCTCGTGCCGGCCGCCGTCGACCCGCACGCCCCGCAGCGCCTGCAGGATGATCACCCCGGCGGCGATGTTGATGCAGATGTCGGCGACGTTGAACACCGGGAAGTTCGGGAACATGAAGAGGTCGACCACGTGGCCGCGGAACGGCCCGGGCGACCGGAAGATCCGGTCGCTGAGGTTGCCGGCCACGCCGCCGAGGAGGCAGCCGAGGCCGATCGCCCAGCCCACGCTGCCGAGCCTGCGCGCGGTCCACAGCACCGCCACGACGGCGACGACGGCGATGCCGGACAGCACGACGGTGTACGACGTACCGGTGCTGAAGGCCGCGCCGGGGTTCCGGGTGAGGTACAGCGAGAAGTAGTGGCCGACCAGCTCCACCGGGGGCTCACCGGTGAGCCGGTCGACCGCGATGATCTTGGTGACCACGTCGGTGACGAAGGCGACCGCCGCGATGGCGGCGAAGAGCCAGAGGTACCGGCGCCGGGACCGTGGCTGGGACTGGGGGTTCGACTGGTCGCTGGTGTTCAGCGACGCTCCTCGCGCTGCTTGCATGACAGGCACAGTGTCGCACGCGGGAAAGCCATGACCCGCATCTTGCCGATGGGCTGACCACAGCTCTCGCAGACGCCGTAGCTCCCGTCGTCGATGCGCGCGAGCGCCCGCTCGGTCTGCGCCAGCATCTCGCGGGCGTTGTTGGCCAGGCTCATCTCGTGGTCGCGCTCGAACGTGGTCGAGCCGACGTCGGCCTGGTCGTTGCCCGCGCCGTCACCGGCGTCGCGCATGAGCCCGGCGAGCTCCTCCTCGGCGTCGTGCAGCTCGTGCCGCAGCCGGTCGGCGTACTGGTTCAGCTCGTCGCGGACCTCGGCGAGCTCCGCGGTGGTCCACGGCTCCTCGTCGGACTTGACCGCCAGCGAGCTCGCAGCCTCCGCCGTGGACTTCTTCGCCGTGCTTCGCGCCGGGGCCTTCTTCGCCGCGGCCCTCGCCGTGGTCCGGGTGGCCGGAGCCGTGCTGCTCGTTGCCTTCTTCGTGGTTGCCATCTTGTTCACCGTGGCCTTCTTGGCGGGAGCCTTCTTGGCGGGAGCCTTCTTCGCCGGCGTCTTCTTCACCGACGTCTTCTTCACCGCGGTCGTGGCCGTGGAGGCCGTCTTCGCGGGAGTCTTCTTCGCGGGGGACTTCGTCGCCGGGGCCTTGGCGGCCGGCGCCTTCTTCGCGGGGGCCTTGGCCGCCGGCGTCTTCTTCGCGGGAGCCGAGCCGGTGGAGCCGGTGGAGCCCGGCGAGGCCTTGCGGGCGACCGTGGACGTCACGCGCTTGGCTGCCGCAGCGGTCCTGCCGGCGAGCTTCTTCGCGGTCGAGCGTGACATGGTGGAGCGGCCCCCTCAATACAGAAGGTGTGGCAGCAGCCACACGCGTGCCGCGAGAATATGCCCCTCGGAGGGGCTCAGCAACAGAACTCGCCAACTCCGACGCACAATCTCCACCGTCCCGGCACAGCCCGGGAAGCACCGCCGTGCGCCCGGACCACCACAAATCGGACCGTCCGTCTCACATCGGCACCGCCGTTCGCCCGAAAACCGGTGTGTGGCCTGCCCGGACGGTCTGGCAGACTTGGCGGCATCGCACGGCGTTGATGGGACGAGTAGCCCTGTACGGCCACGAGCGACCCGGGGACGGTGGGAGCCCGGGGGTGTCGGCAACGGTGAAGATCACCCCGGAGCCGCCGGAAGAGCGCCCCTCGGGGCGGGTAGAACCGGCAGCGATGACCTCACGAGAGGGTCGGCCTCCGCCAGGAGCCGGCCAAGGAGGGTGGTACCGCGGGTGCGGCCGACGGCCGGGCTCGTCCCTTCGCCAGGTTGACCCGGTGTGAAGGACAGAACCCGTGAGTGAGTACCGCCCCGTCCCGCCTCAGGTGGACCTCCCCGCCCTCGAGCACGACGTGCTCGAGCTGTGGCGCGAGCAGAGGACCTTCGAGCGGTCCCTGGAGCGCACCGACGGCGCCAAGCCCTGGACGTTCTACGAGGGCCCGCCCACCGCCAACGGCATGCCGGGCACCCACCACGTCGAGGCCCGCGTCTTCAAGGACGTCTTCCCCCGCTTCAAGACCATGCAGGGCTACCACGTCGACCGCAAGGGCGGCTGGGACTGTCACGGCCTGCCGGTCGAGCTCGCGGTCGAGAAGGAGCTCGGCTTCTCCGGCAAGGGCGACATCGAGGCCTTCGGCGTCGCGGAGTTCAACGCCAAGTGCCGTGAGTCCGTGCTGCGCCACGTCGGGGCGTTCGAGCAGATGACCGAGCGGATGGGCTACTGGGTCGACACCGAGGACGCCTACCGGACCATGGACCCCTCCTACGTCCAGTCCGTGTGGTGGGCGCTGAAGCAGATCCACGACCGGGGCCTGCTCGTCGAGGACCACCGGGTGGCGCCGTACTGCCCCCGCTGCGGGACCGGGCTCTCCGACCACGAGCTCGCCCAGGGCTACGAGACCGTCACCGACCCGTCCGTCTACGTCCGGATGCCCCTGACCTCCGGCCCGTACGCCGGCCGGGCGAGCCTGCTCGTGTGGACCACCACCCCCTGGACGCTGGTGTCGAACACCGCGGTCGCCGCGAACCCCGACGTGGACTACGTGGTGGCCGGCAACGGCGAGGAGACCCTGGTGGTCGCCGCGCCGCTGCTCGAGACCGCCCTCGGCGAGGGTTGGACCGTCGAGGCGACGGTGCGCGGCCGCGACATGGAGCGCTGGACCTACCAGCGGCCCTTCGAGCTCGTCGAGTTCCCCGCCGGCAGCACGCCCGCGCACTTCGTGGTGCTCGGTGAGTACGTCACCACCGAGGACGGCACCGGTCTCGTCCACCAGTCCCCCGCGTTCGGCGAGGACGACATGACGGTGTGCAAGGCCTACGGGCTGCCGGTGGTGAACCCGGTGCGCCCCGACGGGCACTTCGAGGACTCCCTCCCGCTGGTCGGCGGCCAGTTCTTCAAGCACGCCGACGCCGACCTGGTGAAGGACCTCGACAAGCGCGGCGTGCTCTTCCGCCACCTGGCCTACGAGCACTCCTACCCGCACTGCTGGCGCTGCCACACCGCCCTGCTCTACTACGCCCAGCCGTCGTGGTACGTGCGCACCACCGCGGCCAAGGACGCGCTGCTCCGGGAGAACGAGAAGACCAACTGGTTCCCCGACACGATCAAGTGGGGCCGGTACGGCGACTGGCTGAACAACAACATCGACTGGGCGCTGTCCCGCAGCCGCTACTGGGGCACGCCGCTGCCGATCTGGCGCTGCGCGGAGGGCCACCAGACCTGCGTCGGATCGCTGGCCGAGCTGTCGGGGCTGACCGGCACCGACCAGTCCGAGCTCGACCCGCACCGGCCCTTCGTCGACGACGTCACCTTCGCCTGCCCCGACTGCGGCGAGGAGGCCCGCCGGGTGCCGGAGGTGATCGACGCCTGGTTCGACAGCGGCTCGATGCCGTTCGCGCAGTGGGGCTTCCCGCACGCCGAGGGCTCCGAGGAGGCCTTCCGTACGGCGTACCCGGCGGACTTCATCTGCGAGGCGATCGACCAGACCCGCGGCTGGTTCTACACGCTGATGGCGATCGGCACGCTGGTCTTCGACCAGTCGTCGTACCGCAACGTGCTCTGCCTGGGCCACATCCTGGCCGAGGACGGCCGCAAGATGTCCAAGCACCTCGGCAACATCCTCGAGCCGATGCCGCTGATGGAGCAGCACGGCGCCGACGCGGTGCGCTGGTTCATGGCCTGCAGCGGCTCCCCCTGGGCCGCCCGCCGGGTCGGGCACGGCACCATCCAGGAGACGGTCCGCAAGGTGCTGCTGACCTACTGGAACACCGTCGCCTTCCACGTCCTCTACGCGCGCAGCGCCGGCTGGACCCCGGGCGGCGACGTGCCCCCGGTCGCCGACCGCCCGGTCCTCGACCGGTGGCTGCACGCGGAGACCGCGCGGCTGACCCGCGGGGTGACCGAGGCGCTCGAGGCCTTCGACACCCAGCGCGCCGGGAGCCTGCTGGCGCAGTTCGTCGACGACCTGTCCAACTGGTACGTACGGCGCTCGCGCCGCCGGTTCTGGGACGGTGACGCCGCCGCCCTGGCCACCCTGCACGACACCCTCGCCACGGTCACCAAGCTGCTCGCGCCGCTGACCCCGTTCATCACCGAGCGGGTGTGGCAGGACGTCGTCCGCCCGGTCGACCCGGCGGCGCCGGAGTCGGTGCACCTCGCCGACTGGCCCACCTGGACCGACGCCGACGTGGACGAGGAGCTCTCGGCCGCGGTCGCGCTCGCGCGCCGCCTCGTCGAGCTCGGCCGGGCCGCCCGCGCCGACGCCAAGGTGCGCACCCGCCAGCCGCTGCGCCGCGCGCTGGTGGGCTCCGCGGCCTGGGCCCGGCTCACGGAGGAGCTGCGCGCCGAGGTGGCCGACGAGCTCAACATCGGCGCGCTCGAGCCGCTGTCGTCGGCCGGCGCCGACCTCGTGGACCACACCGCCAAGGGCAACTTCCGGGCGCTGGGCAAGCGGTTCGCCAAGCGCACCCCGCAGGTCGCCGCCGCGGTCGCCGCCGCCGACGCCGCCGCCCTCGCCGCCGCGCTCGCCGAGCACGGCCGCGCCACGGTCAGCGTGGACGGCGAGGAGGTCGAGGTCCTCCCCGACGAGGTGATCGTCTCCGAGCGCCCGCGTGAGGGCTGGTCGGTCGTCAACGAGCAGGGCGAGACCGTCGCGCTCGACCTCGAGCTGACCCCCGCCCTGGTGCGGGCCGGTCTGGCCCGCGAGGTGGTCCGGCTGGTGCAGGAGGCCCGCAAGAACAGCGGCTTCGACGTCAGCGACCGGATCGTGCTCACCTGGAAGGCCACCGGGGAGACCGCCGAGGCGCTGCGCGAGAACGGCCCGCTCGTCGCCGGGGAGGTGCTCGCGGTCGAGATGCACGAGGGCGAGCCCGTGGGGCAGCCGGTGGCCCCGGCCGACGGCACGCCCACCGGGTCCGTCGTACACGACCCGGACCTCGGGCTGACCTTCTCGGTCACCCGCGTGTGAACCCGCGGCGCGGTGTCCCGGCCGCGACGTGCGACCGGGACGCCGCGACCGCCGGGTGCTGCCCGCCGTGGTGCCCGCCGGGGTGGTGTCCGCCGGACCGCGCGGACGAAGCACAACGCCGAAGGCCGGCTCCCCGTGCGGGGAGCCGGCCTTCGGCGTCTGTCTCTGCTGGCGCGGGTCAGCCGTGCTGGCTCTGCCCGCTCTCCTCGCCGAGAAGGGACTTGAGCCGCTTCGGGGCGTGGTCGCTCGAGCTGAGCGAACCGCCCTCGCCGTTGCCCTCGAGCGCGGACAGCTGCTGCTGGAAGTAGCTCTTCAGGCGGCTGCGGTACTCGCGCTCGAAGGAGCGGAGGTTCTCGACGTCGGCGCTGAGCTTGTCCTTCTCCTTCTCGAGGTCGCCGAAGAGCTGCTGGCGACGCTCGGCGGTCTCGGAGTCGAGCATCTGCGAGCGGGTCCGGGCGTCGGACTCCATGCGGTCGGCCTTGACCTTGGACTCGGACTCGAGCCGCTCGGCCTTGGTCCGCGCCTCGCCGACGATCTTGTCGGCCTGGTCCTTGGCGTCGCCGACGAGCTCGTCGGCGTTGCGGGCGGCGATCTCGAGCAGCCGCGCGGCGGCGCTCGACGCCTCCGCGACGGTGGCGACCTTGATCGTCTCCACCGAGCTCGACGCCGAGGCGGCGGGAGCGGGAGCGGGCTCGGGAGCCTTCACCGGCTCGGGGGCCTTGACGGGCTCGGGCGCCTTCTCCTGGACCGGGGCGGCAGCCGCGGCGGGGCCGCCCTGCTGCGCGCTGGCGAGCTTCGAGCGCAGGTCGTCGTTCTCACGAGTGAGTCGAGCAAGCTCGGCCTCGACCTCGTCGAGGAACTGGTCGACCTCGCCCATGTCGTAGCCCTCGCGAAGGCGGACCGGAGTAAAGCGCTTGTTGCTCACGTCCTCAGGCGTCAGCGGCATGACCTCACCCTTAATTCGTAGTCGGATGGAACGTGCGGCATCGCTGCCGCTGTCGCGCCCACGGTACTCCGCACGGAGGGCGGGGGCGCAACGGGGCTGCCCGATGGTCGAGCAGCCACAGAAGAGTATCGTCCGGGAGCCGCCAGCACTTAGACGAAGCTCTCGGTCAGGTTGAGCAGCAGGTACGTGATGATCAGCACGATCATGAAGCTCAGGTCGAGCGCGACGCTGCCCAGGCGCAGCGGCGGGATGAACCGGCGGAAGAAGTTGATCGGCGGATCCGTGATCGTGTACACGATCTCGAGTACGACCAGGATCGGTCCCGACGGCGTCCACGACCGCGCGAACACCTGCACCCAGTCCACGATGAAGCGGACGAAGAGCAGCGCGAGGAACAGCCAGAGGACCAGGCTCAGGATCTGGGCGACGGCACTAACCACGGAGACGAATCTAGCTCTGGTTGAAGAAGCCGCCCTCGGCGATGCGCTGCTTGTCCTCAGCGGCCACCGAGACGTTCGGGGGTGAGAGCAGGAACACCTTGTTGGTGACCCGCTCGATGGTGCCGCGCACGGCGAACACGAGGCCGGCGGCGAAGTCGACGAGACGCTTGGCGTCGTTGTCGTCCATCTCCGACAGGTTCATGATCACCGGGACTCCCTCGCGGAAGTTCTCGCCGATCGAACGCGCCTCGTTGTAGGTGCGCGGGTGCAGCGTGGTGATCCGCGACAGCTCCGCCACGACACCGGTCGGGCCGGGCGCGGGACGACGACGCTCGGCGATGTTCGCGACCGGCGTGGGCCGCGCGGCCTCCGCCCGGTCGGCCTCGGTGCCACGGGCCTGTCCGCGCTCGTCGTACTCGTCGTGGGAGGCGTACTCGTCGTCGAAACGATCGGTGTCCTCGAGCAGGCCTAGGTACACACCCATCTTGCGCATTGCGCCGCTCATGACCTGATGTCCTCCGGTACTCCGCGCCCTCGGTTAGGACGCTGCTGCTTGCTTGACACTACTTGATGGTGGGGCGACGTCCGAGCACCGCGCTGCCAATCCGCACGTGTGTCGCCCCGGCCCGGACCGCCTCTTCGAGGTCCGCGCTCATGCCCGCCGAGACCCAGGTGGCCTCGGGGTCCAGCCGTCGTACGTCGGCCGCCACCTCGGCGAGCCGGGCGAACGCCGCGGCGGGGTCGCCGCCGAGCGGGGCGACCCCCATCACGCCCCGCAGCCGCAGGCCCCCGGTGCCCGCGACCCGCTCGGCGAGGTCGAGCACGCCGTCGGGCTCGACACCCGCGCGGCCCTCCCCCGCACCGGGCGGGTCGAGGCTGACCTGGACCAGACAGTCGAGCTCCGCGCCGCGCTCGGCCGCCCCACGGGCCAGCCCGGTGAGGAGCTTGGCCCGGTCGACGGACTCGACCACGTCGGCGTACCGCGCGACCGCGGCCGCCTTGTTGCTCTGCAGGGTGCCGACGAAATGCCAGCGCAGGCCGAGGTCGCGGGTCTCGGCCGCCTTGGCCTCGGCCTCCTGGTGACGGTTCTCACCGACGTCGGTGACGCCGAGCCCGGCGAGCAGGCGTACGTCGGACGCCGGGAAGAACTTGGTGACCACGGTGAGCGTGACCTCGTCGGGGGAACGCCCGACCGACGTGCACGCGTCGGCGATCCTGACCCGCACCGCGGCGAGGTTGCGCTCGATCTCGGTCCGTCGCCGCGTGGCGGTGGCGTCCGTCTCGGTCCCGGTCCCGCTCGTGCGCGTGCTCACGGGCGCACCCAGACCAGGCCGGCGGAGCGGCCCGAGGCGGCGCCCTGGCGGCGGTAGGAGTAGAGGTCGTCGTCCTCCAGGGTGCAGCGGGAGGCGTCGAGCACCTCCACGCCGGCGGCCCGCAGCTGCGCGGTGACCCCGGCGCCCACGTCGACGGCCGGGGTGCCCCATGACGTCTCGGCGTAGGACTCGGGGACGACCGCGGCGACCTCGGCGCGCATCTCCTCCGGGACCTCGTAGCAGCGGCCGCACACGTGCGGCCCCACCCAGGCCACGAGCTGCTGCGCGCCCAGGTCACGCATCGCGGTCACGGTGCGCGTCACCACGCCCGCGACCATCCCCGGCCTTCCGGCGTGGGCCGCTCCCACGACGCCGTGCGCCTCGTCGGCGAGCAGCACCGGGACGCAGTCGGCGACCCGGACCATGAGAGCCACGCCGGGCACGGCCGTGACGAGACCGTCGGCCACCGGAGTCTCCTGCTCGTGCGGAGCGACGACGTACGCCTCGTCGACCACGTGGACCTCGGCCCCGTGGACCTGGTGCATGCGGACGACCAGCGGCGGGCGGACCCCCTCGGGCAGCGCGAACGGGTCCCCGTCGTACGCCTCGCCGCCCCGCGCGAACGCGTGGGCGACGAGGTCGACGTTCCTCCGCACCGTGACGGCGTCGTCCTCACCCTTCTCGGCGAGGTTCAGCGAGGCGTACGGCCCCGCGCTGACCCCGCCGTGACGGTCGGTGAAGGCGACGTCGATGACCCCGCGCGTGTCCTGGAAGGCGAACAACGAACCGGCGACCCTCGCCTACTTGAGGAAGTCGGGCACGTCGAGGTCGTCGTCGTCGAACTGCACCTGACGCGGCTGGCGCGGCGGGGCGGGCTGCGACGGCTGGCTCTGCTGACCCTGACCCTGCTGACCCTGACCCTGCTGGCCCGGCTGCGGACGCGACCCGTAGCCGCCCTGCTCGCCGGCCGGAGCGGCCGGACGCTGCGCGGGGGCGTCGGACTGCGGCCGCTGGTGGCTGACGCCGCCCTGGGTCGCGAGGCCGGGGTTGGCCGCCGGCCGCTGCGAGGCGAAGGACTGCGCGGCGGACCGCGTCTCCGCCTGCGACTGCGACTGCTGCTGCGGCTCGCGGCGGAGCACGGTGCCGCTGTCGCGACGCTTCGGCATGCCGCCGTCGAAGCCGGCCGCGATGACGGTCACGCGGACCTCGTCACCGAGCGCGTCGTCGATGGTCGCGCCGAAGATGATGTTCGCCTCGGCGTGTGCGGACTGCGCGACGAGCGCGGCGGCCTCGTTGATCTCGAACAGGCCGAGGTCGGAGCCGCCGGCGATCGAGAGCAGGACGCCGTGGGCGCCGTCGATGGACGCCTCGAGCAGCGGGCTGGAGACCGCCATCTCCGCGGCCGCGACCGAGCGGTCCTCGCCACGGGCCGAGCCGATACCCATGAGGGCGGAGCCGGCGTTGGCCATGACCGACTTCACGTCGGCGAAGTCGAGGTTGATCAGGCCCGGGGTGGTGATCAGGTCGGTGATGCCCGAGACGCCCTGGAGCAGCACCTGGTCGGCCTGCTTGAAGGCGTCGAGGACGCTGACGTTCCGGTCGCTGATCGACAGCAGCCGGTCGTTGGGGATCACGATGAGGGTGTCGACCTCCTCGCGGAGCTGGGAGATCCCCTCCTCGGCGGAGTTGGCGCGGCGACGGCCCTCGAAGGCGAACGGACGCGTGACGACACCGATGGTCAGGGCGCCCAGCGAGCGGGCGATCCGGGCCACGACGGGAGCGCCACCGGTGCCGGTGCCACCACCCTCGCCGGCGGTCACGAAGACCATGTCGGCGCCCTTCATGACCTCTTCGATCTCGTCGGCGTGGTCCTCGGCGGCCTTGCCACCCACCTCGGGGTTGGCTCCGGCGCCGAGCCCGCGGGTGAGCTCGCGGCCGATGTCGAGCTTGACGTCGGCGTCGCTCATGAGGAGTGCCTGGGCGTCGGTGTTGATCGCGATGAACTCGACGCCCTTGAGGCCGACCTCGATCATCCGGTTGACGGCGTTGACGCCACCTCCACCGATACCCACGACCTTGATGACGGCCAGGTAGTTCTGCGGTGCTGCCACGGCGGGTGCCTCTCGCTGCTCTTGCTGCCTGCTGCTTGCAGGCAGACGGGGTGTACGTCGGTGGGGGAAGTAGCCACGAGGCCTGTCGATAACCGGGAACCCTAACCCTGAAGTAGAGGGTTATAGTTATGTCAACCTCGTGCTTGCAAGACAACGTAGGCGGTGGGCCCAGGAGGAAACAAACGACACGCGGGGCACGCGGTACTTGTTTTTCGTGGCGTCCGACATGTGGCGCGCCCCGGCCCGCGCACGAGTGCCCTCTCGACGCCGTACGACTGACGTCTCAACGCCTCACGACTGACGCCTCAACGCCGAACGAGTGACGCCTCGACGCGGGCGGGGTCAGCGGGTGATGGTGGGCTGGCCGGGGACGCTGACGTCGTACACCTGGGCCTTGCGGTCCAGCAGCACGTCGAGCACCTCCGCCTTGTTCGCGGAGTCCTCCGCGCTCCCCCACAGGATCGTGCGCCCGTTGCGCAGCACCAGCGAGATGGTGTCCACGGTGCGCACCTCGAGGTAGTCGACCTTGCCGGACAGGTCGTCGGGCAGCGCGTCGATCACCAGCGCGGCCTCGGCGAGCGCCTCGGACCGGGTCGCCGCGGCCATGCGTACGACGGGCAGCCCGGCGGGCTTCGACGGGTAGCTGCGGAACAGCACCCCCTCGTCGTCGAGGCCGCGGACGATCCCCTCCCGCTCGACCACCGCGACCGCGACCCGTTCCTGGACCGCGATCCGGACCGTGTCGGGCCAGGCCCGGGACACGTCCACCGACTGGGTGGGCGCGAGCCCCTCGACCCGCGCGGCGATCGCGTCGAGGTCGACGGTCGCAAGGGGCTCCCCGAGCGGGACCGCTGCGGTGCGGCGGACCTCCGCCGTGTCCAGCACGTCGGTGCCGGTCACGCGGACCGAGGCCACGGCCAGGGTCGAGGAGAAGAGCACCAGCCACCCGGCGGCGCCGGCGAGGCCGAGCAGGAGCAGCGCCACCAGGATCGGGCGCCAGGCGAGCCAGCGGCGCGCCCACTGCCGGCGCGCGAAGCGTCGCCGCGCGACCCGGACGGTCTGCTCGTCCTGGTCCTCGCCGCCCTGCTCCGCGCGGGAGTCCGGCCTAGCCCGCAGCATCGCCCGACCTCTCCGCGAGCAGCACCAGCACCTCGGGGCCGACCAGGGTCACGTCCCCGGCGCCGAGGGTCAGCACCACGTCGCCGGGCCGGGCCCGCTCGACGAGCCGCTGCGGCGTCGCGGACCAGGACGGCTCGAAGACCACCCGGTCCGCGGGCAGCGGCACGTGCGAGGCGACCATCGCGCCGTTGACCCCGGGCTCGGGGTCCTCGCGAGCCACGTAGACGTCCATCACGACCACCTCGTCGGCCGCGCCGAGCGCCTCGCCCATCTGGGCGCCGAAGATCTTGGTCCGCGACACCAGGTGCGGCTGGAAGGCCACCACGAGGCGCCCCTCCCCCACGACCGAGCGGGCCGCCTGGAGGTCGCCGGCGATCTCGTTGGGGTGGTGGGCGTAGCTGTCGTACACCCGGATCCCGCCGACCTCGCCCTTGAGCTCCATCCGGCGGCGGGTGCCGCTGAACGCCTCCAGGCCGCGGCGCAGGTCGGTGAAGGAGAACCCCAGCCGCAGCCCGGCCGCGAGCGCCGCCAGCGCGTCGAGCACGTAGTGCCGGCCCGGGATCTGCAGGGAGACCTCCCCCAGCCGCCGGCCGCGGTCGACCACGGTGAAGGTCGAGGTGGAGCCGGCGAAGACCAGGCCCTCGGCGCGGAGGTCGGCCTCGGGCGACTCGCCCACGCCGACCGCGGTCATCCCGCGCTCGCGGGCCTGGCGCACCAGGTCCGCGGCGCCGTCGTCGTCGACGCAGGCGACCAGGAACCCATCGGGCGAGATCCGGTCGAGGAAGTCGGTGAAGGCGGCGTGGTAGGCCTCCTCCGTGCCCCAGTTGTCGAGGTGGTCGGCCTCCACGTTGGTGACCAGCGCGGCGTACGGCGAGTAGACGAGGAACGCGCCGTCGCTCTCGTCGGCCTCGGCGACGAACAGGTCGCCGCTCCCGTCGTGGGCGTTGGAGCCGGACTCGTTCAGCTCCCCGCCGATCGCGAAGGACGGGTCGGCCGCGCAGTGCTGGAGGGCCACGGTCAGCAGCGACGTGGTGGTGGTCTTGCCGTGCGTGCCGGCCACCGCGACCACGCGGCGGCCCTGCATCACCGACTCCAGCGCCGCCGAGCGCGGCAGCAGTCGCAGCCCCTGCCGGCGCGCCTCGACGACCTCGGGGTTGTCCTCGCGTACGGCGGTCGACACCACGAGCGTGTCGACGTCGCGCACGTGGGAGGCGTCGTGGCCGATGTCGCAGCGGGCGCCCAGCGCGCGCAGCGCCTCGATCGTGCGGGACTCCTTGGCGTCGGAGCCGCTCACGGTGATGCCGCGGGCCAGCATGATGCGGGCGATGCCGGACAGGCCGGCGCCGCCGATGCCGACGAAGTGGACGCGGCCGAGCCGGTCGGCGGGGAGCAGCTCGTCGGGGACGGGGACGATCACCGGACCGCCGCCGTCACCATCGCCGCGAGCCGCTCGTCGGCGTCGCGCGGGATCAGGTCCGAGGCCGCGGCCGACATCGTCTCCAGCCGCGCCCGGTCGCCGAGCAGCGTGGGCAGGGTCGCCCGCACCCACTCGGGGGTGAACGCGCCGTCCTGCACCAGCAGCCCGCCGCCGGCGTCGACCACGGGGCGGGCGTTGAGGTCCTGCTCCCCGTTGCCGATCGGCAGCGGCACGAACACGGCCGGCAGGCCCACGGCCGACACCTCGGTGACCGTGTTGGCGCCCGCGCGGCAGACCACGAGGTCGGCCGCGGCGTAGGCGAGGTCCATCCGGTCGACGTACGGCACCACGACGTACGCCGGGTCGCCGTCGCGGCGCTCGACGCTCACCTCACCGGACGGCCCGGCCACGTGCAGCACCTGGACGCCGGCGTCGGCGAGCGCACGCTGCCCGGCGGACACGGACTGGTTGAGGCGGCGGGCGCCCTGGGAGCCGCCGGTGACCAGCAGGGTCGGACGGTCGGGGTCCAGCCCGAAGGTGGCCCGCGCCTCGGCGCGCATCGCCGGCCGGTCGAGCGTGGAGATCATCCGGCGGATCGGCAGGCCGAGGTAGCTGGCGTGCCGCAGCGGTGTCTCGGGGAAGCTGGTGGCGACGTGCGTGGTCATCCGGGCGCCGAGCTTGTTGGCGATGCCCGGCAGCGCGTTGCCCTCGTGCACGACCAGGGGCAGCCGGCGGCGGCGGGCGGCGAGGTACGCCGGCACCGACACGTAGCCGCCGAAGCCGACCACCACGTCGGGGCGGACCCGGTCGACCACGTCGAGCGCGGCGCTCACCGCGCTCCTGAGCCGGCCGGGCACCCGGAGCAGGTCACCCGAGGGCTTGCGGGGCAGCGGGACCGGCGGGATCAGCTCGAGCGGGTAGCCGGCCTCGGGCACCACCCGCACCTCGAGCCCGCGCGGGGTCCCGAGGGCGGTGACCTCCACCGACGGGTCGGCCCGTCGCAGGGCATCGGCAGTCGCCAGGAGCGGCGAGGTGTGCCCCGCCGAGCCACCCCCGGCCAGGAGAACGCGCATCAGAGTTTTCTACTTTCCTCGTCTCGACAGTCCGCCGTTGGCGGTCACCCCCGCGGTACGCCGCCGCCGCTTGGCCTTGAGCGCTGCCGCGGCCCCGGGCTCGGAGCGGGCGAAGGACACCAGCAGCCCGAGCGCCACCAGCGACGGCAGCAGCGCAGACCCACCGTAGGACACGAGCGGGAGCGGGATGCCGATGACCGGCAGCAGCGCGAGCACCATGCCCACGTTGATCATCATCTGCACCGTCAGCCAGATCGTGATGCCGGCGGCCATGTAGCGCACGAACGGGTCGGTGGTACGCGTGGCGACCCGGATCCCGGCGTAGGCGATGGTGAGGAACAGCGCGAGCACGAGCAGGGTGCCGACCAGGCCGAGCTCCTCGCCGAGCACCGCGAAGATGAAGTCGGTGTGCGCCTCGGGGAGGCTGCCCCACTTCTGCTGGCTGGCGGAGATGCCCTTGCCGAACCAGCCGCCGCTCGACATCGCGAAGAGGCCGTGCGCGGCCTGCCAGCCGGCGCCCTCGTAGTTCTTGAACGGGTCGGCGAAGTTGGTCAGCCGCTCCAGGCGCTCGGCGCTGGTGCTGGCCAGCCAGAGGGCGAGCACCGCCACCACGAGCAGCGCCCCGCCGAACAGCCGGGCCGGGGCGCCGACCACCCAGAGCATGCCGAGGATGATCGCGAAGAGCACAAGGGCGGTGCCGAGGTCGCCGCCCTTGATCACGAGCAGGGTGAGCAGGCCGGTGACGGGGAGGACGGGGATCAGCGTGTGCTTCCAGTCCCCCAGCAGCCGCTCCTTGCGGGCGTAGAGGTCGGCGCACCACAGGATGATCGCGAGCTTGGCGATCTCCGACGGCTGGATCGTCAGCGGCCCCAGCGCGAGCCAGTTGGTGTTGCCGTTGACCTCCCGGCCGAGGCCGGGCACCTGGGTGAGCACCAGCAGGACCGTGGAGACGGCGAGGCCGGGCCAGGCCAGACCCCGGATCAGGCGGTGCGGCAGCCGCGACGCGACGAACGCGATGGGCAGCGCGAGCACGACCCAGGTGAGCTGGCGGAAGAAGACGTAGTAGCTGTTGCCGTCGTACTGCGTGTAGGAGTACACGCTCGAGGCGCTCAGCACCATCATCAGCCCGATGGTGAGCAGCAGCGTGGAGGCCCCGAGCAGCAGGTAGTACGACGTGAGCGGCCGGTCGAGCGCGTGCTTCGTCGCGGCCACCCAGCCGGCGACCGCGCCCTGCCTGCGCTGCTGCCCTGCCGTCGTGGTCACATCCAGCCCTTCTGCCCGTCGTACCGTCGCGGGCCGCGGGCGGTCCCGGCGGCCCCTAGCGTTCGCGGAGCCGGTGCACGGCGGCGGCGAACGCGTCGCCTCGCGCCCCGTAGTTCGCGAACATGTCCATGGACGCGCAGCCCGGGGCGAGCAGCACGGTGTCGCCTGGCTGGGCCAGGTCCGCCGCCGCTCCGACCACGCGGTCCATCACGTCAGTGTCCCCGCCCTCGATCGCGATGACGCGGACATCGGGGGCGTGTCGCGCAAGCGCGTCGGCGATCACATCGCGGTCCCGGCCGAGCAGGACGACGGCACGCAGCCGGTCCTTCGCGGCCCGCACCAGGTCGTCGAACCGGGCGCCCTTGGCGAGCCCGCCCGCGACCCACACGACGGGCTCGTAGGCCATCAGCGACGACTGCGCGGCGTGCGGGTTGGTGGCCTTGGAGTCGTCGACGTAGCGCACGTCGTCGACGGTGTCGACCAGCGCGATCCGGTGCCCGTCTGGCTCGAAGGCGCGCAGCCCGTCGCGGACCGACACCGGCGGCACCCCGTGCGAGCGGGCGAGGGCGGCCGCGGCCAGCGCGTTGGCGACGAAGTGCGGCGCGTCGGAGGCGAGGTCGCCCACCGTGCACAGCTCCGCGGCGCTGGTCTGCCGCTCCTCGACGAAGGCGCGGTCGGCCAGCACATCCTCGACCAGGCCGACCATGCCCACCTGGGGCGTGCCCAGGGTGAAGCCGACGGCGCGGCAGCCCTCCTGCACGTCGGCCTCGCGGACCAGCCGTTCGGTCACCGGGTCCGCGACGTTGTAGACGCAGGCCCGCTCGGCCCGCTCGTAGATGCGGCCCTTGTCGGCGGTGTAGTCGGCCATGGAGGCGTACCAGTCGAGGTGGTCCTCGGCGACGTTGAGCACGACGGCGGACTCGGCGGCCATCGAGTGCGTGTAGTGCAGCTGGAAGCTGGAGAGCTCGACCGCGAACACGTCGTACGGCGTCGGGTCCATCACCGCCTCGACGATGGGCAGGCCGACGTTCCCGCAGGCCACGCTGCGCAGGCCGTGCGCACGCAGGATGTAGTCGAGCATCTGGACGGTGGTGGTCTTGCCGTTCGTGCCGGTGACCGCGAGCCACGGCGCGGGGTGGTTCGGGTCGCGCAGCCGCCAGGCGAGCTCGACCTCCCCCCAGACCGGGATGCCGCGCGCGGCGGCCTGGGCCAGCAGCGGCGCCGAGGGCGACCAGCCGGGCGAGGTGACCACGACGTCGACGTCGTCGGGCAGCTGCGCGGTCGACCCGGGGCCGAGCCGGACGTCCGCGCCGAGGATCTCGAGGAGGGTGCCCTTCTCGCCGCGGTCGCCGGCGTCGGACTCGTCGAGCGCGGTCACGTGCGCGCCCTGGTGGGTGAGGTTGTCGGCGGCGGCGAAGCCGGAGACGCCCATGCCGGCCACGACGGCGCATACGCCGTCCCAGGCGTCGAGGCGGCCGAGCCGCTCCAGGTCGGGCTTGTTCATGCGGGGTCCCCTCCGAGGTGTGGGCGCGGCGAGGACGTGCGGGGCGTGCTCATGCTCCTGCCACCCACTCCGCGTAGAAGACGCCGAGGCCCGCGGCGACGCAGAGCCCGCAGATGATCCAGAACCGGATCACGATGGTGACCTCGGCCCAGCCCTTGAGCTCGAAGTGGTGCTGCAGCGGGGCCATCCGGAAGAGCCGCTTGCCCTTGGTCGCCTTGAAGTAGCCGACCTGGAGGATGACCGAGAGCGTGATCAGCACGAACAGGCCGCCCACGATGAGCAGCAGCAGCTCGGTGCGGGTGAGGATCGCCAGCCCGGCCAGCGCGCCGCCGAGCGAGAGCGACCCGGTGTCGCCCATGAAGATCTTCGCCGGGGACGCGTTCCACCACAGGAACCCGAAGCAGGCACCGGTGAGCGCCGAGGCGACCACGGCCAGGTCGAGCGGGTCGCGCACCTCGTAGCAGGCCGGGCCGGGGGCGATCTGGCACCACTGGTTGTTCTGCCAGATGTTGACCAGCGTGTAGGCGCCGAAGACCATCGTCGACGCGCCGGTGGCGAGGCCGTCGAGGCCGTCGGTGAGGTTCACGCCGTTGCTGGCGCCGGCGATCATCAACATGATGAAGACGATGACCACGACGCTCGGCAGGGTCAGCGCCGGGAAGTCCCGGATGAAGGAGATCGCCCGCGAGGCCGGGGTCTCACCGCGGCTGTCGGCCAGGGCAGGGTGCAGCGCGAGCAGCCCGAAGACCACCGCCACCAGCGTCTGGCCGGCCATCTTCGCCTTGCTGCGCAGCCCGAGGCTGCGCTGCTTGGCGATCTTGATGTAGTCGTCGAGGAAGCCGACCGTGCCGAGCCCCACGAACAGGAAGAGCAGCAGCAGCGCGGACGCCGAGGGCCAGTCCTGGGTGAGCAGCTTGGCGATGAAGTACGCGAGCACCACCGAGAGGATGATCACCAGCCCGCCCATGGTGGGCGTGCCGCGCTTGGTGTGGTGGGTGGTCGGCCCGTCGTCACGGATCAGCTGGCCGTAGCCCTTGGCCACCAGCACGCGGATCGCCACCCGGGTGCCGAGCAGCGTGAGGATCAGCGAAAGCCCGCCGGCGAGCAGGATCGCTCTCATCGGGGTGACTCCTTCGGTCCGGGGTCCTGCCCGGGGTCGTCGGCCAGCAGGGCCTCGGCGACGGTCTCCAGGGCGGCTGCCCGGGAGGCCTTGAGCAGGACGACGTCCCCGGGAGCCACGTGCTCCCGCAGCCACGCGAGTGCGTGGGCGTTGTCCTCGACGAAGACCGACTCCTCGCCCCACGAGCCCTCGAGGCAGGCCCCGAGGTGCATCGGGCGGGCCGGCTCGCCGACGACGAGGAGCTGGTGGATGTCGAGGCGCACGGCCAGCCTGCCGAGGGCGTCGTGCTCGTCCCGGCTCGACTCGCCGAGCTCGCGCATCTCTCCCAGCACCGCGACGGTGCGGGTGTCCGGGCCGCGGCCGCGGCCGACGGCCGCGAGGGCCTTGAGCGCGGCCCGCATCGAGTCGGGGTTGGCGTTGTAGGCGTCGTTGATCACGGTCACGCCGTCGGCGCGCTCGTGCACCTCCATCCGCCAGCGCGAGGCGCGGGCGGCGGTGAGCGCCCGGGCGCAGTCGGCGAGCGGGACCCCGAGCGCGAGCGCGGTCGCGGCCGCGGCGGTGGCGTTGAGGGCGTGGTGCTCCCCCACGAGCCGCATCTCGACGTGGGCGCGTTGGGTGCCCGTCACGAGGTCGAACCGGGGCCGGCCGAGCTCGTCGAGGGTCAGGTTCTCCAGGCGTACGTCGGCGCGGGCGCTCTCCCCGAAGGTGAGCACCGCGCCGCGGGACCGTCCCGCCATGGCGAGCACCAGCGGGTCGTCGGCGTTGAGGACCGCGGTCCCTTCCTCGGTCAGCGCGTCGACGAGCTCGCCCTTGGCCTGGGCGATGGCCTCCTGGCTGCCGAACTCGCCGATGTGCGCCTTGCCGACGTTGAGCACGAGCGAGACCAGCGGCGGCGCGACCGCGCACAGGTCGCGGAGGTGGCCGATGCCGCGGGAGCCCATCTCGAGCACGAGGTTCTCGGTGGCGGCGTCCGCGCGGAGCACGGTCAACGGCAGGCCGATCTCGTTGTTGAACGACCCGGCGGTGGCGACGGTGGTGCCGGACTCCGCGAGCACCCCGGCCAGCAGGTCCTTGGTGCTGGTCTTGCCCTGGGAGCCGGTCAGCGCGACCACCCGGACCTGCGGCAGCCGGGCGAGCACGTGCCGCGCCAGGCGGCCGAGCGCGTCGAGCGGGTCGGCGACCACGACGGCGGGCAGGCCGACCGGGCGGGTGCCCAGCACGGCGGCGGCCCCGGCCTCGAGGGCGGCGGCCGCGTAGGCGTGCCCGTCGACGTGCTCCCCCGCGAAGGCGACGAACAGCCCGCCGAGCTCGGCGACACGGCTGTCCACGAAGGCGGGCCCGGTGACGGTGACACCGGTGTCGTCGTGGACCTCGCCGCCGACGACGGCGGCGAGCTCCGGGAGGGTGAGCGGGATCATCGGCGGGTCATCTCCTCGAGGAGGACGGTGCGGTCGTCGAACGGGTGCACGGTGCCGTGCACCTCCTGGCCGGACTCGTGGCCCTTGCCGGCCACCACGACGGTGTCGCCGGGGCCGGCGAGCCCGACGGCGAGGCGGATCGCCTCGCGCCGGTCCCCACACTCGTGGACCTCGGCGCGGTCGCCCCCGGGCACGGAGGCGGCGCCCTCGAGCACGGCGGCGCGGATCGCTGCCGGCTCCTCGGTGCGCGGGTTGTCGTCGGTGACGACCAGGACGTCGGCCAGCCTGGCCGCGATCTCACCCATGATCGGCCGCTTGCCGTGGTCACGGTCGCCGCCGGCGCCGAGCACCACGACGAGGCGACCCGCGGTGAGGGGGCGCAGCGCGTTGAGGGCGGCGGTCACGGCGTCCGGCTTGTGGGCGTAGTCGACGACGGCGAGATAGTCCTGGCCGGCGTCGACCTGCTCGAGGCGGCCGGGAACTCCCCCGGACGTGGCGATGCCCCGGGCGACCGCCGCGGGGTCGAAGCCTGCCTCGCCCAGCGCCGCGATCGCGCACAGCGCGTTGGAGACGTTGAAGTCGCCGGTCAGCGGCACGTGCGCCGGGAACCGGGTCCCGTCGGGGGCCCGCACGGTGAAGGTCGAGCCGGTGGGCTCGAGGGCGACGTCGAGCGCGGTCCAGTCGGCCTCGCCGCCGGCCGCGGAGAACGTACGGACGGGGATGGTGGCCTCGCCGACGAGCCGGCGGCCGTACTCGTCGTCGACGTTGACCAGCCCGAGCCGCGCGCGCTCGGGGGTGAACAGGGACGCCTTGGCGGCGAAGTACTCCTCCACGGTGGCGTGGAAGTCGAGGTGGTCGCGTCCGAGGTTGGTGAAGGCGGCGACGTCGAAGACGACGCCGTCGACCCGGCCCATGACCAGCGCGTGGCTCGAGACCTCCATCGCGCAGCCGCGTACGCCGCGCTCGCGCATGACCGCGAACAGCGCGTGCAGGTCCGGCGCCTCGGGCGTGGTCAGCGTGGTCCTCACGTCGACCCCGTCGATCCGGGTGCCGACGGTGCCGACCACGGCGGCCGGGACGCCGGAGGCCTGCAGGCCGCCCTCGGCGAGCCGGGTGGTGGTGGTCTTGCCCTGGGTCCCCGTGACCGCGACGAGGCGCAGGTCACGAGCGGGCTCGCCGTACACCCGCGCGGCCAGGCCGCCGAGCACCGCCCGCGGGGCGGGTACGACGAGCACGGGCACGTCGAGCCCGTCGCAGAGCGCGACGCCGTCGGGGTCGGTGAGCACGGCGCTCGCGCCGGCCTCCACCGCGGCCGCGGCGAAGGTCGCGCCGTGCGCGCGGGCGCCGGGGAGCGCGGCGTACAGGTCACCGGGCCGGACCCGCTGCGAGCTCAGGGTCAGGCCGGTGACGAGCGTGGAGTCGCCGTGCCCGCCGGCACGGGCGAGCTCGGCTCCGAGCCAGTCGCGGACGGCGCCGACGGCGGTCTGCGGGGGCACGCTGGGGCGCGCGGGGATCACGTCTGGCACGCCGGAAGGTTACCTGCGCTCACCATTCGAGGGGGTGGTCGGGGGCGGGCACGCCGGTGGGCGGCACGGCGTACTTGCGCAGCAGGTAGCTCATGATCTTGTGGAACGCCGGACCGCCGATGGAGCCGCCGCCGCCGTCGTTCTTGGGGTCCTGGACCACGACGTACACGAGGAACCGGGGGTCGTCGGCGGGGGCGAAGCCGGCGAACGAGACGGTGAACGTGCCGTCGTAGCACTGGCACTCCTCGCCGACCCGCTGGGCGGTGCCCGTCTTGCCGGCCACCCGGTAGCCCTCGATGGCCGCGGCGGGCGCGGTGCCCTCCTCGGGGTCGGTGACCGCCTCCATCATCTCCGCGGTCTGCCGCGCGGCCCGCTCGCTGATCACCCGGCGGGCGGTCGTGGTGTCGGTGCCGACCTCGGTGCCGTCGCTGGTCGTCGCCGACCCCTCCACGAGGCTGGGCTGGACCAGGACTCCCCCGTTGGCGATCGCGTTGACGGCGGTGGCCATCTGGAGCGCGTTGACCGAGACGCCCTGGCCGAAGGAGATGGTGTCCTGGTTGATCTGCGACCAGCCCTCCCACGCGGGCAGCAGGCCACGGGACTCGCCGGGGATGCCCGAGCCGGTCTTCTGCCCCAGCCCGAAGCTGGACAGGTAGCCGTGCAGCTCCTCCGGGGAGAACTCGTCGGCGGCGAGGACGGTGCCGATGTTGGAGGACTTGGCGATCACGCCGGTCAGGGTGAGCCGCAGCCGGCCGTGGTCCCAGTAGTCGCCGATGACGCGGTCCTGCCGGGGCAGCTCCGCGGGCACCGGGATCTTGGTCTCCGGGGTGACCTTGCCGGCGTCGAGCAGCGCGGCGGCGGTGAGCACCTTCTCCACCGAGCCAGGCTCGTAGACGTCGGAGACCGACCGGGTGCCGAGGTCGGCCGGCGAGGAGAGCATCGGCTCGTTGGCGTCGAAGGTCGGGTGGTCGGCGAGCGCGAGCGTCTCCCCGGTGCGCGTGTCGAGCACCACCGCGGCGCCGGACTCTCCGCCGGAGCCCTGGACGGCCTCACGCAGCACGCGCTGGGTGTACCACTGCACGTCGCGGTCGATGGTCAGCTGGAGGTCGGAGCCGTTCTCCGGCGCCACGACGCTGTTGTCGCCGAGCGGCAGCTTCTGCCCGCCGCCCATCTCGTACGTCGCCGAGCCGTCCTTGCCCGACAGCAGGTCGTCGAAGATCAGCTCGAAGCCGGCGAGCGGCTCGCCCTCGGTGCCCATGAACCCGAGCAGGTTCGCGGCCACGTCCTTGGCGGGGTAGGCCCGGACCGGGTCGCGCTCGGTGTCGATCCCGGTGTAGCCGCGGTTCTCGATCTCGGCGACCACGGCGCGCGCCTCGGTGGCGGGCACCCGGCGGGCGATGTACTGGAACTGGGTGTCGGGCTTGCGCAGCCGCTCGAGCACCTCGAAGTAGTCCACGTCGAGCCGGCTCGCGACGATCTTGGCGATCGGCCCGGCGTCGGGCGCGCTCAGCGTGGGGTTCGCGGTGATCATCAGCCCGTCGAGGGACTCCGCGAGCGGCGCGCCGTTGCGGTCGGTGATCGTGCCGCGGGTCGCGGGCAGGGTCACCGTCTCCAGGCCCACGGCCTCCGCGCGCGCGGCGTACGCCTTGGCGTCGATGCCCTGGAGCTGGAACAGCCGGGCCCCGAAGACGGAGACCACCATGGCGATGAGGATGAAACCGACTCGCAGCCGGACCAGCGCGGCGCCGCGCGCGGGTCGGCGGCGGGGCCTCGAGGGTCCGGGCGAGGACGGGCCCGGCGTGCGCGGGCGCGTGCCCTGGGTCAACGCGTCCTCCCCTGGGACTGCTGCGGCTTCTGCTTCTTTGTACCTGCCTCGCGGGCCTCGTCACGGTTGCCACGCTCGGCGTCGGCGCGGTTTGCCGAGGCGGCCTCGGCACGGTCGCTCTTCCGGTCGGCCTTCCGGACGGCCTTGGGCTGCTCGATCTCGACGATCACCGGGTCGGGGCGCAGCGACTTGGGCTTCGCGGTGGGCAGCGGGTTGATCCGCATCCCGTCGGCGGGCTCGGCGGGCAGCGGCTTGCCGACGATCTCGCCGTCGGAGAGCCGGATGAACGCCGGGCTGCTCGCCGGCACCATCCCCATCCGCTTGGCCCGGGTGGCCACGCGCTGGGGGTCGCGCAGCTGCTCGAGCTGCATCTGCAGCGACTCCTCCTTGGCGGCGAGCACGGTGGCCTGCTCCTCCATCGAGGTGGCCACGAACGACGACTGCTGCATGCTCGTGTTGAACAGCAGCAGGCCGACCACGCCCGTGACCAGCAGCAGCGAGACCAGCGACACGAACGGCACCCGCGGCGCCTTCTGCGTGCGGCGGGGCACCACGGTCAGCCGGGCGCGCTCGACGGCAGCCTCGGCGAGGCGGGGGAACTGTGTGCGTGCCTGGCTGAGAGGGGTGCTCATGCGGTGGCTCCAGTGCTGGTGCGGACTCGTTCAACGGCGCGCAGGCGCACCGATGCTGCTCGGGGGTTCTCCGCGATCTCCTCGGCGGACGCCTTCTCGGCGCCGCGGGTGACCAGGCGGAGCTCGGGCTCGTGGCCCTCGGGGACGAACGGGAGGTCGGGCGGCAGGTCGCTGCGGGTCTTCTCGGTGAAGGCCTGCTTCACGAGCCGGTCCTCGAGCGAGTGGTAGGACATGACGACCACGCGGCCGCCGACGCCGATCGACCCCATCGCCGCGGGGATCGCCCGGCGCAGCACCGACAGCTCGTCGTTGACCTCGATGCGCAGCGCCTGGAAGGTGCGCTTCCCGGGGTGGCCGCCGGTACGACGGGCGGGAGCGGGGATGGCGTCCCGGATCAGGTCGACGAGCCGCGCGGACCGGGTGAACGGCTCGCGCTCGCGCTCCCGGACGACCGACTCCGCGATCCGCCGGGCGAACCGCTCCTCGCCGTACTGCTTGAGGATCCGGGTCAGCTCCTCCACCGGGTAGGTGTTGAGGACGTCGGCGGCGGTGAGCCCCGTCGTGTCGTCCATCCGCATGTCGAGCGGGGCGTCCTCGGCGTAGGCGAAGCCGCGCTCCCGGACGTCGAGCTGCATGGAGGAGACGCCGAGGTCGAACAGCACCCCGTCGACGTGGTCGAGGCCGAGGTCGGCGATCACGTCGGGGATCTCGTCGTACACGGCGTGGGCGAAGGTGACCCGGTCGCCGAAGGGGGCGAGTCGCTCGCGGCTGCGCTCGAGGGCGTGGACGTCGCGGTCGACGCCGATCACCCGCGCCTCGGGGCAGCGGGTGAGGACGGCTTCGGTGTGCCCACCGAGGCCGAGCGTCGCGTCGACCATGACCGACCCCGGCTGCTGGAGCGGGGGTGCGACCAACGCGACGACCCGGTCGAGGAGGACCGGGACGTGACTGGGGCTCGTCATGACCTCGCGCCTAGTCGCCCAGGTGGACGAGCAGCATGAGGGCGAGTGCGAGGCCGGAGGAGGCGACCGCCGAGAAGGCGATGACGGTGAGCCCGTCGCGCACCTCGTGGCGGACCCGCCTGGTGGGTTGGCCGGACAGCTGTCCGGAGAAGGTGACGCTCATGGTTTCGACCCCTTGCTGAGAATCCTGGGTGGAGAAGCACCGCGCGGTGCTGGTCCTGCTCTGCTCGACTCGGAAGGATTCGTCTGGCCAGGTCCCCGTCCGCTCGTCCTTGGGAAGCTGTCCTCTGGCACCGGGGAAGGTGCGCCAGATGACAGAGGAGAGCGGACGTGGGCCAAGCCCTACGACTCACCGTCATGTCCTCAGATCACGCCGGGGAACACCTCCTCGGACAGGTCCGCGAAGGCCTGCTCCTGCTCGTCGGAGTAGCTCTGCCACGACGCGGCGTCCCAGATCTCGATCCGGTTCATCGCGCCGATGACGATGCACTCCTTGGACAGCGACGCGTAGTCGCGCAGCATCGGCGGGATCGTGATCCGGCCCTGCTTGTCGGGCGTCTCGTCGGAGGCGCCGGCGAAGAACATGCGGACGTAGTCACGCGCGCCCTTGTTCGTCACGGGGGCCTCACGCAGCCGCTCGGTGAGCTTGCCGAACTCCTCCATCGACCACACGTAGAGGCAGCGCTCCTGACCTCGTGTGACCACTAGACCCTCCGACAGCTCGTCCCTGAACTTCGCCGGGAGGAAGAGGCGGCCCTTGTCGTCGAGCCGGGGCGTGTAGGTGCCGAAGAACACGGTGACACCTCCCCCTTCTGTGGCCGCCGGGAGTCCGTGAGAACTCCGGCGAACGCTTCCCTCTCCTCCACTGCGCACCACAGTACTCCACTTCGCTCCACCATCAACCCGAAACACGCAACTTCACGCCTGTTTCGCGGTGGAGCCGGCGGAGGGCGCCAGGCCGGTCTCCCGGGTGAAAAGCGCAGGTCACGGGGGTGGTGAGGCGGGGGTGGGGGGCGGTGGGGAGGAAAGGTGGGGCGAAGTGGGGTGCGGAGGGAGGACGCCGGCGCTCCCCACCCCGGTCGACCGTCCTCCACCGGCCTCCCCGCGACACCCTCCGCCCGGCCGGTGGGAACTCGACGGCCCGCTGCCTCGTCTCGGTGACAGGGGTGCAGCGATGGGGTTGGATGGGGACACGAATACGGGGAGGTCCGTGGCCAGGGCCGCGGACCCGGCGGGAGGCAGGGACACGTGACCTCAGTGCACGAGCAGACCAGCGGGGCGGGGCGGGCCGAAGGGTCGGACCTCGACACGCTGGCGCGGGTCACCGGCCGGATCCGGGCGAGCATCGAGAAGGTGATCGAGGGCAAGCCGGAGGTCGCGCGGCTCGCGATCGTCGTGCTGCTCGCCGAGGGTCACCTGCTCATCGAGGACGTCCCGGGTGTCGGCAAGACCATGCTCAGCAAGACGCTGGCCCGCTCCATCGACTGCTCGGTGCGCCGCATCCAGTTCACCCCCGACCTGCTGCCCTCCGACGTCACCGGCGTCTCGGTGTTCAACCAGGACACCCGCGAGTTCGAGTTCCGGCCCGGCGGCATCTTCGCCAACATCGTGGTCGGCGACGAGATCAACCGCGCCTCCCCCAAGACGCAGTCCGCCCTCCTCGAGTGCATGGAGGAGCGGCAGGTCACGGTGGACGGGTCGACGTACCACCTCGACGCTCCGTTCCTGGTGATCGCGACCCAGAACCCGATCGAGATGGAGGGCACCTACGCGCTGCCCGAGGCGCAGCGGGACCGGTTCATGGCCCGGGTCTCGATGGGCTACCCGGTCGAGGCCGCGGAGATCGCGATGCTCGACTCGCACACCCGCAGCAACCCGCTCGAGGACCTCGAGCCGGTGACCGACGCCGGGGAGATCCGGAAGCTGATCGACATCGTCAACCGGGTGCACGTGGCCGAGCCCGTGCAGCGCTACGCGGTCGCCCTGACCACCGCGACCCGCCGCTCCCCCGAACTGATGCTCGGCGCCTCCCCGCGCGCCACCCTGCACCTGGTGCGGGCGGCCAAGGCGTACGCCGCGATGGCCGGCCGCGACTACGTGATCCCCGACGACGTGCAGGGCCTCGCCGTGCAGGTCCTCGCGCACCGGCTGCTGCCCACCGTCGAGGCGTCGATGAGCGGCCGCACCACCGAGGTGGCCCTCAACCAGATCATCGCCGGCGTCGCGATGCCGGAGAGCCGACGCGGCTGACAGGGGTCCGGACATGCGCGAGGCACTCTCCGCGATGACCACTCGGGGTCGCGCGTTCCTGGCCGCGGGGATCACCGCGGCGGTCTGCGCGATCCTCCTCGGCCAGGAGGACCTGCTCCGGATCGGCGCGCTGCTGGTGCTGCTGCCGCTGGTGACCGCATTCTTCCTCGGCCGCAGCAAGTACCGCCTGGGCCTGGTCCGGTCGGTCAGCCCGTCGCAGGTGGCCGCCGGGCAGCAGGCGCGCGTGCAGCTCGACCTGACCAACGACGGCCGGATGCCCACGGGGCTCCTGCTGCTCGAGGACCAGCTCCCCTACGTGCTCGGCACCCGGCCCCGCTTCGTGGTCGACAAGATGGGTCCGCGCTGGCGCCGCACGGTGGGGTACGTCGTCCGCTCCGACGTCCGCGGGAAGTTCTCCATCGGCCCGATGACGGTCCGGCTCAGCGACCCGTTCGGCCTGGTGGAGCTGACCCGCGCCTTCCACTCCACGACGTCCCTGGTGGTGACGCCGCGGATCTCGCCGCTGCCCCCGATCCCGCTGTCCGGGGCCTGGACCGGCTCCGGGGACAACCGGCCGCGGGCGTTCGCGAGCGGCAGCGCCGAGGACGTGACCGTGCGCGAGTACCGTCGCGGCGACGACCTGCGCCGGGTGCACTGGCGCAGCAGCGCCCACGTCGGTGAGCTGATGGTGCGCCGCGAGGAGCAGCCCTGGCAGTCCCGGGCCACGCTGTTCCTCGACAACCGGAGGTCCACCCACCGCGGCAGCGGTGCCGCCTCCTCCCTCGAGCACGCGGTGTCGGTCACCGCGTCCATCGCGGTCCACCTCGTCCAGCGCGGCTTCGTGGTCCGGCTGGTCACCGCCGCCGGCGAGGAGCAGGGCGGCTCGTGGCACGAGCGCGGCGGTGTCGCGGCTGAGACCGGCCCGCTGCTCGAGGCGCTCGCCGTGGTCACCGAGGTCGACCGCACGCACCTGGACACGCGGTGGCTCCAGGACGTCGGGCACTCCGGCCTGCTCGTCGCCGTCCTCGGCGCCGTCGACGACCAGGACAAGGGCGCGCTCTCCCGGATGCGTCACTCCGCGGCGAGCGCGATGGCCGTCGCCCTCGACGTCGACCGCTGGGCGCGGACCCGGGACGCCCGCGCCGACGGCGACCAGGACGGCCCGGGCGCCGCCTGGCTCAAGGCGCACGGCTGGAAGGCGGCCACCGCACGGCCCGACGTCCCCGTCTCGACCACCTGGCAGGAGCTCGGCGTGGCCGGACGCAGCAAGGGCGCCCGGGTCCCCCGCTCGGTCGGCGGGAGGCTGTCGTGAGCAAGGTCCACCTCGGCTGGCCGGGCACCACCTCGGCGTCCCTCCTCGCCGCCCTCACCACGTGGATCGCACTGTGGGCCTGGGCCGGCTTCGTGGAGCGCCCCAGCGGCTTCCTGGTCCCGCTCTTCGGCGTGGGGCTGCTGGTGGCGGCGACCGGGATGCTGCTGCGCTCGGCACGCGTCCCCAGCCTGCTCACCGCGCTGGGCCAGGCGGGGGTGGTCGCGCTGTGGCTGCACCACCGCTGGGCGGAGGATCTCGCCCTCGGCGGCTGGATCCCCACCGACGAGTCCATGGCCCGGTTCGGCGAGGTGCTCCGTGACAGCGTCACCGCCGCGCAGAGCTACGCCGCGCCGGTGTCGGCCTCGGTGCCGGAGATCTACCCGCTGCTCATCGTCACCGGTGCGGCCGCGGTCGTGCTGGTCGACTTCATCGCCTGCGGGCTGCGCCGGGTGCCGGTCGCCGGGCTCCCCCTCCTCGCGGTCTACACCGCCCCCGCGTCCATCCTCGACGGCGGCGTGCCGTGGTGGGGCTTCGTCGCCGGGGCGATGAGCTTCCTGTTCCTGCTCGCCGGCGACGAGGGACGGCGGCTGTCCCACTGGGGACGCCAGATCTCCCACAGCGACCGGGTCTTCGACACCCTCGGGACCCGCGTGAGCACGGAGACGGTGCGTGCCTCGGCCCGCAAGATCGGACTCACCGCGACCGGGCTGGCCGTGCTGGTCCCGATCTTCGTGCCGACCTTCAGCGGCACCCTCTTCGACGGGAGCGGCCCCGGCGGGGACGGGGACGGCGACGCGGTGGCCATCGACAACCCGATGGCCGACCTCAAGCGGGACCTGGTGCGCGGACGCGACGTGGACGTCCTCGACGTCTACACGGTCACCGGCGACCCGACGTACCTGCGGGTCTCGGTGCTCGACTCGTTCGACGGCGAGACCTGGAAGCCCTCGGACCGCGAGATCCCCGCGGAGCAGCGCGCCGAGGGCCGGCTCCCCCGACCGCCCGGCCTGAGCTCGGGGGTGACGCGGCGGGAGGTGACCTTCCAGATCCGGGCCCGCGACACCTTCGACTCGCAGTGGCTGCCGGCGCCGTACCCGGTGTCCTCGATCGAGGCCCGCGGCGACTGGCGCTACGACACCGACACCTTCGACTTCATCAGCGCCGCCGAGGGACAGAGCACCGTCGGGCTGGAGTACGACCTCTCGGCGCTCCAGGTGGAGGCGCTCGCGAGCACCCTCGCGAGCTCCGGCCCCTCGCCCGAGAACATCTTCACGCCCTACACCGACCTGCCGGACAACCTGTCCGACCGGGTGCCGCGCCTGGCCCGCGAGGTGACCGCCGGCGCGACGAGCCGCTTCGAGAAGGCGGTCCGGCTCCAGGACTGGTTCCGCGAGGACGGCGGCTTCCGCTACTCGCTCACCGAGCGGGGACCGGGCAACAGCACCGACGACCTGCTCGACTTCCTGAGCCCCGACGGCCGGGTCGGCTACTGCGAGCAGTTCGCCGCGTCGATGGCGGTGATGGGCCGGAGCCTGGGCATCCCGTCCCGGGTGGTGGTCGGCTTCCTGCGCCCGGACAAGGTGGAGGAGGGCCACTACGTCTACAGCGCGCACGACCTGCACGCCTGGCCGGAGATGTACTTCGATGGCACCGGCTGGCTGCGCTTCGAGCCGACCCCGCAGGACCGCGCCAGGTCCGTGCCGAGCTACACGAACGCGCAGCTGGGCGTCGATCCCACGGCCGCACCCTCCGCGGCCGCGCCGACGCGCGCCCCCGACGACTTCGACCGGCCGAGCCCGTCGCCCGAGGCGGGCGCCGCCGGCGGGTCGAACGGCTCCGGCGGCATCGGCCGGGAGCTGCTCACCGGGCTGCTGGTGCTGCTCGGGGCGCTGGGGCTGGCGGTCCTGCCGCGCGCGGCCCGCGGCTGGGTACGGCGCCGGCGCTGGGCGTCCGCGACCACGCCCGCGGGGGTCGCGGAGGCGGCCTGGGCCGAGCTGCGCGCGAGTGCCCTCGACCTCGGCCTGGGCTGGGACGACTCGGTCACCCTGCGTACCCGGGCCCGCTCCCTGGCGGCGGCGTTCGGTGCTCCGGCAGCGGACGCCGAGGAGCGGCAGACCCGGTCGCCGGCGTCCGGCGTCGAGGCCGCACCGGAGGCGGCGCGCGCGCTGGAGCGGCTCGTGCGGTACGTCGAGCGGGCGCGCTACGCCCGGGCGGTGGAGGCCCAGGACGGTGTCGAGGACGACGTGCTGCTCGTCGTCGGGGCGCTGGGTGACGGTGCGTCCCGCCGGCGGCGGCTGCGGGCCACCTGGTGGCCGACGTCGCTGTTCGACCGGAGTTCCTCGCGCGACGCCCGCCGCCGGCGGGCGGCGTCCGGTCCGGCGATCGGCGAGCCCGGCGTCGACCACGCGGTGTAGGCGGCCGGAGCCGACGCCCGCGCGCGGCTCACCCGGCCGGCGCGACACGTCCTCGCAGACGCAGAGGTCCCGCTCCGGCTTGCTGCCGGGCGGGACCTGGGACGTCGTGGGGATGTGCCGGGGATGCCGGCTGGTTACATGCCGTTGTTGTCGCGCCGGCGGCGCCACCGCTCCTCGAACCGGTGCATCATCGACTGGTGGCCGCCGGACTTGCCGCGGGGACGCTTCTTGGTCTTGCCGCCCTCGATCACGCTGAGCCCGAAGGCCCCCTCGGGGGTGTCCCGCAGGACCCGCTGCTCCTCGGCGCTCGGCGCGGCGTTCTGCCCCTTCCAGGCGGTGAGGGCCACCACCGCGGAGCCGAGCATGACCACGAAACCGACGATGCCGACCAGCGTCTGCTGCAGGACCGCACCGGTCATCAGCACGACGACACCGACCAGGAAGACCCCACCGGCGACATAGGCACGGCGGCGGGCGTTGCGGCGCAGCGACGTACCCCTCAGCGCCGAGGCGAACTTGGGGTCCTCGGCCACCAACGCGCGTTCCATCTGCTCGAGCAGACGCAACTCTTCTTCGGAGAGCGGCACGGCTTCCTCCCGCAAAATGATCGTGCAACAAGTCTAGGCAGCACATCTGGCACGCGGTACCCGACCTCCAAAAAATCATCTACCACGGCACCAAATGCAACCTCGGCGGGACCTGCGGCGTCCTTGGTACGGGTGGGTCGGAGGCAGGTCTCCGGCATCGCGTGAGGCACGACACGTCGGGTCCGCGCGGACGCCCTGCGGGCACCCCGCGCGGTGGCCGTATTCTTTGACACGTTTTGTGGGTGCCGCTCGGGCGCACACACCGCTCGGATGGGCACAGGGCCTGGCCGAACGGGGGAAACCGCCGGTGTCCGCGCCGGCTCAGGCACGGAGGCCTACATGAAGAGATTGCTCAGTGTGGTGGCTGCCCTGGTGATGGGGCTCGGCCTCACCGCCGTGGTCGCCCAGCCGGCGCAGGCCGCGGTCGACCTGACCGCGCCGTTCTCGCGCGAGCCGGTGTTCCGCGGCGACGTCGACAAGGACCAGTACAACATCGAGCACGTGTACGACGTGCAGTACCGGCTGCGCTGGCTCGGCCTGCTCGACGCGACCCCCAACGGCGTGTTCGGCCCGCAGACCGAGCAGGCAGTGAAGCAGTTCCAGCGCAGGCTCGGGCTCAGGGTCACCGGCCGCGTCACCGCGAACACCTGGGCGCCCCTGATCAAGCGGACCATCCGCGGCAAGGGCGCGGTCCCGAAGGTCTGCCGCACCGACGGCTGGCACGTCTGCTACGACCGCAAGCGGCACCAGGTCAACCTGTACAAGCACGGCTCGCTGTACAACTCGTGGCTGGTCCGCGGCGGCTCCTACAGCACCCAGACCCGCACCGGGAACTTCACCGTGCAGTGGCGCGACATCGACCACCGCAGCCGCACCTTCGGCGGCGCGCCGATGCCGTACTCCCAGTTCTTCTCGGGCGGCCAGGCGCTCCACGGCTCGCGCAACATGATGGACCCGTGGGTCGGGCACAGCCACGGCTGCGTCAACTTCTGGGTCGAGGACGCGCGCCAGCTGTGGAACCTCACGCACGACAAGAAGCTGTACGTGCACGTGTACGGCGCCTGGGACTGACCGGTCCCCCACCACCGCACACAGGAGCGGGCCCCGGAGTCATCCGGGGCCCGCTTCGTCGTCCCACCCGGCGTACGGCGCGGCCGGCCGTCACGGCGCGGGGTGGCCGGGGTCGGCCACCACGTCGAGCTCGTGTCCCTCCGGGTCGGTCATCGGCTGCCACCAGACCCCGATGTCGTCGAGCAGGTCGGTGACCGGCTCGCCGACCCGGCGCCCGCCGAGGCTCTCCAGCCTGTCCACGAGGGCGGGCACCCCGAGCCCGAACGGCGGGTGCACGTCGAGGTGCATCCGGTTCTTGCCGGCCTTCGGCTCGGTGACCTGCTGGAGGATGAGCACCGGCCCGGGCGGCTCGCCGGCGGCCGGCTCGAGCACCTCGAAGCCGGGGACGCTGGCGGCGTGGACGTAGCCGAGCGCGGCGCACCAGAACTCCACGAGCCCGCGCGCGTCGAGGCAGTCGAGGACAACGGAGACTCTCATCGGGCGGCTCCCATGGGCCCAGCCTAGGGAGAACCGGCCTCCCGCGGCACGGGATCGGCGCCCTCGCGCCCAGGTCGTCGCTCAGGCGACGTCGGCGGCGGTCTCGAGCGTCGTCCGCAGGACGAGCCGGTCGTCGCGGCTCCGCGAGCGAGAGCTGCGCGAGCGCCTCCCGGGGAAGGTCAGGGCCTCCCCTCCCCGAGGAGGGTGGCCGGTCGGACCGCCTGCGCCCCGAAGCGCAGCGTGGCCCGGTCGACGGCCTGGTCGGCCTCGGACCAGCCGCTCTCGCGGGCGCCGAGCACCAGCTGCCGCTGGACCGCGGCGCGCGGCAGCAGCCCCTCCATCCGCACCCCGACCAGCCGGAGCCGGGCCCGCTGGAGCCCGAGCGCGGTGAACAGGTCGGCCGCGGTCTGGTAGATCTCCTGGGTCACGTCGGTGGCGTCGCCCAGGGTGCGGGAGCGGGTGATCGTGGTGAAGTCGGCGAACCGGACCCGCAGCGTCACCGTCCGGCCGGCCACCCGTGCGGTGCGCATCCGACCGGCGACCTTCGCCGACAGCCGGAGGATCTCGCGCAGGATCACCTCGGGGTCGTCTGTGTCGCGGCCGAAGGTCTCGTCGGCGCCCATGCTCTTGTCGGGCTCGTCCGCCCCCCGGCGGGGGGTGACCACCCGGCGGTCCTGCCCCCACGCGAGCTGGTGCAGCTGCGCGCCGAGCGAGGCCCCCACCGCCCGCTGCAGGGTGGCCAGCGGGGTGTGCGCGATGTCGCCGACCGTCATCAGCCCGAGCCGGTTCAGCATCTGGGTGGTCTTCTCGCCCACCCCCCACAGCTCACCGACGTCGAGCGGGTGCAGGAACGCGGTCACCGACTGCGGCGGGACCACGACCACCCCGTCGGGCTTGGCGCGCCGGCTCGCCAACTTGGCGACCGCGACGGTGCTCGCCACCCCGACCGAGCAGGTGATCCCCTGCTCGTCGTAGATCCGGGCGCGCAGCTGCTCGGCGATGGTGTACGGCGACCCGAGCCGGCGTACCGACCCCGACACGTCGAGGAACGCCTCGTCGAGGGAGAGCGCCTCGACGAGCGGGGTGACCTGGCGGAAGTTCTCCATCACCGAGGAGGAGACGGCGGTGAAGGTCGCGAACTCGGGCGGGATCACCACCGCCTGCGGGCAGAGCCGGCGGGCCCGGGTCATCGGCATCGCCGAGCGGACGCCGTACTCCCGGGCGAGGTAGTTCGCCGACAGCACCACCCCGCGGTGCCCGCCGCCCACGATGACCGGCACGTCCTGCAGGTCGGGGCGGTCGCGCACGGCCACCGACGCGTAGAACGCGTCCATGTCCACGTGCAGGATCGGGCACTCGCGGGAGGCCGCCGCCAGGTCGCGCGGGCTCATCGCCGCACCCCCGGGACCCCGGGGACGGGACGGACTGGGGACGGCCCGGGGCCGGCCGGGTCAGCGGCGGGTGGCCAGGGCGTGCAGCTGGGTGCCCAGGGGGAGGTACTCGGGTCGGTCCGCGACCGCCCGCTCCAGCTCCACCAGCGCCGTCGCGGCGCCGGGCTCCAGGTCGACCAGCGAGCTGGGCACCAGGTCGACGAAGACCCGCACCGCGTGCAGGGCGGTGGTGTCGAGGCCCGCCCGGTCGAGCACCGTGGTGATCTCGTCGGCGGTGAACCGGCGGTGGCTGCCGCCGCGGGAGGTGTCGTCGAGGAGCTCCCGGGCCTGGTTGAAGTGGCCGGCCATGGCCCGGGTGACCACCGCGGCATGCCGCTGGCTGACCAGCAGGCTGAGGGTGCCGCCGGGACGGAGCACCTCGGCGATGGAGGCCAGCGCCGCGGCCGGGTCGTCGACGATCTCGAGCACCCCGTGGCACAGCACCACGTCGGTGCGTCCGGCGGGGACCAGGTCGTGCAGGCTGGCCAGGTCGCCCTGGCGGCCGGTGACGAGGTCGGCGACACCGCGCTCCTCGGCCCGCCGGGCCAGGATCGCGAGGGCGTCGGGGCTGGGGTCGATGACGGTGACCCGGTGGCCGAGCTCGGCCACCCGGACCGCGAAGCCGCCGGTGCCGCCGCCGATGTCGAGGACCGAGGCGGTCTGGTCGCCAGCATCGGCGGGGACAGCGGCCAGGACGTCCTGGAGCGCCTCCCAGACGACGGCGGTGCGAGCGGCTCCCCGCCCCTGGTGACCGGGACGCTGCGAGCTGTTCTGTGCTGGCATGGCGCCCACCCTAGTGAGCCACGGCACGGGTCGGTCATCCGGCACTCCCGGGACTGCGGTGCCACAGCTTGCGGGGCGCGGTCTTGGTGTCGTCGCCCGCGGGCTTGATGTCGGCGTAGGGCGACAGCTTGAAGCCGCTCGAGTGCACCAGCACCCTGCGTCGGCCCATCCCGCCCGCGGTGCCGGCACTGCCCTGCTGCTGCGCCGCGGGCGGGTCGGCCATCACCGGCCGGGTCGCCCGGCTCTCGGCCGCCCCGGTGACCGCGGACTCCCCCACCGCCACGGCGTCGGCGAAGCCGAGCGGCACCTCGGCCATCGCCGCGCGCACCGCCTCGACGCCGTCGTGCTGCCACAGGTCGTAGAGGGCCGGCAGCTCCCAGCACCCGGTGGCCCGCAGCGAGACCCCGCGCGGCCCGGTGCGCCGCAGCTCCCCGCGCACCAGCAGCAGCCAGGAGTGGAAGACCGTCGCGGCGTACGGGCCCTGGGCGTCCTCGAAGAAGGTCGCGTCGACCGGGCCGGTCGCGTCGTCGAGGGTCAGGAAGACCACCCGGCGCCCGGACCGGATCGGCGGGGTCTGGGTGGCGACCTTGACCCCGGCGACGAGCAGCTCGGACCGGCTCCGCTGGTGCACCAGGTCACGGGACCGGACCACGCCGAGGTCGTCGAGGAACCCGGTGTAGAAGTCCACCACGTGCCGGCTCACGTCGAGGCCGAGGATCTCGAGCTCGGCGCGGACCCGCTCGGAGGCGTTCATCTCGGGCAGCCCGCTGACCTCGCCGTCGGCGGGGGTGTCGCCGAGGTCGAGGGCGAGCTGGACCGAGGTGAGCGGGGCCGCGGCCCGGGTCGCCCGGGACTGGGCGGCGGCCTGCTGCCACACGCCCGGCCCCGCGGCCTGCTCGCGGTCCCGGTGGTCGGAGCTGTTCCGGCGCGCCGCCTCGGCCGCCCGGACCGCGGCGGTGGACCCTGCCCCCGCGCGGTCGCCCCCCGGGTCGCCGGGCAGCGGAGTGCGCGCGGCCGGGCCGGCGGGGCGGGTGCGGGACAGCCCGCGGCTGCGGCCCTTGCCCGCCCGGTCCACCGCCCGCGCGTGCCGGTCGAGGTCGGCGACCTGGAGGAGCAGGTCGCGCCGGGTCACCTTGCTGCGGCGGCGCACCCCGAGCGGTGAGCCGATCCCGTAGATCGAGTCGAACCCGCCGGCGAGCACGAGCCGCTCCACGACCGGCCGGGAGACGCGGGCGCGGTGCCAGAAGTCGGTGAGCGAGTGGTAGGGACGGGCCGCGACGACGCGGCCCACCTCCGCCTCGGAGATCCCCTTCACCTCCGAGAGCGCGAGCCGGATGCCGTAGGCGCGGCCGTCGGGCAGCCCCTCCCCGGGGGCCTGCCGGGGCGGCTGCCCGAGCACCTCCGGCGGCGGCTCGTCGTACACCCCCACCTTCTCCACGACGTACTCGGCGCCGCTGGCGTTCACGTCGAGGCCGAGGACGGCGATGCCGAGCTGGCGGGCGTCGTCGAGGATCAGCCGCTTGGGGTACATGCCCGGGTCGTGGGTGAGCACCCCGGCGAGGAAGTGGGCCGGGTGGTGGGTCTTGAGCCAGGCGGACTGGTAGGTCGGCAGCGCGAACGCGGCGGCGTGGGCCTTGCAGAAGCCGAACGAGGCGAACGCCTCGAGCACCTTCCAGACCTCCTCCACCACGGCGGGCGGGTAGCCGCGGGCCACCGCGCGGGGGAAGAACCAGAGTCTGGTGTCGGCCATCCCCTCCACGTCGCCGAGCGCCCGGCGCGCCTCGTCGGCCTCGGCGAGGGTGCAGCCGGCGAACTGGGCGATGATCTCGATGACCTGCTCGTGGAAGACCACCACGCCGGAGGTCTCCTCCAGGATCGGCCGCAGGTCGTCGTGCAGGTAGGTCGGCATCGACCAGCCCTGTCGGGCGTTGAGGTACGGCGTGATCATGTCGCTCTTGACCGGCCCGGGCCGGAACAGCGAGATGTCGATGATGATCTCCTCGAACGTCCGCAGCCCGGACTTGCCGACCAGCTCGCGCTGGCCCGGCGACTCGATCTGGAAGCAGCCGAGCGTCTTGGACTGGCCGATCAGCGAGAAGGTCGCGGGGTCGTCGAAGGGCACCTGCGCCTCGTCGTCGAGGTCGACGACCTCGCCGTCCACCCGCTCGATCTCGCGGAGCGCGTGCGCCATCGCCGACTGCATCCGGATACCGAGCACGTCGAGCTTGAGCAGGCCGAGGTCCTCCACGTCGTCCTTGTCGAACTGGCTCATCGGGAAGCCGGCGTAGCTGGCCTCCACCGGGGTGCGGTCGAGCAGGGTGGCGTCGGAGAGCAGCACGCCGCAGGGGTGCACCGCGATGTGCCGTGGCAGCCCGTCGAGCCGCTCGACGAGCCGGAACATCAGGTCGAGCCGCTCCTCGCCGAGACCGGAGGCGCGGAGCTCGGGCAGCTCCCGCAGCGCCACCCGGGCGTCGCGGGCACGGATGTGCGGGAAGGCCTTGGCGATCGCGTCGACCTCCCCCGCCGGCATGCCGAGCGCGGCCCCGACGTCGCGGACCGCGTGCCGGACCCGGTAGGTGTCCATCATCGAGACGCAGACGCAGCGTTCCCCGCCGTAACGGTCGAGGATGCGCTCGTAGACCTCGAGCCGGCGCGCGGACTCCACGTCGACGTCGATGTCGGGCAGCGCCTGGCGCAGCGGGGAGAGGAACCGCTCCATCAGCAGCCCGTGCCGCAGCGGGTCGACCCCGGAGATGCCGAGCAGGTAGTTGACCAGGCTGCCCGCCCCGGAGCCCCGGGCGGCGGAGCGGACCCCCATCTCCCGGACCAGGTCGGTGACGTCGCCGACGGTGAGGAAGTAGGAGGCGTAGCCGAGCTCGTCGATGGTGCGCAGCTCGTCGTCGAGCCGCTTCCAGATCCGCTGCCGCGGCGCGCTGCCGTACCGGCGGCCGATGCCCGCCTCGCAGCGGGCCCGCAGCATCGCGCTCGCCTCGGCCCGCGAGGAGCCGAACTCCGGGAAGTGCACCTCGCCGAGGCCGAGGTCCTCCCGCGGGTCGACCGCGCACCGGTCGGCGACCATCCGGGTGCGGGAGAGCAGCTGGCGGGCGTCGCGCTCGCCGAGGCCGGCGAGCCGGCAGACCTCCTCGGCCACCTCGGCCATCTGCTTGCCGGACTTCAAGAAGCCCTCGGCGTTGCCACGGTCGACGTGGCGCAGGTCGAGCGGGACCAGCCGGCGGGCGGCGTCGAGGACGTCGACGGTGGGCGCGTCGGTCCGGTCGGCGTAGCGGACGGCGTTGGTCAGCACCACCCCGAGCCGCTCCGCCCGGGAGATCCCGGCCATCCGCGCGGCGTGCGAGGCGGTGCCCGGCCCGGACCCCGGCAGGCGGTGGGAGACCACCTCGACGAGTAGGTCGGCGCGGTCCACGACGCGCAGCCACGGCTGGAGGGCGGCGCGGGCGAGGTCGTCCCGGCGCAGGGTGGTGGCCCGTCCGAGCTCGGAGCCGGGGCCGAGCATGACCAGCACGTCCCGGCCCGCGACGTGCTCGGCGACCAGGTCCACGGTGGTGACCGGGGTGCCCCGCTCACCGGCGAGATGGGTCGCGGAGACCAGCCGGCACACCGCGGCCCAGCCCTGCTTGCTGGTGGCCAGGAACGTGGCCCGCGGCAGCCGCTGGTCGCGGAAGGCGCCGCCGCGCGCCGGGGTCCGGCCCCGGCGGCCCGCGGTCGCGTCGGCGGCCGGGGGCAGCGCCCCGGTGGGGGCCACCGCGAGGTCGACGCCGAGGACCGGCCGCACCCCGGCCTGCATGCAGGCCTTGGCGAAGCGGACCGCGCCGTAGACCCCGTCGCGGTCGGTCAGGGCCAGCGTGTCCATCTCGTGCTCGACGGCCCGCTCGACGAGCACGTGCGGGTGGGAGGCGCCGTACTGCAGGGAGTAGCCGGACGCGACGTGCAGGTGGACGAACGGGTCACGCGACACCGGAGCGCCCCTGGACGAGCGGGAGGTACTCCTGGAACGGGACGTGCCGGGTCAGGCCCAGGCACTCCTCGACGACGCCGAGGAAGCGGTCGGCGTCACGGACGAGGTCGTCGGCCTCCCGCTCGGTGACGGCACGGACCGAGCCCGCCTCCGCGGCCGCCCGCTTCGCGGCGCCGGCGGCGAAGAACGCCGCCCACTCGCTGAGCTCGGGAGCGACCTCGGCGAGCAGGACCCAGGCGTTCTTCTGCGGCGAGCGGCCCCGCCGGGCACCCGCGACCGGGTGCGCCCGAGCGGCCAGCAGGGCGGCCGTTGCCCGCAGCGCGGACACGTGGGCGTGGGCGTAGCGCAGTGTCACCTCCGAGGTGGTGATCGCCTCGCGCAGGGACGCCGCCGCACGCTCGAGGTAGGAGTGGGTCGCCGCCGGGAGGGCCAGGGGGTGCCGGGCCGGGCCGGGCGGGACCGCCCCGCCACGGGCCGGGCCGGCGGGGCCGTGCGGACGGGGGGACCTGGTGGAAGTGGTCATCGCAGGCCCTCTCAGTCCACGCAGCGGGCGAGCTGCCAGCTGCCCGTCGCCCAGTCGAAGACGAGGTCGAAGACGCCCCGCCCCGCTCCCCCGGGCCCCGACGCGGCGAGACCGCGGGCCGCCTCGACCCGCCACACCTCCCGCTCGGCGGCGAGGTCGCTACGGACCAGCACCCCGCCCCCGTCGGATTCGCCGGCGGCCCCGGAGTCGGCGGTGCCGAGCACCGCGCGGACCCCGGAGGACTGCCACCACGGACCGGTCTCCACCCAGTGCGCGACGACGTCGCACACCTTCCACAGCCGGCCACGCCACAAGAACTGCTCGGGCCCCTCGGTGTCACCCACCATTCCCTTGCGCACTTCCACGGGGTCGTCGTAACGCCGCATGTCCCACCCTCCGACGAGATAGTCACCAGACCAGCTACTGAGCTCGACCCCTGCCCGACCCCTGCTCCCCCCGCTCCCGCGGGGGTCCGTGCCGCCTCCCGCACCGGCTCGGCGCGGGAGGTGTGGGCGGGGATGGGGGTCGAGGTCATCCCCGCCCAGCACGGGTGTTCGAACACCTGTTCGAACACATCCAAAGGTACACCTGGCTTCCGACAGTCCGTCAAACCTTGCGGAGAAACCTGGGGACGGCCGGGGGACGCCGATGAGTTCCGGCCCGGGCCGCGGTCTACTCCTTCAGCGGCTCACCCCGGGGCCGCGACCGGCACGAAGGGACCAGGAGCCATGCAGAAGATCACCCCCTGTCTGTGGTTCGACACCGAAGGTGAGGAGGCGGCGACCTTCTACACCTCCCTGTTCAAGAACTCCCGGATCCTCGGCGTCACCCGGTACAGCGAGGCAGGCCCCCGGCCCGCGGGCATGGTGATGACCGTGAGCTTCGAGCTCGACGGGCAGGAGTTCACCGCGCTCAACGGCGGTCCGGACTTCACGTTCAACGAGGCCCTCTCCCTCCAGGTCAACTGCGCGGACCAGGCGGAGGCCGACCACTTCTGGACCGGGCTCGCCGAGGGCGGCGAGGAGGGGCCGTGCGGCTGGCTCAAGGACAAGTACGGCGTCTCGTGGCAGATCGTCCCGACCGCGATCCAGGAGCTGTTCAGCGGCGCCGACGCCGCGGCCACGGAGCGCGTGATGGCCGCCCTGCTCCAGATGAGCCGGATCGACATCGCCGCGCTGCAGAAGGCCTACGACGACGCCGGGTAGGGCGCCCGTGGCCGACCGGTCGGCGGCGGCCACTAGGGTCTGGCGCATGACGTCGGACCCCGCTCCCGTGGAGCCCCTGTCGGTCACCCGGTTCCGCGAGGAGCTCGCCCGTCGCGGCGGCACCGGGCGGGTCGTGGTCCTCCCCGACACCGTGCACACCGCCCCGCTCGCGGCCGCGGCGCTCGGCTGCGAGGTGGGCGCGATCGCAAACAGCCTGCTCTTCGACGCCGACGGCCGGCCCCTGCTGATCCTCACCTCGGGGGCGCACCGGGTCGACACCGCGAAGGTCGCCGCCGAGCTCGGCGTGCAGCGGCTGCGCCGGGCGAGCCCGGAGTTCGTGCGCGAGCACACCGGCCAGGTGATCGGCGGGGTCTCCCCCATCGCCCACCCCGTCCCGGTCCCGACCCACGTCGACCCGTGGCTGCGCCGTCACGCCGAGGTCTGGGCCGCGGCCGGCCATCCCTCGGCGGTGTTCAGCACGTCGTACGACGAGCTGGTCGAGCTGACCGGCGCCACCGAGCTCGACGTCGAGTAGCGAGGACAGCCATGGAGATCTGGGTCAACCCCGCCTGCTCGAAGTGCGCGGCCGCCACGGCGGCGCTCGACGAGGCCGGCGTCGCCTACACCGTCCGCCGCTACCTCGACGACCCGCCGACCGAGGCCGAGCTGACCGACGTCCTCGACCGGCTCGGCCTCGAGCCCTGGCACATCACCCGCACCGGGGAGCCGGTCGCCGCCGACCTCGGGCTCGCGGACCTGCCGCGGGACCCGGAGCACCGGGACCGCTGGCTGGCGCTGCTGGCCGCCCACCCGGTCCTCGTGCAGCGGCCGATCCTGACCGCCGACGACGGCACCACGGTCGTCGGACGCGACCCCGATGCGGTGGCCCGCGCGCTCGACGCGGCACGCTGAGCCGGGCGGTCGGCTGGCCACACCCCGTCCGGGGGCGTACTGTCATGAGGGCCGGGGGTCACCCGCGTGTTGCTGGCCATGGTTGCATCACCCCCGGTTCACGAAGAATCAGGGCTTTCGTCCGCTCGTGGCGGACACCGGGCCCAGAGAACACAGGTGCGACACATGACGTCGCCGAACATGACAGATTCCGGCCCCGGCCCGGACGAGAGCTCTCCGCTCGACCAGGCCACCCCCACCGCCCCGACACTCGTCGCGGACACCGCGCTCCCGCGGGTCCCGACCCAGCTTCCCGCCACACCCGTCCCGGCCCAGGTCTCCGCTCCGGAGGTGCTCGTCAGCCCGTTCGACCTCGCGGTCACCCCCGACGACCCCCGGCGCACCGTGATCACCCTGACCGGTGAGCTCGACCTCGTCTCCTCCCCCCGCCTCGGCCATGCGATCGACGACCTCGTCGGCGCCGGCCCCGTCGACGACGTGGTGCTCGACCTCGCCGGCGTCACCTTCTGCGACGTACGCGGCCTCACCTCCGTGCTCGGCGCCCACCACGCGGTGGTCCAGGCGGGCGGCCGTCTCGCGGTCGCGGGCGCGTCCAAGATGATGGTCCGCCTGCTCACCCTGACCGGGCTCCACCTCGTGGTGGTCCTGGTCTGACCGGCCGCTGACCCGCACCGACGACGAACGGCCCCCTCCCGCAGGAGGGGGCCGTTCGTGTCTCTGGTCCGGGTCGCCCGGGGCAGGAGTCGCTCAGAGCAGCTTCGCGATGCCGTCCTCGACCCGGACGTCGGCCGCCCGCACGTAGGCGTACCGGTGGCCGAACCAGATCTGGTAGTACTCGTCCTCGCCCACGACCTGGGTGCAGTCCATCGCCACGAACGCGCACTCGAAGGTCTTCGCGTAGTAGTAGTCGGTCTCCAGGTCGTCGTCGGCGAGCACGTAGGCCTGCCCGGGCTTCAGCGTGTACTGCAGCGGCGCGACGCCCTGGTCCGGGATCGCCGCCGGGTAGGCGGAGGACTCCGGGTAGGCGCGGCCGTAGACCGGCACTTCCGCCGTCCCGGCCGGCACCACGACCTCACCGTCGGAGGGCACCACGCGCGGGTCGTCCTTGGGGCTGTAGAGCCAGGCGATCTTGCCCAGCCACCAGACGCCGAGCCAGTCCCCGGAACGCTGCGCGACCAGGAACTTGCTGCCCGCCGCGGCCCGGGCGCCGATGTCGGAGACCGAGGTCGTGGCGGGGGCGCCGTTCGGCTTCATGCCCGGGTCGTTGACCAGCGGCGCGGAGGCGTCGGGCGCCTGGTGCAGGTAGACGAAGTTGGTGGCGTCGGTCTGGCAGGGGGTCGTCCCGCACGAGGTGACCGGCTGGCTGTTCCCGTCGTAGCCGGGGGCCACGGTCACCACGTCGCTGCGCGAGGTGCGGTCGGCCGCGATCGGCGCGCCGAGCAGGTCGAAGTAGTGCTCCCAGTCCCAGTACGGGCCCGGGTCCCAGTGCATCGCGGGCACCCGGGACGGGACGTGGCCGGGGATCTGGTCGTGGCCGATGATGTGCGCGCGGTCGAGCGGCACGTCGTACTTCGCGGCGAGGTGCCGGACCAGCGCCGACGAGGTCTGGTACATCGACTCGGTGTACCAGCTCGCGCCCTGGGCGGCGAAGCCCTCGTGCTCGAGGCCGATCGAGTGCATGTTCACGTACCAGTTGCCGGCGTGCCAGCCGACGTCGCTGCTGTCGAGGTGCTGGGCGATGTGCCCGTCGCGCGAGCGCAGCGAGTAGTTCCAGGCCAGGTAGTTCGGCCGCTGGACGAGCTGGAGGGTGGTGTTCCAGCTGGCCTCAGTGTCGTGGATGACGATGTAGTCGATGTCCATGTCGGCCCGCCGGTCGGCGAGGTCGTGGTTGCCGTAGGCACCCGGCGAGTCGCCGTACTTCTCGTACGGCGCCGGGATCGACTCGCAGCCCAGGCCCACCGGGCAGTCCACGCCCTCGGTCGACGCGACCGCGAGCCCCATCGACGCCACGGCCTCCCGGTCCACCCGGGCGGGGGCGGCCTCCAGCGTGACCCGCTGGCCGTCGTTGGTGACCCGGCTGCGGCCCTCGCGGATCACGGTGAAGACCTGCTCGACGAAGCGGAGCGCCGAGGCCTCGTCGGCGGCGCCGCTGTACTTCGCCACCGCGGCGCTCCAGCCCGCGACACCGGTCGCGCCGGAGCCGTCGGAGCCGAGGTCGCGCTGGTACGACGCGAGCAGCGCGGCCCCGCCGCAGATGTTCGCGACGTCGTCCGCCCGGAGCCGGGCCGGCGTCGAGCCGACGAGCCCGGCCGCCTCGTCGAGGGTGAACAGCCCGTCCACGGCCGGGTCGACGCCGGGGCTGTCCGACGTACCCGCGTCGCCCTCGTGGGCGTGCGCGCTCTCGCCCTTGCCCTGGAGGTGCGGGTCGGCGACGGCGGAGGCGTCGACCTGGGTGAGGTGCATCGGCCCGTAGCCGCCCGAGGTGCTCGGGCTGGTGCCGTGGTCGTCCCAGCGGGACTGCATGAAGGAGACGCCGAGCAGCACGCTCTCGGGGACCCCGCTGACCGTCGCGGCGCGGGCGAAGACGGCCTGCCGGTCGGTGGTGCCGTCGAGGCACCGGCTCCAGTCGGCGGCCGCGGCCCCCGGAGCGGAGAGGGCCGCCATCCCCCCTGTGAGCAGGGTGACCACGGCAGCGGCCGCGCCCAGCTTGTGCGTTGACCTCACAGCACTCCTCGAGTCCGACAATCCGGAAGATCCGGACGTATGCGTATCGAACAGGGTGCATGCGGGCAAAGTAAAGGGGTTCACGCAGAAGTTACGCGGGAGCGTCGCGCCGGCGGCCGGTCCGTGCCGTCGGAGCGCCCCGGCACCGGAAAACCTGTCGCCGCGCCGACGCGCGTCTCCCTAGCCTGAGCCGCATGGATCTCTTCGACCCCGCGCAGCGTCAGGCCTGGATCGACGACCTCGGCACCGTGTTCGCCGGGCGCAGGGTGATCGCCGGGATCGCCCCGCTGGCGGGCCTCGTCGACCTGGTCCCGCTCACCCGTGACGCCGGGGCCGACGGGCTGATGTTCGTGGCCAACGGGACCGGCGCCGGACCGGTCCCGTCCCCCGACGACGGCCGCGTGGTCCTGGTCGAGGTCGCGCGGTACCCGACGGTGACCGAGGAGCTGCGCGCCCACGACCGCCTGCTCCGGGACCTGCCGGACGCGGTCCGGGCCGAGGTCGACGACTTCGACCCGGACCGCAAGGCGGTGTGGCTGGTCGGCCCGTTCGTGGCCAACGAGCCGATCGAGGGCCGCGACGTGGTGGGCGGCCGCCGCCGTTCCTGGATCGCGCTGGAGGACAAGATCGTCGCGGAGGAGATCTGGTCCGCGGTGGGCGCCGCGCAGAGCCCGTACCGGGTGGTGCCCGCGGACAGTCCCGACCTGCTCGACGAGGCGAGCGCCGCCCTGGACGCCGGGTCGGGCGCCGTCTGGTCCGGCGACGCCCGCGACGGGTTCAACGGCGGCGGCGAGTTCGTGCGCTGGGTGACCGACGCCGCGGAGCGGGAGGCCGCGCTCGGGTTCTTCGCGCCGCGTTGCGACCGGGTCCGGGTGATGCCGTTCCTCGAGGGCGTCCCGTGCAGCATCCACGGGATGGTGCTGCCCGACGGTACGGCGGTGTTCCGCCCCGTCGAGCTCGCCATCCTGCGCGACGCCGGACGCCGCTTCGTGTACGGCGGCCAGGGCACCTCCTGGGACCCGGCCGACCGGGACCGTGAGGAGATGCGCGACCTGGTCCGCCGCACCGGCGAGCACCTGCGCGAGCGCGCCGACTACCGCGGCGCCTTCGGCATCGACGGCGTGATGACCGCGGACGGCTTCCGCCCCACCGAGCTCAACCCGCGGTTCTCCGGCGGGCTGAACACGCTGGCCCGCGGCGTCGGATACGCCGCGTTCTCCCTGCTCCAGTACGCGCTCGTCGCGGGCCGCGACCCGGGCGTGAGCACGGCCGAGCTGGAGCTCTGGGCGCTCGCGGCGATGGACGCCGAGCGCGTCGTCAAGCCGCTCGCGGTCAGCGACCGCCGGGTGGTCGAGGAGTCGCTCGAGGTCCGGCTGTCCTGGGACGGCGAGCGACTGCGTCGCGACGACGGGGGCCAGCTCACCCTGGTCGTGGGCCCGTCGGCGGCGGGTACGTTCGCCAAGCTCGTCCCCGGCCGCGCGGTGCGCCCGGGCGAGCGGGTCGGGCCGCTCAACGTGGCCCTGATGCGCTTCCTCGACGAGGAGCTCGGCACCGGCTTCGGCCCGGTCGAGGCCGCCCCGGACGTCCGCTGACCCTGCCCCACTAGGCTCGCGCCCATGGCGCGTGTGGTGGTGGTCGGCGGGGGTCTCGGCGGGACGGCGAGCGCCGCGCGTCTCGCGAAGCTCGGCCACGAGGTGACGCTCGTGGAGCGCGCGGACCGCCTCGGTGGTGCGGTCGGCTTCCTGGAGCGCGACGGGTACCGCTGGGACACCGGCCCCACGGCGACCGCCCTCCCCGCCGTGCTGCGGGACCTGTTCCGCAAGTCCGGGCGGCCGCTGGAGCGCGAGCTCGACCTGGTCCCGGTCGAGCCGATGCGCGAGCACCGCTTCGAGGACGGGTCCGCGGTCGCGCTCCCCTCCGGCAGCCGGGCCGCGCAGCAGCAGGCGATCGACGCGGGCCTCGGTCCCGGGCTTGGCGACCGGTGGCTCGACTGGACCCACGGTTTCGCCGACACGTGGAACCTGCTGCGCCGCGACTACCTCGAGCGCCCCTACTCCCCCGACCACGTGGGCAAGGAGACCCGGGCGACGCTGACCACGCGCACCACGCTCCACCGGGCGGTCACCCGCGCGTTCAAGGACGAGCGGCTGCGCGCGCTCGCGCTGGCCGGGACCGTGCTGGACGGGCACGACCCTCGCAACGTGCCCGCCTGGGTGGGGATGACGGCCTACGTCGAGCAGAACTTCGGCGTCTGGACCGTCCCCGGCGGGATGGGCGCGCTCGCCGGCGCGATGACCAAGCGGCTGGGCGAGCGCCGCGTCGACGTCCGGCTCGGTACGACGGTCGAGGACCTCGTCGTGCGTGACGGCCGGGCCACCGGCGTCGTCACCGACGGGGGCCTGGTCGAGGCCGACCTCGTGGTCTGCGCGGTCGACCCGCGGCGGCTGCCGGCGCTGGCGTCGCTGGTGCGGCGCACCATGCCGGCGCTCCCCCCGGTCGTGTGCCACCTCGGCCTCCAGGGCGACGTGCCCGCCCTGCCGCACGAGGTGGTCCTGCACGGCGACCCGCTGCTCGTGGTCCGCACCGGCGGCTCCGCCCCGGACGGCGGCGCGGCCTGGACGGTGCTGGGGCGGGGCCGGCTCGCGGAGGACATCGTCACCGCGCTCGCGCGCCGGGGCGTGGACGTGCGCGAGCAGGTCCGGGTCCGGGTCGACCTGTCCCCGCGCGACCTCGTCGAGACGTACGGGGGGTCGCCGTACGGGGTGCTCTGGCAGGGCCGGACCACGCTGCGGCACCGGCTCGGCACCACGACCCCGGTGACCAACGTGTTCTGCGCGGGCGCCCACGCGGCGCCCGGGGCCGGGGTGCCGTTCGTGGGGCTGAGCGCGGCTCTCGTCGCGCAGGCCGTCGGGAAGGCCTGAGCGGGCTCAGCCGCCGACCGGCGCGCGCAGCCCGGCGAAGATCTCGCGGGTCGCCTTGGACCGGTTCAGCGTGTAGAAGTGCAGCCCGGGCGCGCCGCCCTGAAGCAGCGTGTCGCACAGCTCGGTGGCGAGCGCGATGCCCTCGGCGCGCACGGCCGCGGGGTCGTCGCCGTGCTTGGAGACCCGCTCCACGACGTGAGGGGGCAGCTCGGCGCCGGACAGCTCGGCCATCCGCCGGATCTGGGCGAGGTTCGTGATCGGCATGATCCCGGGGATCACCGGGATGTCCACGCCGAGCGCGGTGAGCCGGTCGACGAGGCCGAAGTAGTCCTCGGGCCGGAAGAACAGCTGGGTGATCGCGAAGTCCGCGCCGGCCCGGGCCTTCTCGGCGAGCACCCAGGCGTCGCGGTCGAGCGACTCCGCCGACGGGTGCCCCTCGGGGAACGCCGCCACCCCGACGCAGAAGTCGCCGAGCGACTTGACCAGCTCGACGAGCTCCACGGCGTAGCGCAGGCCCTCGGGGTGGGCGGTGTACGGCGCCGCGGGCCCCTCCGACGGGTCGCCGCGCAGCGCGAGCACGTTGCGGACCCCGGCGGCGGCGTACGAGCCGATCACCGAGCGCAGCGTCTCGCGGGAGTGGTCGACGCAGGTCAGGTGCGCCAGCGGGGTCATCGAGGTGTCCTGCGCGATCCGCTCGGTGACCCGGACGGTGCGGTCGCGGGTGGACCCGCCCGCGCCGTAGGTCACCGACACGAACGTCGGCTGCAGCGCCTCGAGCTCGCGCAGCGCCGTCCACAGCTGCCGCTCGCCCTGCTCGTCCTTCGGCGGGAAGAACTCGAACGAGAACGACCGCTCGCCGGCGGCGATCAGGTCCCGGACCGTCTCGGCGCCGCCGGGCATGCGCGAAGGAAGTCCCAGAGCCATGCCTCAAGGATAGGTGGGACGGCCCCTCGCTCCGTCCCGTGTCCAAAGTAGGCTCGCCGGGTGCACTCCCCCGACACCTCCGGCCCCGGCTGGGACGCAGCCGCCTTCCGCGCCGCGGTCCAGAGCACGCTCGACACGTTCGTCGACGCGCAGGCCGCCGGCCTCGCCCCGCTCGGCGACGACGCGGCCCGGCTGGTCGGCTCCGCCCGCGCCTCGGTCTCCGGCGGCAAGCGGTTCCGCGCGGCGTTCTGCTACTGGGGCTTCCGCGCGGTCCGCGACGGCGGGTACGACGAGGCACCCCTGCTCCGCGCGGCCGCGGCGCTCGAGCTGCTGCACGCGAGCGCGCTGGTCCACGACGACTACATGGACGCCTCCGACGTACGCCGCGGCCGTCCCGCCACGCACCGGGCCTTCGAGAGCTACCACCGCGAGCACGGGTGGGACGGTGACCCCGCGCAGTACGGCGCGGCCGCCGCGATCCTGCTCGGCGACCTGCTGCTGTCCTGGTCCGACGAGCTGCTGCGCACCTGCGGCCTCGACGACACCGTGGTCCGTGACGCGCTCGGGTACTTCGACACGACCCGCACCGAGGTGATCGCCGGGCAGTTCCTCGACGTGTCCGTGCAGGCCCGGGGCGAGTCGGACGTCGACGCCGCGATGCGGGTGCTGCGCTACAAGTCCGCGAAGTACTCCATCGAGCGGCCGCTGCACATCGGCGCCGCGCTCGCCGGGGCCGGTCCCGACGTGCAGCAGGCGCTGACCGACTTCGGGCTGCCGCTCGGCGAGGCGTTCCAGCTCCGTGACGACCTGCTCGGGGTCTTCGGCGACCCCGAGGTGACGGGCAAGCCGGCCGGCGACGACCTCACCGAGGGCAAGCGCACGGTGCTGGTCGCACTGGCCCTCGAGCACGCCGACCCCGAGTCCGCGCGGCTGCTGGACTCACGGCTCGGCACCGCCCTCGACGAGGAGGAGGTGGCCGCCCTGCGGACGGTGATCGAGAAGTCCGGGGCGCACGCCGACGTGGAGCGCCGCATCGAGGAGCTCACCGAGCGCGCGATGCGGGCGCTCGCGGCGGCACCGGTGACCGAGCGGGCTCGTTCGGTGCTCGGCACGCTCGCGACCGCGGCCACCCAGCGCGTGGTCTGAACCGGCCCGGGCGGTCCCGGGCCGGGCCGGGTGCGCGGCTCAGTGGTGGGCGGCGGGCAGCTCGGGCACGTCGACCGGCGGCCCCTCGCCGCGCAGCAGCACCGCGAACGTGTCACCACGGTCGGCGTTGACCCGGCCACCGAGCACGCTCAGCGCGACGTGGAAGGCCTGCTCGTCGGCCCGGGCCAGCGGGCTCCAGCCGTCCCAGAGCACGACCGTGCCCTCGTGCTGCCCGGAGGTGACGTCGTTCAGCGCGTCGGAGAGCGCGTCGAAGCTCTCCGAGGCGGTGCCCGGCAGGTCGAAGGCCGCGGCGGCGGTCTTCAGGAAGGTCGCCTTGTCCTCCACCGTCCACCCGTCGACGTACACGAAACGCCACCCGGCGTGCTCGACGGCGTGTTGCACGTCGGGGACGTGGGCGGCGTTGTGCCAACGGTAGATGTCGGGTGGGTTGTGCCCGGCGAGGAGTGCTGCGAGACCGCTCATACGAATGGCCCTCCCGTGAGGATTCGTGGTCGTCAGTCCTCCGACTGTAGCGACCGTGAGCGGCCGGCGGCAGGGGTCGTTGGACCTCCGCGGGAGAGTGTCAGAAGGCCTTCGCCTGGGCGCGGCGCTTGACCTCCGCGCCGCGGTTCTCCCGCAGGGCGTCGATCGGCCGGCCGGGCAGCGTGTCGTCGGCGGTGAACAGCCAGGTCAGCGCCTCGCGGTCGTCGTACCCGCCGTCGTGGAGCACGGTGAGCACACCGGACACGCCCTTGACGATCTGGCCGTCCATGACCAGCTCGGCCGGGACCTTCTGGCCCGCTCCGGGGGTGGGGACGGCGGCCGCCAGCATGTGCTCGCGGATGAGCTGGCGGACCTTGCTCACGCTGATGTTCAGCGCGTCGCTGGTCTCGCTCCAGTCCCACCAGGTGCCGACGAGCTCGCCGAGGTCGGCCTGCCCGCTCGAGGCGCCGGCGGGGTCGTGCTGCGGGGTCGGGGTGTCGGGATTGTCCACGGCTCAACTGTGCCACCGGTGCACCGTCGGCACCCAATCGAGGCGCCCGTAGGATGGCCGCGCCGGACGCCCCGCCCCGATCTCGGAGGACCCACCTGTGCTGACCAGACGCGGCCGCGCCGTCGTCGCCGGGGTCGCGCTGACGGCGCTGGGCACCGCGGTGGCCTCGCCCGGGCACGCGCTGGAGCCGGACGCGCCCGTCGAGACGGTGGCGTCCGCGACGCCGGCGGGGCCGGGCTCCCCGGCCGGCGCCGGCACGGCGGAGCCGGCCGCGACACCGCTGCCGGGCCTCGCCGAGGTGCCCTCGGACCCGCGTCCAAACGTCGTGGTCGTGATGGCCGACGACATGCGCGACGACGAGGTGCGGTGGATGCCGAACCTCCAACGGCTGCTCGGCGAGGGCGGGGTCCGCTTCGAGAACTCCTTCTCGCCCCACCCGATCTGTTGCCCGGCCCGCGCGTCGTTCGTGTCGGGGCAGTACACCCACAACCACGGCGTGTGGAGCAACGGCCGCAACTTCGGCTTCGGCGCCTACGACGACCGCCACAGCCTGGCCACCGAGCTTTCCGAGGTGGGCTACAACACCGCGTTCCTCGGCAAGTACCTCAACGGGTACGGCGCCGAGCCGCCCCACGACGGCTCGGCCGAGGACAGCCTGACCTACGTCCCGCCGGGCTGGACCGACTGGCGCGGCGCCGTGGGCAGCCCGCCCGGCTGGGACTCCGAGGAGGCCGGCGGCACGTACCGGTACCGGGACACCACGCTCAACGTCAACGGCACCCTGCGCGGGAACCAGGGGTGGTACCAGACCGAGATGCTCGGCACCGAGACCGAGGACGTCATCGGCCAGTTCGCCCGGTCCCCGCGCCCGTTCTTCCTGTGGGCGTCGTACGTCGCCCCGCACATCGGCCTGCCCGACGAGGCCGACGACCCGCCGACGCTGCGCCGCAGCGACGGCGTCGAGAGCCGGATCAAGACGCCGGCCCGCCCGCCGCGGGTGTGGGGCCTGTTCGACGACCTGATCACCGAGGCGCCCGGCGCCGCCGGCGAGGCGGACGTGAGCGACAAGCCGTACTTCATCCGGTCGCTGCCCGAGGCCACCGCCGAGGAGCGCGAGGCGATGGCCACCCTGACCCGGCAGCGCGCCGAGTCGCTCTACGTGCTCGACGAGCAGATCGGCCGAACCGCCGAGGCGCTCGAGGCCGCCGGCGAGCTCGACGACACCATCTTCATGTTCACCTCCGACAACGGCTTCTTCATCGGCGAGCACCGGATGCGCTCGGGCAAGCTGCTGCCCTACGAGCCGTCGCTGCGGGTGCCCACCCTGATGAGCGGGCCGGGCATCCCCGCGGGCCAGACCCGGCGGGACCCGTTCCTCACCATCGACTTCGCGCCCACGATCCTCGACGCCGCCGGTGCCCGGCCGGACCCGGCGATGGACGGGGTGAGCCAGCTCGAGGTGGCCCGCACCGGCGACCGCGGCTGGACCCGCGGGGTGCTCACCGAGAGCGGCCCGCTCAACGCGCACAAGTACCCCCGTGGCCCGGGCCCCCTGCTCGACGTGCGGCCCGGCGGGCCGTCGCCGCTCCGGTTCAGCCAGGGCGTGCGCACCGACCGCTACCTCTACGTGGAGTACGCCTCCCGGGAGCAGGAGCTCTACGACCTGCGCCGCGACCCCGGCCAGCTGGAGAACCTCGCCGACGAGCCGGCGACGGCCCCCGTGGTCCGGCAGCTGGCCCGGGAGCTCGACCGGCTCCGGATGTGCCGGTCCGACGGGTGCGCGACGCCGCTGCCGGCCGACCTGCAGGCCCGCTGACCCTCGTCCGGATCGCCACTCCGGTCACATCTGTCACAAAAACATCAAGAGTGAACAGGTTTACCATCCGTCACACGGGGTAAGCGGGCCCCGCGGGGACCGCTCGGGTTCCCCGTGCGTCGTTGTGCTCCGCGCGTCGGCGCTGCGGCACACGAAGGGACCCACGCCCGTGAACTCCCAGCTCTCCCAGCACCCCCCGACCGTCCGCAGGTCCGGACTCCGGCGCCGGCTCGCCTCCCTGCGGCCCGGCCCGCGCGGCTCCCGTGGCTCCCTGGAGCGGCTCACCGCCTCCACCACCGCGGGCGGCATGCTCCTGGCCGGGGTGCCGCTGATGATGGAGTACGTCGTCCGTCCCGGCGACACGCTCTCCGAGATCGCCGCCGACCACGGCACGTCGGTGAGCCGGATCGTGGCGCGCAACGGTCTCGACTCCTCCGGCGACCACGTCGTGGCCGGGCAGACCCTGCGGGTCCCGGCGGCGCACGGCCGCGGTGGCGCGGCGCAGGCGCAGCCCGCCTCGTCGGGCGGCGGCTCCGAGACCCGCCGGATCGTGCGCTACACCGTCCGGCCCGGGGACACCCCGAGCGGCCTCGCCGTCCGGTTCCACGCGTGGACCGCCGAGCTGGTCGCGATGAACGGGCCCGTGCTCCGCGCCGGCGAGACCATCCGGATCCCCGTCGTACCCGAGGCCGCCCGGGAGGGCGCGCCCGCACCGGCCGCGCCGGCGGCACCCGCTCCCGCGCCGCGGCGCGGCAGCGCCCCCTCGGCCGACGCCGTCGACGGGCCGAGCCGGGCGCGGGTCCGGTCGGTGATCGAGTCCACCGCCCGCCGGCACGGCGTCGACCCGCAGCTGGCGCTCGCCGTGTCCTGGCAGGAGGCCGGCTGGCAGATGCACCACGTGTCCTACGCCGACGCCGTGGGCGCGATGCAGGTGATCCCCTCCACCGGGCGCTGGATGTCCGGCCTGGTCGGCCGGGACCTCGACCTCACCGACGTGCACGACAACGTCACCGCCGGGGTGAAGCTGCTCGACGTGCTCGTCGAGCAGGCCCCCGAGCGCACCGCGGTGGCCGGCTACTACCAGGGGCTCGCGGGCGTGCGGAAGCACGGGATGTACGACGACACCCGCCGCTACGTCGCCAACGTGATGGCGCTCAAGGACCGGTTCGAGCGGGGCGACTACCCCGCCTGAGCGTGTTCCTCGCCACGCCGGGCGCCGTGGGAGGTCGGGATCGAACCGCGCGTTCCGTAAAATCGCAGGTTGAGCCGACCCCACCCCCTTCCCCGACCCGGTCGACTCGGGAGGACACGTCGTGGACAGGACCGTCGCGGACCCGATGATCGGGCGCCTGCTCGACGGTCGGTACCGCGTGGGGCCGAGGATCGCCCGCGGCGGCATGGCCACTGTCTACGAGGCCACCGACATGCGCCTGGACCGGGTCTGCGCACTGAAGGTGATGCACACCGGCCTCGGCGACGACGAGGACTTCGCCGGGCGCTTCGTGCGCGAGGCCCGCTCCGCCGCCAAGCTGTCCCACCCGCACGTGGTCGGCGTCTTCGACCAGGGCGACGACGACGGCACGCTGTTCCTGGCCATGGAGTACATCCCCGGCCACACCCTGCGCGACGTCATCCGCAAGGAGTCGCCGATGGCTCCGGCCAAGGCGCTCGCGCTGGTCGAGCCGGTGCTCTCCGCGCTCGCCGCCGCGCACCAGGCCGGGATGATCCACCGCGACGTGAAGCCGGAGAACGTGCTGATCGCCGACGACGGCCGGATCAAGGTCGCCGACTTCGGCCTGGCCCGCGCGGTCAGCGCCGAGACCCAGCACACCGCCACCGGCGGTGTCCTCATCGGCACGGTCTCCTACCTCTCCCCCGAGCTGGTCATCGACGGCCGGGCCGACGCCCGCTCCGACGTGTACGCCGCCGGGGTGCTGCTCTACGAGATGCTCACCGGCCGCAAGCCGCACGAGGGCGAGTCGCCGATCCAGGTCGCCTACAAGCACGTGCACGAGGATGTCCCGCCGCCGTCCGAGGAGATCCCGACGATCCCGGCGTACGTCGACGCGCTCGTCGCCCGGGCGACGGCCCGCGACCGGGAGCTGCGCCCGGCCGACGCGCGGGTGCTGCTGCACCAGGTCCGCCGGGTCCGCGCCGCCCTGGACCACGGGGTCACCGACGACCCGGAGCTCACCGCCGACCTCGCCCCGTCCACCGGCGCCTCCGCGCCCGACGACGACATCGACTACGTCCGCGAGGACGCGCCGACCATCGTGGCCCCGGCCGCGGCGGCCGCCGTCGTGGGCCACCGCGGCGCGGGCGCCCCCGCCGCATCCGACCACCACGAGCACACCTCGGTGATCGGCGCGGGGCTGCCCGGCGACCGTCCCTCCCGCCCGGCACGCCCCGGCGGGCCCCCGGGCCGGAACGACGCGTCCCGGCCGACGCCCCCGCGCCGCTCCCGCCGCGGTCCCCTGCTGCTCGCACTGGTGCTCGTGCTGGCCACCGTGGCCGGGCTGGTCGGCTGGCACTACGGGGTCGGCCGCTACACCGCCACCCCGGGCGTGATCAACCTCAGCCAGGCGCAGGCCCGGGAGAAGGTGCAGGCCGCCGGGCTGTCCTTCGAGGTCGGCGACCGCGCCTACAGCGAGACCGTGACCGCCGGGTCGGTGATCAGCACCGACCCCGGCGCCGGCGAGGACATCCTCGAGGACGGCACGGTCAGCGCCGTCGTCTCGCTCGGCCCCGAGCGCTACGCGGTGCCGACGCTGCGCGGCATGCGCGTCGACGAGGCGCAGGAGGCGGTCGCGGAGGCCAACCTGGTCTTCGGCGACGTCACCCAGAAGTTCAACGAGAAGGTCGCCGAGGGCGTCGTGCTCTCCTCCGACCCGGCCACCGGCACCGAGCTCAAGCGCGACGCCGTGGTCGACGTCCTGGTCAGCCGCGGACCGCGGCCGATCAAGGTCCCCGACTTCACCGGCAAGTCCGCCGACGAGGCCGAGAAGGCGCTGGTCGACCTCGGGTTCCAGGTGGCGATCACCCGGGAGAACGACGACACCGTCCCCGAGGGCGACGTGATCGCGCAGTCCCCCGACCGCGGCACCCTCTTCCGCGGCGAGACCGTCGAGCTCACCGCCTCCAAGGGCCCGGTGATGGTCGAGGTCCCGAAGGTCCAGGGCGTCGGCGTCGCGGAGGCCACCGCCCGGATGGAGGCCGCCGGCTTCGAGGTCCGCACCGAGCGCAGCGACGTGTACGTCGGCCTGGAGTTCGTGGTGAAGTCCGACCCCCCGCAGGGCTCCATGGCCCCCGAGGGCAGCACCGTCACCCTGTTCCTGGTCTGAGCCCGACCCGCACCTAGGCTGTCCGCATGTCCCCCACCCTGTCCTCGGACGCGCACGTCCCGGCCACCCCGCTCGCGGCGTCCCCGGCCGCGACACGCAACCCGGTCGGCACCCACCTCAAGGTCGGCAAGGGCCTCGTCGCGGGCGCGTTCGCCGACGCGCGGCGGATCGGTGCGGAGACGATCCAGGTGTTCGCCGGGAACCCGCGCGGCTGGGCGAGCTCGGCCGGGAAGCCGGAGCAGGACGCCGCCTTCCGCGACGTGTGCGGGGCGGCCGGGATGCGGGTGTTCGTGCACGCGCCGTACCTGGTGAACCTGGGCAGCCCCACCCCGGCGACGTACGAGAAGTCCGTGCACACCGTCGCGCACAACCTCAAGCGGGCCGCGGAGATCGGCGCCGAGGGGGTCGTCGTGCACACCGGGTCCTGCGTCGCCGAGGGCGGCATCGAGAGCGCGATGCGGCAGGTCCGCGAGGGGTTGCTGCCGATCCTCGAGACCCTCGACGCCGCGGGCGAGAACGCGCCGTGGCTGCTGCTCGAGCCGACCGCCGGACAGGGCCGCTCGCTGTGCGCCGGCGTCGACGACCTGGAGCCCTACCTGGCCGCGCTCGACTTCCACCCGCGCGCCGGCATCTGCCTCGACACCTGCCACGTGTTCGCCGCCGGCGCCCCCCTCGACGAGCCCGGCGGCGCGACCGCCACCGTAGAACGGATCGTGGAGATCGGCGGGCCCGGCCGGCTGCGGCTGGTCCACGCCAACGACTCGATGGACGTGCGTGGCGCGTTCAAGGACCGCCACCAGAAGATCGGCCAGGGGTACATCGGCACCGGCGCGTTCGCCGAGCTGTTCGCCCACGAGGCCACGGCCGGCGTCCCGTTCGTCCTCGAGACCCCGGGCTCCCGCGACGAGGACGACCCCGACCTGCCGCTGCTCAAGCAGCTCCGCGAGCCCGCACCGTGACCGGTCCGGACGACAGCAACCCGGTCGACGTACCCCCGCGCCACACGGCCACCACCCGCCAGTCGGTGCTGGCCACCCTCGCGCTGCTGGCGATGACCGCCTGCTGGGGGTCGACCTTCTTCCTGATCAAGGACCTGCTCGACCGGGTCCCGGTGCTCGACTTCCTCGCGGTCCGGTTCGCGATCGCCACGGTCGGCCTGTTCCTGCTCGCGCCGCGCGCGCTGGGCCGGCTGTCGGCGGCCTCGCGCCGGCACGCGGTCGTGCTGGGTCTGCTGTACGGCGTCGCGCAGATCCTGCAGACCGCGGGCCTGGCGCACACGCCGGCGAGCGTCTCGGGGTTCATCACCGGCATGTACGTCGTGTGCACACCGCTGCTCGCCGCGCTCATCCTGCGCACCCGGATCACCGCGATGACCTGGGGCGCGGTGCTGCTCGCCACCGCCGGGCTCGCCGTCCTCACGCTCAACGGGTTCAGCGTCGGCTACGGCGAGGCGGTCACCCTCGTCGCCGCGGTGCTCTACGCGCTGCACATCGTCGGCCTCGGCGCCTGGGCCGGCGCGCGGCAGGCGATGGGGATGACGATCGTGCAGCTGTTCGTGATCACCGTGGTGTGCTTCGCCGCCACCGCGCCCGACGGGCTCGTCCTCCCCTCGAACCCTCGGGACTGGCTCTCGGTGGTCTACATGGCGCTGTTCGCGGGGGCGCTCGCGCTGGCCGGGCAGACCTGGGCGCAGGCGCACCTGCCGCCGACCCGCACCGCGATCATCATGAGCATGGAGCCGGTGTTCGCGGCGTTCTTCGCGGTGCTGCTCGGCGGGGAGTCGGTGACCGCGCGGATGGCGGTCGGCGGGCTGATGGTGCTGACCGCGATGCTGGTCGTGGAGCTCGCGCCGCGGCGCAAGATCGAGGCCGAGGTCCCGCACATCGCGGTCTGACGGCGGTGCGCTCCGGCCCGCCCCCCCTCGTCCGGACCTGGCGAATGACGGACGGGTCGCCGGCGGGCGGCGCTACGGTCAGGTGCGGCCGACTTCATCGACGCAGACCTGACGGGCTCCCGGTTCCAGCGGGTCGACCTGACCGACGCCCGGTTCGAGAGGGTGGACCTGAGCGGGGCCGAGATCCGCATGGCCAACCTGAACGGCACGACGTTCCGCGCCGTCGACCTGGACAACGTCGTGATGCGCGGTGTCGAGCTGGTCGACGTCGACATCTACGGGGAGATCGGGAAGGTCACGATCAACGGTGTCGACATCGGTCCGCTGGTCAACGACGAGCTCGACCGGCGCTACCCCGGGCGAGCCCTGATGCGCCCGACCGATCCCGCCGGCTTCCGCGCGGCCTGGGACCTCGTCGGGCGGCTCTGGGACGGCACCGTCGAACGCGCCCGCCGTCTCGACCCCGCGCTGCTGCACGAGTCGGTGGGCGGAGAGTGGTCGTTCGTGGAGACGCTGCGGCACCTCGTGTTCGCCACCGACGCATGGGTCCGGCGGGCAGTCCTCGGCGACCCGTCGCCGTGGCATCCCCTGGACCTGCCGTGGGACGAGATGCCGGACACCCCCGGGGTGCCGCGCGACCGCGCAGCGCGACCGTCCCTGGAGGACGTGCTCGCGTTGCGCCACGACCGGATGGCCACCGTGCGCAGCGTGGTCGACGACCTGACCGAGGAGTCGCTCGACGGTCTCACCGAGCCCGTCGAGGCCCCGGGTTGGCCGGAGCCGCGCAGCTACCCGGTGCGTGAGTGCCTGCTGGTCGTCCTCAACGAGGAGTGGGAGCACCGGCTGTACGCCGAGCGGGACCTGCACGCCGTGGAGGCGCGCGGCTCGTAGCGCCTGGCCGGCTGGCAGTGTCTGGCAGGTCACGCCGGTGTGGTCACGCCCCTCGGGACACCTGGTGGGACAACCGCTGCCCCGGACGCCGCGGCGGGGGTCATCATGGAAGCCATGACGCTGCAGGTGCCGCGCTTGCGGATGGAGGCGAACAGCAGGGATGCGGTCGTCACCCCGCTCGAGCTCTACTTCGACCTGGTGTTCGTCTTCGCGCTGACCCAGGTGACCGCGTTCATGGCCGACGAGCTCAGCGGCCGCGGGGTGGTGCGGGGGCTGCTCGTCCTCGCCCTCCTCTGGTGGAGCTGGACCGGCTACGCCTGGTTGTGCAACGTGGTCCGGGTCGACGTGGGCGCGATCCGGCTCGTCCTTCTCGTGGCCATGGCCGCGATGTTCATCCTGGCGCTGTCGATCCCCGAGGCGTTCGACGACCTGCCCGGCGGGCTCGAGGGGCCGGTGGTCATCGCCCTGTGCTACTTCGTCTTCCGGCTGATGCACCTGGTCCTGTTCTGGATCATCGCCCGGGACGACCCGGGGCTGCGCCGGCAGCTGCTGCGCTTCGCCCCCTCGATGCTGGCCGGGACGGGCCTGCTCCTGGTCGCCTCCCAGTTCACCGGGACGGCGCAGACCCTGCTCTGGGCGGCCGCCCTCGTCGCGGACTACCTGGGCACCCTCCTCGCCGGCGCGGGCGGCTGGCGGCTCCGGTCGGCCGGCCACTTCGCCGAGCGGCACGGCCTGATCGTGATCGTGGCCCTGGGCGAGTCGATCGTGGCCATCGGCGTCGGCGTCGCGCAGCTGCCGATCTCCTGGCCGATCGTGGTCGCCTCCTGCCTCGGGCTGACGGTGGCCGCGGCGCAGTGGTGGACCTACTTCGACATGAGCGCGCTCCACGGGGAACAGGCCCTGGCCGCCGAGCCGGAGGCCACCCGCCCACGACTGGCCCGCGACGCGTACAGCTTCCTGCACGTCCCGCTCATCGCCGGGATCGTGCTGACCGCGCTGGGCATGAAGAAGGTGCTGGAGTACGTCGGCGACGGTGAGCACCACCAGCTGTCCGAGCCGCTCACGGGGATCGGGCTGCTCGCCCTGTACGGCGGGGTCGTGGTCTACCTCCTCGGGCACATCGCCTTCAAGTGGCGCACCGGCCACCAGGTGCTCCTGGTCCGCGTCCTGACGGCGGTCGTCGTCGCCGTGCTCGTCCCCGCGGCGGCCCGGCTCCCCGCCCTGGCCGCGCTCGGACTGCTCGCCGCGGTGCTGGTCGCGATGGTCACCTTCGAGTCGGTGCACTACGCCGAACACCGCCGGGAGCTACGCAGCCACGCACACCACCGGTGAGCGGAGCGGCTGTCCCGGATCGTGGAACGGGCGGACGCCTGTCGGACACCGCGGGTTAGTGTCCTCCCGTGCGCGGCAACCAGACCTATTTTTTCGGCTACATGCCCGGGGCTCCCGAGCAGGCGGCCGACTAGGTCCTGCCCGCACACGAGACACCAACGCCCCTGGCCACGCGCGAGGGGCGTTCTGCTTTGTCAGGGGCCCTGCGCAACGAGGCGTGGCCGCCGCCCTCCCCCGCAGTGAACCCAGCAGAGAAGAGGAACCCCCATGGTCGTCGTGATGACTCCGGAAGCCACCGACGCCGACGTCGCCCACGTCGTCGAGCGTGTCGAGAGCGTCGGAGGTGAGGCGTTCGTCAGCACGGGTGTGGTCCGCACGATCATCGGCCTGGTCGGCGACATCGACTCCTTCCACCACCTGAATCTGCGCAGCCTGCCCGGCGTCGGGGACGTGCACCGGATCTCCGACCCGTACAAGCTGGTCAGCCGCCAGCACCACCCCGACCGCTCGACGGTCTGGGTGGGCGAGACGACCAAGGTGCCGGTCGGCCCCGACTCGTTCACGTTCATCGCCGGCCCGTGCGCGGTGGAGTCTCCGGCGCAGACCCTCGAGGCCGCGGAGATGGCCAAGGCCGCCGGCGCGACCCTGCTCCGCGGCGGCGCGTACAAGCCGCGGACCTCGCCGTACGCCTTCCAGGGACTCGGCGTCAAGGGGCTCGAGATCCTCGCCGGCGTCCGCGAGACCACCGGGCTGCCGGTGGTGACCGAGGTGGTCGACGCGCGCGACGTGCAGGTGGTGGCCGAGCACGCCGACATGCTCCAGATCGGCACCCGCAACATGGCCAACTTCGGCCTGCTCCAGGCGGTCGGCGAGTCCGGCAAGCCGGTGCTCCTCAAGCGCGGGATGACCGCGACGATCGAGGAGTGGCTGATGGCCGCCGAGTACATCGCCCAGCGCGGCAACCTCGACATCGTGCTGTGCGAGCGCGGGATCCGCACCTTCGAGCAGGCCACCCGCAACACCCTCGACATCTCGGCGGTGCCGGTGGTGCAGGCGACCAGCCACCTGCCGATCATCGTGGACCCGTCGCACGCGGCCGGCCGCAAGGACCTGGTGGTCCCGCTGTCCCGCGCGGCGGTGGCGGTGGGCGCGGACGGCGTGATCGTCGACGTGCACCCCGACCCGGAGACCGCCCTGTGCGACGGGCCGCAGGCGCTGCTCGGCGCGGAGCTGCGCAGCCTCGCGCAGGCGATGCGTCAGCTGCCGCCGGTGGTGGGCCGCGTGGACGCGAGCACCTTGGTCAGGACGGAGGCCGCGGCCACCGCCTGATCGCGGGAGACGTCGAGGTGGGTGACCACGCGGACGGTCCTCGCCCCGACGGCCCCGACGAGCACGCCGGCGTCCCGGGCGGCCGCGACCACCGCGGCCGCGTCGGATACGTCGACCACCACGATGTTCGTGTCGACCGTGCCGGGGTCCACGTCGCACGCCTCGGCGAGCAGCCGGGCGTTCGCGTGGTCGTCGGCCAGCCGCTCGACGTGGTGGTCGAGGGCGTAGATGCCGGCCGCGGCGAGGATGCCGACCTGCCGCATGCCGCCGCCCATCCGCTTGCGCCAGACCCGGGCCTCGTCGACGGCGGCCCGCGTGCCGACCATCAGCGAACCCACGGGCGCGCCGAGACCCTTGCTCAGGCAGACCGCGAGCACGTCGGTGACGGCGCCGTACTCGGCCAGCGGGGTGCCGGTGGCGACGTGGGCGTTCCAGATCCGGGCGCCGTCCATGTGCACGGCGGCGCCGACCGAGTCCGCGTAGGAGCGGAGCGCCTGCAGGTCGCCGAGCGGCAGCACGGTCCCGCCGCCGAAGTTGTGGGTGTTCTCCACCGAGATGGCCCGGGTGGGCACGAAGAACGGCCCGAGGTCGGGGGCGAACAGCGCCTCGATCGCGGGCAGGTCGATGCCGCCGCGGGGGCCGGTCCAGGTGCGCATGGTCAGCCCGGTGTAGGCGGCGTGCGCGCCGAGCTCGGCGCGGGCGATGTGCGCGGAGGAGTCGCAGAGCACCTCCTCGCCGGCGCCGACGACCGAGCGGACCGCGAGCACGTTGGCCATCGACCCGGTCGGCGTGAAGATCGCCGCCTCCTTGCCGAACAGCGCGGCCACCCGCTCCTCGAGGGCGCGGACGGTCGGGTCCTCGCCGTACACGTCGTCGCCGACCTCGGCGGCGGCCATCGCCGCCCGCATCTGCGGGCCGGGCCGGGTGACGGTGTCGCTGCGCAGGTCGATCAGGGCGTCGGTCACTTGCGCAGCATCTCCGCGACGAGGAACGACAGCTCCAGGGACTGCACCCGGTTCAGCCGCGGGTCGCACACCGACTCGTAGCGGTTGCCGAGGTCGATCTCGGCCAGGGCCTCTCCCCCGCCGACGCACTCGGTGACGTCGTCACCGGTGAGCTCGACGTGCACGCCCCCGGGCCAGGTGCCGAGCGCGTGGTGGACGTCGAAGAAGCCCTGCACCTCGTGGATCACGTCCTCGAAGGAGCGGGTCTTGTAGCCCGAGGAGGCCTCCCAGGTGTTGCCGTGCATCGGGTCGCAGACCCAGGCGACCTGGATGCCGGCGGCGGTGACCTTCTCCACGAGGTTCGGCAGCAGGTCGCGGATCTTGCCGGCACCCATCCGGGTGATGAAGGTGAGCCTGCCCGGCTCGTTCTCGGGGTTGAGCTTGTTGGCGAGCGCGATGGCGTCGTCGGGCGTGGTGGTCGGGCCGAGCTTCACGCCGATCGGGTTCTTGATGTGCGAGAGCAGCTCGACGTGGGCGCCGTCGAGCTGGCGGGTCCGCTCCCCGATCCAGACGAAGTGGCTCGACACGTCGTACGGCTGCTGGGTCCGGGAGTCGACCCGGGTCAGCGCGTGCTCGTACTCCAGGATCAGCGCCTCGTGGCTGGAGTGGAAGTCGACCCGGTGGAACTCGTCGGGGTCGGCGCCGATCGCCTTCATGAACGTCAGCGCCCGGTCGATCTCGTCGGCCAGCTGCTCGTAGCGGCGGCCCACCGGCGAGGACTTCACGAAGTCGGTGTTCCAGGTGTGCACCTGGCGCAGGTCGGCGTAGCCGCCGGTGACGAACGCGCGCACGAGGTTCAGCGTGGACGCGGAGGCGTGGTAGACCTCGACCAGCCGCTGCGGGTCGGGCACCCGGGACTCCGCGGTGAACTCGAAGCCGTTCACGGCGTCGCCGCGGTACGCCGGCAGGGTCAGGCCCTCGCGGGTCTCGGTGTCCGAGGAGCGCGGCTTGGCGTACTGCCCCGCGAGCCGGCCGAGCTTGACCACCGGCACGGACGCGGCGTAGGTGAGCACGACCGCCATCTGGAGCAGCACCCGGAGCTTGTTCCGGACGTTGTCGGCGGTGACCCCGTCGAAGGTCTCCGCGCAGTCGCCGCCCTGGAGCAGGAACGCCTCCCCCCGGGTGACCGCGGCAAGCTTCGACTTGAGGTCGTCGCACTCGCCGGCGAACACCAGCGGCGGCACGCTGCGGAGCTTGCCCACGGCCGCGTCGAGGGCCGCCTGGTTCGGCCACTGCGGCTGCTGTGCGGCGCCGAGGTCACGGAGGGTCTGCAGATCAGGGACGGTCACCCCACCAGACTACGTCCGGGGCCACCCGGCGCCTGCGGGCGAGGTCGGGATCCGGACAGCGGGTGCGGCGCACGTCACGGCGGTGGCGCAGGCGCGGACAGGGTCAGCCGTCGAGGTCGTCGACGTGGCGGAATCCGGTCTTCTTGCCGCGCGCCCCGCGGTTCCACAGCCAGGTCAGCAGCCACAGCACCACGCCGAGCAGCAGCAGCCCGCCGCCGATCTGGTACTGCACCGTGTCGCGGTCGGTCCACGGGCCGACCAGGAACGCGCAGGTGATGGCGCCGAGGACGGGGACCACCGTCGGGGCCTTGAAGTGGTCGTGGTCCACGTGGTGGGCCCGGCGCAGCACCAGGCAGGAGACGTTGACCAGGGTGAACACGCCGAGCAGCAGCAGCGCGGTGGTACCGCCGAGGGCCTCCACGGTGTCCTCGCCCATCACCTGGGTGACCACGAAGATCAGGCCGAACGCCACCAGCGTCACGAACACGATCGACGCCCACGGCGTACGGCGCGCGGGCAGCACGGAGGCCAGCGACCGGGGCAGGACGTCCTGCTTGGCCATGCCGTAGATCAGCCGGCTGGCCATCAGCATGTTGATCAGGGCGGTGTTGGCGACGGCGAACATCGAGATGACCGGGTAGATCTGGTCCATCGGCAGGCCCGGGGCGCCGGTCCGGACCACCTCGAGCAGCGGCGTCTCGCTGTCGGCGAGCGTGCCCACCGGGACCAGCGCCACCGCGGCGATGGAGACCAGCACGTAGATGAACGCCGCGATCCCGAGGCCGGTGAGCATCACCTTGGGGAAGGTGCGCGTCGGGTCGTGGGTCTCCTCGGCCATGTTCACCGAGTCCTCGAAGCCGACCATCGCGAAGAAGGCCAGCGAGGTCGCGGCGGTGATCGCGACGAACGTGCTGCGGTCCGCCGAGGTCTCGAAGACCATCACCCGGCTGAAGTCCGCGCCGCCCTGGGACATCGCGTAGAAGCCGATCAGGATCACCAGCAGCAGGCCCGTGAGCTCGACCAGGGTGAGGACGACGTTGAACTTCACGCTCTCGCTGACGCCGCGCAGGTTGATCAGCGCGAGCACCGCCATGAACGCGAGCGCGATCGTCATCACCGCGGTGGTCCCCAGGTCCAGGCTGAAGGCGACGACGAGGTTCTCGGCGAAGAACTTCGACGCGGTCGACGCGCTGGTGATCCCCGAGCTCATCACCGCGAAGGCGACCAGGAAGGTGAGGAAGTGCAGGCCGAACGCCTTGTGCGCGTAGAGCGCCGCGCCGGCCGCCTGCGGGTACTTCGTCACCAGCTCGAGATAGGAGAACGCGGTGAGCGTGGCCACCGCGAAGGCGACCAGGAACGGCGCCCAGGCGGCGCCTCCGACCTCGCCGGCGACGTCCCCGGTCAGGGCGTAGACGCCGGTGCCGAGGATGTCCCCGATCACGAAGAGCAGGAGGAGCTTGGGGCCGAGCACCCGGCGCAGCTCGGGCTGCGCCGTCTCGCCGGCCTGGCTGTTCACGTCCGTGGTCACTGCAGTCCCCTGTCGCCTCAGGTCGTGTCGTTCGACGGATCCACCGTGGCGGACGCCCGGTCCGTGCCACAAGCACGCGTCCTGGCGATCTCCACGCTGGCAGCCTGCCCCGTCGCGACGCTCCTTACACCGGCCGACTTCGTCGAACGTCGTAGGAGGCTCGGTCGGCGACGGCGGCCGCACGCCCGAGGCCGCCCGAGGCCGCCCGGGGCCGCCGGCCCGCGTGACCTTTCGGCACCCTCCTCGTTGCACCGGTACCGGTTCTCCCCCCATCGGAAGGTTCCGCATGACTCTCGGTAGCACCCGCAACCCGGGCCGCCGTCGGATCGCCGCCGTTCTCGGCGCCGCAGGTCTGGCCGTCGCCGCCGTCACCGCCCCGGCCGCCGCCGCCACGAACGACCCGCTGCGCCCGCAGGAGTGGGGGCTGGACCAGGTCAGGGCCGAGCAGGCCTGGCCCGCGTCGACCGGTGACGGGACCGTCGTGGCCGTCGTCGACTCCGGCGTCGACCTGAACCACCCCGACCTCAGGGCCAACCTGGTCCCCGGCGCGACGTTCATCGAGTGCGACCCGTCGTGCGGCAACGGCGACTGGAAGGGGCCCGACGGCGTCGGGCAGGACCTCGACACGCACGGCACCCACGTCTCCGGCACGATCGCCGCGGTGACCGACAACGGCATCGGCGTCGCCGGGGTGGCCCCGGACGCGCAGATCATGCCGATCAAGGCGCTCGAGGACGGCAGCGGCGCCTTCGAGGACATCGCGGCCGGCATCACCTACGCCGTCGACCACGGCGCGGACGTGGTGAACCTGAGCATCGGCGCGATGCCGGGCGTGCAGGCGCTCACCCTCACCGGGCTGGAGTCCTCGGTCACCGACGCGATCGCCTACGCCGAGTCCGAGGGCGTGCTCGTGGTCGCCGCGGCCGGCAACGAGAGCTTCCCGGTCTGCGACACCCCGGCCTTCGAGGACGGCGCGCTGTGCGTCACCGCGACCACCCGCGAGGAGACCCCGGCGTACTACTCCAACGGCGCCGTCAAGCCGGACACCTTCGCCGTCGCCGGTCCCGGGGGCGCCGGACTGGTGGCCTGCGAGGAGGACATCGTCTCCACCGTGCCGTCGGGCACCGGCTCCGAGGCGTGCGGCGAGTCCGACTACGACTACTACGCGGGCACGTCGATGGCGACCCCGCACGTGTCCGGTGTCGCGGCGCTGCTCTTCGGGCAGGACCGCACGCTCGACAACGTGAAGTCGGCCCTGGTCGACACCGCGCGCACCCCGGGCCTCGGCACGGGCGTGTTCACCACGTCCTACGGCCACGGCATCGTCGACGCCGAGGCGGCCACCGCCTACGAGGGCGCCGCCGCGACCGGCACCAAGAGCACCGGCAAGGGCAAGGGCGGCAAGCCCCGGCGCTGAACCGGCGCCGACCGGCGCACGTCGCCCCGGGCCCTGGCCCGGCGGGCCCAGCCCGACTCCTGAGGGGTCGTCCCGTTCCGGGCGGCCCCTCAGTGACGCCCGGGGGTCAGGGCCGGCGGTGCAGGAGCAGCGGGAGTACGGCGGCCGCGCCCGCCCGGCGCAGCACCGCCGAGGCGACCGTGACCGGCCACAGCGACGACGACGCGTCGACGACGAGCAGCGCCGACCGACCTCCGACCGCGGCGCCGACCTCCGGCGCGGAGCCGTCCTGGGCGGCGGACAGCCGGTCGCGCCACAGCGCCGCCTCCTCGGCGGAGCTCAGCTCGCGCAGGTCGGCCGGCCCTCCCCCGGTGTCCGGGAGGGAGGCGCGCTCGAGCCGGCCGATACCGGCCAGGTGGTCCGCGACGTCGCGGGTGAGCGTCGGGAACCCCGCGGCGGCGAGGTCCACCACGACCTCGGGCCGCGCCGTCCACGAGGTGCGCCACTGCGACAGCAGCCGCACGCAGGCGTCCTTGACCTCCTCGGGCGCGGCCGCGTCGCGGGCGAAGATCGCCGCCACCGTCTCGCGCCACTCGGGCGCGTCGGCGTACACCAGCGCCCGGCCGTTCTCCGGCATCTCCTGCGGGGCGATCCGGCCGCGGGAGCCGAACGCCCCGCCGGGCCACATCTTGCGCGGCTCGACCACGTGCACCTGCCCGCGCAGCAGCCCGGTCACCGCGGCGACGGTGGCCGGGTCGGCCGCTCCGGCGAGCGCCTCGGGCAGCTCGCCGCGGCACACCGAGCACCGGCCGCACGGCTCCGCGGTCGGGTCGTCGAGGGATTCCTGGAGCAGCTGCATGAGACACCGCGACCCGTGGGTGTAGGCGCGCATGATGTCGGCCTCGCGGCGGCGGACCGCGACGATCCCGTCGTAGTGCTCGGCGTCGTACTCCCAGGGCACCCCGGTGGCGGTCCAGCCGCCCTCGACCCGGTCGACCACGCCGTCCACGGCGAGCTGCTTGAGCATCAGCTCCACCCGACCGCGGCGGACCCCGGACTGCGCCTCGACCGCGGCCACGCTCACCGCCTCGCCGGTGGGGACCACCTCGAGCACCCGGGACACCTGCTCGGGCTTCGGGATGGTCGCGGTCGCGAAGTAGTCCCAGACCCCCGCGTCGGCGTCGGAAGGCAGCAGCACGGCGTGCGCGTGCTCGATCGCGCGGCCGGCACGGCCGACCTGCTGGTAGTACGACACCGGGGACGGCGGGGCGCCGACGTGGACCACGAAGCCGAGGTCGGGCTTGTCGTAGCCCATGCCGAGCGCCGAGGTCGCGATCAGCGCCTTGAGCCGGTTGTCGCGGAGGGCGTCCTCGAGGGACTCGCGCTGCCCGGCCTCGAGCTGCCCGGTGTAGGCCTCGACCGGGTAGTCGGCGCCGTGCACCTCGCGCACCGCGGCCGCGAGCCGCTGCGCGTCGGCGACGGTGAGTGCGTAGACGATGCCCGACCCGGGCAGCCGCGGCAGGTGGTCCACGACCCAGGCGTAGCGCTCGAGCGGGCTGAGCCGGTCGACCACGGAGAGCTCCAGGCTGGCCCGGGCGAGCGGGCCGCGCAGCACCAGCGTGGTGTCCCCGAGCTGGCGGGCGACGTCGTCGGTCACCCGTGCGTTGGCGGTCGCGGTGGTGGCCAGCACCGGGGTCTGCGGGTTGAGCCGCTGGAGCACGTCGGAGACCCGGCGGTAGTCGGGGCGGAAGTCGTGGCCCCAGTCGGAGACCGCGTGCGCCTCGTCGACGACGAGCAGGCCGAGGTTGCCGGCGAGCCGGTCGAGCACCCGGCGGCCGAAGCCGGGGTTGGCCAGTCGCTCGGGCGAGACCAGCAGCACGTCGAGCGCGCCCGACCCGATCGCCTCCTCCACCGCCGACCACTCGTCGATGTTGGAGGAGTTGAGCGTCGCGGCGCGCAGGCCGGCGCGGCCGGCGGCGGCGACCTGGTCGCGCATCAGGGAGAGCAGCGGCGAGACCACCAGGGTCGGCCCGAACCCCTCGGACCGGCGGACCGCGGTGGCCGCCCAGTAGACCGCGGACTTGCCCCACCCGGTGGCCTGGACCACCAGCACCCGGGAGGCGGGCTCGCTCAGCGCCGCGACCGCGGTGGTCTGGTCCTCGCGCAGCCGCGCGTCGGGGCCGGCCATCGCCGCGATCACCCGGTCGGCGACCGCGGCCCGGTCGGGGGTGAGTCGGGGGGCGTCGGTCGTGCCGGGGGTGCTCGTCGCTGCCATGGCGCCCACCCTAGGTGCGCACGCCGACAGGCCCGCGCCCCGGATGCCCCGCCGCCGGACCGCTCAGCCGACCTGCTGCTCGTCGAGCACCGCCCCGTCGGGTCCGTAGGCGGTCGCGGTCAGCACCGGCCGCGGGACCAGCGCCCACCAGATCGTCTCGTCGGCCACCGCGACGTCGCTCGAGGTCCACGCCACCACCTCGGCGCCGGTCTCCATGGTCAGCACCACCCTCTCGGTCAGGGTGCCGTCGAGGCCGCCGAGCACGAGCTGGGCCCGGTGCGGACCGTCGAGGGCGTCGAAGACGAAGACCTCCATCGGCGCCCCCTCGTCCAGGAAGGTCTCGGACCCGAGCCCCGAGCGCAGGTAGAAGTAGTCCTCGCCGTGCTCGATCAGCAGCGCCGCCGAGCACTCGTCCTCCCCCGGCCACCGGGTGCAGGCGAAGCTGAGCGGGCCGACGTCGGAGAGCACCCGGTCGTCCTGGTCGATCTCGCGTGCCCAGCCGGGCGTCAGGTCCGAGGACCCCAGATAGCCGTACGGCGCCAGCCCGCGCACGCCGAGCGGGATGGCGAACCCCTCGATCCGCTCGCGCGGGACCGGGGTCAGCCAGCTCACCGTCGGGTCGGTCTCCGCGGGGACCACCACGTCCCGGTCGAGCTGGTAGGCGAAGGGCAGCCCGTCGAGCGCACGGCGCCCGAGGTCGGTCAGCTCCGCGCGCGGGTCGTCGTGCGGGGTCGCCCGGGGCAGCGCCCCGATCCCGGTCGCGATCTCCGGGCCCGCGACGACGGCCAGCGTCAGCGCGGCCGCTGCTGCGACCGTCAGCCGCTGGTGCCAGGTCTGGTCGAGCGCGAAGTGCACGGCAACCTCCCGCAGGTGTGCCTCATCTCACGATCACACACCCGGGGAGCGTGGTGAAGACCCGTGGGGACCGGCCCGCCGCGCTCGGCGAGGGATGTCCCGGGATGTCCCGGGACGGGCACCACGGGGGCCGGGAAGGGCCCCCGTCGCAGGGGGGTCAGCCGAAGAAGACCTCGGCCTCGGCGTACAGCTCGGGGGTGACCAGCTTCAGCTCGCCGGTGCCCTCGATGAGCGGGACCCGGACGATGTCGGTGCCGCGCAGCGCCATCATCGTGCCGAAGTCGCCGTCGCGGACCGCCGCGATCGCCTGGAGGCCGAACCGGGTGGCGAGCCAGCGGTCGAACGCGGTGGGGGTGCCGCCGCGCTGCACGTGGCCGAGCACGACCGCGCGGGCCTCCTTGCCGGTACGGTCCTCGATCTCCTTGGCCAGCCGGTCACCGATGCCCCCGAGCCGGACGTGCCCGAACGCGTCGAGCTCGCCGCTCTGCAGGGTCATGTCGCCGCCCTCGACCGGGACCGCGCCCTCGGAGACCACGATGATCGGCGAGTAGTTGGTCTCGAACCGCGCCTCGACGTACTTGCAGACCGCGTCGATGTCGAACGGCTTCTCAGGCACCAGGACGACGTTGGCGCCGCCGGCGATCCCGGAGTGCAGCGCGATCCAGCCGGCGTGGCGGCCCATCACCTCCACGACCATCACCCGGTGGTGCGACTCGGCGGTGGTGTGCAGCCGGTCGATCGCCTCCATCGCGATGTTCACCGCGGTGTCGAAGCCGAAGGTGAAGTCGGTGCCGGAGAGGTCGTTGTCGATCGTTTTCGGCACGCCCACCACGTTCACACCGAGGTCGGCGAGCTTGGTGGCGACGCCGAGGGTGTCCTCGCCGCCGATCGCGATCAGCGCGTCGATGCCGTTCGCGGCGAGGTTCTCCTTGATCTTCTCCACCCCGCCCTCGATCTTGAACGGGTTGGTGCGCGAGGACTTCAGGATCGTGCCGCCGCGCGGGAGGATGCCGCGCACCTGGTCCACGCCGAGCGGGACCGTGATGTTCTCGAGCGGGCCGCGCCAGCCGTCGCGGAAGCCGACGAACTCGTAGCCGTACTCCTTGATGCCGCGACGGACGACGGCCCGGATCACTGCGTTCAGTCCGGGGCAGTCCCCGCCGCCGGTCAGCACTCCCACGCGCATGAGTTCACTCCTTCGAAGGATGGTGAGTCCGAGCCTAGCGACGAGCGGCGGGCACGCAACGGGTTGATTGGATCGTTCCACGGGCTGGATCCCGGCGCGGGCGTGGATAGGGTCTGCGCCATGACCTTCTCGATCGTCGCCCGGTCCGCCGACGGACAGTCCTGGGGAGTGGCCGTGGCCTCCAAGTTCCTCGCGGTCGGCTCGGCCGTCCCCGCCGCGGTCGCCGGGGTCGGGGCCGTGGCCACCCAGGCCGAGGCCAACGTCGCCTACAAGGGTCTGGCCCTCTCCCACCTGGACGAGGGGGCGACCGCCGAGGTGGCGCTGCAGCGGCTGCTGGAGGAGGACGACGGGCGCGACCACCGCCAGGTCGGGATCGTCGACCTGGACGGGAACGCCGCCAGCCACACCGGCGGCTCCTGCCTCGACTGGGCCGGGGGCGTGACCGGCGACGGGGTGGCGATCCAGGGCAACATCCTCGCCGGCCCCGAGGTGGTCGAGGCGATGAAGACCTCCTGGGACGGCTCCGCCGAGGAGGCCGACCTCGGTCGGCGGCTGCTCGCGGCGCTCGTCGCCGGCGACCGCGCCGGAGGGGACAGCCGCGGCCGGCAGTCGGCGGCGCTGCTCGTGGTCCGCGAGGGCGCCGGGTACGGCGGCAACGACGACGCCGCGGTGGACCTCCGCGTCGACGACCACGCCGACCCGTGTACCGAGCTGGGCCGGCTGCTCGACCTCAACGACCTCTACCTCACCGCCTCGACCGACGAGGAGAAGGTGGCGCTCACCCCCGAGCTGAAGACCGAGCTCGACGACCGCGCGCGCTCGCTCGGCGCCCGCGACTTCCACGCCTGGGTCGGCACCGAGAACTACGAGATGCGGGTCGGCGACGGGGACTCCGAGGCGCCCTGGGTGGACCGCCGGGTGCTCGCCATCCTCCGCGACACGTCGGGCGACCTCGCATGAGCGTCCTTGCGATCGACGCGGGCACCACCGGTGTCACCGCGCTCGTGGTCACCGCCGAGGGCACCATCGCCGCGCGCGGCTACCAGGAGTTCGGCCAGCACTTCCCCCGGCCCGGCTGGGTGGAGCACGCGCCCGAGGAGATCTGGCAGGCGACCCTCGAGGCCACCCGCGCCGCGCTCCGGCAGTACGACGCGACCGGCGGTCCCGCGCTGCGCGGCATCGGCATCACCAACCAGCGCGAGACCGTGCTGCTGTGGGACCGCGAGACGCTCGGGTCCCCCCGCCGCGCGATCGTGTGGCAGGACCGCCGTACCGCCGGCGTCTGCAACCGGCTCCGCGAGGAGGGGCACGAGCCGCGGGTCGCCGAGCTGACCGGGCTGCGCCTCGACCCGTACTTCTCCGCCACCAAGCTGCGCTGGCTCGCCGAGGAGGAGCCGAACACCTGGGCCCTCGTGGAGTCCGGCCGGTACGCCGTGGGCACCGTCGACTCCTACCTCGTCGCCCGGATGACCCGCGGCACCTGGCACGTCACCGACGTCTCGAACGCCTCGCGCACGCTGCTGTTCGACCTCGAGACCGGGGACTGGTCCGACGAGCTGTGCTCGCTGTTCGGGGTGCCGCGCGACGCGCTCCCCGACGTCGTCCCCTCGTGGGGTCCGGTCGCCACCTCCGACCCGCGCTCGTTCGCCGGGCTCGAGCTGCCGATCGCGGGCATCGCGGGTGACCAGCAGTCGGCCTTGTTCGGGCAGACCTGCTTCGACGAGGGCGACACCAAGTGCACCTACGGCACCGGGTCGTTCATCCTTACCAACACCGGGTCCACGGTGGTGCGCTCCGACGCCGGGCTGCTGTCCACCGCGGCCTGGCGGTCGCCGTCCGGCGAGACGACGTACGCGCTGGAGGGCGCGATCTTCGTGACCGGCGCGGCGGTGCAGTGGCTGCGCGACGGGCTGCAGATCATCGGCTCGGCCGCGGAGACCGAGGCGATCGCCGGCACCGTCCCCGACAGCCACGGCGTGGTCTTCGTGCCCGCGCTGACCGGGATGGGCGCCCCCGACTGGGACCCGCACGCGCGCGGGCTGATCGCCGGGATCACCCGGGGTACGACGCGCGCCCACCTCGTGCGGGCCACGCTGGAGGCGATCGCGTTCGAGGTGCGCGACGTCGTGGAGACGATGCCGGCGCTCACCTCGCTCGCGGTCGACGGCGGTGCGTCGGCGAACAACCTGCTCTGCCAGCTGCAGGCCGACCAGCTCGGCGTCCCGGTCGAGCGGCCGGAGATCGTGGACACCACCGCGCTCGGCGCCGCCTTCCTCGCCGGTCTCGGCACCGGGGTGTGGGAGTCCACCGAGGAGCTGCGCCAGACCTGGCACCTCGACCGCCGCTTCGAGCCGCAGGGCGACCGGGCCGCGGCCGACGCCGCGCACACCAGGTGGCGGGAGGCCGTGGAGCGGGCCAAGGGCTGGGGCTAGCCGTCGCGCGTCAGGACCGGAGCCGGTCCAGCTTCTCCCGGGCCTCCGCGAGCACCCGGCGCAGGTCGTCGGCGATCTCCCGCCGCCCGTCGCGGCGCTCCTCGGCGTCGGCGAGCTCCTCGTCGTTGGTCTCGATCCGGTGCTCCACCTCGGCGGCCTTGCGACGCAGCTCCTCGAGCTCGGCCTGCAGCTGGAGGGTCCGCGCCTCGAGCTTGGCCACCCTGCGCTCGGCCTTGGCCAGCTTCTTGTCCGCACCGGCCGCGGCACTCTCCGCCTCGGCCAGGTGCTGCTCGGCCTCGTCGAGCTCGCGGTTCTCGTCCGGTACCACGCTGAGCTCGGCCCGCGCGGGCTGCTCCTCCTCGGCCGGCGCCGCGGTGCCGGCCGCCCGGCGCGCGGGCCGCTCCAGGCTGGCGAACCGGACGGCGTGCTCCCCCAGCAGCTCGGGCAGCGCCACCGCCCCCGTGATCTCGGCGCCCTCCACCCCGCTGGCCGACAGCGGGCGGACCAGCGCGGCGGTCCGCACGGCGGCGGCCGCACCCTCGTCGACCATGGCCGCACGCAGCGTCTCCTCGACCTGGTCGGCCACCGCGTCGCCGACCCGGGTGCCGAGGTCGGCGGCGAGCACCCTCGCCTGGGTGGTCACCGCGGCGGTCAGCTGGCGGCGTTGCCGGCCGAGCTGGCGCAGCTCCTCGCCGGCCATGTTCTCCTGCGCCTCGCGCAGCGCCGCGCCGAGCATGAGCACCTGGTCGACCTGGTCCGGGTCGTGCCGGACCAGCATGTTGACCACCCAGGCGGCGGTGCTCGGCTTGGGCAGCTTCCCGACCCGGGCCGCGAGGTCCTTGTCGCCGGCGCCCTTGGCCTCCTTGGCGAGCTCGTTGCGGCGGGCGGTGAACGCGTCGGGGCCCAGGGCGTACAGCTCCTCCGCCGCGGCGGTCAGGTCACGCACCGCCACGTCGTCGGCTCCCCCGTCGGCTGCTCCTGGCACGCTCCCGAGGATAGGCAACACCGCCGTACGGCGCGGGCGGACCGGGCAGGACGGGCTAGCGGACCGCCTTCGCGGCGAAGACGTAGCGGGTGTCGTCGTCGAGCGGGACGCCCTGGCAGGACCAGATCGTCGCGCCGCCGCACGACATCCGGCTGCTGGTGTTGGACAGGGTCAGGTTGACGCGGGCGACCGACCGGCGGTCGAAGGGCACCGTGAGCACGCCGTTCCCGCGCCGGTCCAGGCGGACCGGGACCAGCCGGACGTCGCCGCCCACCCGGTGCACCGCGACCGTGGCCTTGGCCCCGCGGCCGGGGGCGGGCAGGTCGAGCAGCAGGCGCAGCCGCCAGGTGCCGGTCAGCGAGCTCGCCGGCCGGAAGCCGACGTGCGCGTTGGAGAGGTGGTCCAGGTCGATCTGCCGGGCCCGCACCGTCGGCCGGTCACGGCTCGGCCAGAACGTGCGCAGCACCGGGGCCACCGGGTAGCGGGCGCCCTCGTCGTACCAGCGGCGCGCGATCTGGTTCCGGGCACCGAAGGCCGCGAACGCCCTGCCGAAGCCGACCCCGCGCGCGGCGAGCACGGCGCGCACCGCCTGCAGCGAGTACTCGTCGCGGGCGCCGGCCCGGGCGTCGAGGCGGCGCCAGACCTGCCGGACCACGGTCGGGTCGGAGGCTGCGCCGGCGCCGAGGTACTCGCTGAGGAAGCGCCAGAAGATCCAGTTGCCGTAGACGAAGCCGTCGCTGTCGGTGCCCGGGTAGTCCAGAGGCGCCAGCGGGTACCGGAGCGGGCTGTCGGCGAGGTACTGCAGGTTGTCGTCGACGTCGTCGAACACCTCGTCCTCGACCCAGGTGGCCGTGCCCTCCATCAGCCACAGGTCCTCGAGGAAGTCGTAGGAGAACTGCACCGCGTGGAAGAACTCGTGCGCGGCGGTCGCCCGCAGGCTGTCGTCCGGCTGCGCGCCGCCGTACTGCTCCGCTGAGAAGTCGTCGTCGACCGCGCAGTAGGCGGACACGTCGTAGCGCCGCCAGCGCTCGGGGTCGTCGGTGGTGCAGTAGCCGTACGTCGGCCGCTCCTTGCCGCCGAGGTCGGCGAGGTAGACGTCGAGCAGGCCGTTGGGGCCGGGGGTGCTGGAGTCGCCGTCCGCCAGCGGCGCCCGGTAGCCGCCACTGGTGACGACCTTCGCCCACGCCTCCTCGAACACCGCCGCGGTGGTCTCCACCTGGTCGGGGACTCCGTCCCCGTCCGCCTCCCCGTTCGTGTCCTCGAGCGACGGCGCGTCGGCGGTGCTGGCGACCCAGTGCACGCAGAGGTGCTCGGTGCAGGTGACCTCGGCGCGGACGGTGTAGCCGTTGCCCATCTCGTCGGCCTTGCCGTCGGTGGGCCGGGCCAGGATCGACCGGGCGGTGGCGCGGTCCGCCGGGTCGAGCGCGGGCAGCGTGGCGACGAGGTCGCGCAGCACCATCGTCGCGTCGCCCTCGGGTGCCTCCGTGGCGGTGGGCTCGGGCGCCGCCTCCGGGCTGTCGTACGGCGTCGGTCCGCCCGGCGTACGGCGGGCTCGGTCGCGGTCGTCCGCGAAGAGCCGCTGGGCCGCGGCCAGCGCGTCCTCGGCGGCCTGGCGACGCTCCGTGCCGGTGCCCGTGTCGCGGGGTGCCGCGGTGACCAGGAGCCGCTCCGCAGCGGCCGGCCGCGGCTCGGCGGCCGCGCTCGGCACGGTGGTGGGGACGACGATCGCGAGCAGCATGACGAGCAGCCCGGCCTTGGTGCGCATGGTTCCCCTCCGGGTCCGCATTGTGTGGGTAAAGACTAGGGTCAGCCACCGCCACACACGGGTAGATCGGCGCAAACGGGATCCCGGCGCGCCGAGGGGGTCAGTCGTCGTCGAGGCCCTGCTCGATGGCGTAGCGGACGAGCTGCACCCGGTTGTGCAGCTGGAGCTTGCGCAGGGTGTTCTGCACGTGGTTCTGCACGGTGCGGTGGGACAGGAACAGCCGCTCGGCCACCTGCTTGTAGGAGAGCCCCTTGGCGACCAGCCGGAGCACCTCGGTCTCGCGGTCGGTGAGCCGGGGCGTGTCCGCACCGTTCGGGGCCGGGGCGTCGGAGAGCCGGCGGTACTCCCCCAGCACCAGGCCGGCCAGGCCCGGGGTGAACACGGTGTCGCCGCGGGCCACCCGCAGCACCGCGTCGAGCAGCTCCTCGCGTGAGGCCGACTTGACCAGGTAGCCGGTCGCCCCCGCCTTGACCGCGTCGAGCACGTCACCCTGCTCTCCGGACGCGGAGAGGATCAGCACCCGCAGCGCCGGGTCCGCCTTGACCAGTGCGGCGGTCACCTCGACGCCGTTCGGTGCCGGGATCTGCAGGTCGAGGACCACCACGTCGGGGCGGGCCGCGGGCGCCCGGTTCAGCGCCTCGGTGCCGTTCGCGGCGCTGGCGACCACGTCGAGCCCCGCCTCGGTGAGATCGCGGGCCACGCCGTCACGCCACATCGGGTGGTCGTCGACGACCATCACCTTGATCCTGGGGTCGGTCACCCGCGGTCCTTCCGTCGCTGCTCCTGCCGAAGGCTAACCGCCGCACGCCGCGCAGCGGGGGAAGATGGCGACCACGCGCAGGGCGCGCGGTTCCGGCGAGGCGCCACGGCGAGGCTCGAGGGCAGGCTCAGTCCGACAGGAACTCCTCCACCTCGGTGAGGAAGACCGACCAGGCCGGCTCGTCGGCGAGCAGGATGTGGTTCGAGCTCTCGAGCAGGACGAAGCGGCTGTTCGGGATGACCGACGCCAGCAGGCGCCCCTGCTCCAGGGGCGGTCGACGATCGTCGCGCGCGTGCAGCACCAGCGCGGGGGCCCTCACCCGTGGCGCGACGTCGAGGATGTCCACCTGGCCGTTCACCTCCAGCACGCGCGCGGCGTTCTCCGGTGAGCTCGTCCTGCGCTGCAGGTCGTTGAAGGCGTCCCAGAGCTCTTTCGACCCGCCGGGCATGAACTGTGTGGTGAAGAACTGACGGAAGGTCGGTTCGTCCCTGCCCCAGCCCAGACGCATCAGGTCGATCTCGAGCTCGTGCTTCCGCCGCTGCTCCTCGGTGCGCGCCCGGACGGCCGTGCCCTGGGCGTAGCCGCCGTAGAGCACCAGCCGACTGACGCGCTCCGGGTGGCGCACGGCGTACATGACCGCCACTGCGGCGCCCTGCGATATGCCCAGCAGCGGGAACCGGTCGAGACCGGCCTGGTCGACCACCGTCTCCAGGTCGCTGACGAAGTCCTCGAACGTCGGCGGAGGGATGTCCCAGTCGGACAGGCCGCCTCCGCGCACGTCGTACCGGATGAGGCGGTGACGGCGGGACAGCTCGGTCAGCCAGTGCCGCCACACCGGGCTGTGCCAGTCGTGATCGACATGAGTGAGCCAGTTGGCCGCCTTCACCAGCGGCGGGCCGGCGCCGGAGCTCGCGTAGGCCAGCGTGATGCCGTCCGGCGTGCGGCAGAACCGGATCTCCTGCTCCAGGCGGCCGAGATCGGCCGCACTGATCGCACCGGCGTCCTCGAGTCCCCGGATCAGCTGCTCCCGCAACGCCGACGCCTCGGGTCCCGGGGCCACGCCGAGCTCACGGAGGAGGGTGCGGTCCAGGCGCTCGTACTGCCGCAACGCGGCACGGGTGTCGCCGGCGCGGGCACGCTCGCGCATGAGGCCGACGTGAGCCTCCTCGTCGAGCGGGTCCTCGTCGAGGATGTCCCGCCACCGCCGAGCCTGGCGCAGCAGCGCCTCCCGGAGCTCGGCCAGCCGCTCCCGGCTGTCCGCGGCCCACTCGGCGTACAGGTCCGCCGGAAGCAACGTCGCACCGTAGCGGTCCAGCACCTCCTCCGCAGGGGTCACTCCACCGGCGTCCAACGCCGCGCGCGCGTCACGCTCGAACCCGGCCGCGTCGATGTCCACCGTGACCCCCGGGAGCAGGGAGACCATCTCGTCCCGGAGCGCGACGGCGTCGCGCCGGTCCATCGCCCGGCGGGCGTAGTGGGCGGCCTTGTGCAGCCGTGGACTCGCCGCGTCCACGTCCAGTCCCGGCCACAACCGCTCGATCAGCTGCTCACGGTGCAGCCGCCGTCCCTCCGTCAGGGCGAGCACCTTCACGACGGCCGCGGCATCCCGCCGCGCCCACGCCGCATCCTGGACGCGCATCCCGTCGACGCGGACGGCGAAGCCGTCCAGAAGGTCGATCTCGACCGACACCGCACCCACCTCTCCCCCTCAGGATGGCAGGACGTGAGCTCCCCGATCCATGGCCGACGCGGACGAGAACCCCTGGCGCGCACGGCGCTTCCGGCGGACGCTGGAGAGGTGCCTTCCCGCATGCCGGCTCTGTGGCTGCTCGTGCTGGTGACCGCCGCGACCGCATGCGAGGGGTCCTCGACCAGGGAGGAGACCGTGGTGCATGCCCCCGACGTGATGACCGTGAGCAGCCCGGCGTTCCGGGAGGGCCACCCCATCCCGGCACGTTTCACCTGTGACGGCGACGGCCAGTCCCCGCCGCTGGACTGGCACGGCGTGCCGGCGGGGGCGGCGGCCCTGGCCCTGGTCGTCGACGACCCGGACGCCCCGCGGAGGACGTTCGTGCACTGGGTGGTGCTGGACCTGCCGGTCGAGACCGCGGGGCTGGACGCGGACCAGGTGCCCCCTGGCGCCGTACAGGCGAGGAACTCCGCGGGACACGCCTCGTACTTCGGCCCGTGCCCGCCCAGCGGCACGCACCACTACCGGTTCACGGTCTATGCGCTCTCGGAGCGGACCGGGCTGCGTGACGGCGCCCGGCTCGACCAGGCGCTGCGCGCGGTCGAGGCGGCCGCGACCGCGCAGGGCCGGCTGGTCGGCACCTACGCGCGCCACGGTTGACGGCCGTCCCGGGTACGACGCTCAGCGGCTCCGTCTGAGGACCCGTGCCTCCCAGGGGGCGAGGGTGATCCCCGCATCCGAGCCGGACGCCTCGGCGGGCTCGACGTTGCCCAGGACCAGCTCGGCCGCGGCCCACTCCGCCGCCTCGGGGACCGTGGCGACGACCTCGCGGCCGGTGAAGTTGCCGAGCACGAGCAGCTCGACGCCGTCGAGGCGGCGCGTGAACGCGTAGACGTCGGGGTCGTCCGGGAGCAGCATCGTGAAGTCGCCGTGGGCCACGACCGGCTCGGTGTGGCGCAGCCCGACCAGCCGGCGGTAGTGCGCCAGCACGGAGTCCGGGTCAGCCAGGGCGGCCTCGGCGTTGACCTGCTTGTAGTCGGGGTTCACCCCCATCCACGGGGTGCCGGTCGTGAAGCCGGCGTGGGGCGAGTCGTCCCACTGCATCGGGGTGCGCGCGTTGTCCCGGCCCATCGTCCGCAGTGCGTGCAGCACGGCCTCCGGGTCGGCGCCACCCGCGACCGCGTCGTGGTAGTGGTTGACCGACTCGAGGTCCTGGAAGTCGTCGATGTCCTCGAACGGCGCGTTCGCCATGCCGAGCTCCTCGCCCTGGTAGACGTACGGCGTGCCGCGGTGCAGGTGCAGCACGGTGCCGAGCATCTTCGCGCTGCGCACGCGGTGCTCGCCGTCGTCGCCGAAGCGGGAGACCACCCGGGGCTGGTCGTGGTTGTTCCAGTAGAGGCTGTTCCACCCCTCGTCGTGCAGGCCCGCCTGCCACCGGCCGAGCGATGCCTTGAGGTCCCGCAGGTCGAGGGGGCGGACGTCCCACTTGCTGTCGCCCTGGTCGAGGCTGACGTGCTCGAACTGGAACACCATGTCGACCTCGGCCCGGTCGGGGTCGGTGAACAGCCGCGCCTCCTCGACCGTGACGCCCGGCATCTCGCCGACGGTGAGCAGCTCGGCGTCGCGGCCGGCGAAGACCTCCCGGTGCATCTCCTGCAGGAACTCGTGGATCCTCGGGCCGCCGGCGTAGAGGTCGAAGCCGTCGCCGTGTCGCTGTCCCGGGTGGACGTGGCCGTCGCGGAGCGGGAGCACCTTGGAGATCAGGTTGATGACGTCCATGCGGAAGCCGTCGACGCCCCGGTCGAGCCACCAGCGCATCATCGCGTAGACGGCGTGACGGACCTCGGGGTTCTCCCAGTTCAGGTCGGGCTGCTTGGGCGAGAACAGGTGCAGGAAGTACTCACCCGTCGCCTCGTCGTACTCCCAGGCGGGTCCCGAGAAGAACGACCCCCAGTTGGTCGGCTCGGCCCCCGGCGTCCCCGGGGTCATTCCCTCGCGGGCCGGGCGCCACCAGTACCAGTCCCGCTTCGGGTTGTCCGTGCTGCTCCGCGACTCCTGGAACCAGGCGTGCTCGTCGGAGGTGTGGTTGACCACGAGGTCCATGACGAGCTTCATGCCACGCGCGTGGACCCCGTCGAGCAGCGCGTCGAAGTCCTCGAGCGTCCCGAAGACCGGGTCGATGTCGCAGTAGTCGCTGATGTCGTAGCCGTTGTCGTCCTGCGGCGAGGGGTACACCGGCGAGAGCCAGAGGACGTCGACGCCGAGGCCGGCCAGGTAGTCCAGGCGCGAGGAGATCCCGGCGAGGTCACCGATCCCGTCGCCGTTGCCGTCGGCGAAGCTGCGCGGGTAGATCTGGTAGACCACGGCGCTGCGCCACCAGGGGTGCTCGGGGTCGTGGGTCAGGTGCTGGGGCATCTCAGTCCTTCACTGCGCCGGCGGTCACGCCGGCGATGAACTGTCGTTGGGCGAACACGTAGACGACGATCACCGGTATCACCGCGATCGCCGAGGCGGCGAAGACGAGCCCCCACTCGGTGGCTCGCTGCCCCTGGAGCGCGGCGATCGCCACCGGCAGCGTCCGCTTCTCGGGGTCGTTGATGACCGTCAGAGCCCAGACGAACTCGTCCCAGGCCCCGAGGAAGGTGAAGATCGCGGCCGTCGCGAGGGCAGGTCGCGAGAGCGGCAGGTAAAGGTGGAAGAACCGGCGTACCGGGCCCGCTCCGTCGATGGTCATCGCCTCGTCCAGCGCGAGCGGGATCTTCTCGAAGAACCCTCGCAGCAGGAAGGTCATGAACGCGACCATGCCGCCGCTGTAGAACACGGTCAGCCCGTTCAGGGAGTCCAGGAGGTTGAGGTTCTTGGCGAGCACGAACGCCGGGACGATCGTGATGATCCCGGGGATCATCAGGCCCGCCAGAAGCACGACGAACACGATGCGCTTGCCGAGGAAGTCGAAGCGGGCGAAGGCGTAGGCCATCATCGAGGAGAGCAGCAGCACGACGAACGTCGTCGAGAGCGCGACGTACAGCGAGTTGGCGAAGTACTTCGCGAAGCTGTTCCCCGACCACGCCTCGCGGTAGTTGCGCGTCGTCGGCTCCGACGGGATGAGCTCGGGCGGCATCTCGAGCACGAACGTCTGGGGCTTGAAGGACGTGCTCAGCATGATCACGAACGGCAGGATCATGATGAGCGCCGCGAGCCCCGCCAGGAGGATGCGCAGCGAGACGTGCCGCTGGTGCCTGGGGTTTCCGACCGACATCAGTCGACCTCCTTCTCGTCCCCGCCGAACAGCCGGAACTGGCTGTAGGAGACGAGCATGATCACGATCGCGAGCAGGAAGGACAGGGCGGCCGCGTAGCCGAAGTCCAGGAAGTCGAAGGCCTGCCGGTACATGTACGTGAGCGGCACCTCGGTGCTGCCCGCCGGCCCACCGCCGGTCATCAGCAGGACCGAGATGAAGACGTTGAAGCCGCCGATCACGAGCAGGACCGTGACGAACAGCAGAGTCTTGCGGATCGCGGGCAGGGACACGTGGACGAACCGGTCCCACGCGCCGGCGCCGTCCAGAGCCGCGGCCTCCTTGAGGTCGTCACGGACGCCGGTGAGCGCGGCCAGGAAGATCACCATCGCCCAGCCCACTCCCTTCCAGACACCGAGGATGCTCACGGCCATCAGGCCGGGCCACCGCGACTGGAGCCAGGCGATGTTGGCGTCGGCGACGTGCAGGACGTCGACCAGCAGCCAGTTCACGACCCCGGCGTCGGTGTTGAACAGGTACTTGAAGACCAGGGCCACGACCACCCAGCTGGTGATCACCGGGACGTAGAAGAGGACCCGGAAGAGACCGCGGGCGGGCATCTTCGCGTCGAGCAGCACGGCGAGGGCCAGGCCGATCACGAGCTGGCCGGGCACGGTGACGAGCAGGTAGACGCCGGCGTTGGCCATGCTCAGCCAGAACTGCTCGTCAGCGAGCCCGCGGGCGTAGTTCTCCAGGCCGATGAATCGGCTCGCCTGGGTCGGGACGACCGCCCAGTCGTAGAGGCTGATCTGGAAGGACCGCGCCAACGGGTAGGCGACGATGAGGCAGAAGAGCGCGAAGCCTGGCAGCAGGAACACGTACGCGGTCAGCGACTCGCGCCGCCGCTTGCGGCTGTCTCGTGGCGCGGGGGCCGGCGCCGCCACCTCGGGCGACGCCGGACCTGTCGTGGTGGCCGTGGCCGCCATGTGTTCAGCCCCTCTCGAGCAAGGGGTCGATCTGCGCCACGGCCTCGTCCATCGCCTCCTGCGCCGTCATGTCACCGCGCACCGCGAGCTGGACCTGCTTGCGGATGATCTCGTCGATCTTCGTCCACGCGGGTGTGGGCGGGCGGGGGCGAGCGGTCTGGAGCTGGTTCATGTACTCCTCGTACGACGGCTCGATCTCGACCATCTTGTCGGACAGGGACTCGAGCACCGAGATCTGCCCGGCCTCGGCCATGGCGAGCTGGGCCTCCTCGCTCAGCATGTACCGGGTGAACTCGGCGGCGAGCTGCTTGTTCTCGGAGGCCTGGGTGATCACCAGGTTCTCGCCACCGACGACGCTGGTGCTCTCACCGTCCCCGTGCGGCATGGGTGCGGTCTTCATCTCGAAGTCCTTGAACTGGCCCTCGATGATCGGGAACGCCCAGGGGCCGTCGACGATCGTGGCGTACATGCCGTTGGCCAGGCCCTCGAAGGTGTTCGTCCCTCCGCCGCCACCGAGGATCAGCTTCGGCAACGCCTGCTGCTCGTAGAGGTCGACCAGGAGCTCGACCGCCTCGACGGACTTCGGGCCGTTGAGGTAGCCGTCCGAGGTCGTGATGTCCTCGTCGGTGATGTCGCCTCCGTTGGACCAGATGTAGGGAAGGACCTGCCATCCGGCCGCGTCGGCCTCCGCGAGGAGGTAGTTCCCGGTCTCGGCGACCTTGGGCGCCGACGCGCGCAGGTCGTCGAAGGTCTCCGGGACGCCGACACCGGCCTCGTCGAGTGCCTGCTCGTTGTAGAGCATCACCTTCGTGTTCGTGGTGAGCGGCAGCCCGTAGTAGCTGTCCTGCCACTTGTTGGTCGCCAACGGACCGTCGTAGGTCTGCTCCGCGAGCTTCTCGAAGTCGGGCATCGCCTGGTCGAGCGGGACGAGGACGCCGAGGTCGGCCAGCTCCGGGACCCAGATGATGTCGCTGCGGACCACGTCGGGCAGGCTCTCCCCCGCTGCAGCGGTCACCAGCTTCTGGTGCAGCTGGTCGTACTGCACCGTCACCGGCTTGACCTCGGTGCCGGGGTGCGCCTTCTCGAAGGCGGGGATGACCTCCTCCTCGAGGGTCGTCACCTCGGGGCCGCCCTCGCTGTAGGCGTGCCAGAAGGTGATCTCACCCTCGACCTTCTGCCCTGCGGGGAGCTCCTCCGTCGAGCTCTGTGCCCCGCTGCCGCCCGTGCCGCAGGCCGCCAGCAGGAGCGGGAGCCCGAGGGCGGCCGCCAACGCCGAGGAACGTCTCATCGTCATGTGTGTGCTCCGAGATTGATTAAGGAGGTTGATTAAAGTGCTTTATGTACCATGCCATTGTGATCCGGAGACAGTCAAGAGGTGGGCATGGCACATGACATCGGAACCACCCCGCTCCTGCGAAGGATGAACGCGGCGGCGGTGCTCGACGCGATGCGCTCGAGTACGGCGCCGCTGACGGGGACCGACCTCATGGGGTCGACCCGCCTCTCACGGCCGACGGTGCACGCCGTGTGCGGCGAGCTGTTGCGTCGCGGGCTGATCACCGAGATCGAGGTGCGCGTGCCCGACACCGGGTCCCAGCCCGGCCGCCGCCCCCGGCAGTACCTCTTCAACGCGAGAGCCGGCTTCGTCCTCGGCATCGACCTCGGGGCGAAGAAGGTCACGGCCCGGCTGGCCGACCTGCGCGGCGATGCGGTGGCGGAGCGGACGACGACCTTCCGGCACGAGCGGGTGCGCGCCGGCACCCGCCTCGACGGCGTACGGCGGACCGCGCAGCAGGTGCTCGACGAGGCCGGCGTCGAGCCGTCCGCGGTGCGCGCGGTGACCATGGGCGTCCCCGCCCCCGTCGGCAGCGACGGCCACGTGATGGCCAGCCAGGCCTACCTGCCGGGGTTGGCCAGGCACGACCTGCGTGAAGCGCTGTCGACCTGCGGGTGGGCCACCCACGTCGAGAACGACGCCAACCTCGCGGTCATCGGTGAGCGCTGGCGCGGCGTGGCGCAGGGGTGCGACAACGTCATCGAGCTGCTGGCCGGCTACCGGCTCGGCTCCGCCCTCTTCATGGACGGCAGGCTGATCAGGGGCAGCGCGGGCAGGGCCGGTGAGCTCACCTTCCTCAGCCTCGTCGAAGGAGTGGGCAACACCGACGCCATCGCCGAGCTGACCGAGCAGGCCGCAGGGGCGGAGGTGCCGGTCGAGGAGGTCTTCGAGGCGGCACGCTCGGGCGACCCCGCCGCCGTCGAGATCGTGGGCGGGGTGCTCGACCGGATCGCCAGGGTGGTGGCGATCTTCGGGACGTTCCTGAACCCCGAGCTCGTCGTGATCAGCGGCGGCGTCGCCGGCGCCGGCGACCTGATCGTCCCCGGCCTGGAGCAGCGGGTGCCTGCGCTGACGCAGTCGCCGCCGCGCATCGTCGCCTCGGCCCTGGAGGACCACGCCGTGGTCACCGGCGCGATCCGGGTCGCGCTCGACGACGTCGAGGCGACGATCCTCGACCTCGACGCCTGAACGAGCCGGTCGGCGGGCCACGGCCTGACCCGATCCAGCAGCTCGTCACGGCCGCACGGACCTAGGATCTTGTCGTGAACCAGGGAGCGATTCGCCGCATCGCCGTGGCGTTGACCGGGCTGGTCGCGGTGACCGTGCTGGGAACGGTCGGCTATCTCGCCCTCGGGTTCACCTTCCTCGAGGCGCTGTACCAGACCGTGACCACGGTCGCCACCGTCGGCTTCCGCGAGGTCCGGCCACTGAGCCCCGTCGGCCAGGTGTTCACCATCCTGCTGATCGTGGTCGGCGTCGGCGTCGTGCTCTACAACCTCAGCGTGATCTTCGAGGCGCTCACCGAGGGCCACCTGCGTGAAAACCTGGAGAGGCGACGCATGGACAAGCGCATCGAGGCACTTCGCGGCCACGTCATCGTGTGTGGGTACGGCAGGGTGGGCAGGGCCGCCCAGGAGCAGTTCCTCGCCAGTGGGCTCGACGTCGTGGTGGTGGACATCGACCCCGCGGTCGTGACCGGGATGACCGACGGGCTCTACCTCGTGGGCAACGTGACCGATGACGCGGTGCTGCGCAGGGCCGGCATCGAGCACGCGCGGGCCCTGCTGGCCGCGCTGGAGACCGATGCCGACACCGTCTACGTGACGCTGTCCGCGCGCGCCCTGCGCAGCGACCTGGTGATCGTCGCCCGCGCCCGCACCACCGCGTCTGCCGAGAAGATGATCATGGCCGGCGCCACCCACGCGGTGAACCCGGAGCGGATCGGTGGGCGCCGACTCGCGGTGTTCGCGCTGCAGCCCGACGTCGCGGAGTTTCTCGACGTGGTGATGCACGAGGAGAGCCTGGACTTCCGCATCCAGCAGATCCCGGTGGAGGCCGGCTCCGCGCTCGAGGGCCGCGCCCTGGCCGACCTCGGTCTGCGTGGGCACGCCGGCGCGCTCGTCCTGGCGCTCCGGTCCGCGGCAGGGCACCCGCTCGTGCCTAACCCGGCAGCGAGCACGGTGGTGCCGGCCGGCGCGGTGCTGATCGCGCTGGGTACCGCCGAGGAGATGGGTGCGCTCATGGCGCTCGGCAGGGCAGGCGGCTGAGTCAGCCGCCACCGCCTGCCGGCTCGGACTCGTACTCCTGGGCAAGCCGCCGCATCCGCCACTTCGTGACCTCGCGACCGGCCACCGCGCAGACCGCTCCCGCCCAGAACCACCATCCGACGTCGAACAGCACCATGTCCCCGAGCACAAGGGCCACCGTGGCCACCACGTAGCCGACGAGGTCTCGCGCCCGCGCGGGTGCGTAGCGTTCCGGGGTGCCGGACACGGCGTCCTCCTGTCAGCGGATGCGTGCTCGAGGGTGGTGGCGAAGCCGACCAATCGTCAAGACTTTCGCAGGGCACCGTGCAAGCGAAGGAATCGTATGCAACGCTCGCTCGCACCCACGTGGGGGTTCTGGCGACGACGTTCAGCGCGATCGGTGACGGGAACGTCCGTCGCGTGCGCTGATCCCGACGCAGGCTGGCGAAGGACGCTGCGCGCTGCCAACATGGGGAGTCCACCCGACCTTGTATTGGTCGTTGATGTAGGGCGGCTCAGATGGTTGATCCCAACGATCCCACCCTCGTCTCGGTCGGCTTCGCCATCATGCTCGCCCTGATCAGCGCCGTCGGTCTCCTGTACGACTGGCTGCACAAGAATCACCAGCTGCACTTGTGGCCCGACCCTGTCGAGCACGAACGAGCAATCGCCACCCTCCGGTACTACCGCGACGTGCAGGATTCGAGCGACTAGTTCCTCGTCCGTGCGCACAAGTACGCGCTACGGGCGCACGTACCGGCCGCGCCGGTGCACCAGCGGCGCGGACTCCTCGCCGAGCTCGACGTGCTCGACGGTCATGTCGAGCAGCAGCGACCAGCCCACCTCGCACGGCTCGCCGGCCTGCCGCAGGCCGGCCCAGGCCGACGCCCCCTCGAGCCGCGGGCCCCAGTCGGTGTCGGTCCAGCTGCCCAGCGTGAAGACGCCGCCGGGCGCCGGCGCGAGGCCGGCGAAGGCCTCGGCGAGGTCGCGGTGCGGCCACTCGAGGACCGAGACCACGCAGGCGCCGGTGTCCTCCACCGTCGCGGCGAGGTCGGAGTCGGGGTCGACCAGCGCGAGCACGTGGGCCGGCTCGCCGTTCGCGACCATCAGCGAGGCGACGGTGAGCCCGGCGCGCGCGGGTCCGGCACCAGCGGTCCACAGGGTGACCGTGCCGCCGAGACGGCCCCGCAGCCGCCGTACCGCGTCGCGCTCGTGCTCGGGGTCGGCGAACGGGTGCGAGGAGTGGATGGTCACGTCCGCGACGCTATACCCGGGGCCCACCCCAGGGGCTGACCCCAGGGTGTTCTAGACACGAACCCTAGAAACGGACGAAAAGCACATACCGCAATCTCTTGTCCGATACCGTCCCTCACGGTTGAACATTGCACGTTCCTGCAGTTACACATTCATGCACCTACAGAGCGGGGAGACTCACATGGTGCCAGTCAAGGACTCGCGGGCCATCGCCACGCTCCGGCGGATGCATCAGCTGATGAGCAAGGTAAACGCGGGTCACGACCTCCAGGAAGTGCTGCAGACCGTCGCGGAAGGCGTCGCCGACGTGGTCGGGTTCCAGGTCGCCTGCATCCGACAGCTGCGCAGCGACAACACGCTCGAGGTGGTCGCGGTGGCCGGCGACGACCACGCCCGCGAGACGCTGCTGGGCGACCGAGTCCCGGTCGAGGCCCTGGAGCGCGAGTTCGCGCTCGCCGACGAGTGGGGCGACCTGCGGTTCGTGCCGCACGAGCGTCTGGAAGAAGGCATGGACGGCCTCGGCTGGGTGCCGGACCTGACCCCGCTCGACGTCCCCGACGCCTGGCACCCGCTCGACGCGCTGTTCGCCCCGCTGTTCACCGCCACCGGCGAGCTGTCCGGTCTGCTCTCGGTCGACCTCCCCCACGACGGCCGCCGGCCCGGCCGGATGCAGCGCGAGGTCCTCGAGATGTACGCCGCGCAGGCCGGCATCGCGATCAACAACGCCATGCAGCGCGCCCGCCTCGTGGAGCAGGTCCGGCTCGCCGAGGCCACCCGCACGATCCTGCACACCGCCGGCCGCGACCTGAACCTGGCCCGGCTGATCGAGGACTGCGTCGCGCCGATCGTGCAGGGCCTGCGCACCCACGGCATGTGGATCCGCGCGTTCGCCCCCGACAGCCGCACCGCCGGCGGGTACGGCGCCGTCCACCCGCCGCAGATCTCGCTGGACGCGCCCGGGCAGGTCCTCGACCTCGCCGGCCGCATCGCGACCGCCTGCTGGGACCAGCAGCGCGCCGTCGTGCTCAGCTCCACCGCCACCCCGCCGGCCGACCTGGTGTCGGCGGAGGAGTCCGCGCTGCTGCTGGAGTTCATCGGCCGGATCAACGCGCGGTCGCTGCTCTGCGTGCCGATGGGCGCGGGCCGTGAGTGCCTGGGCTACCTGGCGCTGACCCGCACCGCGAAGGCTCCGGCGTGGAGCGACGAGGAGATCGCCGCCGTGCTCGCCATCGGCCGCGACCTCGGCCGGGCGGTGCTGCACGCCCGGCTCTTCGAGCGCGAGCGCCAGCTCGTCGAGGAGCTGCAGAACCTCGACCGCTACAAGACCGACCTGATCGCGACCATCTCCCACGAGCTGAAGAACCCGCTGACCTCGGTGATGGGGCATCTCGAGCTGATCCAGCCGGTGCTCGCGGAGACCAGCGCGGCCCGCTCGCTCGGCGCGATCAGCCGCAACGCCGCGCGCCTGGAGATGATGGTCGAGGACCTGCTGCTGCTGTCCAAGGTGGGCGACCCGACCCGGCCGCTGATCCCCGTCGAGGTGGACCTGGTGCCGCTGCTCGACGACACCGTCGAGATGCTGCGCATCCAGACCGAGCGGCGCGGCGTCGCCCTGCGGCTGGACCACCCCGGCACCCCGGTCCTCGCCTGGGGCGACCGCGGCGAGCTCGAGCGGCTGGTCACCAACATCGTCAGCAACGCGATCAAGTTCACGCCCTCGGGCCGCACCGTGCAGGTCACGCTCGCGGCGCACGCCGACCACGTCACGTTCACCTGCCGCGACGAGGGGCTCGGGATCTCCGAGGAGGACCAGGAGTTCCTGTTCACCGAGTTCTACCGGTCGAGCAACCCCGAGGCGGTCGCGGTGCCCGGCACCGGTCTCGGGCTGACCATCGTCAAGCGGATCGTGGACCGGCACCACGGCAGCATCGACGTCCGCTCCGCGCTCGGCGAGGGCAGCACGTTCACGATCCGGATCCCCTCGCCCGCGCGGCTGCTCGACACCGCGCCGGCCGAGGTCCCGCCGACCGAGGTGTCCGCGGAGCCCGCCGCCGAGATCACCGCGGAGGCCCCGTCCGCCCGCGTCGAGGAGCCGGTCAGCGCGGGAGCGTGAACTCCCACTCCGTGCCCTGACCGGGCGCGGTCACCAGCGCCGCCGTACCCCCGAGGTCGGCGACCCGGCCGCGGACCGACTCGGCCACGCCCAGCCGCCCCTCGTGCGCGGCCTCCTCCAGGCGTCCCGGCTCGATCCCGTCCCCCTCGTCACGCACCGACACCACCAGCGACGACCCGAGGTCCTCCAGCAGCACCCACGCCGCCGCGTGGTCCCCGACGTGGCGTACGACGTTGTCCAGGCACGCGCGTACGACGCACACCACCTCCTGCGCGACCCGCTCCGGGACGAGCACGGCGGCCCCTGGCACGGACACGGTGACCGTGCGCGAACCGAGCCGCGCCAGCGACGCCGCCAGGTCGACGAGCACGCTGCCCGCGGCCGCTCCGCGCCGGCCGTTCGACGTGGCGCCCGCGACCGGGGCCTCCCCTTGCACGAACGCGCGCAGCGCCACCTCCTGCTCCCCCGCCAGCCGGCCCAGCTCCGCGGCCTCCCCGCCGAGCTCGAGCCCACGGCGCTGCACCAGCGCGAGCACCTGGAGGACGCCGTCGTGGACCACCCGCGCCAGCCGGACGCGCTCCGCCGCGGCCGCCGCCTCGCGTTCGGCGCGGTCCCGCGCGGCGGCCATCTCCTTGAGCAGCCCGGAGGCGTAGCCGAGGATCGGCCCGCCGATCATCAGCAGGAAGATGTTGCCGTAGTTGTTCTGGTCGAGGTCGGTGCGGACCGCGAGGTCGGCCAGCGAGACCGCAGCGGCCGCGACCAGCCCACCGACCCAGTGCGCGCGGATCCCCCAGGCCAGCACCACGCCCATCACCCAGAAGCCGGGGATGGTGGCCTGCATCTCCGGGCCCTTGACCAGGGGCGAGACGCCGATCGCGGCCACGGTGACCGCGAGGTCAGCGACCAGCAGCGGCCAGCCCCGGCGGCGCGGCTCGTCGTAGGCCCAGACCGTGAAGACCGTCCACGCGGACATCACCAGGAGCACGACGACCGCCGCGGTGGGATGGTCGATGTTGTCCCAGCGGTAGAGGTTCAGCCCGATCGCGTTCGCCAGCACCACCAGCCGGAGCACCGCGAGCGCGCGGTACATCGTGGTCTCGACGGCCTCGGTGGCCGGATCCGCGGCTGGCCTGCCCGCGCCGGGTCTGGTCATCGACGATCAGGATGCTTTGAGCGCGGGGTCCTGGGGGTTCTTCGGCTCGGTGTCGCCGCCGGACCGCTTCGCGGCCTCCTTGTCCTTGGCTCTGGCCTTGGCCTTGGCGGCGTAGATGTCGACGTACTCCTGGCCGGAGAGCTGCATGATCTCGTACATGATCTCGTCGGTGATCGAGCGCAGCACGTAGCGGTCGTTCTCCATGCCCTCGTAGCGGGAGAAGTCCAGCGGCTTCCCGAAGCGCACCAGCGGCCGGGTGAACGCGCCGAACTTCTTGCCGGGCGGGGCGACCACGTCGGTGCCGAGCACGGCGACCGGGATCACCGGCACCTTGGTCTCCAGGGCCAGGCGCGCCACCCCGGTCTTGCCGCGGTAGAGCTTGCCGTCGTGGGAGCGGGTGCCCTCCGGGTAGATCCCGAAGAGCTCACCGCGGCCGAGGACCTTCTTCGCCGAGAGCAGCGCGCCCTCGGCGGCGCCGCCGCTGGACCGGTCGATGGGGACCTGGCCGGCGCCGGAGAAGAACGACTTCTGCAGCCAGCCCTTGAGGCCCTTGCCGTTGAAGTACTCCGCCTTCGCCACGAAGGTCACCCGGCGGGTCAGCGTGAGCGGCATGAACAGCCAGTCGGCGTAGGACAGGTGGTTGCTCGCGAGGATCGCCGGCCCCTCCTCGGGGACGTGCTCGGCGCCCTCGGTGCGCGGACGGAACACCATCCGCAGCAGGGGCCCTAGAAAGACCCACTTGAGTAGCCAGTAGAACACCCGTCACCCCTTCGTCCCGTTGTCGCAAACCCTAGCCGCGAATGAACCTGCGTGCGACGATGCACTCGACTTCTCGGTGGCCTGTCCGTACGAGAACATTCAACACCCTGCCGACCCCCGGGAGAGACCGTGACCCTCGACCCCCACGCCGAGCCCTTCCACGCCGACGGGAGGCCCGACGAGGTCGGCGGGCAGCGGGTCGGGGTGCTGCTCAGCCACGGGTTCACCGGCTCGCCGGCGTCGATGGTGCCGTGGGGCCGTCACCTCGCCGACCAGGGCTTCGCGGTCGCCGTGCCCCGGCTGCCCGGGCACGGCACCACGTGGCAGGAGATGAACACCACGGGCTGGGCCGACTGGTACGGCGAGCTGGAGCGGGCCTTCGAGAAGCTGCGCGCCAACTGCGACCAGGTCGTCGTCGGCGGCCTGTCGATGGGCGGTGGACTGGTCCTCCGGCTCGCCGCCGAGAAGGGCACCGCGGTCGCGGGCGTGATGCTCGTCAACGCGGCCGTGGCCAGCAGCAACAAACAGCTGCTGGCGCTCCCGGTGCTCAAGCGGCTCGTGCCCTCGATGCCGGGGATCGTCAACGACATCAAGAAGCCCGGCCAGGACGAGCACGGCTACGACCGGATGCCGCTGAAGGCGCTCGCGTCGATGCTCTCCGGCTGGAAGTCGGTGCGCGCGGACCTGCCGAAGGTGACCTCTCCGATCGTGCACTTCCGGTCCGCCGAGGACCACGTGGTCGACCCGTCGTCGGCCCGGATCATCGCCAGCACCGTGTCGTCGCGGGACGTGACCGAGCGGGTTCTGGAAAACAGCTACCACGTGGCTACGCTCGACAACGACGCTCCTGCGATCTTCGAGGAGTCGGTCGAGTTCGTACGACGAGTGACGGGACCATGAGCCACGACCCCGAAGACCCGCAGGACCCCGCCGAGGGCGGGCCGTCCGGCACGGGCGACGGGGATCCCCGCAAGCTCGACGAGGACGCCGCCTGGCGCGAGATCGTCGCGCACTACGGCGACGTACCGTCGGTGGAGCCCTCCGCGCTCTTCGACCCGCCCGCGCAGCCCGAGCCCGGGCCGTCGGACACCCACGACGAGGCGCCCGCCGAGCCGCCCGCCGCGCCGCCGCGCCGTCCGGTCCTCGAGCCGGGGTGGAACGACCCGCTGACCACCCGGGCGACCTGGCAGGACGAGGGCCACTTCGTCCCGCCGGAGCCGCCGCCGCTCCCCCCGCTGGAGCCGCGCCGCCGGCTCGCCTGGTTCGGCCTGCTCGGCGCGCCCGTGGTGATGCTGCTCTTCGCGTTCTTCCAGTACCGGCCCCCGGGGTGGCTGGTCTTCCTGCTCGTCGCGGGCTTCGTGGGCGGCTTCGGGTACCTGGTCGCGACGATGCCCTCGTCGCGTCCCGGGGACGGGTCGGGCGACGACGGGGCGGTTGTGTAAGGATCGCCCCAGACCCCGAACGAAGGAGCCTGGAGAGTGCACTCGAGCGAGACCGTCGAGATCACCGGTCATCTGATGGACACCGGCATCCTGTCGCGGGTGCTCGACGACATCCGGGAGTACGAGGGTGACTACGTCATCGACCGGTTCGACGTCGGCCACGACGCCCACGACACCTCGCACGCGGTGATCACCGTGTCCGCCGAGGACGACGACGCGCTGCAGCGGCTGCTGATGCGGCTGCAGACCCGCGGCGTGAACCAGGTCGAGCCCGGCGAGTCCCACGTGTCCCTCGCGGAGATGGACGGGGTGTTCCCGGACAACTTCTACTCCACCACCAACCTGGAGACGAAGGTCCGCCTCGCCGGCAAGTGGGTGAAGGTCGACAACCCGGAGATGGACTGCGGGCTGATCGTCGACGACTCCGGCGAGAAGGTCCGGATCTACACGCTGCCGATGGCCGACGTGAAGGCCGGGATGAAGGTCGTCTGCGGCGCGGACGGCATCAAGGTGACCATCCCGCTCCAGGAGAGCGGGGGCGGGTCGTTCGGCTTCATGGAGTCCGACGTGTCGAGCGAGAAGCCGCAGGCGGTGCTGGTGCGCCAGGTCGCCGAGGGCATGCGCGAGGCGAAGGCGCAGGGCAAGAAGGTGCTCTGGGTCGGCGGGCCGGGTGTGGTCCACACCGGCGCGGCGCCGGCGATGGTGGCCCTCGTGAACGCCGGCTTCGTCGACGTCCTCTTCGCCGGCAACGCGCTGGCCACCCACGACATCGAGTCCGCGCTGTACGGCACCTCGCTCGGCGTGGACCTCGCGATGGGCCGCGGCGTCGAGCACGGCCACGAGCACCACATCCGCGCGCTGAACACCATCCGCAAGTGCGGCTCGATCAAGCACTCCGTGGAGCAGGGCGTGCTGACCGGCGGGATCATGCACGCGCTGGTCACCCAGGACAAGGAGTTCGTGCTCGTCGGCTCCGTCCGCGACGACGGCCCGCTGCCCGACGTCTACACCGACGTGATCGAGGGCCAGCGCGCGATGCGCGCGAAGCTCGAGGACGTCGGCTTCTGCCTGATGGTGGCGACCATGCTGCACTCGGTGGCGACCGGCAACATCCTGCCCGCGTCGATCCCGCTGGTGTGCGTGGACATCAACCCCGCGACCGTCACGAAGCTCGCCGACCGCGGCTCGTCGCAGGCGCGCGGCATCGTCACCGACGTCGGCCTGTTCCTCGAGCAGCTCGCGATCGAGCTGGTGCCGGAGTACCGCAACCGCCGCGGCTGACCCGCCGTACGGCGACCCCGGCTGTTCCTACGGCGCCTCGAGCAGCACGTAGCCGGCCCTGGGGTCGCGGCCGACCTCCCGCCAGTCCAGGTGGGAGGCGAGCTCCAGGGCGAGCGGGCTGGCGGTCCGGAGCAGCGCATACTCCGCGCCGGTCCCCTCGACGACGTCCTGCCAGCCCTTCTCCAGCCGGGTGGCGCGCACGTGCTCGCCGACCCACGCGTCCGGGTAGGCGTGGGTCATCCCGTCGATCACCGGTACGACGTTGCGGTGCTCCCACTCCAGCCAGCCGCCCACGAGGTACTCGTTGAACACCACCGTGCCCTCGGGCAGCGCGGCGAGGTCGGCGTCGAGCGCCACCGGGAACTGGTCGGTGGCCGGTGACGCGACCGACGTCGAGGTGCTGACCACAGCGGCCGCCCCGGCCAGGCAGGCGAGGAGCATCCCGGCCACCACCAGACGTTCACGGAGGGCCGTTCCGGCCTCGTGGGGGTCGCGGCGCAGCGACTCGAGCGCGGCGGCCAGCAGGGGCGCGGTGATCACGGCACCGAGCGCCACCGTCCGGTAGGACAGCAGCGTCCAGGCAGTGGCAAACCCGAGCAGCACGACGTGGGTCCAGGGGACGCGGCCCCCGCGCCGCGCCCACACCACCACGACGACGCCGATCATCAGCGCCGTCGTCGCCGGCGCGATCTCCTGGAAGGACGGGGATCCCCACTCGGAGATGTACTGCTGGCTGGTCCCCCGCGTCGTGAAGGGGACGAGCACGAGACCCGGCCCGGCCGGGGTCAGCGCGGCCGCCACGACGCTGCCGACCGGGACCGCCAGCAGGCGCGCCAGGCGTCCGGTCGGGAGCCGCCTCTCGAGCAGCAGGCCACCGATCACCGCCAGGCCCACCATCGGGCCGAGCAGCCACATGCCGTGCGAGCACGCCCAGACCCAGCCGAGCGCGAGCAGCCACCAGCGTGGCCTGAGGTCGCGCGCCGTCCCGAGCCACGCGTGCAGGGTGATCGCCAGGAAGAGGAAGCTGACCAGGTGCGGTCGCGGGGTCAGGCTGAGCGAGGCGCCCACCATCGTCGCGGCGGTGGCCAGCACGGCGGGCAGCACGCCCCCGACGCGCCGGCAGGACCCGAACACCGCAGCGGCGAGCAGGAGCATCCCTGCCGCTGCGAACCAGACAACCCCGGGCAGGCCGAACCAGCTCGCCAGCTGGCTGGCGAGCACGTCCGGGAGCCACTGGGTGGCGGTCCAGGGCCGGTCCGCGAACGGCGAGAGGCTGCCCGGGTCCCGGGGCGACCAGCCTCCGCGGAACTCCTCCCCCAGCCGCAGGTGCCACCAGGTGTCCGGGTCGCGGAGCGGCTGGAGGGCCTGGCGCAGGGCGAGCCCGAAGGTCAGCAGGAGCAGCGCATAGGACAGCACGCCGACGAGCCGGTCGACCCGCAGGTCCGTGGAGCGCTCGGCGCGCCCCGTTGCCGGGTCGACCGATGCGGAGGTGTCCGTCGCCATGACCATGAGGGGAGTATCGCCCGGTACGTCGGCCTCTGCAGGTGATCGCACCATTCCTCCCGGGACTCCCGACGGTGCTCAGACTTGTGGACGCGCCGCCCTCTCGCGCGCCAGCACCGCCGCCCCGATGAAGCCCGCGTCCGGACCGAGCGCCGCGCGGACGACCGGCGGCTCGGGCCGGAAGCCGCGCCCGGTCAGCGACTTGCGCAGCGCCTCGCGGGCGGGGTCGAGCAGCAGGTCGCCCGCCTCCGACACCCCGCCGCCGACGACGATGACCTCCGGGTCGAAGGCGGCGGCCAGGTTGGCCAGGCCCGTGCCGAGCCAGCTGCCGATCTCGTCGAACAGCTCCCCGGCCGCGGGGTCACCGGCCCGCGCAGCCTCGGTGACCACCGGCCCGGTCAGGCGGGAGACGTCGCCGACGACCAGGTCCCGCAGGAGGAAGGCGGTGGGTGACTCCGCTGCGACCAGCTCGCGCGCCTCGCGGACCAGCGCGTTGCCGCTGGAGTACTGCTCCCAGCAGCCGCGGTTGCCGCACTCGCACCGGCGGCCGCCGGGCATCACCTGCATGTGGCCGAACTCCCCCGCCATCCCGTTGCCCCCGCGGAACACGTCGCCGTCGAGCACGAGCGCCCCGCCGATCCCGGTGCCGAGCGTCACGCACAGCACCTGCCGGTAGCCGCGGCCCGCGCCGAAGCGCATCTCCGCCAGGGCCGTGGTGTTCGCGTCGTTGTCCACCACGACCGGTACGCCGAGCCGCGACTCGAGCGCGGCCTTGAGCGGCTCGTCGCGCCAGGACAGGTGCGGGGAGAACCGGACGATGCTGCCGGCCGCGTCGACGAAGCCGGCGGCGCCGACCCCGACCGCCGCCAGGCCGCTGCGCCCATCGGTCAGCTCGCGCACCGCCTCGACGATGGTCGCCTCGACCACGTCGGGGGTCTTGCTGCGGTGCGGCGTCTCCCGGCGCACGGTGGCGGTCACCGTGCCGTCCGGGGCGACCAGCCCGGCCAGCACCTTGGTGCCGCCGATGTCCACGCCGACGACGTCTGAGAGGCCCCGTTTCTCCTGCTGCACGCGGCAATCCTCGCCCAGTGCGGGCCGTTCGGCCATCCCGGGCAAAGACACACCACCCGATAGGACCATTTCGGTGCCATTCCGTCCCGAATTCCTCAAGTCCCCCATAGCCTCGTCGAGGGCGAGGTAGAGGGGATTGTTATGTCTGGTTGTGACCAGGGTTCGACCCGGGGGGAAAGCCGTCGCAAGCGCAAGGAGCGAGGCGCGGTGGCCGTCGAGTTCGCGCTCGTGCTGCCGCTGCTCGTGATGATGATGCTGGGCACGATCACCGGCGGGCTGGCGTACACCCGCAGCATCGGCCTGACCAACGCCGTGCGGGAGGGCGCCCGGTTCGGCGCCACCGGCGACATCGCCGCCGCCACCTGGGCGACAGACGTGATCGACCGCGTGCGCGAGACCCAGTTCGACGACGGGATCACCGCCGGCGCGTCCACGACGACCGTGTGTGTCCAGGTGATCGGCGCCACCCCCGTGGCGCCGTTCTGCAGTGACGCGGGGGTCAACCCTCCCCCGCCACCGGCCTTCCCGGTCGCCGACGCGGACCTGCCTGCGCTCGGCGCGGGCGAGTGCCTGGTGAAGGTGTGGGCGTCCCGGCACTTCGAAATCACGCTCGGAGTGGCCACGCCCAAGCAGGGCGACATGATCCGCCACTCGGTGGCTCGCTACGAGAGGGACTGCTGAGATGCGCCGCCTCAACGCCCGGCTGCGCGGACGCAGGGACGAGCGCGGCGCGGTCGCGATCATGGTGGCGATCAGCCTCACCGCCCTGCTCGTCGTCGTCGCGATGGTCCTCGACTTCGGCCTGGTCCGGATGGACCGGCAGTCCAACAAGTCCGCTGCCGACTCCGCGGTCGGCGCCGGCATGCGCGCGCTCGACGGGGGCACCGGCGAGATCTACTCCTACCGCGGTGTCTGCGAGGCGATCGACTACCTGAACGCCAACCAGCCCGAGCTCGACGGCGCTGGCCTCGCGTGGGGCGAGTGCGGCGGAGCCAGGGACTCCGTGGTGTGCAAGCCCGGCGTGCCCAGCACGGCGGCGAACTTCGCCCAGACCGTGACCACGCCGGACGACGTCGAGTACCTGGTCGAGATCAGCATCCCGTACGTGCTGGCCGACCACCCCGAGTTCCAGGAGGAGACCAAGGCCACCCTCGCCGGCGACCAGGGCGAGCCGGCCGAGCAGGGCTGCGACCAGATCGGCGTCCAGATCACCCAGACGCGGCAGCCGGGGCTGGGCAGCATCGCCTCGGACGAGGACATCGTCTCCCGGGTCCGCTCGGTCGGCCGGGTCACCATCGGCAACGACGGCCAGGGGGCCGTGGCGCTGCTGCTCCTGGAGCGGCACGACTGCCGGGCGATCGACACCGTCGGTGGGGCGAGCGTCCACGTCTACGGCACCGCCGAGATGCCCGGCATGATCCACACCGACAGCCTCGGCGACGGCGACGACTGCAACTCCGTGAACAAGGTGTACAACGGCAACCACACCAACGGCATCGTCGCGGACGAGTCCGACGACGGCCTCCTGCCCGGCCTCCTGAGCACGGCCGCGCTGAGCGGCGCCGCCGCTGCGGTCGCCGGCAACGCCACCGACCCGATCGACCAGGTGCACGGCGGCCCCTACCCGCCGGGCAACCCCCCGGAGGGCCGCGACCCGGTCACCCGTCGCCCCGTCGACAACCGGTGGCTCGACGCCGTACGCACCCAGGACGCGGTCGGCTACGCCAAGACGGTGATGACCCCCGCGGCCGCGACAGCCGCCGGCTACACGCTGAGCACCCTGGTCGGCAGTGGGTGCAACCTCGCCGGCGCGGAGCTGACCGCGGTCAAGCTCTACGTGGACTGCAACACCGGACCCGGGTTCACCCAGGCAGGCGTCACCCTGCCCGACGCGGTCGAGGTCGTCTTCAACGGCAAGGTGAAGGCGGACAACCTCTCCATGCCCAAGGCGACCGGGGTCTACGTCTACGGGGAGTGGGGCGGCAGCGGGCTGGCCTTCGACGTCTCGCCGTCCTTCCGCCTGCACCACTTCGGCGCCGCCACGTGCTCGTCCGCGCCCACGGGCGACGTCAACAACCGTGCGGTTCTCTACATCGCCGGTGGCTTCCTGAAGTCGGCCAACTCCTCGTCGTTCCTCCAGATGTGCAACACCACGCTCATCATGGGCGGCGCCCAGGTCGGTGGCTGCCTGCCTGCGACCAACGGCGTCGACCCGGTGGACAACGCGTGTAACGGGATCATCCAGATCACCGGTGGCTCGCAGGACTGGACGGCGCCCAACTCGACGTCGGACACCGCCGACCCTTCGAAGTGGGCACTGTTCGAGGACCTCGCGCTCTGGACCGAGGCCTGGGGCGCGCACACCATGGCCGGTGGCGGCACCATGCACCTGTCCGGCGTGTTCATGCTCCCCGAGGCCGACGCCTTCAACATCAAGGGCGGCGGTCTCCAGGACGTGCGGAACTCGCAGTACATCGCCCGCAAGCTCAACGTCACGGGTGGCGGTGCGCTCGAGATGGAGCCGAACGCCAAGGACGTGGTGACCATCCCGGTCCTCGGCGGCTTCTCGTTCGTCCGCTGAGACGCGCGGTGCGGGTCGTGGACGAGTCAGTGGCCACGACCGGCCGGTGGCGGCTCGGTCACCGGCCCGCGCTCGACGGGGTGCGCGGGCTGGCGATCCTGCTGGTGCTCTACGACCACGTCCGGCTCCCCGGTCTCGGGGCCGCGGGGCCGGCCGGGGTCACGGTGTTCTTCTGCCTCAGCGGCTTCCTGATCACCGCGCTGCTCCTCCAGGAGCACGCCGCGCACACCGCCATCGACCTGGTGGCGTTCTACCGCCGCCGGGTGCTGCGCCTGCTGCCGGCACTGGTCGCGTTCCTGGTCGTGATGACGGCCGTGGCGCTCGCTCTCGGATTCCCTACAGGCAAGAGCCTGCTCGACACCGTCCCAGTCCTGCTCTACCTGGGGAACTGGGTCCAGGCGTTCGGCGGGCGCCTCGGCACGGTCGGGATCACGTGGTCGCTCGCGGTCGAGGAGCAGTTCTACCTCGTCTGGCCGGTAGTCGTGCTCGCGCTCGCGCGCTTCGGGCGCACCCCACTGCTCGTGGTCGCAGCGCTGGGCTCCGTCTACGCGGTCACGGCCAAGATCGTGCTGTGGGACGGCGGCGCCGGGCTGGACCGCGTCTACTTCGGGTCGGACACCCAGGCGCTCGGGCTGCTGGTCGGCTGCGCCCTCGCGCTGGTGCTGCACCACGGCCGGCGACTTCCCCGCGTCCCGGGGCGCCTGCTCGGCGTCCTGCTCGCGGGTCTGCTCGGCTGCGCGGCGCTGCCGGGCGAGCTGGGCCGGTGGGTGGTCTCCACCGTCCTCGTCCCGCTGGTCACCGCCGGGATCATCTACGCGGTCGCGACCGACAGCGCGCCCCGGTGGCTGTCCTCGCCCGCGCTCGTGCTGGTCGGCCGCCGCTCCTACGGGATGTACCTGTGGCACACGCTGCCCGTCCTCGTCGTGCTGCCCGGACTCCGTGAGGCGGTCCCCGCCCCGGTCGCGGTGGTCCTGGCGCTCGCCGCGACCTGGGGGCTGACGCTGTTGTCGTGGAGGTTCGTCGAGCAGCCGTTCCTCCGCCTGAAGGACCGGCGCGCCGACCGCGCTCCGGCCGAGCACCGGTCCCGCGTGCCGGCCGCCTGACCCTCGGTCGAGCCTCTACCGGCTACGGGCGACGGGCGAGGTCCGCCGCGCCGATCACGCCGGCACGGTTGCCCAGCACCGCCTGCCGGATCTGCAGCGTGGGGCGGTAGTTGCGGCCGGTGAGGTTGGACCGGAAATGCGCCCGGATGGGGTCCAGCAGCAGGTCGCCCGCCTCGGAGACCCCGCCGCCGATCACCACGACCGCCGGGTCGAGCACGGCGGTCAGCGTGGCGATCCCCTCGCCCAGCCACCGGCCGAGGGCCTCGAGCTGCTCGGCGGCGAACGCGTCGCCGTCCCGGGCGGCCTCGGTGATCAGCGGGCCGGTGATGTCCTCGACGTTCCCGCCGGCGCGGTCGAGCAGGGACTTCGCGATCAGCGAGCCCTGCGCCGCGAGCTCGCGGGTCTCGCGCACCAGGGCGGAGCCACTGGCGTACTGCTCCCAGCAGCCACGGTTGCCGCAGCCGCAGATCAGCCCGCCCGGCACCATCCGGATGTGACCGATCTCGGCGGCCACCCCGAACGCCCCGCGGTGCAGCTCGCCGTTGAGGACGATGCCGCCACCGACCCCGGTGCCGACGGTCACCAGCATGAAGTCGTCGACGTCCGCCCCGGCGCCGAAGGTGAACTCGCCCCAGGCCGCGGCGTTCGCGTCGTTCTCGATCACCACGGGCAGGCCGAGCCGGTCCTCGAGGTCGCGCTTGAGGTGCTCGTCGCGCCAGGCCAGGTTCGGCGCGAACAGCACCGTCGCGCGCTTGACGTCGACGAACCCGGCCGCGCCCACGCCGACACCCTCGATGTCGTAGCTGCCGCGCAGCTCGTCGACGACGTCCTGCACCGCGCTCTCGATCGCCTGCGAGTCGGTCGCCGGGGACTCCCGGCGCGCCGTGCTGAGGATGTTGCCCTTCTCGTCGACCACCCCGCCGGCGATCTTGGTGCCGCCGATGTCGATCCCGACCGTGAGTCCCACTAGTCGTCCTCCCAGTCGTCGTCGGTGAGGTCGATCTTCTCGACCCCGGTCTCGTTCTCTGCCTTAGTGGCCGGTCCCGTGTGGGTGGCCATCACGCCCGCGACCGCCTGCATCAGCGACGACGCGGCGGCCGCCAGGTGCTGCCTGACCTCCGGGCTCGTCCCGCGGGCCGACGCGATCAGCCGGCAGACCGGGCAGTAGCGGCACTCCTCGGCGCCGGTCGCGATGTGCTCGTTGACCGCTCCCAGCGCGGAGGCCGCACTCGCGGCGGCGCCGGCCGCCGCACCGGCGTACTCGCCACCGCTCTTCCCGGCCCAGTCCTGGAGGGCGGCGAGGAGCTTGACCGCTTCCTCCCCGACCGAGCCGACCTCGCCCTGGTCGTCCTCGTTCGTGCCGTCGTTCTCGTGGCCGGTCACGGGGACGCCTCCACCGGCGCCCGGAAGCGCACCTGGAGCGCGCCGTCCTCGACCCGTGCGCCCGCGACCGTCTGCTTCCCGAGTGCCGCGGGCAGGGCGAGCACGCGTCGGTAGGAGCCCACGGTCACCACCAGCTCGTCTCCGTGTCTCGCGAGGTCGATGTCGGTCTTCGCCACGAACGGTAGTGCGATGGTCAACAGGGCACCGGAGGGTGTCCGCCGGATGGTCATCGGCCCGTCCCCCGTCGGCGCCTCGAGCGGGTCGTGCCCGTCGTACGCCGCGGTGGCGAACGCCGCGAGCTCGGCCACCCCGACCGGCTCGCAGGGCCGGTAGGCCGAGCGCCAGACCGGCAGCCCGGCGAAGGACTGCTCCACCTCGCGCAGCACCTCGCCCTGGGCGCTGACCCACTGCCGCCGCCATGCGTCGGAGCCGGCCTCCGGGAAGACCCGGTTGGCCACCACCCCGTCCACCCGGTAGCCGAACAGCGACAGCGTCGTCAGCGACCGGCGGGCCTCGGCGACCACCATGCTCTCCGGTGTCAGCACCAGGCGGACGCTCGCCTGCTCGCCGGTCAGGATCGTGCGGATCTCCTCGAGCTCCCGGTGCAGCCGCTCGACCGCGTCGAAGACCGAGTCGTGCGGCATGGGCACGCCCGCGGCCCTGGCCAGCATCGGCTTGAACGCCCTGACGACACGGCGCTCCATCGGCAGCACGCGGTCCATGTACCAGCCGAGCGCCTCCGGGAGCGCGAGCAGGCGCAGCGTCTCCGCGGTCGGCGCGCAGTCCACGACGACCACGTCCCACTCCCCCGACGTGGCGTGCCTGCGCAGCTCGAGGAGCGCCAGCACCTCCTCGGCGCCGGGGATGACGGTCAGCTCCTCGGCGGTGATCGGGTCGAACCCGGCCGCGTCGAGCACGGACAGCAGGTAGCCCTGGATGTCGGCCCAGGAGCGCTCGAAGCGGCGCTGCGCGTCGACCTGCTGCACGAAGAGGTTGTCGTCGACCTCGGTCGGCTCACTGCCGACGCTCACGCCGAACGCGTCCGAGAGCGAGTGCGCGGCGTCGGTGGAAAGCACGAGGGTGCGCCGGCCGCGCAGCGCCGACACGGTCGCCGTACCCGCTGCCGCGGTGGTCTTGCCGACCCCGCCCTTGCCGGTGAAGAGAATGATCCTCACGAGGTCAGGCGAGGGACTCGACGCGCTTCTTCAGGCCCTTGAGCGCGGTGTCGATGATGACCTTCTCGGCCTTGCGCTTGAGCATCCCGATCATCGGGATGGAGATGTCGACGGCGAGCCGGTAGGTGACCTCGGTCGAGCCGTCGTCGCGACCCACGAGCTCGTAGGCGCCGTCCATCGTCTTGAGCATCTTGCCCTCGACCAGGTTCCAGCGCACCGCGTGGTGGCCGTGCCAGTCGTAGCCGAGGGTGTACTGGTCCTTGATCGGGCTGGCGTCGAGCTCGAAGTAGACCTGCTCCGCCCGGCCCTCGGGGCCGTCCACGACCACGTCGGCGACCTTCACGCCCTGGACCCACTGCGGGTAGGCCGGGAAGTCCGCGATGACCGCCATCACCGAGGCCGGCTCGGCGTTGATCACGATGCTCGAGGTCGTCTGCTCGGCCATGGCTCTCGGATGCCCCTCAACTCGAAGACTGCTGTGGCGGCGAGCGTACCGGATCACCGCTGCCGCACTGTGACTGCGGCCATGCCGCGACAGCGGCCCATCTGGTGCTCGCGCGGCGAGACGCAGCGGTAACGTGCAGCGTGCACATCGCCGTCAGCTGAGCGAACCGGAGGAACAGCGTGCGGGAGTACTCCACGCCCATCAACATCGAGATCCCCACCACCGGGAACCTCACCGACGACATCGTCACCAACGCCACGGACTACCCCGACGTCGTCTCGTTCAGCCGCCGGGTCGACGGCGCGTGGACCGACGTGACGGCGGCGCAGTTCCTCGGGCAGGTCCGCGCGGTGGCCAAGGGCCTCGTCGCGGCCGGCATCGGCGAGGGCGACCGCGTCGCGCTGATCTCGAAGACCCGCTACGAGTGGACGCTGCTCGACTACGCGATCTGGTGCGCGGGCGCGGTGACGGTGCCCGTCTACGAGACCTCGTCGGCCGAGCAGGTCGAGTGGATCCTCTCCGACTCCGGGGCCACGGCGGTGGTCGCCGAGACCGCCGCGCACGCCGCCCGGGTCGCGGAGATGCGCGGCAGCCTGCCCGACCTCAGGCACGTCTGGCAGCTCGACGAGGGCGCTGTCGACGAGCTGGTCGCCCTCGGCGCGAGTGTCTCCGACGACGACGTGGAGCGGCGTCGTACCGCGCTCACCCCGGACTCCCTCGCCACGCTGATCTACACCTCGGGTACGACGGGCCGCCCCAAGGGCTGCATGCTCACCCACGGCAACTTCATGTTCGAGCTCGGCGTCGCGGTCGAGGAGCTGCACCAGCTCTTCGACGACGAGGACTCGGCGACCCTGCTCTTCCTGCCGCTCGCCCACGTGTTCGCGCGGATCATCCAGATCGGCGCGATCAAGGCCCGGTGCCGCCTGGGCCACTCCGCCGACGTGAAGAACCTCGTCGCCGACCTCGGGTCGTTCCAGCCGACGTTCATCCTCGCCGTGCCGCGGGTCTTCGAGAAGGTGTTCAACTCCGCCTCGCAGAACGCCGCGGCCGACGGCAAGGGCCGGATCTTCGACCACGCCGCCGACACCGCGATCGCCTACAGCAAGGCGCTCGACGGACGCCGCGTCGGGCTGCTGCTGCGCGCGCGGCACGCGCTCTTCGACAAGCTGGTCTACGGGAGGCTGCGCACGGCGCTGGGCGGGCACTGCGCGTACGCCATCTCCGGTGGCGCCCCGCTCGGCGAGCGGCTCGGCCACTTCTACCGCGGCATCGGCCTGGTCGTCATCGAGGGCTACGGCCTGACCGAGACGACGGCGGCACTGACCGCGAACCTGCCGGAGACCTCGAAGATCGGCACCGTCGGACGGCCGCTCCCCGGTACAGGGGTGCGCATCGCCGAGGACGGCGAGCTGCTGGTCAAGGGGGGCCAGGTGTTCACCGGCTACTGGCACAACCCGGAGGCCACCGCCGAGGCGCTGAGCCCCGACGGCTGGTTCCACACCGGGGACCTCGGCGAGATCGACGACGAGGGCTTCGTCCGGATCACCGGGCGCAAGAAGGAGATCATCGTGACCGCGGGCGGCAAGAACGTCGCGCCCACCGTGCTCGAGGACCGGCTGCGCGCCCACCCCCTGGTCAGCCAGTGCATGGTCGTCGGCGACGGCCAGCCCTACATCGCGGCGCTGGTCACGATCGACCCGGAGTCGTTCCCGCAGTGGGCCGAGCAGCACCACAAGACCGGTGCGATCGCGGACCTCACCGAGGACCCCGACCTGATCGCCGAGGTCGAGCGCGCGGTCGAGGAGGCCAACAAGGCCGTCTCCCAGGCCGAGTCGATCCGCAAGTTCACGATCCTCCCGGTCGACTGGACGGAGGAGGGCGGCCAGCTCACGCCCAGCCTCAAGCTCAAGCGCAACGTGGTGAGCCGGGAGTTCCGCGCCGATGTCGAGGCGCTCTACTCCCGCTGATCGGGTGGACCCGCTCTAGTCATCCCTAGTCATCCCTAGTCACCCTGAACGCCCCCGGAGAGGGCAACCCCGTCTGTTCGGGCCAAATCAGGCATTCCTGAGACGTACTGCCTGAATTTGTAGAACGCTTAACTTCGGTCTCCGGGGGGATGGAGGCCGACGGGACGGGGCAAGGCGCAACACAAGACGGCGTCTGTCTGCGATCCGTTCAGGTACTAGCAGACATGGGATGACACATGGGACGCAGAACAGTTCTCTTGATCGTGTCGGTGCTGGTCGCCGCACTTGGTACCTCGCTGGTCTTCATGTACGTCAAGACAGCGGACGCCCGCGCCGCGGATCAGTACGACACCAGGCAGGTGCTCAAGGCGGTCGAGATCATCCAGCCCGGCGAGACCCTGGCCCAGGCGCAGCAGGCCGGCAAGATCGCCATGGGCACCGTCCCGGTCGGCTCCCTGCTCGACGGTGCGCTCTCCGGCACCACCGGCCTCGCCGACAAGGTCGCGCTGACGACGGTCTACCCCCAGGAGCAGATCGTCGCCGCGAAGTTCGGCTCCCCGGGTGACCAGAAGGTGCTCACCATCCCCGACGGCAAGATGGCGATCTCGGTCCAGCTGACCGACCCCGCCCGCGTCGCCGGCTTCGTGTCGCCCGGTGCGGAGGTGGCGGTCTTCGTCAGCGCCGAGCCTGAGGCGACGGACCTCCAGACCGGCGCCACGACGAAGCTTCCGAAGTTCACCCGGATGCTGCTCCCCCGGGTGCAGGTGATCGGTGTGGGCGACACGACGGTCATCTCCACCACCACGACCAACGAGGAGGGGGCGCAGACGACCGAGCAGATCCCGCGCACCCTGCTCACGCTGGCGGTGGACCAGGACGAGGCGGAGCGCGTGCTCTACGCCGCGAAGAACGGTGAGCTGGCCTTCGGCCTGCTGACGGACAAGTCGTCGGTGAAGTCCGGCAACGGCGTCACGGCCGCGAACATGTTCCGGTGATCTGAATGCCGATCATCGTCGAGAGCCAGTCCGCCAACGCGGAGCTGTTCACCACCGTGACGGGGTCCGCGTCGAGCGTCGTCGCGAACCTCGAGGAGCTCAAGGCCACGCTGGCCGAGGCACCGGAGGAGTACGCCATCGTCCTGGGCCCGGCCGTCGACCTCGAGGCCGCCGCCTCGCTGGCCGACACGCTGCGGGTCACGCGCCCCGCCACCAGCGTCATCCTGATCCGCCGCCGCGTCGACACCAGCGTGCTGGCCGAGGCACTGCGGTCGGGGATGCGCGAGGTGGTCGAGGAGCGCGACCTCACCGGCCTCGGGGAGGCGGTCCGGCGTGCCGGCCAGGTGTGGGAGGCCCTGAACGGTCCGATCGCGCCGGTGGACGACGCCGGCCGCGGCAAGCTGATCACGGTCTTCTCGCCGAAGGGGGGCGTGGGCAAGACGACCCTGGCGGTCAACCTCGCGATCGCCCTCGCCGACAAGGGTGCCCGCAAGGTGTGCCTGGTCGACCTCGACCTCGGCTTCGGCGACGTCGCGATCACCCTGCAGCTCTTCCCGGCGCGCACCATCGCGGACGCCGTCCACATGGAGTCCGGGCTGGACATCACCGTGCTGGAGACCCTGCTGACCCCGCACCGGGACGGCCTGTCCGCCCTGGTCGCGCCGGTCCAGCCGGACGCGAAGGACTCCATCCCCGCTCCGCTGATCGGGAAGATCCTGCGCCTGCTCAAGGCCAACTACGAGTACGTCGTGGTCGACACGTCGCCCGCCTTCGACGAGCACGTGCTCCAGGCGTTCGACGAGACCGACGAGATGCTGCTGGTGACCACGCTCGACGTGCCCACGCTGAAGAACGTCAAGATCGCCGTGGAGACGCTGGACCTGCTCAACTTCCCCGTCGCCCGCCGCAGCCTGATCCTCAACCGGGCCGACGACAAGGTGGGGCTGACCAGCGACAAGGTCGAGAGCACGCTGGGGCTGAAGATCTCGCGGTCGATCCCGACCTCGCCGCAGGTGGCCAACGCCACCAACTCCGGGGAGCCGATCGCCGCGTCGCTCCCCCGTCACCCGGTCAGCCAGGCGATCACCGCCCTGGCCAAGGACCTGCTCGGCTCCGCGGACGCGGCCACCCGCTCCACCGATCCGAAGGCCACGCACGCCAGCCCACCGAAGCGCGGGCTCCTCCGCCGGAACAGTAGGTAGGAAACCATGAGCAGCTTGACCGACCGCCTCGCGGCTGCCTCCCGCGACCGCACGACCACCACCGTCGCGTCCACCGACGCGATCCCGGTGAACGGCAAGACCAAGGCACCGAAGAACGCGGCCGAGGACGACTTCCGCGAGCTCAAGGCCACGGTGCACAACCGGCTGCTCCAGCAGCTCGGGCCCCAGCTGTACGACGCCGAGCTCACGCAGAGCGAGCTCGAGCAGATGGTCCGCGCCACCCTCCAGGAGGTGATGGCCGACGACCAGACCCTGCTCACGCCGCAGGAGCGCACCCGGATCGCGCAGGAGATCGCCGACGACATCCTCGGCTACGGCCCGATCGAGCCCTTCCTGCGCGACCCGGACCTCACCGAGGTCATGGTCAACGGGGCGGACGACATCTGGATCGAGCGCGGCGGCCGGCTGAACAAGGTCGAGGGCCGGTTCACCGACGAGGCGCACCTGCGCCGCACCATCGACAAGATCGTGTCCCGCATCGGCCGGCGCGTCGACGAGTCGAGCCCGATGGTCGACGCCCGCCTTCCCGACGGCAGCCGGGTCAACGCGGTGATCCCGCCGCTCGCGGTCGACGGGTCGCTGCTGACGATCCGTAAGTTCTCCGCCGACCCCTACACCGCGCAGGACCTGATCGCGTTCGGCTCGTTCACCGAGCGGACCGCGCAGTTCCTCGAGGCCTGCGTCAAGGGCAAGCTCAACATCATCGTCTCCGGCAGCACCGGCGCCGGAAAGACGACGACGCTCAACGTGCTCTCGTCGTTCATCCCGAGCGACGAGCGGATCATCACCATCGAGGACGCCGCCGAGCTCCAGCTCCACCAGGACCACGTGCTCCGGCTCGAGTCGCGGCCGGCCAACATCGAGGGCAAGGGCGCGGTCGACATCCGCGACCTGGTGAAGAACTCGCTGCGTATGCGCCCCGACCGCATCGTGGTCGGCGAGGTTCGCGACTCCGCGGCCCTCGACATGCTCCAGGCGATGAACACCGGTCACGACGGGTCCATCTGCACTATCCACTCCAACGGCCCCCGCGACACGCTGGCCCGCATCGAGACGATGGTGCTGATGGCCGGCATGGACCTCCCGATGCGCGCCATCCGGGAGCAGGTGGCCTCGGCGGTCGACGTCATCGTCCACCAGAGCCGCCTCAAGGACGGCTCGCGGCGGATCACCCACGTCACCGAGGTCGAGCGGATGGAGGGTGACGTGATCACGCTCCAGGACATCTTCGTCTACGACCACTCCTACGGCTTCGACGAGAACGGCCGCAGCCTCGGCCGCCTCCGGTCCACGGGCCTACGCCCGAAGTTCCTGGAGAAGCTCGCGCACGAGAATGTCCACGTCGACCCGATGCTCTTCGCGATGGACGGGATGTGACATGGCGCTGTTCAGGGGGGCGCGCCGTGGGCGCACAGTAGGCCTGGCCGGCGCCGTGGTGGCGCTCCTGCTCGGCACCGCCGGGCCCGCGACCGCGGCCGAGGGCGACATCGACCACGTCGAGTCCGACGCCGGGACGCTCCGGGTCCTCTACTCCGTCCCGGGTATCGGCGAGGGCACGGAGCCGGACCTGGGCTCCGTGACCGCCACGCTCGACGGCGAGGAGACGGTGGCGTCCGCGGAGCTGGCCGCCGACAGTGGTGAGGGGATCACCCGCACGACCGTCCTCGCGATCGACGTCAGCCAGAGCATGGAGATCGACAACCGCTTCGCCGAGGCCAAGCAGGCGGCCGAGATCTTCCTCGAGACCGCGCCGCTCGACGTGCTGGTCGGGATCGTCACCTTCGCCGACGAGGTCGAGGTCGTGCAGGAGCCGAGCCTCAACCGTGAGGCGGCCGTCGCCGCCCTCGACGACCTCGCGCTCAGCCGGCAGACCAGCCTGTACGACGGTGTGCAGCAGGCCGTGCGCACCGCCGGCTCGCAGGGCCAGCGCAACGTGCTCGTCCTCTCCGACGGCGTCGACACCTCCGACACGGAGATCGAGGACGTCACCGCGACGATCAAGGGCGCCGACATCAAGGTCGACGTGATCTCGCTCGGCCAGACCGGCGCCGAGGCGGCTCCGCTGGAGACGATCGCGGCCGCGGGCCGGGGCACGGTGCTGAGCACCCAGGACCCGGAGGCCCTGTCGGAGGCGTTCGCCAGCGAGGCCCAGGCGCTCGCGAAGCAGGTGCTGGTCACCGTCGAGGTGCCCGAAGGCGTCTCCAACGAGGAGGCCACCCTGGCCGTGACGATCGACGCCGCCGGTGAGACCTTCACCGACTCGGCGTTCGTCTCGGTCGTGTCCGCCGGACCGGCCAAGGCTCCGGCCGGCACCGGACCGGTCGCCACACCTGCGCCCCGGTTCGCCGTCTCGACCGAGATGATGCTCGCCGGCCTCGCGGCCGCGACGCTCGGCGGCCTGCTGGTGCTGCTGAGCGCCCTCGGTGTCTTCGCGCCGCGCAAGCAGGAGTCCTTGGAAGACCGGGTCGCCGCCTACAGCCGCACCGGCAACACCAGCGCCGCGACCCGGGGGATGTCCGCCCGCCCCGCGCAGAGCGTCGCGGCCCCGAACATGACCAGCCAGGCGGTCGGTATCGCCGAGCGCGCCCTGGCCGGCAACAAGGGCTTCGAGGCCAGGCTCGGCAACAAGCTCGAGGGCGCGGGCATGTCGGTCAAGCCGGCCGAGTGGCTGCTCGGGCACGCCGGGTTCGCGCTCGGCGCTGCCCTGGTCGGCTTCCTCCTCTCCTCGGGCAGCGTGCTGTTCACCCTGATGCTGCTCGCGGGCGGTGTCGTGGTGCCCTGGATCTACCTCGCCATGAAGAAGAGCCGGCGTCTGAAGGCCTTCGACTCCCAGCTTCCCGACACGCTTCAGCTGATGTCGGGCAGCCTCTCCGCCGGCCTGTCGCTGGCCCAGTCGGCCGACACCGTCGTGCGGGAGGGGTCCGAGCCGATGGCGGCGGAGTTCCGCCGGGCGCTCGTGGAGGCACGGCTCGGCGTCCAGGTCGAGGAGGCGCTGGAGTCGGTGGCCGAGCGGATGCAGAGCGAGGACTTCAAGTGGGTGGTCATGGCGATCCGGATCCAGCGGGAGGTCGGCGGCAACCTCGCCGAGCTGCTGAACCAGGTGGCCGAGACGATGCGTGAGCGGGAGTACCTCCGCCGGCAGGTGAAGTCGCTCTCCGCCGAGGGCCGGCTGTCCGCGTGGATCCTCGGCGGCCTGCCGCCGGTGTTCCTGGCCTACCTCGCGCTGCTGCGGCCCGACTACCTGGACCCGATGATCGGGTCCCCGCTCGGCTGGCTGATGTTCGGTGTCTGCGGCGTGATGATGGTCGTCGGCGCCTTCTGGATGAGCAAGATGGTCAAGGTGGAGGTGTAGTCATGGGAGCAACCCTGGTACTGACGGTCGGGATGGTCGGCATCTTCACCGCCCTGTTCGTCAGCCTCGCGGCGATCGGCGTCTTCACCAACGAGACCCGGGGCGTGAGCAAGTCGCTGGCCGTGGTCGAGGCCTTCACCACCGCGCCGAAGTCGATGCAGGACGAGCTCCAGCCGTCGTTCAACGACCGGGTGCTGGTCCCGCTGCTCAACCGGTTCGTGGGCCTGGGCAAGAAGCTCACCCCGGCCGACCACGGCGAGCGGATCAGGCACAAGCTCGACGTGGCCGGCAACCCGCCCGGGTGGACCGTCGACCGGGTGACCTCGCTGAAGTTCGTCGGCTTCGCCGGCGCGCTCGGCCTGTCGCTGGTGGCCTGCCTCCTGCTGGGCGTCGGGTCGGGCCCGACCATCGCGGTCTGCGTCCTGGCGGCACTCATCGGCTACCTCGCGCCGAACATGTACCTCTACCAGATCGGCTACGACCGCACCGCCAAGCTCCGCAGGGCGCTGCCCGACGCGCTCGACCTGCTGACCATCTCGGTGGAGGCCGGTCTCGGTTTCGACGCCGCCCTCTCCCAGGTGGCCCGCAACACCCAGGGTCCGCTCGCCGACGAGTTCGCCCGCGTGCTCCAGGAGATGCAGATCGGGCTCGGCCGGTCCAAGGCGCTGCGCGCCCTCGGCGAGCGCACGTCGCTGCCGGAGATCCGCGGCTTCGTCTCCTCGATGGTGCAGGCCGACGCCTTCGGCATCCCGATCGGCCAGGTGCTGCGGGTGCAAGCCTCCGAGATCCGGGTCAAGCGCCGCCAGCGCGCCGAGGAACAGGCGCAGAAGGTGCCGGTCAAGATCCTGCTGCCGCTGGTCTTCTGCATCCTCCCCTGCCTGTTCCTGATCGTCCTCGGCCCTGCCGTGATCAGCATCATCGGTGTCTTCTCCTCGGGAGCCATGTAGCTTGAACCAGCTCGACCGCGTCACCCTTGCCAGTCGGGTCTTCTGCATCGCCGCGGTCCTCGGCCTGACACTGCTGTCCCGGGACGGCGAGGTGCTCTTCAGCCTCGTCGTGGTGGCGACGGTCGCGATGACCGCGGTGTACGTGTCGCTGGTGACCGAGCTGCGGGGCATCTGGGTGGTCGCGTTCGAGGCGCTGGTCACCGGCCTGGTGATCGGGTCGGCCCCGCCCGGCGGTGTGGTCCTGCTGCCATACCTGGTGGTGCTGTCCCTGATCGCGGGCATCACCCGGGGCCTCGTCGGGCTCGCCACGGTGATGACGGCCGAGCTCGCCACCGTCCTCGCCCTGCCGATGCTGTTCGCCGAGGTCGAGGGGCTCCAGGCCCGCTCGGAGGTCTTCGCGCCCTGGTTGCTCACCAGCCTCGGCGCGGGTCTGCTCGGCGCGTGGCTGCGAGAGATCGGCAAGGCGCCCCTGCCCGTGTCCGACCCGTCGTACGAGTCCGCGCGACGGCTGCTCACCCAGCTGCGCACCGTGGCCCGCCGGCTCTCCGCCGGCCTCGACCCGGTCAGCCTGGCCTCGCAGATGCTGGCCACCGTGCACGAGACGACCGGTACGAGTGGCTCCGCCGTCTTCGTCCGGGTGGACGGCGGCCTCCTCACCCCGTTGAGCTACCGCGGGGAGGGCGCGAACGAACGCCTGCACCCGGAGCTCGCCGTGGTCGGCCGGTGCTGGACCGAGATGGTGCCCTGCGACGCCGCGGTCGCGGGACCCGAGTCGGCGCCGCGCCGGCTCGCCGCCTTCCCGCTCCGCGTGGGGTCGCGGATGATCGGGGTGCTCCTGGCGGACGTGCCGGAGCTTCTCGACCGGGCGTCCACGGCCGACCTGATGCGGGAGCTCGACGCGCAGAGCATCCGGCTCGACACCGCGCTCGCCTTCGAGGAGGTGCGCTCCCTCGCCACGGTGGAGGAGCGCCGGCGCCTGGCCCGCGAGATCCACGACGGGATCGCCCAGGAGGTCGCCTCCCTCGGCTACCTCGTCGACGACCTCACCGCCACCGCCGAGTCCGAGGACCAACGGGCCCGGCTGTCGGCGCTGCGCGGGGAGCTCACCCGCGTGGTCAGCGAGCTCCGGCTCTCCATCTTCGACCTGCGCAGCGACGTCGTGGCGTCGACCGGCCTGGGCGCCGCCCTCTCCGACTACCTCCACTCGGTCGGAGCCCGCTCCGACCTGACCGTCCACCTCACGCTCGACGAGGCACCCACCCGGCTCCGCGCCGAGACCGAGACCGAGCTGCTGCGCATCGCGCAGGAGGCGGTCACCAACGCCCGCAAGCACACGGACGCCCGCAACATCTGGGTGAACTGCCGGGTGCAGCCGCCCTTCGCCAGCCTCGAGATCCGCGACGACGGCGGCGGGCTCGGCACGGCCCGTCCGGACTCCTACGGCCTGCGCATCATGCGCGAGCGTGCTGAACGGGTCGACGCCCGGCTCGCGATCAGCGAGCACCACGATCTCCCGGGACCGGGGGGAACCGTCGTGACGGTCACCCTCGGCACCGAGCACGCCCTACCCGAGCCCCGCGTGAAAGCAGACCGATGACGAACAAGTCCGAGACCAAGACCGTCGTGCTCGTGGACGACCACGACCTGATCCGCCAGGGCCTGGCCCGCGCCTTCGAGCGGGCCGAGGACTTCGTCGTCGTCGGGCACGCCGGCTCCGTCGCCGACGGCCGTAAGGCGGTGACCGCGCTCCGGCCGGACGTCGTGGTCACCGACGTCCGGCTCCCCGACGGCACCGGCCTCGACCTGGTCCGGGGCCTGCGGGAGCGGGACGACGCCGTCGGCATCGTGGTGCTGACGATGTACGCCGGCGACGAGCAGCTCTTCGCGGCCCTCGAGGCCGGGGCCTCCGCCTTCGTGGCCAAGGACGCCCCCGCCGACGACGTGGTCGCCGCCGCCCGGCACGCATCTGTCTCCCCGCGCTCGTTCACCGCCGCCAACCTCGCGGACGCCATGCGCCGCAGGATGTCGCCCACCGGCCCGCAGCTCTCCCCCCGGGAGACCGACGTGCTGCGCCTCCTCGCGGAGGGGCAGGGCGTCTCGGCGATCGCGCGGACGCTGTTCGTCAGCGAGTCGACCGCCAAGACCCACATCTCCAAGATCTACGAGAAGCTCGGGGCGGCGAACCGCGCCCAGGCGATCATGAACGCGATCCGGGCCGGCCTGCTCACCGGAGCCGAGCGGATCTGAGCCGGGACCACCCCCCACGACTAGTCATTGGGGACTACCCGGCGAAGACCGAACAGTCAGACAAACGCGGCTTCTCCATCGTTCTGCGGACACAGGTTACGAGGCCTGGTTTTCTACTCATGGGGCCACTGACCGGCCTCATCAGACATCAAGGGGAGATTCACATGCGTCAGCTCATCGTTCTTCAGCAGTACCTCCGGGCCCGCCACGACGAGCGCGGCGCGTCCGCCGTCGAGTACGGCCTGCTCGTCGCCCTGATCGCGGCGATCATCGTCGCCTCGGTGCTGTTCCTGGGCAACGCCCTCGACGGCATCTTCAACGAGACCGGCTCGTGCGTGGACAACACCGCGACCTGCTGACACCGTGCACGGGAGGTGGCCGCAGCGCTGGGCGCTGCGGCCACTTCTCATTCCAGGGGCTGCCGAAGCCACACAAGGGAGAAAGTGATGAACCACCACCGACGCACCGACGAGTCCGGCGCCTCAGCAGTCGAGTACGCACTGATCATGACCCTGATCGCCATGGCCGTGGTCCTGTCCGTCGCGTTCTTCGGCACCACCACCGCCGGGCTGTTCGACAAGCCCTGCAACGCCGTGGTCGACGCCGGCTCGACCTGCTAGACCTGCTCGACCTCGAGGAGGACCGCGAGCCGCTCGGCGACGCGGTCCCACTCCCAGAGCTCGGCGACGCGCCGCCGGCCGGCCGCCCCCAGCTCCTCACGATCGGCCCTGGACAGCAGCCCGACCAGGACGCCGGCCAGAGCGCCCGGGTCCCGCGGGTCGACCAGCGCCCCCGTCTCTCCGGGCACCACCGTCTCCGGCGCTCCGCCCGAGCGGCCCACCACCACCGGCACCCCGCAGGCAGCGGCCTCGAGGAACACGATGCCGAACGCCTCCACCTCCAGCCCGAAGACCCGGGTCCGGCACGGCATGGCGAACACGTCCGCCGCGTCGAAGTAGGCCGGGAGGTCCTCCCACGGCACACCACCCGTGACGATCACCGAGTCCGCGACGCCGAGTCGCTCCGCCAGCTCCTCGACGTGCGCCCGGCGGGGCCCCTCGCCGACCAGCACGAGCCGCGCGTCGGGGACCTCGGCCAGCACCGCCGGCCACGCCCGGACCAGCGTGTCCTGGCCCTTCCGCGGCACCATCCGCCCCGTGCACACCACCACCGGGGTGTCGGGCAGGAGCCCGAGCCGCTTGCGCATCTCCGCTCCCCCGCAGCCCGGGCGGAACCTCGCGGTGTCGACGCCCGGCGCCAGCTGCCGCATCCGGGCAGTCCCCTGCGATGACAGGGCGGGGGCGATCCGCTCCCGGCACCAGTCGCTGACGTAGGTCAACACGTCCACCGAGTCCCCGATCCGGTGCAGGAGCTGCCGGGTCACCGGCACCTTCGCCCACCACACCTCGTGCCCGTGCGTGAGCGCGACGATCCGCCGGGCGCCGGCGCGCCGCAGCCGCGGGGCGAGCAGCCCCAGCGGCGCACTGGCGCCGAACAGCACCCGGTCGCAGCCGTGCCGCCGCATCACCTCGACCACCCGCCGCGCCACGGCCGGCGTGGGCAGCAGCATCGAGGCGGGGTCCCGGTAGACCGGGAACGGGAGTGTCGCGTCGTGCTCCAGGTCGCCCGGCATCGAGGCGGTGTACACCACGACCCGGTCCGGGTCCATCCGCTCGCACAGCGACATCACGAACGTCTCGATCCCCCCCGTTCGCGTCGGGAAGTCGTTGGTGACGACGAGGACCTTGCTCATCTCGCTCCTTCCAGCGACGCGGGGAGGCCCGCTCGCTGCAGCACGGTGGGGTGGCTGCCGAACCACAGCTGGCTCCAGGCCGGCGGGGTCGGGTCACTCAGGGCGCGGAGCGACAGCTCGCGCTGCATGTCGACGAACGTCGTGCTCTCCCCCGTCACCGCCAGCGCCTCCCGGTCCGCGCGGACCTCGATGGCCCGGCTGGTCGCGTTCTGGACGGGGGCGGCCAGCAGGCCAGCGAGGGCGACCAGCGCGAGGACCACCGCGACCGACCCGGGGTCCCCGGGGCCCGAGATGCCGGCGCGGCGGCGGAGCGGGGCGGTGTCGAGCAGCAGCGCCAGCACGGTGACCCCGAGGACGGCGCCCGCGGCACCGAGCGCGGTGCCCACCAGCACGTCGTCGTGCTTGGCGTGCGCCAGCTCGTGCGCGACCACCACCCGCGCCTCGGCCGGGCTCAGCTCGGCGAGCAGGGTGTCGTAGACGACGACGCGGCGGGTCCCGCCGAAGCCGGAGACGTAGGCGTTCAGCGTCGTCGTACGGCGGGAGGCGTCGGCGACCAGCACGTCGTCGACCTCGACGCCCTCGTCGGCGGCCATGCTCAGGACCGAGGACCTGAAGGGGCCGTCGCTCATCGGCGTGAAGGTGTTGAACAGCGGTTCGACGACCAGCGGGTACAGGAACGAGCCGGCCACCACGAGCAGCGCGGCGAGCCCCCCGGCCCAGGCGAACCAGAAGCGCGGGGCACGGCGGGCGGCTCCGACCACGACCAGCAGCAGCAGCGCGGTCAGCACCCAGGAGACCAGCAGTGACTTGCCGTAGTCCGCCCACCAGCCGGCCCAGCCCTGCTCGGTCAGCCCGTAGCCGAGGTTGCGGCGGTAGACCGCCACCGCGAACGGCAGCGTGACCAGCCTGCCGACCAGCAGCAGCGCGAGCGTCCCCACCGGCACGGCGAGCCACCAGCGGCGCCCGCCGACCCGGCGGACCAGGCGCGCACCGGCCGGGGTGAGCCCCAGCACCAGCGCGACGAGCAGGGAGACGCCGTACGACGCCCAGCCGAGGTAGCGGCGGCCCGCGGAGTACTCCTCCGCGCGGGCGAGCTGATCGCTGGTGAACACCTCGTGCGGGGACGCCGGGACGAGCCGGCCGCCGGGCACCCAGTCCCACGGGACCAGCCACACCGCGAGCAGCACCAGGACGACCGAGGCGACCGCCACGGTGGCCCACGCGGCCCCGCGTGCCAGGGGCACTCCGGCGGAGGCGGGCGCGGTGGTCACGGCGCCAAGCCTGCCATGCTCACCCGGCGAGCTCGGTGAGGTAGTCCTGCCACGCGCGGGTGAAGCTGCGCTCGGAGGTGCCGAGCACGTCGCGGAACGCCTCCTCGACGGGGGTCCCGTCGTCGACGGTCTCGTAGAACCTGATCAGCCTGGCCTCGCCGTAGGTCTCCCCGATCAGCCGGCACGCCAGCCAGGCCGCCTCGTAGGAGGATCCGAGCAGCCTGTTCGAGGTGGCGAACTCCTTGCTCCCCGGCAGCGCCTCGGGGGCCCCGTCCCGGCGTACGTCGGCGAGGATCTGGCTCGCGGTCAGCGACACCGGCAGGTCGACACCGGCCAGCGCCACGTAGTCCGCGAACCCCTCGAGCAGCCACAGCGGCATCGACGACACCGCCGCGTCCGTGGCCACGTGGGTGGCCTCGTGGCTCATCACGATCTGCGACCCGTCGGCGCCGAGCCGGCCGAACACGTCGGGGTTCACGATGATGTGGCTCGGCGCGGACGGGCTCAGGGAGCCGTCGACGGTCGACGTCACCGCCGCGATCGCGCTGTAGGTGCCGGGGTCGGCGTCGAGCACCTGGTGCATCTCCTCCTGGGTCGCCGGCACCTCGACGACCAGGCTGCCGCGCCAGGACGGGATCACGCGTGCCACGTCCGCGACGGCCCGGTCGACCAGGGCGGCGTACCGGTCCGCGTTGGCCGGGTCGGCGACCATCAGCACCCAGCGGGCGCTCCGCCGGACGGTGAGGTCGTCGATCAGCCAGAGCGGCGCGGGGTTGCCGTAGTCGCCGGACGCCGACCCGAACGCAGCCCCGTCGGGGGTCTCCACGAAGGTCATCGAGACCTCGGTCTCGGTCGGCGTCTCCCCCGCGCCGCCGAGCCGCCAGCCGAGCTGGACGTCGGCGACCCAGGCGCGGGCGCCGAAGGCACGGCGGTCCTCGGCGGACAGCTCCCCCGCCTGCTCATCGACGTAGCGCAGGGACAGGTCCTCGACGCGCAGGTCCTGGACGTTGTCGTAGACCGCACCCAGCGAGGCGCGTGCGGACCGACCGGGCGCCGCCAGCCGGAGGACCTCCTGCCGCGAGCCTTCGCTCAGCGCGGAGGCGAGCTCGCTCAACAGCTCCCCCGCCGCGTCCTCCCGCGTCGCGACCCCGTCGCTGGACGGGGTGGGCGTCGGGTCGGGACGGACCACGGTCTCGTCGTTCCCGACGACCAGGAACACCGCGGCGGCGACGAGTGCCGACAGCACAAGACCGGCCACCCACAGCAGTGGGCGGCCGGTCTTCGAGGCTGGGTCAGCCGGGTCGGACAGCACCGGAGTACGGCATCGACATCACGTCGACGACCTCGACACCGGAGCTGGGGTTCGCCGCGTGGACGATCTGCCCGTTTCCGATGTACATGCCGACGTGGCTCACCGGGCTGTAGTAGAAGACCAGGTCGCCGGGGGCGAGCTCGGAGGAGGAGACCGGGGTGCCCGAGCTCATCTGGCCACTGGACGAGTGCGGGAGGCTCACGCCTGCCTGCGCCCACGCCATCATCGTGAGGCCGGAGCAGTCGAAGGCGTCCGGGCCCGCCGCGCCGTACACGTAGGCGTCACCGACCTGGGCGAGCCCGTAGGACACGGCGGCACCGGCGCGACCGGAGGCGGCGACGTCGGGCGCGGGAGCCGGGGCGCGGTCCACGCTGCGGCTGGCGGCCTGGGCACGGGCGGCGGCGGCTGCCTCCGCCTCGGCCTCGGCCTCGAGGTCGCTGAGCAGCTCCTCGGCGGCGCCGGCCTTCTCGTCGATCTCGGCCTTCTCGGCGGCGAGCTTCTCCTTGGTCTCGGCGACCTCGGCGAGCTCCCGCTTCGCGGCGGCCTCGCGCAGCTCGAGTTGCTTCACCTGGGTGGCGAAGTCGGCCATCATCTCGCCCTGCTGGTCGTTGTAGGCCGACACGGTGGCGAGCTGGTCGAGGAACGCGTCGGGGTCCTCGGAGAGGAACACCTGGCTGGTGGTGGAGAGTGCCTGGCCCTGGTACTGCGAGACCACCGCGGCGGCGACCTGCTCGCGGACGCTCTCGACCTTGGCCTGCTGCCGCTCGAGGTCGGCTCGCAGCGAGCTCAGCCGGGTCTGGGTGGCCTTCAGCTCCTCGCGCGCCTCGTTGTAGCGCTCGGAAGCCATCTCGGCCTCGTGGTAGAGCTTGTCGACCCGCGCCTCGACCGAGTCGATGTCCGGCTCGGCGTAGCTGGGGCTGACCAGCACGGAACCACCGAGAGTGGTGATGCCCAGTGCTGCGATGACACGTGTGATGCGCTTCCGGCCGTCGGTCACGAGCGGACGGTCTCCTCTTTGTCTGACGCCTACCAGGTGAGCTGACGGGTTCGGGCGGCAAAGAAGCCCTACACACGGCGCGCGACCATGGTGCGGTCACACTCCAGCGCGATTCACCCCAGGAACTTGGTTCCCCGGCTCCGGGACTCGGCTTCCCCGTCCGCGACCCAGACTCGACGCGACGCCTGAGTCGACCCGGTCTGGTCGGCTTGTACAGGCGTCTGAAGTGCCCAGGTTAGTTAAGAAGGTCGTTGAGCCGCAAACCTTCTCCGGAGTGTTGTGCGGCGTGTTGCCCGACTTTCTCCTGAGCAGCAGCCAAATGAGCCCCACCTGTAACACAAGTCACAAAGACCCCACGGGCCTCAGGCGCTGGCGACGTCCGGCCCGGACACCGGGGTGACCATGCGCAGCGGGGGCACCAGGCCCGACCCGGCGAGCACCGAGAGCGCACGCTGCTCGTCGTCGTCGAAGCTGAGCTCGGGTGGCGCCCCGAGCAGCACCGTCACCACGCAGTCACCGCACGCCAGGCCGCGCACCACGCAGGTGTCGCAGTCGATCTCGACGCTCATGTCGTCCTCCAGGGAAGTGTCGTGAACCTTGTGAGGACGGTCGCAGCGACCACCGACAGTTCCGCGAGGCGAACCCGGGCGGCGTGTCGCCCGGCGTGTCGCGGGCTCTGTCGCGGGCAATGCCGGCGCGTGCGTCAGGAGCGGGCGAGCAGCCGGCTGAGGACCACCGAGCCGACCACGCGGGCGCCGGCCCGCTTCACGTCGCGCACCACCGCCTGGTCGCTCGACACCACGACCACCGGGCGTCCCTGCGGCTCGGCCGCCACCAGCTGCCGGATCACGTCGTCGGCGATCACGCCGACCGGGCTGAACAGGACCCGCACACCCCGCGGCCGGTTCACCAGCGGCCGCTCCACCTTGTCGGCCGCGTCGAAGACCACGGTCACCTCGGCCCGGGTCCGGGCCGCGAGCGGCGCGACACCGGCCAGCAGCCGGTCGCGCTGGATCTCCAACGACGAGTCGGGCCAGGCGTTCTTCGTGACGTTGTAGCCGTCCACGATCAGGTGCACCCGCGGGAGGTTCAGCAGCTGGTCGAGCAGCGCGGGGTCGTCGGAGGCCAGCGAGCCGTGGCTGGTCGGCGTGCGTCCGCCCTGCTGCGCGACGTCGGCCTCGACCGCGTCGGCCGGCGCGCCCTCGACGGCCGGCAGCGCGAGCTCGCGGCGCAGGCCCTGCGCGGTGTCCAGCAGGGTGTCCAGCAGCAGCCGCGCGCGGAGCGTCCCCTCGCCCTTCTCCGTCCGGTCCGCCCGGCGGGCGGCGGCGACCTCGCGCTCGAGCTCCTCGATCCGGGACCGCAGCCGGCGGACCTCGGCCTCGGCGACCGACGCGGCGGCAGCCGCCGCCGTGGTCGCCTCGGTGACCCGGGTCTCCACCGTCGCGGCGGACTGCTCCGCGGCCTTGAGGCGGACCCGGGTGTCGCCGAGCTTGTGCCGCAGCTCGGAGTTCTCGGACTTCAGCTCGGCGACCTGGGCCCGGTTGCGCTCGCGGGTCTCGCGCAGCTCCCCCAGCGTGTCGTCGAGCTGGCGGCGCAGCCGCTCCACCTGCTCCGAGACCTGCCGGCTGGTGGCCTGGGTGCGCTCGGCGTCGGCGACACCGGCCGCCCGCGCGACCACCTCCTCCCAGCCGTCGGGGCGCAGCAGGTACGCGACGGCGGCGAGCTCGACCGGGTCGGCCGCGGCGGGCGCCGTACCGGCCTCCAGCGCCGCGGCCAGCTCCGCCACGTCGGCCCGGACCTGGTGACCCAGCCGCTCACGGAAGATCTCATCCGTCTCGAGGACGCTGGCGATCTGCGACCCGGCGAGCTTGGCGCGCCGGCCGGGCGCGAAGGAGGCCACCCGCTTCAGGGAGGCGGGGAGCTGGTCGGCGGGCATCTTCCCGAGCGACCCGGCGGCGAGCGAGATCACCCGGGTCCGCACGACGTCCGGCAGCGGGCCCACGAGCCCTCCACCTGATGTCTCGGCGGGCCCGGCCGCCGGATCGCTCGAGAGGGTCACGAAGAGGTGGTGTCCGCTTCTGTGCGGTCCACGAGCTCGATCGCGTCGGAGCGGCCGCACCAGCGGCAGGTCACCGACTCGACGTCCTCGCTCTGGGTCTTGCTCTCCTCGACCTGGTGCTCACCGGCGAGGTCGAAGTGCCAGAACTCCGTCGTACGGCGGGTGCGGGTCACGTCGAAGCGGGTGAGGTTGCCGCATCCACCGCACCGCCAGCGGGTGTTGGCATCGGGCAGGGAAGCAGCCACAGGTCTCTCCTCGGATGGTTCGGTGTGACACGTCGGACGCGTCCTGGGCCTCAATCCTATGGCGCGTGTCTGCCCGTTTTGGTCGGTGCCCACGTCTAGCGTCGCGTCCATGAGCAACACCATGACTCCATCCGCCGGTCCCGGGGCCGGAGGGAAGTGGGAGTCGCAGCGCAGCTTCGACGAGCTCGGCCGGTCCCTGCGGGACGTCACGTTCTGCGTGGTCGACCTCGAGACCACCGGCGGCTCCGCCCAGGGCGGCTCGATGATCACCGAGATCGGCGCGGTCAAGGTCCGCGGCGGCGAGGTCCTCGGCGAGTTCCAGACCCTGGTCAACCCGCACCAGGCGATCCCGGCGTTCATCGCGGTGCTGACCGGCATCACCGACTCGATGGTGGCCACGGCTCCCCCGATCGAGCGGGTGCTCCCCCAGTTCCTGGAGTTCGCGCAGGGCTGCGTGCTGGTGGCGCACAACGCGCCGTTCGACGTCGGCTTCCTCAAGCACTTCGCCGCCGAGCAGGGCCGGCCGTGGCCGAAGTTCGAGGTGCTCGACACCGCGAAGCTTGCCCGCCGGGTGATCACCCGCGACGACGCGCCCAACTGCAAGCTCGGCTCGCTGGCCCAGCTGTTCGGCGCCTCCACGACCCCCAACCACCGGGCGCTCTCCGACGCCCGCGCGACCGTCGACGTGCTGCACGGGCTGACGGCCCGGCTCGGCGGGCTGGGCGTGCACACGCTCGAGGAGCTGCAGACCTTCTCCTCGCGGGTCAGCCAGGCGCAGCGCAAGAAGCGGCACCTCGCCGAGCAGCTCCCGCACGCGCCCGGCGTCTACCTGTTCCGCGACGACCGGCAGCGGGTGCTCTACGTCGGCACCTCCAAGGACCTCCGCACCCGGGTGCGGTCCTACTTCACCGCGTCCGAGACCCGCTCCCGGATGGGCGAGATGGTCGGGCTCGCGGCGTCGGTCACCGGTATCGAATGCGCGACCCCGCTGGAGGCGGAGGTCCGCGAGCTGCGCCTGATCGGCGAGCACAAGCCGCGCTACAACCGGCGCTCCCGGTTCCCCGAGCGGGTGCACTGGGTCAAGCTCACCGTCGAGCCGTGGCCGCGGCTGTCCCTGGTCCGGCAGGTGCTCGACGACGGCGCCGAGTACGTCGGCCCGTTCAGCTCCAAGAAGGTCGCGGAGCGGTCGGTCGCCGCGCTGCACGAGGCGTTCCCGGTCCGGCAGTGCAGCGGGCGGATGGCCAAGGTGCCGTCGATGACGCCCTGCGCTCTCGGCGAGATGGGCAGGTGCCTCTCCCCCTGTGACGGCAGCGTCACCCCCGAGGCGTACGACGGGGTGGTGCACGAGCTGCGCACCGCCCTCGTGCAGGCCCCCGACGCGGTGATCGGCTCGCTCTCCCACCGGATGACCGCGCTCGCCGCCGAGGAGCGCTTCGAGGACGCCGGCTCGTTCCGCGACCGGCTCGCCGCCTTCCTGCGCGGCGCCGCCCGCACCCAGCGCCTGCGCGCGCTGACCCGGTGCCCGGAGATCGTCGCCGCCCGCCGCGACGACGACGGCAGGTGGGCGGTGCACGTCGTGCGCCACGGCCGGCTGGCCGCCGCCGGGGTCATCCCGGCCGGCGCCCACGCGGGACAGTGGGTGCAGGAGCTCCAGGCCAGCGCCGAGAGCGTCTCCCCCGGCCCGGGCCCCACACCGTCGGCGACCGCCGAGGAGTCGGAGAAGATCCTGCGCTGGCTGGAGTCACCCGGCGTCCGGCTGGTGCACGTCGAGGGCGAGTGGACCTGCCCCGTCGGCGGGGCGACGAAGCACCTGCGGGTGCACGACGCGGTCAACGAGTCCAGGGCCAACCTCGTGCCCTTCGACGACCGGCGGTCGATCCGCCCGGTGCACCAGCCGGTCCGATAACGTTGCGGCCATGATCACCGCCATCGTCTTCGTCAAGGCCGACGTCGCCCGCATCCCCGAGGTCGCCGAGCAGATCGCGGCCCTCGAAGGCGTCAGCGAGGTCTACAGCGTGACCGGCCAGATCGACCTGATCGCCCTGGTCCGGGTCCGCCAGCACGAGGACGTCGCGGCGGTCGTGGCCGACAAGCTCAACAAGGTGCCCGGAATCCAGGCCACCGAGACGCACATCGCGTTCCGCGCCTACTCCCAGCACGACCTCGAGTCTGCCTTCTCCCTCGGCCTCGACTGACCGGGTTCACCCCGCTTCTCCCCTTTTCAGCCGCATCGCATAGTCAGAACGGGTCAGTCCGATTCGTTCGCCTGCGCCCCGTATGCACCCGCTCCTAGCGTGACCTTGATCTGTTTGCTCAGGTAGGGGGAACGCATGACCGGCAGCTCGAGCGCCTGGAAGCGGTGGGGAACCGCGATCGGCACCGTGATCATGATGGTGGTCGGGGTGCTGGGGGCCCCACCGGCCAGCGCCGCACTCGCGGCACCGGGCGGGTTGTCGCCCTCGACCGCAGTGTCATCGACGGCTCCGGTGCTGACCTGGAGCCGGGTCGGAGCCGCGACCACGTACGAGGTACAGGTGGACTCCACCTCGTCGTTCTCGTCGCCGCTGTTCTCGACCAGGACGACGAACCGTCGTGCGGTTCCCACCCAGATGCTGCCGGAGGGCCCGCTCTACTGGCGCGTGCGCGCGGTGAGTGCGTCGGGTGTCGCCGGGTCCTGGGCGACGCGATCGTTCACCGTCAACCCCGCCGCTGCCCCGTCGCCGCTGGCCCCCGCCAACGGAGTGCAGCTCGCCCAGCCCAACGACCCACCGCTGCTCACCTGGAGCGCCGTGCAGGGTGCCACCAAGTACGACGTCGAGGTCGACACCGAGAACGACTTCATCGGCGCGGTGTCGTACTCCACGCAGACCACCTCCTACGTCTTCCCCAACGCGCAAGAGCCCCGGACGTACTACTGGCGCGTGCGGGCGACCCGGGCCAACGGAGTGTCGACGATGTGGTCTGCCCCGAGCAGCTACACGGTCCAGCCGCTCGGTGATGTGACCACCAGGTACCCGGCCGACAACGCAGATACCTCGGTCGAGGACGTCGTCCTCGACTGGGACCCGGTTGCGGGCGCGACGAAGTACGAGGTCCGGGTCAGCACCGACCAGCAGTTCAACACGATCGTCGACACCAAGACCGTGATGAGCACGCGCTACTCGCCGCCGACCACGTACCTGAACAACCAGTACTACTGGCAGGTCCGGGCTCTGAACCCGGCCGGTCTCACCACGGGTTGGAAGGAGGTCCCGGCGACCTTCCGTCGGCACTGGCCCGACAAGCCCGCTCTTGTGTACCCGGCTGACCAGATCAGCCAGGCAGTTGCCGATGACTTCTACTACCAGTGGACACCCGTCCAGCACGCCACGCGCTACCAGCTCGACGTCGGCAACGACCCCAACTTCTCACCCGGCGAATACGTCACCTGCTACACGGCCGGGACGACCTACACCGGCGGCTACTTCAAGAATCCTGGCAACACCTGCATGCCGAGCCAGGGAGCCGTGACCTACTGGCGGGTGCGCGCCCTCGACGAGCCTGCCGGCGTCCAGGGCATCTACTCCCCGATCTACTCCTTCGTCTACGACTCGGGAAATGTTACGAAGACATCTCCGCAGAACGGAGCCGCCGTGGCGGTGCCCACCCTTGAGTGGCAGGCGTCCCGCGAGGCGGAAAAGTATCGAGTCATCCTCAAGGACGCCGCTGGCAGCAACGTCGGCGGCACGCCTGTCGACACCTACTCGTTGAGCTGGACGCCCGGTGGCACCAAGCCACTCGACCCCACGAAGGGTCCCTTCTCGTGGACGGTTCAGGCGATCGACGCGAACGGCTCGGTGTCGCCGAAGTACGGCGCGTGGACCTTCTCGATCTCTGGCGCTCCTGCCGACTCCTCAGCGGCTCCCCTGTCGCCCTTGACCGGCGTGGCCGGAGAATCTCCCACCACCCGCTTCCCGGAACTTCGCTGGGAACCGCTCGACGGCGCCGCCTACTACAAAGTCAACATCGGGCGGAGCGGAGCCGGCTACTGGTTCGAGACCAGCTACTCGCCCATCCTGAGCCAGTCGTTTCCCTACAACGCGGCAACCGACACCGGAAAGGCGTTGCTGTCACCGGGGTCCTACGACTGGCAGGTTCGGGCGTTCGACGCCCAAGGTGGGTCGCTGGGCTACGGTGCGATGGGAACCTTCCGGATCGCTGACCTCGCTGCGGTACGCGGTCAGCAGATCGCGATCAACGGCACCAGCCTCGACGCAGGCACCTCGTGTGACGCCGTCCTCGACGACCCCGGGACGTCGATCGACATCTGCACCGGTGTGCCGACCACCCCGGTCCTCGACTGGGATCCGGTGCCTGGGGCATCGCACTACATGATCTACCTCGCCCAGGACCGCGAGTTCACGAACATGGTGTACACCTCCATCCCGGAGACCACCAACACCCGGTGGACCCCGAACTGGAACTCCTCACCCAGGGCGCTGCCGGACAGCCAGGCGGGCAAGGCGTACTACTGGTTCGTCCGCCCGTGCAAGGCCGTCAACGTCTGCGCTCCCGACCCGATCTCGACCAACGAAGCGGCGACGCACGCCTTCGACAAGAAGTCACCGGCGGTCGAGCTGGGCTCACCGGCGAACCTCGGCTCCGCGGAGGACGACGTGACGTTCACCTGGGAGGACTACCTCACCACCAACACCGCCGCGACCTACGCCGCCAGCGGTGAGAAGAGCACCCAGACCGCGCAGCAGTACCGGATCCAGGTGTCCACGTCGAAGACCTTCAGCCCGCTGCTGGAGAACAGGCTGGTGGACCAGCCGACGTACACGCCGTTCGACAAGACCTACCCCGAAGGAGAGCTCTTCTGGCGGGTCCAGGCCGTCGACGGCGCCAACAACGGCCTGACCTGGTCCGAGACGCGGAGCTTCACCAAGGCCAGTCCTCGACCGGCTCCCCGTTCCCCGATGAACGGGACCGTGACCGCTGGGGTCAGCCCCTTCCGGTGGCAGGCACCCGACTTCGCCGGCAGCTACAAGCTCGAGGTCTACACCGACAAGACGCTCTCGCTGACGAACCGCATGCTGGCCACCACGAGCAAGCAGGCGGCCTACTCCGCCACCAGTCCGTTGAAGGCGTCGAGCACGCCCTACTACTGGCGGGTCCAGCGCTTGGACGCGACCGGCAAGCCCGGCCTCTGGTCCGCGGTAGGTCAGTTCTACTCGCGGGGCACAAGCCCCACGCTGGTCGCACCCAGTCACGGCACGTACGTGAGCCCGAGGGACCCGATGTTCACCTGGGGCGCCGTCACCGGCGCGGTCTCCTACCGGTTCGAGCGGAGAGCAGCCGGCTCGACCTCGAACAGCGAGACCATCACGACAGCCGGTCTGGCATGGGCGCCGACCAGCGCCATCCCCAACGGCACCTGGGAGTGGCGGGTCACGGCGTACGACGTCGGCCGGAACCTCCTGGGCGCAAGCTCCTGGCGGACCTTCTACGTCGACGCCGTGGCGCCGCGGGTGGTCTCCAAGTCGCCGACGAGGACCGCCTCGCGCACGGTGAACTTCGTGGCGAAGTTCAGCGAGCCGGTGCGCAACGTGAGCCGCTCGACGATGAAGCTCTACGTCCAGGGTCGCGAGGACGCCCAGACCGCCCAGGTGACGCTGAGCTCCGACGGCAAGACGGCAACGCTGAACCCGAAGTACAACCTGCGCGCAGGGAAGTACTACACGGTCAAGCTCTCTTCAGCCATCACCGACAGACGTGGCAACCGCCTGGCGGCCACCGCGTGGAAGGTGCGCGCCAAGTAGCCTTCGGGCATGAACTGGCTCGACCTACTCGGTTGGGCAGGATCCGCGCTGCTGATCTACTCGATCATGCAAGCGCGGGTCCTGCGCTTCCGGGTCCTCAACCTGATCGCCTGTCTCGTCCTCGTCGTCTTCAACGGCCTCCTCGGCATCTGGCCGATGGTCGCGATGAACGTGGTCCTCTCCGCGATCAACCTCTGGTTCATCCGGCAGCTGATCTCCGACCGGCACGACGCCGCGGCGTTCACGGTGCTCGAGGTGGGACCCAACGACGAGTACCTCCGGCACGTGCTGCGGGTGCACGGCCCGGACATCTTGAGGTTCCAGCCGGACTTCCTCTGGGACGGCGCGGCGCCGGACCGCTCGGCGTACCTCGTCCAGCGCGGCGACGAGACCGTCGGCGTGGTCCTGATCCGCGACGCGGGCGACGGGGTGGCCCAGGTCGAGCTCGACTACGTGACGCCGCGGTTCCGGGACTTCTCCCCCGGCGAGTTCGTGTGGCGGCAGAGCGGCGTCCTCAAGGACGACGGGTTCCGTCGGGTTGTCACCCCCTCGGGCATGGTCGCTCCGTACTACGACAAGGTCGGTTTTCATCGTGAGGACGACGTGTTCGTCCTCGACCTGTGACCGACGCTTCGCAATTCGTCGGGGAGACTCCCCGTAATTGCTGACATCTTGCGCCGCTCCGCATAAGTTGAAGACTCCTAACAACCCGCGTGGAGGACCACATGTCGGCAGCACGCCGCCGTAGGAGCCACAACGTTCGACGGGCGACCGGAGCTGCCACCGCAGCGGTCGTCGCGATCGGACTCGTCTCCTTCGCACCCACGGCACAGGGCCAGGAGCGCCCGGTGCCCACCGCCAACCAGAGCTCCGAGATCCACCGCCAGGGCGGCAAGCCGCTCTTCGCGAAGTCCGACGGCAGCGCCGTCGGCCTCGTCCGGGCCTACCTGAAGAGTCAGGGCCTCGGCCGGGAGACCGCCACGTCGGTCCAGGCCAGCGGCGCGCTGTGGAAGACCCGCGGCGTCGGCCACCTCCGGATGAGCCAGTACGTCGACGGGCTCCGCGTCCACGACACCTACGCCAAGGCCGCGTTCAACGCCTCCGGCAAGCTCGTCGACCTCGTCGAGAACATCGCCGCCGTGCCCCAGGGCGGGCCGAAGGCGGCCTCGGTCGACAGCGCCGACGCGCTCCGCGCCGCGGTCTCCGCGCTCTACCCGAACCGCTCGGCCGACACCCGCGAGACCGGGAGCGCCGGCAACACCACGAGCTTCGCGAAGGGCGGCTTCCACGCCGCCCCGACCGTCGAGCGGGTCGCGGTGCCGACCTCGGACGGCGGCATGGCCGTCGGCTACGTGGTGACCACGTGGACGACCGACGACAACGAGCTCTACGAGACCCTGGTCAGCGGTGACGGCGACGTCGTCGAGAGCGTGCTCCGCACCGCCGAGGACGGCTACAACGTCTTCCCGGTCGACCCGGACACCACCCCGCAGCAGATGGTCGCGGGCCCCGGCACCGGCAACGCCGCGTCGCCGCAGGGTTGGCTCGCCGGCGGGCAGTACTCCCGCGACATCAACGGCAACAACGCGCACGCCTACCTCGACACCGTCGAGGACAACGCACCCGACGCCCCGGGCACGCCGGTCACCAACGGGAACTTCTCCGCGGTCGCCGACCTGACCAAGCAGCCCGACACCGGCGCCAACCCCGACGTGGCGGTGCAGAACCTCTTCTACCTCAACAACGTCATCCACGACACGCTCTACGCGGCGGGCTTCGACGAGGTGGCGGGCAACTTCCAGCAGAACAACTTCGGGAACGGCGGGCGCGGCAGCGACCCGGTCGCCGCCGAGGCGCAGGACGGCGGGGGCACCGACAACGCCAACTTCGCCACCCCGCGCGACGGCCAGGACCCGCGGATGCAGATGTACCTGTGGAACGCCCCGGTCACCCACAGGGTCGTCCTCGGCACCGCCGAGTACGACGCCACCGGCGCCACCTGGGGCAAGACGCTCGACGGCACCGGCATGACCGGCTTCCTCGAGGTCGCCAACGACGGCACCGGGACCACCTCGGACGCCTGCGAGACCCTGGCCGGCAGCACGTACGCCGGCAAGCTCGTGATCGCCGACCGCGGCGCCTGCAACTTCACGGTCAAGGCCAAGAACGTCCAGGTCGCCGGCGGCGCGGGCATCATCGTCGCCAACAACGACGGCACCGCACCGTTCACGATGGGTGGCGACGACACCACCGTCACCATCCCCGGCGTCATGGTCAGCCAGGCCGACGGCACCACGCTCAAGGCCGCCAAGGGCCAGTCGGCGACGATCAAGCTGATCACGCCGAAGCCGCTGATGCGTGACGGCGACGTCGACTCCGACATCGTCTGGCACGAGTACGGCCACGGCCTCACCTGGCGCATGATCGGCCGGATGGACGGCCCGATGGCCGGCGCGATCGGCGAGGGCATGAGCGACGTGCTCTCCCTCATCGCCAACGAGGACGACCGCGTCGGCGAGTACTCCGTCGGCGACGGCCTCGGCATCCGCCGCTACGCCTACGACGACTACCCGCTCAGCTACGCGGACATGACCAGCGGCGAGGTGCACAACGACGGCGAGGCGTACGGCGCCATCGGCTGGCAACTGCTCGAGAGCTACGAGGCCGCCGGGATCGACAAGAGCGTCCTGCTCGGCGACCTGGTCGACGGCATGAACTACACGCCGGCCAAGCCCACCTACGAGATGATGCGCGACGGCATCCTCGCCGGTCTCGACAACTCCGGCGGCAACGCCCGCGCCTGCCTGGTGTGGGACGCCTTCGCCGAGTACGGCGTCGGGGTCGGCGCCCAGGCCACGGTCCGTGGCTCGCGCGTGACGATCAGCGAGTCCACCACGGTCCCGGCCAGCTGCGCCTAGGACCCAGCAACACCGCATGACGACGGTGGCCGGCCTCTCCTCGAGGCCGGCCACCGTCGTCGTTTCCCAACTCACAGGCGGGGCTGACGGCGTCAGGGTCGGCCGACGCGCTCCCCGGCTCGGGGCATCACCAGCGCGGGCCGTGCGGCGATGACCAACCCCAGCGTCGCGTAGCCCACCAGCAGGTGGGTGGCCCCGACGACGTCACCGATCCCCGGACCGAAGATCCCCATCACCGGGATGCAGACCACCGCCCAGCTCTCGGCCACGAGCGGCCACAGCCGGGCCGCCCCGCGCCAGCGGCCCGCCACGGCGACCTTGATACCGATGACGAACATGCCGAGCATCGACAACGGCCAGAACACGTCGAGCACGGTGAGCCAGACCTCGTCCCGCGCCGCGGGCACGAGCCCGTGCACCAGGCTCCAGACCATGGCCAGCGACAGCAGCACCCGCTCGACCTTGAGCATCGCCACCGCCTTCCGGGAGACGCCGGTGGCCCGGGTGCGCAGCTGGAGCTGCACCAGGGACAGCACGCCGAGCTGGAAGGCGAAGCCGGTCAGGTCCGTGACCTTGATGCCGACCTCGGTCTCGGGCTGGAAGCCGTAGGCGAAGTTCGCCACCGACCAGGTGACGGCGCCGGCGGTCAGGCCCAGGGCCAGCCCGCGGGCCCCGCCCTCGGTGACCGGCGGCGCGGACGGCGTGTCGGTTCCGTAGCCGTCGGTGCGAGCCGGAGCGGACGTGGTGGAGATGTTCATGGCGGTGCTTCCTCCTGGTCGTGAGCGGTGCCGTTCACCGCATGCCAGAAGCCTCGGCGGGACGCGTCCCGGGCCACCAGGGCGCCGCGTCCCGACCTGTGTCACCTCTGCTGTCCCAGGCCGGTCGGGACTCCGGTCCTAGGGACACCGGGACGCTTCGTACGGCACGCTTCTCGATGTGACGACGTCGACGCTGCGCCCGCGCCCGGGACCGGTGCTCCTGCTGCTCGCCGCGGCCGCCACGGCGCTCGCGGCGATGCTCGACCTGCGGGTGCCCGGCGCGCACCGCGCCGCGGTCGCGATCGAGCCCGGCTGGACCGGCGGCCTGCCCGGCCTGGCCCTTGCCGGGGCGGGCGCCGCGGTCCTGGCCCAGGACCGCCGGCACACGCTCGGCTGGGTGCTCGGCGTCTTCGGGGTGTGGTGGGCCGTCGACGGGCTCGCCGCGTCCTGGCTGACGTACGCGACCCTGTCCGACCCTCCGCTCGCGGGCGCGTCGGTGTCGTTCTGGGTCTACCAGCGCCTCGGCGCCGGGCTGCTCCTCGTGCTGCCGCTCGTGCTGGTGCTCTACCCCGACGGCCGACTGCCCGTCGGCCGCTGGCGGGCGCTCGCCCTCGTCGGGCTGGTCGCCACCTCGCTGCTCCCCCTCACCCTGGTCGCCGCCCCCGCGGACGTGGCCCAGCCGGCCTCCGGGGCCGGCGCCCTGCCCGCGGCGTTCGGCTCGCTCGACCTCGACATGGTCACCCTTCCCCTGCCCGACGCCGCGTGGTCGGTGCTGCTCCGGGTCTCCTACCTGGCGCTCGCGCTGAGCCTGCTGGCGCCGTTCGCGGTCGTGGTCCGGGAGTACCGGCTCGCCACCGGCCTGCGCCGCACCCGGATGCGCTGGCTGCTCTGGGCCGCGGTCGTCGACGTGCTGCTCATGCTCACGATCCGGCTGCTGCCCGGCAACGTCGGCTCCGTGGGGCTGGTCGTGGCGGTGGTCGTCACCGCCGGCTCGGTCGCGGTCGGCATCACCCGCCCCGACCTCGTCGACGTCGACCGGCTGCTCGGCGGCACCCTGCTGTACGGCGCCCTCCTGGTCGCCGCGTTCGTCCTCGACCTGCTCATCCTCGGCGCGGCCGGACGTCTCCTCGGCGGACGCCTCAGCGACGACCAGGCCCTCGTGCTCGCGGTCTTCCTGGTCACCGCGGTCTACGCGCCGCTGCGGCACCGGGTGTGGCGGGCGGTCCGCCGATGGGTCCTCGGCGAGCGCGACGACCCCTACCGGGTCGTGGCGGTCCTCGCGGAGCGGCTCGAGGACTCCCCCGCCTCCGACGTGCAGCTGCTCGAGGTGGCGCGGGCGGTGGCGCAGGCGTTCCGGACGCCGTACGTCGGCGTCGAGATCCGGCAGGTCGGCGGGGAGCTGCTCGTCGCCGAGCACGGCGACCGTCCCGCCGACACCCGCGCCCTGCCGATCGCCTACCGGGGCGAGCAGATCGGCCGGCTGCTGCTCCCCCGCGACGGCGGACGCGGCTCCCGGCTCAGCGCCTCCGACGAGCGGCTGCTCGCCGACGTCGTGCGCCAGGCCGCCGCCGCGACCCGGGCCGGGCAGCTCGCCGCCGAGCTCCAGCGCGGCCGCGAGCGGATGGTCGCCGCCGTCGAGGACGAGCGCCGCCGGCTCCGCCGCGACCTGCACGACGGGCTCGGGCCCACCCTCGCCGCGGTCGCCTCCCGGATCGACACCGCCCGGATCACCGCCGCCCGGTCGCCCGAGGAGTCCGACCGAATGCTCGCGCTGGCCCGCGACGAGGTCGGCGGCATGCTCACCGAGCTGCGCCGTCTGGTGCACGGGCTGCGCCCCCCGGCGCTCGACGACGTGGGGCTCGTCCGCGCGATCCGCCAGCAGACCGAGCGGCTCCGCGCCCCCGGCCTCACCGTGCGGGTCGAGGCACCCGACGACCTCGGCGCGCTGCCCGCGGCCGTGGAGGTCGCGGCCTACCGGATCGTCTCCGAGGCGCTGACCAACGTGGTCCGGCACGCCCGCGCGACGCACGGCATCGTCCGGATCGCCCGGGACCCGGCCCGGCCGTGCCTCGTGGTGGAGGTGCTCGACGACGGCGTCGGCATCGCGCCCGGCACCAGCGCCGGGGTCGGCCTGGTCTCCCTCCGGGAGCGAGCCGCAGAGCTCGGCGGGCGGTGCGAGGTAACCGCCGGCGACCCGACCGGCACGAAGGTCCACGCCGAGCTCCCGCTCGCCCCTACACTCACCGAACCCGTACTCACCGGGGCCGGGACGGAAGGCGGACTCGCATGACCCACGAGCCGATCGGCGTGCTCGTCGTCGACGACCACCCGGTCTTCCGCGAGGGGTTCGCGGCGCTGCTCGCCAGCATCGACGAGGTGCGGGTGGTCGGCACCGCCGCCACCGGGGTCGAGGCGCTCGGTGCGGTCGAGCGGCTCGCGCCGCAGGTCGTGGTGATGGACGTGCAGATGCCGGAGATGGACGGCATCGAGGCCACCCGGCGCCTCGTCGCGGAGCACCCCCACGTCGGGGTGGTCGTGCTGACCATGTCCGAGGAGGACGGCACGGTCTTCGACGCGGTCCGCGCCGGCGCGCGCGGCTACCTGCTCAAGGGCGCCGAGCCGGCCGAGGTGGTGCGGGCGATCAGCACGGTGGCCGCCGGCGGCGTGGTCTTCGGGGCGGTGCTGGCCGGGCGCATCGCGGAGTTCTTCGCCCGCGCCCCCGAGCCGTCGGCCACGACGGCGTTCCCGACGCTGACCGCCCGCGAGCGCGAGGTGCTCGACCTGGTCGCGGCCGGCCTGAGCAACGCCCAGATCGCGGCCCGGCTGTTCCTGTCCCAGAAGACGGTGCGCAACCACGTGCACGCGGTGCTCACCAAGCTCCAGGCCGCGGACCGCGCCGAGGCGATCGTCCGCGCCCGCGACGCGGGGCTCGGCCGCTAGCCTCCGCCGACCGCGCGACAGGGCGCGACGGCCGGACCGCCCGGGTCAGTCGGCGCGGCGCCGTACGACGTCGGCCAGCGACGCCGCACGGGCGGAGCCCATCACGTCCTCGAGCATCAGCAGCCGGCCGTCCGGGCCGGACAGCGGCACCCGCCAGTTGGGGTACTCGTTGGTGGTGCCGGGCTGGTTCTGGGTCCGCCGGTCCCCCACCGCGTCCACGAGCGCGACGCTCAGCAGCCGCGCCGGGGTGAGGGTGAGGTACTCGTGCAGCGCCCGCACGGTCGCCTCGATGTCGTCCGTCCCGGCCGCTGCCGACGCGGGCAGCAGGCCACGGTCGCTCACCTCGGCCAGCCAGGCGGCGCGCTCGGCCTCGTCGGTGGCCATCTCCTCGGCGACCGGCCGGGTCAGCAGCCCGAGCTCGTCGCGCAGCCGGACGTGGTCGCCGGCGAGGTAGCCCGCGCTGGGCGGCAGGTCGTGGGTGGTCACCGACGCCAGGCACAGCTCACGCCAGCGCTCCGCGGGCAGCGGCTTGCCGTCCTCGCCCTTCTCGAACCACAGGATCGAGGTGCCGAGGATCCCGTGCGCCTTCAGGTAGTCGCGGGCCGACGGCTCGACCACGCCGAGGTCCTCGCCCACCACGACCGCGCCCGCGCGGTGCGCCTCGAGGGCGAGGATGCCGATCAGCGCGGTGTGGTCGTAGCGCACGTAGGTGCCCTCGCGCGGGGTCGCCGCGGCCGGCACCCACCAGAGCCGGAAGAGCCCGATGATGTGGTCGACCCGGACCCCGCCGGCGTAGCGCAGCAGCCCGCCGATCAGCTCGCGGAACGGTGCGTAGCCGACCTCCTGGAGCCGGTCGGGCCGCCACGGCGGCTGCCCCCAGTCCTGGCCGATCTGGTTGTAGGCGTCCGGCGGCGCACCGACCTGCATGCCGGCGGCATAGACGTCCTGGAGCCGCCACACGTCGGCGCCGCCGGGGTGCACGCCGACCGCGAGGTCGTGCATCACCCCGAGCCTCATCCCGGCGGCGACGGCCTTGGCCTGCGCGAGCTGGAGCTGCTCGTCGACCACCCACTGCAGCCACATGTGGAACTCCACCACGTCCGCGTGCTCGCGAGCGAAGGCTGCGACCTCCGCGGTGGCCGGGTGCCGCAGCGGCTCGGGCCAGGCCCGGAAGTCGTTGCCGTGCACCTCGGCCAGCGCGCTCCAGGTGGCGAACCCGGTAAGGCTCTCCCCCTCGCGGCGGCGGAAGGCGCGGAAGTCGGCCTCGCGGCCGGCGGTGCGTGAAACCCCGTGCACCAGCTTCAGCGCGGACCGCTTCGCGGTCCAGGAGGCGTTCCGGTCGATCACGTCGGTGCCGTCGACCTCCCGGCGCAGGCCGGCGAGCAGCTCCTGCACCGCGGCCCGGTCACGGGCGGACAGGTCGGCGTACTCGGGGATCCGCTCGACCCGCAGGTAGAGGGGGTTGAAGAACCGGCGCGAGGCCGGGAGGTACGGCGACGGCTCCATCGGCGCGAGCGGCTCACCGGCGTGCAGCGGGTTGACCAGCAGGTAGTCCGCACCGAGCTCGGAGCCCGACCACACGGCGAGGTCGGTCAGGTCGGCGAGGTCGCCGACGCCCCACGACTGCCGCGACCGGACGCTGTAGAGCTGGGCGGCCAGGCCCCAGGAGGGTCCCTCGCCCATCCGCTCGGGCAGACCCAGCCAGCGCGGGGTGACGACCAGCGCGCAGGACGCCGTCCGGGCACCGGCGCGGGCGTGGATCGTGTGGTAGCCCAGCGGCAGGTCCTCGGGGAGCCGGAACGACGCCTCGCCGACGAGCGTGCCGTCGACGTCGCGGGGCTGCTCCCAGTTGTCGACCTGCGAGAGGCCGGCCCGGGTGCCGCCGGACTCGAGCTCGACCCACACCTCCACCGGCGTGCCGTGCGGCACGTGCACCGGGAACGACGTGCCGGCGCCCTGCTCGGTGACCACGCACGGCGGCAGGGTGCGCCGCCACGAGGCGCCCGCCTCGGCCGCCAGGGCGCGGGCGGCGGCCTCCGGGGTGGACGCGTCGACGTCCATCGCGGCGAGCACGCCGACGATCGTCTCCTCCGGCACCGAGACGTGGTTGCCCCGCCAGTCCCAGTAGTCGGTGGCGACCCCGTAGGCCTGGGCGAGTGCGAGCAGCTGGTCGCTGAGTCCTGTCACGGGCACATCCTTGCGCATGCCACGTGCGGGAAGACGCGCCCCGTCACTGCGACGCGCTGACCGCGACCCACAGGTCGAGGGTCCGCTGGGCGCTCCCGGAGTCGATCGACTCGTTCGCCCGGGCGATCCCGGCGGCCAGGCGCTCGAGCAGGGTGCCGGGCTCGGCGGCGTGCACCGCGAGGGCGGCCCCGGCGTTGAGCACCACGGCGTCGCGGACCTGCCCGTGCTCGCCGGCCACCACCCGCCGTACGACGTCGGCGTTGTAGGCCGCGTCGCGGCCCCGCAGGCCCTCGGCGGTCCCGCGGGCGATGCCGAGGTCGGCCGGGTCGAGCGTGTGCTCCTCGACCTCGCCGCCGGACACCGCCCAGATCCGGGAGGTCGTCGTGGTGGTCAGCTCGTCGAGCCCGTCGTCGCCGCGGAAGACCCACGCGTCGACGCCGCGGTTGGCGAAGACATGGGCCATCACCGGCGCCATCGCGAGGTCCGCGCAGCCGATCGCCTGCGCCTCGGGCTTGGCCGGGTGGGCCAGCGGGCCGAGGAAGTTGAAGGTGGTGCCCACCCCGAGCTCGCGGCGCGGCACGGCGGCGTTCCGCAGCGCGGGGTGGAAGGCGGCCGCGAAGCAGAAGGTGATGCCGGCCTCCTCACCCACGCGCGCCACCGTGGTGGCGGGCAGGTCGAGCCGCACCCCGAGCGCCTCGAGCACGTCGGCACTGCCGGACGTGGAGGAGGCGGAGCGGCTGCCGTGCTTGACCACGGGTACCCCGGCGCCCGCCGCGACGATCGCGGCCATCGTGGAGATGTTCACCGACATCGACCGGTCGCCGCCGGTGCCGACGATGTCGAGCACCCGCCCGGTCACGGTGAGCGGCGTCGCCCGGGCGTACATCGCGGCGATCAGGCCCTCGACCTCGTCGACGGTCTCGCCCTTGGCGCGCAGGGCGACCGCGAACCCGGCGATCTGGGCCGGCGTCGCCTCGCCGGCCAGGATCTCGCCCATCGCCCACGCCGTCTGGTCACCGCTCAGGTCGCGGTGCGCGATCAGCGCGGAGAGGACCTCGGGCCAGGAGTGCTGCTGTGACATGCGGCTGGGGTCAGTGCGCCGAGGCGGTCGACGCCGACGCGACGCGCGGGCGGAGCAGGCGGGTCACGGCCTCGGCAAGCTGGATCGGGTCGATCGGGTGCGGTACGGCGGCCTCCGCGCGTGACCACGTCGCCAGCCACGCGTCCTGCGGGCGACCGGTGAGCACGAGCACCGGCGGGCACCGGAAGATCTCGTCCTTCATCTGCTTCGCGATGCCCATCCCGCCGGCGGGCACGGCCTCGCCGTCGAGGATCGCGAGGTCGATGACGCCGGAGTCCATCTGCTGCACGACGACCGGCTCGGTGGCCACCTCGACGTACTCCACGGGGGGCAGGTCCGGGTGCGGGCGCTTGCCGAGCGCGAGGATCACCTGCTCGCGCGTGTGGGCGTCGTCGCTGTAGACGAGGACCTTCAACGGCTTGTCCGCGGCATGGGGCTTGGTGGCGTCGGTCACGCGCCCGATGCTACCGGTCGCCGTCCGCCTCGGGCTTCGGGGGCGCGCTCGACGAGCCGCCCCCGGAGCCGAGCCGCTCGAGCCGGTCGAGGCGGCGGTCCTCCCGCTGCGCCTCCCGCATCGACGAGCGCACCCACTGCACGAACAGCACCGCGAAGAAGGTGAGCCCGACAAGGTCGCCCGAGCCCCACAGGATCCCGCCCGCGAGGTGCTGGTCGTCCGCGGGGTCGGGCAGCCACGCCATCGGCAGCGAGCGGTACCAGTCCCCCGCGATCAGCTCCTCCTGGCCCATGATCGTCACGCCCAGGAAGGCGTGGAAGGGCAGCGTGAGGAAGATCAGCAGCAGCCGGAACGGGAACGCCACGCGCCCCGGGACGGGATCCACGCCGACCAGCGGCCAGAAGAACAGCGACCCGACCAGCACCAGGTGGACGTGCATCATCTCGTGCACGAACTCCGACCGCAGCGAGGCGTCGTACCAGCCGGAGAAGTAGAGCGCCCACGGGCTGACCACGAACAGCAGGAACGTCAGCGGCGCGAACGACAGCACCGCGACCGGCCGCGAGTGCAGCAGCGCCAGCAGCCAGCCGCGCGGCCGGGGCGGCAGCGTGCGCAGCATCAGCGTCACCGGGGCGCCGAGAGCCAGGAACAGCGGCACCATCATCGACAGCACCATGTGCTGGACCATGTGCACGCTCAGCAGCACCGTGTCGTACGCCGCGATCCCCGACGACGTGATCACGTAGAAGCTGCCCATGCCGAGCACCACGAAGCTCAGCGTGCGGCCCACCGGCCACGTGTCCCCCCGGCGCCGGAGCACCCACACGCCGTACAGGTAGAGCCCGGTGACCCACACCGAGACCACGAACAGGAAGGGGTCGACGCCCCACTCGGAGAGGACGGAGGCGGCGGAGAACGGGGGCAGGTCGGAGAGGCTCTCCGCGCTGGTGAGGGCTCGCACGCGTCCAGATTAGGCGCGCCCTACGCCCATCCCTCAGGGCCCCGGCAGCGAATGTGAAGTAGATGACTGCCTTGGGAGAGGGGGTCGGATGTCCACGGCATCTGGTTACAGACATAATGTGCGGGTGGCGACAGCAACTGTGATTCCTGCATCCCGTCTGCACGGGCACCATGACCGCCCCAGCATGGTCAGCGTCGGAACGATCGTCTGGCTCTCCAGTGAGCTGATGTTCTTCGCGGCGCTGTTCGCGTGCTACTTCACGATCCGGGCGGTGTCCCCGGAGCTGTGGGCGCAAGAGACCGAAAAGCTGAACATCCCGTTCTCGACGGTCAACACCACGATCCTGGTGCTGTCCTCGCTGACGTGCCAGCTCGGTGTCTTCGCGGCCGAGCGCGGGCAGGTCGGCCGCTCCGGCGGCGTCCTGAACATGAAGGGCTGGGGTCTTCGCGAGTGGTTCGTGCTCACCTACATCATGGGCGCGATCTTCGTGGGCGGTCAGGCGCTCGAGTACGCCGAGCTGATCCACGAGGGCGTGACCATCCCCTCCTCGGCGTACGGCTCGGTCTTCTACCTGACCACCGGCTTCCACGGACTCCACGTCACGGGTGGGCTCATCGCCTTCCTGCTGGTGCTGGGCCGTACCTTCGTGGCCCGCAAGTTCACCCACGAGCAGGCCGTCAGCGCCATCGTCGTGTCGTACTACTGGCACTTCGTCGATGTCGTCTGGATCGGCCTCTTCGCGACCATCTACCTGATCAAGTAGCGACGGATTCGAGGACTCTTTCGTGCGCATGCTTTCCGCTCGACTCTCCAGCAGACGTCGCAGCCCCCTCGCCGGGGTCGTCGTACTCCTGCTCGGCCTCCTGGTCACCGGGGGCGCCTACGCCCTGCTGTCGCCGGCAACCGCCCAGGACTCCGCCGCGGGTGACGAGGCGCTCGTCTCCCAGGGCCGCGAGCTGTTCCTCGTCGGCTGTGCCTCCTGCCACGGCAAGAACGCCGAGGGCATCGTGACCCAGGACGGCACCCAGTACGGTCCGTCGCTGGTCGGCGTCGGCGCCGCCGCGGTCGACTTCCAGGTCAGCACCGGTCGGATGCCGATGGCCCAGCCGGGTGTCCAGGCCCCGCGCAAGGACCGCCTCTACAACGAGGAGGAGACCCGCCAGCTCGCGGCCTACGTCGCCTCCCTGGGCCCCGGCCCGGCGATCCCCACCGCGGAGCAGTACGACCCCGAGACGATCCCCGAGGAGGAGCGCGAGGAGGCCATCGTCCGCGGTGGCGAGTTCTTCCGCACCAACTGCACGGCGTGCCACAACTTCGCCGGCTCCGGCGGCGCCCTGCCCGGCGGCAAGTACGCCCCGACGCTGATCGGCGTCGAGCCGAAGCACGTCTACGAGGCCATGCTCACCGGCCCGCAGCAGATGCCGGTGTTCTCCGACGACGTGCTCAAGCCGGAGGAGAAGCGCGACGTGATCGCCTACCTCCAGGCCAACGAGGAGACGCCCAACTACGGCGGCTCCGCGCTCGGCTCGTACGGCCCCGTTTCCGAAGGTATGTTTGCCTGGTTGGCTGGCATCGGTGTCCTCGTCGGCTTCGCCGTCTGGATCGCCGCCCACTCGACCCGATCCAAGAAGGGTGTCCAGCAGTGAGCGACCGCGGTAACCCCAACGACTCGATGCCGGTCCCCGGCAACGAGGACGCGGCGGCGCACCAGCACACTCCCGCGGTCCACGGCGACCCGATCGCCGACCCCGGTCTCCCGCCGCACCATCCCCGCCCGACGGACGTCGAAGAGCACGCCGAGCGCCGCGCCGAGAAGCAGGTGGCCACGATGTTCGGCCTCTCGGCCGTCTTCGCCCTGCTGTTCTGCGTCGCCTACTTCGCCCTCTCCGTGGGCGAGGAGACCGACGTCTGGCTGGGCATGGGCGCCTCCAACCTCGCCCTCGGCGTGACGCTCGGAATGGCGTTGCTGCTCATCGGCATCGGCGCGATCCAGTGGGCGCGCAAGCTGATGTCCGACACCGAGATCATCGAGATGCGGCACCCCGTCGCCTCCTCCCAGGAGGACCGCGAGGCCGCCCTCACCGCGCTCGGCCAGGGCGCCGAGGACTCCGGCATCGGCCGGCGTCCGCTGATCCGCAACTCCCTGCTCGGGGCGGTCGCGATGCTGGGTCTCCCGGCCATCGTCGCCCTGCGCGACCTCGGCCCGCTCCCCGGTGACGCGCTCGAGCACACCGTGTGGAAGAAGGGCATGCGGATCGTCAACGACGTGTCCGGCGCCCCGATCAAGCCCGACGAGGTCGAGATCGGCCAGCTGATCAACGCCGAGCCCGCCGTCTTCTTCGCCACCGACGAGGAGGGCGAGCCCGTCTACGAGGGTCACGAGCTGCAGGCCGCGAAGGCCAAGGCCGCCGTGATCCTGGTCCGTATGCAGCCGAGGGACATCACGCCGTCCGCCGGCCGCGAGAACTGGGGTGTCGAGGGCATCCTGTGCTTCTCCAAGATCTGCACCCACGTGGGCTGCCCGATCTCGCTGTGGGAGCAGCAGAGCCACCACCTGCTCTGCCCCTGCCACCAGTCCACATTCGACCTCGGGGACAACGGCAAGGTGATCTTCGGACCCGCTGCCCGTTCGCTCCCCCAGCTTCCGATGGGTCTCGACCAGGAGGGCTACCTCGTCGCACTCAGCGACTTCGAGGAGCCGGTCGGCCCCAGCTACTGGGAACGTGGTGACCGTTGATGGCTATCGCAACGAACGGCAAGCAGGCCGCCAAGGCCGAGAAGCCGAGCAAGATCGGCGGTGCCGCCACCTGGGCGGACGACCGTCTCGGGCTCGCCACCATCGCGAAGAAGCAGATCAGGAAGGTCTTCCCGGACCACTGGTCCTTCATGCTCGGCGAGATCGCGCTGTGGAGCTTCGTCGTACTGCTCCTCACCGGTGTCTTCCTCACGCTCTGGTTCAAGCCGAGCATGGCCGAGGTCACCTACATGGGCTCCTACGACCAGCTGCGCGGGCTGCACATGTCCGAGGCGTACGCCTCGACGCTGGAGATCTCCTTCGACGTGCGCGGCGGTCTGCTGATGCGGCAGATGCACCACTGGTCGGCGATGCTCTTCATCGCGGCGATGTTCGTGCACATGATGCGCGTGTTCTTCACCGGCGCGTTCCGCAAGCCCCGTGAGCTGAACTGGGTCATCGGCGGCCTGCTGCTGATGCTCGGCATCCTCGAGGGCTTCGCGGGCTACTCGCTGCCCGACGACCTGCTCTCCGGCACCGGTCTCCGCATCGCGGACGGCCTGATGAAGTCGGTCCCGGTCCTCGGCACCTACGTGTCCTTCTTCGCCTTCGGCGGGGAGTTCCCGGGCGACGACATCATCCCCCGTCTCTACACCGTGCACGTGCTGCTGATCCCCGGCCTGCTGCTCGCCCTCATCGGCGCGCACATGCTGCTGCTCGTCTACCACAAGCACACCCAGTGGGCGGGCCCCGGCCGCACCGAGGAGAACGTCGTCGGCTTCCCGATGATGCCGGTGTACGCCGCGAAGGCCGGCGGCTTCTTCTTCATCGTCTTCGGCGTGACCGCCCTCATGGGTGGCCTCATGCAGATCAACCCGGTGTGGCGCTTCGGCCCCTACAACCCGGCCGAGGTGACCGCGGGCTCGCAGCCCGACTGGTACATGGGCGTCGCCGAGGGTCTGCTCCGGATCATGCCGGGCTGGGAGACCGAGCTCTTCGGGTTCACGCTCTCCTGGAACGTCTTCATCCCCGGCGTCGTCGCGCCCGGCATCATCTTCGGTCTGGTGCTGGCCTACCCGTTCATCGAGGCCTGGATCACCGGCGACAAGCGGGAGCACCACCTGCTCCAGCGTCCGCGCAACGCTCCGAACCGGACCGCGTTCATGGTCGCGATGATGACCCTCTACGGCCTGCTCTGGGCCGCCGGCGGCAACGACATCCTCGCGGTCGTGTTCAACCTGAACCTGAACTACATCACGTACTTCATGCGGGTCGCGGTCTTCGTCGGACCGGTCATCGCGTTCATCCTCGCGCGTCGCTGGGCGATCTCGCTCCAGCGTCACGACCAGGAGGCGCTGCTGCACGGCTACGAGACGGGCGTCATCATGCGCTCCCCCGAGGGCGCGTACTCCGAGCGTCACCTGCCGATCGACCCGGCGCGGGCCTACACGCTCACCGCGCGTGACCGCGACCAGGTCTACGCCCTCCCCTCGGGCGAGGACGAGAACGGCGTCAAGGCGCCCGGCACCCGCCGGAACCGTCTCCGCGCGAAGCTGTCGCACTACTGGTTCGCGCACAACGTCCAGAAGCCGACCCGCGAGGAGCTCGAGGAGGCCAGGGAGCACGCCGAGCACGAGCTCGCGATGCACTCCGGCGGTCACCAGCACATGCCCGCTGGTGACTACCTCGGCGACCACGAGCTCGACGGCCACCCGGCCGACGGCCACCAGTTCGACGGCCGGCACGACGTACACGGTGAGGAGCTCCGCAAGCACTGAGCTCGCGCAGCACCACAGCCTGAGAGAGGGCCCCGTCCGCACCCGCGGCCGGGGCCCTTTCGCTGACCCGCCGCACGCTGCCTCGCTATCCCCGCTCCCCCGGGAACGGCCCGTCCGGCGACAGGGAGGCACGACACGCGCGCTCTTAGCCGGGTCGATCCCCCGCAGCACGTGCAGGTGATCGACCCCGGGAGGCGGTGGAGGCGGTGGAGCCGCCGCGGCTCCAGCAGGATCCGACGGGTCAGCGAACCGCCCCGCGTCTCAGGACGCGGCAGGGCCGCGACAGGTCAGGAGAGGGCGGAGCCGGCCTTGTACTCGTCGAAGCTGAGGTTCCAGTCGGTGTAGCCGTTCCCGGGCTCCATCGTGCGGTCGGTGCCGGTCACCACGACCACGTCACCGCGGCGGGACATGTCGAACAGCCAGGCCGCGTCGCTCATGCTCATCCCCACGCAGCCGTGGCTGACGTTGTCGGAGCCCTGCGAGCCCTCGGACCACGGGGCACCGTGGATGAACTCCCCGGAGTAGGTGACCCGCATCGCGTACTGCACCTTGAGCCGGTAGTACTCCGGGTCCTTCTTGTCGATTCCGATCGTGCTGGCGTCCATCACCTTGGTGCGGAACTTCTCCATGATCACCTTGGTGCCGCTGCGGGTGGTGAACCCGTCCTTGCCGGCGGTCACCTGGATCGTCCGGAGCAGGTCGCCGTTGCGGAACACCTTCATCTGGTGCTTCGCGACGTCCACCTTGCTGATCAGCGCGTCACCCACGGTGAAGGTCGTGGACCGGCTCTCCTGGCCGTAGATGCCGTTGCCCGCCGGGATGCTGTTGATGTCCGCGTCGACGGTGACCTCGGTCCCGGGCTTCCAGTACGTCTTGGGGCGCCAGTGCACCTCGTTGTCCGACAGCCAGGTCCAGGCCCCCTGCTGCGCCGGCGTCGTGGACACCGACAGGTGCTTCTCGATGGCGGCCCGGTCGGTGACGGGTACGTCGAACCGGACGATCACCGGCATCCCGACCCCCACCGTCTCGCCCTCCAGGGGCGCGATGGACGCGAAGGTCTGCTGGTCGAGCGTGAGGTCCTCGGTGCGGAACCAGGAGCGCGACTCCGCCTCGAGGCCCTCGTCGTCGACCGCGACGGCGTCGACGGAGTACCTCAGGCCGGGCTCGAGCCGCTCGCTGGAGGTCCAGGTGGTCCGGTCCTTCGACAGCGTCCCGTCCAGCTCGTCATCGCCGCCGCCCACCTCGACCGCGACCTGGGAGAACGTGCCGTCCGACGCGGTCAGCCTCACGGCTCGGTCGACGGTCACGGCCTTCGCACGGTCAGGGATGTTCGAGGCCACCGACGCCGCGGAGACGGGCGGGGCGCTCGACGTGGCCGCTCCGGGGCCCGCGGACTCCCCCGCCGACGGCTCCTCCGCGCCGGCGGTGCAGGCGGCGGCGACGACACCCAGCGCGAGCAGACCGGCCATCGTGGCCGCACCACGACGGGATTCGTCACGAGAGCCGCGACGTGGTCCGGGGCGGGCGTCGGAGCGCGCGGGAAGGACGTGACGAACGGGCATGGGTTCCCCTCGGAGACTGCACGGGCCTCACCAGCGTAACAACGGCACGCGTCAGGTCAGAAAAACGCGCGGTGACGGTCCTCACACTGAGGACCGTCACCGCGCGTCGAGCTACCCTGCGGAGCCGGCCGGGGCCGGGCCAGGGAAGGGCTCAGTGGGCGTGCTCGCCCCGGTAGTACTCGTAGATCCAGCCGGTGAGGGCGACGGTGCCGAGACCGGCGCCGATCACGAACAGCCACCAGGCGCCGAAGGCGACCGAGAGCACGATCACGGCCAGGGTCATCGCGCACCACAGCGGCCACCAGCTGTACGGCGGGAAGAAGCCGAGCTCCCCGGCGCCGTCCGCGATCTCGCCGACCTTGTTGTCCTCCGGCCGCGGCTCCATGCGCGAGGCGTGGAAGCCGAGGTAGAAGGTCACCAGCACGGTGAGCAGCGCGGTCATGACCAGCGCCGACGTACCGGTCGGGTCCTGGGTGATGAACCAGTAGGCGGGGGCAACGAGGGCGAAGAAGACCGCGTTGATCCCGAAGATGTAAGTCTCGGCCTTCATCGGTGTCCGTCCTCGTCGTGGCGCTTCTGCGCGTCCTCAGCGGCGTGCTCGACGGTCTCGCCGGCCATCCGCTCCTCCAAGTGGCCCTTGCGGCCGGAGACGTCCGGGGCGTCCACGAGGTCGTCCTCGCTGCGGAGCGCCTCGTTCTCGACCATCTCCAGCGCCGCGACCTCGGGGTGGTGCAGGTCGAACGCCGGCGACTCCGAGCGGATCCGCGGCAGGCTCACGAAGTTGTGCCGCGGCGGCGGCGAGGAGGTGGCCCACTCCAGCGAGCGGCCCCAGCCCCACGGGTCGTCCACGCCGACGAGCGGCGACTTCGCGGACTTGTAGACGTTCCACAGGAACGGCAGCGTCGAGGCGCCGAGCAGGAAGGCGCCGATGGTCGACACCTGGTTCAGCGTGGTGAAGCCGTCACCGGGCAGGTAGTCGGCGTACCGACGCGGCATGCCCTCGACACCCAGCCAGTGCTGCACCAGGAACGTGGTGTGGAAACCGATGAACAGCAGCCAGAAGTGGACCTTGCCGAGACGCTCGTCGAGCATCTTGCCGGTCATCTTCGGCCACCAGTAGTAGAAGCCGGCGAACATCGCGAACACCACGGTGCCGAAGACCACGTAGTGGAAGTGCGCCACCACGAAGTAGGAGTCCGAGACGTGGAAGTCCAGCGGCGGCGAGGCCAGGATGACGCCGGTCAGACCACCGAACAGGAAGGTGGTGAGGAAGCCGATCGACCACAGCATCGGGGTGTCGAAGGAGATCGAGCCGCCCCACATGGTGCCGATCCAGTTGAAGAACTTCACGCCGGTCGGTACGGCGATCAGGAACGTCATGCCGGAGAAGAACGGCAGGTCGACCGCGCCGGTGACGAACATGTGGTGCGCCCACACGGCCACGGACAGCGCCGCGATGCCGAGGGTCGCGGCCACCAGGCCGACGTACCCGAAGATCGGCTTGCGGCTGAACACCGGCAGGATCTCGGTGATGATGCCGAAGAACGGCAGCGCGATGATGTAGACCTCGGGGTGCCCGAAGAACCAGAACAGGTGCTGCCACAGGATCGGGCCACCGTTGGCGGCGTCGAAGACGTGGGCGCCGAGGAGCCGGTCGGCCTCGAGCGAGAGCAGCGCGCCGGCCAGGATCGGGAACGCGATGAGCACGAGCAGGCTGGTGACCAGCGCGTTCCAGACGAAGATCGGCATCCGGAACATGGTCATGCCGGGGGCGCGCATGCAGATGATCGTGGTGATGAAGTTGACCGCACCGAGGATCGTGCCGAGACCGGCCAGCCACAGACCCATGATCCACAGGTCACCACCGACGCCCGGCGAGCGGACCTCGTTGGAGAGCGGGGTGTAGGCGAACCAGCCGAAGTCCGCCGCGCCCTGCGGGGTCAGGAAGCCCGACGCGGCGATCAGGCCGCCGAACAGGAACAGCCAGTAGCTGAACATGTTCAGGCGCGGGAACGCGACGTCAGGGGCGCCGATCTGGAGCGGCATGATCACGTTGGCGAAGCCGAAGAACAGCGGGGTCGCGAACAGCAGCAGCATGATCGTGCCGTGCATCGTGAACAGCTGGTTGTACAGCTCGTCGTTCACGACCTGCTGACCGGGGAACGCCAGCTCGGACCGGATGATCATGGCCATCAGGCCGCCGACCATGAACCAGGCGAACGACGTACCGAGGTACAGCTTCCCGATGAGCTTGTGGTCCGTGGTCGTCATGACCCGCACGATCTGCTGCCCCAGGGGCTTGCGGACCGTGCGTCCGTACGGACGGGTTGCCTCGAATGTTGCGCCGCTCACTGCGCATCTCCTAGCTCAGAGGTTTCGTCGTCGTGGACCTGGTCCTCGCGCCCCGGCTGGGTGACTGCGTCGGAGCCACCGAGGACGGTGCCGACGTTGCCCTGGTCGGCGAGATCCTGCAGGTGCTGCTCGTACTCCTCCACGCTGACCACCTCGACGTTGAAGAGCATCCGCGAGTGGTACACGCCGCAGAGCTCGGCGCACTTACCAACGTAGCTGCCCTCCCGGGTGGGAGTGAAGGAGAAGGCGTTGTCGCGACCGGGGACCACGTCCATCTTGAACAGGAACGCGGGCACCCAGAAGGAGTGGATGACGTCGGGCGAGGAGAGGTTGACCTCCACGGACTCGCCGACCGGGAGGACCAGCGTGGGCGCCTCGGCGGTCGTGCCGACGGTGTAGACGTCGTCGGTCTCGTCGGTGGAGCCGACCGACTCCTCGTTCCGGTAGTTGAACGACCAGGACCACTGCTGCCCCACGACGTCGACCGTGTGGTCGGCCTCGCCGGACTCGGACGCGGTGGCCAGGACGTCGTTCTGGGTCTGCACGGTGAAGTAGAAGAACACCAGCACCATGACGACCGGGGCGACCGTGTAGAGGATCTCGATCGGCAGGTTGTAGCGCGTCTGGACCGGGATCTCGTCCTCGTGACGCCGGCGGAACTTGAACGCGGCGTAGAGGATCAGGCCCCACACCACGACGCCGACGATCATCGCCGCGAGCCAGGCGCCCTTCCACAGGTCGTCGATGAGGGGGGCACGGTCCGTGGCCGGTACCGGCATCGCCAGGCGCCTGATCTGGTCCTGGTCTTCACTGGAGCACGCACCCAGCATCAGCAGTCCGGCGGAGGCAAGCACTGCGGTGCCGGTCCGCGCGCTGAGCTTCCGTGCACGCTTGGGGAGTTGCAGACCCACGAACGAGCCTCTCTCTCAAAGACGACGGTCAGCACCGAACATTACTACCGAGACATCCTCGCCCGTCGCTCAGGTAGGCCGGTAGGTTCCCGGTGTGACCAATTCGACCGGGGCCCCGGCGACGGGCGGCCACGGCTACCTGGACGCGGCCTCCGCCGAGCCGCTGCACCCGGCCGCGCGAGAGGCCCTGCTGGCCGCGCTCGACACCGGTTTCGCGGACCCGCTCCGCCTCCACGGGCGGGGCCGGGACGCCCGGCTGCTGCTCGACAACGCCCGCGCGGTGGTCGCCTCCTGCCTCGGCGTCCGCGACGACGAGGTCAGCTTCACCTCCTCGGGTACCGCGGCCGTCCACCTCGGCGTCCTCGGCCTGCTCCGGGGCCGCGCGCGGGTGAGCACACGTCTGGTCCACTCCGCCGTCGAGCACTCCGCGGTGCTCGCGGCGGGTGACTGGTGGACGCGCGAGCACGGCGGTACGACGGACCCGGTCGGCGTGGACCGCCACGGCCGGCTGGCGGTGGGCGCGCTCGCCGCCGCGCTGGAGCGGCCCGCCGGGGCGGTGGCGGTGCAGTCGGCGAACCACGAGGTGGGCACGCTGCAGTCGCTGGAAGAGGTCTACGCCGGCGCCGGCGACACCCCGGTCTTCGTCGACGCGGCCGCCTCGACGGGCCGGACGGACCTGCCACCGGGCTGGTCCGCGGCCGCCGCCTCCGCGCACAAGTGGGGCGGGCCGGCGGGCGTGGGTGTGCTGCTCGTGCGCAAGGGCGCCCGCTGGCGCGCCCCCTTCCCCACCGACGACCGGACCGACCCGCGGGTGAGCGGCTTCGAGAACGTCCCGGCGGCTCTGGCCGCGGCCGCCGCGCTCCAGGCGCGTCTGGCCGAGCGCGACGAGCTCGACGCCCGGCAGCGCGCGCTCGTGGACCGGATCCGGGACCGGGTCGCCGCGACCGTCCCGGACGTGGAGGTCGTGGGCGACCCGGCGGCGCGGCTCCCCCACCTGGTCACGTTCTCCTGCCTCTACGTCGACGGGGAGGCGGTCGTGACCGAGCTGGACCGGCGCGGTTTCGCGGTCGCCTCGGGCTCCGCCTGCACCGCGTCGACGCTGGCCCCCTCGCACGTGCTCGAGGCGATGGGCGTGCTCACCCACGGGAACGTGCGGGTCTCCCTGACCCGGGACACCACGGCGGACGACGTGGAGCGGTTCCTCGAGGTGCTGCCGGGCGTCGTAGCGGAGATCCGCGCACGGGCGGGGGTCCGGTGAACGCGTCCGGCGAGGCGCGGCACGGCCCGGGCGGGACGCCGCCGGCCGACCTCGAGCTCGACTGCCGCGGGATGCGTTGCCCCCTGCCGGTGATCCGGCTCGCGAACAACATCGGCGACGTCGCCGTCGGGCAGAGCCTCGCGGTGGTCGCCGAGGACCCGGCCGCCCGGTCCGACGTACCGGCGTGGTGCCGGATGCGGGAGCAGGAGTACGTCGGCGAGGGGGTCGCCGAGGACGGCGTGCCGCGGTACGTCGTACGGCGGCTGCGCTAGCCGGCCCGGGGCCGCGGACTGGCGGGCGACCGCTACGGGCGGGGCGTCCGCACGTGCGCGGCGACCTCGGCCGCGGCGGCCTCGCCGTAGGTGTCGGCGAACCGCTTCACGAACGCGGCCTGGTGCAGGCTGTACTCCTGCGTGCCGACCTTCTCCACGACGTAGACCGCGAGCAGGCAGCCGAGCTGCGCGGCCCGCTCCAGCGACAGCCCCCACGCGAGCGCGGCCATGAACCCGGCCCGGAACGCGTCGCCGACCCCGGTCGGCTCGACCTTCGCGATCTCGGGGACCGCGGCGACGACGATCGGGTCCTCGCCCTTGCGCTCGACCCGGACCCCCGCGGCGCCCAGCGTGACCACCCAGGTGCCCACGCGGGAGAGCACCTCGTCGGCGCTCCAGCCGGTCTTCTGCTCGATGAGCGCGGACTCGTACTCGTTGGAGAACAGGATCGCGGCGCCGTCGATCAGCTCGCGGATCATGTCGCCGTCGCCGAAGGCGAGCTGCTGCGACGGGTCGGCGATGAACGGGTACCCGCGGTCGCGGCACTCGTCGGTGTGCCGGAGCATCGCCTCGGGGTCGTTGGGGCCGACCAGCACGTAGTCGACGCCGCCGATCCGGTCCGCGACCGGCTTGAGCTCGATCTCGCGGGCCTCGCTCATCGCGCCCGGGTAGAAGGAGGCGATCTGCGCCATCGAAGCGTCGTTGGTGCACACGAAGCGGGCCGTGTGCTTGCTGTCGGAGACGTGCACCGACTCGCAGTCCACGTTGTGCCGCTCGAGCCAGGAGCGGTAGTCGACGAAGTCCTCCCCCACCGCGCCGACCAGGATCGGGCGCAGCCCGAGACAGCCGAGCCCGAAGGAGATGTTGGCTGCGCAGCCGCCCCGCCGTACGTCGAGGTCCTCGACGAGGAACGACAGCGAGATCTTGTCGAGCTGGTCGACCACGAGCGAGTCCGAGAACTTGCCCCCGAACGACATCAGGTGGTCGGTGGCGATCGAGCCGGTTACGAGCAGCGACACAGGGGGTTCCTCGAGCATCACGGGGGGCGTGCGGACACGCAGAACACTACCCGCGGGTACCGGTGCCGACACTCGCTGGTAACGCCTAGGTTGGGGGTATGACCTACCAGCGACTCGCCTACGACGACGCGTCCAGCTCGAGCGAGATGGCCTCCGACTGCCAGGCGGTGGAGTCGGCGCTGCACCTGCCGGCCCGGCGTACGGCGGCCGAGCGGGCGGCTCGTGCGGCCTCCCGGCCCGCCCCGAGCATCCGCTTCGAGGACTACCCCCGTGACGTCGCGAAGCCGACCATCGCGGTGAGCGACGCGGCGGCCCGTCTCGGCGCCGCCCTGCACCTGCACCTCGACTGAGCCACCCCGAACCGACCCGCCCTCGACCGGGCGAGGATCTTCGCGGAGACTTGTGCAACCGGCTGGCCCGGGTCCTGCCCCGTACGAGAGGGCAGGACCTGGGCCAGCCGATCAATCCCCTGGGCAACCGATGCGTGATACGGCTGCCGGCCAACCTCTCGGTGACCGCCTTTACTCAAGCATCGGCGGCGCTAGTCGCTCAATGACGAGATTTCGCGGTCCGCCATGGCGTGTTCGGGTCATGCAAACCGGGCAGAAGTCACAGGGACCCCCACCCGTCACAGGCGGAGGTCCCTGCTGCCTCTCCGGGCGTCGCCCGGTCGGGCTACGCCGTGCTCAACGGACCCGCCTGATCACGCCGTCGCCGAAGATCGGCGTGGTCACCATCACCGCGCCCCGGCGGCTGACCGCGACGTCACCGGGGAGGCGGATCTTCCCGGACTTGAGGTCGCGGCGCTTGTCGGTGTCGCGGCCGACCCGGATCACGCTGCCGACGAAGGCCGACCTGGGCGCGTTCGGGTCCTCGATGGCCAGCCAGCTCTTCTTGGAGAGCTCGGCGACGTAGAGCGCGCGGCCGCGGCCGGCGGCGAGCCCGACGATGGAGGTGAACCCGTCGGCGTACATGCGGCAGGCGCCCTTGTCCGGCCGCTTGGGGTTGCAGACCGCGCCGTGCGCGTTCGGCGCGACCCGCCACACCGCCGACGTACCCGGGGTGGCCGGGAAGCCGCGCAGCTCGCCGATGTAGTAGTAGCCGTCCGACCCCACCGTGACCGAGGTGATGACCGCCTCCGCCCTCATGCGCGTGCCGGCCGGCGGGGCGTTGTCCCCGAGCCCGTCGGGCACCTCGACGGTGCGCGGCCTGACCCGCGCCACGGTGTAGATCTTGCCGTTCGGGCGCACGCGCAGCAGGTCGTTGTTCGCGGCGTCGGCGACCAGCGCGGACCCGTCGTCGAGCGCCGCGACGCCGTACGGGTTGCTCTCCGACGGGGACTGGGCGAGGTTGAACGGGTCGGGGTCGGTGCGCTGGTAGCGCACGATGTTGGCGACCTTCTCCTGGCCGTCGGCGCGGGTCCAGCGGTAGAGCGTGCTGAGGCCCTGCTTCGCGGGTCCTGCCGGTGCGAGCACGAACAGCTCCCGCCTGCGGTTCATGTCCAGGGCGGGCGCCACGAACGACTTGGGCACCTTGCCGAGCCGGTGGAAGGTCCCCCGCCCCTCACCGCCGCGCTCCACGGAGCCGTAGGCACCGTTGGCCTGGCTGACGATCAGCCGTCCGCCGGGGCCGAAGTCGAGCCCCCGGGGCCCCTTGAGCCCGGAGATCGACTGCTCCTGCGCGACGCCGGGCGCCGGCGCCGAGCCGATCAGCACCGCGGCCACGGCCACCGCGACCGCCGCGGCCGTCCTGCGTGACTTTCCTACCTGTCGCATCACTGCGACCCCCTCTGCTGGTCGTCGAGTCGCGCCGCGGGGCGCGGCACGCCTCTCAAACAACCAAGAGACGGCGCAGTGCCACAATGGCGCGATCGGACCAGCGGACGGGCAGACGGGCCAGGACAGAGCGGGCGGAAGCGGGGCGCAGCAGGGTGTCCCGGACGTGCGAGAAGCCCCCGCCGGCGACCGGTGAGGGCTTCTCGGGAAAGCGGTGGAGCGGGGGCGCCTAGTGGAACGAGTCCCCGCACGCGCACGAGCCCGTGGCGTTCGGGTTGTCGATCGTGAAGCCCTGCTTCTCGATGGTGTCGACGAAGTCGATGGTGGCCCCGTGGAGGTAGGGGGTGCTCATCCGGTCCACGACCACGGCCACGCCGTTGAAGTCGGTGACGACGTCTCCGTCGAGGGTCCGCTCGTCGAAAAAGAGCTGGTACCGCAGGCCGGAGCAGCCACCGGGCTGCACCGCGATACGGAGCGCGAGGTCGGCGCGCCCCTCCTGCTCGAGGAGGCTCTTCACCTTCGAGGCGGCGGTGTCACTGAGGTTGATGCCGTCGGTGCGGATCTGCGACTCGGTGGTTTCGACCTGCTCGGTCATCGTGCGACTCCCAAAATCTGGACAGAAGAACTGCTCGGTTCAATGGTCGCACATCCCCGCTTATTCCCAAGAACGACGCCGGATCCCGCCCGCCGTCCGCCGTGGGCCTCAGCGGGACCAGGTCCGCGCCGCACGCTCGGCGAGCGCGGCGAGGCTGCCGGCCGGGTCGGCGTACGACGCCTCCTCCCCCACCAGCTCGACCATGCTGTACGCCGACTCGATGCCGACGGTGCGCATCTCGCGCGACCCGATCAGCACCTGCCCGGCGAGCGCGATGCACGGCTGCAGCGCCTCCGCGGCCACCGCGGCCACCCCCGAGGGGACCTTGCCGGAGCGGGAGGAGAAGTCGAAGGCGCCCTCCCCGGTGATCACGAGGTCCGCGGCCCGGGCCTTGTCGGGCAGGCCCACCGCGTCCGCGACCAGGGCGATCCCGGGCTCGCGGGTCGCCCCGACCAGCAGCAGCGCGTAGCCGAGCCCGCCGGCCGCACCCGCCCCCTTGGCGAGCGCGAGCTTCTTGTCGGCCAGCGCCGCGAAGCCCTCCAGCATCGCGTCCACGGCCTGCTTCCGGTCCTCGGTGACTCCCTTCTGGGGGCCGAACACGCTGGTCGCGCCGATCAGGCCGAGCAGCGGGTTGTCGACGTCCGTGGCGGCGACCAGCCGCACACCCGCGAGTCGCTCGCGGGCCGGGGCGAGGTCGACCGCGGTGAGGTCGGGGAGGCCGCGGGGGCCGCGGTCCATCGCCCCGCCAGGCTCGGCGACCGCGCCGAGCGCGGAGAGCATGCCGGCCCCGCCGTCGTTGGTGCCGGAGCCGCCGAGGCCGACCACGACGGTCTTCGCGCCCGCGTCGACCGCGGCGAGCACCATCTCGCCGACCCCGCGGGTCGTGGCGCGCTCGGGGTCGCGCTCCTCCTTCGGCGTGAGGTGCAGCCCGCAGGCCTGGGCGCTCTCGACGTACGCCGTGCCGTCGGCGACGAGCACGGTCGCCGGGACCGGCTCGCCGTACGGCCCGCTCACCGTGACCGCGAGCAGGTCACCGCCGAGCGAGGCGTGCAGGACGTCGCAGAAGCCGGGCCCGCCGTCGGCCATCGGCACGAGCACCAGCTCGTCGTCCGGGGCGCGGCGGCGCCACCCCTCCGCGATGGCCTCCGCGGCCTCGACCGCGGTCAGCGTGCCGGCGAACTTGTCGGGTGCGATGAGGACGCGCATACCCCCATCCTGCCCTGCCGCGAGGCCGGCTGCTCGATAGGTTGGCGCAGTGGATGCCGACTACTACGTGCGCGCGATGCGCCCCGAGGACGTCCCCGCCGTCGAGCGCCTGGCCGCTGAGGGCTTCTACGAGCTCGACTCGCGGACCCTGCCGCGGTCCTGGCCGGAGCCGGAGATGCGCAGCGAGGCCAGGGCAGCCGGCTGGCAGCGCCGGATGGAGCACATCCTGGCCCACGACCCCGGCGGGTGCTGGGTGGCCGAGGACCGCTCCGGGCTGGTCGGCGCCGCCGCGGCCCTGCGCCGCGACGTCACCTGGATCCTCGCCACGTTCGTGGTCCGACCCGGGGTCCAGGGCCGCGGGGTCGGCCGGCAGCTGCTCGACGCCGCGCTCTCCTACGGGGACGGCTGCCTGCGGGCGATGCTCGCCGCCTCGGCCGACCCCAAGGCCGCGCGCCGCTACCGGGCGGCCGGCTTCACGCTGCACCCGGCGATGCTGATGACCGGCCAGGTGCCGCGCGACGTGCTGCCGGTGGTCGAGCGGGTCCGCGAGGGCAGCCTCGCCGACATCGACCTGATGAACTCCGTGGACCGGCAGGTCCGCGACGCCGCGCACGGGCCCGACCACGAGGTGCTCACCTCGCTCTTCAGGCTCGTCGTGGTGGATCGGACCACCGGCTCGGGCTACGCGTACGTGCCGCCCGGGGGCGGGACCTACCTGCTCGCCGCCACCAACCGGCGTACGGCGACCGACCTGCTCTGGGAGGCGCTGGCGGCCTCCTCCCCCGACACCCCCTGCTCGATCGCCCACATCTCGGCCGAGAACGAGTGGGCGGTCGACGTCGGGATGGCCGCGCGTCTGGACCTGTACAACACCGGTTACCTGGCTTTCCGCGGGATGAGACCGCCGATGCCGTACCTGCCGAGTGGACACTTCCTCTGAGGTTTGTGACCGTGTGAAAAACTCTGTCTCGTGACCACGACCGACCTGCCCCTGCTCGTGCTCGGCCGCGGCTCCGACGCCGCCTCCGAGCGCGGTGTCGACTGCCCCGGCTCGCTCCCCGCCGCCTCCGACCCCGACCTGGTGGCCCGCGCCCGCGCCGCCAAGGAGGCGCTCGGCGACCGGGTGTTCGTGCTCGGCCACCACTACCAGCGCGACGAGGTCATCGCCTTCGCCGACGTCACCGGAGACTCGTTCAAGCTCGCCCGCGACGCCGCCGCCCGGCCCGAGGCGGAGTACATCGTGTTCTGCGGCGTGCACTTCATGGCCGAGTCCGCCGACATCCTCACCGGACCGGGCCAGCAGGTCGTCCTCCCCGACCTCGCCGCCGGGTGCTCGATGGCCGACATGGCCCGCCTCTCCCAGGTCGAGGACGCCTGGGACGCGCTGGCCGCGGCCGGCATCGCCGACAGCGTCGTGCCGGTCACCTACATGAACTCGTCGGCCGACATCAAGGCCTTCTGCGGTCGCAACGGCGGCGCGGTCTGCACCTCCAGCAACGCGAAGGTCGCGCTGGAGTGGGCGTTCGCGCAGGAGCCCGCCACCCCGGGCGAGCACACCCGGGTGCTGTTCCTGCCAGACCAGCACCTCGGCCGCAACACCGCGGTGCTGGACCTCGGGATGTCCCTCGACGACTGCGTCGTGTGGGACCCGCACCGGCCGGACGGCGGGCTCACCGCCGAGCAGCTGCGTGACGCCCGGATCATCCTGTGGAAGGGCCACTGCTCGGTGCACGGCCGGTTCTCCGCCGACGTGGTCGACGAGCTGCGGGCCACGGTCCCCGACGTGAACATCCTGGTGCACCCCGAGTGCCGGCACGAGGTGGTCACCCGCGCCGACCTCGTCGGCTCGACCGAGTTCATCATCAGGACCATCGAGGCCGCTCCCGCCGGCTCGACCTGGGCGATCGGGACCGAGCTCAACCTGGTCCAGCGCCTGGCCGCGGCCCACCCGGACAAGAACATCGTGTTCCTGGATCGGACGGTCTGCTACTGCTCCACGATGAACCGCATCGACCTCCCGCACCTGGTGTGGGCGCTGGAGAACCTCGTAGCCGGGAACGTGGTCAACGTGATCGAGGTCGACCCCGACACCGAGCGGTGGGCCAAGGTGGCCCTGCAGCGGATGCTCGACCTGCCGGCGAGGACCGCCTCCGCCTGACCGCCGTACCCCTCGTCCCAGTTGTGTGACTCCTCACGTCCCAGGCGTGCCCGACTTGCGTCATTTCGCATGATGCGTAACGTCGAGCACTTGCCCCGAGGTCCGCACGGCAGCCTTCTCCCACCCACCGGCGGACCGGACGTCGAGGAAACACCGGCGGGTGGGAGTGGCGCGTAGCGCTGCCGCAGGCTCCGGACGAGGAGCGATCGAATGCGAACTTTCCCCAGCACCCGCACCACCCGCACCGCCCAGCACCGCCGCCACGGCCGCGTGGCCGCCGCGACCGCGACGCTCGCCACCGCCGTGGCAGCCCCCGTCCTGATGGCCGCGCCGGCCGAGGCCGCCAGCGACACCACCTGGAACCGGCTGGCCGAGTGCGAGTCCAGCAAGAACTGGGACATCAACACCGGCAACGGCTACTACGGCGGGCTGCAGTTCTCCGGCGACACCTGGGACGCCTACGGCGGCGACCACTGGGCCGACCGGGCCGACCAGGCGACCCGCGCCGAGCAGGTCCACATGGCCGAGAAGGTCCTCGACGGGCAGGGCTGGGGCGCCTGGCCCGCGTGCTCCGAGGAGCTCGGCCTCGACGGCGACGACGCCCGCGGTGAGCCGAACAGCGACCCGAACGACGACCGCGACGGCAGGGACTGACCCGAGCACGAACCGCTGGGGCGTCCTGGGCTACAGGCCCGGGGCGCCCCAGACGGGCATCCACCTGCTGAGCTGCGGCTCGAGGGGCAGGTCGCTGCCCAGCAGGTCCCGGACCTGGATCTCCAGCAGGTTGTCGCGCCTCTGGCCCTCCTGCGGGGCGAACGGGTAGAACGTGCCCTGCTTGTAGAGGTAGACCAGCCCCAGCCGGCGGCCGGCCGCGTCGGTGAACCCGACCAGCGAGCAGAGCAGCCCCTGGCCGAACCCCTGCGCCTCGAGCGTGGTGTTGACCGCGTGCAGGTCGGTGACCAGCGCGGACAGGTCGGACGGGTCCTGCCGGGTGACCAGCCAGGTGAAGCCGAAGCTGTCGGTGGTCCGCTCCACGTCGGGGCCCTCGTCGGCGTCGAGCAGCGCGACGATGTCGCCCTGCGTCTGCGCGAACGCCGCCCCCTCCGCCTCCCGGTAGCAGACCGAGCCCACGCCGGTCGGCTGGAACCCGGCGGCCGTCTGCAGGGTTATCGCCGCTGAGGGCAGCGCGAAGAGCGCGTCCAGGTTGGCCGCGACGGGCTTGCTGCGGCCCAGGAGCGAGTCGAGGAAACGACCCACCGTCACAGCTCCGGTCCGGGCGACGGGAAGCCGCCGTCCATCGGCCGGCCGAGCTCCGCGGAGACCTTCGCGAGCTGCTCGATCCGCTGCTCCAGCGAAGGGTGGGTCGAGCTGAGCGTCGACAGGGTCGCGCCGCTGATCGCCGGGGCGATGAAGAACGCGTTCATGCTCTGCGCCGAGCGCAGGTCGCGGGTGGGGATCGCGGCGATCTCCCCGGTGATCTTGGTCAGCGCCGAGGCGAGGGCCGAGGGCTTCTGCGTCAGGAAGGCGCCGGCGCGGTCTGCGGACAGCTCGCGATAGCGCGAGAGCAGCCGGGTGAGGAAGAAGCTGATCGCGTACACGACCAGGCTCACCACGAGCGCGATCAGGAACCCGAAGGCGCCCGCCCCGTTGTTGTCGCTGCGCCGCCCGCCCCCGAAGATCGCGCCGTACTGCGCGCCGCGGGTGGCCATCCCCGCGACGATGCCGGCCGACGAGGCCAGCGTCATCACCAGCACGTCGCGGTGCGCCACGTGGGAGAGCTCGTGCGCGAGCACCCCCTCGAGCTCCTCCGCGGTCAGCCGGTCGAGGATCCCGGTGGTGACGCAGACCGCGGCCCGGCTCGGCGAGCGGCCCGTGGCGAACGCGTTGGGCAGGTCGGTGTAGGCGATCGCGACCCGCGGCTTGGGCATGTCGGCCATCGCGCAGAGCCGGTCGATCATCCCGTGCAGCTCCGGGGCCTCCTCGGGCGAGACCTCCCGGGCGCGCATCGCCTTCAGCGCCAGGGTGTCGGAGTTGTACCACTGGAACCAGGCGATGCCGAGGCCGATGACCCCGATCAGGAAGGCGTAGTTAGGCAGCGCGTACATCAGCCCCACGACCAGCCCGACGAACAGCGCGCCGAGCAGGAACATGACCAGCGTCATCCGCGCGGTCAGCCCGGTGTCCTTGATGAAGCGGGAGTGTGCCATCAGCCCGGGATCAGCCCTTCGTCGCTGAGCAGGGCGCGGACCTCGTCGATGGTCGCGTCGGCCGGGGGCAGGATGAGGTCGGAGTTCACGAGGGACTCGTCGGGGAGTACGGCGCCGTGCTTGCGGACCCCGTCGAGGAGCGCGGCGAGGCTCTGCGAGAAGGTGACCTCGTCACCGTTCTCGACCGCGGCCTCCACCACCTCGTCGAGGTCGTTCAGCGCGGTGAGGTGCTCCTCGGAGACGTCCCACTGACCTTCTCCGAGAATGCGCACGATCATGGCTGTCCCTCCTCCTTCTCCCGCTCGGCGGCGAGCTGCGGGGAGGACGGAGTGGTCTCCCCCGCCTCGATCGCACCCGGCTGCGCCGTACCACTCGTGCCCGAGCGGAGCGCGGCCAGCTCGGCCTCGACGTCGGAGTCCTTGGACATCGCGTCGAGCTCGCGGGCGATGTCGTCGCCCTGGCCGTGGGAGCTGACGTCGTCGAGCGCGCCCGAGGCGATCAGCTCATCGATCGCACCGGCGCGGGCCTGCATCTGCGCGGTCTTGTCCTCCGCGCGCTGCACGGCCATGCCGACGTCGCCCATCTCCTCGGAGATCCCGGAGAACGCCTCGTTGATGCGGGTCTGCGCCTCGGCGGCGGTGTAGGTGGCCTTGATCGTCTCCTTCTTGGTGCGGAAGGACTCGACCTTGGCCTGGAGCCGCTGCGAGGCGAGGGTGAGCTTCTCCTCCTCGCCCTGGAGCTGGGCGTGCTGCACCTTGAGGTCGCTGATCTGGCCCTGGAGGCCGGACTTGCGCGTCAGCGCCTCGCGGGCGAGGTCCTCGCGGCCCATCGACAGCGCCTTCTGCGCCTGGTCGTGCAGCTTCTGGGACTGCTGCTCGAGCTGGGCGACCTGCAGCTCCACGCGCTTGCGGCTGGTGGCGACGTCGGCCACCCCGCGGCGTACCTTGGACAGCAGCTCGATCTGCCGCTGGTAGCTGTAGTCGAGGGTCTCGCGCGGGTCCTCGGCACGGTCGAGAGCCTTGCTGGCCTTGGATCGGAAGATCAGGCTGATGCGCTTCATGAGGCTCATGGAGTGCGGACCCCCTTCAGGTTCGTGGCTGGATGCGTCGCTTCCACCCTACGGTGCAACGTGCCGCTGGGGCAGCAGGTTCCCGCGGGTACGCTGGGCGGCAAACCCGGGGCGGACACAGCCCCCTCCGATGAGCAGAAGGCCAGCCTTGTTCCGTCGTACGAAGCCCGAAGACAGCACCGCCTCCTCCGCCTCCGCCGAGGCCAAGCAAGGCGGCAAGGGCCGCCCCACCCCCAGCCGCCGCGAGGCGGAGGCAGCCGCGAAGGCGCGCGCGAAGTCCCCGGGGAACAAGAAGGAGGCCGCCCGCCAGCTGCGTGAGCGGCGTGCCCAGGAGAACGCCCGGATGCGGCAGGGCATGAAGACCGGCGACGAGCGCTACCTCCCGGCCCGCGACCAGGGTCCGGTTCGCAGCTTCGTGCGCGACCGGGTCGACTCCCGGCTGTGCATGGCGGAGTTCCTGCTGCCGCTGCTGCTCGTGATCATGGTGATGCAGTACTCCGGCAACGCCACGCTCCAGGGCTTCAGCAACGGCCTCTGGTCCGCCACGATCATCCTCGTGCTCGTCGACACGATCCTGCTGGTCATCAAGCTCAAGCGCGAGCTCAAGAAGCGGTTCGGCGACGAGGGCACCAAGGGCGCGGTGTTCTACGGGATCCTGCGCTCGATGCAGCTGCGCTTCCTGCGGCTGCCGAAGCCCAAGGTCAAGATCGGTCAGCGTCTCCCCGAGCGCTACTGAGCCGGTCCTCGATCCGCTCCACCTTCGCGGTGAGCTGGCCGGTGTGGCCCGCCCGGATGTCGGCCTTGAGCACGAGGCCGACCCGGGGCGAACGCGCGGCGACGACGTCGACGGCCCGTTTCACCACGGCCATCACCTCGTCCCACTCCCCCTCGATGTTCGTGAACATCGCGTTGGTCTCGCACGGCAGCCCGGACTCGCGCACGACGCGGACGGCGTCGGCGACCGCCTCGCTGACACCACCGGTCTCGTCCCCGGACGACGGGCTGATGCTGAAGGCGACGATCATGCGCCCACGGTAGCGGTCACGGCGCGGCACACCGCCGTACGGCGTTGTGGCGGGTGGCTAGGGTCGGAACCATGGAAATTCGCAATCTTGGATCGAGCGGTCTGAAGATCTCGGCGATCGCCTACGGCAACTGGCTCACCCACGGCTCGCAGGTCGAGGAGGACGCCGCCCTGGCGTGCGTGCGCCAGGCGCTGGAGGAGGGCATCACGACCTTCGACACCGCCGACGTCTACGCCAACACGGCCGCCGAGACCGTCCTCGGCAAGGCCCTCAAGGACGAGCGCCGCGAGGGGCTGGAGATCTTCACCAAGGTCTACTGGCCCACCGGCCCCGGCAGGCACAACGACCACGGGCTCTCCCGCAAGCACATCATGGAGTCGATCAACGGCTCCCTGAAGCGGCTCGGCACCGACTACGTGGACCTCTACCAGGCGCACCGGTTCGACTACGAGACCCCGCTCGAGGAGACGATGGAGGCCTTCGCCGACGTCGTGCACTCGGGCAAGGCGCACTACATCGGCGTCTCGGAGTGGACCGCCGAGGAGATCCGGCGCGGCCACGCCCTGGCCCGCGAGCTGCGGATCCCGTTCGTGTCGAACCAGCCGCAGTACAACATGATCTGGCGGGTCATCGAGCCCGAGGTGGTGCCCACCTCGGAGGAGCTCGGCATCGGCCAGATCGTCTGGTCCCCGATCGCGCAGGGCGTGCTCACCGGCAAGTACAAGCCGGGCCAGGACGCGCCCGCCGGCTCGCGCGCCACCGACGCCAAGGGCGGGTCGGACATGATCTCGCGCTGGATGAAGGACGACGTGCTCAGCCGCGTCCAGCAGCTGCAGCCGATCGCCGACGAGGCCGGCCTCTCGATGGCCCAGCTCGCCGTCGCCTGGGTGCTGCAGAACCCCAACGTGTCCGCGGCGATCATCGGCGCCTCGCGTCCCGAGCAGGTCACCGAGAACGTCAAGGCCGCCGGGGTGAAGATCGAGGACTCCGCGATGAAGCAGATCGACGAGATCCTCGACGGCGTCATCGAGCGCGACGCGTCGAAGACCGTCTCCCCGCAGCGCCGCGAGTTCGGCTGAGCCGGGCTCGGCCCGTACGACGGACGCCGGCGCCGGCCCTCATGGGCCGGCGCCGGCGCCTCGTTTCTCCCCGGGTGCGTCCGCTCGCTCAGGCGACCATGTTGTGCGGGTCGATCACGTACTTCTTCGCAGCTCCCTTGTCGAACTCCCGGTAGGCGGCCGGAGCGTCGTCCAGGCCGATCCTGGCGGCGTTGACCGCCTTCGCGATGTGCGCCTTGTCGGCCAGGATCAAGTTCATCAGCTGCCGGTTGTAGCGCTTGACCGGGCACTGTCCGGTCGTGAACGAGTGCGACTTGGCCCAGCCGAGACCCAGACGCACGCCGATCTGGCCGACCTTGGCGTTCTCGTCGATGCCGCCCGGGTCCCCGGTGACGTACAGGCCGGGGATGCCCAGCGAGGCACCCGCCCGCGAGATGGACATGATGTCATTGAGCACCGTCGCGGGCGCCTCGGCGGCGTCGGCCCCGTGACCACGCGCCTCGAAGCCGACCGCGTCGACGGCGGCGTCCACCTCCGGCTCCCCCAGGATCTGCTCGATCATGTCCACCAGCTCGTTGCCCGAGCTCAGGTCGACGGTCTCGCAGCCGAAGCTCTTCGCCTGTGCGAGGCGCTCGGCGTTCATGTCACCGACGATCACGACCGAGGCGCCGAGCACCTGCGCGGAGTACGCGGCCGCCAGGCCCACGGGACCCGCCCCGGCGACGTACACGGTGGAACCGGTGGTGGTCCCGGCCGTGTAGGCGCCGTGGTAGCCCGTCGGGAAGATGTCGGAGAGCATCGTCAGGTCGAGGATCTTCTCCAGCGCCTGGTCACGGTCGGGGAACTTCAGCAGGTTGAAGTCCGCGAAGGGCACCATGACGTACTCCGCCTGCCCCCCGATCCACCCACCCATGTCGACGTACCCGTAGGCGGCCCCGGCGCGGGCCGGGTTCACGTTGAGACAGACGCCGGTCTTGCCCTCGTTGCACATCCGGCAGCGCCCGCAGGCGATGTTGAACGGCACCGAGCAGATGTCGCCCTCCTTCACGAAGAGCACGTCCTCCCCGACCTCGACCACCTCGCCGGTGATCTCGTGGCCCAGGCTCTGACCGACGGGTGCGGTGGTGCGGCCACGGACCATGTGCTGGTCGCTGCCGCAGATGTTCGTGGTGACCAGCTTGAGGATCGCGGCGTGCGGGGCCTTCTTCTTCAGGCCCAGGCCGTTGACCACGTCCTCGGGCAGCTCGAGCTTCGGGTAGTCGACGGCCTCGACCGCGACCTCCCCAGGACCCTTGTAGACGACTACGCGGTTCCCCGTCATGGAGATTCCTTTCGTTGCCAGTGCGTCGGGGCACTGCGGTGGTTGTGTGCTGTCGTGCGGTGCGTGCTCGGCGGTGCGGGGTTCAGCTCTCCTCTCCCGGGCTCGGTGTGTAGGACTCCTCGGCCGCCGGGATCTCCGCGGCGCGGGTCTGGGCGACGAAGTCGAAGACGAGGACGGCGGCGACCGCCCCGAACAACGGGCCGATGAAGTAGACGAGGAGCTGAGCCCAGTCGGGCCCGTCCCCGAAGATCGCGAGGGTGACGTAGGGGCCGAAGGTGCGCGCCGGGTTCAGCGAGCCGCCGGTGAGCGGGGCGATCAGCAGGATCGCGGCGGTCACGGCCAGCCCGATGATCAGCCCGGCCCAGCCCAGGGGCGCCTGCGAGTTGACCGCGAGCGCCATCACGGCGAAGAGCAGCAGGAACGTGCCGGCGGCCTCGGCCGCCATGCCCTGGGCGAAGGACACCCCCTCGCCGAGCGAGGTCGCGCCGAGCCCGAGATCAGCCGCGCCGGTGCCGAACACCGCCACCACGGCGAACGAGCCGACCACCGCGCCCACGACCTGCGCGAGCACGTAGGGCACGACCTCGGCCCACGGGAAGCGCCGGGTCACGGCGAGGGCGAGGGTGACCACGGGGTTGATGTGCGCCCCGGAGACCGGTCCGAACCCGTAGATGACGACGGCGACCACGACGCCGAAGGCCAGCGAGATGAACCCGAGCCCCGCGTAGTCCAGCTCGCCTCCGCCGAGCGTGAGGGCCGCGACCACCGAGCCTGTGCCCACGAGGACGAGCAGGGCGGTGCCGACCGCCTCGGCCACGATGCGCCTGGTCAAGGTCGCCTGCATCTGGACCACTCCCCCGTGGAGCCGTGTCAGGGCGGGTCGTCGGGACGACCCCGGCGGGCTGTGACGTGCGTCACTCCCGCTTGGCACGCTAACCGCTGGTCCGCAGCCCTACAAGGGGGCGGTCGCCCGAGGGGGCCCGGCGCGGGCTCGGGCCGGGGGACGCTCAGTAGGTGCGGCCGCGCTGGCGCACCCACAGTGCGAGCAGCGGGTCGACGAACCGCCACAGGGCCATGTCGCCGTCGCGCGTCACGTGCTGGCCCTCCTTGGCGAGCTCGCGCAGCGCGCTCTGCAGCGTCGCGCGCGAGGTCTCCAGACGCCGCGCGGTCGTCGTGCCGGTGGGCGAGTCGCCGTCGGCCAGCGCCACGAGCACCGCCTTCTTCCCGCCCGACAGCCCGTCCCAGACCGCCTGGTGCGCCTCGTTGGTCATGGACAGCGCCCGTCGTACGACGGCGTCGGCGAGCGCGATCTCCTCGACCTCGGCCCCCTCGGGCAGCGTGGTCGTCCCCTGGGCGCGCGCGGAGAGCTCGCGGTGCAGCAGGTGCGCGAGCAGCATCGTGCGCTGCGGGTGGCCGGCGGCGGTGGACATCAGCGGCGCGAGCGCGCCGACCGGATCCTCGCCGAGCTCCTCGAACCGCTCGCTGAGCTCGACCAGCACGTCGTCGAGGGGCAGCGGCCCGAGCTCGAGCGGCTCGGCCTGGCCGTAGAGCGGCCGCTCCCGGTCGCTGAACAGCTTGCGCATCAGCGACGGCTGCGAGCCGGCGTAGATGTAGACGGCCGCGTCCCCGTGGTACTGCACGTGCGAGCGCAGCAGCCCGTCGAGCGACGTGCCGGCGGTGAGCAGGTCCTGGAACTCGTCGAAGACCACGAGCGTGGGGATGCGGTCGCGCTCGAACAGGGTCAGCGGCAGGTCGAGCAGCTCCGCCGCGGCGGTCTGGGTCGCCTCCGGGCTGGGCACCCGCTGCCGCGGGCCGAGGGTCAGCCCCGGACCGGCCGGGGTCAGCGAGAGGCCGAGGCGGCTGCCGAGCGAGTCGAGGTGCGCGCGCAGCCTGCCGTCGCGGAGCCGGGAGTACGACGAGGCGATCCGCACGCAGATCTCGGCGAGCGACGTGACGCCGTACATGTCGACGTGCACGGTGCGCCAGCCCGCGCCCTGGAGCCCCTGGGCGTGCGCGAGCAGCAGGGAGGTCTTGCCGAAGCGCCGGGGGCCGGCCAGGCGGACGTGCACGCGCTCCTCGGCGGCCTGGCTCAGGCGGCGGAGCTCCTCGCGACGGTCGATCAGGGCGTCCGGGGCGATCGGGGTCTCGAAGGGGAAGGGGCGCAGGGTGGCCGGCATTCTTTTACTCTACGGGATTCGTATATACGAAGCAATACGCTTTCGCATGGCTGCGTCAATACGACTCCACGGACCTGCGGAACGGGTGACGTCTCGACGGCTCACGACTGACGCCTCGACGCCGAACGAGTGACGCCTCGACGAGGGGGTCAGGTGTTGGCGTGGAGGCTCATCGGGCCGTAGACCTCGCGGTCGCCCTCGAACAGGGTCACCGCGTCCACGCCGTCGTCGAGGAGCTCGCGCCAGGCCTCCCCCACCCACGACTCCGCGTCGCTCTGCGAGGGGAACTCCTGCGCCGCGTCGGACGCGCGGACCTCGTTCCCGGAGGCGTCCTCGAGGCGCCACCACCAGCGCGAGGACGACCCGGAGGCGGACTCACCAGGGAAACCGGAAGGCTCGAGAGAGTTCGTCATGTGGCGAGCCTAACGCCGGAAATCCGCGAGACCCCTTTGACGCCCCGCAGGCGGCATGCGACTGTCTACCCATCACTGCCCTCGTGTGGGAAAGCCGGTCAGAAGCCGGCGCTGACCCGCAACCGTGGTCCGAGCGTGAGCTCGGAGAGCCGGAAGACCAGACGAGTGCAGCGGCTCCCACCATCCGTCGAGGTCTACGGGACGGAGCCGGATCAGGGCAGGTGCGGACGTCGTCCGGCAGGCCCGGCGGTCCGGTCTCGTCATGTGCACCGCCGCAAGAAAGGGCCATCGTGGCCAGCTCTCCCCTCCGCCGCATCGTCGGCGCCCTCGCCTCCGCGCTCCTCGCCTGCCTCGCCGTCACCGGCTTCGCGGGCGCGGCCCACGCCGAGGACGGCTACCAGTACTGGAACTACTTTCACCTCGAGAACGACGCCTGGGAGTTCTCCATGGACGGCCCGGCCGAGTACCAGCCGAAGGACGGCGCCGTCGAGGCGTTCCGCTACGGCACCTCCACCGAAACCCAGGGCATCGAGCCCCGGGTCGACCTGGCCGAGGTCAGCTTCGACACCGTCTGCGCCGACCAGGAGGCCGCCGCGGGTGAGAAGCGGGTCGCCGTCGTGCTCGACTACGGCACCGACGAGGGCAACGGCAACCCGCCGCAACCGCGTGCCGAGTGCGCGGTCGTCGACCAGTTGGCCAGCACCCAGGACATCCTCGGCGAGATCACGGAGGTCCGGGTCGAGTCCGGGCTCACCTGCGCCATCGACGGCTACCCCGCCACCGGCTGCGGCGAGCCGGTGAAGAACGCCCAGGTCCCCGCCGACGAGCAGGCCGTCGCCTTCACCCTGCCCTCCGACGACTCCGCGGCGGCCGACGAGGGCTCCGCCGCCACCGCCGAGGACGACGGCGGCACCGTGTGGCCGCTGGTCGGCGTCGGCGCGGCCGTGGTCGTGCTCGGCGGCGGCGCCTACGCGCTGAGCCGCCGCAACCGGGCCGTCTGAGCCGACGCCTGCCACGCCGATGCGCCCCCAGAACCTGGTCACCTTCCCCCGGATCCTGCATCCGGGGGCCTGGTGGCTGTGGGCGCTCGGCCTGGCCGCGGCGGCCAGCCGCACGCTGAACCCGGTGCCGCTGCTGCTGATCCTCGCGGTCACCGGGTTCGTGGTCGCCGCCCGCCGCAGCGACGCCGCGTGGGCGCACTCCTACGGCGCCTTCCTCAAGCTCGCGCTGCTGATCATCGCGGTGCGCATCGTCTTCCAGTCCCTGCTCTCCTCGGGGTCCCAGGGGCCGACCGTCCTGTTCACGCTCCCGGAGGTCCCGGTCGCGGGCAGCACCGGCCTCAAGCTCGGCGGCGTGGTCAGCCTGGAGGCCGTGCTCCGCGCGTTCTACGAGGGTCTCCAGCTGGCCACGATCCTGTGCTGCGTCGGCGCCGCGAACTCCCTGGGCAGCGCGCGCCGGCTGCTCCGCTCGGTCCCCGGGGCGCTCTACGAGATAGGAGTCGCGGTGGTCATCGCGCTCACGTTCGCGCCCCAGCTCGTCACCGACGCCGCCCGGGTCCGCGCCGCCCACCGGCTCCGCGGACAGAGCGGCGGCGGGCTGCGCGCCCTCAAGCGCCTGGCGATGCCGGTGCTCGAGGGTGCCCTGGACCGCTCCGTCGAGCTGGCCGCGGCCATGGACTCCCGGGGTTACGGGCGTACGACGGACGCCGGCCGCGTCTCGCGCCGGCTGACCGGCCTCCTGGTCTTCGGCGGACTGCTGGGCGTGTGCGTGGGGGTCTACGGCCTGCTCTCCGGCACGAGCGCGGGCTGGCTCGGCATGCCGGCCCTGCTGACCGGGTCCGTGCTCGCGGCCGGGGGGATCTACTTCGGCGGCCGCCGTACCGGCCGGTCCCAGTACCGCCCGGACCCGTGGGCGCTGCCCGAGTGGCTGGTGGCCGGCAGCGGCCTGGTCGCCGCGGTCACCATGTTCGTCACCCTCGCGGTCGACCCCGCTGCCCTGGTGCTGGCCAGCGTCACCGCGGTCCCGCCGGTCCCCCTGCTCGCCTGCCTGGGCATCGGTGTGGCGGCACTGCCGGCGTTCCTCGCCCCTCCCCTGCCGCGTCCCGCGCCCGCGGCGCCGGCGCGCACCGAGACCGTGGAGGTGGCCGCGTGATCGAGTTCGACGGCGTCACCATCACCTTCTCCGGCGAGAGCACCCCGGTGCTCCGCGACGTCACCCTGGCCATCCCCGAGGGCGAGCTGTGCCTGGTCGTCGGGCGCACCGGGTCCGGCAAGACCACGCTGCTGCGCGCGATCAACGGCCTGGTCCCGCACTTCTCGGGCGGCACCCTCGCCGGCCGGGTCGTCGTGGACGGCCGCGACACCCGCGACCACCGGCCCCGTGACCTGGCCGAGGTGGTCGGCTTCGTCGGGCAGGATCCGCTTGCCGGCTTCGTGACCGACACCGTCGAGGACGAGCTCGCCTACGGCATGGAGTCGCTCGGGCTGCCCGCCGACGTGATGCGCAAGCGGGTGGAGGAGACCCTCGACCTGCTCGGGCTCGCGGAGCTCCGCGACCGGCAGCTGACGGACCTCTCCGGCGGCCAGCAGCAGCGCGTCGCGATCGGCGCCGTGCTCACCACGCACCCCCGGGTGCTGGTGCTCGACGAGCCCACCTCCGCCCTCGACCCGCTCGCCGCGGAGGAGGTGCTCGCCACCCTCCAGCGCCTCGTGCACGACCTCGGGCTCACCGTCGTCCTCGCGGAGCACCGCCTCGAGCGCGTCGTCCAGTACGCCGACCGGGTGGTCCTGGTCCCCGGCGGCGGGAGGCCGGTGTCCGACGGGACGCCCGACGAGATGCTCCAGCACTCTCCCGTCGCACCGCCGGTCGTGGAGCTCGGCCGGGTCGCCGGATGGCAGCCGCTGCCGCTCTCGGTGCGCGACGCCCGGCGCAGGGCCGCCCCGCTCCGCGCCCTGCTCGACGGGCTGGTCCCCCCGGGCCACGAGGCGGCCGACGGCGCCGGTGAGGTCGTCGCCGGGCTGTCGGACGTGGTCGCCGGCTACCGGCAGGTTCCCGTGCTCAAGGGCGTCTCCGTGACGCTGCGCGGCGGCGAGGTGGTCGCCCTGATGGGCCGCAACGGCGCCGGGAAGTCCACGCTGCTCAAGACCCTGGTCGGCATGCGGAAGCCGTCGAGCGGGCGGGTCCGGGTCGGGGGCGAGGATCCCGCCGCGCTCAAGCCGGCACGGCTGCTGCGACACGTCGGCCTGGTGCCGCAGGTCCCCGGCGACCTGCTCTACGAGTCCACCGTCGCCCGCGAGTGCACGCAGGCCGACAAGGACGCCGGGGTCCCGTCGGGCACCACCGTCGCCCTGTTCGAGCGACTCTCGCCCGGCGTCCCGCCCGGGCAGCACCCGCGCGACCTGTCGGAGGGACAGCGGCTGACCCTGGCGCTGGCCATCGTGCTCGCCGCGCGCCCACCGCTGGTGCTCCTCGACGAGCCGACCCGCGGCCTCGACTACACGGCCAAGCACCGCCTCGTGGAGATCCTGCGGGACCTGGCATCGCGCGGGCACGCGGTCATGCTCGCCACGCACGACGTGGAGCTGGTCGCGGAGGTCGCCACCCGGGTCGCCGTACTCGCCGATGGCGAGGTCGTCGCCGACGGGCCGGTGCGCGACGTGGTGGTCTCCTCCCCCGCGTTCGCGCCGCAGGTCGCGAAGATCCTCGCGCCGCAGACCTGGCTCACCCCGACCGACGTGGCGGTGGCGCTCGCCGGCGTCACCACGGTGTCGCGGCCGTGAGGGCCACCGACCTCGTCCCGCTGCGCGGCCGGTCCGCGCTGGCGCTGGCGGTGGTCTCCGCGGTCGGCCTGGTCGGGTTCTGCTGGCCGTTCTTCGTCGCCCCGGGCAGCGCGCTGGACAGCTCCCACTCCGGTGACGCACCGTTCCTGTTCGTGGCGATCCTGCCGCTGCTCGCCGCGATCGTGCTCTCCGAGCTGACCTCGGGCGGGATGGACGCCAAGGCGGTGGCGATGCTCGGCATGCTGTCGGCCGTCGGCGGCGCGCTGCGGGCCCTCGGGCCGGGCACCGCCGGGCTGGAGCCGAGCTTCGCGGTGATCATCCTCGGCGGCCGGGTCTTCGGGCGCGGCTTCGGGTTCGTGCTCGGGGCCACCACCCTGTTCACCGGGTCGCTGATCACCGGCGGCGTGGGGCCGTGGCTGCCGTTCCAGATGATGGCCGCGGGCTGGGTCGGCTTCTTCGCCGGCTGCCTGCCGCGCGCCGAGGGCCGCACCGAGGTGGGCCTGCTCGCCGGCTACGGGTTCGTCTCCGGGCTGGTGTTCGGCATGGTGATGAACATCTGGTTCTGGCCGTTCGCCTCCTACGGCCCCGAGGTCAGCTACGTCGCCGGCGACCCGCTCGCGGCCAACCTGCAGCGGTACGGCGTGTTCTACCTGACCACCTCCCTGCTGTGGGACCTCGGCCGCGCCACGATGTCGCTGCTCGTGCTCGCCCTCGCCGGGAGCGCGCTGCTCCGAGCCCTGCGGCGGGCCGCGCGACGCGCCGCGTTCGACGTACCGGTGGTGTTCCAGCGATGACCCGCACCGACGGCTCCCGGCTGGACGTGGTGGCGCTCGGCACCGGGTCGGCCGACGGCTGGCCCAACCCGTTCTGCGGCTGCGCGTCGTGCACCGCGCAGCGGGCGTCCGGGCGGGTGCGCGGGCAGACCTCCGCGCTGGTCGACGGCCGGCTGCTGCTCGACTGCGGCCCGGAGACCCCGCGCGCCGTCGAGCGCCTCGGCCTCGACCTCACCGGGCTGCGGCACGTGCTGATCACCCACCGGCACCCCGACCACTGCGCGCCGGCGTTCCTGCTGTTCCGGTCCTGGGTCGGCGACCCGCCGCTCGACGTGCTCGGCCCGCCGGAGGTCGTCGAGGCCTGCCGGATGTGGGTCGCCCCGGACTCCCCCGTGAACTTCGTGACGGTGCGGCCGGGCGACCGGCACCGGGTCGGCGGGTACGACGTCCGCGTCCTCGACGCGCGGCACGGCAGCCCGGGCTCGGCGGTGCTGTACGACGTCACCGCCCCGGGCGGCCGGCTCCTCTACGCCACCGACACCGGGCCGCTGCCCGACGCGACGGTGGCCGCCGTCCGCGGCGCCGCCTTCGACCTGGTGCTGATGGAGGAGACCTTCGGGGACTTCACCGAGCACGGCACCGACCACCTCGACCTGCCCGCCTTCGCCGACCAGGTGCGCCGGCTGCGCGAGGCCGGTGCGGTCACCGAGCGCACCGACGTGGTCGCGGTCCACCTCTCGCACCACAACCCGCCCGGCCCGGAGCTGGCGCGGCGGCTGGCCGCGTGGGGCGCCCGCACCGTCGACGACGGCGCGCACCTGCCGGCGCGGCCCGAGGCGGTCGGCGCGCCGCCCGTCGGTCCGCGCGCCGGCCTGCCGCGGCGGACGCTCGTGCTGGGTGGCGCCCGGTCGGGCAAGTCCCGGGAGGCGGAGCGGCTGCTCGCCGCCGAGGCCGACGTCACCTACGTCGCCACCTCCTACCCCTCCGGCAGCGGCGACGCCGAGTGGGACGAGCGGTTGCGCGCGCACCGTGACCGGCGTCCCGCGCACTGGGCGACGCTCGAGACCCTCGACCTGGTCGCGCTGCTGGACGCGCCCGGCGGCCCGCTGCTCGTGGACTGCCTGACCCTGTGGCTCACCCGGGTGATGGACCGGCACGACGCCTGGGACGACGACACCTGGGCGGCCTCCGGGGAGAAGGCGGTGCTGGCCGAGGTCGACGAGCTCGTCGCCGCCTGGCGCCGTACCTCCCGCCGGGTGGTCGCGGTGTCGAACGAGGTGGGCCAGGGCGTCGTGCCCGAGACCACGGCGGGTCGCCGCTTCCGCGACCTGATGGGCCGGGTCAACACCCGGGTCGCCGCCGAGACCGAGGACGTGCGCTGGTGCGCGGCGGGTCGCGTCGTCGGCCTGTGACTGCGGTGCGCTACCCACCTGGCATGGACGCCCTCCGGCTCGCGTTCGGCACGCTGACCGTGCTGCCCACACCGCCGCCCCGCGTGGTGGACCGGCGGGTCGGGTCCTGGGCCATGACCCTGGCCCCCCTCGTCGGACTGGTGCTCGCGGTGCCCGCCGGGCTGCTCCTCTGGCTGGCCGCCGGCGACCGCACCGCGACGCCCGCCCTACAGCCGGCGCCGGCGGCTGCGCTCACGGTCGCCCTGCTCGCCGTGCTCACCCGGGCGATGCACCTGGACGGGCTCGCGGACACCGCCGACGGCCTGGGGTCCGGCAAGCCCGCACCGCAGGCGCTGGAGGTGATGCGGAAGGGCGACGTCGGGCCGTTCGGCGTGGTGACGCTGGTGCTCGTGCTGCTGGTGCAGGTGCTCGCGCTCGCGGAGCTCGTCGCCGAGGGGCACGGGGTCGCAGCGCTCGTGCCGGCCCTGGTGGCGAGCCGGCTCGTCCTACCCGTGGTCTGCCTGCGCGGGGTGCCGGCGGCGCGCCGCGACGGGCTCGGTCAGGCCGTCGCGGGGACGGTGTCGTGGGGGCAGCTGCTGCTGGCGGTGGGGCTGGCCGCGGCGGTGACCACCCTCGCGGCGCTGGTCACCCCGGGGCCGCAGTCGCTCGAGCCCGGGGTCCTTCTGCGGACCGGCGCCGCGGTGGCGGTCGCGCTCGCCGCCGGGCTGCTCCTGCTCCGCCGCTGCGTGGTCCGCCTCGGCGGCGTGACCGGCGACGTGCTGGGCGCGTGCGTCGAGGTGACGTTCACCGTGGCGCTGGTCGCGCTGACGGTCCTGCTCTGACGCCGGACGGCGCGGTCAGCTCTCGCGGACGCCGGGGGTCACGAACGGGGGCCGGGTGACCGTGAAGACCTCGCGGCGCCCGCGTACGTCGACCGACACCTCCTGCCCCTCGCCGACCTGCGTAGCGATGAGCGCCAGGCCGATGCCCTTGCGCAGGGTCGGGGAGAACGTCCCCGAGGTGACCTCGCCGAGCGGCACATCGGACACCAGCAGCACCCGCATGCCCGGTCGCGGGATGCCCCGGCCGGTGGCGACGAGCCCGCGCAGCACGCGCCGCGGCCCGGCCTCCTTCTCCTCCAGCAGCACCGACCGGCCCCAGAACCGGTCCTTCTTCCAGCCGACCGCCCAGCCGAGGCGCGCCTCGTTGGGCGTGACGTCGCGGGTGATGTCCTGCCCGTGCAGCGGGTAGCCCATCTCGGTGCGCAGCGTGTCGCGGGCGCCGAGGCCGCAGGCGGTGACGCCGTACTTCTCCCCCGCGGCGAACAGGGTGTCCCACAGGAGCCCGACCACCTCGTCGGGCACGACCAGCTCGTAACCGCGCTCGCCGGTGTAGCCGGTGCGGCAGACCACCACGGGGGTGCCGTCGAACTCGGCCTCGACGAACGACATGTACTCGTGGCCGACGGGGAGGCCCGCGGCCTGGAGCAGCTCGTCGGACCGCGGCCCCTGGACCGCGAGGATCGAGTGCGTGTCGTGGTTGTCGTCGATCTCGATCCCGTCCGGCGCCTCGGCGGCGAGGCGTCGTACGACCTCGGCGGTGTTGGCGGCGTTGGGGACCAGGAAGACCCGCTCGTCGCTGTGCAGGTAGACGATCAGGTCGTCGACGATGCCGCCGGTCTCGGGGTCGCAGCACAGGGTGTACTGCGCCTTGCCGGGGGCGATCTTGGCGAGGTCGTTGGTGAGCGTCGAGTTGATCAGCGCGGCGGCGCCCGGGCCGCGGACGACCACCTTGCCCAGGTGGCTGACGTCGAACACGCCGACCGCCTCGCGGACCGCCGTGTGCTCCTTGACCACGCCGGTGTACTCCAGCGGCATCTCCCACCCGCCGAACTCGGCGAGCTTGGCCCCGAGCGCCACATGGCGGTCGTGCAGGGCGGACTGACGGAGCGCGGAACCGCGGCGAGACTCGACAGGACGCATGCGGGGAACCTACCTCAGTGGGATCGGGGGCCGACGGCGGCTAGCATGCCGGGAACGCAACTGCGATTTACAGGACATGGGGGTCAACCCGACGTGACGAGCTACAGCCTGCACAAGGGCGCAGCCGACAAGACCAAGTGCGACGTGGTGGTCGCCGGCGTGGTCCGGACCAAGAAGGGTCTGGAGGCTGCTCCCGGAGGCGAGGGGATCGCGTCGGCGTACGGCCGGAAGTTCCGCCCGCTGCTGTCGACGGTGGGCTTCGAGGGCAAGCCGGGCGAGGTCGCGAAGATTCCCACCGGCGGCACCCTGCGCTCGCCGCTGATGATCCTCGTGGGCCTCGGTGAGGCCGAGAATCTGACGCCGGAGAAGGTCCGCCGCGCGGCCGGTGCCGCGGCGCGCTCCGTCTCCAACGCCGCGAACGTCGCGCTGGCGCTGCCGACCCCGGACGCCGACCACGTGCGCGCGGTCGCCGAGGGCTTCCTGCTCGGCACCTACGCGTTCACGGAGTTCAAGACCAGCAAGAGCGACGAAGCGCCGGGTGAGGTCGTCGTGCTCACCGACCTGGCCCGGAACAAGGAGGCCGTGACCGCGCTGGAGACCGCGCAGGTCGTCGCCGCCGCCACGGCCCTCACCCGCGACTGGGTGAACACTCCCCCGGGCGACTTCACCCCGGAGAAGTTCGCCGCCGCGGTGACGCAGACCAAGAAGGAGAAGAAGGCCTCCAAGGTGACCGTGAAGGTGACCGACGCGGCCACGCTCGAGGCCGAGGGCTGCGGCGGCATCATCGGGGTCGGCCGCGGGTCGGCGAACCCGCCGCGACTGGTGCAGCTCACCTACAAGCCGCGCGGCGCGAAGACGCACCTGGCCTTGGTCGGCAAGGGCATCACCTACGACTCGGGCGGCCTCTCGATCAAGCCCGGTCCGTCGATGATGACGATGAAGTGCGACATGGCCGGCGCCGCCGCCGTGGTCGCGGCGACCTTCGCGATCGCCGAGCTCGGCCTGCCCATCGCGGTCACCACGTTCGCGCCGATGGCCGAGAACATGGTGTCGGGCAGCGCGACCCGGCCCGGCGACGTGCTCACGATGTACGGCGGCAAGACCGTCGAGGTGCTCAACACCGACGCCGAGGGCCGGCTCATCCTCGCGGACGCCCTGGTGAAGGCGACCGAGAACGAGCCCGACGTGATCGTCGACGTGGCGACGCTGACCGGGCACTGCGTGGTGGCGCTCGGCGACCGCGTGGCGGGCCTGCTCGGCAACGACGACGAGCTCATCCACACGGTGCAGGCCGCCGCCGCCCGGGTCGGCGAGGCGCTGTGGCCGCTGCCGATCCCCGAGGAGATGCGCGAGAAGGTCCGCACCAACACCAAGGTGGCCGACCTGGCGCAGCACAACACCGAGCGGTGGGGCGGCGCGCTCTACGCGGCGGCGTTCCTGCGCGAGTTCGTGGGCGACACCCGGTGGGCGCACCTCGACATCGCGGGGCCGGCGTTCAACGGCCACGGCCCGCACGGGTACACCCCGGCCGGTGGCACGGGCATGTCCGTGGCGACGCTGGTGGAGCTGGCGCGGGAGCTGTCCGAGAAGAAGTGACGTGCGGCTGAGCCCGCCGGAGCCGGCGGCTGGCCCGTGCGGCGTCGCGCCCTCTGAGGGTGCGGCGCGGTGCGGCTCAGCTGCCGGCGTCCTTCTGCCGGCGGTTGTACTCCCGCATCCGGGCTGGGTAGCCGACCACCGCCGCGTCGTACGACGGGACGCCGTGCTTGTTCGCGAAGGAGTGGGCCCACTCGACCGAGGGGACGCGACGCCGCGTCCACTCCCCGTCGTGTGCGACGAGCATCAGCGTGACGTCGGTGACCGCGGTCCGCGGCTCGACGAAGCCCTCGACACCGCGGCGGGTGCTCGCGAAGTCGGCGAGGTGCTTCTCGTCGGCGCTGTCGGACGCGCGGACCGTCGTCGGACCACGCCCACGAGGACGGCTCATCCGCCTGCGACGACCACGCCTCAGCCGGTCCATCAAACCCATTTCCACAGTGTGGCCCACCTTCCCAAGGATTCGCTGAACGTCGCCCCGTTTGCGCGGTCGGCGCCACGTCTTGAGGGCCGGTGTAGACATGGACGGGATTGGTGGAAAGATGACCCCGGACAGGCGAACCCCTGACAGCTGAACATGACCGGAGGAACGGGTGGCGGACAACGCCGGCAACAACTTCGATGTGGTGATCCTCGGCGCCGGTAGCGGCGGCTACGCGTGCGCGCTCCGCGCGTCGCAGCTCGGCCTCACCGTCGCCCTCGTCGAGAAGAACAAGCTCGGCGGCACCTGCCTCCACGTCGGCTGCATCCCCACCAAGGCACTGCTGCACGCGGCCGAGGTCGCCGACTCCGCCCGCGAGTCGGAGCAGTTCGGCGTCAACGCCACCTTCGAGAGCATCGACATGGCCGGGGTGAACAAGTACAAGGACGGTGTCGTCTCCCGCCTGTACAAGGGCCTGACCGGCCTCATCAACCACCGCGGCATCAACGTCGTCGAGGGCGAGGGCAAGCTCGTCGCGCCGAACACCGTCGAGGTCAACGGCCGGCGGCTCGTCGGCCGGCACGTCGTCCTCGCCTCGGGCTCCTACTCCAAATCGTTGCCCGGCCTCGAGGTCGACGGCCGTCGCGTGATGACGTCGGAGCACGCGCTGACCCTGGACCGCGTGCCCGACTCCGCGATCGTGCTCGGCGGCGGTGTCATCGGCTGCGAGTTCGCCTCGGTCTGGAAGTCCTTCGGCGCGAACGTCACGATCGTCGAGGCGCTCCCCCGGCTCGTGGCGGCCGAGGACGAGGCGATCTCGAAGCAGCTCGAGCGGGCGTTCCGCAAGCGCAAGATCGACTTCAAGGTGGGCACCCCCTTCAAGAGCGTCGAGCACACCGACACCGGTGTCCGCGTGACCGTCGAGGGCGGCGAGACCATCGAGGCCGAACTGCTGCTCGTCGCCGTGGGCCGCGGGCCCACGACCCAGGGGCTCGGCTACGAGGAACAGGGCGTGTCCATGGACCGCGGCTTCGTCCTCACCGACGAGCGGTGCCGCACCAACGTCGAGAACGTGTACGCCGTCGGCGACATCGTCCCCGGCCTGCAGCTGGCGCACCGCGGTTTCCAGCAGGGCATCTTCGTGGCCGAGGACATCGCCGGCCTCGACCCCACCCCCATCGACGAGGCGGGCATCCCGCGCGTCACCTACTCCGAGCCGGAGGTCGCCTCGGTCGGCCTCAACGAGGCTGCGGCCAAGGAGAAGTTCGGCGAGGACCAGGTCGAGTCGCTGACCTACGACCTCGGGGGCAACGGCAAGAGCCAGATCCTCAAGACCCAGGGCTTCGTCAAGCTCGTCCGCCAGAAGGACGGTCCGGTCGTGGGCGTCCACATGGTCGGCGCCCGCGTCGGTGAGCTCGTCGGAGAGGCGCAGCTCATCTACAACTGGGAGGGTTACGCCGAGGACGTCGCACCACTCGTCCACGCCCACCCCACCCAGAACGAGGCGCTCGGCGAGGCGCACCTGGCCCTGGCCGGCAAGCCTCTCCACGCACACTCCTGATCAAGACCACGACCAGCGAGCACCACAGCCGACAAGAAGCGAAGGAACGCAATGGCGACCTCAGTCACCCTTCCCGCCCTCGGTGAGTCCGTCACCGAAGGCACCGTCACCCGCTGGCTGAAGCAGCCAGGCGACCAAGTGGCGGTCGACGAGCCGCTGCTGGAGGTCTCGACCGACAAGGTCGACACCGAGATCCCCTCACCGGTCGCGGGCACCCTTCTCGAGATCAAGGTCCAGGAGGACGAAACCGTCGAGGTCGGCGCCGAGCTGGCCACGATCGGCGACGAGGGCGAGAGCGCCGGCTCCGGTGGCGGCGGCGAGCAGGAGGCAGCGGAGGAGTCCGCTCCGGCCGAGTCCGCTCCGGCCGAGTCCGTCTCGGCCGGGTCCGAGGAGGAGCAGGGCGCTCCCGCGCAGACCGAGCCGCAGGGCGACGTACCCGTTGCCAAGACCGAGCCCACGCCTCCCGCGCAGGAGACCGCTCCCGGCTCCGCCGACACCAAGCCCGAGGTCGAGTCGTCGCAGGCCGGCACCAGCGCCGCCGCCGGTACGCCGGTCACGCTCCCCGCGCTCGGCGAGTCCGTCACCGAGGGCACCGTGACCCGCTGGCTCAAGCAGGTCGGTGACGACGTCGCCGTCGACGAGCCGCTGCTCGAGGTCTCCACCGACAAGGTCGACACCGAGATCCCCTCCCCCGTCGCGGGCAAGCTGCTCGAGATCAAGGTCCAGGAGGACGAGACGGTCGAGGTCGGCGCCGAGCTGGCCATGATCGGCTCCGGCGTCGCCGCTCCGCAGGAGGAGGCTGCCGCCCCGGCCCCGCAGGAGGCGCCCGCCGAGGAGGAGAAGCCCGCCGACGAGAGCGACCAGTCCGACGGCGCAGCCCAGGGCGCGACGCAGACCCAGGAGGCCCCGAAGGTCGAGGAGCCGAAGGCAGAGGCCCCGGCCGCCGCGCCGCAGCAGGCGCCGGCTGCGCAGGAGGCTCCCGCCGAGCAGGCGGCTCCCGCGGCATCGTCCGGTGACGGCGCGTACGTCACGCCGCTCGTGCGCAAGATGGCGGCCGACCAGGGTGTCGACCTCGCGCAGATCCAGGGCACCGGTGTCGGTGGCCGGATCCGCAAGCAGGACGTGCTCGACGCCGCCAAGGCGCAGAAGGAGGCCGCCGCTGCCCCCGAGGCTCCCGCGGCCCCGGCTGCTCCGGCTGCCGCCTCCGGTGCGGGTGCCGAGGCTCCGTCCGGTGCGCCCAGCCCGCTGCGCGGCAAGACCGAGAAGCTCAGCCGGCTGCGCAAGGTCATCGCGACCCGCATGGTCGAGTCGCTGCAGACCTCGGCGCAGCTCACCACCGTGGTCGAGGTCGACGTCACCTCGATCTCGCGGCTGCGTGACAAGGTCAAGGACGACTTCGCCAAGCGCGAGGGCGTGAAGCTCTCGTTCATGCCGTTCTTCGCCAAGGCCTCGATCGACGCGCTCAAGCAGCACCCCTCGCTCAACGCCGCGATCGACACGGAGAAGGGCGAGGTCACCTACTTCGACCACGAGAACCTCGCGATCGCGGTCGACACCGAGAAGGGTCTGCTGACCCCGGTGATCAAGGACGCCGGCGACCTGTCGATCGCCGGGCTCGCCCGCAAGATCGCCGACATCGCCGAGCGGACCCGCACCAACAAGATCGGTCCGGACGACCTGTCCGGCGGCACGTTCACGCTGACCAACACCGGTAGCCGTGGCGCGCTGTTCGACACCCCGATCATCAACCAGCCGCAGGTAGCCATCCTCGGCACCGGCTCGGTCGTGAAGCGGGCCGTCGTGATCGACGACCCGAACCTCGGCGAGACGATCGCGGTACGTCGCATGGTGTACCTCGCGCTCACCTACGACCACCGCCTCGTGGACGGTGCCGACGCGGCTCGCTTCCTCAGCGACGTGAAGGCGCGTCTCGAGTCCGGGAAGTTCGACGTCTGACCGGAAGTCCAGTCGTGGACGACGCCCGCTGCCGACTCGGCAGCGGGCGTCGTTGCGTCTCCGGACCTGCATGACGTCGACCCCGGGGCGGTCATGGGTCGACGGCGGAACTCGAGCGAGCCCTGGCTCGGGCCGAAGTCCGCGCGGCAGACCCAGGCGGAAGCTCCGGGACGGTCATGGGTCGACGGCGGAACTCGAGCGAGCCCTGGCTCGGGCCGAAGTCCGCGCGGCAGACGCAAGTGGAAGCTCCGGGACGGTGGCGGTCGAGCAGATTTCTGGTCGAGGGATGAAGCGTTCTGCGGCGAGCGATAGCTCGGAGGTCAGGCTGCGCCTTCGCTGATGATCAGGGCGAAGTGGGTCTCGAGCGGGGTGAGCGTCGCGAGGCCGTCTTCTGTGTCGTCTCTCGCGCCGTCAGTGTGGTCGTTCTGACTGGTCGCCGACTTGGTCCAGGGGTCGGTGACCTTGCGGGTTCCGGTGTGGTCGACGAGGTAGATGCTGCCGTGTGGTGCGCGCCAGAGGTAGATGCCCGGGAAGGGCTGTTCGACGGCCCAGTTGCCGTGGGTGCGGACCCGGTGATGGAACCGGCCGAGCGGGCCGAGGTTGTCCATCCGGGTCTGCCCTGCCGACGCCGTGTGCCGGTAGGGCCGGGTGTGGTCGAGGTCCATCCGGCGGCTGGTGTTCGACGCGTACGGGAACACGTCCGCCGGGGTACGCAGGTGCACCGCCTCGCGGAGCCGGTCCGGGACCTCGTAGGCGTCCACGGCCGCCTGGCCGGCGAGGTCGATCACCGGCTTGATGGTGAACCGACTGGTCGGGCCGAGGAAGTCCCGGACGTACCGCGCCGAGACCGGCCCCTCGCCCTCCCAGCGGGCGACCCCGTGGCCGGTGGCCAGGGTGTGGTCGGTCAGGTGCACGTACAGGGTCACCGTGGGCAACAGCCGGGCCCAATCCACCCCGACCACGTGCCCACGCCCGGCGGCGGGTGCGGGCAGGTCGGCGGACCGGAACCATGCCGGCCGGGTGAACGGTGACGGGTCCCCTGTCGGTGACGACTGTGCGCCGCTGGCCGGTGGTGACGTCGAGCCGCCCCACGCTGGACCTGCGCCGCAGGTGGGGCAGGGCAGAGCTGTCCCCTGGCCGGGGTCGGGTGGGTCGTCGGCGTCGTTCTCGCCCGGGTGCAGGTCGTGCTCGCCGAGCCTCGGCGGCCCGGCATCCGGCCCAGACATCGAGTCCGACCCTGAATCCGGGGTGGTGCTGGATGCCGGACCAGACGCCGGGCCGTCGAACGGCAGCGGCATGTCCTCGTCCTCGTCCGAACCACCGAACGTCGAGCCGCTTGCTCCGGTGCGTTGTCCGGGAGCCGGACCACCCGCAGCGGAAGCCGCGCCTGAGCCAGGCGTGTCTGCGGCGGGGGCGGTCGTACCTCTGCTGTGGGCGTGCTTGTAGGCGGTGAGCAGCTCGACGGCCTGGAGCGGGTTGGCGAGCAGCAACATCGCCTTCACCCGCAGCTCGTCCGCGTTCTCGGTCTCCCCGAGCGCCCGCAGCGCCTGGCACAGGTAGTCCAAGGTGGCGTCGATCCGGGTGATCACCGCCGCGGTGGACCTCACGTACAGCGTCTTCTGGCCGTGCTCGTTGGACCGGCCGACCTTCGCGAACTGCTCCGCCGCGGCCGCCGCCTCCCGCGCCGCCGCCGCCTCCGGGTCCGCCTCCACGACCCGGGCCTCCAGCACCGTCTCGAACCTCGACCACGACAGCCGCCCGTCGGCGTACTCCGCCACCCCGGCATCGACGAACAACGCCTGCTCGGGTGTCAGGTCCCGGGTCGCGACCGCGACCTTCCGCGCCACCCACGTCGCCACCTCACACGCGGTCACCCGGGCCCACAGCCGCGGCAGCCGGTGCCGCACGTCGAGGACGTCGGCCAGCAGCGCCCGCGCGGCGTAGCTGGAGATCTCCAGCTCCCCGGCCACCTCCGAGGCGGCGAACTCCCGCACCAGCGGCGTCCCCACCCCACCCAGGCACACCGCCCGCTCCATCCCGGTGAACACCCGGCCCGCCCTCGCCGCGGACCGCTGCACCGAGTCGGCGTGGCACAGGTCCGCGAAGTGCGCCACCAGCAAGAACACGTCCCGCTCCGCCTCCACCCGGACCCGACGAAGACGCGCCAGCGACGCCAGCGTCCCCGCCGCGTCCTGGTCCTCGATCACCGCCTCCATGATCACCAACCTACGACCGACCACCGACACTTTCCGGGCGCCCGGAACCAGGCAGATCCCCAGCTGTGCAAAGAGATTCCAGACTCCACGCGAGGCCCCAGGATCGACCGACCTTCCACCCACAAGAGGTGCCCTCAGCGGTGACGCCCGACCCGACCGCTCGACCAGGAAGAAGCTGCGGTACGCGTGAAGGAGACCCAGGAGTCGACGCCCGCGCCGAGCGGACGCGGCCCAAGTCAAGAGCGTGGCTGAGTGGAGGCGTCGATTGGATGCGCGCGGACTGGCGCCGTCCCGACCGAGCACAGACCGAGTGCTCGGCCGACGGCGTCAGAGGGTGCTGAGGAACTCATCCTGGTGCCCGGACAGCTCGACCCCGTCGAGCGGCAGCGGCGTGAACCAGCACCGGAAGAGCAGGCCCTCGTCCTCGCCGTTCCCGCCGACGCGCCACGTCCAGCCGGGTCGCGCGTCGGTGGTCGTGGCGAGCACGTAGGTGGTGTGCTGCGCCCGACCGGTCTCCGCGTGCGGCCGGTCCGACGTACCGAGCTCCCGGACCACCGCCACGGTCGACAGACCGCACTCCTCGGACACCTCCCGCGTCGCCGCCTCGGAGACCGACTCCCCGGGGTCCATGCCGCCGGCGGGTACCTGCGTCCCCGCGTCGGGGAAGTCGACGTGGTCGAACACGAGCAGCTCGAGCCCGTCACCGAGGTCGCGTACGACGTAGCAGGCGACCCGCTCCCGCACGGCGCCGTCGACCACGCCGTCGACCGCCGCGTCGTCCGGCGGGGGCGGCGTCGAAGGGGGCACGGACGCGCACTCTACTCACTGCCAGACAACGCCGACCCTCCTTGGCGCCCCGTGTCAGAGTGTGCGCATGCGCATCGTTGTCGCCGGCGCGTCCGGCTTCCTCGGTCAGGCATGGCGCGAGCACCTCGCGCGTCAGGGCCACGACGTCGTCCGCCTGGTCCGCGAGGAGGCCGTCTCGGCCAACGAGTCGCAGTGGGACCCCTACGCCGGACACGTCGACCAGCAGGTCATCGACAGCGCCGACGTCGTCGCCAACCTCGCGGGCGCACCGATCGGTCACTGGCCCTGGACCGCGTCGTACAAGAGGACGCTGCGCGACAGCCGGACCGCCACGACCCGCACCCTGGCCGACGCCATCGCCCGCTCCTCCGGGAAGCCGACGTTCCTCGTGCAGAACGGCGTCGCCGGGTACGGCGACCGCGGCGACGAGGTCCTCACCGAGGACTCCTCCACCCCCGGCGACACGACGCTCGGCCGGATCACCCTCGACTGGCAGGACGCCGCACAGCCCGCTGCCGACGCCGGGGCGCGGGTCTGCATCATGCGCACCGCTGTCGTGCTGCACAAGAGCGGCGGCGCGCTCAAGCCGATGATCCTGCAGTTCCGCGCCGGCCTCGGCGGGCCGATCGGCGACGGCCGGCAGTACTTCCCCACCATCTCGCTCAACGACTGGGTCCGCGCGGCCACCTTCCTCGCGACCACCGACACCTGCAAGGGCGTCTACAACCTCACGGGACCGAACCCGACCACGAACGCGGAGTTCACCAAGGAGCTCGGTCGCATGCTCAACCGGCCGACGCTGATCCGGGCGCCGAAGTGGCCGATGCGCAAGTTCCTGGGCGAGCTCTCCAACGAGCTGCTCAGCTCGGTCCGGCTCGAGCCGGCCCGTCTCGAGGCCGACGGCTTCGTCTTCGAGCAGCCCACGCTCAACGATCGCCTCGCATCGGCGATGACGACCTGACCGACGCCACCCGCCACAGCCCCGGTGCTCCGTCCGGCCGGGCCGTGGCAGCGAGCCGGCGGAGTACGACGACGCGGGTGCTCGCCTCGTCCCGGGGCAGCGCGACCCGCCCGCTCTCCCCCACCGCGACGGCGCCGACGAGCCGGTCGGTCACCCGCAGCCGCAGCGACCCGGGCCGCCGGGCGAGCACGTCGAGCGCGAGCACCTGCACCCGCATCCCCTCGACGCGCAGCCCGCGGTCCAGGTACCCCCGCAACAGCGCGCGGTCCGCCGTACCGGCCCGGGACCCCGGCACGTAGAGCCGCCCGAGCGCGGCGAGGTCCCCGGCCGCGAACGCCTCCGCCCGCCGGCCGTCCCAGGCACGCAGGACGTCGGCGGCAGGCAACGCCGCGGCCACCGGGCGTACGGCGCCCGCCCGACCGTGCGACGGACCGGACGACAGCCACGACCGCGCCGAGGAAGCCGCAGGACCCGCCGACCCCTCCGCCTCCTCCGGGCCGCGCGTCGCCGAGCGCCCGCCGACCCACCACGCCCCGCCGGCGAGCAGCAGCGCGACGACGGCGAGCCCGGCGAGCCAGCGGGCGGGATGAGACCTCACCCCGCCCACTGTGGATCACCGCACGGACGAGTGCGCGCCGTCATCCACAGGCGGCCGGACCTGCCGGGCCACAGCGAGCCGCCCGACTGTCCGACCGGCGCGTCAGGGGGTGCGGCCCTCCTGGTCCATGTGCAGCATCTCCGCGGTCTCCCGGTCGGCGTGGTCCGGGCTGTGCCAGAGCTTGCTCGGCCACCAGATCGCCGGGCCGATGTCGTGCGCCAGCGCGGGCACCAGCAGCGACCGCACGATGATCGTGTCGAGAAGCACGCCGAACGCGACGATGAACGCGATCTGCGCCAGGAACAGGATCGGCAGGATGCCCAGCGCCGCGAACGTGGCGGCCAGCACCACACCCGCCGACGTGATCACACCGCCGGTGACCGACAGGCCCTTGAGGATACCGGGGTGGGTGCCCTGCTTCATCGACTCCTCGCGGACCCGGGTCATCAGGAAGATCGAGTAGTCGATGCCCAGCGCCACCAGGAACACGAACGAGATCAGCAGCGTCGACGGGTCCGAGGCCGGGAAGCCGAAGACGTGGTTGAACAGCACCGCGCTGATGCCCATCGTCGCGCCGAAGGAGAGCACGTTCGCGACGATCAGGATGAACGGGGCGAGCAGCGACCGCAGCAGCAGCGACAGCACCAGGAAGATCACGACCAGGATCGCCGGGATCACCTTCTGGCGGTCGGCGTCGACGGTGTCGCGCGTGTCCAGCAGGATCGCGGTCTGCCCGCCGACCGTGATGTCCGGGCTGACCGCGTCGATCTCGCTGCGCAGGGCGCGGACCGTCTCCGTGGCGCCCTCCGAGTCGGCGTTCTGGTCGAGCGTGACGAGGACGACCGCCTCGCCGTCCACGATCTTCGGCTCGGGTGCCTGCCCCGGCGCCGGCGGGCCGGCCGGCAGCACGCTCACGCCGTCCTCGGCGACCCCGGGCTGCTGCTGGGCGAGCTCGACGGTCTGCTGGACCTGGTCCTGCGGCACGATCACGATCGCCGGGCTGCTCTGGTCGGACTCGAAGTGCTCGTCGATGACGTCCTGCGCCTTGACCGAGTCCACCTCGGTGAGGAACAGCTCCGTCTGCGGCACCGGGTCCTCGTTCAGCGTCGGCACGAACGCCGCGCAGGCCGCGAGCGCCACGAAGGTGACCATCCACACCGTGCGCGCGCGGCGCCCGATCAGCCGGGCCACCGCGCCCCAGATCCCCTTGGTGTCGGTGTGCGGCGAGCCGTACCTCGGGATCACCGGCCAGAACGCCGCCCGCCCGAGCAGCACGAGCGCCGCCGGCAGCAGGGTCAGCGCCGCGAACATCGCACCGGCCACGCCCAGGGCGCCGACCGGGCCGAGCCCCTGGAGGCTCGACAGGTCCGAGAGCAGCAGGCAGAGCAGGCCGAGGATGACCGTCGCACCCGAGGCCAGGATCGGCTCGAGGGCGGCACGGTAGGCGGCCCGCATCGCGTCGTACTTGGACTCGTTGTCGCGCAGTTCCTCGCGGAACCGCGCCACGATCAGCAGCGAGTAGTCCGTCGCGGCGCCGACGGCGAGGATGAACAGGATCCCCTGGCTCTGGCCGTTCACCTTGAGCAGGTCGTTCGAGGCGAGCGCGTAGATGACCGCCGACGCGACGCCGAGCGCGAGCACCGCCGAGAGCAGTACGACGAGCGGCAGCACCGGCGTGCGGTAGACGACGAGCAGGATCACCAGGACCACGAGCAGCGCGACGCCGAGCAGGATCCCGTCGATGGCCCCGAACGCCTCGATGAAGTCGCCGAGGATGCCGCCGGGGCCGCCGACCAACGCGGTCAGCCCGTCCGGTGCGTCCGCGAGCACGTCCCGGATGTCGACCACGGCCGCCTCGAGCTCGTCGCCGTCCGACGTCGCGATGGGCACGACCACCTGGGCGGCGCTGCCGTCCTCGGCGGGGATCGGTCCGACCACGCCCTCGGCGTCGACGTTCTCCACCTGCCTGAGGTCCTCGACGTACTGCCCGATCGTCGCCTGGTCCTGCTGGGTGAGGCCGCCGTCGCGCTCGAACACCACGATCGTGGGCAGCGACTCGTTGCCGATGAACTTGGTGTACTCGTCCTGCGCGAGCGTCGACTCCGCGCTCTCCGGAAGGAAGGCCGCGTTGTCGTTCTCCTGGACGCTGGCGAGCTTCCCGGCGTACGACCCGAGCGGGCCGCCGACGAACAGCCAGAGGAGCACGACGACCAGCGGGAGGATCCAGCGCCTCGAGCGCGGGGACCGGTGGGATCTCGCCATCAGCGGGTGGCCTTTCGGGGTCAGGTGCCGTGGTGCGGGGTATGCGGTCGGAGGCTCGGTTCCCATGCTCCCCGAGCGCTCGCCCGGGCGACCCGAAACCCTCCGGTTCCATAATCGGGTATCGCCCTCCCTCGGCCCAACACCGACCCCGTGCGACGCGCGTTAGGCTCGTCACCGTGAGCGACCTGATCTTCAAGACCGTCGGGCTCGGGGACGCGGCCGTGGAGTACCTCGCCGCCTGGGACCTGCAGCGCGAGGTGCACGCCGGGGTGGCCGACGGCGGCACCGACACCGTCCTGCTGCTCGAGCATCCGCCGGTCTACACCGCGGGCAAGCGCACCGAGCCGCACGAGCGCCCCAGCGACGGCACCCCCGTCGTCGACGTGGACCGCGGCGGCAAGATCACCTTCCACGGGCCGGGCCAGCTCGTCGGCTACCCGATCGTCCGGCTCCCCGAGCACGTGAAGGTCGTGGACTACGTACGGCGCCTCGAGGAGGCGCTCATCCACACCTGCACCGACCTCGGCGTGACCACCGCCCGCGTCCCCGGCCGCAGCGGCGTGTGGCTGCAGGCCGACGATCGCGGACCGGAGCGGAAGATCGCCGCGATCGGGATCCGGGTGAGCCGCGGCGTCACGATGCACGGCTTCGCGCTGAACTGCGACGTGGACCTCACCTGGTACGACCGGTTCGTGCCCTGCGGCATCGCCGACGCCGGGGTCACCTCGCTGTCCCGCGAGCTCGCCCGCGACGTCACCGTGGCCGAGGTGCTTCCCCACGTCGAGCGGCACCTCGCCGACCTCCTCGCCTGGGACGACTACGTGCCCACCCCCGACTACGAGCCCCGCCCGGACCCGTCGAAGAAGGACCCCGCGCGCCAAGACACGTTGAGCGTTCCGGTTCTCAATCCGCTCGGCTGAGCCGCCGCTCCGCCACAGTGGTCCCCGACACATCAGGGGGACCCATGAGTGACCTGGTCATCGAGACCACCGGCCTGCGGAAAGAGTTCCGCACCCGACGCGGACGGCACGTCGTCGCCGTCCACGATCTCGACCTCGCCGTGCCGCGGGGCGGGGTACACGGCTTCCTGGGCCCCAACGGCTCTGGGAAGACCACGACCATCCGGATGCTGCTCGGGCTGGCCCGCGCCAGCAAGGGCGAGATGCGGCTGTTCGGCCAGCCGGTCCCGCACCTGCTGCCCAGCGTGATCGACCGCATCGGCGCCGTCGTCGAGCAGCCCAAGTTCGTGCCGACCTTCAGCGGCCGCAAGAACCTCACCCTGCTCGCCCGCACGATCGGCGTGCCGAGCCACACGGTCGACGCGGCCCTCGAGCAGGTCGGCCTGAACGGTCGCGACCAGGAGCGCTACAAGGGCTACTCGCTCGGCATGAAGCAGCGGCTCGCGATCGCGGCGACCCTGCTCAAGAGCCCTGACCTGCTGATCCTCGACGAGCCGACCAACGGACTCGACCCGGCCGGCATCCGCGACATCCGCGACATGATCCGCGGACTCGGCGACAGCGGCGTCACGGTGCTGCTGAGCTCGCACATCCTGGCCGAGGTGCAGCAGGTCTGCCACTCCGCCTCCATCATCGGCAAGGGCCGCCTGCTCGCCTCCGGCGACGTCGACGACCTGGTCGGGGGCGGGTCCACGAGCACGACGCGCGTGGGCGTCGCCGACCCCGCGACGGCGGCCCGGCTGCTGCGCGAGGCCGGCCACCACGTCATTCCGGACGGCGAGGCGCTCGTCGTCGAGGGCGTCGAGCCGCGCGAGATCAACCGGCTGCTCGCCGGGCACGAGATCTTCGTGCACGAGCTGACCCCGGTCCGCGCCGACCTGGAGTCGGTCTTCCTGCAGCTCACCCGCGACGCGTCGGTCGGTCGTCCCGCCGGACCGGCCGCGCCCGTCACCACCGAGGCAGGTGTCGCATGAGGCTCTTCCGTGTCGAGCTCACCCGCTTCCGCTCCCGCCGCGCGATCGTCCTGCTGCTGGTCGCCGCCGCCCTGCTCACCGGCCTCCTGGCCGCCAGCACCGTGTGGGAGACCCGTCCGGTCAGCGCCGCGGACCAGGCCCGGGCCCAGGCGCAGGCCGACGCCGAGGCCCAGCAGCCCTACATCCAGCGGGAGATCGCGCGCTGCGAGAAGAACCCGGCGCGCTACTTCGGCGTCGGGTCCGGCGCGCCGGACTGCGCCGAGAACATCACCCCCAAGGCCGAGTGGTACCTCTACCGCTCGGTGGTGTCCCTCGCCCAGGAGCGGAACGACTCCGGCATCGCTGCGCTGCTGATCGTGTCGGCGCTGATGATCATCGTCGGGACGACCTTCGCCGGCGCGGACTGGAGCTCCGGGTCGATGAGCAACCAGCTGCTCTTCGAGCCGCGGCGGCCGAAGGTGTGGCTGGCCAAGGGAGCCGCCGTGCTCGTGGGCACGCTCGTCGCGTCCGCGGTGATCCTGACGGCGTTCTGGCTCACCCTCTACCTCGTCGCCGAGTCGCGCGGGATCCAGACCGGCGCGCAGGTGCAGGAGCAGATCCGGTGGCTGGTCGGTCGCGGCGTGGTGCTGGCCGGCCTCGGCGGGCTCGGCGGCTACGCGCTGACCATGCTGGTGCGGCACACCGTGGGCACGCTCGCGGCGCTGTTCGCCTACGTGGTCGGCGGGGAGGCGCTCATCGCCGCGCTCCCCATGGAGGGCGCCGCCCGCTGGAGCCTCTCCAACAACGTGTTCGCCTGGGTGCGCGACGGCCACCGGTACTTCGACGAGAGCATCCGCTGCCTCCCGGGTCGGCAGTGCAACCAGGAGGCGCTGCTCACGCTGGGCGGTGGGGCGACCTACCTCGGCGTGCTGCTCGCCGTGGTCGCGTTGGTGTCGGTGCTGCTGTTCCGTCGTCGCGACATCCCCTGACACCGCCGTACGGCGCCCCGCCCACCGGCCTACCGCCGGGCACGGTTCGGTTGGGGCGCCTCACGGGCGCGGCGTACAGTGGCGGGCGTGACTCACGCGCCCACACAGCCCGACACCACGTCCGGCGGCGCGGCCTCGACGGGTTCGATCAGCCCCGAGGGCCGCAAGCTGCTCCGTCTCGAGGTCCGCAACGCCCAGACCCCCATCGAGAAGAAGCCCGAGTGGATCAAGACCCGGGCCCGGATGGGACCGCAGTACACCGAGCTGCAGAACCTGGTGAAGTCCGAGGGTCTGCACACGGTGTGCCAGGAGGCGGGCTGCCCCAACATCTTCGAGTGCTGGGAGGACCGCGAGGCGACCTTCCTCATCGGCGGCGACCAGTGCACCCGCCGCTGCGACTTCTGCCAGATCGACACCGGCAAGCCGCAGCCGCTCGACCGTGACGAGCCGCGCCGGGTGGCCGAGAGCGTGCAGACCATGGGCCTGCGCTACGCCACGATCACCGGCGTCGCCCGCGACGACCTCCCCGACGGCGGCGCCTGGCTGTACGCCGAGACGGTCCGCGCGATCCACGAGCTCAACCCCGACACCGGGGTGGAGAACCTGATCCCCGACTTCAACGGCAAGCCCGACCTCCTCCAGGAGGTCTTCGAGTCCCGGCCCGAGGTCCTCGCACACAACGTGGAGACGGTGCCCCGCATCTTCAAGCGGATCCGCCCCGCGTTCCGCTACGACCGGTCGCTCGACGTGCTCACCCAGGCCCGCGAGTTCGGGCTGGTCACCAAGTCCAACCTGATCCTGGGCATGGGCGAGACCCGCGAGGAGGTCTCGCAGGCGCTGCGCGACCTGCACGAGGCCGGCTGCGACCTGATCACGATCACCCAGTACCTCCGCCCCTCCCCCCGGCACCACCCCGTCGAGCGGTGGGTCAAGCCCGAGGAGTTCGTGGAGCTGCACGACGAGGCCCTCGAGATCGGCTTCGCCGGCGTCATGTCCGGGCCGCTGGTGCGCTCGTCGTACCGTGCGGGCCGTCTCTACAAGCAGGCGCTCGAGTCGCGCGAGCGTGCAGGCCAGCCGGTCTGACAGACTTCAGCCGCCGCGCGACCATGGCGGCGACACCGCAGACCCTGAGAGCAGAACGAGGCAGCGAGGCAATGGCCAGGAAAGACAAGACCGCGAAGCAGGGCCGGCTGAGCCAGATCGCGGCCAGCTACAAGATGACCAAGCAGTCCGACCCGAAGATCGGGCTGGTCCTGCTCGGCACGTTCCTCCTCACCGCCGGCGTGATCTTCGGCGTGCTCCTGCTCGTGCCGGGGGTCTGGGTCTTCGACCTGATCGGCGCCGTCCTGCTCGGCGTCCTCGCCCTGCTCATCGTGTTCGGCCGGCGCGCGCAGCGGGCCGGCTACGCCCAGATCGAGGGCCAGCCCGGGGCCGCCGCGGCCGCCCTCGGCATGCTCCGCAAGGGCTGGAAGCTCGACCCCGCGGTCGGCTTCAACCGCAACCAGGACGTCGTGCACCGCGTCGTCGGCCCGCCCGGGATCGTCCTGGTCGGCGAGGGCAACCCGAACCGGCTCAAGACCCTGCTGGCCACCGAGCGCCGCAAGCACGAGCGGGTCGCCTCCGAGGTGACGATCCACGAGGTGATCGTCGGCAACGGCCCCGGCGAGGTCCCGCTGACCAAGCTCGTCCGCCACGTCACCAAGCTGGGCCGCAGCCTCAAGCCGGCGCAGATGACCGACGTGCTCGCCCGGCTCCGCGCGCTCGACGCGAACCGCTCGAACATCCCGCTCCCCAAGGGCCCGATGCCGACCAGCATGAAGGGCGCCCGCCAGAACATGCGCGGTCGCTGACCGCTCCCCCTCCCTCGCCCGCCGGGTACGTTGTTCCTGCTGAGGCGTACGAGGGAGGGAGACCCGTCATGGCAGTGCCCGGCCGTGCCGTGCCCGAGGGTGCACCGGACGATCTCGCCCGGACCGAGCTGTTCGCGGTCGACGCCTACCAGCGGTCCTTCGACGCCGCGGTCGCCGACGTCGACCGGGAGCAGAACCGGGTGCTCCTCGGGCGGACGGCGTTCTACCCCGGGGGCGGTGGCCAGCCGCACGACGTCGGCACCCTGACCTGGGACGGCGGCGCCGCCCTGGTCGCGAAGGTGGCCCGGGACCGCGCCACCGGCCGGATCTGGCACTGGCTCGACCTCGAGGGCGACCTGCCCTCCCCGGGCACCGCGGTCGCCGGCGAGCTGGACTGGGAACGCCGCCACCTCACCATGCGCACGCACACCGCGCTGCACATCCTGTGCGGGGTGATCTGGGCCGACCATCGGGTCGCGGTCACCGGGGGCAACATGGACCCGGGCAAGGGCCGCCTCGACTTCCCGCTGGAGTCGATGTCCGCGGAGTTCGGCCGCCAGGTCGAGGCCCGGATCAACGAGGAGATCGCCGCCGCGCGGGAGATTCTCGTGGAGTTCGTGGGCCGCGAGGTCGCCGACGAGGACCACGCGCTGATCCGGACGGTGGCCAACCTCATCCCCCGCGAGATCGACCCGCTGCGGGTGATCGACATCGTCGGCCTCGACAAGCAGGCTGACGGCGGCACCCACGTGCTGAGCACCGCCGAGGTGGGCCGGGTGGCCGTCACCGGCACCGAGTCCAAGGGGCGCGGCAACAAGCGGGTGCGGCTCGAGGTCCTCGACCCGGAGCGGCCCTAGCTGCCCATGTCCGATTTCCGTCGCACCCGCCACCCATCCACCCACCCCTCCGGTCCGAACACCTGGCATGACGACCTCCAGGAACAGCCGGTGACCGCGGCGTACGACGGGCGGCCTACCGTCGCCGTCGTCGGCGGCGGCGTGTCCGGCCTCACGGCGGCCTACCTGCTCCAGCGCACCCACCACGTCACGCTCTTCGAGGCGGACGAGCGCCTGGGCGGCCACGCGCACACGCACGACGTGCCGCTCGGCGACGGGTCGACGGTGCCGGTGGACTCCGGGTTCATCGTGCTCAACGACCGGACCTACCCGCTGCTGCGCCGGCTGTTCGGCGAGCTCGGCGTGCAGACCCGGCCCACCGAGATGAGCATGAGCATCTGCTGCGACCAGTGCGGGCTGAGCTACACCGGCGGGCGCAAGGCCGACGGGATCTTCTCCCAGCGCCGGCGCGCCCTGGACCCGAGGTTCTGGCGGTTGCTGCTGCAGATCAGGACGTTCCAGAAGCAGGCGCTCGCCTTCCTGGAGGAGGAACCGTCCTCCGAGCTCACCTACCGCGAGTTCCTCACCGAGCACGGCTTCGACCGGCACTTCGTCACCCACTACGCGCTGCCGGTGGTGTCCTGCGTGTGGTCCATGGGCCACCACGAGGCGCTCGCCTACCCGGCGGCGTACCTCTTCGCGTTCCTGCGGCACCACGGGTTCCTCACCCTCGGCGACTCCCCCACGTGGCACACCGTGGTCGGCGGCTCCCGTTCCTACGTGCGCGCGGTCACCGACCGGCTCGACGTGGTCCGCTCCTCCACGCGGGTCACCGCGGTGAGCCGCAAGCCCGAGGGCGTCGAGCTCGACACCGCGCACGGCGAGCACCACCGGTTCGACAAGGTCGTGATCGCCACCCACGCCGACGAGGCCCTCGCGCTGCTCACCGACGCCGGCGACGAGGAGACCGAGCTGCTCGGCGCCTTCGGCTACTCGACGAACACCGCCTGGCTGCACCGCGACGAGTCCGCGCTGCCCGCGCACACCCGGTCGCGCGCGAGCTGGAACTACCGCCTCGCCGACTGTGACACGCTGACCGACCGCACCCGGGTGTCGTACTGGATGAACCGGCTCCAGGGCCACCCCGAGAGCTCCCCGCTGATCGTCACGCTCAACCCCGACGAGGGCCCCGCCCCCGAGCACGTGGTCGCGACGATGACCTACCAGCACCCGACCTACACCGGCCGCTCTGTCGCCGCGCAGCAGCGGCTCGCAGCGCTCAACACCGACCGGCTCGCGTTCGCCGGCGCCTACCACGGGTGGGGGTTCCACGAGGACGGCTGCCGGTCGGGGGTCGCCGCGGCCACGGCACTCGGAGCCGCCTGGTGAGCGCGACCGCGCCACGGCCGGCGTCCACCCGGGCGCTCGTGCACCATCGGCGCAACCGGCCGTTCCGCTACGAGTTCACGCACCGCACCACCATGTGGCTGGTGGACGCAGCGGACCCGAATGCCGCGTTCCCCCGGTGGTTGCGGCCGCTGGTGTCGATCCGGGCGCGGGACCACTTCTCCCCCACCGACGACGGCTCGCTGCTCGACAAGGCGCGCCGCTTCGTCACCGCGCAGGGGCTGCCGTGGACCGCGCACCGCGTGCTGGTGCTCGCCAACGCGCGGAGCCTCGGCTACGTGTTCGACCCGCTGACGACGTACTTCTGCCTCGACGCCGCCGGGGAGTTCGAGGGTGTCCTCGCCGAGGTGCACAACACCTACGGTGAGCGGCACTGCTACCCGTTGTCGGTCGAGGACCGCAAGGCGACCGTCGACAAGGAGTTCTACGTCTCCCCGTTCTTCGCCGTCGAGGGCCGCTACGACATCCGCACCCGGCTCACCGCCGACGACGTGGCGATCGCGATCTCGCTGACCACCCCTGACGGCCGTACGGCGTTCTCGGCCTCGGTCCACGGCGCCCTCGAGCCCGCCACCCCCTGGCGCACGCTGCGCCGCGTCGCTGCGAACCCGTTCCCGTCCCAACGCGTCGCGGCGCTGATCCGCTGGCACGGCGTCCGGCTCTGGCTGCGCCGTCTGCCCGTCGTACCCCGTCCGCACCACGAGGCACCGAAAGGCATGGACCCCGCATGAGCACCACGATCGACGGCCCCGGCCAGGAGTCGCTGGCCGCCGCCCAGGAGTCCCTGGCCACCGGCGAGAACACCGCGGCGCGGAGCCTGCCGCCCGCACCGGCGTACGGCCTGCGCGCCAGGGTCGCCAAGCAGGTGCTGGCGCGGATCCTGCGCAACGTCCCGGTGACCGCCCGGCTGTCCACCGGCGAGGTGTACGGCGGCGGCGAGGTGACCCTCGAGGTGACCGACCCGACCGCGTTCTTCGCGCGCCTGGGGCAGAGCCCGATGATCGGCATCGGCGAGTCCTACATGGCCGGCGAGTGGCGCCCGTCGGCCGACACCGACCTAGCGGACGCGCTGGCGCCCTTCGCGGAGCGGCTCAACGAGCTGATCAGGCCGGTGTTCTACCGGATGCGTCACGTGGTGCTCCCCCGCGGCCTGAACCCGGAGAACAGCAGGCACGGCGCCCGCAAGAACATCGAGGCGCACTACGACCTGTCGAACGAGATGTTCGCGCAGTTCCTCGACCCGACGATGTCCTACTCCTCGGCGCTCTTCGCCTCCCTCGTCCCGGCGCCCACGCAGGACGAGCTGGAGCAGGCCCAGCTCCGCAAGGTGGACGCGATCCTCGACGCCGCCGGCGTCACCGCGGGCAGCCGGGTGCTCGAGATCGGCACCGGCTGGGGGACGCTGGCGATCCGGGCCGCGCAGCGCGGTGCCCGGGTCACCACGATCACCATCTCCACCGAGCAGGCCGCCCTCGCGCAGCAGCGGGTCGACGCGGCCGGCGTGTCCGACCGGGTCGAGATCGCGCTGCGCGACTACCGCGACCAGACCGGGCAGTTCGACGCGGTGGTCAGCGTGGAGATGATCGAGGCGGTCGGCGAGAAATACTGGCCGACGTACTTCCGGTCCATCGACGGGCTCCTCGCCCCGGGCGGCAAGGTGGCGATCCAGGCGATCCTGCTCGAGCACCACCGGATGGTCGCTACCCGGGACACCTACACCTGGATCCACAAGTACATCTTTCCGGGCGGGCTGCTGCCGTCGCAGACCGCGATCGAGCAGGTCCTCGCCGAGCACACCACGCTCGGCGTCAGCGACGTCGCGCCACTGGGCCAGCACTACGCGCACACGCTGCGGCTGTGGCGGGAGCGGTTCCTCGCGAACTGGCCGACCGTGCGGGACCTCGGCTTCGACGGCACCTTCCGGCGCATGTGGGAGTTCTACCTCGCCTACTGCGAGGCGGGGTTCCGCACCGGCTACCTCGAGGTCGCCCAGATCACGATGGAGCGTCCGGCACCAGGTGCTCGCTGAACCAGTCCCGCGCCAGCCCGGCGGCCTCGGCCAACGTGCCCGGCTCCTCGAACAGGTGCGTGGCCCCGGGTACGACGGACAGCCGGTTCTCGCACTCGAGGTACTGCTGGGCCCGCCGGTTCAGGTCGAGCACGACCCCGTCGTACCCGCCCACCACCAGGAGGGTCGGCGCCCGCACCTCGTGCAGGCGCGGAAGGGCCAGGTCGGGCCGCCCTCCGCGTGACACGACCGCGGCCACCGTCTCCGGCAGGTCCGCGGCGGTCCACAGCGCGGCGGCCGCGCCCGTGCTCGCCCCGAAGATCCCTATCGGGAGGCCCGCGGCGGCGGGCTGCTTGCGCACCCACTCGGTCGCGTCCCCCAGCCGGCCGGACAGCAGGTCGATGTCGAAGACCAGGCCCCGGTCGCCCTCCTCACGGGCGGTGAGCAGGTCGAACAGCAGCGTGCCCAGCCCGGCCCGGTGCAGCACGTCCGCGACGTACCGGTTGCGCGGGCTGTGCCGGCTGCTGCCGCTGCCGTGCGCGAACAGCACCACGCCCCGGGCCCCGTCCGGGATCGTCAGGCGCCCCGGCAGCTCGACGCCCCCGGCCGGGATCCGCACCTCCTCGTCGCTCGGCCCCACATGCACCGGGGCGGTCCCCGAAGCAGCGGAGCCGGCCGCCGGCGTCTGTCCGGTCTCGGCCGCCGCGGCTCTCGCCAGCAGGTCCACGACCTCCTGGTCGGAGACCTGCCGGAAGTCACGGTAGAACTGGCCGATCGCGGCGAAGCCCTGCGGCTGCCACGGGCACACCACCTCGTCGACCCGGTCGTGGAACCGGCGCTCGCACTCCGGTGGCCCGACCGGCACCGCGAGCACCACGCGGGTCGCGCCGTGCGCGCGGGCCACCTCGCACGCCGCCATCGCGGTCGCGCCGGTGGCCAGCCCGTCGTCGACCACCACCGCGGTGGAGCCGGCGAGCGGCCGCGGGGGGCGCCCGGCCCGGAACAGCCGGGCCCGGTGCTCGAGGGAGGCGCGCTCGCGCCGCTCCACCGAGGCCATCTCCGGCTCGCTGACGTGGGCCATCTGCAGCACGTCGGGGTTGATCACCCGCACCCCGCCCTCGCCGATCGCCCCCCAGGCCAGCTCGGGCTGGAACGGGACACCGAGCTTGCGGACCAGGATCACGTCGAGCGGCGCCCCGAGGGCGGTGGCGACCTCGGCGGCGACGGGCACCCCGCCGCGTGGCAGCCCGAGGACCACGGTCCCGGCACCCTTCAGGTGTGCGAGGTGGGACGCCAGCTGACGTCCCGCGTCACGACGGTCGCTGTACATGGCCGACCTCCCGTCGAGGGATGAGCTCCTCGTCCCACGCTAGGTCGCCGGCCGGGCGGCGCTGTAGGGCCAGTGGTCACCTCTCGCACGACCCGTCCGCGGGGCGCCGTACCGGAGGCCGGCCGCCGTACCCGACCGGTCAGCGGACGACGGTCACCGTCTTGACGGCGAGGTCGTGCAGGCCGCGCTGGTCCCGGTTGAAGACCAGCGGCGGGACCACCAGACAGATCAGCGCGGTGCGGAGCAGCGCGTGCAGGACGTTGACCGGCTTCCCGTCGACCCGCACCACCGCCACGCGGCACACCAGCTGCCCGAACGACCCGCCCATCAGCGGGGTGAGCAGGGTCGCCTCGAGCAGGAACACCGTCATCGGCGCCCACTGCGCCAGGCCGCGGCCGGTCCAGACATCCGTGCCGATGAACGCCGCGACCACGAGCATGGAGGCGAACCAGTCCAGGACCAGTGCGAGGATCCGGCGCCCCCAGCCGGCCACGGACCCGGGGCCCTCCGCGGGCAGCCCGAGCCGCTGGCCGGGGTACGACGGACCGAGGGAGGAGGCGGGAGGCCGGGGGTCACTCACCCGGACAACGCTACCTGTCGCACGGACGCCCGAGCGCGGGCCGTCCGTCCCGGGCGTTCCCTGGACACCCGGACTGTTACACGCATGAAACAAAGTGGATACGGTCACTTAATCGCCCGTACATAGGTTGCGGGGAATGGTGCAGCGACGCATCTGACGATCCCTTGCAAGAAAAGTGGACCGCCTCGGCGCGGCCAAGGAGGACGAATGTTCCAGAACAGCGAAGAGCTGCTGAAGTACATCAAGGACGAGGGCGTCGAGATGGTCGACGTCCGTTTCTGCGACCTGCCCGGCGTCATGCAGCACTTCACGGTTCCCGTGTCGTCCTTCGACCAGTCGGTCTTCGACGACGGCCTCAACTTCGACGGGTCCTCGATCCGCGGGTTCCAGGCGATCCACGAGTCGGACATGTCCCTGTTCCCGGACCCGACCACCGCGTACCTCGACCCGTTCCGCGAGCGCAAGACGCTCATCGTGAACTTCTTCATCCACGACCCGCTGACCGGTGAGGCCTACAGCCGCGACCCGCGCAACATCGCGCGCAAGGCGCAGGCGTACCTCAAGAGCACCGGCATCGGCGACACCGCGTTCTTCGCCCCCGAGGCCGAGTTCTACGTGTTCGACTCGGTGCGCTTCGAGACCACCCAGAACGCCGGCTACTACCACATCGACTCCGAGGCGGGCGCCTGGAACACCGGCGCCGAGGGCGACAACCGCGGCTACAAGGTGAAGTACAAGGGCGGTTACTTCCCGGTGGCGCCGTACGACCACTTCGGTGACCTGCGCGACGAGATCACCGTCGAGCTCGAGAAGGCCGGGCTTGTCGTCGAGCGCGCGCACCACGAGGTCGGCACCGCCGGCCAGGCCGAGATCAACTGGCGCTTCGACGAGCTGCTGAACTCCGCCGACGCGGTGATGAAGTTCAAGTACATCGTCAAGAACGTCGCCTGGCGCAACGGCAAGACCGCGACCTTCATGCCGAAGCCGATCTTCGGTGACAACGGCTCCGGCATGCACTGCCACCAGTCGATCTGGAACAACGGCGAGCCGCTGTTCTACGACGAGTCCGGGTACGCCGGCCTCTCCGACATGGCGCGCTACTACATCGGCGGCCTGCTCAAGCACGCCCCGTCGCTGCTCGCGTTCACGAACCCGACGGTGAACTCCTACCACCGTCTGGTGCCCGGCTTCGAGGCCCCGGTCAACCTGGTCTACAGCCAGCGCAACCGCTCGGCGTGCATCCGGATCCCGATCACCGGGTCGAACCCGAAGGCCAAGCGCGTCGAGTTCCGCTGCCCCGACCCGTCGTCGAACCCGTACCTCGCGTTCGCGGCGATGCTGCTCGCCGGCATCGACGGCATCAAGAACAAGATCGAGCCGGCCGCTCCGGTCGACAAGGACCTCTACGAGCTGCCGCCGGACGAGCACGCCGACATCGAGACCGTGCCCGCGTCGCTCGACGCGGTGATGGACTCGCTCGAGGCCGACCACGACTTCCTGCTCGAGGGTGGCGTGTTCACCCCCGACCTGATCGAGACGTGGATCGACTACAAGCGGACCAACGAGATCGCCCCGATCCAGCTGCGCCCGCACCCGCACGAGTTCGAGATGTACTACGACATTTAGTGAGATCTCACGTAGAGCTCGAACTCAGAGCTCCAACACGAGGGCCCCGGCTTGCGTTGGGGCCCTCGTCGTTCTCACGCGTGGCGGCCGTTGCTGGCTCGGCTTCAGCCTGACGGCACATTTATGTCGCGTTTGACCCTGCGACCCCTTGTCCCGATGCTCCATGGACTCCATGGTGTGAAGAGACGGCCGGAGGTCCCTTGTATCACCTCTAGCCGGTGAGCGGACCTCGAGTAATGGGCTCACGCGTCTACGCGAACGCTGTGGGTACATTCGGACCATGAAGCCGATCCACGTCGGTCTAGTGGCTGACCCGGCCTCGCCCACCCAGATGGCGCATCGGATCAAGGACCTCGACCCGCCGACGGGCGAGCATCACGGCGCCTGGGACATCGAGGTCGTCAGCGAGCCGTTCACCACCGGTTCCGAGGACGTCGACACCGCGTTAGCGCGTCTGGGGGACCAGGCTCACCAGCATGAGTGGGACCTCGTCGTCGGCCTGACCGAGCTTCCCCTTCGCGACGACGACGGCCGCTATCTCCTCATCGAAGCCGACCCGCAACAACGGACAGCCGTGCTGTCGCTGCCTGCGCTCGGCGGACTCCGTACGCAGGCACGCACTCGCCACGCCGTGCGCACGCTCGTCCGCGGCATGGCCGCCTCCTCCTCGCAGGACGAGCAGCACCGCGTCCCGCTCCCCCGCCTCGGTGGCCGCTGGCGATTGCTCGCGGGGATGGTGCTCGCCAACCGACCATGGCGCCTCGTGCCCGGACTCAAGTCCGCGCTCGTCGCGGCACTGGCAACCGGCGCCGTCGCCACGATCAATTCCACGGTGTGGCTACTAGCTGGCTCCTTGTCCTGGTGGCGCCTCATGGTCGCGACGATCGCCTCCGTCGCGCTCGTCGTCGCCTGGCTCGTGATTGACGGCGAACTGTGGGACCGCCCCGACGACAACTCCCCCGAGGCTCGGGAGAGGTCGCGCCTCTACAACACCTCGACGTTGCTGACCCTGACCGCCGGGGTGCTCATCTGCTACCTCGCGCTCTACGTCGTGAACCTGGTCTGGGCGATGTTCGTCCTCGATCCCGCCGTGATGGGCGGCTACCTCCACGCCTCCCTCGGCTACGGCGATCTCTTCGTGCTGGCCTGGTTCGTGGCGTCGGCGGCGACTGTTGGCGGGGGCCTCGGCAGTGGCTTGGAGTCGGACGAGGCGATCCGCGCGGCCGCGTACTCAAAGCGCGAGGAGGAGCGTCGCAACCGTCTCGCGCGGCAACGAACCTAGATCGGGGTTCGTCAGATCGTCGGTGTAACTCGAAGGCGGCGCTGAACACGTTCGCCATCACCTTCAAAGACGGATCAACCCCTCGACCAACTAGAACGCCAGTGGCCAGTCACACCGGATCCCGAGCACCCAGGCGTAGCGGTCACGACGGAGTCCGGCTGGACGCTCAGCGCCTTTCCGAGCGGGCTGGTGGTCTTCGAGAATGTCGAGGGCGATGCCTGCGCCCGTCACCGGACAGGCATTAGTCGGGATGAGGCACGGAGGCGTGGGCATCCGACTCGGTTCCTCCGTCCGGGTACTTGATCAGCGGGGCATGCTGGGGCCTCATCCGCGCCACGTTGTCCGCATAGTCAGACCACAAGCCTGCGGCAGGTGCCGCATAGGTGGCTTCGTCGGTGTTGATGACGACCACGCCTCTCGTGAGGTCGAAACCCACCGTTCGCACCTTGCCCTCGGGCGCGATGCCGATCTCGCGGACGAACCGCATGACTCTGGCCTCGAGCTCTCGCTCCTTCATGTGGCGGCACACTACGCGGGCCTCGCGTGCAACCTCCGGAGACAGCATGAGAACGCCTGGACAGCGGCACGAGGCTGGGCTCGCGTGATCTGAGTCGGGACAAGAGACCGACCGGCGCGGTTACCTGCGACCCGTGGTCGGCCTAGGACGCGACGGGGGCAGGATGAGGGCCGCTCTGATGCCACTCGCAGAGGGTCTTGATGGGCACGTCGAGGTACTCCGAGAGCTCTGCGACCCGATCAGCGGTTGCAGGCCGCTCAAGGTGCGTGCGTCCGCGGCGGGGCGTCCCCGGACTAGGGAAGGCAGGCTGAGGGACAGTAGAAAGAAGAAGAAGAGGACTCCTGCTCCCCGGTTCCCCGGGATCCACAAGGGATTGGGGCGCAACGCGCTCCAGGAAATCGCGCAAGCCCTATCCCGAGCGGCGGTAGGTGTCCGACGCCCGGTCGATGTCCAGAAACCGCCCCCAAGGCCGTCTCGCGACGTACTGCGCAATTCGGCTACGAGGCGGCGCTGCGCGGCTCATCAAGGACCGTGCGGCTTGGGCAGACGACGACCGCGACGAGGCCGAGGAAGAGGTCATCACCGAGCTCTACCTCAACGCGGAGGCTCTCGGCGTCAGCCGCAACCCGGGACGCCCCAGGGGTTCCGTCGGGACCTCGCCACGCGTTGATGACGTATGTGCGGCGCCAGATCCGGCTACGCCGGGCGCACGAGGCGCCCAAGGCTGCCGACCACGAGACCATCGGTGAGAACCCCTTCGTACACGCTCAACACGGTCCCTGGCACCGACCCATCACGTTCGGCCAGCCCTCAGGCGGTACTCGTGCACGTGGCGCACAGAGATCGCGCCCTCACCCACCGCGGACGCCGGCCGGATCACCGAGTCACAACGCACCTGCCCGAAACGCGAAAACGTCCGTGCTCGCTCCGAACGTCCCGTGCCTCCATGGGCCCTGCCGGTCAGGACGAACCTCTGTCGCGCACGAGTCGCGCCGAAACCACCGGGTGTCCCCGGGCCCGATCAGTGCGAAGAGAGCCGTCTCAGGGCGCGGCCGCCGCTCGTCCGTCGTCAGGCCGTGGACCATGGCCTCCTCGAGGCTGAGGGCGCCGGTCGACAGGATGACGGCGCGCGTGCCGAGAACACTTCTATAGCGGCGAGCTGCACGGCGTGGTAGCCGTCGACGCGCCGCGGCATGCCCGTGACCCTCCGAAGCGTCTCAGATGGGACCGTGTCTCTTGCTTCACGCAGCGCGGTGATCCGACACTCGCACCATGACGCACGAAGGTCGAAACCATCGGCGCAGCCCGGCCGCTTCCCCATGAGCACGGACGAGGTGGGGATCGGACTCATCTCGGCGCCGGGTTCGGCCACTGAGATTGCATCGATCCTCGCCGACGACCTGCACGCCGAGCTCAGTTTGCACTTGCCCGCCGTCCAGTGGCGGGTGTCCAACGTGGTCGACGCCCTCGTGTATCCACCTTCCGACGACGCCGCCCTCGTCGCCGCGGCAAGGAACCGGCTCTTGAAGGAAGGATGGGATTTGGTCGTCTGTCTCACCGATTTGCCCCTGAAGGCACACCGGCGACCGGTGGTGGCTCACGCGAGTCCTCTGCACGGCGTGGCTGTCGTGTGCCTCCCGGCGCTCGGCGCCATCGGACTGCGTAGACGCACCCGTGACGCGGTCGTCGGGCTCGTGCGCACCTTGCTCGGGGACACGGCGGACCACGCCCTCTCGGGCCGTGTTGCTGGTCTCGGACGCCGCGCCAGCGAGCTCGGAAGGAGCCAGCAGCCGGAGAGAGACGGCAGCGTGATGTTCACCGCGAGAGTCCTCAGCGGGAACCTGCGACTACTGATCGGAATGATCCGGGCCAACCAGCCGTGGAGACTTGCGATCGGACTCTCGAGAGCGCTGACCGCCGCTCTGGCAACGGGGGTGTTCGCCCTCGTCACCCCCGACATCTGGCAGCTGAGCGCCGCGCTCGGCTGGATCCGACTCTCGGCGATCGCGATGGGGTCTGTCGCAGGGATCACGGTCGCGCTGATCGCGGGGGCTGGTCTGTGGGAACACACGTCACACCCGGCCGGTCGTAAGCAGGTAACCCTCTTCAACCTGGCTACCACGGCAACGGTCGTTCTGGGTGTGCTCTTCCTCTACGCCGCACTGCTCCTGCTCGCACTCGTGACCTCACCGGTTCTGGTGCCTGCACAACTGCTCGAGGAGGGCATCGGGCATGCCGTGCGAGTTGGCGACTACATGAAGCTGGCGTGGCTCACAAGCTCTCTCGCAACACTGGGCGGCGCTCTCGGGGCGGGTCTGGAGAGCGACGACGTGGTCCGGGCCGCCGCTTACACGTACCGGCAGGAATCGCGCCAGAGCGTGCGGAAGGGGTGACCAGCGCTCGTCAACGTCGTCCGACACGGTCGTCGCGCGCGAGCCATGCACGAACGCCGACCTCGTCACCCGCGGCTGGGCCGCATGCACCCCTGGGCCGGGACCCGCCTCTCCCCCGGCTTCGTGATGGTCTACGGACCACGGGACGACGAAGAGCTCGACATCGTCCAGAGCATCGTGGCCGCCAGCCATGCCTACCCACCGGCCCTGGGGCGTAGCTCGTCCGCCCCTCGATGGCGATCGCAAGCCCGAACCCCCATTCTGTCCGAGCGGGGACCTACTGGTTCCCGGGAGTGAGCTCGATCCGCCGGTCGTCGTTCCTACCTGTCGTCATCTTTGCCAGAAGGCTCACCTTGTCGCGTCGTCGCTCGGCTCTTGTGGGCGTGGCAGGACTGTCAGGACCATGCCGATGTAGGTGCGGAACTCGGCCATGTAGGCGCGGAGGAACTCTTTGGTGGAGTCGTTGGTGACCTCGCCGTCTTCCTGGAAGACATCGGGGGAGTACTGGATGTAGGCCTCGGGAGAGGTCATCTGCCGGGCGTTGCAGAAGCTGAGCACACCGCGCAGGCTTTGTTGACCCATGGCGGTGCCGATCTGGCCGACGGAGGCGCCGATCACCGCCGCTGGGATGTGGTCGAAGGAGTTCTCTCCCCATGGTCGGGACGCCCAGTCGATCGCGTTCTTCAACGCCCCGGGGATTGAACGGTTGTACTCCGGAGTGACGAAGAGCACCGCGTCGACGGCAGCGATCGACGCCTTGAGCGCTCTGGCTTCAGGCGGGTAGTCGTTGTCGAAGTCCGGGCTGTACAGCGGGAGGTTGCCGATGGGAATCTCGCTGAACTCCAGGTCGTCTGGGGCCACCCGGATGAGGGCCTTGGACAGGATGCGGTTGATCGACGTCGACGAAAGGCTGCCAACGAAGTAGCCGACCTTGTCGGTGGTCATGTGTTCCTCCTGGTTTCGTGCCTTCTTGGCGGGCGGCCTCTCACCGACGTCCCTCGGCTTCCAGGAACTCGTGGACCTGGCGGATCGCGACCGAGCCCTCGCCGACGGCTGAGGCGACGCGCTTGACCGAGCCACTGCGGACGTCGCCCACGGCGAACACGCCCTGGCGACGGGTCTCGAACATGCCGTCGTGGCAGTCGGCGGCGGGTCCGGTGAGCACGAAGCCCTTCTCGTCCAGCGGGATCTCCCCCTGGAGCCAGCTGGTGTGGGGGGCCGAACCGATCAGCACGAACAGAGCTGTCGTCGCGACGCGCTGCTTCGCATCGGTGTGGAGGTCGTGCAGCAGCACCTCATGGAGCGCTTCGTCCCCGATGAGCTCGCACACCTCGCTGTTGCGCCAGACCTTGATGCGTGGTGACTGCTTGACGCGGTCGGCCAGGTAGCGGGACATGTCCCTCCCCAGGTCGTCGTGTCGGATGACCAGGTTGACCACTGGCGACTGTCGGGCCAGGAAGCAGGCCGCCTGACCTGCGGAGTTGCCGCCGCCCACGACGGTGACGGGGTCCTGTCGGCACAGCCGGGCCTCGAATTCTGTGGCGGCGTAGTAGACGCTGCTGCCCTCGAGGCGGTCCGTCCCCGGGATGTCGAGGCGTCGGTAGCGCACGCCGGTGGCGACGAGCACGGCGTGTGCGATCAGGTCGTCCCCCTCTGCTAGCCCCACCACGTGGTAGCCGTCGGCCTGTGTGAGGGAGGTAGCCTCGCCGGGGATGGTGAAGACGGCGCCGAACTTGCGGGCCTGGACCACGGCGCGGTCGGCCAGCTCGCCGCCGGTGATGCCGGCGGGGAACCCCAGGTAGTTCTCTATCTGGGACGACGTGGCCGCCTGGCCGCCGGTGGCGAGCGCGTCCAGGACGACTGTGGAGAGCCCCTCGGATGCGGCGTAGACCGCTGCGGCCAGTCCGCCCGGGCCCGCGCCGACCACCACGAGGTCGTACGCCGAGCGCTTCGGCGCCGCTCGTAGCCCGATGAGGTCGGCCAGCTCAGTGGTGCTGGGGTTTCGCAGGACCGTCTGCCCTTTCAAGATCACGACGGGTGTCTGGTCGGGTGGGATGTCGAACGCTCGCAGGGTGACCTCTGCCTCGGGATCCTCCTCCACGTCATCCCAGCGGCACGGGATGCGGTTGCGGCTCACGAAGTCCCTCAGCCGGCGGGTGTTGGCTGAGTAGCGGGAGCCGATGATCCGGAGGCCGGCGCCGAGGTCGGCGTGAATGTTGCGTCGGAGGATGAAGGCCCGCAGGATCAGGTCTCCGAGCGCCTGATCCTGGGTGACCGCCTCCTTGAGCCGGTCGTAGAGCACTTCGAGGACCTCGACGTCGGTCTGGGCGACGGCGGTGACGTAGACCGCTTGGCCGGTCAGGATCGACAGATCGCCCACGAAGCGACCTCGCCCGTGGACGGCGAGCACTCGCGACTCTCCCTCGGGGCCGTCCTCCTGGACGACCCGGACCCTGCCGTCCAGGACGATGAACAGGCCGCAGTCGCGGTCCCCCGCGCAGAACAGCGTGGTGCCCTTGGTCAGCGCCTTCCGCTCTCCGTACTGCGAGAGCTGCATGATCTGCTCGTCGGTGAGGCGGGGGTAGGCGCCGGTGGTGTCGGGGGTCTCGGGTAGGTCCGCGAGCTCGAGTTCAGACGAATTGCTCGTCGACATAGCACCATCTCCAGTTCTCCCCAGGTTCGATCGAACGCACGATGACGTGGCCAGTCGTGGCGGCGTGAGCGCGCGCGTGTCGCATCGGTGAGGAGTCGCAGCAGCTGATCTGGCCACAGGTCAGGCACTGGCGCAGGTGGACCCATGGGGTGCCGAGCTGCACGCACTCGGCGCAGGCGCGCCGGGCGGGTGGCGGCACAGGTCGGATGATTTCGAGGTGTGGGTCGGCGCCGACGCGCGTCGGGTTGGCGGTCATCGCGCCCTCGTCGGGAGCTTGGACTCGAGCCATGAGCGCAGCTGGTGCTCGGGAAGGGCGCCGATCTGTTTGTCGACCACCTTGCCGTGGTCGAGGAGGACCAGGGTCGGGATCGCCTGGACCTCGAACCGTCGGCTCACAGTTGGGTTCTCGTCGGCGTTGACCTTGACCAGCTTGAGGTTGCCGGCCAGCTCCCCGGCCAGCTTCTCCAGGGCCGGGCTCACCATCCGGCAGGGGCCGCACCACGGAGCCCACACGTCGACCAGCACGGGCAGGCTCGACTCGTCGACGACGGCGTGGAACTCGTCGTCGGTCGCGTCCACCACCCAGCGCAGCGGAGTGCTGCACTTCCCGCAGCGTGGCGTGCCCTCGGCAACCGCCGGAACGCGGTTCTTTGTTCCGCAGTTGCCGCACTCGACCTTCGTCGACTTCTGGGCGGTCGCGGTCATGCCACGGCCCGCCCGTCTGACGGCTTGCCGGCCGCAGTCACCGTGATCTTCCCGTCGGCGAAGTCGACCGAGATCGCGCCTCCGTCGGCCGCGTCGCCGCGCAGCAGCGCCCGGCCGACCTGGGTTTCCACCTCGCGGGAGATGAGCCGTCGCAGCGGGCGGGCGCCGTACGCCGGGTCGAAGCCCTGGTCGGCGATGAAGCGACGCGCCGCAGGCGTGACTTCGAGGGTGATCCGCATGTCGGCCAGCCGCTCGCGCAGCTCCTCGAGCTGGAGGTCGACGATCCGCTCGATCTCGGAGAGCGTCAGTGGCTTGAACATCACGATCTCGTCGACGCGGTTGAGGAACTCCGGGCGGAAGTGCGACTGCAAGGTGCGCATCACCATCGAGCGCGCATCGTCCTTGACCTCGCCGCCCGCGGTGACCCCCTCGAGCAGGTATTCCGAGCCGATGTTGGAGGTCATGATCAGCACGGTGTTGCGGAAGTCGACGGTGCGGCCGTGGGAGTCGGTCAGGCGGCCGTCGTCGAGCACCTGGAGCAGCGTGTTGAAGACGTCGACGTGGGCTTTCTCGATCTCGTCGAGCAGGACCACCGCGTAGGGCTTGCGGCGCACGGCCTCGGTGAGCTGACCGCCCTCCTCGTAGCCAACGTAGCCGGGAGGTGCCCCGACCAGCCGGCTGACGGTGTGCCGCTCCTGATACTCGCTCATGTCGATCCGGATCATGTTCTCCGCGGTGTCGAACAGGGCGGCGGCCAGCGTCTTGGCAAGTTCGGTCTTTCCGACGCCGGTGGGGCCGAGGAAGATGAACGACCCGATGGGTCGCTGGGGGTTCTTGATGCCTGAGCGGGCGCGGACGACGGCGTCGGCCACCAGTTGGACTGCTTCGTCCTGGCCGATGACGCGTTCGTGGAGCACCTCGTCGAGGCGGAGCAGCTTGTCGCGCTCCCCTTCCTGGAGTCGCGTGACCGGGATGCCGGTCCAGCGCGAGACGATGTCGGCGATCTCGTCGGCGGTCACGACCTCGCGCAGCAGCCGGCGCCCGCCCTGCTTGCCGGCGAGCCGGGATTCGGCCGCCTCCAGTCGCCGGTGGATCTCCGGCAGCTTGCCGTGTCGCAGGGACGCCGCTCGGTTGAGGTCGTATTCGCGCTCGGCCCGCTCGCTCTCCAGCCGGACCTGTTCCAGCTCCTGGCGTAGAGACTGCACCTCGCGCAGCGCGGACCGTTCGGCCTCCCACTGTGCGCGCAGGGCATCGGCCCCGGCTCGCGAGTCGGCCAGCTCCTTGCGCAGCTCCTCGAGGCGGGCCGTGCTCGCGGCGTCCTCCTCCTGCGAGAGTGCCGCCTCCTCGATCTCCATCCGGGTCACGCGCCGGGTGAGCTCGTCGAGCTCGGCCGGCATCGAGTCGATCTCGGTGCGCAGCATCGCGCAGGCCTCGTCGACGAGGTCGATGGCCTTGTCGGGCAGGAAGCGGTCGGAGATGTAGCGGTGACTCAGGGTCACCGCTGCCACCAGGGCGCCGTCGTGGATCTTCACGCCGTGGAAGACTTCGAGCCGCTCGCGGAGCCCACGCAGGATCGAGAGGGCGTCCTCTTCGTTGGGCTCGTCGACGAGGACCGGCTGGAAGCGGCGCTCGAGGGCTGCGTCCTTTTCGATGTGTGTGCGGTACTCGTCCAGGGTGGTTGCGCCGATCATGTGCAGTTCGCCGCGGGCGAGCATGGGCTTGAGCATGTTGCCGGCGTCCATCGCACCCTCGCCGGCGCCGGCACCCACGACGGTGTGCAGTTCGTCGACGAACAGCAGGATGTGGCCCTCGGCGCTCTGGACCTCGTTGAGCACGGCCTTCAGGCGCTCCTCGAACTCGCCGCGGTACTTCGCTCCGGCGATGAGGGCCCCCATGTCCAAGGCGAAGATGGTCTTGTCCCGCAGGCCCTCGGGCACGTCGCCGTCGGTGATGCGTTGGGCCAGGCCCTCGACGATCGCGGTCTTCCCGACCCCGGGCTCGCCGATCAGCACCGGGTTGTTCTTGCTCTTGCGCGACAGGATTTGGATGGTGCGGCGGATCTCCGAGTCCCGGCCGATCACCGGCTCGAGCTTGCCGGCTGCCGCGGCCGCGACGAGGTCGCGGCCGTACTTGTCCAGCGCCTCGTAGGTCCCCTCCGGTGTCGCCGATGTCACCCGCTGGTGACCGCGCACTTCGGTCAGTGCCGCCAGGAAACTGTCGCGGGTCAGCCCCTGAGCGTGGAGGAGCCGCCCGGCCGCCGAGCCCGACCCCTCCTCCACCAGGGCGATCACGAGGTGCTCGACCGAGACGTACTCGTCCTTGAGCCGGCGGGACTCGCGGTCGGCCGTGTCGAGCAGTCGCGAGAGCCGTTGGGTGATGTGGACCTGCCCGGGCGTCACACCGGGCCCGCTGACCCGCGGGCGGCGGCCGAGCTCGGCCTCCAGGTCCTCGCGGAGCCGGTCCGGATCGGCTCCCGCCCGGGTGAGCAGTGGCGCGACCAAGCCTTCCGCCTGGTCGAGCAGTGCCAGCAGCAGGTGTTCCCCGTCCACCTCGACGTGACCGAAGCGCAGCGCCTTGGTCTGGGCGTCGTGCAGAGCCTCCTGCGACTTCTGGGTCAGTCTGTTCATGTCCATGGAGCGTCTCCTCGTCGTGACATTCGTCGTTGGGTCTTCTCCAGCTCTGCGATCCGGTCAAGCAGCTCGACGACCAGCCCGATGGCCGAGTAGCCGAGGTTCAGGCTCATCCGCAGCCGCTGGATTCTGGCCATCTCCCTCACCTGGGAGGGGTCGAACCACAAGCGCCCCTGTGTGTCGCGGGTGACCTCCAGGAGCCCGAGGGCGACCAGGCGGCGTACAAGCTCGGGATGTACGCCGGCGACCTGGGCATAGCTGTCGAGGCTGAGCCGGTAGGGCCGAGCGAGGGCGAAGTGCGTGACCGCGGTCATCGTCTGCTCCTCGCGTCGAAGCTGGACACCTTCGCGAGCTCCTCGAAGAGCCGCTGCTCGTCGTCGTCGAGGGTCCCGGGCACGCGGATCTGCAGTTCGGCGTAGAAGTTTCCCGGCTTGCCGCGTCGGTTGGGAAGCCCGCGGCCCTGGAGCCGCAACCGGCGGTGGCTGGACGAGCCGGTCGGGACCTTCAGGGTGGCGGCGCCTCCGGGCGTGTCGACGGAGACCGAAGCGCCCAGGGCTGCCTCCCACGGAGCGATCGGCAGGAGTGCGTGCAGGTCGCGGCCCTCGACCCGGTAACGCGGGTGGTCGGCGATCCGGACCACTAGGTAGAGGTCTCCGTCTGCCGCCGAACCGCTGCCCGGGCCGCCCTGGCCGCGCAGCCGGATGCGCTGACCGTCGACCACGCCCGCCGGGACGGTGACGTCGAGCGTGCGAGGGCCGTCGGGGCCGCTGATCGTGAAGCTGCGCTCGGTGCCGTGGTAGGCCTCTTCGACCGACACCTCCACCTCGGCCTCGTGGTCGGAGCCCGGGACCGGGCCTGGTCCCCAGCCGGCCCGGCCCCGACCACCGCGCCCCCGGCCGCCGAAGATTCCCCCGAGCAGGTCCTCGATGTCGACGTCGTCGCCGAAGTCGCCGGCTCCGAAACCTCCCGACGGGCCTGCCCCCGACGCCCAGCGGCCGCGCGCCCCCGCCCCTGCACCGGCGTCGGCGTACGTCCGGGCTTGGCGCCAGGCGGCCGGATCCGTGTCGGGAGGAACGCGGCGGAAGTCCTCGCCGAAGGCGTCGTAGCGGCGACGCAGCTCGGGATCCGAGAGCACGTCGTAGGCCTCGGCGATGTCCTTGAACCGCTCCTCGGCCTCGGAGTGCTTGTTGACGTCGGGGTGGTGCTGGCGCGCCAGCCTGCGGTAGGCCCGCTGGATGTCGGCCGGGTCGGCATCGCGGGAGACTCCGAGGATCTCGTAGAAGTCTTGGGCCATCAGGTTGCCCTGGTGGCCACCACGACCGCGGCCGGCCGCAGGATCTTGTCATCGGGCCCGTAGCCGGGACGCACGACCTGGGCCACGGTGCCGGGCACCAGCCCCTCATCGGACATAGTGCTGACCGCCTCGTGCACGGCCGGGTCAAAGGCCCGGCCGTTGTCGTCGCGACGCGGGTAGCCGAGGTCGGCCAGGACGCCGATCGCCTGCGCCAGCACGGCACGGACGCCCTCGACCACAGACTCGGGGTCGGACGACGCGTGCTCGAGCGCCCGCTCCAGGTTGTCCAGGACGGGTAGCCAGCTGGTTGCGACGGCCGCCCGTTCCTGCTCGCGGCCGCGGACCACGTCGCGCGCGCAACGCTTGCGGAAGTTGTCCAGCTCGGCAGCCGTACGCCGCCACGCGTCCTCCAGCTCGGCGATCTGGCGCGCCTGGTCGACGCGCTCGGCTGCGTCGTCGACGTGCTCCGGGGTTTCGTTCGCCGGAGCCTCGTCGCTTCCTGTCCCGTTGGTCGGGGCCTCGGTCGTCGGTGCCTCGTGGTCGGACATGGCCGTCAGTGAGCGGTGAAATCGGCGTCGATGACGTCCTCGTCATCACTGTCAGTCGTCTCATCGGAGGCGCTGGCCGGCCCGGCCGAAGATCCGCCGCCGGGCCGGGTGGCGGTGCTCAGCGCCTGGCTCATCTGGTGGAGCTCCCCGGTCAGAGCGCGGAGGCGGTCGACGGGTTCGTCGCCCTCGACGGCCTGCCGGGCCTCCTCGACCAGCATCTCGGCGCGGGCGCGGTCGTGCTGGGGCACCGATGCACCGGCTTCTTCGAGGCCCTTGCGAACCTGGTAGGCCACGGAGTCGAGCTCGTTGCGAGCATCGACCCGTTCGCGCAGGGCGGCGTCCTCGCCGCGGTGAGTCTCGGCGTCCTTGATCATCCGGTCGACTTCCTCCTGGCTGAGCGTGGAGGTCTCGCTGATGGTCACCTGCTGCTCGGCACCGGTGTCCTTGTCGCGCGCCGAGACGTGCAGGATGCCGTTGGCGTCGATGTCGAAGGTGACCTCGATCTGGGGCACCCCGCGGGGCGCGGGACGGATCTTCTCCAGCCGGAACCGGGCCAGCACGCGGTTGTCGGCCGCTCTCTCCCGCTCGCCCTGGAGGACGACGACGTCGACGGCGGACTGGTTGTCCTCGGCGGTGCTGAAGATCTCGGTTCGCCGGGCCGGGATGGTGGTGTTGCGGTCGATGACCTTGGTCATCACCCCGCCCATGGTCTCGAGCCCCAGCGACAGGGGCGTGACGTCGAGGAGCAGCACGTCCTTGACGTCGCCCTTGATGATCGCCGCCTGGACGGCCGCGCCAATGGCGACGACCTCGTCCGGGTTGACGGTCATGTTGGGGTCCTTGCCCCCGGTCAGGCGGCGTACCAAGGCTTGCACGGCCGGGATCCGCGTCGAGCCGCCCACGAGGATGACCTCGTCGATGTCGTCGGCGGTGACCTTGGCGTCCTCCATGGCCTGCTTGACCGGGCCGAGGCAGCGCTCGACGAGGTCGGCGGTGAGCTGCTCGAACGTCGACCTCATCAGGTTGACGTTGAGGTGCTTGGGCCCGGAGGCGTCAGCGGTGACGAAGGGGAGGTTGACGGCGGTCTGGGTGACCGCCGAGAGCTCCACCTTGGCCTTCTCGGCAGCCTCGAACAGACGCTGCAGGGCCTGGGAGTCGTCACGGAGGTCGATGCCGTTGGCCTTCTTGAAGTCGTCGGCCAGGTAGTCGACGATGCGGCGGTCGAAGTCGTCGCCGCCCAGATGTGTGTCCCCGGCCGTCGACCGGACCTCGACCACGCCCTCTCCGACGGTCAGGATGCTCACGTCGAACGTGCCGCCGCCGAGGTCGAAGACCAGCACGGTCTCGTTCTCGAGCTTGTCCATCCCGTAGGCGAGGGCTGCTGCCGTCGGCTCGTTGATGATCCGGAGAACTTCGAGCCCAGCGATCTTGCCTGCGTCCTTGGTGGCCTGTCGCTGCGCGTCGCTGAAGTGCGCCGGGACGGTGATGACCGCCTCGGTGACCCGCTCGCCGAGGAACTTCCCGGCGTCGTCGACCAGCTTCCGAAGCACCTGCGCCGAGATCTCCTCGGGCGCGTAAGGCTTGCCGTTGACCTGGAAGCGCGCCGCGCCGTCGGGACCGGAGACCACGTCGAACGAGACGGTTGTCAGCTCGCTGCTGATCTCGTCGTACATGCGGCCGATGAAGCGCTTCGCGGAATAGATCGTCCCCTTCGGGTTCAGGATCGCCTGGCGTCGGGCCATCTGGCCGACCAGTCGCTCGCCATTCTCCAGGAAGGCGACCACCGACGGCGTCGTCCGGTTGCCCTCCGCGTTGGGGATCACCTGCGGCTGGCCACCTTCCATGGCCGCGATCACCGAGTTCGTCGTTCCCAGGTCGATGCCGACTGCCCTGCCCATGACCGCTCCATTCGCCGGAAGCACTTGTCACGCCATGCTCTCGGGCGCGCAGGTCACCTGCATCCCGTGAACGGGTGCACCTGACGGGCCGGAGCGCCTCGGGCTAGCCCACGTGGACGCGGTGCTGCATAGCCAGCACGGTCAGCTCGACTCGGGAGTGGATGTCGAGCTTGAGGTAGACGTGCTTGAGATGGGCGTCCACCGTGTGGCGGGAGAGGTGGAGCTCCTCCGCGATACTGCGGTTGGTCATCCCCCCAGCTACCCGGGAAACGACGCGCCGCTCGGCGTCGGTGAGCGACGCCCACCCGCGGTCCGTTCCCTCCTCGCCGTCCGCACCTACCTTGACCATGGGATACCGGGTTCCGGCGGTGGCACTGGCGGCGGGCGGGTACTCCGTCGGGTGCAAGTAGTGGGGGTTGTCGATCACCGTGCGGTCCAGCAGAACCGTGGGGTGGGTGCGGAGCACCTCGACGAGCATCTCGGCCCCGAACTTCTGCAGGTCGTAGAGGCACATGAGGATGGCGGGCATCTGTTCGACGGCGTGGTTGAGGGCCGTCTCATAGAGGAACAGGTCCTCCCAGCCCGGGGGCCCAGGCAGCACCCACGACATCTCACCGGCGGCCCGGAGAAGGTCGAAGTCGTCTGCGATCGCAGCGTCCGCGCTCTCGAAGAGGAAGCTCATCATTTCTGCGATGCTGAACTCCCCCGAGCGGAGGTAGGTATCCGACGCCCGTTCGACGTCAAGCTGTGCCGATCGTTGGGAGTACTCCCGGCCGGGCTGTCCCACGGCGAGATCCCGGACCAGCGCCGGCTCCACATCGTCGATCAGGCATAGGCACTTGTCGCCGTGCCTCAGCCCCTCCTCGAGGAATGGGAACAAGAGCCGGTCGCGCTCGGCCGGGCCCGAGTAGAGCGCGCAGAAGTGCGTTCCTGGGCTGACAACTCCGACCCCGGGGATCCCGAGGCTCAGACCGTTCATAGTGGACCCCGTTCACCGAATCCGAGATTCCAGATTCGACACTACGCGCATGCGGCACAGGTAGCCTCCATGCGCCCAGTTGGCTTCCGCCAGGTGGACAGGACCGAACGGAGGGTGCTCGCAAGCGGGCGCTCGAACGCCCCCACGTGCATAGGGGCCTGATCGTGGGGGTCGCACTCTTTGCCCATCTCACCGGAGTGCGGCGGCTGATCTTCTCAACGGCTGTCGCGTTCGGTGCGGCGACCGACGATTTGGGTTCGTCCGTGTGATCCGCTCAAGTTGGGGCCAGCTACTGCCTCTCGCCACGGGGCTATCGTGGAGTCTAAGATTCGGCGATCCAGGTGCCTGGCCGCCATTGCCTCACGCCTTCCCTGCACCTCGCCGTCCGTCTGGTCGCAGGCGCGCACCTGGCTTCCGAGCGAGGCACCACCAGGAGGCCCCGGCGAGACGGGAGTCAGCATGTCCATTCCCAGCCAGATGAGCCTGGCCGCGTTCATCGCTTCTGAGCCGGTCTTCACTTCACCTCAGCGGCGCGCCCATAGTGCGCCCGGCGTTGACCGAGCTATCAAACTCGCTGCCCTGTGGCTCTGAGGCTCTGAGGCTCTGACCTTGGGAGTAAACCGCGTGTGGCCCCAGCGGCCCAGCACCTCTAGATTCGAGTGTTTGCGCAGGTCAGCCGGGTGTGACATCAGAACTACGACATCTGATCGGCGGGACCTGATGGTCCCCTGATGGTCGACGGAGACGGCGGCTGACCTGCACAGCACTGTGCAGTGTCAGCCGCCGTTTTCGTTGCCGCAGGCCGGACCGTGCCGCACACCGAGGCGACCACGCGCGTGCGTCCGTCGCGGTAGCGTCGCCTTCGTGGAAGAGAACCCGCAGACGGAGGATCGCGGCGATCGCTGGTCTCGCTCGGACTGGTGGGGCGTGGTGCTGGACGCGCCGGACGTCGGCGTGCTCGCGCACTTCTACTCCGAGCTACGCGGATGGCCCATCTGGAAGCAGGATTCGGAGGGCGCGGCGCTGGACCTCGGCGAGGGCGTGGCGTACCTCAGCATCCAGCGCAACCCCGACTACGTGCGCCCGGTGTGGCCGGGCGTCCCGGACCGCCAGCAGATGATGGTCCACCTCGACTTCGAGGTCACCGACCTCGAAGAGGCCGTGGCCCACGCGGTGGGACTGGGCGCAGAGTTGCCCGAGCACCAACCGCAGGACGACGTGCGGGTCCTCCTCGACCCCGCGGGGCACCCGTTCTGCCTGTACACCTAGCCGCGGCCCAGGGCGGCGATCGCTCGCCGATCGGCATCCAGCGCGCGGACAGCGGCCGTCGCGGAGGCTCAGCGGACCACCTCCTACCATGGGGCACATGACGTCGTCGGGAATGCCTCGGGGCCACTCGGGCCGGTGCCTGCCATGACCGGTGACCGGGACCGCGACTCCGCCGGTCGCCCACGCCAGGAGCGCCCTCGTGATGCTCTCGGTCGACCATTGCCCTATGGGGCCGCCGGCGTCGAGCCGGTCTCGGAGGAGCCACTGCCGCCGTTGGAGACCCTGGAATTCGCCCGGAGCCTGGTGCGGGAGGGGAGGCCCTTCTCCGCGCACGAGGTCCTGGAGGCCCGCTGGAAGGCCGGCCCGGACGAGGAACGCGACCTGTGGCAGGGTCTCGCGCAGATCTGCGTCGGACTCACGCACGCCGCCCGCGGCAACAGCACCGGAGCCCTCCGGCTCCTCGAGCGGGGTGCGGCCCGACTCGAGGAGTACGACGCCGGCGACGGCTCGGCGTACGGGCTCGACCTGAGGGCGGTCATCAGCTGCGCGCGCGAGCACGCGGACACGGAACGCTGAGACGCTCGTGTGGCCGGGTACCACCGGACCGCCATCCGCGGCTAGGCGGGCGGCCCGAACCAGCGAGTAAGCGCGTCCTCGAGCCCGACGTGGGTCCCGTCTCCCACCCACGCGACGTATCCGTCGGGCCGGATCAACACCGCAGCGGGAGCAGCGACGTTGCCGAGCGCCGGGAGCTCCCAGGTGCCGCCGAAGTCGGCATCGACCAGCTGGACCCGTTCCGCCCACGGCGTGATGTCGAGTCCACCGGGTTCGCCGAGGTTGAGCAGGACCGGCCGGGCCTGGTGAAGCAGGGTGAAGACCCGACGCGGCCCCTCCGCGGTGACCAGGTCGAGATCGGGCATGCGACGACCGAGCAGCGGGTGTCCCTCGCCGAGCTCGTAGTGGATGTCCAGGCCGGACATCATCGCGGCGTACCGCTTGCGCGGCTCGTCCATGCTCAACAGGTCGGACACGGTGTCGCGCAAGGCATCGAGGCGCGCGTCGCCCGGGCGGATGAGAGCGACTTGCGCCATCGTGTTGCGCAGCACGCGGGCAGCGACCGGGTGGCGTTCGTCGTGATAGGTGTCCAGAAGACTGTCCGGCGACACGCCCTTGACCACCTGGGCCAGCTTCCACCCCAGGTTCACCGCATCCTGCACGCCGGTGTTGAGTCCCTGCCCGCCCACTGGGGAGTGCACGTGTGCGGCGTCGCCGGCCAGCAGCACTCGGGCTTTCCGGTAGGCCGCGGCCTGACGGGTCAGGTCGGTGAACCGGGAGATCCAGATGGGACTGTGGATCCCGTAGTCGGTCCCATACACGCCGATGAGCGCCTCGCTCACATCGTGCAGGGTGGGCTCGCTCTTCGACCCGACGTGCTGCTCGGTCACCATGACCCTGACCGGCCCGTGGTCGGCGAAGATCACGTCGCCGTCGCGGATCTCGTACTCGACCCTGCCGAGGCCGTGGAGGCCGGCGGCGTCCTGGCGGGTGCCCAGCTCCGGCTCCTCGGCCATCTCGGCCTCGGCGATCAGGGCGCTGGTCGTCGGATCCCACCCGGGGAACTCGATGCCGGCCTCTTTGCGGACGAGGCTTCGCCCTCCGTCGCACCCGACGAGGTAGTCCGCCCGCAGCGACCGGCCGTCGGACAGCTCGACGTCGACGCCGGTGTCGTCCTGCGCGATCCCCATCGCCTCACGTTCGCGGTAGATGGTCACGGCCAGCTCGTCGACCCAGCCGGCCAGGATGCGCTCGATGTGGTTCTGCCACAGCCCGAGCCCGTAGGGATGCCGCGTAGGGAAGTCGCTGATGTCGAACGCGACCCGAGCGAAACCCGCGACCTGGGCCACCTTTCCCTCCGCGAGAAACCGATCGGCGATGCCACGCTGATCGAGGACCTCGATGGTTCGTGCGTGAAGACCGCCGGCGCGCGAGCCGGGGAGGTCCTGGCTGGCGCGCCGCTCGACGATGGCAGCGTCGACCCCCGCCAGCGCCAGCTCGCCGGCCAGCATCAGCCCCGTGGGCCCTCCGCCCACGATCAGTACGGCATGCTCGGTCACAGTCCAGCCCCTCCGACGTTCTGCCTTCGAGTCGGCGATTCTGCGGCATGAGGGGGGCCTTGCAGCAAGCCCCCCTCCGCGGGTTACCTTGGAAATGCGAGGAGCGGGCGGTGCCGCTCCTTTCTTGCAGGAAATGGGACACACCCAGTTGAGTACCTGCACGGATGTCGTCCGTCGCCGACACAGGCACAGTCGTCTCCATGAGCACACCAGGCACCTCCAAGACCACCACCGCCTTCTTCGCCCAGGCGGGCCTCTCCTTCGGCATCGCCCTCCTCTCGGTCGTCCTCGGCATCTGCTACCTGCCGGTCGACCCGTGGATGCGGGCGTTCCTCGCGGTCGGCACGCTGTTCCTCGTGACGTCGTCGTTCACGCTCGCCAAGTGCGTCCGCGACGCGCAGGAGACGTCCCTGCTGGCGACCCGGCTGGACCAGGCGCGGGTCGAGAAGATCCTCTCCGACCACGACCCGTACCACCCGCTGGCGAGCTGACCAGCCCGCCGTAGGCGCGCCCTCCCCCGTCAACGGGCGGCCGGTCCGGCCCGCTCGAGCCGCGCGTGGAGGCGGGCACGGATCTCCTCGGGGGGCAGCTGCGTCCGCTGCCGCTGCTCCCGGGCGATGATGGCACCCGTGGCGGCGACACCGGCCAGGCCGGCGAGACCGAGAACCTTCCAGAGCTTCATGAGGCAGGAGACCTTTCCGTGGCAGATGCGACATTGAGCCTCGCGGCGGCCGTCGACCTCACCCGGACCGGAGACCTGTGGCTGTTCCGGGGCCGCTCGGCTGCGGACCACGCTATCCGTGCCGTCACCAACGCGCCGGTCAACCACGTCGGCATGGCGGTGGTCCTCGACGACCTGCCGCCGCTGATGTGGCACGCCGAGCTCGGCAAGGGCCTGTTGGACGTGTGGACCGGCACCCACCACCGCGGGGTGCAGCTCCACGACCTCGCGTCCGCGGTGGAGCAGTGGTGCCACCGGTACGAGCAGCGGGCGTGGCTGCGGCAGCTGGAGACCCCGGTGACCGCGGAGATGGAGGACGCCCTGCTGCGGACCATCGCCCGGATGGACGGGACCCCGTTCCCGGCGACGGCCACGCTGGCCGGCCGCTGGTTGCGCGGCCGGCTACGACGTCCGGCCCCGGTGGAGTCGACCTACTGCGCCGAGGTCGTCGCCGGCACGTACCAGGCCATGGGACTGCTGGCGGGAGACCGGCCGACGAACTACTACGACCCCGGCAACTTCTGGTCCGGCGACGACCTCGAGCTGACCGCCGGCGCCCGGCTGGGGGCGGAGATCCGGGTCCGGGTGCCTGCCCCGGAGCGGCAGCTTCTCGCCTCGGCACAGTAGGCGCCGCCCGGTCAGCCGCGTCCCTGTCCCTCCGCTCCCACGAGTGCGTGCTCCTCCGCGCCGTGCCGGCGAGAGGCGGCGATACGGCGCAGGGCGTGCGGCGTGAACAGGGCACGGGTCGGCTCGTCGAAACCGGTGACCTTCAAGAAGCTCCACGCCATCTCCGCGTCGTGCTCGGCAGCCTCCAGATAGTGGTCGAGGTAGGCGTTCACCGCCCGGACCGGGAGCGGACGGGGGCCCGGGACCACCTCGGGTGGCATCGAGAGGTCGCCGCCCACCGCGGACTGCCAGGCGAGCCGGACCGGCTTGGCCGCCCGCTTGAAGAACCGGGTCGCCAGATCCCGGGTCCCGCCGCGGAGCGAGTCCCGTAGGGCAAGCGCCTCCAGGGCGGCGACTGTCATGCCCTGCCCGTAGACCGGGTTGAAGCTGCACACGGCGTCACCGGTCACGAGCAGCCCCTCGGGGAACCGGTCGAGCTTGTCGAAGCGCCGCCACAGGTTGGCCGGGAAGCGGTGGGCGCTGAGGTCGGTGACCATCACCGCCCCGCGGATCGCCGGGGCGAGGTCAGGTGGGGCGAGCCGGACAGCCATCTCCAGCCACGCGTCCGGATCGGTCGGGGGATGGTGCCCGGCGAACCCCTCCACGCTGACCACCCAGAGGTCGTCCTCCTGGCGGAGCGCCGCGACCCCGGTGGGGCGCTCCGGGTTCGCGCTGACCACGACCGCGTCCCGGCCACGCGTCAGGGCGCGGTCCATGCGGACCAGCCGGCTGACGTACACGAGGTCGATCGCCAGCTCCTCCTCCTTGGGCTCGTCGTACCCGTGCTGCCTGAGCCAGGCTCCCACCCGGCCGCTGCGACCCGTGGCCACCACGACGAGGTCTGCGCTCAGCCGCCGGGGCTCCCCGGGCGAGGAGCGCGGTACGACGGTCGCACCCACCACCCGGCCGCCCTCCCTGTCCCAGAGGAGGTCCACGACGTCGTGGCCGTCGAGCGTCGTCGTCCTCGACAGCCCCCTCACCCGCCTCAGCACGTGGCCCTCCAGGAAGGGCCGGGTCTGCAGGTGGGTGGGGTCCGACTCCGCGTCGTCCTGGCAGAGGAGATGGCCGCCGAACTCCAGGCTCATCCGGTTCAGGTTCGCCACGGTCACCCCGCCGGCGCGGGTCAGCTCCGCGAGGAGGCCGGGGAGGAGCTCGTCGATCGCCTTCGCCCCGCGGGACAGCAGCACGTGCACGTGTCTGCCCTGCGGGACGCCCCGCCGCGGTGCGGCGTCCGGCGGCAGCCGGTCGCGCTCGACCACGGTGACGTGGTCGAACACCTCGGCCAGCACGGCGGCGGCGAGGAGGCCTGCCATGCCGGCCCCCAGGACGACGGTCTCCCGGCCGGCGCGGGGAAGACCATCGGGACTGCGGCGTGTGTGCGGACCGAGCATGACGACAGCTCCGCGCGGGGGCGGTCGTCGCCGGCGCGAGGGCGCTGAGCACGCCCGGCGTCCCCCTGCCCGTCAGTCAACCACCGGACCCGACGCGGTCGCCTGACACCTCGAGGCTAGTCAGATCCGGGGAGAGCCGGGGCCGGCAGCGGGCTCAGCCGATCGGCAGCCCGGCGTAGTTCTCCGCGAGACCGGTCGCGCCCGCGCGGCTGCCCGCGACCCAGCGCAGCTGCGAGAGCTGGAGCTGTGTGTCGAACGGGTCGGGTCCGGCGTGCAGCATGGTGGTCATCCACCAGGAGAAGTGGGTGCAGCGCCAGACCCGGCGGAGGGCTCGGTCGGAGTAGGAGTCGGCGAGGGCAGGGTCCTTCTTGCGCAGGAGCGCGGCGAGGGCCGGCGCGAGCAGCGCGACGTCGGCCATGGCGAGGTTGAGTCCCTTCGCGCCGGTGGGCGGCACGATGTGCGCGGCGTCCCCGGCCAGGAAGAGCCGCCCGTACCGCATCGGCTCCATGACGAAGCTGCGCATCGGGAGCACGCTCCTGTCCGTGATGGGTCCCGGGTCGAGCTGCCACCCGTCCTGGCCGTGACCGAGACGCGTGGCGAGCGCCTCCCAGATCCGGTCGTCGGACCAGTCGGCGAGGTCGGTGCCCGGGGCGACCTGGAGGTAGAAACGGCTCACGTGCGCCGTGCGCATCGAGTGCAGCGCGAAGCCGTCCGGGTGCCACGCGTAGATCAGCTCGTCCGTGGAGGGCGCCACGTCGGCGAGGATGCCGAGCCAGGAGTGGGGGTAGCTCCGCTCCCAGGTGCGCCTGGCGGAGTCCGGTACCGCCGCCCGGCTGGGACCGAACGAGCCGTCGCAGCCCACGATCACGTCGGCGTCCACGCGCGAGTCGTTTCCCTCGGCGTCCCGGTAGGTCACGTACGGACGGTCGCTGCCCGGGTCGTGGACCTCGGTGTCGCTGACCTCGTAGTGGATCTCCTGCCCCGCGGCCTCGCGGGCCCGGCCGAGGTCCTTCTGCACCTCGCTCTGTCCGTAGAGCCAGACGCTGCGCCCGGCGAGATCGAGGAAGTCGAGGTGGTGCCGCTCGTGCGGCCACTGCAGGTAGATCCCGCGGTGCTCGCTTCCCTCACGGTGGAGCCGTTCCCCCAGACCCACCGCGTCGAACAGCTCGACGGTCGAGCTCTCGAGGATGCCGGCGCGGATCCGCGACTCGACGTACTCACGGGAGCGGGTCTCCAGCACGACGGACTCGACGCCGTCGTGGGCCAGCAGATGAGAGAGCAGGAGCCCCGACGGGCCGGCTCCGATGATGGCGACCTCGGTGCGCATGGGGGTCAGTCAAGGTGGGAGCGGCGGTGAACGCCATCACTCGCTTTCGTCCAGCGGAAGCGCCGACGCAAGGCTGCGGGTGATCCCCTGCGACGCGACCTGCAGGGCGGCGACCAACCGGCCGCGGTCCCGCTTGAGGCTCGGCACGACGATGCCGAGCGCGGCGACGACCGCGCGGTCCGGGGACCGCACCGGCACGGCGACCGAGCAGGCGCCGAGGCTCATCTCCTCACTCGTCTGCGCATAGCCCTCGGTGCGGACGCGCCGGAGCTCGGCCAGCAGCCGTCCCGGCTGCGTGAACGTGTACGGCGTCACCCGGGACAGGTCCGTCAGAACCGCCTCCCGGACCTCGTCCGGCGCGTAGGCCAGCAGCACCTTCCCGACTCCGGTGGCGTGCATCGGCAGCCGCGAGCCCACCTGGCTCACGACGGGGACGGAGGCGTGCCCGGCCAGGCGGTCGATGTAGAGCACCTCGGTCCCGTCCCGGACCGCCAGGTGGACCGTGGCCAGCGTGGCCGCGTAGATGTCGTGGAGGAACGGCGACGCGACCTGGCGCAGGTCGGTCTGCAGCGGCGCCAGCAGGCCGATGTCCCACAGCCGCCGACCCACGACGTACCTCCCCGACGGCCGCCGCGTGAGGGCGCCCCAGGCGACCAGCTCGCTCACCAGCCGGTGCGCCGTGGGGAGCGACAACCCGGCCCGGCGCGCGAGCTGGCTCAGGGTCAGACCGCGATGGTCGTCGTCGAAGGAGCCGAGCAGGGCCAGCACGCGGGACGTGACACTGGTGCCCGGACTGCTCGAGTTCCCGGCCATGCAGGCTCCTTCCACTCAGTGAAAGACCAGTGTCGCACCCTCCGGAGTTCCCGGCCTAGTGTCCGTCGGGTGACCACGACACCAACCCGCGACGCGCAGCCACCCGCCGACACCACGTCGTCGGATGCCGCGGCGTCGAGTCAGGCGGACGTCAGCGCGGAGATCGAGGCGATCGCCGAGAAGTACCAGCGAGACGCCACCGACCGGCCCGAGACCCAGCCGCGGCTCGACTACCCGCCTTACCGCAGCAGCATCCTGCGTCACCCGACCAAGGACCTGCACCACACCGACCCGGAGGCGATCGAGACCGTCGCACCGTGCTTCGGCCACCAGGACGTGGACGTCCTCGAGTCCGACCTGACGATCCAGCACGGCGGTGAGCCGATCGGCGAGCGGATGGTCGTGACCGGCCGGGTGCTCGACGGGGACGGCCGGCCGGTGGCGAACCAGCTCGTCGAGATCTGGCAGGCCAACGCCGCCGGCCGGTACATCCACAAGCGGGACCAGCACCACGCGCCGGTCGACCCCAACTTCACCGGCGTGGGTCGCGCTCTGACCGGACCGGACGGCAGCTACCGGTTCACCACGATCAAGCCGGGCCCGTACCCCTGGCGCAACCACGGCAACGCCTGGCGTCCGGCACACATCCACTTCTCGCTGTTCGGCACGGCGTTCACCCAGCGGATGATCACCCAGATGTACTTCCCGGGAGACCCGCTGTTCGCGCTGGACCCGATCTACCAGGCGATCGTCGACCAGCAGGCCCGGGACCGCCTCGTGGCGACCTACGATCACGAGGTGACCCAGCACGAGTGGAACACCGGCTACCGGTGGGACATCGTGCTCACGGGCTCGCACAGCACGCCGATGGAACGGGAGGACGACCAGTGACCACGTCCCCGCTGCCGCCCACCCCGGGCCAGACCATCGGCCCCTTCTACGGCTATGCGCTTCCGTACGACGACGGCCAGCACCTGGTCCCGCCGGGCCGGGCGGACGCCGTCCGGCTGATCGGCCGCGTGCTCGACGGCCGGGGCGCACCCGTCCCGGACGCGATGCTCGAGATCTGGCAGGCGGACGCCGCCGGCCGCATCGTCAGGGAGGCCGGCTCGCTGCACCGCGACGGCCACACCTTCACCGGATGGGGCCGTGCCGCGACCGACAACACCGGCCGGTACTCCTTCACCACGGTGCGCCCCGGCGCGAGCCGACACGGCCGCCTGCCGTTCATCGCGATGACGGTCTTCGCCCGCGGCCTGCTCAACCGGCTGTTCACCCGCGTCTACCTGCCCGCCCCCGAGTCCGCCCTGGCCGGGGAGCCGCTGCTGGCCTCCCTGCCGCCGGAGCGACGGGGGACGCTGGTCGCGGAGGACGACGGGTCGGCCCTGCACTTCGACGTCCACCTCCAGGGTGACCGGGAGACGGTGTTCCTCACGTACCCGGGGCACGCCCCGTGACGGACCTGTTCAGTCCCGGGGACGAGCGCGCCGGCGCCCTGATGAGCGACGAGGCGCTGCTCGACGCGCTGGTGGCCGTCGAGGAGGCATGGCTGCGCGTGCTCGCCAAGGCCGGTGTCGCGCCGGTCCGAGCAGATGCGCCGCTGGCCGGCCTCGTCTCCCCCGACGACGTCCCGGCGCTGGCCCGGGCGTCCGAGAGCGGCGGTAACCCCGTGATCCCGCTCGTCACCCTGCTCCGCGACCGGACCTCCGCCGACCCCGAGGTGGCCCGCTGGCTGCACCGCGGGCTGACCAGCCAGGACGTGCTCGACACGGCCCTCGTGCTCTGTCTGCGCGAGGTGGCCGGCACGGTGCTGCGGGACGTGCACGGCCAGGTCGGGACCCTGCGTGACCTGGCGCGGGCCCACCGCGGCACGGTGCAGGCCGGGCGCACCCTCACCCAGCACGCCGTGCCGACGGCGTTCGGCCTCACCGTGGCCTGCTGGCTGCACGCCGTCCTCGACGCCGCGACGGACCTGCGCGCGGCGGCCCGGGCCCTGCCGGTGCAGGCCGGGGGTGCCGCCGGCACGCTCGCAGCCTCCCTCGAGCTGGCCGCCCTCGCCGGACTCGAGCAGCCGGCCGCGGCCGCCCGAGCCCTGACCGCGGACCTCGCCGCCGAGCTCGGCCTGGCCGACTCGGCGCCCTGGCACACCCGCCGGCGCCCGCTGACCCGGGTCGGCGACGCGCTGGTGGCGTGCACCGACGCCTTCGGGAAGATCGCCGGCGACGTGCTCGTGCGGACCCGCCCGGAGATCGGCGAGCTGGCCGAGTCGGCCGCCGAGGGCCGCGGTGGCTCGTCGACCATGCCGCACAAGCAGAACCCGGTGCTGTCGGTGCTCGTCACCCGCGCCGCGCTGAGCGCTCCGCTCACCGCCGCGCAGCTGCACGTGGCGGCCGCGTCCGCCGTCGACGACCGGCCGGCCGGCGCCTGGCACGCCGAGTGGCCGGCCCTGCGTACGCTCGGCCGGCTCGCCGCGGTCGCCGCCTCGCAGACCACCGACCTGCTCGCCGGGCTGACCGTGGACACCGGCCGCATGCGTGCCCACGCCGAGGCAGCCGGCGCCGGCCTGCTGGCCGAGCAGGCGTCCCTGCGTGCCCTGCACGGCCGGGACGCGGGCACCGTGGTGGAGGACTACCTCGGTGCCGCCGACCTGTTGGTCGACGAGGCCGTAGCCCGTGCCGACGCCTTCCTGGAGGACCGACCGTGACCCACCCTGACCTCGCGCTGCACGACCTCGGCGGCACCGGGCCCCTGCTGGTGCTCGGCCCGTCGCTGGGCACCTCGGCCCGCACTCTCTGGGGCGCCTGCGCCGAGCGGCTGACCGACCGGTTCCACGTCGTCGCCTGGGACCTCCCCGGACACGGGGACAGCCCGACCGCCACCGGCTTCGACGTCGCCGACCTCGCCCGTGGCGTCCTGGCCGCGCTCGGCGGTGACGAGCGGTTCCACTACGCGGGCGACTCGGTCGGCGGCGCCGTGGGGCTGCAGCTGCTCCTCGACGCTCCGGAGCGCGTCGCCTCGGCGGTGCTGCTGTGCACGGGGCCGAGGATCGGCGACCCGGCCGGCTGGCACGACCGGGCGGCCGCCGTACGGTCCGGGGGCACCGCCGTCCTGCTCGACGCCACCCCTGGCCGCTGGTTCGGCCCCGGCTTCGCCGAGCGCGACGAGGCCCTGGCGAAGAGCCTGCTCGAGGACCTGGCCGCCACCGACGCCGAGGGGTACGCCGCGGTCTGCGAAGCGCTGGCGTCGTACGACGTGCGCCCCCACCTGCCCCGCGTGGCCGCCCCCGTGCTGGCGGTGGCCGGCGACCACGACGTCGTGACCCCGACGGGCGCGCTGCGGCACATCGCCGACGGGGTCCCGCACGGCAGGCTGGCCGTGCTCGCCGGCGTGGCCCACCTCGCCCCCGCCGAGGCTCCCGACGACGTGGCCGCGCTCATCGCCGGGCACGCCTCGTCGCCGCCCCGCGACACGACCACCACCGCCGCGGTGCGCGCCGAGGGGATGCGGGTCCGGCGGGAGGTCCTCGGGGACGCCCACGTGGACCGCGCGTCCGCGTCCGCCTCCGAGCTCACCGCGGACTTCCAGGAGCTGATCACGCAGTACGCCTGGGGCAGCATCTGGACCCGGCCCGGCCTGGACCGGCGCAGCCGCTCGATCATCGCGCTCACCGCCCTCGTCGCCCGCGGGCACCACGAGGAGCTCGCGATGCACGTCCGCGCCGCCCGCACCAACGGGCTGACCGACGACGAGATCAAGGAGCTCCTCCTGCAGACCGCCATCTACTGCGGCGTACCCGACGCCAACACGGCGTTCCGGATCGCCGCCCGGGCGCTGGCCGAGCCCGGCGGCGAACCGACACCGACCACCGCACACGAACCGACAAGCGAGAACTGATGCCCTCCTCCCCTGCCTTCGTCTACTCCGCCGTGCGCACCCCGTTCGGGCGGTACGCCGGCGCGCTGTCCGGCGTGCGGCCCGACGACCTCGCCGCCAGCGTGCTGACGGGGCTGCTGGCCAAGACCCCCGACCTGGACCCCGCCCGGATCGCCGACGTCGTCTACGGCAACGCCAACGGGGCCGGCGAGGACAACCGCAACGTGGCGCGGATGGCGGTGCTGCTGGCCGGCCTGCCGGTCACCGTGCCCGCGACGACGGTCAACCGGCTCTGCGGCTCCAGCCTGGACGCCGCGATGGCCGCCTCCCGGCTGGTGGAGACCGGCGACGCGGAGGTCGCGGTCGCCGGTGGCGTGGAGTCGATGAGCCGCGCGCCCTGGGTGCTGCCCAAGCCGCCCAAGGCCTTCCCGGCCGGCAACGAGACGCTCGTGTCGACCACCCTCGGCTGGCGGCTGGTCAACCCGCGGATGCCGCAGGAGTGGACGGTCTCGCTCGGCGAGGCCAACGAGCAGCTGCAGGAGAAGTTCGGCATCAGCCGGGAGCGCCAGGACGAGTTCGCCGTGCGCTCCCACCGCCTCGCCGACCAGGCCTGGAACGACGGGTTCTACGACGACCTCGTGGTCCCCGTGCCCGGCGTGGACCTCGACCGCGACGAGGGCATCAGGCCCGACGCCTCCGTGGAGACCCTGGCCGGCCTCAAACCCGTCTTCCGGGCCGACGGCACCATCACCGCGGGCAACGCCTCCCCCCTGAACGACGGGGCGTCTGCGGTGCTGGTCGGGAGCGAGCAGGCGGCGTCGCACATCGGACGCGCCCCTCTGGCCCGCATCGCCGGTCGTGGCGCGGCTGCTCTCGAGCCGCAGCTGTTCGGCTACGCGCCGGTCCAGGCCGCGGAGAAGGCACTCGCCGCAGCCGGCATCGGCTGGTCCGACGTCGGCGCGGTCGAGCTCAACGAGGCGTTCGCCGTGCAGTCCCTGGCCTGCCTCGACGCGTGGAAGGTCGACCCCGAGATCGTCAACACCCGTGGGGGCGCGATCGCCATCGGGCACCCGCTCGGGGCGTCGGGCGGCCGGATCCTCGGGACGCTGGCGGGCGTGCTGCGTGAGCGCGGGGAGCGCTGGGGCGTCGCCGCGATCTGCATCGGCGTCGGCCAGGGCCTCGCGGTCGTGCTCGAGAACGTCGACGCGGCCTGAGGACGGACGAGATGGTGGAGATCGCAACCGACACCGACGAGGCGGTCCGCGGGATCGCCGACGGCTCCACGGTCCTGATCGGCGGCTTCGGCCGTGCCGGTCTGCCGTTCGCGCTCATCGAAGCCGTACGGCGCAGCGGAGCACGTGACCTGACGGTCGTGAACAACAACGCCGGCAACGGCACGACCGGGCTGGCCGCCCTGCTCGCGTCCGGGCAGGTCCGCAAGGTGATCTGCTCGTTCCCGCGGCAGAAGGACTCCTTCGTCTTCGACGAGCTGTACCGCGCGGGCAAGGTGGAGCTCGAGGTCGTGCCCCAGGGCAACCTCGCCGAGCGCATCCGCGCCGCCGGCGCGGGCATCGGCGCCTTCTACACCCCGACGGCGGTCGGCACGCCGCTCGCGGAGGGCAAGGAGGTGCGCACGATCGACGGTCGCGACTACCTGCTGGAGTACCCGATCCGCGGCGACGTCGCGCTGGTCCGCGCCCACGCGGCCGACCCGATGGGCAACCTGGTCTACCGCAAGACCGGCCGCAACTTCGGGCCGATCATGGCCGGCGCGGCGAAGCTGACCGTCGTGGAGGTCACCGAGGTGGTCCCGCTCGGCGGGCTCGACCCCGAGACCGTCGTGACGCCCGGGATCTTCGTCGACCGGGTGGTCGCCACGACGCCGCACCCGCAGGAGGAGGACGCATGATCGAGCACACCGACCAGGGTCCCCTCGACCGTGACGGGATGGCCCGGCTCGTCGCCCGGGACATCCCGACGGGATCGTTCGTCAACCTGGGCATCGGGCAGCCCACGCGCGTCGCCGACTTCCTCGCCCCCGAGCAGCAGGTGGTGCTCCACACGGAGAACGGCATGCTCGGCATGGGTCCCGAGGCGCACGGCGACGCGATCGACCCGGACCTGATCAACGCCGGCAAGATCCCGGTCACCGAGCTGCCGGGGGCGTCGTACTTCCACCACGCCGACTCCTTCGCGATGATGCGCGGCGGCCATCTCGACGTCTGCGTGCTCGGCGCGTTCCAGGTGGCCGCGAACGGTGACCTGGCCAACTGGCACACCGGCGCACCGGACGCGATCCCGGCCGTCGGCGGTGCCATGGACCTGGCCACCGGCGCCAAGGACGTCTTCGTGATGATGACGCTGTTCGCGAAGGACGGCTCGGCCAAGCTGGTGAAGGAGTGCAGCTACCCGCTCACCGGCCTGGGCTGCGTCAGCCGCGTCTACACGGAGCAGGCGATCTTCCACCTGACCGCCGACGGGGTCGTCGTGGCGGAGACCTTCGGTACGACGCTCGAGGAGCTGGCCCAGCGTCTCGACGTCCCCCTGGCCGGGGCGCCGCAGTGACCGCGACCCGCACCGTCATGGTGCTCAACGGGCCCAACCTGAACCTCCTCGGGCGCCGGGACCCCGCGGTCTACGGCACCGCGACCCTCGCCGACGTCGAGGCGCTGTGCCGCGCCGAGGGCGAGAACCTCGGCCTGCGGGTCGACTGCCGGCAGAGCAACCACGAGGGCCTGCTGATCGACTGGATCCACGAGGCGTTCGGGGCCGGGGCCGCGATCGTGGGCAACTTCGGCGCCTACACCCACACCTCGATCGCGATCATGGACGCGCTCGCGGTGGTCACCGCGCCGGTGGTCGAGGTGCACATCTCCGACATCCACGCGCGGGAGGAGTTCCGCCACCGGTCGTACGTCGGGATGGTGGCGGACGCCGCGGTGATCGGGCAGGGCGTCGGCGGCTACGCCTCGGCGCTCCGCCGGGTCGTCGAACTGTGGGACCGGGCGGACTAGCGGGAGAGCTGGGCGGCGAGCCGGACCGGGGCGTTGGCGGCGCCGTACCCGTCGTAGCCACCGCGACGCTCCACGACCTCGAGGAAGACCCCTCCTGCCGTCGCGGTGTAGAAGTGCAGGAACTCGGCGTCGCCGTCCCGGTCGTAGAGCAGGTCCAGCTCCCGCAGGGTCGCCAGGAGGTCCGGCGCCAGGTCGAAGCGGGCGTCCAGGTCCTCGTAGTAGTTGTCGGGCACGGCCAGGGTCCTCAGGCCGCGGGCGCGCGCCTCCCTGGCCAGCGTCACGACGTCGCGGCAGGCGAACGCGATGTGCTGCGGCAGGCCGCCCTCGATCCCTGCGGGCAGGAGGTTCAGGGCCAGCCGGATCCTGCCGTCGCGCGACCGCATCACCTGGCTGGTCACCAGCCCGACGGGTCCCGCCACCTCGAGTGCCGCCTGAGCCTCCAGTCCCAGCACCGAGCTGTAGAACAGCACCGCCTCGTCGTAGTGCTGCCAGGGCTGGACGAGGTTGACATGGTCGACGTGGGTGACGAGCGGGTCCGGGTCGGGCGACGCCCCCTGCTCGAACTCGACCGTCCAGGTGGCGTCGGGCCCCTCGGGCACCTCGCCCAGGAAGATCTCGGTGCCGTCCGGGGCGGCGAACGCGGCCAGCTCCTGCTCCCCCGCGTAGGTCCGCCGGTGCACCTGGGGCGCGAGGAGGCGCGCCGCGCGGTCCGCGGACACGGCGGTCGAGGAGACCTCGTACCCGATCGCGGACAGCGTGGGCGGCATGTCCCGGGCCTGCTGCTCGTTGCAGACCACACGGGCGGAGCCCTGCGTCCAGAGCCGGACGGGCTTGCTGCGGTGCCGGCCCCGGAACGTGAAGCCGAGCTGGCGCAGCAGTACCTCCACCTCGCCGGCGTCCTCGGCCTTCACCTCGACGAAGTCGAGGCCGGCCGGCTCGTCCACGTCGGGCAGCCGGACGAGGTCGGGACCGGCCTCGCCGCCGAGCTGCCGTGCCGCCTGGTCCTCCAGCCACCGGAGCGAGCGCAGGGCCTGCCGCGCGGTGCGGTCGGGGTCGGTCTGCCGGAAGGTGTCGTTGAAGACCTCGAGGGAGAGCGGGCCGTCGTACCCGGTGCGGAGCACGTGCGCGAGGAACTCGGCGAGCGCGAAGCTGCCCTCCCCCGGGAACAGCCGGTGGTGCCGGCTCCAGGACAGCACGTCCATGCTCAGCGTCGGAGCGTCGGCGAGCTGGAGGAAGAACACCTTGTCGCCGGGGATCTGCTCGATCGCCTTCGGGTCGTGCCCCCGGGAGAGGATGTGGAAGCTGTCGAGGCAGACGCCGACGGCGGGATGGTCGGCCAGCTCCACGACCCGCCAGGCCCGGCGGTAGTCGTCGACGTACCGGCCCCAGGCGAGCGCCTCGAACGCGAGCCGGACGCCGTACCCGGCGGCCAGGTCGCCGAGCTCGCGCAGCTGGGCGGCCGACACGTGGTCGTCGTCCACGCTCGCGGTGCCGACGTTGCTGCACACGAGCATGGTGTCCATGCCGAGCCGCCGCATCAGGCGGAACTTCGCCTCGGCGCGGCGCACGTTGCCGGCGAACGTCGCGGGGTCCACCCCCTCGGCGTCCCGGAACGGCTGGAAGAGGTCCAGCGTGATGCCGAGGCGGTCCGCCAGGGCGCGGATCTCCTCGGGGCTCTGCGGCGCCGTGACGAGGTCCGGCTCGAACACCTCGATGCCGTCGAAGCCTGCGGCCGCACAGGCCTCCATCTTCTGGGTGAGGGTGCCACTGAGGCAGACGGTGGCGATCGACGTACGCATGCAGGCCTCCTGAGTAATGAACTAAACAGTACATACGTGGGAGCCGCCTGACCAGCCCTCCCCCTCGCCCACTAGGCTCTCGCCATGTCCGAGGCCACCGAGCACGAGCGCATCCGCGACGCCGACCGCACCCGCGCCGAGCTCCTCCAGGTGGCCACCGAGGTCTTCGCCGAGCAGGGCCTCTCCGGTGCCCGGGTCGACGAGATCGCCGAGCGGACCCGCACCACCAAGCGGATGATCTACTACTACTTCGGCGGCAAGGAGCAGCTCTACCGGGCCGTTCTCGAGGCCGCGTACCGCGGGATCCGCGAGGCGGAGCAGGGCATCCACGCCGGCGACCTCCCCCCGGTCGAGGCGGTACGCCGCATCGCCGAGCTGACCTTCGACCACCACCACGCCCACCCGGCGTTCATCCGGCTGGTGAGCATCGAGAACATCCACCGCGGGGTCCACCTGCGGCAGGTCGACTCGCTCCGCGACCTCAGCAACCCCGTCGCCACGCTCCTCGACGACGTCCTCACCCGCGGACGCGCCGACGGAACGTTCCGCGACGACGTGGACGCGATCGACGTACACATGCTGATCAGCTCCTACTGCGTCTTCCAGGTCGCCAACAACAGCACCTTCGGGTTCTTGTTCGGGCGCGACATGCGGGCCCCGGACGTGCGGGCCCGCCACCGCGAGATGCTCGGCGACATCGTGGTCGCCTGGCTCACCCAGCGCTGACGCGCGCCGAGAGCGCCGCACTCCCCCGACCGGATCCCGGTCTCGACCACCCCTTGACGCCCGCGCACCTCTGTGATGTGCTTCACGTACGTACCAGATAGTTCATTAGGAGCGAGCATGTCGGACGCCTACCTCGTGGGTCTCGTCGGCGCCGGAGTCACCCGGTCGTTCACCCCCGCGATGCACATGCGGGAGGCGGACGCGCACGGGCTGCGCTACCTCTACCGAGCGATCGACCTCAGCGCCCTCGGGATCTCCCCCACCGAGATCGGCGACCTTGTGCGCTCCGCCCGGATCCTCGGGTACGACGCGCTCAACATCACCCACCCGTGCAAGCAGCTGGTCATCGAGCACCTGGACCGCCTGGACGAGACCGCCGCCCGGCTGGGCGCCGTCAACACGGTGGTGTTCGAGGACGGCGCGGCGGTCGGCTACAACACCGACACCACCGGCTTCGCCTCCGCCGTACGCCACCACCTGCCCGGGGCCGCGGTCGGCGGCGTCGTGCAGCTGGGAGCGGGCGGCGCGGGCACGGCCGTCGCGGACGCCCTGCTCTCCCTCGGGACCGAGCACCTCGTGCTGGTCGACGTCGACGAGTCGCGCAGCACGAAGCTCGCCCGGGAGCTCGCGCAGCGCCACCCCGAGGCCAGGGTCGAGAGCGGCCACCCGGACAAGCTGCCGGTGCTGCTGCCCGCGGCCGACGGCCTGGTGCACTGCACCCCCACCGGGATGGCCGACCACCCCGGCCTCCCGCTGGACCCCGCGCTCCTCCACCCCGGGATGTGGGTCGCGGACATCGTCTACCGGCCGCTCGACACCGCACTGCTGCAGGCAGCACGGCACGCGGGCTGCCGCACCCTGCACGGAGGGCACATGGCGGTCTACCAGGCCGTCGACGCCTTCCGGCTGATCACAGGCGTCGACCCCGACGCCGACCGCATGCTCGCCCACCTCAGCGAGCTCGCCGCCGAGCGCGGCTGACCCTTGCACCACCCACCCACACAGAACCCGGCCTTTCGGCCACTCGACCGCTGGCGCCTGCCCGCGGGAGACTCGACCCGAGGAGGACCCCCGATGGAGGGACCGAGCACCACCGGCAAGACCCCGCACAGGGCAGCGGTCGCGAGCTTCATGGGCAGCGCCGTGGAGTACTACGACTTCTTCGTCTTCGGCTCCGCGGCCGCCCTGATCTTCCCGCATGTCTTCTTCCCCGACGACAACGCCTCCGCGCTGGTGATGTCGTTCGCGACCTTCGCGTTCGCCTACGTCGCCCGCCCCTTCGGCGCGGTCATCCTCGGCCACTTCGGCGACCGCGTCGGCCGCCAGCGCGTGCTGATGTTCACCCTGCTGCTGATGGGCTTCTCCACGTTCGTGATCGGCTGCCTGCCGTCGTACGACGCCATCGGCTGGGCGGCTCCGGCGCTCCTCGTCCTGTGCCGTCTGCTGCAGGGCCTCTCCGCCGCCGGCGAGCAGGCCGGCGCGAGCTCGCTGACGCTGGAGCACGCACCCGACGACCGCCGGTCGTTCTTCACCTCCTGGACGCTGACCGGGACCCAGGGCGGTCAGATCCTGGCGGCCCTGGTCTTCATCCCGGTCGTGGCGCTGCCGGACGACATCAAGTACACCATCGGCTGGCGGATCCCCTTCTGGCTCAGCGCCGTGGTGGTCGTCGTCGCCTACTTCATCCGCCGCAGCCTGCACGAGCCGCCGTCGTTCCAGGAGGCCAAGGAGAACGACCAGATCGCCCGCCTCCCCGTCGTCGTGCTGCTCCGCGAGCACTGGGCCGACGTGCTCCGCGTCATCTGCTGCGCCTTCATCGCGGCCGTCTCCACCGTGTTCGGCAACCTCGCCATCGCCTACGGCACCGAGGTCGGCGTGAACGAGTCGATCACCCTGTGGCTGGTCGTCGTCGCGAACATCGTGGCGCTGTTCACGCAGCCCATGTTCGGTCGCCTCGCCGACAGGATCGGACGCAAGCCGGTCTTCATCTACGGCGCGCTCTCCAGCGCCGCGCTCATGCCGTTCTACCTGCTGTCGATGAGCGCCGACAACGAGCTGCTGACTTTCGCCCTCGCGGTGCTCACGTTCTCCTTCGGGTACGCCGCCGCGAACGCCACCTGGCCGTCCTTCTACGGCGAGATGTTCAGCACCCAGGTGCGCTTCTCGGGCGTGGCGATCGGGACCCAGCTCGGCTTCCTGATGGCCGGCTTCGCCCCGACGATCGTCACCGCGCTGGGCGGCGTCCAGGAGGGCGGCTGGGTCGTCACCGCCGGCTTCACCGCGGTCATCGCCCTCATCGCCGCCGTCTCCGCGGCCACGGCCCGGGAGACCCGGGACGTGCCCACCTCGGAGCTCGGCCTCAAGCGGGGTGCCGCCGCGGAGGTGCGGGTGCCGACCTCCGTCTGACGCGGCGAGCGCCGGCTCGCGACACCGCCAGGGGCCCTCTTCCTCGGAAGAGGGCCCCTGCCTGCCCCCGGGTCTCCCGTGGTGCCCGACATCCTGGGGTGCTCCAGGCAATTCCTGGGGCCCGGATCGCAGGATCTCGCTTCCCCGAGGGTCTGGTTTTCCTATCGTTGACCCGGTCGACCTCGTTGAGGGGACGGCGGGGTGACTCCTTCCCTGCGGGAGGTTCCCCCCGCCGAGGTCGGCACCTACGTCGCGGGGGCGCGGCCCGCGCCCCCCGCGCGGCGGCCCCCCCGGGGGGGGGGGGGGGGGCCCCCCCGCCGCCCCCCCCCCCCCCACGGCCGGACGGAGATCAGTCCCGGCGACCGGGCTCTGAGTAGTCAGCCCACTCGTCGTACTCGTCGGCTTCGACGGCATCCTCGGATGCGTCGGTCTTCGACTCGCCGTGCAGCTCTCGGGCCAGCGCGCTGAGGTCCGTCTCGTGAGAGCGGTACTTCAGGTCGCGGGCAACCTTCGTCTGCTTCGCCTTAGCTCGGCCGCGCCCCATAGGGTCGACCCCCTCGCACACTCGGCCGGAGTCACGTCTTCCCCACCCGTGACGGCCGGTTACCGACCTTCACGGACGAAGCCCACGCGCGTCCGGTCTCTCGTTCGTATTCTCGTGGGTCCAACGGTACCTGCCCACCGGTGGTTCCTGCACATCAGGAGCACGATTCGGGACAAATCCGGGGCCGCGGGTCGCCGTACGGCGGGTCGGCGGCCGCCGCGGCGGTCAGGCCCAGCCGGGGTGCCGGCCCACCAGCGAGACCGTGCCGCCGGCCTGCGCCTCGAGGGCGTCGGACACCGCGCTCACCTCGCCGCAGACCCAGGCGCGCACGCCGTGGCCCTCGAGCAGCGAGATCGCCCGGTCGGCGTCGTCGGCCGCGGTCAGCGAGACCATGCCGACGCCGCAGTTGAGCGTCTTCTCCAGGTCGTCCTGCGGCACCGAGCCGACCCGGCGGACCAGGTCGAAGACCGGCTGCGGGGTCCAGGTGCCGCGGTCGACGGTGGCGACCAGCTCCTCGGGCATCACCCGCTCGAGGTTGGCGGCCAGGCCGCCCCCGGTGATGTGGGACATCGCATGGGTGCGGGTGTTCCGGGCCAGGTCGAGGCAGGCCTTGGCGTAGATCCGGGTCGGCTCGAGGAGCTCGTCGCCGAGGGTACGGCCGAGCTCCGGCACGTCCCGGTCCAGCGCCCAGCCGGCGGTGTTGAGCAGGACGTGGCGCACCAGCGAGTAGCCGTTGGAGTGCAGTCCGCTCGACTGCATCGCGATCACCACGTCACCGGGCCGGACCCGTCCGGGGCCGAGCAGGTCGGCGGCCTCGACGACCCCGGTGGTCGAGCCCGCGACGTCGTACTCGTCCGGACCGAGCAGCCCGGGGTGCTCGGCGGTCTCGCCGCCGATCAGGGCGCAGCCGGCCTGGACGCACGCCTCGGCGATGCCCTGGACGATCGCGGCGATCCGCTCCGGCACCACCCGGCCGGTCGCGATGTAGTCGGTGAGGAACAGCGGCTCGGCGCCACAGACGACGAGGTCGTCGACGAGCATCCCGACGAGGTCGAAGCCGATCGTGTGGTGGCGGTCCATCGCCTGGGCGACGGCCACCTTGGTGCCCACGCCGTCGGCCGAGCTGGCGAGCAGCGGGCGCTTGTAGGACTTGAGCGCGCTGGCGTCGAAGAGCCCCGCGAAGCCGCCGATGCCGCCGATCATCTCGGGACGCCGGGCCTTGTCGACCCACACCTTCATCAGCTCGACGGCCCGGTCCCCGGCCTCGATGGAGACCCCGGCGGCCTCGTAGGTGCTGCCGCCGGCGGCGGCGCTTGCGGTCTCGGCCTGGTCAGACATGGGTTCCTCGTCCGTGGGTCGGGGTGGGCGCCGTCGGCGGTCGGTCGTCAGGGGCGGTCGAGCGCGTCGGAGGCCCCGCCGCCGGAGAGGCTGGCGCTGAGCCCGTCGACGTCGGTGGCGATCTCGGTGCTCGTCATCTCGAGCAGGTGCTTGCCGAGGTGCTCGGGTTCGGGCAGCTGCACCGGGTAGACCCCGTCGAAGCAGGCTCGGCACAGGTCGTCCTTCGGCACGGTCGTCGCCTCGACCAGCTCGTCGAGCGAGATGTAGCCGAGCGAGTCCGCGTCGATGGAGCGGCAGATCTCGTCGCTGTTCAGTCCGTTGGCGATCAGCTCCGCGCGGGTGGCGAAGTCGATTCCGTAGAAGCAGGGCCACTTCACCGGCGGGCTGGAGATCCGCACGTGCACCTCGCGGGCGCCGGCCTCGCGCAGCATCCGGACCAGGGCGCGCTGGGTGTTGCCGCGCACGATCGAGTCGTCGACGACCACGAGCCGCTTGCCCTCGATCACGTCGCGCAGCGGGTTCAGCTTCAACCGGATGCCGAGCTGCCGGATCGTCTGCGAGGGCTGGATGAAGGTGCGCCCGACGTAGGAGTTCTTCACCAGGCCCGAGCCGTAGGGGATGCCGCTGGCCTCGGCGTACCCGATCGCCGCGGGCGTGCCGGACTCGGGCACCGGGATCACCAGGTCGGCGTCGGCGGGGAACTCCTTGGCGAGGCGCCGGCCGATCTCCACCCGGACGCTGTGCACCCGCTGGCCCTGGAGCAGGGTGTCGGGACGGGCGAGATAGACGAACTCGAACAGGCAGTGCTTGGGAGCCGGCTCGGCGAAGGTGCGGCTGCGCAGCCCGTCCTCGTCGACCGCGATCAGCTCGCCGGGCTCGATCTCGCGGATGAACGACGCACCGACGATGTCGAGCGCCGCGGTCTCCGAGGCGACCACCCAGCCGCGCTCGAGGCGGCCGAGCACGAGCGGGCGGATGCCCTGCGGGTCGCGCGCGGCGTACAGGGTGTTCTCGTCCATCCAGACGAACGAGAACGCGCCCTTGACGGTGGTGAGGACCTCGGCGGCGTTCTCCTCGAGGCTCCGGTCCGGGTGGTGCGCGAACAGCGCGGTGACCAGGCTGGTGTCGTTGGTCGACACCACGTTGCGCGAGGGGAGGTCGAGCTCGCCGACCGCGTTGGGCAGGCCGGCGACGCGGCTCGCGAGCTCGCTGGTGTTGGTCAGGTTGCCGTTGTGCGCCAGGGCGATCGAGCCCGTGGCGGTCGGCCGGAACGTCGGCTGCGCGTTGTGCCAGGTGCTGGCGCCGGTCGTGGAGTAGCGGGCGTGGCCCACGGCGAGGTGGCCCTTGAGCGACTCCAGGGTGGTCTCGTCGAAGACCTGGGAGACCAGGCCCATGTCCTTGAAGACGAGGATCTGCCGGCCGTTGCTGACCGCCATCCCGGCGGACTCCTGGCCGCGGTGCTGCAGCGCGTAGAGGCCGTAGTAGGTCATCTTCGCGACGTCCTCGCCGGGGGCCCAGACACCGAAGACCCCGCAGGCGTCCTGGGGACCGCGTTCCTGGGGGTCGAGGTCGTGGTTCAGGCGGCCGTCTCCACGGCGGGAGTTGCTGGTCACGCGGCCGAGTCTACGGGGGCGCAGGCGATCGCGCCGAACCCGTCCTAGACGGTGGGCCGACCCGCGCACGGGCCGGCCCACCGCGAGGTCACAAGTTGTTCAGCAGCAGCGTCTCGGCGAGGCAGACCCGCTCGAACTCCGCGAGGTGCAGCCCCTCGTTGGCGCCGTGGGCGCGGGTGTCGGGGTCCTCGACACCGGTCACCAGCACCGCGGCCGCGGGGAACGCCTTCTGGAACGACGCGATGAACGGGATCGAGCCGCCCACGCCGATGTCGACCGGGTCGGTGCCGTCCCAGGCCTCCTTGAACGCGGCCCGGGCTGCGTCGTACGCCGGCCCGCTGGCGTCGATCACGCCGGGCTCACCGCTCTCGCGCCCCTTGGTGACGGTGACCTTCGCGCCCCACGGGGCGTGGTCGTGGAGGTGGGCGACCAGCTTGTCGATCGCCGAGGTGGCGTCGTCGCCGGGAGCGAGCCGGAGCGAGACCTTCGCCCGCACCGACGGGATCAGGGTGTTGCTCGCGTCGGCGGTGCGGGTGGCGTCGAAGCCGATGATCGAGATGGACGGCTTGGTCCACAGCCGCTCGACCGCGGAACCCGAGCCGATGAGCTCGACCCCGTCCAGGATCGAGGACTCCTCACGGATCCGCTGCTCGGGGTACTCCAGGTCGGCGGCGGGACCGGAGACGAGGCCCTCGACTGCGACGTTGCCCTCGTCGTCGTGGAGCGTGGCGAGCAGGCGCACCATGCTCATCACCGCGTCGGGGACCAGGCCGCCCCACATCCCGGAGTGCACGCCGTGGTCGAGGGTGGCGAGGTCGACGAAGACGTCCACGTTGCCGCGCAGGGTGGTGGTCAGCGCCGGGACGCCGATCTCCCAGTTGGTGGAGTCGGCGATCACGATCACGTCGGCGGCGAGCAGGTCCTTGTGCTCGGCGAGGAACGCCTCGAGCGTGGGTGAGCCGACCTCCTCCTCACCCTCGACGAAGACGGTGACCCCCACAGGCGGCGTACCGCCGTGGGCGCGGATCGCGGCGAGGTGGGCGGCGATCCCGGCCTTGTCGTCGGCGGCACCGCGGCCGTAGAGCCGGTCACCGCGCTCGGTGGGCTCGAACGGCTCGCTGTCCCAGTCCTCGCGGCGCCCGACGGGCTGGACGTCGTGGTGCGCGTAGAGCAGCACGGTCGGCGCGCCCTCCGGGCCGGGCCTGCGGGCCACGACCGCGGGAGCGCCGCCACCGCTGGACAGGATCCGGACGTCGTCGAACCCCTCGGCCCGGAACAGGTCGGCGGTCACCTCCGCCGAGCGCTCCACGTCGGCCTTGCGGGCCGGGTCGGCGCTCACCGAAGGGATCCGGACCAGGGCCTCCAGGTCGGCCCGGACGGAGGGCAGCACGTCCTGCACGGCGCTGCGGAGCTGGTCGACCGTCTTCCTCGTTGAAGTCATGGCGGACACCCTATGACCGGGCACACACCGCTCTCACGCCAGAGGCAGCAGCGGCGTCAGGTCGGAGCGCTCGCCGGACGCGACCAGCCGGGCGTCGCGCGCGGCGTCGGTCCACGCCAGGTCGCCCACCGCGAGCGCGATCCAGGTCGCGGCGTCCATCTCCACCACCGCGGGCGGGGTGCCCCGCGTGTGCCGGGTGCCCGCGAGGCACTGCGCCACGGCGTACGGCGGCACGCGCACCTCGACCGCCCCGCCCGGGGCCTTCGCGACCAGGAGCGCGAGGAGGTGCTTGGTGAGCAGCCGGAGGTCGGCGCCGTCCGCGGAGCCGTCCCGGAACCGGCTGAGCGCGGGGCCGACCACGGCGGGGTCGGCGGGGCGGAGGCGCACGGGCATGCACAGCAGTATCCCGCACACCCGATCTGCCCTAAAGTGACCCGGTCGGTCCAGATATTCCAACGGGGGAATGATGCTGCTCACCCGCGCGCGGGCTCGCACCGCGTCCGTCGTCCTGTCCGCGCTCGTCGCCACCGGCCTGTCCGCGCCGCCGGCGCAGGCGGCCTCGCGGGTGACGCCCGGGTCGTTCACCGGCTTCGCCTTCGACACCTGCAACACGCCGTCCAACGCCGACATGGACGCGTGGCGGACCTCCTCGCCGTTCTGGGGCGTCGGTGTCTACATCGGCGGGGCCGAGCTCAGCAGGTGCACCAAGGAGGCGGAGACGAAGCTCGACGCCGCCTGGGTGTCGCGCCAGGCGCAGCGGGGCTGGCGGGTGCTGCCGATCTGGGTCGGGCCGCAGGCGGACTGCGCCGACGACCCGTACACCAGCCGGATCGACACGAGCAAGCGGTCGTCGTACGCCGCCGCCCGGAGCCAGGGAGCAGCGAACGCCGGCGCCGCTGTGACGCGGGCGAAGAACCTGGGCATCCCGGCCGGCAGCACGCTCTGGTACGACATCGAGGCGTTCGACAACAGCGTGCAGGACTGCCGCCGGTCGGTGCTGAGCTTCCTGTCCTCGTGGACCAAGCGGCTGCACGGGCTGGGCTATACCTCCGGGGTCTACTCCAGCGTCGCGTCGGGCATCCACGTCCTCGACAACGCCGACAAGCTCTCCCCCGGCAGCTACGCGATGCCGGACCAGGTCTGGTACGCCTGGGCCAACAAGCGCGCAAACACCGTCATCGCCACGAAGTGGGTGCGCCGGACCAGCTGGATGCCGCACGCGCGCGTCCACCAGTACGTGATCGACACGTACGCGACCTACGGCGGGGTGCGGATGGAGGTCGACCGCAACTTCCTCGACGTCGGGCGTGGCTCGGTGGCACCGCGAGCCCTGGCCACCTGTGGCGTTCGCGTGGACTTCCCGGACTACCGCCTGCAGCGGCGCGGCATGACCGGCGCCCAGGTCGAGGCGGCGCAGTGCCTGCTGAAGAAGAAGCGCCTGTACGGCGGCCGGGTGCACGGTCGCTTCGACGCGGCCACCGTGCGGGCGGTCCGCTCGTTCCAGCACGGGCGGGGCATCCGGGTCACCGGCTCGGTCGACGCGCCGACCTGGACCGCGCTGCTCTCCGACGGCGCCTCGCCGCTGCTCAAGCGTGGCTCGGTCGGTGACGCGGTCCGCCGGCTCCAGCGCGGCCTCACCGCCGCGCTCGACGACCGCGTCACGGTGACCGGGGTCCTCGACACCCCGACCAGCGCGGCGGTCGTCCGCTACCAGCGAGCCCGGGGACTGACCGCGAACGGCGTGATGGCCGGCGAGACCTGGGCCGACCTCGAGGCCGGTAGGCGCTGACCGACTTTCGGGCGGTTCGGTCCGGTTTTTACGTTCGGTCCGTGACAAGGCACCAGAAGACATAGCCTTTCGGCGCCACCCGCCGACCGGAAAAAAGGTCACATGACCCTCTCAGCTCTCTCGTGGCGCCGCCGCGCCCTCGCCGCTCTCACCGTCCTGGCCGTCACCGTGTCCGGACTGCTGCTCGCCGCTCCCGCCGAGGCGGGCAACCGGGTCACCCCCGGCAACTTCACCGGCTACGGCTTCGACCAGTGCAACGCGCCCTCGCAGACCGCGATGGACGCCTGGCTGACCAGCTCGCCGTACTTCGCCGTCGGCATCTACATCGCCGGCAAGTCCCGCTACTGCAAGGAGCAGCCGAACCTCACCCCCGAGTGGGTCTCCACCCAGCTGCGCAGCGGGTGGCGGCTGCTGCCGATCACGGTCGGCCGGCAGGCGTCCTGCACGACCGTCGACCGCTACCGGACGAACCGGATCAGCGCCGACCCGACGGGCGGCTACAAGAAGGCCCGCGAGCAGGGCAAGGCCGAGGCCACCGTCACGGTCAAGGCCGCCCAGGGGCTCGGGATCAGCCCGAAGAGCACGCTCTGGTACGACATCGAGCACTTCGACATCGGGATCAGGCGCTGCCGGCTCTCCGCGCTGGCCTTCCTGTCTTCGTGGACCGACCGGCTGCACGAGCTCGACTACGTGTCCGGCGTCTACTCCAGCGGGTCCTCGGGCATCGCGATGCTCGACGCCGCCGACCGGGACTTCCCGGACCGGTGGACGATGCCCGACCGGCTGTGGATCGCGGACTGGAACGGCCGCGACGACGTCTCCTCGTCCTACGTCCGGCCCACCGCGTGGATGCCGCACGCCCGGGTGCACCAGTACCGGGGTGACCACTACGAGAAGCACGGCGGTGTGTCGATCCAGATCGACAGCAACTTCCTCGACGTCGGCCGGGGCTCGACGGTGCGCCGCAAGCCGCGCACCTGCGGGGTGCAGATGGACTTCCCGCGGTACGGCTTCCTCCGGCTCGGCTCCGAGTGGCCGCAGGTCAGCGCGCTCCAGTGCCTGCTGCGGCAGAAGCGCCTGTACGACGCCCCGATCACCGGCACCTTCGACCGGGTGACCCAGCAGGCGGTCCGCGACTACCAGCGCAGCCGTTCGCTCGAGGTCACCGGCAAGGTCGCCCGCAACACCTGGACCTCGCTGCTGTCCGAGGGGACGAAGCCGGTGCTGAAGTACGGGTCCGCCGGCAACCCGGTCCGCCGCGTGCAGCGCGCCCTGAACGCCGCCCTCGGCTCCGGGCTGGCCGTGACCGGGGTCTTCGAGGCCGAGACCACCGCCGCCCTGCGCGAGTACCAGGGCCGCCGGAACCTCTACCGGACCGGCGTGGTCGCCGGAGGCACCTGGGCCCAGCTGGTCGCCGGCCGCCTCTGATCCGTCGTCGTACCGCCGCCCGGCCGCCCATGGGGGTGCCGGGCGGCGGCGCCGGACCACCCGGTGAACACCGGATGCCGGCGGTCTTGCAGGGTTCTGAACCTGCTCATAACTGCACGCGGCACGCCGTGACCTTGCCGGGTTCCCCTCGTTGGGCCACCGTTCGGCTGCCCCGGCAGCTCGTCTCGGATGGCAAGGACCCCCATGCGCAGAACAGCAGCACTCGCAGGCATCGCCTGCGCCACCCTCGCACTCGGCACCAGCCCGCTCGCGGCCCTCGCGGCCCCCGCCGCCCCCGTGGTCACACCGAGCGCGGCGGGCTCCTACATCGTGGTTCTCGAGGACACCGCCGCGGCCCGCACGACCGCGGCGGCGCACGCCGAGCGCTTCGGCCTCGACCTCGGCCACGTCTACACCTCGGCGGTCCGCGGCTACTCCGCGACGATGCCCGCCGGGGTCGCCGACCTGGTCGCGGCCGCACCGGCCGTGGACTTCGTGCAGCGGGACACCGCCGTACGTGCCACCGCCCGGTCCACGCCGACCGGCATCGACCGGGCCGAGGCGGACACCAGCCCCACGGCCGCGATCGACGGCACCGACCAGCGGGTCGACGTCGACGTCGCGGTCATCGACACCGGCGCGGACCTGACCCACCCGGACCTGAACATCTACCGCGCCGGCGCACGGAACTGCTCCGTCGGCGCGGTCAGCGCCAACGACCTCCACGGCCACGGCACGCACGTGTCCGGCACGATCGGTGCGCTCGACGACGGCGCCGGCGTGGTCGGCATGGCCCCGGGCGCCAGGATCTGGCCGGTCAAGGTGCTCACCGACGCCGGCACCGGGCTGAACTCCGACGTGATCTGCGGCATCGACTACGTCACCGCGCACGCTGACGAGATCGAGGTCGCCAACATGAGCCTCGGTGGCGGCGGCGAGGACGACGGCAGCTGCGGCGCCCGCAACGACGACGCCATGCACGCGGCGATCTGCGAGTCCGTCGCCGCCGGCGTCACCTACGTGGTGGCGGCCGGCAACGACTCCGCCGACGCGTCCACGTCCACCCCGGCGGCCTACGACGAGGTGATCACGGTCAGCGCGCTCGCCGACTTCGACGGCCGGCCCGGCGGCGGCGCGCCCTCGACCTGCCGCAACGACCAGGACGACACGTTCGCGAGCTTCTCCAACTACGGCTCGGACGTGGACCTCATCGCCCCCGGCGTCTGCATCGAGTCCACCTCGATGCTGGGTGGCTACGACACCCTGTCCGGTACGTCGATGGCCAGCCCGCACGTCGCGGGCGCGGCGGCGCTCTACGCGGCGAACAACCCCGGCGCCTCCCCGGCCCAGGTGAAGTCCGCCCTGCAGAACGCCGGCAGCACCGACTGGAGCGACGCCGACGACCCGGACAGCACCCAGGAGCGCCTGCTCGACGCCGGCACCTTCTAGCCCGCCGGCACCGGAAGCACCCAGCGCGAGGGCCCGTCATCGTCCGGTGGCGGGCCCTCGCCCGTGGTCCGCCCCTCGTTCGCCGCTGACCGGACACCAGGACGGGCTACCATTCCCTGCCCCCACCTGCACCCCGACCCCGGAAGGCCGCCTTGAAAGGCATCATCTTCAACCTGGTCGAGGAGACCGTCAGCACCGAGTACGGCGACGACACCTGGGACTCCCTCCTCGAAGCGGCCGACGTCGAGGGGTCCTACACCTCCCTCGGCAACTACGACGACGCGGAGATCCACCGCCTCGTGGACGCCGGCTCGGAGGCACTCGACGTGCCGGCCAAGGACCTCACCGAGTGGCTCGGCCGGGACGCGCTGCTGCGGCTCGCCGCGCGCTACCCGCACTTCTTCGCGCCGCACGCCTCCACCCGGCCGTTCCTGCTGACCCTGAACGACGTGATCCACCCCGAGGTGCGCAAGGTGCACCCGGACTCCCAGCCGCCGGACTTCGACTTCTCGGGCGCCGACCCGCGCGTGCTCGTGATGACCTACCGCTCGGCCCGCCGGCTGTGCGCGCTCGCCGAGGGCATGGTCCGCGGTGCGGCCGAGTTCTACGGCGAGCAGGTGGCGGTCACCCACGACGTCTGCATGCTGCACGGCGCGGACCGCTGCGAGCTGACCTGCACCTTCGAGCCCACCGGCGAGGCAGACGATGCAGCAGGCGTCGGCCGCTGACCTGACCGCGCGCGTCGCCCTGCTGGAGCGCAGGCTCGAGCGTGAGCGGAGCGCGCGCCGTACCGCGGAGGAGATCGGCGAGCGCGCCACCTCCGAGCTGTTCGAGGCCGTGCAGAACCTCCAGCGCGCGCAGGCCGAGATCCAGGGCAGGGCCGACCAGGCCCGCACCGTCACCGAGCTCGCCCGCGAGGTGCGCCGCGAGCTCGACCTCGACGGGCTGCTCCAGCGCGCCGCCCGAGGGCTCGGCGAGGCGCTCGGCGCGGACTCGTGCACGGTGCGCCTGACCGCCGGCGACCGCGCGACCGCCCTGGCCAGGTGGGCCCGCCCCGGGTCCGGGTGCGACGGCTCGGCGGGGACGCCGCTCGGCGACCCGGCCGCGGAGCTCGCAGGCGGGTCGCCGGCCGGCCGGTGGGCGAGCACCCGCGCCGCGACGCCCGTCCTGGTCGGCGAGCAGCTGGTCGGCTGGCTGGAGCTGGAGTCCTCGCAGCCCCGGTCCTGGACGGAGCGGGACGTGGCGATCGCCGAGGGGCTGGCCCGCGAGCTCGGCGCCGCGGTCTCCCAGGCCCGGGTCTACGCCGACCAGCAGGCGACGGTGGAGCGGCTGCGTGAGCTCGACCTGGCGAAGACCGAGTTCGTCTCGACCGTCTCCCACGAGCTGCGCACGCCGCTGACCAGCATCACCGGCTACCTCGAGATGCTGCTGGAGGAGGCGCTCGGCGAGCTGACCCCGCACCAGGTGAAGGCGCTCACGGTGATCGACCGGAACGCCCAGCGCCTCCAGCTGCTGATCGGCGACCTGCTCACCCTGTCCGGCGTGGACGCCGGCGCGTTCCGGCTCGACCTCGCGCCGGTCCACCTCGGCACGGTGGTCGCCGACGCGTGCGCCGCGGTCCGCCCGCTGCTCGAGCGGCGGGTGCTCGACATCGCGGTCGAGGTGCCGGACGACCTCGGTGTGGTCCACGGCGACGGCACCCAGCTCGAGCGGGTGGTCAGCAACCTGCTCACGAACGCCGTGAAGTTCACCCCCGACGGCGGCCGGATCCGGGTCGCCGCGGCCGACGACGAGCACGGGGTGTCGCTGTCGGTGGCGGATACCGGCTGCGGGATCCCGCTCGACGAGCAGGACCGGCTGTTCACCCGGTTCTTCCGGTCCACGATCTCGCAGGAGCAGGAGATCCAGGGTTCGGGTCTCGGCCTCGCGATCACCAAGGCGATCGTCGACGGGCACGGCGGCGGGGTGGACGTCGAGTCCGCCCCCGCGGCCGGCACCACGGTCACCGTCCGGCTGCCGCGGCACCCGCCGGCGGCTGGGGTCGCCTGAGGGCCGGGTCGTCCGCACGAGCGCGGTCCATAGCGCGCGCTGGTGCGGACGACCGTGGCGACGAAGCGGTCAGCCGAGGGCCGCGGGCAGCGTCGCGGACCAGGCGGCCCGCAGCTCGCCGAGGCTCACCGAGAACTGGTCCTGCACGTCGAGCAGGGCGTCCTCGCCGCGGCCGTCGGTCACCCCGATTCGCGCGTGCGGGAAGCCGCGGGCGGCGCACATGTCGGTGAACCGCACCTCCTCGCTGCGGGGCACCGCGACGATCGCCCGACCCGCCGACTCGCTGAACAGCGCGACGAACGCGTCGAGGTCGTCCGGCAGCCACACCCGGGCGCCGATGCCGTGCCGCAGGCACGACTCGACGAGGGCCTGGGCGAGCCCGCCGTCGGAGAGGTCGTGCGCGGCGTCGACCAGCCCGTCACGCGAGGCGTTGACGAGGATGTCGCCGAGCTCCTTCTCCGCGGCCAGGTCCACCCGCGGCGGCGTACCACCGAGGTGGCCGTGCACGACGTGGGCCCACTCCGAGCCGGACAGCTCCTCGCGGGTGGCCCCGAGCAGGTAGACCTGCTGGCCCTCGGCGACGAAGCCCGAGGGGGTACGGCGGGTGACGTCGTCGATCACGCCGAGCACCGCGACCACCGGCGTCGGGAGGATCGCGGTCTGCCCGGTCTGGTTGTAGAGGCTCACGTTGCCGCCGGTGACCGGGACGCCGAGCGCCCGGCAGCCCTCGGCGAGGCCGCGGGTGGCCTCCGCGAACTGCCACATCACGTCGGGGTCCTCCGGCGAGCCGAAGTTCAGGCAGTCGCTGACCGCGAGCGGCCGGGCGCCCGTGGTGGAGACGTTCCGGAAGGACTCCGCGAGCGCGAGCTGCGCGCCGGCGTACGGGTCGAGCTTGGCGAAGCGGCCGTTGCAGTCGGTGGACACCGCGACCCCGAGGTTGGTCTCCTCGTCGACGCGGACCATGCCGGAGTCCTCGGGCTGCGCGAGCACGGTGTTGCCCTGGACGTAGCGGTCGTACTGGTCGGTGATCCAGGACTTGTCGCAGAGGTTCGGGCTCGCCACGAGCCGGAGCAGGGTCTGCTTCAGCTCCTCGCCGGTCGCGGGACGCGGGAGGTCCTCGGCGCGGTCGGCCTGGAGCGCGTCCTGCCACGACGGCCGGGCGAACGGCCGGTGGTAGACGGGCCCCTCGTGGGCCACGGTGCGCGGGGGTACGTCGACCACGCTCTCGCCGTGCCACTCGATGGTGAGCCGGCCCGAGTCGTTGACCTCGCCGACCACGGTGGCGTCGACGTCCCACTTCGCGCAGATCTCGAGGAAGCGGTCGACGTTCTCCGGCGTCACCACCGCCATCATCCGCTCCTGCGACTCGCTCATCAGGATCTCCTCCGGCGCGAGCGTGGAGTCGCGCAGCGGCACCCGGTCGAGCCAGACGTGCATGCCGCCGTCGCCGGCGGAGGCGAGCTCGGAGGTGGCGCAGGACAGCCCGGCGCCGCCGAGGTCCTGGATGCCCACCACGAGGTCCTCGGCGAAGATCTCGAGCGTGCACTCGATGAGCAGCTTCTCCTGGAACGGGTCGCCGACCTGGACGCTGGGGCGCTTCGCGGGCCCGGTCGACTCGAAGGTCTCGCTGGCCAGCACCGACACCCCGCCGATGCCGTCGCCGCCGGTCTTGGCGCCGTAGAGGATGACCTGGTTGCCGGCCCCGGAGGCCTTGGCGAGGTGGATCTCCTCGTGCCGCATCACGCCCACGCAGAGCGCGTTCACGAGCGGGTTGCCGGCGTAGGTCTCGTCGAAGACCGCCTCCCCGCCGATGTTGGGCAGCCCGAGGCAGTTGCCGTAGCCGCCGACGCCGGCCACGATCCCGGGCAGCACCCGGTGCGTGTCGGGGGCGTCGAGCGGGCCGAAGCGCAGCGGGTCCATCACGGCCACCGGACGCGCACCCATCGCCAGGATGTCGCGCACGATGCCGCCCACACCGGTCGCGGCGCCCTGGTAGGGCTCGACGTACGACGGGTGGTTGTGCGACTCGACCTTGAAGGTGACGGCGTACCCGTCGCCGATGTCGACCACGCCGGCGTTCTCGCCGATGCCGACCATCAGCGAGGCCCGCATCTCGTCGGTGACGTTGTCGCCGAACTGGCGCAGGTGCACCTTGCTGGACTTGTAGGAGCAGTGCTCGCTCCACATCACGGAGTACATCGCCAGCTCCGAGCTCGTCGGGCGGCGGCCGAGGATCTCGCGGATGTTGGCGTACTCGTCCGGCTTGAGGCCGAGGTCTGCCCACGGCTGCTGGTGGTCGGGGTCGGTGGCGGCGACCCCGACGGTGTCGAGACGGGTCTTGGCTTCAGAGCGCTGTTCAGTCACCGAGCATGGCTTCCGGATCGGTCGAGCAGGGACGTGTAACCGGGCCCCAACCTACCGTTCCCGGCCGACCCCGCCGACCGGGCGTCCAGCGCTGGTACGACGCGGCGGGACGGATTCGCGCGCCCCCTCCCCTCCTTTACCTCTGCGTGGCAGGGTATGTCGCACGCACGGCCCACGCGCCGGAACCGCGGGGCCACGACGACGGGAAGACCACATGGACCGACGCACCCTCCTCAAGGCCGGGCTGGCGACCACTGCCGGAGGCATCCTCGTTCCCACCGCCGGGGCGCTCACCGCCCCCGCCGCCGCCGCGCCCAAGGTCACCAAGGTGCTCGCGCGCGACATCGACGTGCCGTGGGGCATCGCGTTCCTGCCCGGCGGGAACGCACTCGTGTCCGAGCGGGACACCGGCCGGATCCTCCGGGTGAAGAAGGACGGTGGGTTCCGCCCCGTCGGCCGCGTCCCCGGCGTGGTCTCCAACTCATCCTCCGGCGGGGAGGGCGGCCTGCTCGCGCTGGCGCTGCACCCGAACTTCCGCCGCAACAACTGGCTCTACGCCTACATGAGCACGCGCAACGACAACCGCGTGGTCCGGATGAAGTACGTCAACGGCAGGCTCGGCGACCCGAAGGTCGTGCTGCGCGGCATCCCGAAGGCCACCCACCACAACGGCGGCGGGCTCGCGTTCTCCCCCAGCGGCCACCTGTTCGTGGCCACCGGCGACGCCGAGAACAGCAGCGCCGCGCAGAACAGGAAGTCGCTGGCCGGCAAGATCCTCCGGATGACCCCGCGCGGCGAGGTGCCATCGGGCAACCCGTTCGGCAACTACACGTGGTCCTACGGCCACCGGAACCCCGAACAGATCACGTTCGACCCCCGCGGCCGGCTCTGGTCGAGCGAGTTCGGCGAGAAGGACAAGGACGAGCTGAACCGGATCGTCCGCGGCGGCAACTACGGCTGGCCGTACGTCGAGGGGAAGGACGGCTCCGGCGGCTACCGTGACCCGCTCGCCCAGTGGGACACCGACCAGTGCTCGCCGAGCGGCATCGCGATCCTCGGCGGCCGGGCCTGGCTCGGCGCGCTCCGGGGCGAGTGCGTCTACTCGGTCCGGATCTCCGGACCGAACCGCGGTCGCAAGGCGCGCTACTTCACCGGCGACCACGGCCGGATCCGGTCCGTGGCTGCGGCGCCCGACAACACGCTGTGGATCACCACGAGCAACCGCGACGGTCGCACCACGCCCGGGCCCAACGACGACAAGATCCTGCGGGTCCGTCTCGGCTGACGGCTCAGCCGCCGTTCGTCCCTGCGGCGTCCGTCCCCTCGGGGCGGGCGCCGTGCGAGCTCGTCGAGCTCCTCCGGGCTCGGAAACAGCATCCCCCGCTCCTTCGCCGGGCGACCCTGGCCGCCGTACCGCCGTTGCGCCACACCGTACCGGGAATGTCCCGTAGGTCCGGGCCGTTGCACCCTCAGTGACTTCCGCGAACGCCGTCCCGCTGTCCGTGCTCGACCTCTCCCCGATCCCCTCCGGGAGGCCGGCCTCGTCCGCGCTCCACGACACCATCGAGCTGGCGAAGGCCGCCGAGGCGTTCGGCTACGAGCGCTACTGGCTGGCCGAGCACCACAACATCCCGAGCGTGGCGAGCAGCGCGCCGATGGTGATGATCGCGGCCGTCGCCGCGGCCACCGCGACCATCCGGGTCGGCAGCGGCGGGATCATGCTCCCCAACCACGCGCCGCTCGCGGTCGCCGAGACGTTCCGCGTGCTCGAGGGGCTGCACCCCGGCCGGATCGACCTCGGCCTCGGCCGGGCACCCGGCACCGACCAGCTCACCGCCTACGCGCTGCGCCGCGGTCGTGAGGGCGGCGACGACTTCCCGCAGCAGATGTCGGAGATGCTCGCCTACGTCGACGGCTTCCCCGACGACCACCCGTTCAAGCCGCTCCGGGCGATCCCCGACGACGTCCCGCTGCCCCCGCTGTGGATCCTCGGCTCCAGCCTGTACGGCGGCCGGGCGGCGGCCGCCTTCGGCACCGGGTTCGCGTTCGCGGGGCACTTCGGCAGCGCCGACCCCGCCGAGGCGGTCGCGGGGTACCGGGAGAACTTCGAGCCGTCGGACCGGCTCGCGGAGCCCCGGGTGATGCTCGGCGTCGCGGCGATCACCGCCGAGACCGAGGCGCGCGCGGAGGCGCTGGCCCGTGCCAACGACCTGGCGATGGTCCGGCTCATGCAGAACAACCCCGGCCCGGTGCCCACGCCCGAGGAGGCGGAGGCCCACCCGTGGACGCCGCAGGAGCTGTCGCTCGCCGCGAGCCGGCGCGCGTTCACCAGCGTCGGCACGCCCGAGCAGGTCCGCGACGACCTGGAGCGGCGGCGCACCGAGGCCGGCGCGGACGAGCTGGTGATCACCACCCAGATCCACGACCCCGCCGAGCGCCGGCTGTCCTACGAGCTGATCGCGAAGGCCTACGGCATCTGACCCACCGCCTGACCGGACCGGACCCGGCGCGCGGCGCCCGGCCCGGCCGGCCCGTCCTGGCAGGATCGGGGCATGAAGCCGATCGTGCCCGCGGGACGAGTCGTCGGGCTCGACGCGGCCCGCGCGCTCGCCCTGCTGGGCATGATGGCCACCCACATCCTGGTCGGCGTGGACGCCGACGGGGTCACCCTCCCGCAGCAGATCGCGGGCGGCCGCGCGTCGGCGCTCTTCGCGGTCCTCGCCGGGGTGAGCCTGGCGCTGATGACCGGTGGGACCACGCCGCCGCAGGGACGCCGCCGGTTCGTGCTGTCGGCCGGCCTGGCGGTCCGCGCGCTGCTCGTGGCGCTGGTCGGGCTGCTGCTCGGCGAGGTCGACTCCGGCATCGCGGTGATCCTCACCTACTACGGGCTGCTGTTCCTGCTCGGCCTGCCGTTCCTCGGCCTCCGCACCCGGCCGCTGGTGGTCCTCGCGGGCGTGTGGCTGCTCGTCGTACCGGTGCTCTCCCACCTGCTCCGCCCGCACCTGCCGCCGCCGTCGTACGCCAGCCCGAGCTTCGCCTCGCTGGCCGACCCGGCGCAGCTGCTCGGCGAGCTCGCGTTCACCGGCTACTACCCGGCGGTGCCGTGGCTGGCCTACCTGCTCGCGGGCCTCGCGGTCGGCCGGCTCGACCTGCGCCGGTCCGGTACGGCGGGCACGCTGGTGGTCTGGGGAGCGGTGCTGGCCGTGGTCAGCGCGCTGGTGTCGCGGGCGCTGCTCGACCGGCCCGGGGTGATGGGCACGCTCGGCGAGACGTTCACCGGGCCGGGGCTCCAGGCCACGACGGCGACGACGCTCGAGCACGGGCTCTACGGCACCACGCCGACCGGGAACTGGTGGTGGCTCGCGGTGCGCGCCCCGCACACCGCCACACCGTTCGACCTCGCGCACTCGATCGGGTCCGCGCTGGTCGTGGTCGGGGTCTGCCTGGTCGCGGGACGGCTGCTGCCCACGGTGCTCGCCGTGGCGCTTGGGGCGGGCGCGATGACGCTCACGCTCTACACCGCGCACGTCGCGCTCCGCGCCCCCGGCCTGTGGGACGGCGACGACATGGAGACCTACCTGGCCCAGGCCGCGGCGGCGCTCGCGGTCGGGGCGCTCTACCGGCTCGGACGGCGGCGCGGGCCGCTGGAGGAGGTGCTGGCGCGGGCGAGCGCCGGCACCCAGCGGGCGCTGACGCCGCGGCCGTCGGTGCGGACCCGGGCGTGAGCCCGGTCAGGCGTCGACGAGGGACCGCAGGACCGAGGTGAAGAACCCGAGCCCGTCGGTGCCGGGACCGCAGAGGTCCTCGATCGCGTGCTCCGGGTGCGGCATCAGGCCGACCACGTTGCCGCGCTCGTTGCTGATCCCGGCGATGTCGCGCAGCGAGCCGTTCGGGTTCCCGTCGAGGTAGCGCGCCACCACCCGGCCCTCACCCTCGAGCGCGTCGAGGGTCCGCTCGTCGGCGACGTACCCGCCCTCGCCGTTCTTGAGGACGATGCTGACCTCGGCGTTCTCGGCGTAGTCGGAGGTCCACGGGGTGCGGTTGTTCTCGATCCGGAGCCGCTGGTCGCGGCAGACGAACCTGCGGTGGTCGTTGCGGATCAGCGCGCCGGGGAGCAGGTGCGACTCGCACAGGATCTGGAAGCCGTTGCAGATGCCGAGCACCGGCAGGCCCTGCCGGGCGGCCGCGACGACCTCGGTCATCACCGGGGAGAACCGGGAGATCGCGCCGCAGCGCAGGTAGTCGCCGTAGGAGAAGCCGCCGGGCAGGACGACCGCGTCGACCTCGCGCAGGTCGTGGTCGGCGTGCCAGAGCGCGACCGGTTCACCGCCGGCGAAGGTGACCGCACGGCGGGCGTCGACGTCGTCGAGCGAGCCGGGGAAGGTCACGACGCCGATCCTCACTGCTCGTCGTCCTCGTCGTCGGCGAACTCCTCGACGTAGACCGAGAAGTCCTCGATCACGGGGTTGGAGAGCAGCTTCTCGGCGATCTCGTGCACCTCGGCGAGGCGCTCGTCGGTGAGCTCACCGTCGACCTCGAGCTCGAAGCGCTTCCCCTGGCGCACGTCGCTGATCCCGGCGAAGCCGAGGCGCGGCAACGCACCCTGCACGGCCTTCCCCTGGGGGTCGAGGATCTCGGGCTTGAGCATGACGTCGACGACGACACGGGCCACGGGAGGCTCCTAGGTAGGTCGGTGGCGAGAACCGGCGGCCACAGTCTAGACGGGGCGCAGGTACGTCGCCGCGCGGGCACGGTGCGCGAGACCGCGCCCGCCCGGTGCCGTACGACGGGCCGTTCCGGGGCCTCGGAGGGCCTCGGAACGGCCCTCCGGTCAGCTCAGCTCGCGCTTGAGGATCTTCCCGGTCGCGGTCATCGGCAGCGTGGGCGCGAACTCGATGACCCGCGGGTACTTGTAGTTCGCCATCTGCTCCTTCGCCCAGCCGCGCAGCTCGTCCTCGGTGACCGTCGCGCCGTCGTTGAGGATGATGAACGCCTTGATCTCCTCGCCGTGGCTCTCGTCCGGGATCCCCACGACGGCCGCGAGCGAGACCGCCTCGTGGGTCATCAGGACCTCCTCGATCTCGCGCGGGTACACGTTGTAGCCGCCGCGGATGATCATGTCCTTGGCCCGGTCGACGATGTAGTAGTAGCCGTCCTCGTCGCGTCGGGCGAGGTCGCCGGAGCGGAACCAGCCGTCCTTCATCACCTCGGTGGTCGCCTCGGGCCGGTTGTAGTAGCCCTTCATGATGTTGTGCCCGCGCATCGCGATCTCGCCGACCTCGTCCGCGCCCTCGATGGTCTTCCACTCGGGGTCGATGAGCTTGCACTCCACGCCCCAGATCGGGATGCCGATCGAGCCGGGACGCGGCTCGCGGTCGGGGTCGCTGAAGGTGGCCACCGGCGAGGTCTCGGAGAGCCCGTAGCCCTCGAGGATCTGCACGTGGAAGCGCTCCTTGAACGACTTGATGATCTCCACCGGGAGGCTGGCGCCGCCGCAGACGGAGATCCGCAGGTTCGCCGCGATCCGGTCCACGTCGACGTCGTCGGTGAGGGCGCCGAGCAGGCCCCAGTACATCGTCGGCACGCCGGCGAAGAAGGTGATGTCCTCCTTCTGCATCAGGTCCACGACCTGCTTGGCGTCGAAGCGGGGCACCAGCACGAGGGTGGCGGCGTTGGAGAAGCCGGCGTTCATCTGCACGCTCGACCCGAAGGAGTGGAACAGCGGCAGCGTGAGCAGGTGCGTGTCGCCGGCCGGGCGCGACCCGAACAGCCGGTTGCAGGTGAGCGCGTTCATCACCAGGTTGGAGTGCGACAGCTCCGCGCCCTTGGGCTGCCCCGTCGTACCGCTCGTGTAGAGGATGACCGCGCCGTCGGTCTCCTGGGTCTGCACCGCCTCGAACACCGGGGACTGGTCCCTCAGCGCCTGCCCGAGGGTCTCGGTGCCCTCGACCGGGGACGGCGCCGCGGGGTCGGCGGTGACCATGAAGAACTGCTCGCAGCCGTCGGCCTGCTCGAAGCCGGCGTGGCCCTCCGTGCCCATCGGCAGGTCGGCGGTGCCCTGGAAGCAGAAGTAGGCCTTCGCCTCGGAGTCGCCGAGGTGGTAGGCGATCTCGCGGCCCTTGAGCAGCACGTTCAGCGGGACGACGACCGCACCGGCCTTGAGGATCCCGTAGTAGAGGATCGGGAAGTAGGGCAGGTTCGGGCAGGACAGCGCCACCTTGTCGCCGGGCCGGATGCCGCGCGAGACGAGCAGGTTCGCGGCCTGGTTGGCGGCGCCGTTCACCTGGGCGTAGGTGAGCCGGGTGTCGCCGAGCACGACGGCCTCCCGGTCGGGGTACCTGCGGGCGCTGTCTTCCAGGAAGATCGAGAGGTTGAGCACGGGTGACTCCTTCGCGGCGGTTTACCTGGCGGTGGGGGTGAACTGCTGTCCGGTGAGGCGTTCGTAGGCCTCGATGTACTTCGCGCGGGTGCGCTCGACGACCTCGGCGGGCAGGGCGGGCGGCTTCTGGCCCGAGCTCTTGTCCCAGGCGCTCTCGGGCGAGGTCAGCCAGTTGCGGACGATCTGCTTGTCGAACGAGGGCTGCGTGCGCCCCGGCTCCCAGTCGTCGGCCGGCCAGAAGCGCGACGAGTCGGGGGTGAGCACCTCGTCGCCGAGGACCACCGTGCCGTCTGGCCGGGTGCCGAACTCGAGCTTGGTGTCGGCCAGGATGATCCCGCGCTCCCGCGCGACCTGCTCGGCCCGCCAGTAGACGGTGAGGGTGAGGTCGCGCAGCACGGCGGCGGTGTCCTCCCCGACCGTCCGCGCCACGGCGTCGTACGACACGTTCTCGTCGTGGTCGCCGACGGCGGCCTTCGTGGCGGGGGTGAAGATCGGCGCTGGCAGCCGGCTGCCGTCGACCAGGCCGGGAGGCAGCGCGACGCCGCACACCTCGCCGGTGCTGCGGTAGTCCGCGAGCCCGGACCCGGTCAGGTAGCCGCGGGCCACGCACTCCACCGGGAACATGTCGAGCGCCTCGCAGACGACCGCGCGGCCGCGGACGGACTCGGGTACGTCGGTCGACACGATGTGGTTGGGGACCAGGTCGGCGAGCTGGTCGAACCACCACAGCGACATCTGGGTGAGGATGGCGCCCTTGTCGGGGATCACCGAGTCGAGCACGAAGTCGTAGGCCGAGATCCGGTCCGAGGCGACCATCAGCAGCCGGCCGTCCTCGAGGCGGTAGAGGTCGCGCACCTTGCCGGAGTGCAGGTGCCGCGCGCCGGGGATCTCGGGCGCTGCGGGGATGCCGAGGTCGGGTCCACTGCTCGGGGAGGCGGCACTCATGGCGTGATCCTACGCACCCCGTGACCACCGACGACCCCGAGGCGCAGGAGCGGCCGGTCGGGGTCGTCGGTGGCAGGTGAGGTCTCGATGGACCTGCCGGGTCAGCCTCGGCTCGAGGTCTGCACCTTCATGTAGTCGATGAGGATGCGCTCCCGGCCGGACGTGCCCCGGGGCATGTGCTTCTCGGAGACCTCCTGCTGGAGGACGACGCGACGCAGGGCGTGCGGGAGCGTCGTGCTGTTGCCCCGGTACTTCCACACGAGCTCGCCGTCGCGGAAGACCACGATCGTGTCGTCGGGCCGGTGGGCGAAGCGCCAGCGGTGCCACTTGGTCACGTCCACCTTGTGCTCGCGGTAGAGCTGCTTGCCGTCGGCGTAGTGCAGGAACGTGGTGGCGCTGTTGAGGGAGGAGCCCTCGTTGTAGTTCTCCTCGCCCTCGTAGGACTCGTAGGCGTCGTCGTGGACCCAGCGCATCGGGATGTTGCGGTGGGACTGCACGCCGTCGCTGTCCACGCGGTAGCGGATCGTGATGGCCTGGAACCTGCCCTCGAAGCCCTTGAGCGAGGCACCGCCGGTGTACCAGGCCGCGCCGTCGTCACCGCTCCTGCGGTACTTCATGAGCAGGACGAGGTGCCCGTTGCCGTCGAGGTAGAAGTGGTCCGGCCGGGCGTAGTTCTGGACACCGGAGCCGTACGGGCCGTCGTAGCGGGCCCAGGCGGGATGCAGCTTGGAGCCGCCGAACCCGTCCTTGTAGACGGTGCGCCAGGACCAGCCGCTCGACGACGAGGACGCGGCCGGGGCCACGGCGGCGGGGGCGAGGGCTGCGATGAGGGCCATCAGGACGACGGCCAGCGCCGCACGGAAGGTTGCGGTCATGGAAACTCCAGGAAGATCTTGAAGCGGGGGACGGGCGCAGTTTTCCCCAAGAAAGTCCGAAACACTCCATGCTGTCCCCCAAACGACCGATCGGCGCTCTTCGGCCGGTTCGTGCGCGGGCGCCCGAATCGCACCGATGTGGGTCAGCGGGCACCCAGGCAACCGGGTCGCCACCGGGGCCGGTTTCCTCCCTTTGACCCGGGCGGCGCGGCCGGATGGCAGGCTGGGGCCATGCCTGAGTCAGCCGAAGAGGTCTACGCCCGCGTCGTCGCCCGGGTCGGCGAGGACGGCCGGTTGCCCATGCCGCCCAGCCACGAGTGGGACGTCTTCCCGTGGGAGGGTGAGATGGTCCCCAAGGTCGTCGCGCCGCCGGTTGCCGCGGAGGAGCCCCGGTGGGGTGAGGGCGACAAGCCCTGCTCGTGCCGCGAGGGCGAGCCGCAGAACATGATCTGGCGCAACGAGCGCTGGTGGGTGACGTCCACCGACAGGCCCGGTGGGCTGCCGCTGGTCCTGACCCTGCACCCGGTCGAGCACCTGGACTTCTCCGACCTGGACGACGACCTCGCCGCCGAGTACGGCAGGGTGTCGAACTGGCTGCACCGGATCATGGCGAACCTGCCGAACATCGGCCGCGTCCACGTGTGCAAGTGGGGGGACGGCGGGTCGCACATGCACGTCTGGTTCATCGCCCGGACCGCGCGGATGCCCCACATCCTCGGCAGCATGGCGATCGAGTGGAACGACATGCTGCCGCCGGTCCCCGAGGACATCTGGCGCGCCGACCTGCACGAGGTGGCCCGCAAGCTGGCCACCCACGACGGCAAGGCCCTCGTCTGAGCTAGAGGATCGCGCCCGGGGTGTACGCCGCGGCCTCGGGGTAGCGGTGCGCGACCTCGTCGATGCGCCGTACGACGGCCTCCACCTGGCTCACGGCCGCACCGGTGAAGGTGATCGGCTCGGCGACGAGCGAGTCGAGCTGCTCCTTGGTGAGCCCGAGGCGCGGGTCGGCGGCGAGGCGGTCGAACACGTCGTTCTCGGCCGCACCCTGGCGCATCTCGAGGGCCACGCCGACCGCGGCCTCCTTGATCGCCTCGTGCGCGGTCTCCCGGCCGACCCCGTTGCGCACCGCGGCCATCAGCACCTTGGTGGTGGCCAGGAACGGCAGGTAGCGGTCGAGCTCGCGCTGGATCACCGCGGGGAACGCACCGAACTCGTCGAGCACGGTGAGGAAGGTCTGGAACAGCCCGTCGGCGGCGAAGAACGCGTCGGGCAACGCCACCCGGCGTACGACGGAGCAGGAGACGTCGCCCTCGTTCCACTGGTCCCCGGCGAGCTCGCCGACCATGGACAGGTAGCCGCGCAGGATCACCGCGAGGCCGTTCACGCGCTCGCAGGAGCGGGTGTTCATCTTGTGCGGCATCGCCGAGGAGCCGACCTGGCCCTCCTTGAACCCCTCGGTGACCAGCTCGATGCCGGCCATCAGCCGGATCGTCGTGGCGAGGTTCGACGGTCCGGCGACCACCTGCACCAGCGCGGAGACCACGTCGAAGTCGAGCGAGCGGGGGTAGACCTGGCCCACGGAGGTGAGCACGTGGTCGAAGCCGAGGTGCGCGGCGACCCGCTGCTCGAGGGCCGCGAGCTTGTCGGCGTCCCCGTCGAGGAGGTCGAGCATGTCCTGGGCGGTACCGACCGGGCCCTTGATGCCACGCAGCGGGTAGCGCGTGAGCAGCTCCTCGAGCCGGGCCAGCGCGACGAGCATCTCGTCGGCGACGGTCGCGAACCGCTTGCCGAGGGTGGTGGCCTGGGCCGCGACGTTGTGGGACCGGCCGGCCATCACCGTCGCCTCGTGCTCGGAGGCCAGCCGGCCGAGCCGCGCGAGCGCCGCGACGACCCGGGCGCGGACGAGCTCGAGCGACGCCCGGACCTGGAGCTGCTCGACGTTCTCGGTGAGGTCGCGCGAGGTCATCCCCTTGTGGATGTGCTCGTGGCCGGCGAGCGCGCAGAACTCCTCGATGCGCGCCTTCACGTCGTGTCGGGTCACCCGCTCCCGCGCCGCGATCGAGGCGAGGTCGACCTGGTCGACGACCTTCTCGTAGGCCTCGACGACACCGTCCGGGAGGGCGATCCCAAGGTCCTTCTGCGCCTTGAGGACCGCGATCCACAGCTGGCGCTCGAGGACGATCTTGTGCTCGGGCGACCAGATCTGCGCGAGGTCGGCGCCGGCGTACCGGTTGGCGAGGACGTTGGGGATGGACACGGGCGTTGTCTCCTCTTGCTCCTGCGGCGGCGGGTCAGATGCCGGCGGCGATGTCGGTGCGGTGGTGGCTGCCGTCGATGCGGATCTTCGCGACCGCGTCGTAAGCCCGGGTGCGGGCGTCCGCGACGTCGGAGCCGACCGCGGTGACCGCGAGCACCCGTCCGCCGGCGGTGACGAGCGCGCCGTCGTCGGCGCGGGCGGTGCCGGCGTGGATCACGTCGATCCCGTCGACCCGGTCGGCGTCCATCAGCCCGTGGATGACGTCCCCGGTGCGCGGCGTCCCGGGGTAGTTGTGCGAGGCGACGACGACCGCGACCGCAGCCCCGTCGCGCCACCGGGGCGCGGCCACCCCGTCCAGGGTGCCGCGGGCGGCGGCGCGCAGCAGCACCCCGAGGGGCGAGTCGAGCAGCGCCATCAGCGGCTGCGTCTCCGGGTCGCCGAAACGGGCGTTGAACTCGATCACCCGCACCCCGCGCCCGGTCAGCGCGAGCCCGGCGTAGAGCAGCCCGGAGAACGGCGTGCCCCGGCGGGCCATCTCGTCGACGGTCGGCTGCAGCACCCGCGCGGTGACCTCCTCGACGAGGCCCTCGGGCGCCCACGGCAGCGGGGTGTACGCCCCCATGCCGCCGGTGTTCGGCCCGCTGTCCCCGTCTCCGGCCCGCTTGAAGTCCTGCGCGGGCTGGAGGGGTACGACGGTCGTGCCGTCGGTGATCGCGAACAGCGACACCTCGGGCCCGTCGAGGAACTCCTCGACCACGACCCGCTCGCACTGGGCGGCGTGCGCGAGCGCGGCCTCCCGGTCGTCGGTGACCACGACGCCCTTGCCGGCGGCGAGACCGTCGTCCTTCACCACGTACGGCGGCCCGAACGCGTCGAGCGCGGCCGCGGCCTCCTCCGGTGTCGTGCAGACATGGGCCATCGCCGTGGGGACGTCGGCCGCCGCCATCACCTCCTTGGCGAACGCCTTGGAGCCCTCCAGCTGCGCGGCCTCCCTCGAGGGGCCGAAGCAGTCGATGCCCCGGGCGCGGACGGCGTCGGCGACGCCCGCGACGAGCGGTGCCTCCGGACCCACCACGACCAGGTCGGCGCCGAGGCGCTCGGCGAGGTCGGCGACCGCCGTACCGTCGAGCGGGTCCACGTCGTGCAGCTCGGCGACGCCCGCGATGCCCGGGTTGCCCGGCGCGGCGTGCACCTCGGTGACCTCGGGGTCGCGGGACAGGGCGAGGGCGAGCGCGTGCTCACGACCTCCGGTGCCGATGACGAGCGTCTTCACCGGCGGTCAGCTCCCGTCACGCAGGATCACGGTCTGCTCGCGGCCGGGGCCGACGCCGACCGCCCAGAACGGGGCACCCGACATCTCCTCCAGCGCACGCACGTAGATCTGCGCGTTCTTCGGCAGCTCCTCGAACGTGCGGCAGTGCGAGATGTCCTCGTTCCAGCCGTCGAAGAACTCGTAGACCGGCTTGGCGTGGTGGAACTCCGACTGCGTCATCGGCATCTCGTCGTGGCGGACGCCGTCGACCTCGTAGGCCACGCAGACCGGGATCCGCTCCCAGGCGCCGAGGATGTCGAGCTTGGTGAGGCAGAACTCGGTGAGGCCGTTCACCCGCGCGGCGTAGCGGGCGATGACCGCGTCGTACCAGCCGCAGCGGCGCTCGCGGCCGGTGGTGGTGCCGAACTCCGCGCCGATCTGGCGCAGCTGCTCGCCGTCCTCGTCGAACAGCTCGGTCGGGAACGGCCCGGCGCCGACGCGGGTCGTGTAGGCCTTGACGACGCCGATCACCCGGTCGATCCGGGTGGGGCCGACGCCGACGCCGGCGCAGACGCCGCCGGCGGTCGGGTTGCTGGAGGTGACGAACGGGTAGGTGCCGTGGTCGACGTCGAGCATGGTCGCCTGGGCGCCCTCGAACAGCACGGTCTTGTCCTCGTCGAGGGCGGCGTTGATCACCCGGGAGGTGTCGGCGACCAGCGGCTTGATGTCGTCGGCGTAGGCCGCGATCTCCTCGAGGACCGCGTCCACCTCGATCGCGCGGCGGTTGTAGACCTTCACGAGCAGGTGGTTCTTCTGCTCCAGCGCCGCCTCGATCTTCTGGGTGAGGATCTTCTCGTCGAAGATGTCGGCGACCCGGATCCCCATCCGGTTGATCTTGTCGGCGTACGTCGGGCCGATGCCGCGCCCGGTCGTGCCGATCTGGTTCTTGCCGAGGAAGCGCTCCGTGACCTTGTCGATCGTCGTGTGGTACGACGTGATCAGGTGCGCGTTGCTCGAGAGCAGCAGGCGGGAGGTGTCCACGCCGCGCTCGTTGAGCCCGCGGATCTCCTTCAACAGGACCGCCGCGTCCACCACGACACCGTTGCCGATGACGGGGGTGACCCCGGGGGTCAGGATGCCCGACGGCAGCAGGTGCAACGCGAACTTCTCGCCGTCGATGACGATGGTGTGGCCGGCGTTGTTCCCGCCCTGGTACCTCACGCAATAATCAAGCGTGGCACCGAGCTGGTCGGTCGCCTTGCCCTTTCCCTCATCGCCCCACTGGGCGCCGACAAGGACAATCGCGGGCATGGGAAGCACCCCTCTCGCTGGCCGACGGGTCGGCTTCGGCTCTGGGCCGAGACCGACCCCGGGCAGATGGCCGGGGCGACACGGCCAGACAACAAAGAAGCCCCGGAAGTGCAACAGCACCGGGGCTCTTGCGACAGAACTTTATCAGAGCCGCTGGGGCGGGCTGTAGTGTCCGAGGCGTGGACCCCCTTCTCCTGATCACCAACTCCGAGGCGGGCACGACCGACGCCGAGAACGTCCAGAAGGCCCTCGCCGTCCTCCGCGAGGCGACGGACGTGGAGGTCGCCTCGACGTCCAACCCGGGCGAGCTCGACGGCGTCCTGCACCGCCGCGGCGGCCGTCGGGTGGTGGTGGCCGGGGGCGACGGCAGCATCCACGCCGTGGTCGCGGCGCTGCACCGGCGCCAGGAGCTGAAGGACACCGTCGTGGGCCTGATCCCGCTCGGCACCGGCAACGACTTCGCCCGTGGCCTCGACATCCCCCTCGACCCCGAGGAGGCGGCGCGCCTCGTCATCGAGGGCGAGGTCCGCCCGGTGGACCTGCTGGTGGACTGCGTCGGCGAGGTCGTGGTGAACAACGTGCACGTGGGCGTCGGCGCCCAGGCCAGCCGCAAGGCGCACAAGTGGAAGAAGCGTCTCGGCAACGTCCGGCTGGGCCGGCTCGGCTACCCGATCGGGGCGGCGCTGGCCGCGGTCAACCCGCCCTTCGTCCGGCTGCGGGTCGAGGTGGACGGCCAGGAGGTCGCCGACTTCGCACACCCGGTCCTCATGGTCGCGGTCGGCAACGGCCCCAACGTGGGCGGCGGCACCGCGATCACCCCGGAGGCGAACCCCGAGGACGGCAAGGTGGACGTGATGATCTCCTACGCGATCGGCCCCTTCGCCCGCGTCGGCTACGCGTTCAAGTTCCGCAAGGGCGAGCACCACGAGCGCGAGGACGTCCGCTACGTGCGCGGCTCCTCGGTGTCGATCTCCGGGCAGACGTTCTACTGCAGCGCCGACGGCGAGGTGTACGGCCCCGAGCGGCACCGGACCTGGCACGTGGAGCGGGGCGCCTACTCCATGGTCCTGCCCCGCTGAGGGTTCACAGCCACCCGCGCCGTACCGCCTCCACCCCCGCCTGGAAGCGGGACTCGACGCCCAGCTCGTCCATGATGTCCGACACCCGCCGCCGCACCGTGCGCAGGCTGAGGCCCAGCGCGCGGGCGATCTGCTCGTCCTTGGCCCCGCCGGCCAGCTGGTGGAGCAGCAGCCGTCGATGGTCGGGGGCGGCCGGGCCGTCCGCGTCGTCGTCGAGACCCGGCACGGGCACCGCGCGCTCCCACAGCAGCTCGAACAGTGCGGTGAACGCCCCGATCACGGAGTGCTCACGCACGACGAGCCGGCGACTCGTGCGCTCGCCCCACCGGTCCGGGATCAGCGCGGCCGTGGTGCCCATGACCGAGAGCCGGCAGGGGACGGAGGCAAGGATCCGGACGTGCTCGCCCGCCTCGGCCCGGGCGCGGACCACCTCGGGGGCCAGCTCGAGGGCTCGCGCGGGGTAGATCGCCCGGGACGTCCGACCACCCTTCACCAGCTGCCGCACCCAGTCGTCGATCTCGGTGGTGACGGGCAGCCGCCACTGGTCCGGCCGTAGCCAGAGCAGGTCGCCGGTGGAGGCGTCCGAGAGGCTCCGGATCAGCGCGACCACGTCTCCGCCCTCGGTCGCCTGGATGTCGACCGGCTTCTGCACGTGGCTCTGCGCGGCGAGGTGGTCGGCCATCAGCGACGGCAGCATCGCGCGGACCGCCTCGAGCTGGGCGGCCGCGCCCTGCAGGCGCCGGGCCTCATCGGTGACCAGTCGCCCGAGTGCCTCGTCCGGGGAGACCGGTTCGACCCGGCCGCCCGCGACCGCGAGCATCCCGGCGGAGCCGAGGCGCGCCAGGGTGCGCCCGGTGTCGGCGCCGGAGAGGCCGAGCAGCTCCGCGACCTCCTGCACCGTGGCACCCGGCCGGGAGAGCAGGAGACGGTAGGTCACCTCGTCGTCGGGCTGCAGCCCGAGGAAGGTCAGGGGTGAGGTCGTTCCGCCGTTCGCCGCCATGATTGGCAGGATAGTGCCAGTGGCACTAAACGGTCAGCATGTACGAGGGGTTCGCTGTCATTCTTCTGATGGCGAAGGACTGCGGGCCTACGGGGGCAACGCGGGTTCAGGGTCCAAGCCCGTCGAAGCGCCGGAATCGCAGCAGGGGACGATTCCGGCGCTTCGCCTGTTCCAGGCGAAGCCGCGACTCGGCGTCGCGCGGAGTCCCGGGCTCAGCCGCCGAGCAGCGCGTCGTACGCCGCCGGGCTGGAGTCGCGCAGGAACTCCGAGCACCGCGCCGCCTCGGGGGCCTCCCCGATCCGGTCCGCGGCCGTGGCCAGCGCGGCGAGCGCCCGCAGGAACCCGCGGTTCGGCTCGTGCTCCCACGGCACCGGGCCGTGTCCCTTCCAGCCGTTGCGGCGCAGCAGGTCGAGGCTGCGGTGGTAGCCGACCCGGGCGTAGGCGTAGGCGGTCACGTCGTCCACGCCACCGTCCGCGAGCGCGGCCTCGGCCAGCGTCGCCCAGGCGAGCGGCGAGTCCGGGTGCGACCTGACCACGTCCGCGGCCGGGGTGCCGAGGGCGAGCTCCGCCGCCGCGGGGTCCTCGGGAAGGTGGGTGGGGGGCGGTCCTGCCATCAGGTCGTTGAAGGTCATGTGGCCATTGTGCCTACCCTGCAGTGTGAGCCCTTCGCACCCCGGGGGCGCGACCTCCACCGGGGGCGCGGGCCCCCTTCCGGGAACGGCCGCCGCCGCTGCGGCGGACGCCGCGGCCGCCGGACCCCACGCCCGCCCCTGGGCGGCGCTGTGGGCGCTCTGCCTCGGCTTCTTCATGATCCTGGTGGACTCCACGATCGTGTCCGTGGCCACCCCGGCCCTGATGCAGGCCCTGGGGGCGGGGGTCAGCGAGGTCGTGTGGGTGACCAGTGCCTACCTGCTCGCCTACGCGGTCCCGCTGCTGATCACCGGGCGGCTCGGCGACCGGTTCGGTCCGAAGAACCTCTACCTCGCCGGGCTGACGGTCTTCACCGTCTCCTCGGCGTGGTGCGGGCTCACCTCGTCCATCGAGCCGCTGGTCGTGGCGCGGGTCTTCCAGGGGCTCGGCGCCGCGATGATGAGCCCCCAGACGATGGCGGTGATCACCCGGGTCTTCCCGGCCACCAAGCGCGGGCAGGCGATGGGCGCGTGGGGCGCCGTGGCCGGGGTGGCCACCCTGGTCGGCCCGGTGCTCGGGGGCGTGCTCGTGGACAGCCTCGGCTGGGAGTGGATCTTCTTCGTCAACGTCCCCGTCGGTGTGGTCGGCCTGGTCCTCGCGTGGCGGCTCGTCCCCACCCTCCCGACGCACAGCCACTCCTTCGACCTGCTCGGCGTCGCGCTCGGCGGTGTCGGCATGTTCTGCGTCGTGTTCGGGATCCAGGAGGGCCGGACCTACGACTGGGGGACGGTGGTCGGTCCGGTCACCGTGTGGGGGCTGATCGGCACGGGCGTGGCGGTGCTCGCGCTCTTCGTGCTCTGGCAGGCGCGCAACCGGCGGGAGCCGCTGGTGCCGCTCAGCCTGTTCGGCGACCGCAACTTCTCGCTGGCCAACCTCGCGATCACCACCGTGGGCTTCGCGATCACCGCGATGACCTTCCCGCTGATGCTGTACGCGCAGACCGTGCGCGGGATGAGCCCCACCCAGGCCGCGCTGCTGCTCGCCCCGATGGCGGTGATCTCCGGCGTGCTCGCGCCGTTCGTGGGCCGGCTCGTGGACCGGGTGCACCCGCGGTACGTCGCCGGGGTGGGTCTGCTCGCGTTCCCGGTGGCGCTGGTCTGGCTGAGCGCGGTGATGTCCCCCGGGTCCGCCGCCTGGCAGCTGCTGCTCCCGGTCGCGCTGCTCGGCGTCGCCAACGGCTTCATGTGGTCGCCGCTGAGCACCACCGCCACCCGCAACCTGCCGATGCGGTACGCCGGCGCGGGCGCGGGGGTCTACAACACCACCCGCCAGGTCGGGGCCGTGCTCGGCAGCGCCTCGATCGCCGCGCTGATGTCGTCGCGCCTCGACGCGCTGCTCCCCGGCGGTGCGCCCGTCGCCGGTGAGGGCCCGTCGGCCGGTCAGGCGCTGCCGGCCGCCCTGCACGAGGGGTTCGCCAGCGCGATGGCCCAGTCGATGCTGCTGCCGGCCGCCGTACTCGTGGTCGGCTGGGTCGCGGTCCTCTGCTTCGCGACCCCGCGGCACCTCCGGGCCGACCCCGGGAACGACACAGCCGGCCGGGAGGCGTCCGAGGACGTCCCGGCCGGCTGAGCGGCGTTCGTGACCCGGCGACGGGTCGCAGGGGTCAGGCGGAGAGCGAGTGCCCGGTGCTGCGCAGGTTCTCGCAGGCCTCGAGGACCCGGGCGGCCATCCCGGCCTCGGCGGCCTTGCCCCAGGCACGCGGGTCGTACTGCTTCTTGTTGCCGACCTCGCCGTCGACCTTCAGCACGCCGTCGTAGTGGGTGAACATGTGACCGGCGACCGGGCGCGTGAAGGCGTACTGGGTGTCGGTGTCGACGTTCATCTTCACCACGCCGTAGTCGACCGCGGCACCGATCTCCTCGGCGGTGGAGCCGGACCCGCCGTGGAAGACCAGGTCGAACGGCCGGGAGCCGGGCTCGAGCCCGAGCTTCTCGACCACGGCCTCCTGGGCGTGCTTGAGGATCTCCGGGCGGAGCTTGACGTTGCCGGGCTTGTAGACGCCGTGCACGTTGCCGAAGGTCAGCGCGGTCAGGTAGCGCCCCTTCTCACCGGTGCCGAGCGCCTCGACGGTGGCCAGCGCGTCGCCGGGGGTGGTGTAGAGCTTCTCGTCGATGGCGCCGACGACGCCGTCCTCCTCGCCACCCACGACGCCCACCTCGATCTCGAGGATGATGTGCGCGGCGGCGGCCTTCTCGAGGAGCTCCGCGGCGATCTTCAGGTTCTCCTCGAGCGGCACGGCCGACCCGTCCCACATGTGCGACTGGAACAGCGGGGCCTGCCCGTTCCTGACCCGCTCCGCGGAGACCTCGAGCAGCGGGCGGACGAACCCGTCCAGCTTGTTCTGCGGGCAGTGGTCGGTGTGCAGGGCGACGTTGACCGGGTAGTTCTTGGCCACCTCGGCCGCGTAGGCGGCGAAGGCCAGCGAGCCGGTGACCATGTTCTTGACGTTGGGCCCGGAGAGGTACTCCGCGCCCCCGGTCGAGATCTGGATGATGCCGTCGCTGCCCGCGTCGGTGAATCCCTGCAGGGCGGCGTTGAGGGTCTGCGAGGACGAGACGTTGATCGCCGGGAAGGCGAACGACTCGCGCTTCGCCTTGTCGAGCATCTCCGCGTAGACCTCGGGGGTCGCGATGGGCATCGGGGCATCTCCTGTGTCGGACGGCTGGGACGCGGCCGGTCGCCCGGCCTCCACGCTGCCACTCTAGAAGGCGGCCGAGCCCACCCGCGAGCCCCTGCGCGGATTGGCTCCGGTCAGTCGCGTCCGACGTCGTCCACGTCGTCGCCGCGGCCGGGCGTGGCCAGGTCGAACCGGCGGATCGCGAACCGGAACAGCAGGTAGTAGACCGCGGCGTAGCCGAGCCCGATCGGCACCAGCCACAGGGGCTGCGTCGCCGTGGTGAAGTTGAGCGCGTAGTCGATGAACCCGGCCGAGAACCCGAAGCCGTCCTTGATGCCGAGCGCGTTCACCAGCGCCAGCGAGGTGCCGGTGAGGACGGCGTGGATCAGGTACAGCGGCCACGCGACGAACATGAACGCGAACTCCAGCGGCTCGGTGACCCCGGTCAGGAACGACGCGAGCGCCCCGGAGAGCATCACGCCGCCGACCAGCTTGCGCCGCCCGGGAGCCGCCTCGTGGTAGATCGCGAGCGCCGCGGCGGGCAGCGCGAACATCATGATCGGGAAGAAGCCCGTCATGAAGCTGCCGGCGGTCGGGTCCCCGCCGAGGAACCGGGCGATGTCCCCGTGCACGACCGCCCCGCTCGGCGTCTCGTAGCTCCCCACCACGAACCACGGGACGGAGTTGAGGAGGTGGTGCAGCCCGAACGGGATCAGCAGCCGGTTCGCGACGCCGTACGCGCCGGCGCCCACGATGTCGTGCTGCACCAGCCAGCCGCCGAAGGCCTCGAGGCCCCGGTCGAAGGCGGGGTAGGCGAAGGACAGGAGCACCGCGAGCGCCAGGCCGGCGTTCGCGGTGAGGATCGGGACGAACCTGCGTCCGCCGAAGAACGCGAGGTAGGGAGGCAGCCTGATCCGGTGGTAGCGCTGCCACAGCAGCGCGGAGATGACGCCGACCAGGATCCCGCCGAACACCCCGTAGTCGACGGTCTCCCCCGCGGCGACGTCGTCGGCGGCCAGCACGTACGGCGACATGGCGTCGGCGACCCCGCCGAACACCAGGTAGCCGACCACGGCCGCGAGGGCGGTCGAGCCGTCGGAGCGGCGGGCGAACCCGACCGCGACGCCGACCGCGAAGAGGAGCCCGAGATTGGTGAAGAGCACCCCGCCGGCCGCGGCCAGGACGGCGGCCACCGGCTCGAGCCAGGGCCAGTACGTGGCCAGCGCGAGCCCGGAGTCGCCCGCGCCGAGCATGTCGGGCTGGCCGAGCCGGAGCAGCAGCGCCGCCACGGGGAGCGCGGCGATCGGGAGCATCAGGCTGCGGCCCAGCCGCTGGAGGACACCGAGGCTCGCCCGTCCCGCGGAGCCCGACCGGGTCGGTCGGTCCTCGGTCGCGCCGGCGCTCTCTGCCTCGGCCATCACTCCCCCGTTCGGTGTTCGTCCCTTTGAGGCTGGTTTCCCCGACTCCGGGTGTCAAGCGCGGCGCGCAGCGCCGTACCTTCGCCCCCAGTGGTTCAATGCCTTCATGAGCCAAGCAGAGCAGATCATCGCGGGTCTCGGCGGCCGGGCCAACATCGTCGAGATCGAGGCCTGCATCACGCGCCTGCGCACCGAGGTGGCCGACGCGGCGCTGGTCGACACGACGATGCTCAAGGCGGCCGGGGTGCACGGCGTGATGCGGACCGGGTCCTGGGTGCAGGTCGTGGTGGGGCCCGAGGCGGACACGATCGCGAGCGATATCGAGGACCTCCTCTGATGCTCCGGGTCCTGTCGCCGGTGGCGGGCCACAGCCTCGCCGTCCGCGACATCCCCGACCCGGTCTTCGCCAAGGGACTGGTCGGCCCCGGCGTGGCGATCCGTCCCCGCGACGGCACCCAGACCGCGGTCGCCCCGATCTCCGGGACGCTGGCCAAGCTCCACCCCCACGCGTTCGTGGTCGTGGACGAGGAGGGCCACGCGGTGCTCGTGCACCTCGGCGTCGACACCGTGCACATGCAGGGTGAGGGGTTCCACCTGATCGCCCACGAGCGGGACCACGTGCGCGCCGGCGACGAGGTGGTCAGCTGGGACCCCGCCTACGTCGAGCGCACCGGCCGCTCCACGGTGTGCGCGGTGGTGGTCCTCGACTGCGACCCCGTCACCGTCGACAAGCAGGCGGTCGGCGTGGACGTCGACACCCAGGAGCTGCTGTTCGAGGTGGACTGCTAGCCGCGCCAGGAGTGCTCGGCGGCGAGGTCGGCGTGCTGCCGGACCCAGGTGTGCATCGCGATCGCCGCGGCCGCGGAGGCGTTGATCGACCGGGTCGACCCGAACTGCGCGATGGAGAAGGTGCCGTCGCACGCCTCGCGCGCCTGCTCCGAGAGCCCCGGCCCCTCCTGCCCGAAGAGCAGCGCGCACCGTCGGGGCAGCTCCATCGCCTCGATCGACCGCGAGCCGGGCAGGTTGTCGACGCCGAGCAGCACCACGCCCTGGTCGTGGAGGTACCCCGCGAGGTCCTCGGGCGTCTCGTGGTGCCGGATGTGCTGGTACCGGTCGGTGACCATGGCGCCGCGCCGGTTCCAGCGGCGCCTGCCGACGATGTGCACCTCGCGGGCGAGGAACGCGTTGGCCGTGCGCACGATGGTCCCGATGTTGAAGTCGTGCTGCCAGTTCTCGATGGCCACGTGGAAGTCGTGGCGGCGGGTGTCGAGGTCGGCGACGATCGCCTCGAGGGTCCAGTACCGGTACCGGTCCACGACGTTGCGCCGGTCCCCCTCGGCGAGCAGCCGCTCGTCGTACTGCTCCCCCTCCGGCCAGGCGCCCACCCAGGGGCCGACGCCCACCTCGGCGGGGCCGTGCGGCATCGGGTCGTACGGCGCGCGCCGCTCGTCGCTCTCGGCGGTCTGGGCGGCCTCCGGGCTCTCGGCAGCGGGGGTCTCGGGCACGCGACGATGCTAGGCCAGGCCGGGTGAGCCGCCGACGGCCGCCGGAAGCGCTCGACCCCGCCGGTTAGGCTGTGCCGGTGACTGATCTCCTGCCGATGCTCGTCCACGTCCAGCTGCTGGGCATCGACTGGCTCGACCCCGAGAAGCTCTTGACGGCGATGGACCCCTACGCGTTCTGGGGTCTGCTGTTCATCATCTTCGCCGAGTGCGGGCTGTTCGCGCTCCTCCCGGGCGACTCGCTGCTGTTCGTCGCCGGGCTCTTCATCGCCAACCAGTGGATCAGCACCCCGATCTGGCTGGCCTGCATCCTGATCTCGGTCGCCGCCTGGCTGGGCAACGTCGTGGGTTACGGCATCGGCTACAAGATCGGGCCCGCGCTGTTCAGCAAGCCCGACGCGCGGCTGTTCAAGCAGGAGTACGTCGACAAGACCTACGCGTTCTTCGACCGGTACGGCAACCGCGCCATCGTGCTCGCGCGCTTCGTCCCGATCGTGCGCACCTTCATCACCATGGCCGCCGGCGTCGGCCGGATGCCGTTCACGCGCTTCGCGACCTACTCCGCGATCGGCGCGGTGCTCTGGGGCACCGGCATCACGCTGCTCGGCTTCTGGCTCGGGAACATCTCCTTCATCAAGGACAACATCGACCTGATCGCTCTGCTGATCGTCTTCGTCTCGATCATCCCCATGATCGTCGAGGTGCTCCGCGAACGCTCGCGGAAGCGCGACGAGCGGTACGACGAGCCGCACGAGCGGGCCACCGTCGAGCGCGAGGACATCCGCCGCGACACCAACGGCTGACCCCGACACGCGCATGACGACCTCGGTGGGCCCCGCGCTCAGCAGGAGCCAGCGGCTGGACCGCCTCCCGTTCACCCGCCGGCACGGCCGGCTCGTCGTCGGGTCGGGGGCCGGCTGGGCCCTCGACGCCATGGACGTCGGGCTGATCAGCTTCGTGATGGCGGCGCTCGCCGCTCAGTGGGGTCTCGACGACACCACGCTCTCCCTGGTCGGCTCGATCGGCTTCGCCGGGATGGCCGTCGGGGCCGGGCTCGGCGGGCTCCTCGCGGACCGGGTCGGACGCCGCCAGGTCTTCGCCGTCACCCTGCTCGTCTACGGCCTCGCCACGGGCGCGGCCGCCCTGTCCTGGTCGGTGGCCTCGCTGCTGGTCTTCCGCTTCGTGATCGGCCTCGGGCTCGGCGCCGAGCTGCCGGTCGCCGCCACCCTGGTCAGCGAGTTCGCCCCGGCCCGGATCCGCGGCCGGGTCGTGGTCGCGCTCGAGTCGTTCTGGGCGGTCGGCTGGGTGCTGGCGGCGCTGATCGGCTACCTCGTCGTCCCCACCTCGGACTCCGGCTGGCGCTGGGCGCTCGCGCTGGGCGCCGTACCCGCCGTCTACGCCGCCGTCGTCCGGTTCGGCCTGCCCGAGTCGGTCCGCTTCCTCGAGCTGCGCGGCCGCGACGCCGAGGCGGAGGCGGTGGTCCGGCGGTTCGAGGAGTCCGCCGGGGTCACCCCACCGGTCGAGCCCGTGACCGCGACCCACGCCGCGGCACCCGCGCCCGGGCCGGCGGCACTGTGGCAGGCGGGCACCCGGCTGCGCACCGCGAGCCTGTGGGCGGTCTGGTTCGGGGTGAACTTCTCGTACTACGGCGCGTTCATCTGGCTGCCGTCGCTGCTGGTGGCCTCCGGCCTCGACCTGGTCCGCTCGTTCGGCTACACGCTCGTGATCACGCTGGCGCAGCTGCCCGGCTACGCGCTCGCCGCGGTGCTGGTGGAGGTCTGGGGACGGCGGCCGACCCTCTCGGTGTTCCTGGCCGGGTCGGCGGGCTCCGCCGTCGTCTTCGGCACCGCCGACAGCACGACGACGATGGTGGCCGTCGGGATGGCGCTGTCGTTCTTCAACCTGGGCGCCTGGGGCGCGCTGTACGCCGTCACGCCCGAGGTCTACCCGACCGCGATGCGGGCGACCGGGTCCGGCTGGGCCGCCGGGTTCGGCCGGATCGCGTCGATCCTGGCCCCGCTGTCCGTGCCCCTGCTGAGCGAGGGCGGCGACAACGTGCTCGTCTTCACGGTGTTCGCCGGGTTCTTCCTGCTCGCCGCGGGGGCGGCCTGGGGCCTCCCCGAGCGCCGGGGCGAGTCGATGGACGCCCCGGTCTGACGGTCAGGCGAGGCCGAGCTCCTCGAGACCGTAGGCGTAGACGTACTCGCAGCCTTCGGACTCGACCCGCTCCTTGGCGCCGGTGCCGCGGTCCACGATGACCGCGACCCCCACGACCTCCGCGCCCGCCTCGCGCAGCGCCTCGACCGCGGTCAGCACGGAACCGCCGGTGGTGGAGGTGTCCTCCACCGCGAGGACACGGCGGCCGCGGACGTCGGGCCCCTCGATGCGGCGCTGCATGCCGTGGGTCTTCTCCGCCTTGCGCACCACGAACGCGTCGAGCTCGCGCCCCTCGGCGGCCGCGGCGTGCAGCATGGAGAGGGCGACCGGGTCCGCCCCGAGGGTCAACCCGCCCACGGCGTCGTACTCCCGGTCCCGGGTGAGGTCGAGCATGACCCGGCCGACAAGGGGTGCGGCCTGCGCGTCGAGGGTGACCCGGCGCAGGTCGACGTAGTAGTCGGCCTCCTTGCCGGAGGAGAGGGTGACCCGGCCGTGCACGACGGCCTTGTCCTTGATCTGCTCGAGGAGTGCGTCGCGGTGGCTCATGGGAGGCGACTCTAGCCAGTGGCCCCGGGGGTCACTTCCGCTCGGTGTCCACGAGGTGGCCGAAGGCGATCATCCGGTTGTCGGTGTGGAACAGCTCCGCGCAGGTGGTCAGCGTGATCAGCCGCTGCCCCGGCTCCTGCGACGGGGGCTCGGTGCCGCCGTCGGGGTTGCGCGGCAGCCGGTCGACCACCCAGATCTCCTCGAAGGTGACGATCAGGTCGTTGGGGTCGGTGTCGAGCTCGTAGGTGTAGACCGCGTCGCGGGTCTCCACGACCACCTCGTCGCCGGGCCGCAGCTCGGGCATGTCGCGCAGCGGCTCGCCGTGGGTGACCCGGTGCGCCGCGAGCGCGTAGTTGCCCCGCCGGCCCGGGTCGGCGCTGTCGGGGAAGTGGCCGTAGCCGGAGGCCAGCTCGGCGTCGCCGATGCCCTCGAGCACCGGCACCACGTAGTCGTCGCCGAAGGCCGGGATCCGGATCAGAGCGGACGCATCACCGAGCTTCAGCCGCTCGGGCCTGGCGTCGATCGTGCCGGCCTCGGCCACGCGCCACTGCTCCTGGAGCTCGCCGACGACCCGCTCCTGGTGCTGCCGCGAGACGATGTTGGTGCCGTAGAACTGCCAGGCGACGTACCCCAGCATCCCCAGTCCCCCGAGCACGAGGGCGAGACCCACCCAGAACGCGGCCCCGCGGCGGCGCCGGCGCTCCGGCGCGGCGCTGTCCTCGGGGGCGGCGGTGGCGGTCTCCTGGGTCACCCGAACAGTGTGACCGAAACCGGCTACTACAGTCGGCGCTATGGCAGCAATCGACCCGGACCCGAGGATGGCCAGCCGACTGCAGGGCATCCCGCCGACGATCTTCTCGGAGATGTCGGCGCTCGCCGTGCGCACCGGCGCGCTCAACCTGGGGCAGGGGTTCCCCGACCAGGACGGGCCGGCCTCCGTCGTCGAGGCCGCGGTGGCCGCGCTGCGCGAGGGCCGCAACCAGTACGCCCCCGGTGCGGGGGTCCCCGAGCTGCGGGAGGCGGTCGCGCAGCACCAGGCCGCGCACTACGGCGTCGAGCTCGACCCGACGCGGGAGGTGCTCGTCACCACCGGCGCCACCGAGGCGATCGCGGCGGCGATCCTCGCGTTCGTGAACCCCGGCGACGAGGTCGTCGTGCTCGAGCCGTTCTACGACTCCTACGTCGCGACCATCCAGATGGCCGGGGGCGTACGCCGTCCGGTGACCCTGCGCTCGCCCGACTTCCGGCTCGACGTCGACGAGCTCCGCGCCGCGGTGACGGACCGGACCACCGCCGTCCTGGTGAACTCCCCGCACAACCCGACCGGGACCGTCCTCGACCGGAACGAGCTCGAGGCGATCGCCGCGGTGGCCCGCGAGCACGACCTGGTGGTGATCACCGACGAGGTCTACGAGCACCTCGTCTTCGACGACCGGGCACACGTCCCGCTCTGCACGCTCGACGGGATGTGGGACCGCACGGTGTCCATCTCCAGCGCCGGCAAGACGTTCTCGTTCACGGGCTGGAAGGTCGGCTGGGTGACCGGGCCCGCGTCGCTGGTGCGCGCCGTGGAGTCGGCGAAGCAGTGGCTCACGTTCAGCTCCGGCGCCCCGCTGCAGCCGGCGATCGCCTACGCGCTGACCAAGGAGAGCGCCTTCTACGGCCGGCTCGCCGCCGAGCTGCAGGACAAGCGCGACCTGCTCTGCGATGGGCTGCGCTCGCTCGACGTGGACGTGTGGGTCCCCGAGGGCACCTACTTCGTCACCACCGACGTGCGGCGCTACGGGTACGCCGACGGCCTGGAGTTCTGCCTGGCCCTGCCCGAGCGCGCCGGCGTGGTCGCGATCCCGTCGCAGTTCTTCTACGACGACGCCGACGAGGGCCGGCACAAGGTGCGCTGGGCGTTCTGCAAGGACCGGGCCGTCGTCGACGAGGGGCTTCGCCGGCTGGCCGCGGCCGACCTCTACGCCTGAACGGTCCGGCTCACCAGACGTTCTTGCGCGGCTCCTGCTGGTCGCCGTACGGCGGCTGGCCGGGCTGCTGTCCCGGCTGCCCCTGCTGTCCGGGCTGGCCCTGCTGTCCGGGCTGGCCGCCGTACCCGGGGTAGCCGTGGCCACCTGGCCGGTTCCGGCGGGAGTACCACTGGTTCGCGCCGCCGGTGAAGAGCAGCGCCACGGTCGCGATCGCGCCCATCGTGTGCAGCAGGCCGACCGGGAACGCCCCGAGGCTGAACAGGGCGGTGATCGAGGCGGAGACGACCAGCGTGATCCGCGCCCAGTTGGCCCGCCGGTAGGCGAACCAGGCCAGCACCATCGCCGCGACGCTCCAGAACACGGAGACCGCGCCCACCACCCACAGGGCCGCGATCACCTCGTCGGTGCGCACGCCGAGGTCCTGGAAGTTCGGGTCCCGCTCCAGCGCGTCGAGGAAGGGCTGCTGGGCGGACAGCATCACCACGGCCATCAGCACGAACGTCACGACGGTGAGCGCCGAGAGCACCCAGGTCAGCCAGCAGGCGATGGTCACCGACTGGGGACGGCGCTCCGGGTCGACCTGTCCGTAGCCGGGGTAACCGCCGTAGGGCTGCCCGTACTGCTGGCCGTACGGCGCCTGCTGCTGGGCGTAGGGAGGTGCCCACTGCCCCTGCGGCTGCGCCGGCTGCCCCTGCTGGCCGTACGGCGGCTGGGCCTGCTGGCCCGGCTGTCCGTACTGGCCGGCCGGGGGGTAGCCGGCGGCCGGGGGCTGCTCGGGCTGCTGCTCGGGCTGCTGCGGGCTGCCGAACCCCTGGGTCGGCGGCGGCGCCGGCCGGTCGGAGGACTCGTCGGGCATGCGCGGCCACTGCGGTGCGGGGTTCTCCCCGGGGCGGTCAGAGGACACGACGGTGCCTTCCTTCTGCTGGTCGGACTTCTTCGGGGGCTTCCGGGCGGGGGTGCTCACGGTCCCGGAGAACCAGTCGCGGGCCGGGCGGGTCCACAGCATCACGGCCGCGAACGCGATCATCATCGGCAGCACCCCGCCGGAGACCGGGGAGGTCAGCACGATCAGCACGGCGAGCACGGTGAAGCCGATCCGCGCGGCACGGTGGCCCTGCAGGACGTAGATGGCCAGCACGGTCGCCGCGGCGGACGCGGCTCCGCTGAACATCATCATCCAGCGGAGAAGCTCCACCACCTGGCCGCTCTCGAGCCCGAGGCCGTTGCCGGGCGGCCTGGCCAGGAACTCGTCGATGCTGTCGCGCATCTCGACCGACCGCAGCCGGGACATCGCGTCGAGCACGGTCAGGACCAGCAGGGCCGACCCGGCGGCGGCGATCCACCCGGCCATCGTGACCTGGCTGGGGCGGGCGCTCGGCTTCGGCTCACTCATGGGCCCATTCCATCACGCGAGACCAGCGCCCGGGTCACGCCGCCGCAGCCGACCTCGTCTGCAGGCTCAGCCCCTCGCCGGACTCGGACACGTCGACCACGACCTCGCTGCCGTCGAGCACCTGCCCGGCGAGCAGCAGCCGGGCCAGCGGGTCGCCGATGGCGGTCTGGACGAGCCGGCGCAGCGGGCGGGCGCCGTACGCCGGGTCGTAGCCGGTGCGGCTCAGCCAGCCGTGCGCGGCCTCGGTGACGGTCACCTGGATCCGGCGCACCGCCAGGCGGCGGTTCAGCTCGGCGATCTGCAGGTCGACGATGTGCGAGAGCTGCTCCTCGCTGAGCGCGTCGAACATGACGATCTCGTCGAGTCGGTTCAAGAACTCGGGCTTGAACGACTGCCGGACGACCGCCATCACCGAGTCACGCTTCTTCTCCGGGTCGATGGTCGGGTCCACCAGGTAGTGCGAGCCGAGGTTCGAGGTGAGGATCAGCAGGGTGTTGCGGAAGTCGACGGTGCGGCCCTGGCCGTCGGTGAGCCGGCCGTCGTCGAGCACCTGGAGCAGGATGTCGAAGACCTCGGGGTGCGCCTTCTCGACCTCGTCGAGGAGCACCACGGAGTACGGCCGGCGGCGGACCGCCTCGGTGAGCTGGCCGCCCTCCTCGTAGCCGACGTAGCCGGGAGGTGCCCCCACCAGTCGCGCCACGCTGTGCTTCTCGGAGTACTCGCTCATGTCGATCCGGACGATCGCCCGCTCGTCGTCGAAGAGGAAGTCCGCCAGCGACTTGGCGAGCTCGGTCTTTCCCACGCCGGTCGGACCGAGGAAGAGGAACGAGCCGGTGGGCCGGTTCGGGTCGGAGATGCCCGCACGTGAGCGGCGGACCGCGTCGGAGACGGCCGCGACCGCGGACTGCTGGCCGATCAGCCGCTTGCCGATGACCTCCTCCATGTGCAGGAGCTTGGCGGTCTCCCCCTCGAGCAGCCGTCCGGTGGGGATCCCCGTCCAGGCCTCGACGACCTCGGCGATCTCCTCGGGGCCGACGGCCTCCCGGACCAGCGGGTTCTCGATCACCTCCGCCTCCTCGGCGGCCACGATCTGCATCTCCAGCGCCGGGATCTGGCCGTAGAGGATCTCGCTGGCCTTCGCCAGGTCGCCCTCGCGCTGGAACCGGTCCGCCTCGCTGCGCAGCTGGTCGATCCGCTTGCGCAGCTCGCCCGAGCCCTCGAGCGCCGTCTTCTCGCGCTCCCAGCGGGCCTCCAGGCCGCGGAGCTCCTCCTCCCGGTCGGCCATCTCCGCACGCAGCTTCTCGAGCCGGTCCCGGGAGGCCTCGTCGGTCTCGCGCTCGAGCGCGAGCTCCTCCATCCTCATCCGGTCGACCTGGCGACGCAGCTGGTCGAGCTCGACCGGGCTGGACTCGATCTCCATCCGGAGCCGGGACGCCGCCTCGTCGACGAGGTCGATCGCCTTGTCGGGCAGCTGCCGTCCGGTGATGTACCGGTCCGACAGCATCGCGGCCGCCACGAGGGCCTGGTCGGTGATCTTCACCCCGTGGTGCGCCTCGTACTTTTCCTGCAGGCCGCGCAGGATCGCCACGGTGTCCTCCACCGACGGCTCGCCTACGAAGACCTGCTGGAAGCGCCGCTCTAGGGCGGGGTCCTTCTCGATCCGCTCGCGGTACTCGTCGAGCGTGGTGGCGCCGATCATCCGCAGCTCGCCGCGGGCCAGCATCGGCTTGAGCATGTTGCCGGCGTCCATCGCGGAGTCGCCGCCGGCGCCCGCGCCGACGACCGTGTGCAGCTCGTCGATGAAGGTGATGATCTGACCCTCGGAGTCCTTGATCTCCTGGAGCACCGCCTTGAGCCGCTCCTCGAACTCGCCGCGGTACTTCGCGCCGGCGACCATCGCGGCGAGGTCGAGCGAGAGCACCTTGCGGCCCTTGAGCGACTCGGGGACGTCCCCGTCGACGACGCGCTGGGCGAGCCCCTCGACGACGGCGGTCTTGCCGACGCCGGGCTCGCCGATGAGGACCGGGTTGTTCTTGGTGCGCCGCGAGAGCACCTGCACCACGCGGCGGATCTCGGCGTCGCGGCCGATGACCGGGTCGAGCTTGCCCTCGGCGGCGCCCGCGGTGAGGTCGACGGCGTACTTCTCGAGCGACTGGTAGGTGGCCTCGGCGTCCTGGCTGGTCACCCGGGCACTGCCACGGACGCTGGAGAGCGCGCCGCGCAGCGCGTCGGCGGTCGCGCCCGCCTCGGCGAGGATCCGGGAGGCGGGGCTGTCGACGGTCGCGGCGGCGATGAGCATGTGCTCGGTGGAGACGTAGTCGTCCTTCATCTCCCCGGCGGTCTCGGTGGCCACGCTGAGGATCTGGAGGGCGGCCCGGGAGTACGACGGCGCGGCGACGGTCGTGCCGGACGCGGCCGGGAGCCGCTTCAGCTCGGCCTCGATGCCGGAGATGACCTGGGTCGGCTGGACCCCGGCGGCCTCGAACAGCGGGCGCGCGATGCCGTCCGGCTGCGCGAGCAGCGCGGCGAGCAGGTGGACCGCCTCGACCTGGGCGTGGCCGGCGGCGGCGGCGGTCTGGATCGCGGTGTTGATGGCCTCTTGGCTACGGGTGGTGAACTTCGATGCGTCCATGGTGCGTCCCTTTACATCAGACCTCGGCGCCACACGGTCACGGCCTGGTTGCCGGTGCGCAGGGCGGGAAGGTTCTGGCTCCTGGTGTTCTCGACCGACCGGCGCAGCGCGTACTGCGTGGCGGCCAGCTCGTCCTCGAGCTCTGCGACGCGCATCTGCAGAGCGGTGACCTGGTTCTCGAGGTCGAGGATGCGTTTGACGCCCTCGAGACCGATGCCGGTGGCGGTGAGCTGCGCGACCTCGCGGAGCAGCTCGATGTCCCGCCAGGAGTAGCGGCGCCCGCCGCCGCCGGTGCGGCCCGGGCGGACCAGGCCCATCCGGTCGTAGGCGCGCAGGGTCTGCGGGTGCAGCCCGGTCAGCTCGGCGGCGACCGAGATGACGTAGACGGGAACCTCGGGGCCCGGGGCCCCGGAGCGCCCGGCGGTGGAACTCATCGTGAGCCTCCGGCGAACAGGTTGCTGCGCAGGTCGGCCGCGGCAGAGGCCTCGCGGTACGCCTCCACCGCGGCGCGCTGCCTGTCGTTGAGCACGGCGGGCACGTGCACGTCGACGGTCACGAGCAGGTCGCCCTTGTGGCCGTCCTTGCGCTGCACGCCGCGCCCGCGGACCCGGAAGGTCCTGCCGTTGGGGGTCCCGGCCGGGATCTTCACCGTGACCGGCGCGCCAGCCAGCGTGGGGACCTTGATGTCGGCGCCGAGCGCGGCCTCCGCGAACGACACCGGCACCTCGAGGGTGAGGTTGTCGCCCTTGCGGCCGAACAGCGCGTGCCCGGACACCTTGACGTTGACGTAGAGGTCGCCGGGAGGTCCGCCCCGCTCCCCGCTCGCGCCCTTGCCGCGCAGCCGGATCCGCTGGCCGTCCTTGACGCCCGCGGGGATGCGCGCGGAGATGGTCCGCGAGGAGGTGCCGCGGCCGGAGCCGTGGCAGGTCGGGCAGGGGTCGTCGACGACGAGCCCGCGGCCGCGGCAGCCCGGGCAGGTCTCGTTCATCGTGAACGCCCCGCCCACGGAGGCGGCGACCATGCCGACCCCCTCGCACTGCGGGCAGACCCGCGGCACGGTGCCCGCCCGGGCGCCGGTGCCCGAGCAGTCCGGGCAGGGCGCGTCGGAGGAGAGCCTCAGCGAGACGGTGACGCCCTCGATCGCGTCGGTGAAGCTGATCGTGGCGTCGGTCTCGATGTCCTGGCCGCGGCGGGGTGCCGACTGCCGGGTACGTCCGCCGCCCCCGCCGCCGAACATGCCGCCGAAGAGGTCGCCGAGGCCGCCACCGGCGCCGCCGCCGCTACCACCCATGCCGCCGAGGAAGTCGTTGATGTCGAACGGCTGGCCGCTCCCCGCGCCGGTGGGCTGGCCCGTGAACGGGCCGAACCCGCCGCCGTAGGTGCGGAGGTCGTCGTACTGCTTGCGCTTCTCGGCGTCACCGACGACGTCGTACGCCTCGGCGATCGCCTTGAACCGCTCCTCCGCCGCCTTGTCCCCGGGGTGGGAGTCGGGGTGGTTGGCGCGCGCAAGCGTGCGGTACGCCTTCTTGATGTCCGCAGCGGACGCGTCCTTGGCGACGCCCAGCGTCTTGTAGAAGTCCTTGCCCGCCCAGTCGGCGTTCGTCATGCGCGCACCTCCCTTCCCGCGTGTCTGCCTACTGGTCCCCGGCCGGCTCCGGGTCGACGACGGTCACCCGCGCGGGGCGGACGACGCGCTCGCCGATGCGGTAGCCGGCCTGGATGATGTTCTGGCAGGTCGTCGTGGTGACGTCCGGCGAGTGCGCGTGCATGAGCGCCTCGTGCAGGTTCGGGTCGAACTCGTCGCCCGGGCTGCCGAACTTCTCCAGACCCAGACCGAGCACGATCCGCTCGAGCGAGTCGGCGACGGCCTTGAAGCCGCCCTCGACCTCGCCGTGCTCGCGCGCCCGGTCGATGTCGTCGAGCACGGGGAGCAGCCCGGACAGCACGGAGTACTGCGCGTTCTGCTTCACCAGCTCGCGGTCACGGTCGACCCGCCGCTTGTAGTTGACGTACTCCGCCTGGAGCCGCTTCAGGTCGGTGGTCAGCTCGACCAGGTCCTGCTGCGCCTTGGCGAGGTCGTCGGTCATCTCGGTGTCGGACCCGTTGGCTCCGTCGGGACCGGCGGCGCCGGACTCGGCGTTGCCGGGCTCGGCGGCCGGGGGCTCCGCGGCGTGGCGGCCGGGAGCGGCCCCGCCGGGGGCGGGAGCCGCAGTCTCCTGCGGCTCCCCACCCTCGGTCACCGGAGCCGTGTCCTGGTCGGACCCGGGGCCCTGGTTCTCGGCAGGGGTCACTTGCTCTCGTTCCCGTCGTCGGTGTCCTCGTCGACGATCTCGGCGTCGACGACGTCCTCGTCGCTGTCGCCCGTGCCCGTGGCACCGCCCGCGGCGGCCGCGTCGGACTCGCCGGCGGCGTACATCGCGGCGCCCATCTTCTGGCTGGACTCACCGAGCTTCTTGGCGGCCGCCTCCAGGGAGTCCTTGTCGGTCTCCTCGGACTCGAGCAGCGTCTTGAGCGCCTCGACGTCGGCCTCGACCTCGGTCTTGACCTCGGCCGGGATCTTGTCGCCGTTCTCGGACAGGAACTTCTCGGTCGTGTAGACCAGGGTCTCCGCCTGGTTGCGGGTCTCCACGGCCTCGCGACGCTGACGGTCCTCCTCGGCGTACTGCTCGGCGTCCCGGACCATCTTGTCGATGTCCTCCTTGGACAGCGCCGAGCCACCGGTGATCGTCATCGACTGCTCGCGGCCGGTGCCCCGGTCCTTGGCGGACACGTGCACGATGCCGTTGGCGTCGATGTCGAAGGTGACCTCGATCTGCGGCACGCCGCGCGGGGCCGGCGGCAGGCCGGTCAGCTCGAAGTTGCCGAGCGGCTGGTTCTGCGCCGCCATCTGACGCTCGCCCTGGTAGACCTGGATCTGCACCGAGGGCTGGTTGTCGTCGGCGGTGGTGAACACCTCGGACCGCTTGGTCGGGATCGTGGTGTTGCGCTCGATGAGCTTGGTCATCACGCCGCCCTTGGTCTCGATGCCCAGCGACAGCGGGGTCACGTCGAGCAGCAGGACGTCCTTGACCTCACCCTTGAGCACACCGGCCTGCAGGGCGGCGCCGACGGCGACGACCTCGTCCGGGTTGACGCCCTTGTTGGGCTCCTTGCCGCCGAGCAGCTCCTTGACCAGGTCGGTCACGGCCGGCATCCGGGTCGAGCCGCCGACCATGATCACGTGGTCGATCTTCGCCACGTCCTGGCCGGCGTCCTTGAGCACCTGCTTGAACGGCGACTTGGTCCGGTCGAGCAGGTCCGTGGTCAGCCGCTGGAACTCGGAGCGGGTCAGCTTCTCCTCGAAGTGGAGCGGGCCGGACTCGGAGTGGGTGATGTAAGGCAGGTGGATCGTGGTCTCGCTGGAGGAGGAGAGCTCGATCTTGGCCTTCTCGGCAGCCTCCTGCAGACGCTGGCGGGCGATCTTGTCCGCGCCGAGGTCCACGTTGTTGCTGGCCTTGAACTTCTTGACCATCCAGTCGACGATCCGGGCGTCCCAGTCGTCACCACCGAGGTGGTTGTCACCGGAGGTGGCCTTCACCTCGACCACGCCGTCGCCGATCTCGAGCAGGGACACGTCGAACGTGCCGCCACCGAGGTCGAAGACCAGGATGGTCTGGTCGCTCTCCTTGTCGAGGCCGTAGGCCAGCGCCGCCGCGGTCGGCTCGTTGACGATGCGGGACACGTTGAGGCCCGCGATCTCACCGGCCTCCTTGGTGGCCTGGCGCTGCGCGTCGGAGAAGTACGCCGGGACCGTGATCACCGCGTCGGTGACGGTCTCGCCGAGGTACGCCTCGGCGTCGCGCTTGAGCTTCTGCAGGACGAACGCCGAGATCTGCTGCGGCGTGAAGTCCTTGTCGTCGATCTTGGTCTTCCAGTCGGTGCCCATGTGGCGCTTGACGGAGCGGATGGTCCGGTCGACGTTGGTGACGGCCTGGCGCTTGGCCACCTCACCGACGAGGACCTCGCCGCTCTTGGCGAAGGCGACAACGGACGGGGTCGTACGTGCACCTTCTGCGTTTGCGATGACGGTGGGTTCGCCACCCTCGAGGACGGAGACGACGGAGTTCGTCGTGCCCAGGTCGATGCCGACCGCGCGTGCCATGTGTTCTACCTCCACGGATCATCCCGCCGGGCTGACGGGGGTTTGCTCTGCTTCAGAGTCGGGGACGAGAGCGATGCTGCGCTCGTCGACGTGAGTCTGTCAAACAACCTGAGTGGGTTCAACTCAACTCTTGTCATAGGGGATAACGCAAGGGGCGTCCGCCCTGTTCCCGTAACGCGGCTTTTGTGTTCGGTGAGGCGGGCCACACCCCGGAGGGCGCGGTGCCCGCGGCGCGCGAGGTCGACGTGGGCGGGCCGCCCTCCTGGGCGGCCGGCACGTGGCGCGGTCAGCCGTGCTCGGAGTGACGCTCCGGCCGGTGCCGCTCCATGGCGGGGACGCGTCGGCGGAGCAGGTCGACGGCCGGGCCGAGCAGGAAGATCACGGCCAGGGTGCCCGGGCCGATCGCGGCACCGAGCAGCCAACCCACCAGGGCCCCTCCGCCCTGCACGATGCTGTAGCTCCACCGGAACGGCACCGGCGGGTCCCAGGCGATGGCCGCGGCCTCCGCCGGGCCCGCCCCGGTGTTGCTCGCGAGGTAGCCGGCCACGCCGAGGGCGAGCAGGACGAACGCCACCACCAGCTCCGCCGCCCGGGTCGGCAGCGACCCGGGCTCCGGGATCAGCGCGAGAGCGGCGGAGACGGTGAAGCCCACGACCACCGGCTGCACGACCGTCCCGACGCCAGGCCGGGTGCCGCGCAGCCACGCCATCGTGATCAGCGCCGCGCCGACGAAGGCGTTGACCACCCAGAACGGCTGGGCCGTGGCCACCGACAGGCCGTTGACGAGGGTGGAGTAGCCGTCCGAGCCGAGAGCGGCCTCCAGCAGGAACGCCACCCCGACGCCGAGGACGACACAGGCGACGACGAGCTGCAGGTGGGCGGCGGGGCGGGTCATCGGGCTCAGCCGACCGGCTGGTGCTCCCGGGGCGCACGGTCAGCCGGCGCCGCCAGGCGACCGGTGCGGGCCGCCCACAGCTCGAAGAACAGCGTGGCGAACGGCGGGATCGAGCAGGCCAGAGCCACCAGGGTCACCGGGACGCCCCAGCGGAGGGTCCGCGCGACGAGCAGCGCGAGGGCCACGTACGCGAGGAAGATGCCGCCGTGGATCGGGCCGAAGATCTCCACGCCGCGCTCGGTCGTGCCGGCGACGTGCTTGAGGTACATGCCGACCAGGAGGCCCGCCCACGAGACGGCCTCCGCGACGGCGACGGCCTTGAACAGCAGGATCTGGGTGCGTGCGGGCATGCCCGAGATCCTAGAGGCGGGCTCCGGCACGGCTCCGACGCGCGGTCGCGGGAGGTGACGTGCGCAACTACCGCGCGGGCGCCGGCGGCGTGTCCGCGGGCCGGGACGGGCCGGGCCGAAAGGGCTTCCCGGCGGGGCTGCTCAGCGGAGGGTGACCGTGACCGGGTTCGACGCGCGGCCGCTGGACCGGTCGACGACCCGGAACCGGTTCGCGCCCTCCTGGCCGCTCTCCACCCAGGTCTCGAACGTCCCGCCGCTGACGCTCGCGGTCACCGGGAACGCCGACCAGCCGCCCTCGAAGCGCTGGACGGTCAGCGTCGACCCGTTGCCGCCGGCGTAGCTGCCGCGCAGGTAGATCCGCTGGTACGTCGACCCGCTGGTCGGGCTCGCACGCAGGATGATCCGCGGCTTCGGGCGGGGCTCGCGGCGCGGCTCGTCCCGCTTCTTCGGGTCCTGGTCCGCCTGGGCCGGGGCGGGCCCGGCGCTCGGGGCGCTCGACGGCGTCGGGGGCGAGGACGCGACCGGCTCCTCGGGACGCTCCGTGGACAGCGCCTCGTCGGGGATGTACAGGCTGGGCTCCTCCGTCGCGGTGGTGGAGGGCGCGCCCACCCCGGCGACCCGCGCCCCGGCGAAGGCCAGGACCCCGACGAAGCCACCGATCACGACGGCCGCCACCAGCACGGCGGCCAGGGCGACGGCGAGCTTACGACCCATGCCGGCTTCCTCGTCGTCCCATCGCATGTCCCCATTGTGGGGGTCGCCCCCACACCGCGGTGCGCGCCGGGCGGGGGACGAGACGAGTCTCACCCGCGGCGTGCCCGGACCGCGGGGCCGGGTCGGTCAGTGGGCGGTGCGGTAGTGCGCGGCGAGCAGGTCGACGGCCCAGTCACGGCGGACGTCGCGCACCACCGTGTGCACGTGGTTGGCGCCGTCCTGCGTGTTGTCGTACTCCACCAGGAAGGTGCCGGAACGCAGCGCGTAGTAGTGCCCCTCCCCCGGCGTGGTGGACCCCGCCCAGGCGAAGGTCAGCGCGGGTACGTCGACCTCCGGCGGCACCCGGAACCGGCCGAGGTACACGTCGAGCAGCCGCTCCAGGGCGGCCCGGCCGGCGGACCCGAGGTCGCCCCACGACACCCCGGTCGGCACCGCGGCGATGTCCGCCCGCACGGCGTTCCCGGTGCGGATGTCGGGAGGCGCGTCGGGCGAGACCAGGGCCGCCGTCCGCTCGTCGGCGCCGAGCGCGGCGAGCAGGTCGCGGGCGCGGTCCTCCTCCGCGGCGAGCACGCGCAGGCCGCGCTGCGGGCCGTCGGGCACCCGGGCGGGGTTCGCCCCGAGGAACAGCGGCACGGTCGCCGCCGCGTCGCCCACCGCGTTGACGTGCACGCAGACGTGGTGGCCGCCCACCCGCCAGCCCCAGGGGCCGGTGCGGGACGGGTCGCCGAAGACGCTGAACCAGTAGTGCTCGGGGTCGCGGCGCTCGTACCCGGGCCGCCCGGCCGCCTCCTCCAGCGCGCGCAGCACCGGCTCGAGCCCCATCACCGCGCGGGCCGTGCGCGCTCCCCCGGCGGACAGGCCGGCCTCGAGCAGGGCGAGTGCGGCGGCACGCTGGGGGGCGTCCATGTCCGCAAGCGCGAGCCCGCCGCGCGGCCCGGGCGTGTAGGCCCAGGTGGTCCGTTCGGCGCCGTCGAAGGGGTAGGTCGCGACGTCGCGCTGCCCGTCGGACAGGACGCTCAGGAAGGACTCGGCCGCCTCGCGCACGCTCCCATCCAACTACACGGGACGGGTCAGCGGGGGCGGACCGTGATCCTCGCGCCGTGCCGCGGGACGCTGGTGATGTTGCGGACCTTCGGCTCGTCGTCGGCGGGCGTGGAGACGTCGTACGACGCCAGCACCTCGCGCAGCACCGCCACCCCCTCCATCAGCGAGAAGCCCGCGCCGATGCAGCGCCGGACGCCTCCACCGAAGGGGATCCAGGTGTTCGGCGCGACGTGGCCGTCGAGGAACCGCTCGGGACGGAAGCTGCCCGGGTCCTCGAAGTTGTCCTCGCGGCTGTGCGCGATCAGGATCGAGGGGCCGACGTTGGTGCCGCGCGGCAGGTCCCGGCCGCCGATCGTGGCGGGCTCGGTCAGGTGCCGCAGCACCATCGGGATCACCGGGTGCAGCCGCATGGACTCCTTGACCACGGCCTCCAGGTAGGCGTCGTCACCGGCGTCGGCGGCCGCACGGGCCCGGGCCAGCTCGCCCGCGTCCCGGCCGAGCTCGTACAGGGTCCAGGCCAGCGCGGTCGCGGTCGTCTCGTGACCGGCGAGCAGGAGCGTGACCAGCTGGTCACGCAGCTCGGCGTCGCTGAGCCCGTCGCCGGCGCCGGCCTCGTCGCCGTCGTCGCTCCCGTGGGCGCCCACCGTGAGCAGGCGGGAGAGCACGTCGGAGCGCTCGTGCAGGTCCCCGGCCGCGCGACGCTCGGCGATCTCGGCGTACATCACCTCGTCGAGCGCGCGCTGGTTGTCGACGGTGGCCTTCCACGGGCCGAACCGCTGGAGGAACGGGTAGCCCCACCCGAGCAGCACCACCGGGTTGACGTCGACGGTCCGGTTCACCAGCGGACGGAGCCGGGCCAGCCGCTGCTCGTCGGTCACCCCGAACACCACCCGGAGGATGACCTCGAGGGTGAGCGCGTTCATCCGGTCCAGCGAGCGGAAGGTCGTCCCCGGAGTCCAGCGCGCGACCTCCTCCCGCGCCAGCCGGGTCACCATCGACTCGTAGCCGCGCAGGGCGGCGCCGTTGAACGCCGGCATCAGACGCTTGCGCGCGCGGCGGTGCTCGGAGGAGTCCTGGAGCAGCAGCGAGTGCTCGCCCATGATCGGCCCGAGGATCGCGTTGCCCTTGCCGGCGTGGAACACCTCCGGGTCGCCGGCGAAGATCTCCTTGGCGTGCTCGGGTCGGGTGAACAGCACCAGCGGCGAGCCCTTCGGCACCACCCGGACCGTGAAGACGTCGCCGTACCGCCGGTGCAGCGCGGGCACGAACCGGTGCCGGAAGCGCATCAGCGCGATGCTCTGCAGCAGCGCCGGCCAGCGGGGGCCCGGCGGCAGGTCCCGCGCGCGGATCCTGGGGGTGAGACCGGCGTTGTAGGGCTTCATCCTCGCGAACCGGTCGTCGGTGATCGTCATGAGCGTGCGTCACATCCCGGGGTAGGCCGTCCTCGGGATACTAGGGGTATGTGACCGACTCTGGGAAGGGTCAGCCAGCGGGCTGCCCGGCGCGCAGCTCCCGCTCCCGGACCGCGTGCTCGTCGGTGCGTTCGTCGTACGCCCAGAAGTCGCGCAGCCACAGGCCGACCGCGCCCACCCCGACCACGCAGAGCAGTCCGCCGCTCGCGATCGAGCCGCGCACCGTCCACGCGTCCGCGACGAGTCCGGCGCGGGCCTGGCCACCGAGCGGGCCGAGGGAGTACGACAGCATCTCGATGCCCGCGAGCCGGCCCCGCATGTGGTCCGGGATGGTCTGGTTCCACACCGTGGAGCGGAAGATCCCGCTGATCATGTCGGCGGCACCGGCCAGGGTGAGCAGGACCAGCACCCACACGATGCTCGGCGCCACCCCGGCCGCGGCGACGGCGGCGCCCCACGCCATCGCGGCGACCATCACCGCCCGGCCGTGGTGGTGCACGTGCCGGGTCCAGCCCGAGGTGAGCGTCGCGAGCAGGCTGCCGATCGTGCCGACGCTGTAGAGCAGGCCGAGCAGCGCGGGCTGGTCGAAGACGTCCTCGACCAGGGCGGGGTAGAGCACGGTCGGCATGGCCAGGAACATCGCGACCATGTCCACCACGTAGGTGCCGAGCAGGTCGCGGCGGCGCAGCGCGTAGCCGACCCCCTCGGCGATCCCCCGCAGCGAGGGCGGGTTGCTCCGGTCGGTGACCGGGTAGGGCCGCAGCGCCGCGAAGAGCGCAGTGGCGACCAGCAGGGCGGCGACGTTCACGACGAAGCACCAGCCCACCCCGAACGCCGCGAGCAGCACGCCGCCGACGGCCGGGCCGGCGAGCAGGCCGACCTGGACGCCCAGCGACGACAGCGCGCTGGCGGCCATGATCTGGCCGTGCTCGACGGTGCGCGGCTCGAGCGCCTCCTTCGAGGGGCGCTGCAACGACTGGGCGGCGGCGAGCAGCGCACCGAGCACGTAGATCGGCCAGGCTCGCGGGTCGGGGAGGAACGCGTTGACGGCGAGCAGCCCGGTCAGCACGACCTGGGCGGCGCCGGCCAGCACGAGCATCCGGCGGCGGTCCACGTGGTCGGCGAGCGCACCGCCGTACAGGCCGAACACCACCAGCGGCACGAGCTCGACGATGCCGAGGGCGCCGACGGCGAAGTTGGAGCCGGTCAGCGTGTACAGCTGGTACGGCAGGGCGACGTAGGTGACCATCCCGCCGAGGTAGAACACGGTGCCCGCCCAGAACAGCAGCCGGAAGTCGCGGGACTGCCGCAACGGGGTCGTGTCCACGCGCAGCCCGGCGACTCGCTCCCTCCACGTCACGCGGAGATGGTGCCAAACCGGGCAGGCGGCTGCCACGCGTTTACGACGGGCGGACTCCCCCGGGACGCGGCGGGCCGGCGGTCAGTCGTGGAGGAGACCGCGGCGGCGGGCCAGCGCGGCGGCCTCGGTACGCCCGGCGGCGCCGAGCTTGGCCAGGATGTTCGACACGTGCACGCTCACCGTCTTGGTGCTGATGAACAGCTGCCGGGCGATCTCACCGTTGGTCCGCCCGGCCGCGACCAGAGCGAGGATCTCGTGCTCGCGGGGCGTGAGGGTGTCGTCGTGCCGGGCCGCCTCCCCGCGTGACCGCGCCGCACCCGGCCCGAGCGTCCGGAGCTCGGTGAGCAGCGGTTCCGCGCCGAGCCGGTGGGCGGTCTCCCGGGCCAGGTCGGCCTGCTCGCGGGCCGGCGCGGCCTGCCCGAGGGAGCGGAGTACGACGGACAGCCGGCTGCGCGTGCGAGCCAGCTCGAACTCGTGGCGGAACGTCTCGAACCCCGCCACCGCCTGCTCCCACGCGGCGCGCAACGTGTCCTCGTCGGGGCTGTCCACCCCGCCGGCCCAGCGCAGCCGCAGGTGCTCGGCCTCGGCGCGCACCATCCACGCCACGCCCTCCGGGCCCACCCGGCGCTGGCGCACCTCGGCCCGCCGCATCGACTCGCGGGCGGCGGCGAGCAGCGCGTCGCCGCGGCGGAGGTACGCCTCCCGCTCGGCGGCGGCCACCCGTGGGACGTGGTTCGCGAGCTGCCCGACCGCGAGCGCGCCGAGCCGGATCTGCGCGAGGAAGGAGTCCACCTGCCACAGCCTCGTCACGCTCCCGACGACCTCGTCGTGGACGCGGAGCGCCGCGTCGAGGTCCCCGCTGTCGCCGTACAGGTCGATGCCGGCCCCGCCGCTGAGGATGCTGACGAAGCCGTCCTTGTCCCACCAGGCACGGATCCGCGGCATCCGCTCCAGCGCGTCGACCTGCCCCCGGCCGGCGGCGACGGCCATCCCGACCGCGCCGAGCACGGCCTCCGCCATCTCCGGCGGCGCCTCCCCGCTCACGTCGGTGATCCGGGTGACGTCGTCCCACTCGCCCGCGACGTAGGCGGTGACCGCGGCCAGCACCCGGGCGTCGAAGCCGTACGGCGCCCAGGGGCGGCCGGTGGCGGCGGCCCGCGCGGTCGTCTCGTCGTACACCCGCCGGGCCTCGGCCAGGTTGCCGGCCTCGTAGTGCAGCGCCCCGAGGTGGTGCAGCCCGCGCAGCTCGGTCACCACGTCGCCGTCGTCGCGGGCCTGCGCCACGATCTTCTCGAAGGTGCGCTGCGACTGCTCCGGGTTGCCGGCCCGCTCCTCGAGCCGGGCCAGGGTCGTCGTCGCGTCGGCCACCACCCTCGGCAGCCCGAGCTGCTCGCCGAGCCCGAGCGCCTGCTGCGCCCAGCGCATCGCCTCGTCGGCCCGCTGCCGGTCGGCGTTGGCGTGGGCGTGGACGCTCAGCGCCTTGGCCCGCAGCACGGTCGGCTCCTGGCCGACCAGCCGGAGCGCCTCGGTGGTGGCCTCGAGCGCGTTGACCGTGGTGTCGCCCATCAGCGCGGCCGTGCCGAGCGTCATCAGCAGGCGCGCGCGGTCGGCGTCGCACGTGTCGTCGGGCAGGGCGGCGAGCTGGTCCTGCACCAGCGCCAGCGCGCGGTGCGGGTGCCCGGCGGACATCACGGCGTCACTGGTGCGGATGGTGAGTGCCACCAGGTCGACGTCGTCCAGGCCGCGCGGCCGGTTGACCGGGTCGCCGACGATCCCGAGGGCGAGCTCGTAGTGCCGCGCGGCGTCCTCGGGCCCGCCGACCGCCATCGCGTCGTCGCCGGCCTCGATGCTCGCGGTCACCGCCGTGACCAGGTCGTGCGCGGCGCGCGCGTGCCGGGCCAGCTCGGCCGCCGTACCGTCGACGGCGTGGCTCAGCAGGGCCTCGCAGTAGGCCGCGTGCAGCCGCACCCGCTCGCCGGGCAGCAGGTCGTCGTACACCGCCTCGGCGAGCAGCGCGTGCCGGAACACGTAGCTTCCGCCGACCGGGACCAGCACGTTGCTCTCGACCGCGCTGCGCAGCGCCCGCTCCAGCGAGCCGGCGTCGAGGCCCGCCACCGCGGCGAGCAGCTCGTGGGAGACCTGACGCCCGGCACAGGCCGCGGCGCGCACCGCCTGCCGGGCCGCGTCGTCGAGCTGGTCGAGCCGCACGAGCAGCAGCGCGGCCAGGTCGTCGGGCAGGGCGCTGCCGATCTCGGTGGCCACCACGAGCTCCTCGGCGAAGAACGCGTTGCCCTCGGCCCGCTCGACGATCGTGTGCAGCGCGCCCTCCCCGAGCGGGCCGGCGTGGATCGAGCGGACCAGGCTGCGCACCGACGCGTCGGTGAGCGGGGGGAGCTGCATCCGGTGCACGCCGGGGATCCGGGACCACTGCGCGACGGCGCCGCGGAGCGGGTGGCGCCGGTGCAGGTCGTCGCTGCGGTACGACGCGACCACGGCCACCGGACCGGTGAAGCCGCGCATGAACAGGAAGCTCAGGAGGTCCCGCGTGGACTGGTCGGCCCAGTGCAGGTCCTCGACCAGGACGAGCAGCGGGCCGTCCTCGGCGAGCCGCTCCAGCACCAGGTGCACGGCCTCGAAGATCTCCGAGCGCTCCATCGTCTCCGGCGCGGCCCCCTCCGGCAGCGACAGCAGCCGCTGGCCCGGGAGGAGGTGGCGCACGGCGGGGTGGGCGGCGCCGACGTCGGCCACGAAGTCGGGCGACGCCTGCGCGAGCCGGCCCAGGATCTCGGTGAACGGCAGGTAGGGCAGCGCGCTGTCGCCGAAGTCGAGGCAGTGGCCGACCAGCGTGCGCCAGCCGGACCGGTCCGCGCGGTCGCGGAGCTCGCTCAGCAGCCGGGTCTTCCCGACCCCGGCGTCGCCGGCCAGCAGCACCGCGCAGGACACGGCCGTGGCGCCGATCCCGACCAGCCCGGCGAGCTGGTCGAGCTCGTCGTCACGGCCGACGAGCGGCGTGGTGGTGGAGTGGAGGGCCGGCACGTCGTCCATCATTCCCGCTGCCGCCGACAGGTGCAGCCCCTTTCCGGGCCGGAGCCCGACGGCGCTCACAGGGCGTCGCCGTCACCCCGCCTCTGCTCGGGGACCGGTTCGTGGTGGCGGCGCCGGTGCAGCCGCGACCGGGCCGGCTTGCGGCCGCGCATGTCCGCGGCAATCCGGTCGCGGCGGTAGTTGATCTCGGGGGTGGCCATGAACTCCGGGCTCGGGAACATCGGGGTCTCCTTGGTCGGATGTCGAGTGGATGCTCCGATGCTCCGTCTCTGAGGTGGCCCCCCACATCGGGAGATCTCCCTATCTCCCCGCGCCGCCGCGTCCGGGCCGCCCTAGGCCATCGAGCCGCCGCATCCTGGCGGCGGCGGACGGGTGACCCGGTGCAACCTTCCCGCCGGACCGGGCGTCCTGGGGGTCAGCCGTACGTCGAACCCGGGCCAGCCGGCCCCCGTCACCAGGAGCACCACCATGTCGCGTCCCACCATCTCCACCCTCGCCGTCACCGCCGCGCTCACCACGACCGTCGCGCTCGGCACCGCGGCGGCGAACGCCGAGGCGATCGTCTACGAGAAGCACCAGGTCACCGCGAAAGCACCACGGGAGACGATGAAGCAGGCCGAGCACGCCTCGATCCGGATCCCCACCGGCTACACCAGGCTGAAGGACAGCTGGCACCAGTGGAGCTGGGTGGAGAACGTCGAGAACGGGATCACGATCCGGCTCGACCTCCAGCCGCAGGTGAACACCGTCCGGGAGCTGCGGGCGGAGCGGGCCGCTCTCGCGCAGGCCGCCGGCGTCGACTACCGGGAGTTCTCCTTCGACGTGAACCCGGTGGGCTCGACCGTCCGTGCCCGGTGGGTGTTCTCCGCGGTCGACGCGGGCAGCGAGGACACCAAGCCCTACGTCCACGTGATGCTGATGAGCAAGAACCGGCTCCAGGTGGTCGGCCGGACCACCGAGAAGGCGCTGGCCAAGCGGATCCGCAACCACACCGTGAACACGCTCTCGTTCAGCCGCTGACCTCAGGACGCGGCGGTACGAAGGAAGCCACGCGTCACAGGGTGGCGGCGCCGCCCACGAACACCTGGTGCACCAGCGGGACCCCCGGCCGGTAGGCCAGGTGCAGGTAGGACGGGGCGTCCAGGACCACCAGGTCCGCGGCCGCCCCGTCCGCCAGGTGTCCGACGTCGTCGCGGCGCAGCGCGGCCGCCCCGCCCCGGGTGGCCGCGTGCAGCGCCTCCGCCGGCGTCATCCGCATCTCCCGCACCGCGAGCGCGATGCACAGCGGCATCGACGAGGTGTAGCTCGACCCCGGGTTGCAGTCGCTGGCGAGGGCCACCCGGCAGCCGGCGTCGAGCAGCCGCCGGGCGTCGGGGTACGGCGAGCGGGTGGAGAACTCCACGCCCGGCAGCAGCGTGGCGACCGTGCCGCTGCCCGCGAGCGCGTCCACGTCCGCGTCGGAGAGGTAGGTGCAGTGGTCCACCGCGGCGAGGCCGAGCTCGCAGGCGAGCCGGACGCCGGGACCGGGTCCGAGCTGGTTCGCGTGCAGCCGGCCGGCGAGCCCGCGAGCCTCCCCCGCGCGCAGGATGGTCCGGGCCTGGTCTGCGTCGAACGCACCCGTCTCGCAGAACACGTCGACCCACCGGGCGTACGGCGCGCAGGCGTCGAGCATCGGGCCGGTGACCAGGTCGACGTACCCGGCCGGGTCCAGGGCGTACTCCGGTGGCACCACGTGCGCGCCGAGGAAGGTGGTCTCCCGGGTGGCCTGCCGGGCGATCGCGAGGCTGCGTGCCTCGTCGGCCACGGTCAGCCCGTAGCCGCTCTTGATCTCGACGGTGGTCGTCCCCTGGCGCCGCATCTCCCCCACGTGCCGGGCGACGTTGGCGGCGAGCTGCTCGTCGGTCGCCGCCCTGGTGGCGTACACCGTGGTCCGGATCCCGCCCGCGGTGTACGGCGTCCCGGTCATCCGGGCCGCGAACTCCTCGGCGCGGTCGCCGGCGAAGACCAGGTGCGAGTGCGAGTCGACGAAGCCGGGGATCACCGCGCGGCCGCCGACGTCGTACGACGTGTCGGCGGCGGGTGCTCGCGTGGCCGCACCGGTCCAGGCGACCCGGCCGTGCTCGACGACCACGGCGGCGTCGCGCAGCAGCCCGAGCGGCGTCCCGTCACCGGTGCCGGGGTGGTTGGAGACGAGCTCGCCGATCCCGGTCAGGAGGAGGCTGTTCAGCGCTCGGCCCTCCCCGGCTCCACGGCGTCGGCGGGGCCGGCGTGGACCCCGCGGCCGGACCGGAAGCGGCTCAGCATCACCGACCCGGCGCCGACGAGCAGCACCGCGTGGTCGCGGCCGGCGTGGAGCTTCTCGGTGAACCCGAAGGTCGCGCACAACCAGTCGACCGCGGCCGGGACGTCGGCGTAGCGGAGCACCGGGACGACCGGCCCGGGCGGGCAGGAGCGGTTGCTGACGGTCATGGTCTCCCCCACAGGTCGGTGACGGCGGTCTCGAGCTCGCGTCCAATCTCGCGGTGCTGGCCCCGGGTGGCAACCACCCGCCCGCCCGCCACGACGTGCACCACGTCGGCCGCGCCGGCCGCGAAGACCGCGGTCTCCACGGTCGCGCCGGTCCCCGCGGTGCGCGGGCTGGCGACGTCGAGGGTGACCAGGTCGGCCCGGGCGCCGACCTCGATCCGGCCCGCGTCGGGGAAGCCGAGCGAGGCGTGCCCGTCGGCCGTCGCCGCCACGAGGAGCTCGGCAGAGGTCCAGTGGCCGCGGCTCCGGGCGGCCAGCCGCTCGTCGAGCTCGACTGCGCGCATCTCCTCGAACGCGTCGACCACCGCGTGGCTGTCCGTGCCGAGGGTGAGCCGGGCGCCCGCGTCGCGCAGCCGCAGGGACGGGCCGGTCCCGTCGCCGAGGTCGCGCTCGGTGGTGGGGCAGAAGCAGGCGTACGCCGACGCCCCGCCGAGCGCCGCGATGTCCCGGCCGGTGAGGTGCGTGGCGTGGACCACCGTGGTGCGAGGGCCGAGCGCGCCGGCGACGTCGAGGACCTCGGTCGGGGTGGCGCCGTACGCCGCGAGGCACGCCTCGTTCTCGGCGACCTGCTCGGAGAGGTGCACGTGCAGCGGGGCCTCGTGCGCCTCCGCCCACGCCGCGACCACGCCGATCTGCGCCCGCGGCACGGCCCGCACCGAGTGCACCGCGGTGCCGAGCACCACCTCGTCGTCCTCGACGTACTCGAACCGCTCCAGCCGGCTCGCCCAGGCGTTCGCGTCGCCGTCGCTGAACCGGGCCTGCACCCCCTCGGGCGGCCGGCCGATCCCGGCGGCGACGTAGCAGGTGTCGAGCAGGGCGATCCGGATCCCGACGTCGCGGGCGGCCTCGACCAGGGCCAGCCCCATCACGTTCGGGTTGTCGTAGCGCCGACCGCCGGGGCCGTGGTGCAGGTAGTGGAACTCGCCGACGGACGTGAAGCCGGTCGCGAGCATCTCCCGGTACGTCGCCCGCGCGAGGTCGTAGTAGAGGTCGGGGTCGAGCCGCGCGGCGGCGTCGTACATCTGCCCGCGCCAGGTCCAGAACGTCCCGCGCTCCCGCTGCGTCCGGCCGCGCAGCGCCCGATGGAAGGCGTGGCTGTGACAGTTCGCCAGTCCCGGGACGGTCAGCCCGGCGAGCCGGTGCGCGTCGCGCGGCAGCTCCCGCACGCCCTCCTGGACCGAGGCGAACCGGCCGTCCTCGACCTCCACCAGGACACCCTCGGCCACCGCGCCGCCGGGATCGCCCAGCCAGGCGCGCTCGAGCAGCCAGTTCTCGGTCACCGGGGGCCCGCCAGCCGTTCCAGGGTGTCGGCGAGCGCCTCGACGCCGCGCAGGCAGTCGGCGGTCTCCGCGTGCTCGTCGGGGGCATGCGAGACACCGGTGGGGTTGCGGACGAACAGCATCGCGGTGGGCACCCCGGCGGCGGACAGCACGCCCGCGTCGTGGCCGGCCATCGTCGGCAGCAGCGGCCAGTCCCCGCCCTCGTGGCCGGCGGCGATCCGCCGGGCCAGGGCCGGGTCGAAGACGACCTCGGCGGAGACCGACTCCGCGACGACCTCGACCGTGGTGCCGTCGCGCCCGGCCCGCTCGCCCGCGAGCCGCTCGACGTCGGCGAGCATCTTCTCGAGGTGGGCCCGCGACTCCGCCCGCGCGTCGAGCCAGGCCGTGACCCGGGAGGGCACCGCGTTGGTCTGGTTCGGGTGTACGTCGACCCGGCCGAACGTCGCGCGCTGCCCCGCGAGCCGGGCCTGCTCGTTCGCGGCGAGCACCGTCGTCGCGTAGGTCACCATCGGGTCGCGCCGGTCCTCCATCCGCGTGGTGCCGGCGTGGTTCGCCTGGCCGTGGAAGTCGAAGCGGTACCTGCCGTGCGGCCAGATCCCGCTCGCCACCCCGACCGGGGCGTCCCGGTGCACCAGGTCGCGGCCCTGCTCGACGTGCAGCTCGACGAAGCAGCCGATCCGCTCCGCGGTCCCGCCGCCGGGACCGACCTCCGTCCCGTCGGCGACCGGCAGCCCGGCGGCGGCCATCGCGTCCAGCAGGTAGACCCCGTCGCGGTCGCGCAGCTCCTTGACCCCGTCGAGCGTGGTGGCCCCGGTCATCAGCCGCGACCCGAGGCAGGCCAGCCCGAAGCGCGACCCCTCCTCATCGACGAAGACCGAGACCCCGAGCGGCCGGGTGGGCGTGAAGCCGCGCTCCCGGAGCAGGTCCACCGCGGCCAGCGCGGAGACCACGCCGAGCGGCCCGTCGTACGCCCCGCCGTCGCGCACCGAGTCCAGGTGGGAGCCGGTGACCACGCCGGGCTCCGCGGCCTGCGCCGCGCCGGGCGCCGCGCCCTCCGCGGAGCCGCCCGGTCCGGGGCGCCACCAGGCGACCGTGTTGCCGAACGCGTCGGTGCGCACGTCGAGGTCCCGGGCCCGGCACTGCTCGACGAACCAGGCGGCGGCCTCGCGCTCGGCGGCGGTGAACGGCTGCCGGTGGTAGCCGCCGCTGGACGCCGACCGCCCGACCGGCGCCAGGTCGCGCCACATCTGCTCAAACGACATGATCTGCTCCATGGAGTTCCAAGACGTCGTACGCCGTCGCCGGATGGTGCGCACCTACTCGGACGAGCCGGTGGACCCGGACGTGGTCGAGCGCATCCTCGCGAACGCGCTGCACGCACCGAGCGCCGGGTTCACCCAGGGGTGGGCGTTCCTGCTGCTCGATACGGCCGCCGACGTCGACCGGTTCTGGTCGGCCTGCACCCCGGAGGGCGCCGCGGAGACCCCGGACTCGTGGCTGCGCGGGATGCGCACCGCCCCGGTGGTGATCGTCCCGCTGTCGAACAAGTCGGCCTACCTCGGCCGGTACGCCGAGGCGGACAAGGGGTGGACGGACCGGGACGAGGCTCGCTGGCCGGTGCCGTACTGGCACATGGACACCGCGATGGCCTCGCTGCTGATGCTGCTGACCGCGGTCGACGCCCGGCTCGGCGCCTGCTTCTTCGGCATCCCCGGTGAGCGCACCGCGGCGTTCCGCGCGGAGTTCGGGGTGCCCGAGGAGTACACCCCGGTCGGTGCGATCACCCTCGGGCACCGCACCGGGAGCCCCGGCGGCCGGGGCTCGGCCGGGCGCGGCCGCAGGCCGGTCGAGGAGGTCGTGCACCGCGGCGGCTGGTGACCCGTTCCGTAGACTGGCGGGCGTCAGGGGGTGAGACCGATGACTGACCAGGAGAGCCCGGAGGACCGGGAGCGCAGGCTGCGCCGGGCCGCGGTGACCGCGTTCACCCAGCAGGCACCGGAGCCGCTGCCCGAGGACGCCGAGGAGGACGAGGACGACTCGGCCCCCGCCCAGCGGATGGAGCAGCAGGCGCTGTGGGTGGATCTGCAGGTGCGCAGGGCGATGGAGCGCGGGGAGTTCGACGACCTGCCGGGGGCCGGCAAGCCGATCCGCGGGCTCGACGGCAACCACGACCCGAACTGGTGGGTCAAGAGCCTCATCGAACGTGAGCAGATCACCGGCGTCCTGCCCCCGGCCCTCGCGCTGCGCAGGGAGGACGCCGAGCTCGACGGCGCGCTCGACCGGGAGGCCTCCGAGGACGGGGTCCGGCGTGCGGTCGAGGACTTCAACCGGCGGGTGGTCGACGCACGACGGCAGCTGCTCGGCGGGCCGCCGGTGGTCACCCCGACCCGCGACCCCGAGCGGGAGGTCGTCGCGTGGCGTGCCCGTCGCGCCGAGCGCCGGGACCGGCAGCGCGAGCTGCTCCAGCAGGCCGCGCGACGTGAGGACGCCCTGGCGCGGGGACACCGCGAGCGCCGCCGGTGGTGGCACCGCCGTACGCCGGGCTGACCCGGGCACCCGCGGTCAGCCTTCCTGCATCGGGATCCGCACGCCACGCTCCGCGGCCACCGCGACCGCCTCGTCGTAGCCCGCGTCGACGTGCCGGATCACGCCCATCGCCGGGTCGTTGGTGAGCACCCGCTCGATCTTCCTCGCGGCGAGGTCGGTGCCGTCGGCGACCGTGACCTGGCCGGCGTGGATCGAGCGGCCCATCCCGACGCCACCGCCGTGGTGGATCGACACCCAGGTCGCCCCGGAGGCGGTGTTGACCAGCGCGTTCAGCAGCGGCCAGTCCGCGATCGCGTCGGACCCGTCGAGCATCGCCTCGGTCTCGCGGTAGGGCGAGGCCACCGAGCCGCAGTCGAGGTGGTCGCGGCCGATCACCACCGGCGCGGAGAGCTCCCCGGTGCGCACCATCTCGTTGAACCTCAGCCCGGCGAGGTGCCGCTCGCCGTACCCGAGCCAGCAGATCCGGGCCGGCAGCCCCTGGAACGAGACCCGCTCCCCGGCCATCGTGATCCACTTCCGCAGCCGCTCGTTGTCGGGGAACAGCTCGAGGATCGCGCGGTCGGTCGCCGCGATGTCCGCGGGGTCGCCCGAGAGCGCGGCCCAGCGGAACGGGCCCTTGCCCTGGCAGAACAGCGGCCGGATGTAGGCGGGCACGAAGCCGGGGAACTCGAAGGCGCGCGCGTAGCCGCCCTTGCGGGCCTCGTCGCGGATCGAGTTGCCGTAGTCGAAGACCTCGGCGCCGGCGTCCTGGAAGCCGACCATCGCCTCGACGTGGCGGGCCATCGACGCCTGCGCCTGCAGGGTCAGTCCCGCCGGGTCCTTCTCGCGCAGCGCCGCCCACTCGTCGAAGGCGACCCCCGCGGGCAGGTAGTACAGCGGGTCGTGCGCGGAGGTCTGGTCGGTGACGATGTCGATCGGCGCCTTCCTCGCCAGCAGCTCGGGGACCAGGTCCGCGGCGTTGCCGAGCACCCCGATCGACAGCGGCCGGCGGGCGTCGCGGGCCTCCACGGCGAGCTCGAGCGCGTGGTCGAGCGAGTCGGCCTGGACGTCGAGGTAGCGGTGCTCGATCCGGCGGGTGATCCGGCTCTGGTCGCACTCGACGCAGATCGCGACGCCGTCGTTCATGGTCACCGCCAGCGGCTGCGCGCCGCCCATCCCGCCGAGCCCGGCGGTCAGCGTGATCGTGCCCGCCAGCGTCCCTGAGCCGGGCTCGTCCCCGCGCGCGGCGGCGAGCTCGTCGGCGACCGCGGCGAAGGTCTCGAAGGTGCCCTGCAGGATGCCCTGGGTGCCGATGTAGATCCACGAGCCGGCGGTCATCTGCCCGTACATCGTGAGGCCGAGGTGCTCGAGGCGACGGAACTCCTCCCAGTTGGCCCAGTCGCCCACCAGGTTGGAGTTCGCGATCAGCACGCGCGGGGCCCACTCGTGCGTGCGCATCACGCCGACCGGCTTGCCGGACTGCACCAGCAGCGTCTCGTCGTCGGCGAGGGTGGCCAGGGTGCGGGTGATCGCGTCGTAGGCCTCCCAGCTCCGCGCGGCCTTGCCGGTGCCGCCGTACACGACGAGGTCCTCGGGCCGCTCGGCGTTCTCCGGGTCGAGGTTGTTCATCAGCATCCGCAGCGGCGCCTCGGTCTGCCAGCTGCGGGCGGTCAGGTCGGTGCCCCGCGGGGCACGCACGACGCGGCTTCCTGTGGTCATCGGAGGTCTCCAATCGTGTCCTCGACGGCGGCCAGGACGGCGCCCCTGCGCACGAGGTCCACGGCCTCCTCGATCTCGGGTGAGAGGTGGCGGTCGGGCCCGGGGCCCGGGACGGTCTGCCGGAGCAGCGCGAGTACGGCGCCCGTGGCCGGTGCCGGCGCGAGCGGGGCGCGGAGGTCGAGGGCGCGGGCCGCGGTGAGCACCTCGATCGCGACGACACGGGTGAGCCCGTCGACGGCGCGGCGGAGCTTGCGGGCGGCGGACCAGCCCATCGAGACGTGGTCCTCCTGCATCGCGCTCGACGGGATCGAGTCGACGCTCGCGGGGGCGGCGAGCCGCTTCATCTCCGAGACGATCGCGGCCTGGGTGTACTGCGCGATCATGTGCCCTGAGTCGACGCCCGGGTCGTCGGCGAGGAACGGCGGCAGGCCGTGGCTGCGCGCCTTGTCGAGGAACCGGTCGGTCCGTCGCTCGGAGATCGACGCCACGTCCGCGGCGACGATCGCGAGGAAGTCGAGAACGTAGGCGACCGGGGCGCCGTGGAAGTTGCCGTTGGACTCCACCCGGCCGTCGCCGAGCACGACCGGGTTGTCCACCGCGGAGGCGAGCTCGCGCGCCGCCACCTGGGCGGCGTGCTCGACGGTGTCCCGCGCGGCGCCGTGCACCTGCGGCGAGCAGCGCAGCGAGTAGGCGTCCTGCACCCGGTGGCAGTCGGGCCCGCGGTGGCTGGCGACCACGCCGGAGTCGGCGAGCACCCGGGCCAGGTTGGCCGCGGAGTCCGCCTGCCCGGGGTGCGGCCGGAGCGCCTGCAGGTCGGCGGCGAAGACCCGGTCGGTGCCGAGCTGGCCCTCGACGGACATCGCGGCCGCGACGTCGGCGGTGCGCAGCAGCATCCGCAGGTCGTGGATCGCCATCACCAGCATGCCGAGCATCCCGTCGGTGCCGTTGATCAGCGCGAGTCCCTCCTTGGCCTCGAGCTCGACCGGCTCGAGCCCGGCCGCGCGCAGCGCCTCCGCCGCAGGCATCGGCGTGCCGTGCGCGTCGCGGACCTCGCCCTCGCCGATCAGCGCCAGCGCGCAGTGCGAGAGCGGGGCCAGGTCACCGGAACAGCCCAGCGACCCGTACTCCCGCACCACCGGCGTGATCCCGTGCGTGAGCATCCCGGCCATGGTCTGCGCGGTCTGCAGCCGGATGCCGGTGTGGCCGGTGGCCAGGGTGGAGAGCCGCAGCAGCATCAGCGCGCGGACCACCTCGCGCTCGACCTCGGGGCCACTGCCGGCGGCGTGCGAGCGGACGAGCGAGCGCTGGAGCTGGGCGCGCATCTCCGACGGGATGTGCCGGGTGGCGAGGGCGCCGAAACCGGTGGAGATGCCGTACGCCGGTGTGGGCGCCGACGCGAGGTGCTCGACGTGCTTGCGGGCCTGCTCGATCGCGGCCACCGCCTCGTCGGTCAGCGCGACCGGGGCATCGTGGCGGGCCACCGCGAGCACGTCGTCGAAGGAGAGGGGGCCGACCCCGACGTGTACGACTGTCATGGGTCCATTGCACGCCCCCGCGGCCCGGTCAGCCAGCGTTCCGCGGGTACAACTGTCTCGGATATGAGACTGCCGGCGGTCAGTGGCAGCCGTCGGGGGCGGCGGGGCAGGACGACCCCATCGCCAGGTCGACCAGGGCGTCCCACTGCCAGCCGGTCGCCACGCGCGGGCCGGCGCCGACGAGGACCACCGACACCCCCTCGGCCGCGACCGCGGTGAGCGAGCGGCCGCCCCGGGTCGCCGCCACGGAGGCGGAGCCGAGCCGGGGGTCCACCCCGACCGTCCAGCCGCAGCCGGCGAGCTCGTCGGCCAGCGCGGTCACCGCCCGGTCCGCGGAACCGGGGTCGCGGTGGGTGGAGACGGTCTCCCGGACCTCCCGCGTCCCGGACGTGTGCCGGGCGGTGCGCGCCGCCACCGCGCCGCGCGGGGAGGTGCAGCCGAGCGGGTCGGCCTCGCGCGGCGCCCAGGAGCCGCCGAGCTGCAGGGCGACGTCCGCGGTGCCCAGCATCGCCGCGGTGGGCACGCTCCGCCGCGGCTCGTCGTGGTGCTCCTCGGCGGGGGGGGTCCCGGGGTCGGGCACCGCGGGCGCGTCCAGGCCCGGGTCGCCGGGCGGCAGGGACGGGGCCGCCGGGCCGGCCGGTGCCGCGGCCGTGGTCGTGGACGTCGACGGGACCGACGTGGTCGAGCCCGAGGCCGAGCCCGCGGGCGACGGTGCCGGCGCGGCGGTCGCGGTGGGCCCGGCCGCCCGCACGGCCCGGCCGCTCGCGCCGGTGGCGTCACCGGTGTCCGCGCAGCCGGTGAGCGCCAGTCCGGCGGCCACCAGCAGCGGGGTGAGCCGCGTGACCGTCGCGCGGCTCATCGCGGCTCCACGGTGACCGTGAGCGCGCCCCGGTTGTCGTCGTAGTAGTCGTCGGCGACGACGAACCACAGCGGCCCGTCCTCCGCGACGGTCAGGTCCAGGGAGTACTCGTGCGCGTCGGACCCGTCGCAGGATCCGCGGCCGTCGGCAGGCTCCCAGCTGACCAGCCGCCGGTTGACCACGAGGTCACCCAGCGGCGACCAGGACCCGTCGAACCTCCCCTCGAACCGGGTGGAGCGCCACCAGGGCTCCTCGGCGGACGCGGTGCACTCGGCGTCGGCCGCGATCCAGTCGCTGCTCGCCCGCATCAGGTAGGCACCGGTCACGGTCAGCCGAAGCTCGGTGCCCTCGGCGAACTCCTGGGCGGTGCGGATCGCCGACGGGCTGCGCGAGTCGACCCGCAGGCTCTCCGGCTCCGGCGCGGGCTCCTCGGACGGGTCCGGCTCCGGGGTCGGCTCCTCGGACGGGTCCGGCTCCGGGGTCGGCTCCGGGGTGGGGCTCGGCTCCGGCTGCCTCTCGACGTACGGCGTGACGCTCACGCGCAGGGCGCCGGTGTTGTCGGCGTAGCTGCGCGGGTCGTCCACCCGCACGTTGACCGGCTGGGTCCGGTCCGCCCGCCAGACGAACGTGTAGACGTGGTCCTCGGCGCAGGAGGCGCCGCTCTCCGCGGGCTCGCCGCCCACGTCGGTGAGCCGGGGCACCAGGCTGTCGTGGCCGAAGGTCCCGAGCATGACGTCGAACCGGTCCTCGCCGTACTCCCCCTCGAACCGGCGGTCCCAGCTCGAGCGCGAGGTGCGCGCGCACTCCGCGTCGGCGGTGACGCCGCGGCCGTCGGTCCAGGTGCCGCGCACGGTCACCCGGTAGTCCTCGCCGCCGGTCAGCTGTCCGGGGCTGGTGACGCCGGCCTTCGCCTTGGCCGGGACGGTCCACGCCATGGTGCTGCGGCTGCGCCCGAGGTCGGTGATCCGGACCGCGAGCGTGCCCGCGTTGTCCGCGTGGCCGTTGGCGTCCCACACCGTCAGCGGCACGCGGCCGTCGCGGTCGGCCTGGTAGACCCAGCGGTAGGTGTGCCCGCCGGTGTCACAGTCCCGGTCGTCGTCGGCCTGGGCGTACAGGTCGTGCCCGTCGACGTACAGGTCGAGGTGGTCGGCGTCCCACTGGTCGGTGCGCAGCGAGCGGGTGCGCTGCCAGCCGGAGCGGGCGGCGGCGCTGCACTCGGCGTCGGCGCGCGAGGCGGTGCGCCGGTCGTAACGGTAGGTTCCGGCCACCTCGACGAGGTAGCGGTGCCCCTCCGCCAGCGCGCCCCGGGTGAGCGTGCCGGCCCGGCGGTCGGTGCGGACCGCGACCCGCTCGTGCACGAGCGCGGGTCCGGCGGTCAGCGTCCGGGGAGCCCGGGGCTCGGGGACGGCTCGGGGCTGCTTCGTCCGGGAGTCCGGCTGCGGGTCCGGGTGGTCCTGGCGCGGGCCGGAGCTCCTCGGCTCCGGCTCGGTCGGCCTGGGCGGCTGCGGCACGTTGCCCGACCCGTTCGGGAAGCGCCGCGGGCTCCAGAACGAGGTCTTCTTGCGTGCCCCGGCCCAGCTCAGCGAGAAGTGCACGTGGTCGGTGTGCGGGTTCGCGCCGGTGTACCGGCGCCAGCCGGACGAGGCGGCGTAGGCGCCCCAGATCCGCCGGTTCCAGATCATGTACTGGATGCCCAGGCGGCGGGCCATCGCGTAGCGGTTGCCGTGCCGGTCGGTCTTGAGCAGCCACCGGAACAGCGCCTGCACCGAACGACGGTCCTGCGCGCTGCCCACGCTGACGCCCCAGTCGAAGGCCCGCCCCTCCTTGTGCTCCGAGGCCCCGCCGACCGAGCAGGAGCGCGAGATGCCCAGGCTGCGCGAGCTCTTGTAGGTGCGCAGCAGCATGGTCGCGAACGCGGCGGTGCCCGGCTTGGCGCCCGGCGAGCAGATCGACTGGCCGACGTACGGCGCCAAGGGCTCGATCTTCGCGGTGTAGCGGTGCGGGGTCCTCGGCACCTTCGCGCTGGCCGCCCCGGAGCCGACCGTGAGGCCGGCGACCAGGGTGCACGCGACGGTGGCGGCAAGAACACGGACGAGAAGTCGACGGATGTCGGACACGCGAGAAGCTCCAGTCATGCTGGCGACGTGCGGGCGCGCGGGCCCGGTCGCCGTGCCTCCGACTCCTCCCAGCCGGACGCGGTGCCACCTATCATGAGTGTCGATCTACCGATACGGGTGGTTTTGGTTAAAACAAGGTAAAAGCCCGATTTCTCCCGTGCGGCCGCCGGCCGCCCGGCGTTTGCTCCGAGAGGTGTCGATGGGCCAGGTCCCCGCTGCCACCCGCGCCCTGCGGGTCCTCCGGTTCCTCGCCCGCCAGCCGGACCCGGTCACCCTCGAGCGGCTCGCGCAGGCGGTCGGCCTGCCGCGCTCCACCGCCTACCACCTGGTCCAGGCGATGATCGAGGAAGGCTTCGTGGTGCACCTCCCCGAGGAGCACCGGTACGGCCTGGGCGTCGCGGCCTTCGAGGTCGGTAGCGGCTACTCCCGGCAGGCCCCGCTCCAGCGCATCGCGCGCCGCCACCTCGCCGACCTGGTGGACACCGTGGGCGAGTCCGCGCACCTGGCGGTCCTGCACGGCCGCGACGTGCTCTACGTGCTCGAGGAGCGCGCCCCCGGCCGGCCGCCGCTGGTGACCGACGTCGGGGTGCGGCTGCCGGCGCACCTGACCGCGAGCGGGCGCGCGATCCTCTCCGCCCTCCCGCAGAACCAGGTGCGCGCTCTCTACCCCGACCGCAGCGCGTTCGTGGACCGGACCGGGGTCGGGCCGACGTCGCTGAGCGCGCTCCGGGCGCTGCTGACCGAGACCCGCCAGCGCGGGTACGCGATCGAGGACGGCGAGGTCACCCCCGGGTTCGCCTCGGTGGCGGCCGTCGTCCTCGACCACAACGGGCACCCGGCGGCGGGCGTGGCGGTGACCTACCGGAGCGACCCGGCGACCGACCTGGGTCCGCTGATCGCGGCCACGCAGCGCACCGCGGAGCAGCTCACGGTCCGGCTCGGCGGGACCGCCCCGCGGCGGGACTGAGCTCCTCCGCAGCCGCTCCGGGCGCACGGGCCAGCACCACGGTCGTTCCCAGCAGCCAGACCACGAAGGCGGGGTAGACCAGGTAGGGCACCCACCCCTCCGGGGAGAGCGGCCCGGTCTCCAGCACCACCCCGGCCACCGGCGCGAGGTGCAGCACCGCCGCCAGCGCCGAGAACCAGCCGAGCCAGCCCGGCAGGGCGTGCCACCGCAGCCCGACGACCGCCGTGGCCGCGAGCAGCACGACGACCGGCACGTTCCCGAACGCGAGGAGCACGGTCACGACGTCGCCCATCGCGGCCACCGTGGTGGCTGCCGAACCGGGTCCCGCGGAGACGTAGGCCATCGCCGCCTGACCGGACTGCGCCACCAGGGTGACCACCACCCAGGCCGTGCCGGCGCCGAGGACCAGGGTGGAGAGGCCGTCGTCGTACGGCGCCCCCGACCGCTCGCGACGCGCGAGCCGGTCGCGGAGCCCGGCGAAGAACACCAGCAGGAAGCCCGCGCTCAGCACGAACATCAGGCTCTGCAGCAGCAGCTCGGTCCGGTAGGTCGCCACCCAGGCCGCGTACTCCGTCGGCCCGGCGGCGAGCACGTCGGGGTCCGCGCGCTCGAAGGCCACCCCGCCCGCTCCCGCGACCAGCGCCGCGAGGCCGGCCCCGGCGCCCCAGCGTCCTCCCGTCGCCCCCATGCCTCCAGCGTCCTCCCCGGCGGGCCCGGGTCCCAGGGGCGGAGGTCCCGGTGCCACGGGCCGGGCCGCCGTACGGCGCCGCCGCCGGCCTCGCTGGGCGCGAGACGGCGCGTGACCTCCGTCACGAGAACTCGTTGCTCTTCCCGACAGCTGCCGAGGCGAAGGAACACGGATGCCCAGCGACCACGTCCCGCACCACCCGACAGACGCCGGCACCCGGGCGCGCCGGCGCAGGCCGCTCAGCTGGCCGGTCGGCCTCACCGCCGGCGCGGTCCTCGCCGCGACGTTCGCCGTCCCCGCCTCCGCCCACGACAGCGACCACGCGGACGCGACCGACCCGGCCGCGGCGGGTGCGGTCTCGCGCTCCGCCGCCGAGGCCACCGACCCGCTCGCGCAGGACCCGACCACCCCGCAGCGGGCCGCGGCGAACACCGCCGCGGTTGCCGCCCGCCGGTCCTCCCCCGACCCCACCCTGCTGCCCGGGCTCGCCCCCGCGCCGCGACGCGACGTGCCCGAGGACCGCTACGCGATGGCCGGCGGCTGCTACGGCATCGCGACCGGGGGCCGCTGGGTGGTCCGCGACGGGGACGGGTTCCGGGCCGTGGCCGGCCGCGTCGACGCGGCGACCCCGCTGCACTTCCAGGCGACCACACTGGGCAGGTACCTGCTCTTCGGCGACCGCCGGGACTTCGTGGCCCGCGACACCGGCGCTCCCCCGGGGCTCGGCGGCGCGGAGCGGGTGGTCGCGGCCGACCGGCCGAGCCCGGAGGCCGACTGGACCGTGACCCGCCGCGGTACGTCGTACCGCTTCACCCTCCCGAGGACCGGCCGGGCGCTCGCCGTCGACCGGGACGGCCGCCTGGTCCTGGCCGCGACCCCCGCGCCGTTCTCGATCCGGCGGACCGCGGGCTGCGCGCGCTGGCCCGAGGTCCGCACGAACGTCTCCGGCCGCCCGTTCCGCGGCGCGACCGGCTTCGCCGAGGTCCGCGGCTACGCCGACGCGCACACCCACGGGATGGCCTTCGAGTTCCTCGGTGGCGAGGTGCACTGCGGCCGGCCGTGGCACCCGTACGGCGTGACGTACGCGCTGCGCGACTGCGAGGACCACACCGCCACCGCGGGCCGGGGCGCGGCCCTGGAGAGCTTCCTCTCCGGCGACCCCGACGGCCACGACCCGGTGGGCTGGCCGACCTTCCGGGACTGGCCGGCCCCGGACTCGCTCACCCACGAGGGCACCTACTACCGGTGGATGGAGCGCTCCTGGCGCGGTGGGCTGCGGCTCTTCGTGAACCTGCTGGTGGAGAACAACAAGCTCTGCGAGCTCTACCCGCTCAAGCGCAACAGTTGCGACGACATGGACTCGATCCGGCTCCAGGCCCGCCGCATGAGGCAGTTCGAGCGGTACGTCGACGCGCAGGCCGGCGGCCCCGGCGAGGGCTGGTACCGGATCGTCCGCAGCCCGTTCGAGGCGCGCGAGGTGATCAACGACGGCAAGCTCGCCGTGGTGATGGGGATCGAGACCAGCGTGGTGTTCGGCTGCACCGTGAAGCTCGACGTGCCGCAGTGCGGTAAGGACGAGATCGACCGGCAGCTCGACGTGGTGCACCGGATGGGCGTGCGGCAGATGGAGCTGGTGAACAAGTTCGACAACGCCCTCTCCGGGGTCGCGGGCGACGAGGGCACCACCGGCGTCGCGGTGAACTCCGCGAACTTCCTGGAGACCGGGTCGTTCTGGAGGATGCGGTCCTGCCCCAGCACGTACGGCGACCGCGTGCACGACAAGGAGCAGTACGCCGTACCGCGGGAGGTCTCCGAGCGCGACCCGCTGTTCGGCGCGATCGCCGACGCCTACGCCCCCGCGCTGCCCGCCGCGGCCCCGGTCTACCCGGCGGCGCCGCACTGCAACGAGCGCGGCCTCACCGACCTCGGCCGGTTCACGGTCCGGGGCCTGGCGGAGCGGAAGATGCTCTTCGACCCCGACCACATGAGCGTGCGCGCGCGGCGGGCGTCGCTGGACCTCGTGGACAGGCTGGACTACTCCGGGATCCTCTCGAGCCACTCCTGGTCCACGCCCGACGCCTACCCCCGGATCGCGCGGCTCGGCGGCTTCATCGCGCCGTACGCCGGGGACAGCACCGGGTTCGTGGACAAGTGGAGGTACCACGTCGGCCGGGCGGACCGGCGCTACTTCTTCGGGCTCGGCTTCGGCGCGGACATCAACGGCCTCGGCGCGCAGGGCGACCCGCGCGGCGCGGACGCGGAGGACCCGGTGACCTACCCGTTCCGCGGGCTCGGCGGCGTCACCGTCGGGCGGCAGGTCAGCGGCCGGCGGGTCTACGACGTCAACGTGGACGGCGTCGCTCACTACGGCCTCTACCCGGACTGGGTCGAGGACCTGCGCCGGCTCGCCGGCGGCGCGATCGTCGAGGACATGGCGCGCGGCTCGGAGGCGTACCTGCAGATGTGGGAGCGGGCGCTCGGCGTGGGGGGCAACGGCTGCGCGGACGGCTCGGCGCTGCGCCGGGTAGCGGCGTTCCGGGACCTGCCCCGGGGCGCGTCGACCCGTCGCGTCCTGTTCGCGGTGGGCCAGCCCGCCGCCCGGATCGACCACGCGTACTCCTACTGCGCGCGCACCGCCTCCGGCGAGCGGACCCGGCTGCGGGTGGTGTTCGACGACACCGGCCGCCTGCTCCGGGTGGTCTGACCCGCGCGCGGGCACCCCCGCGCCGCAAAGTTACTGTTCGGTAGGATTTCTCTCACAGGTCTTGCCCGCTGACTCACCCACGTCCGCGGTCGTAGGCTCAGCGCACGCTCGTACAGCCCCCGACGAGGAGCACACATGCAGATCTTCGCCATCGTGGTCTCGCTGGCCATCGCCGCCGTGGGCATCGCCCTGTTCGTCAAGGCGATCCGCTCGATGATCGCGACGATCAAGATCGGCCAGCCCGCGGTGAACCGCTCCGACGACAAGGGGGCGCGCTGGGCCAACATGCTCAAGGAGACGTTGGCGCACACGCGGATGCTGCAGTGGACCGCGGTCGGCATCGGCCACTGGTTCATCTTCGTCGGGTTCGGGCTGCTGTTCTTCACGCTGCTGACCGCCTTCGGCCAGCTCTTCGACCCGCACTTCGCGCTCCCGGTGATCGGCCACTTCTTCCTCTACGAGTGGGTCTCGGAGTTCTTCACGGTCGTCATGGTGATCGCGATCCTGGCCTTCATCGGCTACCGCGTCACCCGGCCGAAGGAGCGCGTCCGCGGCACCCGGGGCCGGTTCTACGGCTCGACCATGTGGCAGGCGTACTTCGTCGAGGCCGTGATCCTCGGCGTGGGCCTGTGCATCCTCGCGCTGCGCGGCGCCGAGTACGCGATCGCGCCGTACGGCGAGCACCCCGACCAGGCCTCCGCGCTGCACTTCCCGTTCACCGCGTGGATCGGCGGGCTGCTGGACGGCCTGTCCGAGCCGGCGCTGGCGACCTTCATCTACCTGGTCGCGATGCTCAAGATCGTCATCTCGTTCACCTGGATGATCGTGCTGTCGCAGAACACCACGATGGGCGTCGCGTGGCACCGGTTCACCGCCTGGTTCAACATCTGGTTCAAGCGCCGCAGCGACGGCGGTACGGCGCTGGGCGGCCTGCAGCCGATGATGGCCGGCGGGCAGCCGATCGACTTCGAGAACATCGACGAGCTCGACGAGGAGACCGCGCTCGGCGTCGGCAAGGTCGAGGACTTCTCCTGGAAGGGCATCCTCGACTTCACCTCGTGCACCGAGTGCGGCCGCTGCCAGAGCCAGTGCCCGGCGTGGAACACCGAGAAGCCGCTCTCCCCGAAGCTCCTGATCACGAACCTCCGTGACCACGCCTACGCCAAGGCGCCGTACCTGCTCGCCGGCTCCGAGGAGGAGCGCACCGCGCTGCCCGCCGAGGTGCTGGCCGAGGCCGAGCGCCCGCTCGTCGGCGAGACCGAGGGCGACTGGGCGTGGATGCCCGAGGGCGGCGCGGTGATCGACTCCGACGTGCTGTGGTCGTGCACCTCGTGCGGCGCCTGCGTGCAGCAGTGCCCGGTCGACATCGAGCACGTCGACCACATCGTCGACATGCGCCGCTACCAGATCCTGGTCGAGTCGAACTTCCCCGCGGAGCTCAACGGCCTGTTCAAGGGCCTGGAGAACAAGGGCAACCCGTGGAACATGTCGCCCAACGCGCGTCTCGAGTGGGCGCAGGGGCTGCCGTTCGACGTCAAGGTCGTGGGTGAGGACATCGAGGACCTCGACGAGGTCGACTGGCTGTTCTGGGTCGGCTGTGCCGGCGCCTACGAGGACCGGGCGAAGAAGACCACCCGCGCGGTCGCCGAGCTGCTCGACATGGCCGGCGTCTCGTTCGGCGTGCTCGGCAACGGCGAGACCTGCACCGGCGACCCGGCCCGGCGTGCGGGCAACGAGTTCGTCTTCCAGGGCCTCGCGACGCAGAACGCCGAGACCTTCAAGGAGATGAAGGTCAAGAAGGTCGTCTCGACCTGTGCGCACTGCTTCAACACGCTGAAGAACGAGTACTCGCAGTTCGGCGTCGAGCTCGAGGTCGTGCACCACACCCAGCTGCTGAACCGCCTCGTGCGCGAGGGCAAGCTGACCCCGGTCGCGACCAACGGCGCCCCGAAGCGCTCGCTGACGTACCACGACCCGTGCTACCTGGGCCGGCACAACCAGGTGTACTCGCCACCGCGCGAGCTCCTCAGCATCCTCCCCGACGCCGAGGTGAAGGAGATGCCGCGCAACAGCGAGCGCTCCTTCTGCTGCGGCGCCGGCGGCGCGCGGATGTGGATGGAGGAGAAGATCGGCGAGCGCATCAACCTCAACCGCACCACCGAGGCGGTCGAGACCGGCGCCGACCAGATCGCGACCGGCTGCCCGTTCTGCCGCGTGATGCTCTCCGACGGGCTGACCGCCAAGCAGGCCGAGGGGTCCGCCCGCGAGGAGGTCGAGGTTCTCGACGTCGCCCAGCTGCTGCTGGCGTCCGTCAAGGGCGAGAGCCGCACCCCGGTCCCGGCCGGTGCGGCCGCGAAGTCGGGCGGCGCGGGCGCATCGGCGAAGGCCGCCGGGGCCGGCGCCGCCGCGGGCACCGCCGTCGCGGACAAGGCCGCCACCAAGGCCGAGCCGAGCGCCGGCGACGCCACCCAGACCGAGAACACCGTGACCGAGCCCGAGGCGGTGGGCGCGAACGCCGCCGCCACCGAGGAGCGGAACCCGGAGGTCGAGACCAGCAAGCCGATCAGCTCGGGCTCGCTGTTCGACAGCGCTCCCGCGGCGGCTGACGAGGACACCAAGACCGACGCCGCCGAGCCGAGCGGTACGACGAGCACGTCGCTGTTCGACGCCGGCGGCACCTCGTCCGACGAGGCCGGCGCTCCCGCCGACGCGTCGACGGAGGCGAAGCCTGCCGACGAGGAAGCACCGGCGAAGACGGAGCCGAAGCCGGAGGGCTCCCTCTCGTCAGGTGGCTCGCTCTTCGACACCGGCGGTTCGCTGTTCGACACCCCGGCCGACTCGGCGCCCGCCGAGACCGCCGAGGCCGAGACCGAGGAGACCGCCGAGGCCGCGGCCGCTGGTGCCGGGGCCGCGGCCGCGGCGCCCGCCGAGGCCGCCGCCGCTGGTGCCGGGCCGGACGCCGAGTCCTCCGCCCAGGAGGCTCCCGCGGCGCAGACCGGCACGTCGGCGGAGAGCAGCATCGCCTCCGGCGGGTCGCTGTTCGACCTTGCGCCGAGCGAGCCCGAGCCGGCCAAGGCCGAGCCCACCGCCGAGACCGAGCCCGAGCCGGCCAAGGCCGAGCAGGCCGACGCGAAGACCGAGCCCGAGACTGGCGCACAGCCCGAGCCGGAGCAGGCCGAGGCGGTTGCGGAGGACAAGGCTGACGCCCCCGAGGCCACCGCCACCACAGAGCAGCCCGACGCGGCGCCGCAGGCGGAGCCGGCCGACGCGAAGACCGAGACGCCCGCCACCGAAGGCAGCATCAGCTCGGCCGGATCGCTCTTCGACCTCGCCCCCAGCGAGCCCGAGCCCGCCAAGGCCGAGCCCGCCAAGGCCGAGTCCGAGCCGGAGGCTCCGGCCGAGGCCGCCACCGAGTCCGAGACTGACGCCCCCGAGACCACCGCCACCACGGAGCAGACCGACGCGGCGCCGCAGGCGGGGCCGGCCGGCGTGAAGACCGAGACGCCCGCCACCGAGGGCAGCATCAGCTCGGCCGGATCGCTCTTCGACCTCGCCCCCAGCGAGCCCGAGCCGACCAAGGCCGAGCCCGCGGAGCAGGTCGACGCGCGGGCCGAGACCGAGGCTGCGGACGGGGAGGCGTCCGAGCCGGAGGTTGAGGCCGAGGCCGCCACCGAGTCGCACAGTCCCGAGGAGGGACCCGAGGCGACGGCGCCCGAGACGACCTCCGCCGCGGAGCCGGACGAGGAGGCCGGGATCGAGACGCCCGGCGGCCAGGCGAACGCGGCGTCGAACGGCAGCGCTCCGGCGCAGTCCTCCGGCGAGACGCACGAGCCGAAGCGCCCCGAGGGCGGTATCGACGAGACGAAGTCGCTCTTCGACCTCTGAGCCGAGCCACCCCAGCGCCGTACCGAAACGGGCCGTCCCACCGCGGGGCGGCCCGTTCGGCTTTCGACGGCCTGAACGTCGACGCCCACATGGACGACACCGCTCCCCTCTCGTATGGCACCGACCCACGGAGCGCGCACCGGACGCGGTCGCGCGGCGGCAGCGCCCCAACGGCGCACGTGCGCGGTTCGGGCCCCGGAACCGGTCCGCGCAGGGGCCACAACCGCGCACGTGAACGGGTTGCGTCCAGGCGCCGGACCGCGTCGAGAACCTCCGCAGGCAGACCCCACCACCCCCGCGACACCACCCCGCACCACGACGACATCACCTGACATCAGAAGATGCTTGACATGACATCACGGTGATGTCATCGTGGTGCGCATGGACATCACTCCCTACGTCGACAGCCTCCGCCGGGACCTCGCGTCCGCGGCCGAAGCGGGAGGCCCCGAGGCCAAGGCCGCCGCCGAGCGCCTCGCACTCGCCCTCGACCCGGCGATGCGACTCGCCCTGATGGACGCGCTCTCACAGGCCGCGGCCGAGATCACCAGCGAGCTGCCCGCCGGCTCGGTGGACGTGCGGCTGCGTGGCCGCGAGCCCGAGTTCGTGGTCGACGTACCGACCATGCCGATGGCGCCGACGCCGCCCGGTCCGCCGACGCCACCGGTCCCGCCCGAGGCCGAGGAGGACGACGAGGAGGGCGCGGTCGCCCGGATCACGCTCCGGATCCCCGAGTCCCTCAAGACCAAGGCCGAGGAGCTGGCGGCCCGCAGCGGCCACTCGCTCAACACCTGGCTGGTCACCACGATTCGCAACGCCACTCGCGGCGAGCGCGCGATCAACGTCGACATCGACCTCTCGAGCATGCCGTTCTTCGAGGAGATGCAGCGCGGACCCGTCCGCCGTACCCAGCGCCGGATGACCGGCTGGGTCTGACACCAGGCCCCAAAACACCCCCCACCGAACACACCCCCCACCGAACACCCCCCACCGACCGGCCCCGCCGGCTCGGGCGGCGGAACACACCCTGGAGACCACCATGCACAAGACGTTCCCCACCACCGGGCCGGCCTCGCTGTACGTCGAGATCGGCTCCGGAGACGTGACGATCCACGCCACCGAGACCCTCGAGACCGAGGTGCACGTCGAGGGCGCGGACGCCGACGAGGTCACTGTCGAGCAGCGCGGCGAGCAGATCGTCGTGATCGCGCCGCAGCGCTTCGCCCGCTTCCTCTCCGGCAACGGAGGCCTCACGGTGTCCGTGACCCTGCCGCTGGACAGCGACGTCGCCACCAAGCTCGGCTCGGCCGACCTGGTCGCCACCGGGCGCCTCGGGGCGGCCCGGCTCAAGAGCGGCTCCGGCGACGTCGAGGTCGAGGCGTTCACCGAGGACGCGGTCGTGCAGAGCGGGTCCGGCGACGTCGAGATCGGCAGCTCGCTCGGCGACCTCCGCGTGAAGACCGGCTCCGGCCACGTCCAGCTCGGCCGGGTCGCCGGCTCCACCGTGGTCTCCTCCGGCTCGGGCCGGGTCACGGTCGACGCGGCCGAGGACGAGACCGTCGCGAAGACCGGCTCGGGCGACGTCAGGATCGGCGAGGCGTCCAGCCACGTCGCGATGAGCAGCGGTTCGGGCGACCTCGACGTCGGGGCGATCCACCGCGGCGAGCTCAAGGCCAAGACCGCGTCCGGCGACGTCCGGGTCGGCGTACCCGCGGGCATCCCCGTGTGGACCGACATCAGCTGCGTCAGCGGCAGCGTCCGCTCCAACCTCGAGGGCGCCGGTCAGCCCACCGAGGGGCAGGACCACATCGAGATCCGCGCGACCACCGTCAGCGGTGACATCACCCTCTCCCAGCTCTAGCCGGGCCGACCTTTCGAAGGAGACACCCCATGTCCGGTCTCGACCAGTACATGACCTACCGCAACGCCACCGACCAGATCCGCGAGCGGGTCGAGCAGACCCAGCGCTCGGCCGTCCCCGGCCGGCGACGCCGGCACCCCGGTCGCCAGGCGCTCGCCCGCCGGCTGCACACGCTCGCCGCCCGCCTCGACGGCTGAGGCGTCCCGCGAGCGGGATCCCTCAGCTCAGATCCGGGTGCGGTGGAAGTTCTTGAACGACCGCGACGGGGTCGGCCCCCGCTGCCCCTGGTAGCGGGAGCCGTACTTCTCCGAGCCGTACGGGTGCTCCGACGGCGAGGACAGCCGGAAGAAGCACAGCTGGCCGATCTTCATCCCCGGCCAGAGCTTGATCGGCAGGGTCGCCACGTTGGACAGCTCCAGCGTCACGTGACCCGAGAAGCCGGGGTCGATGAACCCGGCGGTCGAGTGGGTCAGCAGCCCGAGCCGGCCCAGCGACGACTTGCCCTCCAGCCGGGCGGCGACGTCGTCGGGCAGCGTGACCACCTCGTACGTCGACCCCAGGACGAACTCCCCCGGGTGCAGGATGAACGGCTCGTCGCCCTCGGGCTCCACCATCCGGGTCAGGTCCGGCTGGTCGGCCGCCGGGTCGATGTGCGGGTACCGGTGGTTCTCGAACACCCGGAAGAAGCGGTCGAGGCGTACGTCGACGCTCGACGGCTGCACCATCGAGGGCTCGAAGGGCTCGAGGGCGACACGCTTCGCGTCGATCTCGGAGTGGATGTCGCGGTCTGAGAGGAGCACACGCAGAACTTACCTGTATGATCGCCGCGACGTCCGACAAGGGCGTCCTGCGGATGTAGCTCAGTTGGTAGAGCGCGACCTTCCCAAGGTCGATGTCGCGAGTTCGAGTCTCGTCATCCGCTCCACGCAACACAGCAGGTCAGGCCCCCTCTTCACCGGAATCGGCGGAGTGGGGGTCTTCTGCTTCCCGCTCAGATACCCCCAGGATGCCCCCGAGCCGCTTCGCCGAGGTCCACAGGTTCTGGTCGATGAGGTGGCCGTAGAGGTCCATCGTCATCGCTGCCGAGGCATGCCCGAGGATGCGCTGAACCACCTTCGGATCCGCGCCGGCCCCCAGCCAGAGGGACGCGCAGGTGTGCCGCAGGTCGTGCACCCGAAGCGTCGGGCGGCCGATCTTGCGAACCGCCGCCGCCCAGCCGACCCCGCGCTTCCAGTTCGGCTCGCCCAGTGGCCCGCCCTTCGGCGAGTCGAAGAGCCAGGCATCGCCGGGCTTACCCGCTGACCACTCGTCGATGATCGGCACCAGGTCGTCCACGAGGGGAACGGTCCGGGACCGGGGTCGGCGTACGAAAGTCGCTCGCATCGTCGAAGGCATACAGAGCACGCACGGACTTTGACGCTCTCACGCTCGCAGTCCGCGAGGGAGTCACGAGAGACAAGATCACGAACCAGGGCAACGGCCTTTTCGGCCTCACTCGGATCGTCGAGCAGAACGTCGGGAGACTTCGCCTCAAGTCGGGCGGCGGCTACATGCTCTTAGAGGGTGACCGCGTCACAGGTAAGAACAATCAGCCCGCCATCGGAGGCAACCATCAGGGCACGACAGTCGACTTCCAACTCAAGGTCGACAAGCCGGTGAGCAGAGGCAACGCGCTCAACTATCCACACACCAGTTTGTTCCTTGAGAGCCTCGAGTCGGATGAGGGCGAGCACATAATCAGGATCCGGGAGCAAGCCGGTGGCGCTGGAAGCCGTACTGCCGCGCGGGAGCTTAGGACCCTCATCATCAATGTCTTGAACGATGGCGCTCCTCACGTCGCACTCGACTTCGAGGGCCAAGCAGTCGTGTCATCAAGTTTCGCGGACGAAGTCATCGGCAAACTATTCGCCGACATGGGCTTCAATGCGTTCACACATCGCGTCAAGCTGAGACACATGAACCCGACCGTGAGCACCCTCGTGGACCGAGCTATTGCCCGAAGGCTGGCGGCCAACTAGGTCCGGACCCGCGACCCGGCATTCGTGTCAACAAGAATGCGGTCGGCGGGCGATTGCTGTCTAGTGCCACCTGATGTGCGACGGATTCGTGCCACCTGACCTGCGACATGGTTTGACGACTTAGGCGCTTGGGACGCCCCTGCCGACGGGGCACGGCGAAAGCACTCATGGACGAGAGTCGGATGGTGCGGATGACGCTAGCGGGGACGCTCCACGCTCCGGGCCGCCCCAGGCTGTTGTGCACTCTGGCTCCAACGCAGCCTCTTCGTCAGGTGCACCGAACCCCCCTCGCCGTCGACCGAGTCGAACAAGGCCAGGTCGCTCAACGCGTTCATCAGCGCCATCCCTCGCCCGTCCTCGGCCCAATGATCACGCCCATCCGGGGAGGCGTTGTGCTGCCCGAACCCCGAGCCCGAGTCCACCACCTCAATGCTGACCTGCTCGTCACTGATGCTGACCATGACCTCGTAGGTGACGCCAGCGACGGCATGCTTGACCGCGTTCGTGCAGGCCTCGCTCAGCGCCACCTCCACCTCATCGACGCAAGCCGGCTCCACCCCGGCCGTGGATAGCGCTGCAGTCACCGTATGTCGGGCCAACGGGACGCTGATCGCCTCCCGCGGCAGGCTCAGCGCAAGCTGTACTCTCATGTCCTTGCCACTTTCATGCTCGATCGTGCTTCGCAAGTTCGTCTAGCAGTCGCCGTTCATCCCGGGCACAGCCTCTGCCACAGATGGCAGGTTGCCCGGTTCAGCGGCACAGGCGCGGAAACCGCGAAGACTGGGTTCCGTAGGATGGAACACACCGGTCGTGGTCGGGCGTGGCCTCAGCACTTGCTGGATGCGTAAAGAGCACACGCGCGTCGTTGTCACAGAGAGGCCTTTAGGGCCTCGGCATTACCACAGCAGGACTGACAGCATCGACCAACTTCGACAGTGCTCCCTACAGCGGCGAAGTACATGAACCAGACGCGCGGATGGTGCCCTGCGGCCATCCGGAACTGTTACAGAGACGTAAACAACGGCCGTCTCACTCTCGGCTGCGCATGTCGCACGTCAGCCGGCACCGATCTGTCGCAGATCACCTGGCACAGGACAGCGGTGGGCGATTGCGCTCTCCGTGAGGAATTTCCTTACTGACTCAAGCGCGCCTCCGGCGCGACGCGCCCGTCCCGCTCCGCCTGGCGGGGACCCCCGCGCTCCGGGCCTCCGGCCCTTCGCGCACCCCCGCCCGCTGCGCGCTCCGGACACGCAACTGCGGGACGCCAGGTCCGGAATCACCTGACGCCCCGCTGCCACTGCGGCACTCTCACCGCCTGGTCACGGCCCGCAACCCCATTCACCTCCGAACCGCCGACCCGATGTCCGAGGATTTGCACGCCGACGCCCGGCCGCAAGGGCGCTGCGCGTCGCTCCGCGATGGCCGCCGGCCACCCTTGCCCCCGGACACCGACGAGCAAGGCGGCTGGTTATCGGGTCGGTGGCTCTCCCATGCCCGCGTGCCCCTGCCGTGCCCCCGGGACCCCCTACGCGGCCCTCACCAGCCAGCACGAAACACCGCCCCACCACGCTCCCGCCGCCCGCCCGGTTGGGCGTCGAGGACCGGCGGATCGCCTTCCCAAGGTCGATGTCGCGAGTTCGAGTCTCGTCATCCGCTCCACGCAGATCCCTCGCGCGATGTTGCTCCGGGTGGGCGATACGCATCGTCGACCCTCGTACGAGGACGGCGGAGGGGACCTCGTCAGTAGAGCTGGCCGGCGACGAGCAGCCGCAGCCCGACGACGTACCCGAAGCCCACCACCAGCACCCGGAACACCGTCGGCGGCAGCCGCCGGCCGAGGTGCGCCCCGGCCCAGCCGCCCACGACCGACCCGAGCGCGACGAGGCCGACCACGGCCCAGTCCAGCGGCGCGACCGCCACGAAGACGACCGAGGCGGCGACGTTGGCGGCGAGCACGGCGACGTTCTTCAGCCCGTTGACCACCTGCAGCGTCTCCTCGAGGCCGAGCGCGAGGCACGCCACGAGCATGACCCCCTGCCCCGCCCCGAAGTAGCCGCCGTACACGCCGACCACCGACGAGACCCCGCCGAGCGACGGCGGAAGCCCGGTGCCGGAGGGCACGCGCACCGTCCCCCGGCGTACGGCGCGGCGCCGGAGCCAGCCCGAGACCAGCGGCTGCACGGCGACCAGCGTCGCCGCCAGGATCACCAGCCACGGGACCACCTGGGCGAACGCGCTCGGCGGCATCACCAGCAGCAGTGCCGCCCCGGCGAGGGCGCCCAGGCCGCTCGACAGGGCCACGGCCCGGACCAGCGGCGCCTTGCCCGCCAGCTCGCGGCGGTAGCCCCAGCTCCCGCTGAGCCCGCCGGGCACCAGGCCCACGGTGTTGCAGACGTTGGCGACGACTGGCGACAGGCCGACGCCGAGCAGGATCGGGAAGCTGACCAGCGACCCGGCACCCACCGCGGTGACCACCAGCCCGGCACCGAGGCCGGCGCCGATCACGGCCAGCACCTCGAACAGGTCCACGCCGCGGGGCCTAGTCGCGGAGCAGGGCGACGTCGCTGACCGAGTCCACGTGGGCGTGCATGGCCGCGGCGGCCACCTCGGGGTCCCCGGCCCGGATGGCGTCGGCGATCCGGCGGTGCCCGTCGAGCGAGTCGCGCGGGCGGCCGGGCTGGGAGAGGGACTCGATCCGGGTCTCGCGGATCAGGTCGCTGATCTCGCCCATCAGCCGGGCGAGCAGCGCGGAGTGGCCCGCGGCGGTGACGGCGGCGTGGAACCGCTCGTCTCCCTCGACGCCGCGCCCGCCGGCGTCGACGTCGCGCTCCATCAGTTCCAGCGCGGCGTCGATCGCGGCCAGGTCCTCGTCGGTACGGCGGGAGGCGGCGAGCGCCGCGAGCTTGGTCTCGAGCGCCTCGCGGGCCTCGATGATCTCGGGAAGCTGCTGGGCGTGCTTGCGCAGGGCGTGCACGATCTTCGACGACCCGGAGGTGTCCACGAGCACGGCGCCGTCCCCGTGGCGCACGGCGACCACGCCGACGACCTCCATCGCGACGAGGGCCTGGCTCACCGTGGCGCGGCTGACCCCCAGCCGGGTGGCGAGCTCGCGCTCCGCGGGCAGCCGGTCACCGACCTGGAGCCCGTTCGCGGCGATCCAGGCCAGGATCTGGGACGCGACCTGCTCGTAGAGGCGCGGTCGCGCCACCGGTCGCAGGCCTCCGACATCCGACATGAGACCCACTCTATTGACATCTGGCCCAGTTGCCTATTGGCTAGGCCACTGGTCCAGAGCGTGACCGTCGTCACGCGATCCAACTTCATCTCGGGCCTCCCCCCAGGCCCCGGCCCAAGGAAACGTCATGTCACCAGAGTGGGTATCCATCCTCGCGCTCATCGCGCTGTTCGTCGTCGGCACGGTGCTGCCGATCAACATGGGCGCGCTGGCCTTCGTCGCCGCCTGGCTCGTCGGCATGTACTCCCTGAACCTCGACGAGAAGGAGATCATCGCCGGCATCAGCGGTGACCTCGTCCTCACCCTCGTCGGCGTCACGTACCTGTTCGCGATCGCCAAGAACAACGGCACCGTCGACGTCATCGTCAGATCCGCGGTCCGCGCGGTCGGCGGCCGGGTGGTGCTGATCCCGTGGGTGATGTTCGGCGTGACCGCGGTGCTCACCGCGATCGGCGCCGCGAGCCCCGCCGCCTGCGCCATCATCGGCCCGATCGCGCTGGGCTTCGCCGGCCGGTACAAGATCAACCCGCTGATGATGGGCATGTTCGTCGTGCACGGCGCCCAGGCCGGCGGCTTCTCGCCGATCAGCATCTACGGCACGATCACCAACTCGGTGATGGAGGACAGCAACCTCCCCTCCGGTGAGATGACCATCTTCCTCACCAGCCTGTTCTTCAACCTCGCCATCGCGATCGTGCTGTTCTTCGCCCTCGGCGGACGTGACCTGATGTCGCGCCGGATCGACGCCGACGAGCCGGAGCACGACACCGGGCACGACACCGGGCACGACACCGAGAACCCCGCCGGTGGCACGACCCCCACGGGCGGCACCGGCGGCACGGCCACCGACACCCGCACCGAGGTCACCACGGCCGGGCCCGGCACCGCCGTCGCCTCCAAGCTCGCGGTCGACCAGGTCGTCACCCTCCTCGCGTTCCTCGTCGTGGCGGTCCTCGCGCTCGTCTTCGACCGCAACATCGGCTTCACCGCGATCACCGCCGCCGTCGTCCTCACCGCACTGTTCCCCAAGGCCCAGCGCGGCGCGGTCCACCAGATCGCCTGGGCGACGGTCCTGCTCGTCGCGGGCGTGAGCACCTTCGCCACGATCCTGAGCACCGCCGGTGTCCCGGAGTACGTCGGCACCTGGGCCGCGGGCCTCGGCTCGGTCCTCATCGGCGCGCTCGTCCTGTGCTACGTCGGCGGCGTCGTGTCCGCGTTCGCCTCGTCCACGGCCCTGCTGCCGATCATCATCCCGATCGCGATCCCGCTGATCGCGAGCGGCAACGTGAGCGCCGTGGCGATCGTGGCCGCCCTGGCCGTCGCCTCCACCATCGTCGACGTCAGCCCGTTCTCGACCAACGGCGCGCTGATGGTCGCCAACCGTCCCGACACCATCGACGAGGAGCGCTACTACAAGCAGATCCTCGGCTACAGCGCGATCGTCGTGGCCGTGGGCCCGCTGCTCGTGTGGCTCGCGGTCGTCGTCCCCGGCTGGGTCTAGGAGATTCCCGTTGACTGACCAGACAGACAGCGCCCGCACCGGGGCGGCTCCGGCCGCCCCGGCCCCGGGCCCTCTCACCGGCACCCTCGTCGTCGACCTGTCCCGGGCCCTCGCCGGCCCGCACGCGACGATGATGCTCGGCGACCTCGGCGCCCGGATCATCAAGGTGGAGGCGCCGGGGTCCGGCGACGACACCCGCGGCTGGGGACCCCCGTTCGTCCGGCCCGAGGGGTCGCAGGACGCCGGCCGCGAGTCGACGTACTTCCTCTCCGCCAACCGCAACAAGGAGTCGGTCACCCTCGACCTCAAGGCCGACGACGACCGCGCCGTGCTGCTCGACCTGGTCCGCCGGGCCGACGTGCTCGTGGAGAACTTCCGCACCGGCGTCCTGGACCGGCTCGGTCTCGGCTTCGAGACCCTGCAGGAGCTGAACCCGCGGCTGGTGGTCCTCTCGATCACCGGCTTCGGGCACGACGGCCCCGAGGGCGGTCGCGCCGGCTACGACCAGATCGCCCAGGGCGAGGCCGGCCTGATGTCGCTGACCGGCTCCGGACCGGACGACCCGCAGAAGGTGGGGACTCCGATCTCCGACCTGCTGGCCGGGATGTACGGCGCCTACGGCGTCCTCGCCGCCCTGCTCGAGCGGGAGCGGACCGGCGTCGGCACCGTGGTGCGTACGTCGCTGCTCGCCGCCACCGTCGGGGTGCACGCGTTCCAGTCCACGCGGTGGACCGTCGCGGGCGAGGTGGGCCGCGCCCAGGGCAACCACCACGCCTCGATCGCCCCGTACGGGCTCTTCGCGTGCGCCGACGGGTCGGTCCAGATCGCCGTCGGCAGCGAGGGCCTGTGGCGCCGGTTCTGCGCGGCCTTCGACATCGACCCGGACACCCCCGGGATCGAGACCAACTCGCAGCGCGTCGCCGACCGCGACCGGGTCATCGCGCTCGTGGAGAGCGTGTTCGCCTCCTGGAAGGCGGAGGACCTGCTCGAGCGGCTCAGCGAGGTCGGCATCCCCGCCGGCAAGGTCCGCTCGATCGACGAGGTCTACGCCTGGGACCAGACCCGCAGCCAGGGCCTGCTGATCGACGTCGAGCACGACACCCTCGGCACCGTGCAGCTGGCCGGGCCACCGCTGCGGTTCTTCGACCGGGACGGCCAGGAGGTCACCCGCAGCGCCCACAAGGCGCCGCCGACCCTGGACGCCGACGGCGCCGCCGTCCGCGCCTGGCTGGCCGGGCAGGAGGGCCGGTGAGCCGGCGGCTGCGCGCCGCGCAGCTGATCGACCTCGTGCTCGACGACGGCACGTTCACCTCCTGGGACACCCCGGTCGACCTCGCCGGGCACGACACGGAGTACCTCGCCGAGCTCGAGGCCGCCCGCGAGCGGTCCGGCGCCGACGAGGCGGTGACCACCGGGCGCGGCACCATCGAGGGCCACGACGTCGCGGTGATCGTCGGCGAGTTCTCCTTCCTCGGCGGGTCGATCGGCCGGGCCACCGCCCGGCGGATCGTCGCCGCGGTCGAGCGCGCCACCCGGGAGCGTCTGCCGCTGATCGCGGCCACCTCGTCGGGCGGCACCCGGATGCAGGAGGGCACGCCGGCGTTCGTGGAGATGATCGCGATCTCCCGGGCCGTGGTCGCGCACAAGGCGGCCGGGCTGCCCTACCTGGTCTACCTGCGCCACCCCACCACCGGCGGCGTGTTCGCCTCGTGGGGCTCGCTGGGCCACGTCACCGTGGCCGAGCCCGGTGCGCTCGTCGGCTTCCTCGGCCCGCGCGTCTTCGAGGCGCTCAACGGCCAGCCGTTCCCCAGCGGCGTGCAGGTCGCGGAGAACCTCGTGGACAAGGGCATCATCGACGCCGTCGTGGCCGCGGAGGACCTGGCCTCGGTGGCCGCCCGGGTGCTGCACCTGCTCTCCCCGGCCCGTCGGCAGCCGATGGGCTTCCGCTCGCCGCCGGCGCCCGCGCTGCCGGAGCCGGACGGCTCGACCTGGGACTCGGTGCTGCTCACGCGGCAGCCCGACCGCCCGGGCGTGCGTGAGCTGCTCCGGTACGGCGCCGACGACGTCATCCCGCTCAGCGGGACCGGCGACGGGGAGCACGACGCGGGGCTGATGCTCGCGCTCACCTCGTTCGACGGCATCCCGTGCGTGCTCATCGGCCAGGACCGGCGCAACCAGACCCCGCAGGAGTCGATGGGGCCGGCCGCGCTGCGCGAGGCCCGGCGCGGCATGCGCCTCGCCGAGGAGCTCGGCCTGCCGCTGGTCGCGGTGATCGACACCCCGGGCGCGGACCTGTCCCCGCGCGCCGAGGAGGGCGCGCTGGCCGGGGAGATCGCCCGGTGCCTGGCCGACATGTCGAGCCTGTCCGTGCCCAGCGTCTCCGTCCTGCTCGGCCAGGGCTGCGGCGGCGGCGCGCTCGCGCTGCTCCCCGCGAACCGGGTGATCGCCGCCGAGCACGCCTGGCTCTCCCCGCTCCCGCCCGAGGGGGCGAGCGTGATCGTCCACGACGACGTGGAGCACGCCGCGGAGATGGCCGAGCGGCAGCGCGTCGGCGCCCGGGAGCTGCTGGCCGAGGGCATCGTGCACGAGGTTGTGCCGGAGCGGCCCGCGGCCAACGAGGACCCCGAGGGCTTCGCCCGCACCATGGCCGGCGCCTGCGCCGCGCAGATCCGTGAGCTCGGCGCCGTGGGGGCCCGGTCCGCGGGCTGACAACCCTGACCAGCCTGACGGCCCGGCCGTCCGGACCGCGGGACACGGGGCGTCGCCCCTGACGCCCCGTGTCCCGCTCACATTTCCACCCAAAGGGCCCTTCGCGGCTCCCGGCCGGGCCCAACGGCCCTGGGTCGCGGCCGCGCCCCGACGATGCTCGTGGCAGAGACCACGTCAGCCGGGAGCACACCATGACCACCACACCGAGCCGTTCCTCGTCGCACGCCCACGCGGCCGCGCACCCGCCGCGTCCCGCCAGGAGCCGGCGGGCACGCAGCGGGTACGCGGTGATGCTGCTCGGCGGGCTGGCCGGCGTCGTCACCGCCTCCTGGCAGACCCTGGAGCGCATCGCCTGGGCCGCGGACCCGGACTCGCTGACGGTGTGCGAGATCAGCGCGGTGGTGTCGTGCAGCAGCGTCTTCTCGCACTGGCAGTCGTCGGCCCTCGGCGTCCCGAACTCGCTGGTCGCCCTGCCGGTCTTCGCGATGCTCGCCACCAGCGGCCTCGCCGGCGTGCTCGGCGCCCGCTTCCCCGACCGCTACCTGCGCCTCCTGCTCGGTGTGACGCTCGGGATGACCGGCTTCGTCGTCTGGTACATGCAGCAGTCCGCGTTCGCCATCGGCGTGCTCTGCCTGTTCTGCCTCGGCTGCCTGGTCAACATCGTGGTCGCCGGCACCGGCCTGACCCGGGTGGTCGCCGCGGAGCACGCGCTCGGCCGGGGCCGCGCGGACCGTGAGCTGGGCCTGCTCGTCGCCTCCCGCTCGGACCTGATCGCCTGGGCCGGGGTGCCGCTGGTCGTGGGTGCGATGCTCTACGTCGGCCTCGCCGGCTGACCCGGCCGCCTCCCCTCAGGGAACGAGCAGCACCTTGCCCGTCGTACGGCGCCCCTCCAGGTCGGCGTGGGCCCGGCCCGCCTCGGCATAGCGGTACCGCCCGCCGACCCGCACCGACAGCGCGCCGGACCCGACGAGGGCGAACACGTCGCGGGCGCGGGTGAGCAGCTCGTCGCGCTCCGCGATGTAGTGCGTCAGGGAGGGTCGGGTGAGGAAGAGGGAGCCCTTGCGGTTGAGCACCTGCGGGTCGAGCGGCGGGACCGGGCCGCTCGAGGCGCCGAAGAGCACCATCATCCCCCGGGGCACGAGCGAGTCGAGGCCGGCCTGGAAGGTCGCCCGGCCCACCCCGTCGTACACCACGTCGACGCCCCGCCCGCCGGTCAGCCGGCGCACCTCCGCGGCGAGGTCCACGTCGTCGTACAGCACCACCTCGGCCGCCCCGGCCTCTCGCGCGAGCGCGGCCTTCTCCTCCGTGGAGGTGGTGGCGAGCACCGTGGCGCCCTTCGCGGCGACCATCTGGGTGAGCAGCAGGCCCACCCCACCGGCCCCGGCGTGCAGCAGCACGGTGTGCCCGGGCGCGACCGGGAACGTGCTCTCGCACAGGTAGTGCGCGGTCATCCCCTGCAGCACCACCGCCGCGGCGATGTCGAGGTCCACGTCGACGGGCACGGGCACCACCCGCTCCGCGGGAACGACGACCTGCTCGGCGTAGCCGCCCCCGGGGACCATCGCCCAGGCCACCCGGTCCCCGACGGCGACGTCGTCGACGCCCGGACCGACCGCGGACACGGTGCCGGCGCCCTCGGAGCCCGCGACGAACGGGGTCTCCTTGGGGTAGGCGCCGGCGCGCTCGTAGGCGTCGATGAAGTTCACGCCCGACGCGGCCACGTCGACGCGGACCTGCCCGGGCCCTGGCTCCGGCGTCGTCCACTCCCGCACCTGCAGGACCTCGGGTCCACCCGTCCGCTCCACGACCACGGCACGCATCTGCTGATCTCCCTCGTCCGGCGTCGACGTCCGGGCGGCACCCAGGCCTCGGCGCCCCCGGCGGGTCCGACCGCGCCCGTTATCCTTCCGGGCATGGTCACCAACCCCGCCCGCCGTCGCGTCTTCGTCCACGTCGGCGTGCCCAAGAGCGGCACGTCGTTCCTCCAGGCAGGCATGCGGGAGAACAGCAAGACCCTGCGGGAGCTCGGCGTCCTCTTCCCGGCACAGTACCCGGCGGAGATGTACCACGCGACGCTCGAGATCCGCGGCATCGAGGAGCAGTGGGGGCACCGCGCCGGCGAGTTCGACGGGACCTGGGCGCGGCTGTGCCGGCGGGCGCGCGCCTTCGACGGCACCAGCGTGATCAGCCACGAGCTGCTGTCGTCGGCCACGCCGGAGCAGGTGCGGACGGCGCTCGCGGAGCTCGAGGGCACCGAGGTCCACATCGTCGTGACCGCCCGTGACCTGGCCCGGCAGATCCCCGCCGCGTGGCAGCAGGGCCTCAAGCACGGCGGCAAGGTCACCTTCGCCGAGTTCGTCGAGCGGACCTTCGACCCGGGGCGGTCCACCGCCCGGGCGCAGCAGTTCTGGGACCGGCAGGACGTCCCCGACGTCCTCGCCCGCTGGGGCGCCGGCCTGCCGCCCGAGCGCGTGCACGTGGTCACCAACCCGCCGAGCGGCTCGGCCCCCCACGTGCTCTGGGACCGCTTCCTCAGCGTCTTCGGCGTCGACCCGTCGAGGCTCACCCTCCCCGGCAGCGGGTCCAACGTCTCCCTCGGCATCACCGAGATCGACCTGCTCCGCCGGGTGAACGCGGTGGTCCCCCGCGCCGACCAGCCCCGGGTCTACAGCCGGATCGTCAACGGCCACCTGGTCAACACCCTGCGCCACCACAGCTCGCCGCGGGCGAGCACGCCGGTGGCGCTCTACCCGCTCCTTCAGGACATGGGCAAGCGGTGGGTCACCGAGATCGAGGCCCGTGGGTACGACGTCGTGGGCGACCTGTCCGAGCTCGTCTCCGCCGACCCCTCGCCCAGCGACGTCGACCCGGACGCGGTCTCCCCGGAGGAGACCCTGGACCTGGCGGTCTCCACCATCGGCATCCTGCTCAAGGAGGTCGACGAGCTGAAGCGCCGGCGCCCCACGGCCCGACTCGGCGGGAACGTCGAGCAGGCGGGCCTGGCCCGCCGCGTGGCCGGCCGGGTCAAGCGCTCCCTGCGCCGGCCGGGCGGACCGAGCCGGAAGGGCCGATGACCGCGCCCCCGGCGGGCCCGGGCTCCGAGCCGTTCACCGGCTTCCCCGTCGCCGCGCTGGACTTCTACGACGACCTGGAGACCGACAACACCAAGTCCTTCTGGGCCGCGCACAAGGAGACCTACGAGTCGGCCGTCCGCGCGCCGATGGCCTCGCTGGTGCGCTCGCTGGAGGACGAGTTCGGCGCCGCCAAGGTGTTCCGGCCCTACCGCGACGTGCGGTTCGCCAAGGACAAGACCCCGTACAAGACGCACCAGGGTGCGTTCGTGCCCCGCGGCCCGGCCACCGGCTGGTACGTCGAGGTGGCCGCGCCCGGCGTCCGGGTCGGGGTCGGCTTCTACGAGGCGTCGGGGCCGCGGCTGGCCCGGATCCGCGACGCGATCGCCGACGAGCGGCGCGGGCGGGACCTCGAACGGGTGATCGCCGACCTCGAGTCCCGGGGATGGACGCTCGGCGGCGACAAGCTCAAGACGTCGCCGCGCGGGTACGACGCGGAGCACCCGCGGATCGAGCTGCTGCGCCACAAGTCGATGACGCTGGGGAAGTCCTACGGCTTCGAGCCGTTCATCCACACCCCCGAGCTGCTCGACCGGGTGCGGGAGGACTGGCGCGAGGCCACCCCGTTCGTCCGGTGGGTCGCCGACCACGCCGGCGGCGACTGACCCCTCGCCGGTTCGGCCGGCGGCCTCCCGGCCGGGGCGGTCCGCTCAGACCAGCGGGTCGGTGGCCTCCCGCGCGCCGAGCACGCTGCGGATGGTCAGACGCGGGTCCTCACCGCGTCCGCGGGTCTCCTCCACGCACAGGACGAGCTTGTCCGCGAGGTCGCGGAGCTTGGTGTTCGCCTCCTGCGAGGCCCGCTTGAGCGTCTCGAAGGCGGCGTCCTGGTCGAGGCCGAGGGTGATCATGAGGATCCCCTTGGCCTGCTCGATGGTGGCCCGCGACTCCGCGGAGCGACGTACCGCCTCGTTGATGTCCTTGGCGGTCTGCGCCCGCTTGTTGCCGGTCACGTCGACCATGTAGCCGCGGATCTCGACCAGCCTGCCGTCGTCCCAGTGGCCGTCCCCCACCGAGACCACCTGCCGCAGCCGACGGCGGGCGTCGAGGATGCGGTGCCAGAGGGCGAACGGCTCGCCGCTGGTGAAGGCGTTGCGGATGATCGCGGACGCGACCGCGGCGTCGTCCGGGTGCTTGTGCGCGACGAGCAGGGCGGTGGTGGGGACGATCTCACCGGGCTCGAAGCCGTGGATGCGGTACAGGTCGTCGGCCCACCACCAGGTGTCGGTGGCAGGCGTGTAGCGGAAGGGGCCGTAGAGGCCGGTGATGACCGTGGTCACGCGGCGTACGGCGGCTGGAGCTTGCGCATCGGGTCCCCCCCGAGACGAGTCGATCTGCCCACGCGGTCGGGGGTTGCCGAGGTGCGAGGGTTCCGGGGGCGCCCGGACGGGCTGGCTGGTTCAACCCGGGGCATAGTCAAGCATGTCGGACGCCAGAAATCACGCTGCCCCCGGCACGGGACGCTCACGCGGCGACCCGGGCGCCGAGGCTCGAGAGCAGCGCCGCGAGCGCGTCCGCGTGGGCCCGGATCTCGGGGACGGCCGTGCACTCCCAGTCGGTGCCGCGCCGGGCGTACCCGAGCGCGAACACCCGGTCGGAGGCACGTCCGGTCTCGCTGAGCAGGGCGCCGTCCGGGTCGGCGTCCAGGCCGAGGCCGAGGACGTCGGGGCGGGCGGTGCCGCGGTGCACGAGCTGGTCCACGAGCATGCTCCACCCCGGTGCGGAGACGGGCTGCGGCCCGGTGCAATTCACGACGTGGGTGAACGAAGGGCGCTCTCCGGACGCGGCGAGCTCGCCGATCGTGGTGACGGTGAGCGTGCCCGCGGCCCGGAGCGCGTCGAGGCGGTCGGCGACGCCGGGCGCCATCCGGTGCCGGACCACCTCCCACCGGCGGGCGACGTGGCGCAGGAACCTCCGCCGGTCGTCCTCGCCCAGGGCCTGCCAGATGCCCTGGAGCCGGGGACGCATCCCGTCGACGACCCCGCGCCAGTCGGCACCGTCCCCCTCGGCGCGGGCCACCGCCCCCCGGACCCTGGCCAGCAGGTCCGGCAGGGTGACCTCGGCGGCGAGGCCGACCGGGTGCGGGCGCACGGGGACCCGCCGGTGCCGGCGCGGGAGCAGCCCGTGCCGGGAGGCCGCGGTCATCGCCGGGGCGGACTCGTCACGGGCCAGGGTGAGGGCCACGTCGACCATGGTGAGGCCGGTGCCGACCAGCAGCACCCGGCTCGCGGGCCCGATCCCGTCGAGCGCGTCCGGCGCCCACGGGTCGTTGACCACGACGTCGGCCAGGTCCGTCGTACGGCGGTGCGGCGGCGGGTTGCCCACGGCCAGCACCGCCCGGTCCGCGCGCAGGGTCCGACCGTCGCCCAGGGCCAGCGTCACGCCGGCGGCGTCCTCGACCAGGTCGATCGCCTCGCCGTGCACCACCTCGAGGCCACTGCCGTCGGGGACGTGTGCCGCGGCGAGCAGGTCGGTGAGGTAGTCGCCGTACCACCCGCGCGGCACGTAGTCGTCGCCGCCGGCGTCGTGGCCGCGGGCGCGGAGCCAGCGGACGAAGTGGTCCGGGTCGCCGGAGACGCCGCTCATGCAGCCGGCGGTGTTGTTGAGCAGGTGCTGGGAGCTGGTCGTGGAGTAGGCGAGGCCGGGCCCGACCTCGGCCCGTCGCTCGACGAGGGTGACCGCGACCGGGTCGGCCCCGGCGGCCGCCGCGGCCTCGAGGAGGGCGACGGCGAGGAGGACGCCCGCGGCGCCGCCTCCCACGATCAGAACACGGTGCTCGGACATCCGGCCTCTACTCCCTCATCGTCAGTGCGGCTTCCACGCCTCCTCGTCGCGGGTGCGCGAGGTGACCTCCCGGGGGAGCTTGCGGTCGGCAAGCGCCCGGATCGTGACCTTCTCGAAGACGTCACGCAGGCTGCTCCGGGCCGCGATCCACACGTGCTGGAGGACCTCGGCGGACTCGTTGTACGACACGGCCTCGGGGCGGAGGCCGTAGACACTGACCAGCGGACCGTCAACCGCGCGGATCACGTCGGCGACGGTGACCGTGTCGGGGTCGCGGGCCATGCGCCACCCGCCGGCCTGCCCCCGCTGGCTCATCACCACGCCCGCCCGGCGGAGGTCGGCGAGGATCGCCTGGAGGAAGCCGTGCGGGATGTCCTGCAGGCGCCCCAGCTCCTCGGCGCTGACCGGGGACCCGTTGCCCCGACCGGCGATCTCGATGAGGGCCCGCAGGGCATAGTCGGACTTGGCAGAGACGCGCATGGCGCAAGTCTGTCAGATCGCTAGGCATTGTCGGGTTCGGCGCTGCGAGGCTTCTCCGTCGGCACCCGCCTCGCACGCCGTCGCACACCGCGCCGCCGGATGCGGCGGGTGGCTGCGTGGCCCGGCGGCGGGTGCACACCGCCGAGCCACGCAGTCCGGTCAGACCGTCATCGCGTCGAGCTCGGCCTCGACGGCCCTGGCCTCGCGCTCCTGCCTGACGGCCCAGACGATCAGCGAGACCCAGGCGACGAAGACGACGAGCGCCCCGAGCGCCACCGTCGTCCCGGAGGCGCCGAAGGACTCCAGGATGGTCTTGCTGTTGGTGAGCACGATCAGACCACCGGCGGCCACGCCGAGCACGCGGGCGGGCATGTGCTTGACGAGCCAGGCGGCGACCGGAGCGGCGATCACGCCGCCGACCAGCAGCGCGGCCGCGTAGCCGAAGTTGATGCCCTGCGTGCCGAGCGCGAGCAGGAAGCCCAGCGAGCCGCCGATCGCGACCACGAACTCGGAGGTGTCGATGGACCCGACCACCTTACGGGGCTCGAGCCGGCCGGAGGACAGCAGCGAGGTGGTGCCCACCGGGCCCCAGCCGCCACCGCCGATGGCGTCCATCAGGCCGGCGACCACGCCGAGCGGAGCCAGGAAGAACCCCGAGAGCTTCCCCTTGAACTGCGGGCGCCGGCCGCCGAGGACCAGGAACCGCCAGATCACGTAGACGCCGAGGCCGAGCAGCAGCGCGGCGACCCAGGGCTTGGCGGTGTCGCCGTCGATGCTGGAGAGGAAGGTCGCGCCGGCGAAGGCGCCGATGCCGCCCGGCACGGCGATGATGCTCACCGTCCGCCAGTCGACGTTGCCGAGCCGGTGGTGCGAGATGCCCGAGACGAGCGTGGTGCCGATCTCGGAGAAGTGGACCGCCGCGGAGGCGGCTGCCGGCGCGATGCCGGCGGCGAGGAGGAGCGTCGAGGACGTGACGCCGTACGCCATGCCCAGTGAGCCGTCGATCAGCTGGGCGAGCAGGCCCACGAAGCCGAGCACGATGAGGTTCCGCATGAGTTGCACCCTTTCGAGGGAGACGCCGCGCCCCGTCCCCGGTTCCCCAGGCCTCGGTCGCGTTTGTCTACCGACATTGTTTCTCTATCGAGTCAGTAGATTAAGTAGAGCCGAGCAACCAAGTCAACTCAATAGAGTCGGCCCGCGTGTCGCGGCCGCCCGCGCGCTGTCACCGGGCTGAGGGCGGGGGCGTGGCCGACCGGGCCCCGGAGCGCGTGGTCCGGATCACGTCCGGCCGGACACGCGGGACCACTTGTCTTTATTACTGGTCGGTACGATAATTTTGTTACTGACGAGTAAATCCCTGGGGCGGACGCCGCTGGGACGCAGTCCAGGACCGGAACCCCTGGGGCCGGTACCCCGATTCGAAGGTGGGGCAGTGAGCCACTACAAGAGCAACATCCGCGACATCGAGTTCAACCTGTTCGAGGTCTTCGGTCGCGACGAGGTCCTCGGCAAGGGGCTCTTCGAAGAGGTCGACGTGGACACGGCCAGGTCGATCCTGTCCGAGGTCGACCGGCTCGCCCGCGAGGACCTCGCCGCCTCCTACGAGGACAGCGACCGCAACCCGCCGACGTTCGACCCGGAGAGCGGCAGCGCCGACATGCCCGAGTCGTTCAAGAAGAGCTACCAGGCGTGGATGGACAGCGAGTACTGGCGTCTCGCCCTCCCCGCCGAGCTCGGTGGCCAGCCCGCTCCGTCCAGCCTGAACTGGGCGATCGGCGAGATGATCCTCGGCTCCAACGCCCCGATCTGGATGTACGCCGCCGGCCCGAGCTTCGCCTCCGTGGTGCACCGCAACGGCAACGACCGCGACAAGGCCATCGCCCAGCACATGGTGGACCGCCAGTGGGGCTCCACGATGGTGCTCACCGAGCCCGACGCGGGCTCCGACGTGGGCGCGGGCCGCGCGAAGGCCGTGCAGCAGGAGGACGGCTCCTGGCACATCGAGGGCGTGAAGCGCTTCATCACCTCCGCCGAGCACGACATGAGCGAGAACATCATCCACCTCGTCCTCGCCCGCCCCCAGGGCGTCGAGGGCGTCGGCGGCCCGGGCACCAAGGGCCTCTCGCTCTTCATCGTCCCCAAGCACCACTTCGACTTCGAGACCGGCGAGCTGACCGGCGAGCGCAACGGCGTCCACGTCACCAACGTCGAGAAGAAGATGGGCATCAAGGTCTCCAACACCTGCGAGGTGACCTTCGGCGAGAAGGAGCCCGCGAAGGGCTGGCTGCTCGGCGAGGTGCACAACGGCATCGCGCAGATGTTCCAGGTCATCGAGAACGCCCGGATGATGGTCGGCACGAAGGCGATCGCCACCCTCTCCACGGGCTACCTGAACGCGCTCGAGTACGCCAAGACCCGGGTCCAGGGCGCCGACCTCTCGCAGGCCGCGGACAAGACCGCGCCCCGCGTCACGATCACCCACCACCCCGACGTACGGCGCTCGCTGATGACGCAGAAGTCGTTCGCCGAGGCCCTGCGCGCGCTGGTGATCTACACCGCCACCTGGCAGGACAAGGTGCAGATGGCCGAGCACGCCGGGGAGCGCGACGAGCTCGCCGAGCGTGTCAACGACCTGCTGCTGCCCATCGTCAAGGGCTACGGCTCCGAGCGCTCCTGGGTGCTGCTGGGGACCGAGTCGCTGCAGACCTTCGGCGGCTCCGGCTTCCTGCAGGAGTACCCGATCGAGCAGTACGTCCGCGACGCCAAGATCGACACCCTCTACGAGGGCACGACGGCGATCCAGGGCCAGGACCTCTTCTTCCGCAAGATCGTGAAGGACCAGGCCCATGCGCTCGGCCACATCGCCGGCGAGGTGGAGAAGTTCATCACCAGCGAGGCCGGGAACGGTCGCCTCAAGATCGAGCGCGGGCTGCTCGCGAAGGGCCTCGAGGACGGTCAGGCCATCGTCGGCGCGCTGATCAACCAGCTGATGTCCTCCGACCCCGGCGCCGAGGGCGGCGACCAGCGCAACATCTACAAGGTCGGCCTCAACACCAGCCGGCTGCTGATGGTGCTCGGCGACATCGTCTGCTCGTGGCTGCTGCTGCGCCAGGCGGAGGTCGCGCTGGAGAAGCTCTCCGGCGAGGTCGGCGACAAGGACAAGGCGTTCTACGAGGGCAAGGTCGCAGCGGCGCAGTTCTTCGCGCGCAACGTGCTCCCGAAGATCGCGTCGGAGCGCGCCATCGCCGAGGCCACCGACCTCGGGCTGATGGACCTCGCGGAGGACGCCTTCTAGGCGCCGGCGTCTCGCGTCGTCCCCGGTCCGAGCACCGCTTGGGCGCTTCGAACCCGACGAGGGCCGTCCCACCGCTGCCGGTGGGGCGGCCCTCGCGGTCTACCCGGCCTCGGTCGACAGGTGATTGACGGGCGCCGTTCGCGGGTACTCATAGGCCAGAGACGACGCTGCGGCCACGCACGCGTCACGAGGGCGACTCCGGTCGCCGCTGAACTTGAGGAGAGAAACATGGGCATCGGTCTGGGCGTCGTACTCCTGGTAGTCGGCCTGATCCTGCTGCTGGGCGTCATCAACGTCGACATCGGCTTCGTGGACGACGTGGCACTCGGGTGGATCTTTGTCGTGGTCGGTGCGCTGGCCATCGTCCTGGCGCTCGTGATGAACGCCCAGCGAGGTCGCAGCAAGCACGTCGAGGAGCGCCGCTACGAGGGCCCGCCGCGGTGACTCGGTGACCCCGTAGGCGCCACCGCACACACGCAGAACGCGGGGCGAGGACTCATGTCCTCGCCCCGCGTTCTTTGCATGTGCGGCCGGTGTGGTCGACCGCAGCCGTGCGTCGGTCAGCTGCCGGTCTGCGACCAGCGCGGCTTCTTGCGCGCGCCGTCGATGCGCTCCGTGGCGTCCGCCGGGCGGCTGCTCGAGCGCTCGCGGACGTCGGGCCGGACGGAACGCTGAGGACGCTCGGCGCGGTCGTACCGCTCGCTGCGCTCGGGGCGGTCCGCACGGAAGCCGCGGTCGCGGAAGTCCGGTCGGTCAGTGCGGGCGGAGCGGCTGTCGGGGCGGGAGTCGGTACGGCGGTCGCGGGAGACGAACTCGCGGCGGTCGCCGCGCTCCGGACGGTCGGCGCGCTCGGGACGGTCGGTGCGGCCTACGCGGTCGGTGCGCTCCCCGCGGTAGCCCGCGCCCTGGCGAGCCGGACGGCCGTCGTCCTCACGACGGTCGTCACGGTACGACCCGCGGTCCTCGCGCACAGGACGACGATCATCACCAGCAGCGGAACCAGCACCGAAACGGCCTTCCCGGCGAACCGGGCCACGGTCGCTGTTGCCGTACCGGTCCTGGCGGGCATCCCCTCGTTCATCACGCGCCCCACGGTACCCGCGGTCCGGGCGTCCGCCGCGGTCGTCGCGGTTGCCCTGGTAGCCGCCGCGGTCGTCGCGGTTGCCCTGGTAACCACCACGGTCCTCGCGGCCGCCCTGGTAACCACCACGGTCCTCGCGGCCGCCCTGGTAACCACCACGGTCCTCGCGGCCGCCCTGGTAACCACCACGGCTGCCCTGGTAGCCACCGCGGTCGCGGTTGCCCTGGTACCCGCCGCGCGCGCCGCCGCTCCGGGCCGGGGCGCCCCGACGTGCGGGCGGAGCCTGCTCACCGGACACCGCGAGCGCCTCGGCCGTCATCGGCTGCGGGGCGGTGCGGATGTCGTGGTGGCGCGGCTTCACACCTGCGCGCGACTGGAGCCGGACGATCTCGTCGAGCTGGCGCGGGGTGGTGATGGTGACGACCGCACCGGACTCGCCCGCACGCGCGGTGCGGCCGGAGCGGTGCAGGTAGGCCTTCGCGTCGGTCGGGGCGTCGTAGTGGATCACCAGGCCGACGTTGTCGACGTGGATGCCGCGGGCGGCGACGTCGGTGGCGACGACGACCTGCGCCTTGCCGGTCGAGAACTTGTGCAGGTTCCGCTCACGGACCCGCTGCGACAGGTTGCCGTGCAGGTCGACCGCCTCGATGCCGGACTCGGTCATCGATTCGGCGAGCTCGGTGGCGCCCTCACGGGTCCGGGTGAAGACGATCGAGCGCGGGTTGGCCTCGACCAGCTTCGTGGTGGCGGAGATCTTGTCGCGGAAGCCGCCGACCACCATCACGTGGTGCTCCATGGTGGTCACGGAGCCCTCGTTGGCGTCGAGCTCGTGCAGCTTGGGCGAGCGCAGGTGCTTGCGCACGAGCCGGTCCACGTCGCCGTCGAGCGTCGCGGAGAGGAGCAGCCGCTGGCTGCCGTCGGGGGTCTGGCCCATCAGCGCGTCCACGATCGGGTAGAACCCGAGGTCGCACAGGTGGTCGGCCTCGTCCAGGACGGTGATCGCGATGTCGTCGGTGCGGCAGGCACCCCGCTCGATCAGGTCGTCGAGGCGGCCGGGGGTCGCGACGACGATGTCGGCGCCGTTGCGCAGCTGCTTGATCTGCCGGTCGTACGGCGTCCCGCCGTACACGGTCGTCAGCTTGAGGCGCAGCGCCTCGGCGAGCGGCTCCATCGAGCGGCGCACCTGGGTGGCGAGCTCGCGGGTCGGCACGATGATCAGCGCCCGGGGGTGCTTGGGACGGCTGCGCTCACCGGCGAGCTTGGCCAGGATCGGCAGGCCGAACGCGAGCGTCTTGCCGGAGCCGGTCTGGGCGCGGCCGAGCACGTCGTGGCCGGCGAGGGCGTCGGGGACGACCGCGGCCTGGACCGGGGTCGGGCGGGTGATCTCCTGGCGAGCGAGCGCGCTGACGAGCTGCTCGGGGAGGTCGAGGGTGCCGAAGCCGGGAGCGGCGTCGTTCCCGGCGGAGGGCAGGGTCGGGTCAACAGACTGAACGTCAGTCACGGGGGAGAGCTCCAGATGTGGTCGGGCGCGTCCTAGCACGGATGCCACGGCGTGGTCCGGTGAGCCTGCGAGACGCTCGGCACCCGATCACTGGTCCTGCGCGGCAAGTGAAGATCCTGCTCCGCGCACCCACACCGGGCGACAAAGAAGGTCCCGGTGGAAAGTCGAGACCTTGGCTGGGTCGAATTCTACCAGCGAAAAGTCATACCTCTGACCGTCCGGAGAGCGGGAGGACGAGACGTTGCGCACCTCCGGGGACCACCCGGACGGGCACGCCCCAGTCCTGCTGGTGCATGTGGCAGGCGGCTCCCTCACCGCCGTGCGTGTCGCAGGAGGCGGCGCGGGCCGCGACGTGCAGCACCCCCTCGCCGACCACCGGGTCGATGCCGAGGGTCCGGGTCAGGTCGGCGCCACGGCCGTCCCCGGACCGGAGCAGGGCCGGCGGCGTCGCGGAGACGAGCAGCTGCGCCGGCGGCCCGAACCGGTCGTCGACCTTCTGCCCGGGCGGCGGCTCGAACGACACGACGAGCTCGAGGTCCCCCTCGCCGATCTCGGTGACCGGCCGCCGGGTGGTGTGCGCGAACCCGTCGAAGCGGGCCACCGCCCCGAGCGGGACCCGGGTCAGGCGGTGCGCCGCGGACTCGACCACGACGAGGTGCTCCCCGTCGAGGACCGCGCCGCTGGGCTCGGCCAGGTCGACGGCGAGGGTGGAAACCTCGCCGGTGGCCGGGTCGAAGCGGCGTACGGCGCCGTTGTAGGTGTCGCAGACCGCGACGGAGCCGTCCGGCAGCGCCGTGACCCCGAGCGGGTGCTGCATCAGCGCCTTCGCCGCGGGACCGTCCTGGAAGCCGAAGTCGAACAGCCCCCTGCCGACCGCGGTGTGCACGACGCCGGCCTCGGCGTAGCGCAGCGAAGAGGTCTCGCTGTCCGCGAGCCACAGCCGGTCCCCGTCGACGGCGAAGCCCGAGGTCTGCGCGAACCACGCTCGGTCGAACGGCCCGTCGAGCAGCCCCTCGTTCGTCGTACCGGCGGCCACCTCGACCTCACCGGTCACCGGGTCGAACGTCCACAGCTGGTGGATGCCGGCCATCGCGACCCAGACCCGGTCCTGCCACCAGGCGACGTCCCACGGGCTCGACAGGGAGGCGGTGGTGCCGCCCTGCATCCACTGCTCCCCGTCGCCGGCGAGGGTCCGCACCTCGCCGGACTCGAGGTCGATGCCGCGCAGCGCGTGGTTGACGGTGTCCGCGACCACCACGTCGTACCCGGCCCGGGCGGCGACGTCCGCGGGCAGCAGGACCAGCCCGTTGGGCTCGTTGAAGGACGCCTCCGGCGGCAGGCCGTCGGCCAGCCCGCGGGAGCCGGACCCGATCCGGCGTACGACGCTCTCCGCGTCGGCGGCGAGCTCGACGACCCGGTGGTGGCCGGCGTCGGCGACCAGGAAGCCGCCGCCCGGCAGCCGGACCGCCTTGGCCGGGAAGCGCAGCTCACGGGGCTCGGGGGCAGGCGGGACGTAGGGCGAGTCGCCCGGCTGCAGGGTCCCCCTGGCCGCGTGCTCGACGCGGAGCTCGGCGACCAGGGCGTCGACCGCGTGCGCGTGGCCCTCGCCGGCGTACTGCGCGACGACGTAGCCCTCCGGGTCGACGAGCACGAGGGTGGGCCAGGCCCGGGCGGTGTAGGCCTGCCAGGTCTCCAGCTCGGGGTCGTCGAGCACCGGGTGCGCCACCTCGTAGCGCTCCACGGCCGCCGCCAGCGCGTCCGGGTCGGCCTCGTGCGCGAACTTCGGCGAGTGCACGCCGACCACGACGAGCTCTCCGTCGTACTTCTCCTCCAGCGGGCGCAGCTCGTCGAGGACGTGCAGGCAGTTCACGCAGCAGAAGGTCCAGAAGTCGAGCAGCAGGAATCGACCGCGGAAGTCCGTGGTCGCGAGCTCCCGGCCGCCGGTGTTCAACCAGGCTCGGCCACGCAGCTCGGGGGCACGGACGCGGGGACGCTTGCTCATGCGTCAAGTCTGGCCGCCCGGACAAGTCGCCGGGCACGCCGGCCGACCGGCGAGAGGTCACGGGACCGGACGGCGTCGGCGTGGTACACCGCGCCCGGCAAAGTGGTTTCCCTAGTCCCCCTAGCCCCTTCGGGCGTCGCATTGCACACCGGTTTCGCCATGGCCAGCAGGTGACCGACTGGTGAATGCTGGGAAGCCTCGCAGCTTCTATCTCGGGAGAAGCCATGTGTCCGTCGTGTTCGACCTTGCATCCCCTCCGGCGTCCGGGCTAGGCCGCGCACGATGTCGGGGGACCCCACCAGCACCCACCCACTCACCTCGGATGGCGCCGCAGGACGCTCCAACCGCATCCTGTTCGCCACGGCCGAGGCCTATCCCTTCGCCAAGGTCGGCGGGCTGGCGGACGTCAGCGACGCGCTGCCCAAGGAGCTGGCCCGGCTCGGTCACGAGGTGCGCGTGGTGCTCCCCGGCTACCGGGGTCTGGCCGGTCGCCGGGTGCTCTCGATCGACGTCCGCATGGGCCCGGTCACCGAGCGCGTCCACGTCTCCTTGCTGGCCAGCCGGGAAGGCGTCGAGGTCTACACGGTGGGCTGCGACGGCTGGTTCGACACCGACGTGCCGTACGGCTACCACGACGACGACGTGCTGCCGTTCGTGCTGTTCTCCAAGGCCGTCGCGGCGCTGGCTGCGCACCCGGACTGGCGTCCCGACGTGATCCACGGCAACGACTGGCACTGCGGTCTGGTCGCGCAGGAAGCGCGGTACGGCGTCCACGCGGAGGCACTCGAGCGCACCGCGGTGGTGTTCACGATCCACAACATCGCCTACCAGGGACAGGTCGGCGCCTCGATCGACCAGACCATCGGGCTGCCTCCCGCCGGGAGCCTGCTCTCGCGCGGAATCGCGTTCGCCGACCAGGTCAGCACGGTCAGCCCGCGGTACCTGACCGAGATCCTCAGCCCCGAGCACGGCGCGGGGATGGACGCCCTGCTCCGGGCCCGCGGTGACGACGTCCGCGGGATCCTCAACGGCGTCGACTACCGCGAGTTCACGCCCGAGCACGACCCGTGGATCGACGTGCAGTACGACGGCACCTTCGTCCCCGGCAAACGGGCCAACAAGCGCAGCCTGCAGGCGGACAGCGGCCTCGGGGTGGCGCCGGACCGGCCGCTGTTCGGCATGGTCGCGCGGCTGGTCCAGCAGAAGGGCGTCGGGCTGGTCTGCTCGGTGCTCGACGACATCGCGGCCCGGGGCGGCCAGGTCGTCGTGATGGGCGAGGGCGACCGGCGCTACCGGCGCGACCTGGCGGCGGCCGCGCGCCGGAACCCGGACAGCGTCGCCTTCCACCCCACTGCCGAGGAGGGGCTGGCCCGGCGGGTGTACGCCGGGTCGGACTTCTTCCTCGCCCCCTCGAAGTTCGAGCCGTGCGGCCTGACCCCCCTGATCGCGCTGCGCTACGGCGCCGTGCCCGTCGTCCGCCACACCGGCGGCATGGTCGACACCATCGTCGACTACGCCGCCGACCCGGACCGGGGGCTCGGCTTCGTCTTCCTGCACCGCCGGGCCAGCTCGTTCCTCCAGGCGATCGACACCGGGCTCGGCGTGTACCGGCGGACCCCGGCCTGGCAGGGCCTGCAGCGCCGGGCGATGGCCGCCGACTTCTCCTGGCGGGCGCCGGTCAACGAGTACGCGGCGCTCTACCGGACCGCCCTGCGGAAGCGACTGGCCCGGGCGCCCGTCACGCTCGGGCCGCGGGGCGCGCCAACCCTCCCCGCGACGGCCGCCCGGACGCCGGCCGCCTCCACGCGGGCCCCGCGCACGCCGGCCGGCCCGACGCAGGCGCGACCCGCGCCCGCACCGCTGCCGCTGGCGCTGGTCCACCACGCGAACCAGTACCTGATCACCGACGGGTACACCGACCGCGAGGGGCTCACCTCGCTGCTCCAGGGTTACGCCGCCCTGCTCCGGCTGCACGTCCGCTACCGCGTCCCGGCGAGCCTGCACCTGTCCGGCACCCTGGTCGAGGCGGCCGCCTGGCACCACCCGTCGTTCCTGCACCTGGTGCGCGACCTCCGCGCCTCGGGGATGCTCACGCTCGTCGGCGGCACCTACTCCGAGAACGTGCTCACCGAGTTCGGCGAGGAGCTCAACCGTCGCCAGCTCGAGGAGCTGTTCTGGCTCTACGAGCACCACCTGGGTTGCCCGCCCGAGGAGCTGCAGGTCTGCTGGGTCCCCGAGCGGGTGTGGCGCACCGAGCGGCTCTCCGAGCTGCTGACCAGCCCGGACCTGCCCAACGGCGGCTACCGCTACGTGCTGCTCGACGACCGGCTGCTCTACCCCGCCGACGGCGGGTACGGCGGCAGCGACCGCGAGCTCTTCGACCTCGCAGACCCGGCCGCGCCTCCGCCGGCCGACGCGCTGCGGCCGTACCGCATCGTCGGCAGCAGGGGCCTCGAGGTGGTACCGATGTCGACCCGACTGCGCTACTGGGTCCCGCCGGCCGGCCAGACGCACTGGCGCAGCCTGGGCCGGATGGCCGACATCTCCACCGCCCCCGGTGACGACACGGTGCTGGTCTACGCCGACGACCTCGAGAAGACGGCCGGGGTCGGGCCGTGGGACGCGAGCGCGCTGGAGCACTACGAGTCGTTCCTGCGCTGGCTGGTCGCGCAGCCCAGGCTGGCCCCCGTCGCGCTGCCCAGCTGGCTCGCCGAGCGGCGCCGCCCGGCGGCCGAGCGTGCCGTGGAGCCGGGGACGTTCGTCGAGCTCGCGCAGCAGTGGCGTGCCGGCGAGGACTACCACGGCTGGACCCGCGACGCCGCGTGGACGCCGTACCGGCGGAACCTCGACCGCGCGCACTCCTTGATCCGGGCCGCCGAGCGCGACGACGCGGAGCCCCGGCTGGTCTCACTGGCGTGGAAGCACCTGATGGCGTCGACGTACGAGACGGCCTGGCACGACGTGGCCGCGCCGGGTGTCCCGCTGGCCCCGTGGTCCCGGGCGCTGGGCAGCCACGCCCGGACGTGCGGCGTGCTGGTCGCCGCGGCCCGGTGGTTCGCCTCGGAGGAGCAGGGGGCGGTCGCCGAGCTGGTGGACCTCGACGGCGACGGCGAACGGGAGCTGGTCGTCGCCAACGGCCGGCTGTTCGCGGTGCTGTCCCCCGAGCACGGCGGGAGGCTGGTCTACCTGGCCACCCGCTCCGAGAGCGGCGGCGCGCTGGTGGTGGGAAACCCGTCGGACGACTGGAACTGGCAGGAGCCGCTGAACCGGTACATGGACCAGCCGGCGAACCACCCGGGCGCCCTCGCCGACGTCGGCTTCGTCCACGACCGGTACGAGGTCGTGGTGACCTCGACCGGGGACGCGGTCGTGGCCGACCTCGTGGACGTGCAGGAGGGCAGCACGCTCCGCGGTGCCCGGAAGCGGATCGTGCTCGGCTCCGCGAGCACCGCCCTGCTCGTGGCCTACCGGCTGCCCGCCGAGCACCCGGCCCTCGACGTCGACGTCTGCCTCTCCACCGATTACTACGCGTTGCTGCGCCGCGGCCGGCGGGGCGCGCGCCGCTTCGGCGGGCGGTCCTTCCGGGGGGTGCGCAACGGCCCGGTGGCGGCCTGGGTCGCGTTGGCGGACGGCGAGGAGACCTGCTGGCACGAGCCGCGCCAGGCGGAGGTCGGCCACGGCATGGTGATCGGGCTCCGCGCGGATGCCCGGTCCTTCCACCTGCTGCTCGGGGTGGGCGACACCGACGCGGAGTGGTCGGCCCTGCAGATGAAGCAGGGTCTGCAGATCCTCGACCGCCTCGGGGCGCCGCGGCGCGAAGCGGCGAGGTGATTCGGACATGGACCGCCTCACCGACCTCGACCATGCGGCCCGCCGGGCGCAGAGGCACGCCGCCGCCGCCGCCCTGCTCGAGGATCTCCCGCCGCTCGACGCGCTCCCGGTCCACGCCGTGGCGGTGGACCGCACGGCCGTGGTGCACGCCTCCCGCAGCCGCCCGGTCGTCCGCTGGGACCTCACCGTCGAGTCGGCCCACGGTGAGGCGGCCCACCTCCCGGTGATCGGGAAGGCCTTCGTCAAGGGCGACGGCGAGCAGGCGTGGCGGCTGCTCCGGCGACTGCGCGCCGCGGGGTTCGACGACCCGGTGCTGCAGGTGCCCGAGCCGTTCGGGTTCGACCCGGCGCGTCATCTGCTGGCCCAGGAGGAGGCGCCGCCGGTCACGTTGCACGCGCTGCTCCAGGACGAGCTCGACGACGCGCTGCCCGCCGTACGCCGGGTGGCGACCTGGCTGGCGCGGTTGCACGCCGTCCCCGGGGCCGACGTCCCCGCCCTGCCGGCCCACTTCGAGAGCCACAAGCTCACCGAGTACGCCACGGCGCTCGCCGGCGAGCTGCCCTGGGCCGCCGACCGGGTCCGCGACCTGACCGCGCTCACGGTGCACCGGCTGGACCGCGCGGCGAGCGACCCGGCGGTGCTGACGCACGGTGACTTCCAACCGAAGAACGTGCACCTCGACCAGACCCGGGTGGTGGTGATCGACTTCGACCGTGCCGCGCTCGCCCCCGCAGCCCGGGACCTCGGCCACTTCCTCGGGCAGACGCTCACCATGGGCGCGGCCATGCACGGGCACCTCGGGGCCGCGGCGGCGTGGGGCCGCGAGCTGCTCGACGGGTACGTCGACGCCGGCGGCGACCCGGGGGCGGTCCGGTCGACGCCGGGCTACGTCGCGCGCACGTTCGCCGAGGTGCTGTTCTACCGCCTCGTCGTCCGCCCGGTCGGCACGGAGGCCTTCGTGCCGGCCTGGCTCGACGCCTGGGAGCAGCACCTCGACGCCGACGGGGAACGGCCGTGAGGACCCGGACCGCGGCAGGGCCGGTGATGCCGCCCCGGGAGATGATCCGCACCTTCGGCCCCTTCCTCAGGCCGGTGTGGCCGGCCTACCTGCTCGCCGTGGTGCTCGCGATCGTCGTCACCGGCATCGGCCTGCTCAAGCCGTGGCCGCTGAAGTACCTCTTCGACAAGGTGCTGGTCCCCGAGGCGAGCTACGACGCAGCCGACGTGGACACGATCCTGCTCCTGATCGTCCTGGCCCTGGCCGGGATCGCGATCCTGGACTCGGTGACCACGCTGCTGCGCGACTACGTGCTCACCGCGGTCGGCGAGCGGATCTCGGCCGAGATCCGCACCGCGCTTTACTCCCACCTGCAGAGCCTGTCCCTGTCGTTCCACCAGAGCATGGCCACGGGCGAGCTGACCACCCGGCTGACCGGCGACGTGGAGAAGGTACGGGCGCTGCTCACCGGCACGCTGATCAGCGCCACCGGGAACATCCTGACCCTGGCCGGGATGACCGGGGTGCTGCTCGTGCTGGACTGGCAGCTCAGCGTCGGGCTGCTCGTTGTACTCCCGCTGCTGGTGCTGACCGTGACCAGCTTCCGGGCCCGGATCAAGGCGGTGGAGGAGCACTCCCGCGAGGTGGAGGGTGACCTCGCCGCCGCCGCGCAGGAGTCGCTCACGGCGATCAAGCTGGTGAAGTCGCTGGGCCGCGAGCGGCACGAGTCCGCCCGCTTCGGGGCCAAGTCGCACAACTCGATGCAGGCGATCCTGAAGGCGACCCGGACCACCTCCGGGTTCTCCCTGGCCCTCGACGTCGTGGTCGCGGTGGCCACCGCGGCCCTGGTCTGGCTGGGGGCGCAGCGGGTCGTGTCGGGTGCGCTGACCCCGGGTGACCTGATCATCTTCACCTCCTACCTGCGCGACTTCTTCGGACCCACCCGGTCGCTGTCCAAGCTGCCCGCCCAGCTCGCCCGCGCCGGGGTCCGCGCGGCCCGGATCGCGGACATCCTCGAGCGGGAGCCGGCCATCGTGGACCGCCCGGACGCGATAGCGGCCACCCCGCCCCGGCAGGAGCTGCGCCTGGACGACGTCACCTTCGCCTACGAGCCCGGCCGCCCGGTGCTCAAGGACGTCGACCTCACCATCCCGGTCGGCCAGACGCTGGCCATCGTCGGCCCGACCGGCGCCGGCAAGTCCACCATCGCCGCGCTGCTGTGCCGGCTGCAGGACCCGACCTCGGGCCGGGTGCTGATGGACGGCGTGGACCTGCGCGACGTCACCGGCGAGAGCCTGCACGCCCAGGTGGGACTGGTGCTCCAGGAGGCGCAGCTGTTCCGCGCCTCGGTGCGGGAGAACATCGCCTACCCGCGGCCGCGCGCCTCCCTCGACGAGATCGTCGAGGCCGCCCGGGTCGCGCTGGCCCACGACTTCATCACCGCTCTCCCGCACGGCTACGACACGGTGCTCGCCGAGCGCGGGGCGTCGTTGTCCGGGGGCCAGCGGCAGCGGATCGCCCTCGCCCGGGCGGTCCTGCACGGGGCGCCGGTGCTGGTCCTCGACGAGCCCACCACCGGGCTCGACGCCCGCTCCGAGCATGCGGTGCTCCGGGCCCTGGAGCGGGTCGGCGCCAGCCGCACGGTCGTCGTCATCACCCACCGGATGGCGGCGGCGATGACCGCCGACGACATCGTCGTGCTCGACGGCGGACTGGTCGTCGAGCACGGGAACCACGAGGCCCTGTGGGCCGCCGGTGGCCTCTACGCCGAGATGTGCCGCATCCAGGGGCTCGGCGACACCACGGACGCCGACCTGTTCACCGGACCGCCCGGTCGGCACGCCGCCGACCTGGGCCTCTACCTACCCCCCGCTGAGCAGCTGCTCGCGGACGACGGATGAGAGGGAGACAGATGGTCGACGACACCCAGGCGAGGACCGCCCCGCCCGACATCAGCCCGTCCGAGATGCTCCGGACCTCGGCCCTGCGGAGCGGCGGACGTGCCCCCAAGCCTCCCTTCGACGAGGTCGCGCTGCTCCGCGGGCTCGAGAAGGAGTACGACCTCGGCGACTGGCTGGCCTGGTCCCCGACCCGCTACGGCGCGTCCAACGACAGCTGGTTCGTCGAGACCGAGGACGGCGACGTCGTCGTACGGCGCTCGCACGACCTGAAGACCGCGGACGGGGCGCGGTTCGAGCGGGCGCTGATCGAGTACCTGGTCGCGCGCGGCTACCCCGCCCCCGCCGTCGTACCCACCCGCTCCGGACAGGGCAGCGTGACCGTCGAGGGCGTGCTGCACATGGTGATGCGCCGGTTGCCCGGGGGGCCCTACGACCGCGAGTCCCCCGGCCACCTCCGCGCCGCGGCGCGCGGGCTCGGCCGGTTCCACCGTCTGGTCGGCGACCTGCCCACCGACCAGACCGCCGAGGAGTCGTCCACGCTGGTGACGCTGTCCGCGCCGGCACAGGAACGGCTCCGGTTCGCCTTCGCCGTGGTGGAGCCGCTGCTGCGCCCCGACCGCCGGTACGACGTCCGGGCCGACGTCGACGCGCTGGTCCGGGACATGGCGACGGTGCACGACGGCCTCACCGAGCAGCTTCCCGAGCTGACCTACCTGGTCACGCACGGCTCCTACGGACCCACCTCGCTGCTGCTCAGGGGGGACCGGCTGACCGGGGTCGTGGACTACGACCGGGCGGCGCACGACCTGCTCAGCCTCGACCTCGCCTACGCCACCTGGGTCTTCTGCGGCCCCGACGGCGCCCGTCGGAGGGAGCTCGGGGTCGACCCGGAGCGGCTGTCCACGTTCCTGCGTCACTACCGGACACAGGCCTCCCCGACCGCGGGCGACCTCCGGGCGTTGCCCGCCGCCATGCGCGCCCGGCGGCTGGTCAAGGTGACCAAGAAGTCCGAGAACCTGCTGCACAAGCACGCCTACGAGCCGCGCGACGCCGACCAGGCCGACAAGTTCGCCCGGACGCTCGCGGTCGAGGCGTCGCAGAGCCGCTGGCTGGAGGAGCACGCCTCCGACCTCCGCCGCCTCCTGACCCCCTCCTGACCCCCCGCCCTTCCCCAACCCCCAGGGAGAGACCATGACGAACCCGCCAGCGCACGCGACGCCGCGCGACACCGCACCGACGGCGACCTCGCCGCCGGTCCCCTCGACCCACCAGACCTCGCGTCGGGTCAAGACCGAGCAGCTCGCCCGGATGGAGACGATCTGCTCGACGCCGTACCTCGAGCGGTTCGTGCGCCCCTACCTGCCGGCCGGCACGCCGGACGACGGCGAGTGGCGGACGAAGACCATCCAGCTCGACGGCAGCGGCGCGGCCACCGTCCAGATCTGCCGCGACGGCGCGGAGCCGGTGTTCGCCAAGGCGTTCCCCTTCGACGACGGCCCGGACGTCTACGCCAAGCTCCAGGTGTTCCGGGTAACCGGCTTCGGCGCCGGTCAGCGCTACCAGACCGTCGAGCCGCTGGCCTGGGAGGAAGGGCAGCAGGTGATGCTGTGCCGGGCCGCTCCCGGCCGCGCGGTCTCGGAGCTGATCGGCGGGCCGGTGGACGCTCTGTGCGACGCCACCGCGGAGGCGGGTCGCTGGCTGGGCAGCTTCCACGGCTCCCAGATCCGGGTCGGCGCACCCCAGTCGCTGCTGGTCACCGGTGAGCTCACCAGCCTGGCCAAGCGGCTCGCGAAGACCACCACCCAGCAACCGGACTACCTGCCCGTCGCCCTGGAGATGCTCGCGGCCCTCGACGGCCTCACCTACGGCACCGCGGACGGGCTGCTCGCGCAGAGCCACGGCCAGTACCGGCCGATCCACGTGTTCACCACGCCTGACACGGTGACCGTGATCGACCTCGACCGGAGCGCGCCGGCCGACCCGGCGCGCGACGTCGCCGAGTTCCTGCACCACACCCGCACCAGCACCTACGTCGCGACCGGGGACGTGCACCGCGCCGACGAGCCGTGCAGCGCCTTCCTGGCCGGCTACCGCGAGACCGCCGGAGAGGAGCCGCTGACCAACCTGCGTTTCCACTGGGCCCGGTACGTGCTGCACAGCCTCTCCAAGCAGGTGAAGTCCGGCGACATCCCGCCGCACACGGTGGAGACCCACCCGACGTACCTGCGGTACCGCGCGGAGTTCGACCGGATCGTCGACGGGCGGGCGCAGGCATGACCACGCCGGACATGACGACGCCGGGCGTGACTGCCCCGGGCGCTCCGCCGGGTACGACGTCGCCCGGCCGGGGGCCGGGCCCGGCGGTGCCGGGTCAGGCGGCCCCGGGCTCGCACATCCTCGACCGCAACGGTCAGGCGCTGCCCGTCGCGGACCTGGTCCACCTGTGGCCGCTGGGCGGCTGGCACTCCCTGGAGCACGTGCCGGGCGGCAAGAACGAGCACTACCGGCTGCGCGCCGCCGACGGTGTCTTCTACCTGCGCCGCTCGCACCGGTCCAAGGCGCGCCCGGAGCTGGCCGCCCAGCTCGAGCTGATGCGGATGCTCCGGCTGCGCGGCCTCCCGGTCCCCCTGCCGTACCCGACCCGCTCCGGGCACGACCACGCGGTCGTCGACGGCAGGTTCTGGACCGTGACCCGGGCGATCGCCGGCCGGCGGTTCGACGACGCGTCCGAGGAGCACCTGCGGCAGCTCGGCCGGACGCTCGGTCGCTACCACCGGCTGACCGAGGACCTCGACGCCGGCGAGGGCGACCCCGGGCTGCTCACCGAGCTGCGCGCCCGGCAGGCCGACCCGGGCCTCCCTCCCGAGGTGTCCGCGCGGGCGGCCGAGGTGATCACGCGGCTGGCCGGCCTGGCCCCGGACCTGCCGCGTGCGGTCGTGCACGGCGGTGCGCGGCGCGGGAGCCTGGTCTTCCAGCGCGACCGCGTGGTCGGGGTGCTCGACTTCGACAGCGCCCATGCGGACGTGCGGGTGCTCGACCTCGCGGTGGCCGCCCACGACGTCGGCAAGGTGTATACCGAGCACGGTGCGAGCGACCACAAGGTCCGGATCGATCTGCACCGGGTGCATGCCCTGCTGGCGGCGTACACCGAGGTGCGGTCGCTGCACCCGGTCGAGTCCGCGGCCCTGCCGGTGTTCCTCGAGGCCAAGCGGCTCAAGCGGGCCCTGGGCCGGATGCGGCGCGACCACGCGGGCGAGCCGCTGTCGGCCAACGACCACGCGAAGATCGAGCTCGAGGTCCGGCGGCTCGCCTGGCTGGACACGTACCGGGAGGAGCTCACCCAGATCTGCACGGCCGCGGCCCGCTAGTCGCGAGGATGGCGCCCGCGGCCGTGCGGCGGCTCTCCTCGACCGTCGCGTGCCGACCCGGTCCGGGCGGGCCACGGGACGCAGGGACATTCCGGTCTTCTAGGCTCGGGGCATGACCTCAGACCAGGAGCGGCTCGCCGGGTACGTCGAGACGTGGAAGAGCGCCGTGGACGACGTGCTGGTGCTGCTGCGCAGCCTCGACGAGGACGACTGGTCCCGCCCGACCGACCTGCCCGGGTGGGACGTGAAGGGCGTCGCCGCGCACCTCGCCCACCTCGAGTCCGAGCTCAGCGGCGTGCGGCAGCAGCGCGTGGAGGTTCCCGAGGGCGCGCACCTGACCGCCCCCACGTCGCAGTACACGGAGAGGGGCCTGGTCGCCCGCGCGTCGATGAGCGGCCCCGAGATCGCCGACGAGCTCGAGCAGGCGGCCGCGGCACGCTGGCGCCTGCTCCGCGACGAGCCGCCGACCGACGGCTCCGCGGACCCGCCCCGCACGCCGGGCAAGATCGGGTGGAGCTGGGAGACGCTGCTCAGCAACCGACCGGTCGACGTGTGGATGCACGAGCAGGACATCCGGCGCGCCGTCGGCCGGCCCGGCGGTCTGAACAGCGCCGCCGCGGCGCACACGGTCGCCGTGTTCACCAGGAGCCTGCCCTACACCGTGGGCAAGCGGGTGGCGCCTCCGGTCGGTACGACGGTCGTGCTGGACGTGACCGGGGTCAGCCCCGTGCACCTCGCCGTCGTGATCGACGAGAACGGGCGCGCCGTACCGATGAGCGGCGACCCGGAGCAGCCCACCACGCACCTGCGGATGGACCGCGAGGCGTTCACGCTGCTCGCGGGCGGCCGCCGTCCCGCGTCGGTGCTCGACGTGGAGGTGACCGGTGACGAGGACCTCGGCCGGCGGGTCCTCGACGCGATGGCGGTGACGCCGTGACCGCGGCGCACCAGTGGACGCTGGCCGAGATGCCGGACCTGTCCGGGAAGCGGGCCCTGGTCACCGGCGTGACCAGCGGCATCGGCGAGCACACCGCGCTCGAGCTGGCCCGCAAGGGCGCCGAGGTGGTGATGGCCGCGCGCAACGAGAGCAAGCTGCGCCGCGCGGTCGACGACATCCGGCGGGTGCTGCCCACGGCGCGGCTCGAGCCGCTGCTGCTCGACCTGGCCGACCTCGGCTCGGTGCGCCGTGCCGCCGACGAGGCGGTCGCGCTCGGGGAGCTCGACCTCCTGGTCAACAACGCCGGCGTGATGGCCACCCCGGAGCGGCGGACCGTGGACGGCTTCGAGCTCCAGCTCGGGACCAACCACCTCGGCCACTTCGCGCTGACCGGTCTGCTGTGGCCGGCGTTGACCAAGGCGCCCTCGGCGCGGGTGGTCACGGTGTCCTCGCTCGCGCACCGGCTGGTCCGGCGGGTGCCGCTCGACGACCCGCGCACCACCACCGGGCACTACCGGAAGTGGACCGCGTACGGGTACTCCAAGCTGGCGAACCTGCTCTTCGCCTTCGAGCTCGACCGGCGGGCGCGCGCCGCCGGGGCCGCGGTCACGTCCATGGCCGCGCACCCGGGCTACGCCGCGACGAACCTCGTGCACGCCGGGATGAACATGGACGGCACCCGCGCCGACGGCGCGATCGGGGTCGGCGCGACCCGGCTCCTCGGGCAGCCCGCGGACCTGGGGGCGCAGCCGTCGTTGATGGCCGCGACCATGCCGGGCCTCGCCGGCGGCAGCTACACCGGGCCGCGCGGCTTCGGGGAGCTGCGCGGCCTGCCAACGGTGGTCGGCGCCTCCCGCGCCGCGCGCGACGGGAAGCTCGCCCGGGAGCTCTGGGAGGTCTCCGAACGGGCCACCGGCGTCACCTTCCCCTGACCGCCGGGACGAGGCGGGTCGGCGGCAAGCCGGGGCAGGACGAGCCGGGCCGGCGTGTCAGGCTTGGCTCATGCCGATCCTGCGACGCATCTCCGAGCGCGACCACGACCTCGTGCTCGACCTGAACCAGCGCAACGTGGAGGCGCTCGCCCCCATGGACCGGGCGCGGCTGCTCGAGCTCGACGGGATCGCCGACCGGTTCGACGTGGTGGACGTGGACGGGGAGTTCGGCGGCTTCGTGGTGACGTTCGCCCCGGGCACGGCGTACGACTCCGAGAACTACCGCTGGTTCACCGAGCGCTACGCGGACCGCTTCTACTACCTCGACCGGATCGTGCTCAGCGACCGGTTCCGGCGGCGCGGGCTCGGGACGTTCGTGTACGACGAGGTCGAGCGGGTCGCCGCGGCGTACGAGCGGCTCACCCTCGAGGTCAACCTCCTCCCGCCCAACGACGTCTCGCTCGCCTTCCACGGCGCGCGCGGCTACCTCGAGGTCGGCACCCTCGGCGACGACGAGCACCTGGTGTCGCTCATGGAGAAGAAGCTCCCGTGAGCGGGCTCCGGCCGGACGCGGGCGAGGCCGTCGAGACGGCCCGGCGCAGCGCCGAGGCGATGTGGGAGGACGACCGGGCCAGCCAGTCGCTCGGGATACGGATCGTCGCGGTCGGACCCGGTACGGCGACCGTGCAGATGACCGTGCGCGACGACATGGTCAACGGGCACGGCATCGGGCACGGCGGGTTCACGTTCTCCCTGGCCGACTCGGCCTTCGCGTTCGCGTGCAACAGCTACAACCGCCGCACGGTCGCCCAGGCCTGCGAGATCCGCTACCTCGCCCCGACCCGCCTCGGCGACGTGCTCACCGCGGTGGCGGTGGAGCGCACCCGCGCGGGGCGGGACGGGACCTACGACGTGACGGTGTCCTCCGCCGACGGCGTGGTCGCCGAGTTCGTCGGCACGAGCAAGGAGATCCGCGGCACGTTCTTCGACGACACTCCCTGACACGGCTCAGCTCAACGGCACGACGTCCGGCGCCCCGAGCCGCGCGGCGTCCGCGGTCTGGTCGTCCGGCATCTGCTGGCTCTCCCGCTCCGCGGCCACCCGCTGCAGGTAGTGCTCCACCTCGAGCTTCACCTGGTCCGGGCTCCACCCCAGCGGCTCCGCCATCAGCTCGGCGGTCTCCTCCGCCGACCGGGTGCCGCGGTGGAAGGTCTCGATCGAGATCCGGGTACGACGGGTGAGCACGTCGTCGAGGTGACGGGCCCCCTCGTGCGTGACGGCGTACACGACCTCCGCGCGCAGGTAGTCGTCGGTGCCCTCGAGCGGCTCGCCGAGCGACGGGTCGGACTCGACCAGGGCGAGCACCTCGCGCGCCAGCGTGCCGTAGCGGTGGAGCAGGTGCTCCACGCGCACCAGGTGCAGCCCGGAGCGTTCCGCGAGCCGGTGCCGGGAGTTCCACAGCGCGTCGTACCCCTCGGCGCCGAGCAGCGGCACGTCCTCGGTGCACGAGGCCGGCACCCGGAGGGCCTGCGAGGCCTCGAGCCCGTGCACCGCCTCGTCGACGGCGTCCTTGGCCATCACCCGGTAGGTGGTGTACTTCCCGCCGGCCACCACCACGAGCCCCGGGACCGCGTGGGCCACGGCGTGCTCGCGGGACAGCTTGGAGGTTGCCGCGGACTCCCCGTGCAGCAGCGGCCGGAGCCCGGCGTACACGCCCTCGACGTCGGCGCGGGTGAGCGGGGTCGCGAGCACCTCGTTGACGTGCTCGAGCAGGTAGTCGATGTCGCTGGAGCTGGCGGCCGGATGGGCCTTGTCGAGCTCCCAGTCGGTGTCGGTCGTGCCGATGATCCAGTGCCGGCCCCAGGGGATCACGAACAGCACCGACTTCTCGGTGCGCAGGATCATCCCCGACTCCGAGCGGATCCGGTCCTTGGGCACCACGAGGTGGATGCCCTTGCTCGCCCGCACCTTGAACTGGCCGCGCTCGTCCACGAGCGACTGGGTGTCGTCGGTCCACACGCCGGTGGAGTTCACCACCTGCCGGGCCCGCACCTCGAACCGGCGGCCGGACTCGAGGTCGTGCACCACCGCCCCGCACACCCGCTCGCCCTCGCGGAGGAAGTCCACCACGCGGGTGCGGCTGGCGACGTGGGCGCCGTACGCCGCGGCGGTGCGCGCCAGGAACATGGTGTGCCGGGCGTCGTCGACCTGGGCGTCGTAGTACTGCAGCGCACCGATCAGGCTGTCCTTGCGCAGCGACGGGGCGACCCGCAGCGCCTGCCGGCGGCTCAGGTGCTTGTGCCGCGGCAGGCCGCGGGACCGGCCGGACAGCACGGCGAGGGTGTCGTAGAGCGCGACCCCGGCCCCGGCGTACACCCGCTCCCACACCCGCCCACGAAGCGGGTAGAGGAACGGCACCGGGCGCACCAGGTGCGGGGCGAGTCGCTGGATCAGCAGCCCGCGCTCCTGGAGCGCCTCGGCGACGAGCGCGAAGTCGAGCATCTCCAGGTAGCGCAGGCCACCGTGGATCAGCTTGCTGGAGCGGCTCGACGTGCCGGAGGCGAAGTCGCGGGCCTCCACCAGGCCGACGTCCAGGCCACGGGTGACCGCGTCGAGGGCGCAGCCGGCGCCGACGACCCCACCGCCCACGACCAGGACGTCGAGCTCGGTGGTGGCCATCGCGTCGAGCGCGGACTCACGCTGCTGCGGCGAGAGCGCGACGGGCTGCATACATCCTCCTGGCACGGTGCGACGGGCGGGCGTGACGGGACGTGATCAATCTACGTCAACCCAGTCGAGGGTCCGGCTGACCGCCTTCTTCCACTCGGCGTACCCGGCCTCGCGCTTCTCCTCGTCCCAGTTCGGCTCCCACCGCTGGTCCTCGTTCCAGTTCTGGCGCAGCTCATCGGTGTCCTTCCAGAAACCGACCGCCAGCCCGGCGGCGTACGCCGCGCCGAGCGCCGTGGTCTCCGCGACCACCGGACGGCTCACCGGCACGCCGAGCACGTCGGCCTGGATCTGCATGCACAGCTGGTTCGCGGTCACGCCGCCGTCGACCTTCAGGGTCTCCAGCTTCACCCCGGAGTCCTGCTCCATCGCCTCGGCGACGTCGCGGCTCTGGTAGCAGATGCTCTCCAGCGTCGCCCGCGCCAGGTGCGCGTTGGTGTTGTAGCGGGAGAGGCCGACGATCGCGCCCCGGGCGTCGGCCCGCCAGTACGGCGCGAACAGGCCGGAGAACGCCGGGACGAAGTACATGCCGCCGTTGTCCTCGACCTGCCGGGCCAGCGACTCCGACTGGGCCGCGCCGCTGATGATGCCGAACTGGTCGCGGAGCCACTGCACCGCCGAGCCGGTCACCGCGATCGAGCCCTCGAGGCAGTACACCGGCTTCTCTTTGCCGAACTGGTAGCCCACCGTGGTGAGCAGGCCCGCCTTGGACCGCACCATGTCCGTGCCGGTGTTGAGCAGCATGAAGTTGCCGGTGCCGTAGGTGTTCTTGGCCTCGCCCGGGGCGAAGCAGACCTGGCCGACGGTGGCGGCCTGCTGGTCGCCGAGGTCACCGGTGAGCGGCACCTCGCCGCCGAGCGGGCCGGTGGCCAGCGTCATCCCGTACGGGTCGGGCGCGGACGACGGCTTGATCTCGGGCAGCATCGACCGCGGGATGTCGAAGATGGCCAGGAGCTCGTCGTCCCAGTCGAGGGTCTCGAGATCCATCAGCATGGTGCGGCTGGCGTTGGTCGGGTCGGTGACGTGCACACCGCCGCGCGGCCCGCCGGTCAGGTTCCACAGCAGCCACGAGTCGGTGTTCCCGAAGATCGCGTCACCGTTCTCGGCCGCCTCGCGGACCCCGTCGACGTTGTCCAGGATCCACTTGATCTTGCCGCCCGAGAAGTACGTCGCCGGCGGCAGCCCGGCCTTGTGCCGGATGGTGTCGCCGTGCCCGTCGCGCTCGAGCTTGGAGGCGATCTTGTCGGTCCGGGTGTCCTGCCACACGATCGCGTTGTAGTAGGGCCGCCCGGTCTTCTTGTTCCAGATCACCGTGGTCTCGCGCTGGTTGGTGATCCCCAGCGCGGCCAGGTCCTCCGCCTGGAGGTTGGACTTCCCCAGGCCGGTCTGGATCACCGAGGCGGTCCGCTCCCAGATCTCCACCGGGTTGTGCTCGACCCAGCCGGCCTTCGGCAGGATCTGCTCGTGCTCGAGCTGGTGACGGCCGATCTCGTTGCCGCCGTGGTCGAAGATCATGAAGCGGGTGCTGGTCGTGCCCTGGTCGACGGCTCCGACGTACTCCGGCATGGCTCTCTCCTGTGGTCTCGTTCGAGGTCTGGGTGCTGGGTCGTTGCTGGGCGGTGCTGGTGGTGCTGCGGCGTGCCGCGGGCGCGGCGGGCTGCCGCCGTCGTCAGCGGGAGGCGCCGCTGACGAGGTCCGCCTGCGGCTCGGAGACGGGCGGGGTCTCGCCCTCCACCTCCTCGGGCAGGTGGGACTCGATCAGCAGCTTGAACAGACCGCCGCCGATGAGCCCGCCGATGATCGGGGCCACGATCGGCAGCCAGAAGTACAGCTCCCCGTTCTGGTCCTGCATCGCGGTGCCGTAGCCGGTGACCAGCGAGGCGAGCCGCGGGCCGAGATCGCGGGCGGGGTTGATCGCGTAGCCGGCGTTCGCGCCCCAGGCCATGCCGATCGCGACCACGAGCAGCCCGACCACGACCGGACCGAGGTTGGACATCGGCGGGTTGTTGGTGGCCGTGGTGAGCGCGAAGATCACGAAGACGAGGATCGCGGTGCCCACGACCTGGTCGAAGAACGCCGTGGTGGTGCTGACGTCGTACACGCCGTTGCCCGGCAGCGTGGAGAAGATGCCCTGGGTCGCGACCGTGTGCCCGGGATCCACGGAGGCGATCAGGTCGCCGTAGGTGAACCGGACGACGATCGCGCCGGCGAAGGCGCCCGCGAGCTGCGCGATGCTGTAGGGCAGCACCTTGGCCCACGAGAAGCCCTTGAACGCCGCCAGGGCGATGGTGACCGCCGGGTTCAGGTGCGCGCCGCTGATCCGCGCGGCGACGTACACGCCGAGTGCGACACCGAGGCCCCAGGCCCAGGCGATCGCGTCGTGCTCCCCGGCCGGCGCGTCGGTGCCGGCGGTGGTGACCACCTGGGCGACCACGCCGCATCCGAAGAGGATCAGGATCATGGTTCCGGCGAACTCGGCGCACATCTCGCCGACCAGTGAGTTCCGCTTCATGTCACTCCCCACGTTCGGGCCCACAGAAGGGGCCATGACAGGGCTCCGACGCTAGGAGTGGCGTATGTGACGGTCAACACACCCGGTTCGACATTGTCGGACAGGGTACGCAGAACGTGTGCCAGGTCACATCCAGTCGGTCGAGCGTGCCGCCGCCATGCTGCGGATGGTCGGCGCGGTTCCGCACGGCTTGGCCCTGCAGGAGATCGCGGACTCCCTCGGCCTGGCGAAGTCCACCGCCCACGGGATCCTGGCCACCCTGAAGCACGTGGGAATGGTCGAGCAGGACCGCCGGACGGGGCGGTACCGGCTCCCCGGTGGCCCCGCCTCCTCCCGGCTCACGGGGGAGATCGACCCGCACCTGCTCCGCTCGTACGCGATGAACTGGACCGACAGCCTGGCCGCGCACGCAGGGGAGGCGGTGCTCATCGGCGTCCTGGCCGACACCGACGTCGAGGTCGTCCACCACGTCTTCTCCCCCGACGGCACCCGCCAGCGCCTGGTGTTCGGCAAGCGGTTCCCCGCGCACGCCACCGCGCTCGGGAAGGTGCTGCTGGCATTCGCCGGGTGGCGCGTCCCCCGGGAAGGGGGACATTGGCTGCCCCGGTACACCTCCCGCACCGTGGTCGACCCCGAGCAACTGCACCGGGAGTCGCTCGACATCCGCGCCCGCGGCCACGCGGTGGCCGTGGGCGAACTGCAGCCGGACATCGCCTCCGTCGCGGCCCCGGTCCGGGCTCCCGGCGGGATCTGCGTGGGCGCGGTCGCGGCGGCCGGCCCCCTGGACCGGGTCTGCCCCGACGGCCGGCGGCCCCGGGCCGACCTGGTCGAGCAGGTGGTCGCCACCGGGCACGCCGTCAGCGGACAGCTCGAGCGGGAGGCGTGAGCGTGACCGACAGCCTCGTGGCCGCGATCGACCAGGGCACGACCTCCACCCGGTGCCTGCTGTTCGACCGGGCCGGCCGGATGGTCTCGATGGCGCAGACCGAGCACCGCCAGCACTACCCGCGCCCGGGCTGGGTGGAGCACGACGCGATCGAGGTGTGGCGCAACGTGCAGCGCGTCGTACCGCGGGCGCTGCGACAGTCCGGGGCCACCCCGTCGCAGGTCGCCGCTCTCGGACTGGCCAACCAGCGCGAGACGACGGTGGTCTGGGACCCGCGGGACGGTACGCCGTACGCCCGGGCGATCACCTGGCAGGACACCCGGACCTCCGCCCTCGTCGCGGCGCTGCGCAGGGGCCCGCACGCGGAGACGTTCCGCCGGGTCTCGGGGCTCTCCCCCGCGCCGTACTTCGCCGGGCCGCGGGTGCGGTGGCTGCTCGACAACGTCCCCGGGCTCCGCGACCGGGCGGAGGAGGGCAACGCGCTGTTCGGGACGATGGACAGCTGGCTGGTCTGGAACCTCACCGGCGGCCCGGACGGCGGGCTGCACGTGACCGACGTGACCAACGCCAGCCGGACCATGCTGATGGACCTGCGCACGTTGACCTGGGCGCCGGAGCTGCTCGCCACGCTGGACATCCCGCCCGCCATGCTGCCGGAGATCCGCGGCAACGCCGACCTGGGCACGTCCTGCCGCACGCTGCTGCCGGGGGTGGAGATCGGCGCCGTGCTCGGGGACCAGCAGGCGGCGCTGTTCGGGCAGACCTGCTTCGACGCCGGCGAGGCGAAGTGCACCTACGGGACCGGCGCGTTCCTGCTGATGAACGTCGGGCAGCACGTGGTCGACTCCGCCGAGGGACTGCTCCCCACCGTGGCCTACCAGCTTCCGGGCGAGGTGGCCACCTACGCCGTCGAGGGGTCGATCGCGATGGCCGGCTCGCTGGTCCAGTGGCTACGGGACTCGCTGCAGATGATCGACAGCGCGCCGGAGATCGAGACGCTGGCGCGATCGGTGCCCGACAACGGCGGCTGCTACGTCGTCCCCGCGTTCTCCGGGTTGTTCGCGCCGCGCTGGCGTCCCGATGCCCGGGGGGTGATCGTCGGGCTGACGTCGTACGTCGACAAGGGGCACGTGGCGCGGGCGGTCCTGGAGGCGACCGCGTGGCAGACCCGCGACGTCGTGGACGCCGTGAACCGCGGCTCCGGCCTGGGCCTTCGCCGCCTCAAGGTGGACGGCGGGATGACCTCCAACTACCTGCTCATGCAGTGCCTCGCCGACGTGCTCGACGTCCCGGTCGAGCGGCCGATGGTCACCGAGACCGTCTCGCTCGGCGCGGCGTACCTCGCCGGGCTCGCCGTCGGGTTCTGGGCGGACCTGCAGGACCTGCGGAAGAACTGGCACCTCGCGGCCCGCTGGGAGCCGGAGATGAGTGCGGCGCGCCGGGCGCGCGAGCAGGTCGAGTGGGGCCGGGCGGTGGAGCGCGCCTACGGCTGGTCGCCCGAGTAGCCGGTGGGGCCCGGCGCGGACCCGGTTTCCAGTGGAAACCGGGAGAGCCCACCAGGACCAGCAAGACGGTCCGCTGCACCGGGCCGGGGCGTGAGGCCCGGCGGGGCGCGAGGCGTGCGGCGGGGCGCGAGGCGCGCGACGAAACCCGAGCGCACGCCGCGGGCCGTCACTAGACTCGGCGCCCTGTCGACCGCCGGGAGTCCCCCATGCGCCATCCCGCCGTGCCTGCGCTCACCGTGGCGCCGTGCCCGACGCACGCGGCGCCGTACGACGAGCCGCCTGCATGACCGGGCTGCTGTCGGACCTCGTCGTGGTCGACCTGACCCGGGCACTCGCCGGCCCGCACGCGGGCATGATGCTCGGCGACCTCGGCGCCCGGGTGATCAAGGTCGAGACGCCCGGTGCCGGTGACGACTCCCGGACCTGGGGGCCGCCGTTCGTCGGCCCGGACGACGACCCGGTGTCGACGTACTTCCTCTCCTGCAACCGCAACAAGGAGTCGGTGACCGCGGACCTGAAGTCCGAGGAGGGCCGCGCGTTCCTGACCCGGCTGGTGGCCCGGGCGGACGTGCTGATGGAGAACTTCCGGACCGGCGTGCTCGACCGGCTCGGCTTCTCCGTCGACCGGCTGCACGAGATCAACCCGCGACTGGTGGTCCTCTCGATCACCGGCTTCGGCCACGACGGGCCCGAGGGCGGTCGAGCGGGGTACGACCAGATCGCGCAGGGCGAGGCCGGACTGATGTCCATCACCGGGCCCTCCCCGGACGAACCGACCCGGGTCGGCGTCCCGATCGCCGACCTCCTGGCCGGGATGTACGGCGCCTTCGGGCTGCTCGCGGCGCTGCACGAGCGGCACACGACCGGGCGCGGCCGGGTCGTCCGCACGAGCCTGCTCGCCGCCGTGGTCGGGGTGCACGCCTTCCAGGGGACCCGGTGGACCGTGGCGCACGAGGTGCCCCGCGCGAGCGGGAACCACCACCCGGCGATCGCGCCGTACGGCCTGTTCCACACCGGCGACGGCCCGATCCAGATCGCCTGCGGCACCGACGGCCAGTGGCGCGCGCTGGCCACGCTGCTCGGCGTCGACGACCCCCGGTTCGCCACCAACCGGGAACGGGTGGCCCACCACCCCGACCTGGTCGCCGCCATGGAGCGGGCGCTCGCCGCCGACGGCGCCGCAGCGTGGCTGGCCCGGCTCGCGGAGGTCGGCATCCCGGCCGGCAAGGTGCGCACGCTCGACGAGGTCTACGGCTGGGAGCAGACGCTCTCGCAGGGGCTGCTCGTGGACGTCGCCCACCCCACCGCCGGGCCGATGCAGCTGCCGGGGCCGGCGCTGCGGTTCGACGACAACGCGTACGCCGGCGGCCGGGACCAACACCTCCCGCCGCCCCGGCTCGGCGAGCACGACGCCGCGGTCCGGGCCTGGCTCGACGCGCTCGACGCCGCGGACGCCGGGACGGATCGGGACGTTCCCGGCGGAACGCCGCCCGTGGTCTAGTCCCTTCACCGCCCCGTGTGAGAGCCGCCGGAACGGTGGGCATAAGAGTCTCACCAGGCCTTTCCAGCTCCACTCCCAGCAGGTGTCACCACCGTGCCGGGCCCGGACGGCGGCCTGCCCCTGGACGTCATGCCCCGGCCGTGTCCCCTCCGGCCGGGGCATGGCTTCGAATGCGATGCTTCTCCCTCAGCCGCTCCGCAGCCGCACCTGAGGGGAACCGCCGTGAGTGACCGTCTCTCCGCCGCAGCGCTCATCGACCTGGTCCTCGACGAGGGGTCCTGGGAGTCGTGGGACAGCCCGCCCGAGCGTGGCCTTGTCTCCGAGCAGTACGCCGCGGAGCTCCGTGCCGCCGAGGAGAAGACCGGGCTCGACGAGTCGGTGGTCACCGGAGCGGGGCTGATGCGCGGTCGCCGGGTGGCCGTGGTCGCCTGCGAGTTCCGGTTCCTGGCCGGCTCGATCGGGGTCGCCGCGGCCGACCGGCTCGTCGCGGCGGTCGAGCGGGCGACCGCGGAGGGTCTCCCGCTGCTGGCCGCCCCGGTCTCGGGTGGCACCCGGATGCAGGAGGGCACGGTCGCCTTCGTCCAGATGGTGAAGATCTCCGCGGCGATCGCGGCGCACAAGACCGCCGGGCTGCCGTACCTGGTCTACCTCCGCAACCCGACGACCGGCGGGGTGATGGCCTCGTGGGGCTCGCTCGGGCACGTGACGGTCGCCGAGCCGGGCGCGCTCGTCGGCTTCCTGGGGCCACGCGTCTACGAGGCGCTGTACGGGCGGCCGTTCCCTCCCGGCGTGCAGACCTCGGAGAACCTCTACGCGCACGGGCTGGTCGACGCGGTGGTGCCGCCCGAGGAGATCGCGGACATCCTCGACCGGGCGCTGACCGTGCTGCTCGCGCCGAAGCGTGACCTGGAGGAGATCCCGAACCCCGTCGACGAGGAGGTCCCCGACGTCGACACCTGGGAGTCCATCACCCGCTCGCGGCGGGCGGACCGTCCCGGCGTACGGCGTCTGCTCCGGTACGCCGCGACCGACGTCATCCCGCTCAACGGCACCGGCCAGGGCGAGTTCGACCCCGGGCTGCTGATCGCGCTCGCCCGGTTCGGCGGGTCGCCGTGCGTCTTCCTCGGCCAGGACCGGCGCGGGCAGACCGAGGACCACCCGCTCGGGCCCGGCGCGCTCCGGGAGGCCCGTCGCGGGATGCGGCTCGCCGCGGAGCTCGGCCTGCCGCTGATGACCGTGATCGACACCCACGGCGCGGCGCTGTCGGTGGAGGCCGAGGAGGGTGGGCTCGCCGGCGAGATCGCCCGCTGCCTCGCGGACCTGGTGACGCTCGACGCGCCGACGCTCACCCTTCTGCTCGGTGAGGGCACCGGCGGCGGGGCGCTCGCCCTCCTGCCCGCGGACCGGGTGGTCGCCGCGCAGCATGCCTGGCTCTCCCCGCTCCCGCCCGAGGGGGCGAGCGCGATCGTGCACCGTGACGTCGAGCACGCCCCGGACATGGCGCGGGCGCAGGGGGTGCGGGCGCTCGACATGCGGGCCGCCGGGATCGTGGACCGGATCGTAGTGGAGCGGCCCGACGCGGCCGACGAGCCGGAGGAGTTCTGCGCGCGACTCGGGGCGGTGCTGCGGTATGAGCTCGCGGAGCTGTGGCAGCGGGACCGGGAGGCGCTGGTCGGCGCGCGGACCCATCGGTACCAGCGGATCGGGCGGCTGGGCTGAGCCTCAGCGCAGGTGCTTGGTCATCTCGGCGTAGGTGTCGGGCTGCGACTCCGCGAGGTGGGCCCGGGCCTTGCGGCGGTACCTCCAGATCTGCACGCCACCGACCGTCCAGCCGACGTACTGCACCGACATCGCCACGGCGTACGCACCGGGGCTGTAGTCGGTCGATGACCCCGGGGTGACCACGTCGAGCAGCACGCCGATGGCCAGCACGGTCAGGAGCGAGGCGACGAACCCGCCGATGTTGACGATGCCGGTCGCGGACCCGAGCCGCCGGGGCGGGGCGAAGGTGCGGGCGAGGTCGAAGCTGATCATCGACCCCGGCGCCCCGAGACCGGTGGCCACGACCATCACCGCAAGCAGCCAGACGGGTGCGTCACCGGGCCAGAGGAGCACGGCGGTCCAGCAGGCCACGATCGCGCCGATGATCGAGAGCACCACCGTCGAGCGCTGCCACGGGTTGTGCGCGATGAACCAGCCGATCAGCGGCCCGCCGAGCATCATCGTGAGCACGAGCAGGGACACCAGGAGCGCGGCCGTCGGGCGACCGGTGTGCTCGGAGTCGACGAAGAACGGGAAGCCCCAGAGCAGGCCCATCACGTTGGCCGCGAACTGCGCGGTGAAGTGCGACCAGAGGGCGAGCCGGATGCCCGGGTCCTTCCAGGCCAGGGCCAGGTCGCGGCGGACGGTGGCCAGGCTCTTGGAATGCCGCGAGGACGCGGCGCCCGGCGGCACGTCACGGACGACCAGCAGGACCAGGATGCCGAGCACGACGCCGAGCGCGGCGCTCACCGCGAAGGTCGTGGTCCAGCCGAGCGAGGACAGCGACGCTGCGAGCGGTACGGCGGCCACGAGCGCGCCGCACTGCCCGAGCAGCGAGGTGAACTGGGTCATCACCGGGTTGCGCATCGGCGGGAACCAGGAGGCGATCAGGCGCAGGATGCTGATGAACACCATCGCGTCGCCCATCCCGACGAACACGCGGGCGGCCAGCGCGCCGGTGTACGACCCGGTGAACGCGAAGCCGAGCTGGGCCAGCGTCATCACGACGGCGCCGCCGAACAGCATCCGCTGCGGGCCGAACCGGTCGAGCATCACGCCGACCGGGATCTGCATGGCCGCGTAGACCAGGAGCTGCACCATGGTGAACGTCGACAGCTGCGACGCCGAGATGTCGAACCGCTCCGCGGCAGCGATGCCCGCGACGCCGAGCGACGACCGGTGGAAGATCGCGAGGAAGTAGACCGAGACGCCGGTGACCCACACCGCCAGGGCCCGGCGGCCCCCCCGAGGTGTTTCGACGGTCACCGAGACTCACGCGCCAGGTTGGTCGACCACACCAGGTGCTCGTTGACGACGCCTGCGAAGGCGTCGACGTCGTCTGCCTGCAGCCGCTCGATGATCCTGTCGTGCTCGGCGATCGCGGCGTCCATCCGGTCGCCCCGGCCGCGGACCATCACCGACGTGAACAGGGTCTGCCTCTCGCGCAGGGTGCGGTAGATCGCGGAGAGGACGGCGTTGCCCGCGCCGTCGACGATCAGCTCGTGGAAGATCCGATCGCACTCGGTGAAGCCGGCGGTGTCCTGCTCGCGGCGGCGGCGGCCCATGTCCTCGTGCACCTGGACCAGGGCGTCCAGAAAGGTGGCGCGGTTCGCGAACGACCGCGCGGCGGTGAAGTTCTCCACCAGCACCCGGGCCTCGAGGACGTCCTCGACCTCCTGCTGGGTGAACGAGGTCACCACCGCGCCCTTCTTCGGGTGCAGCTCGACCAGCCCCTCCACCTCGAGGCGCAGCAGGGCCTCGCGCACGGGCGTCCGGCTCACGCCGATCTCGTTGGCGAGAGCTCCTTCGGTGATCACGTCACCGGCGCCGTAAACCGCGTTGAGGATGGCCCACTTCGCGAAGTCGTAGGCGCGTTGCGCGGCGGAGCCGGTGGGGCGGGCAGAGGTACGCATGTCCCCTCCATGATAGATACAACAGCGCCGAGGTCGGGCATGGCTCTCATCGCGGACATCTTTCTCCCGACGAGCCGACGGCGGCCGGTGCGGCCACCGGCTTCCGACGCCGGGTGCGGCCACCGGCTTCAGGCGCCCGCGGATCACCGCGCCACCTCGGCCTATTGGCGTCTGCGGAACCGGACCTGTCCGGAGGGCAGCGACGTCTTCGCGTAGCCCGAGTCGTGCTTCAGCCGATGGTGGTGGGCGCAGTAGGGCCGACCGTTCTCGAGGTCGGTCCGTCCACCCTCCTCCCACGCCTGGTGGTGGTCGATCTCGCACCACGACGGCGGCCGGTCGCAGTCCTCGGCGCAGCAGCCGCCGTACCGGGTCGCGAGCGCGATGCGCTGGTAGCGGCTGAACAGCCGCCGCTCGCGGCCGATGTCGAGGGGTTTCGAGTCGCCTCCGAGGACGAGCGGGATGATGCCCGCGGAGCAGGCCAGCCGCCGAGCCTCGGACGCCGAGATGCGGGTGCCGTCGTCCAGGCTCGCTGCTCCCAGAGGCGTGCGCAGGGCCTGGAGGTCGACGGTGACCACGACGGTCACAGGAGACCCGCCGGGGGCCGGCAGCGACTCGACGGGCAGGTGCTCGAGCAGCTCCATCAGACCCTGGCCGAGCAGGCGCGGGTACGGGAGCTTCCGGCCTGTCTCGTCGAGCCTGCCCTCACCGAGCCGGCGAGGAGCGGTGAGGGTCTGCAACGCCTTCCTCAGGATCGCCGCGTGGAGGTCGGGGAGCTTGAAGCACCCGGAACTGGTGCCGTCACCGTTGGCGCGCATCGAGAACATCGCCGTGGCCCGGGCTCGCGCCTCCTCGCGCTCGAGCGCCTTGCCCTCCTCCTCGTCGGCACGGTCGGGGTCGATCACCTCGAACAGCCTCCGACCGAGGCGGCGCAGCGCGTGGGCGTCGAATTGCTGCGCCTGCTCCACGAGGTGTCGCTCCGCGGCCAGGCGGCCCTCTGCTCCCACCTCGTCGGAGAGCTTGTCGACGCATCCGACGATGGCTCGGGCCTGAGCGGTGTTCAGGGCGCCGACCGCCATGGCAGCCCGGGTCTGCTCGAACCGCTCGTCCAGCGCGGTCGCCAGCCGCACGTCGGAGGACACCGTCTCCCGCGTCTGACGGGTGGTGCGGGCGACGTACGCCGCGGTCGAGGAGGCCCCTGCGTCCCTGCCGATCTCGTCGGTGTCCGCGGCGGCCAGAACGCGGAGCCTCAGCTCCTGCAACCGCGACTCGGTGGTGGCGAGTGCGCTGACCGCGGCACGCTTCTCGGCGGTGCTCATGAAGACGGGTGCGGAGGACGCGACCCTGGTCAGCGCCGCCGACAGCTCGGCGACGCAGCCCAGGATCGGGTGCACCTCCGTGGCAGGCAGCGTGGTCTCCATGAGGCAACGCTAGAAGTCCGGCCCGCCTGTTTTCGAACGGACTCGAACGCGGGGGACCACCTCCGACGAGCGGACCTTGGGGACGAAATCTGGCCCGCACCGTCGGGACCTGGGCGGCAACGCGCACGAATCCGGCAGGACGCCCCGGCAGCACCGCGCCCGGGCAGCGCTACAGCTGGGTCCGCGGAGACACGACGCGCCGGATCCCCGGAGAGACGGCCGAGCCGGTCGACCCCGGAGGGACGACCGGCTCGGTCGGTGCTGCTCAGTCCGTGCCACGGGCCGGCGGGTTGCGGCGGCTCGGCAGGAGCCCTCGCTCAGAAGAGCAGGGCGCTCGCCGGGTCCTCGAGGATTCCCGCCACGTCGGCGAGGAAGCGCGAACCCTTCTCCCCGTCGATCAGGCGGTGGTCGAACGACAGCGCCAGCGTGGTGATGTCACGCGCCTTGATCTTGCCCTTGTGCACCCACGGCTGCTTGCGGACAGCCCCGAAACAGAGGATCGCCGACTCGCCGGGGTTGATGATCGGCGTTCCCGCGTCGACCCCGAACACTCCGACGTTCGTGATCGTGAACGACCCGCCGCTCATCTCGGCCGGCTGGGTCCTGCCCTCGCGGGCCGTGCGGGCGAGCGCGTTGATCGCCCCGCCCAGCTCGACCATGCCCATCTGGTCTGCGTCCTTGATGTTCGGGACGACGAGCCCGCGGGGCGTGGCGGCGGCGACGCCGAGGTTCACGTAGTGCTTGAACACGACCTCCTGCGCCTGCGCGTCCCAGGTGGCGTTGACCTCCGGGGTACGGCGCATGGCCAGGCACACGGCGCGCGCGACGACCAGCAGCGGCGAGACCTTCACGTCGCGGAAGTCGCGGTGCGCCTTGAGGCGCTCGACGTACTTCATCGTCTTGGTGACGTCGACGGTGATCCACTCGGTGACGTGCGGCGAGGTGAACGCGGAGTCGACCATGGCCTGCGCCATCATCTTCCGCACGCCCTTGATCGGCTCGCGCGTCTCCCGCTCACCGGCCCGGGCCGCCGGTGCGAACGCCGGAGCCGCAGCAGCCGGGGCAGCAGACGGAGCGGCAGCCGCACCGCCCCTGAAGCCCTCCACGTCGGCCCGGGTGATCGTGCCGTTCGGCCCGGTGGGCGTGACGTCGCGAAGGTCGACACCGAGGTCGCGGGCGAGCTTGCGCACCGGCGGCTTCGCGAGCACGGCCACGCCGCCAGGCGACCCCGAGCCGGAGACCGGCGCCGTGACCGATGGGACCGGCGTCTCGTCGCCCTCGACGACCGCCGAGGACTCCGCGCCACCCGGGGCGAATGCGCCCTGGAGCTGGAGCTGGGCGGCAGCCCCCGCGTCGGAGGTCGGGCTCGCCGTCCCCTTGCGCGGCCGTCGCCGGGACTCGACCGTGCGCGGGCCGTAGCCGACCAGCGTCTTCATCGGCGGCTCGTCCGCCTCGGCGGTGGACGCACCGGCAGCGACGGCGGGAGCCACGGACGCCCCGGCCGGGCCGGTCTCGGCAGCGGCCGGCGACGCCGGAGCAGCCGCACCCGCCGCCGGAGCGGCCGGCGCCTCGGGAGCGGCGGACCCGGGCTCGCCGATCGCGATGATCGGGGTGCCGACCGCGACGGTCTCCCCCTCGGGGACGAGGAGGGCGGTGACCGTGCCGGCGTACGGCGACGGCAGCTCGACGAGCGACTTGGCGGTCTCGATCTCGACCACGATGTCGTTGATCTTGACCACGTCGCCGACCTTGACCCGCCAGCCGACGATCTCGGCCTCGGTCAGACCCTCACCGGGGTCGGGAAGCTTGTACTCAGGCATGAGAGGGGTCTCCTGGTCAGAAGGCGAGCGAGCGGTCGACGGCGTCGAGAACCCGGTCGAGGTCGGGCAGGAACTCCTCTTCGATCCGGCTCGGCGGGTAGGGGGTGTCGAACCCGCCCACACGCAGCACCGGCGCCTCGAGGGAGAAGAAGCACTCCTCGGCGATCCGGGCCGCGATCTCCGAGCCCATGCCGAGGTTGACGTGCGCCTCGTGGGCGACGACCGCGCGGCCGGTCTTGCGGACCGAGGCGAACACCGGGTCCATGTCGAGCGGGGACAGCGTGCGCAGGTCGATGACCTCGATGCTCTTGCCCTCGCCCGCGGCGGCCTCCGCGCTCTGCATGCACGTCTTCACCATCGGCCCGTAGGCCAGCAGGGTCAGGTCGCTGCCCTCGCGCACGACGCGGGAGGCGAACAGCGGGTCGGGCGTCGCGGACTCGTCGAGCTCGGCCTTGTCGGCGTGGTACTGCCGCTTGGGCTCGAGGAAGACGACCGGGTCGTCGCAGGCGATGGCCTGCTGGATCATCCAGTAGCCGTCCACCGGGTTGGAACAGGCCACGACCTTGAGGCCGGGGGTGTGCGCGAACTGCGCCTCCGGGCTCTCGCTGTGGTGCTCCACGGCGCCGATACCGCCGCCGAACGGGATCCGGATGACCATGGGCATCTTGACCTTGCCCTGGCTGCGGAAGTGGATCTTGGCGACCTGGCTGACGATCTGGTCGTACGCCGGGTACACGAAGCCGTCGAACTGGATCTCGCACACGGGTCGGTAGCCGCGCATCGCGAGGCCGACCGCCGTACCGAGGATGCCGGACTCGGCGAGCGGGGTGTCGATGACCCGGTCCTCGCCGAAGTCCTTCTGGAGGCCGTCGGTGATCCGGAAGACGCCGCCGAGCTTGCCGACGTCCTCGCCCATGATGACGACCTTCGGGTCCTTCTCCATCGCCGCGCGGAGGCCGGCGTTGAGGCCCTTGGCCAGGGTGATCTTGGCCATCAGCGTGCCCCTTCCTTGTGGCCCTCGAACGACGCGAGGTAGGCCGCGAAGCCTTCCTTCTGGGCGGCGAGCTCGGGTGTCTGGTCGACGTAGACGTGGTCGAAGATGCTCAGCGGGTCGGGCTCGGGCAGCGCCTTGCAGCCGGCCCGGAGGTGCTCGCCGAGCCGCTCGGCCTCCTCCTCGACCTCGGCGAAGAACGCCTCGTCGACGAGGCCGTTGCGGGTCAGATAGGCGTGCACGCGGGCGATCGGGTCCTTGAGCTTCCAGTGCTCGAGGTCCTCCGACAGCCGGTAGCGGGTCGGGTCGTCGGTGGTGGTGTGCGCACCCATCCGGTACGTGTAGGCCTCGACGAAGGTCGGGCCGCTGCCCTCGTGCGCGCGCTGGAGCGCGGCCTTGGTCACCGCGTAGCAGGCCAGGACGTCGTTGCCGTCGACGCGGACGCCGGGGAAGCCGAAGCCGAGGGCGCGCTGGTAGAGCGGGATCCGGGACTGGCGCTCGATGGGCTCGGAGATCGCCCACTGGTTGTTCTGGCAGAAGAACACGACCGGGGCGTTGTACGACGCCGCGAAGATGAACGACTCGTTGACGTCGCCCTGGCTGCTCGCGCCGTCACCGAAGTAGGCCACGACCGCCGCGTCGCGCTCCGGGTCACCCGTGCCGACGACGCCGTCGCGCTGCATGCCCATCGCGTAGCCGACCGCGTGCAGGGTCTGCGCGCCGATCACGATCGTGTAGAGGCCGAAGTTGCCGTCGTTCGGGTCCCAACCGCCCTGGTCGACGCCGCGGAACAGGCCGAGCAGCCGGAGCGGGTCGACGTCGCGGCACCAGGCGACGCCGTGCTCGCGGTAGGTCGGGAAGACGAAGTCCTGCGGGGCCAGCGCACGGCCGGAGCCGATCTGCGCGGCCTCCTGCCCGAGCAGCTGGGCCCAGATCCCGAGCTCGCCGTGCCGCTGGAGCGCGGTGGCCTCGGTGTCGATGCGTCGGGTGAGCACCATGTCGCGGTAGAAGCCCTTGATCGCCTCGTCGTCGAGGTCGAAGGAGAAGTCGGGGTGCTCCACACGCTCGCCCTCGGGCGTCAGCAGCTGCACCAGCTCAGGGCCGCCGTCGGCGTGCGACGGGCCGAATACCTCACCGAGGTCGGGACCGAAGTCCGTGTTGCTCTCTGTCACCTGCACTCCTATGAGTTGTCGACGGTCGGGGTCTCCGACGTCGGCTGGAGTTCACGACCTGCCCGGCACACGCGCGGGGGTGGTGCGCAGCTGGCCGTGCAAGCCTGATCCTGATTCCTGTGACCGGCGACACACCGGCCTCAGTGCTCATAAAGTACCGATCTTTCGTGCCGCCGCCTAATCGTCGGCGACGCGTCCCGGAGGGTCGTGACCCGATCGTCACCTGGCGGGAAATCGCCGGAGGTTGGCGGTAAACCCGGGCGACGGGGCCCGCCGGCGGCCCGTATCCTGTCAGGAGTCACGAGACAGGACGGTCATGACACGGACACTCCGGCCCGAGCACGCACCCAAGGTCGCCCCCAGGGCGGGCCTCGTCGTGATGGCGCTGGGAGCGGTGTACGTCGTGTGGGGGTCGACCTACCTCGGGATCCGGATCATGGTCGAGGAGGCCCCGCCGCTCACCTCCGGCGGTCTCCGCTTCATGACCGCGGGCATCCTGCTGGGCGCCGTACTCGCTCTGCGTGGTGGCCTGCGCCGGCTCGCCGTCACCCCGCGCCAGCTGGCCGGGGCCGCCTTCCTGGGGCTGATGCTGCCGATGCTGGGCAACGGCCTGGTCTCCGTCGGCGAGAACATGGGCGCCCCCTCCGGGGTCACCGCGCTGCTGATCGCGGTGGTCCCGCTGTGGATCGTGGTGTTCCGCACCGTGGGCGGCGACCGGCCCGGTCCGCTCTCCCTGCTCGGCGTGCTGCTCGGGTTCGCCGGGCTGGCGTACCTGGTGCTCGCCGGGCACGGCGCGGAGGGGGCGATCAGCCTCCCGGCCGCGGCCCTGATCCTCTTCGCCTCGACCTGCTGGTCGGTGGGCTCGTTCGTGCAGCCGCGGCTGTGGCTGCCGCAGGACGTGTTCGTGACGACCGTCTACGAGATGATCTGCGGCGGCACGATCATGGTCCTGGTCGGGCTCGTCGCCGGCGAGCGGTTCACCGGTGACTACTCCGCGCGGACCTGGCTGGCCTTCGGCTACCTCGTCGTCTTCGGGTCGATGGTGGCCTTCACCTCCTACGTCTGGCTGTTGTCGAACGCGCCGATCTCGCTGGTGGCGACGTACGCCTACGTGAACCCCGTGGTCGCGGTGTTCCTCGGCTGGCTGATCCTCGCCGAGCCGGTCACGGGGCCGATCGTGATCGGCGGTGGCGTCGTCGTGCTGGCGGTGGCGATCGTGATCACCGCGGAGCGACCGCGCCGCAAGCCGCTGCCGGACACCCCCGTCCCCGAGGACGTCGCCGCCCGCGCCTGACCCCCGCCACGCCGCTGCCCGGTTCCGGGCCGTCCGCTCGAGCACCTCGGCCGTTGCCCGGTCGCACCCGCTCCCGAGGCAGTAACTTCGGCTCATGAGCGATGACGGGTCGGCCCCGCCGGGCGGCCGGCTCGGGCGCCTGACCCCCGGCCTGGTCACGCTGCGGCACTACGAGCGCACCTGGCTGCGCGGCGACGTGCTCGCCGGGGTCACGGTCGCGGCCTACCTCGTCCCGCAGGTGATGGCCTACGCCGAGGTGGCGGGCCTCCCCGCCGTGGTCGGGCTCTGGGCGACGATCGGGCCGCTGCTGGTGTACGCCTTCCTCGGGTCCTCGCGGCAGCTGTCGGTGGGTCCGGAGTCGACCACCGCGCTGATGACCGCCGCGGCCGTGGGGGCGATGGGGGCCGGCGACCCGGAACGCTACGCCTCGCTCGCGGCGGCCCTCGCGATCGCGGTCGGTGCGGTCTGCCTGCTCGGCTGGGCGGGCCGCCTCGGGTTCCTCGCCGACCTGCTCTCCCGGCCGGTGCTCGTCGGCTACATGGCGGGGATCGCCGTGCTCATGGTGGTCAGCCAGCTCGGCAAGCTCGCCGGCATGTCCGTGGAGGGGGACACCCCGGTGCAGGAGGTGGGATATTTTCTGACCCACCTGGACCAGATCGAGCCGCCCACCCTGCTCCTGGGCACCGCGGTCGTGGTGCTGCTGCTCCTCGCCCAGCGCTACCGGCCGCACTGGCCGAACCCGCTGATCGCGATGCTGGGGGCCACCGCGGTGGTGGCCGCCTTCGACCTCGACCAGCGCGGTATCGACCTGGTCGGCGCGATCCCGGCCGGGCTCCCTGCCCCGGGGCTGCCGGACGTCGACCTGGCCACGATGACCGAGCTGCTGCTCCCGGCGATCGGGGTGGCCATCGTGGGCTACTCCGACAACGTGCTCACGGGGCGGGCGTTCGGCTTCCGCCACCACGAGCGGATCGACGCCAACCAGGAGTTCCTCGCCCTCGGCGCCGCGAACCTGTCCGCCGGGGTCTTCCAGGGGTTTCCGGTCAGCAGCAGCGGCAGCCGCACCGTGATCGGGGACGCCCTGGGCTGCCGCAGCCAGCTCTACTCCCTGGTCGCGCTCACGGTGGTGCTGGCCACCATGTTCCTGCTCGACCCGTTGCTCGCCGCCTTCCCGTCCGCGGCGCTCGGTGGCGTGGTGGTCTACGCCGCGATCCGGCTCGTCGACGTGGGCGAGCTGCGCCGGATCGCGGGGTTCCGGCGAAGCGAGCTGTTCCTCGCGGTGGCGACGACCGCCTCGGTGCTGCTGATCGGGGTGCTCGCGGGGATCGCGGTCGCGATCGGACTGTCGATCCTCGACCTGCTGCGCCGGGTGGCCCGGCCGCATGACGGGATCCTCGGCTACGTGCCGGGGGTGCCCGGGATGCACGACGTGGACGACTACCCCGACGCTCGCCCGGTGCCCGGGCTCGTGGTGTACCGCTACGACTCCCCGCTGTTCTTCGCCAACGCCGACGACTTCCGGCGCCGCGCGCTGGCCGCGGTCGAGGAGGCCACCCCACCGGCCGAGTGGTTCCTGCTCAACGCCGAGGCGAACACCGAGGTGGACCTCACCGGCGTCGACGCGCTCGAGGAGCTGCGCCGTACCCTCGCCGACCGTGGGGTGGTCTTCGCGATGGCGCGGGTCAAGCAGGACCTGCGCGACGACCTCGACGCCGCGGGACTCGTGGAGCGGGTCGGCCCGGAGCGGATCTTCATGACGCTGCCGACCGCCGTGGAGGCCTACGTGCAGGCGTACGTCGAGCGCCACGGCACCCCTCCGGCGGGCCCGCCGATCCCGCGCCCGCCGCACTGACCTCGCGACCACCCGCGGCCCTGGCTAGGCTCGACGACATGACGGACAAGCTGATCTCGGCGACCACCACGGTCGAGGCCCCGCCCCACCTGGTGTTCGCGATCCTCACCGACCCCCGCCAGCACGCGCGCATCGACGGCTCCGGCTCGGTCGGCGCGGTGATCGACGCCCCCGAGCGCCTCGCGGCGAAGGGCGACACGTTCACCGTGCACATGAAGATGTTCGGCCTGCCCTACAAGATCCACAACACCGTCGTGGAGTACGACGAGGACCGGCGGATCGCGTGGCGGCACTTCGGCGGCCACCGCTGGCGCTACGAGCTCTCCCTGACCGACGACGGGGGCACCCAGGTCACCGAGACCTTCGACTACAGCCGCTACGACGCGCTCCGGTCGATGGTGATCCGCGTGACCGGCTTCCCCGAACGCAACCGGCGGGGGATCAACGCGACGCTGGCCCGGCTCAAGGACGCCGCGGAGGCCGACGCCGTCGAGCGGGCCCGCTGACCGGCCGACCCGGTCGCCCCCCCTCGTTGAGGCGTCACTCGTGAGGCGTTGAGGCGTCAGTCGTTTCGGCTCGAGGTGTCATCCGCGCGGCAGCGACCGCACGGGTGACGCCTCGTTGCCGACGGACTGACCTCTCAACACCGACGGACTGACCTCTCAACACCGAACGAGTGACGTCTCAACGGCGACGCTAGGCGAGCGAGGCCAGCCAGGCGTCGTGCAGGTCGGAGAACCGGCCCTCGCCGCCCTCGACCAGGTCGTGCGGCGAGCCGTCCTCGATGATCCGGCCGTGCTCGAGCACGAGCACCCGGTCGGCGATCTCCACGGTGGAGAGCCGGTGGGCGATGATGATCGCGGTCCGTTCGGCCAGGATCGTGCGCAGCGCACGCTGGACCAGCCGCTCCGACGGCACGTCGAGCGAGGACGTCGCCTCGTCGAGGATCAGCACGTCCGGGTCGGCCAGGAACGCCCGGGCGAACGCGACCAGCTGCCGCTGTCCCGCGGAGAGCCGGCCGCCGCGGTTCGCGACGTCGGTGTCGTAGCCGTCGGGCAGCGCGGTGATGAACTCGTGGGCGCCGATCGCGGTGGCCGCCGCCACGACCTCCTCCATCGTCGCCTCGGGGCGGCCGAAGCGGATGTTGTCCGCGACCGTCCCGCCGAACATGTAGTTCTCCTGGGTGACCATCACGATCGACCGGCGCAGGGTCGGCTCGACGAGGTCGCGCAGGTCCACCCCGTCGAGCCGCACGCTGCCCCGCACTGGGTCGTAGAAGCGCGACACGAGCTTGGCGATCGTGGTCTTCCCGGCCCCCGTCGTGCCGACCAGCGCGATGGTCTGGCCCGCGGGAACGGTCAGGTCGAGCCCGGGCAGCACCGCCACCCCGTCGACGTACTCGAAGCGGACCTGGTCGAAGCGCACCTCGCCCCGGACGTCGTGCAGCGGGACCGGGGACACCGGCTCCGCCACCGACGGCTCCTCCTCGAGCACCCCGGACAGCTTCTCCAGCGCCGCCGACGCGGACTGGAAGGTGTTGTAGAACTGCGAGATCTCCTGCATCGGCTCGAAGAACTGGCGCAGGTAGAGCAGGAACGCGGCGAGCACACCGACCGTCACCTCGCCCTCGAAGGCGAGGAAGGCGCCGTACAGCAGCACCACGGCGATGGTGACGTTGCCGATCAGCTTGATGCCGGGCATGAACAGGGCGACCAGGCGGAACGCGCGCAGGTTCGCGACGCGGTACTGGTCGTTGACGTCGTCGAAGATCTCCTGGTTGCGGTCCTCGCGGCGGAACGCCTGGACCGCGCGGATGCCGCCCATCGACTCCACGAAGTGCACGATGACCAGCGCGACCTTCTCCCGGGTGACCCGGTAGGTCTTCGCCGACGCCTTGCGGAACCAGTTCGTGATCACGACCAGGAACGGGAAGCACAGCAGCGCGACGAGGCCGAGCTTCAGGTCGAGCACGAGCAGCAGTACGGCGGTGCCGAACAGCGTGAGCACGGCGGTGACCAGGCCGTCGAACCCGGTCTCGAGCATCTCGTAGATCGCGTCGACGTCGGAGGTCTGCCGCGAGATCACCCGGCCGGACGTGTAGTCGTCGTGGAAGGCGGGGCTGAGCTTCTGGAAGTGGCGGAAGACCCGGCGGCGCAGCTCGAAGAGCATGTCCTGCCCGATCCGGCCGGACAGCACCAGGAACGTCTGCCGCGTGACCGCCTGCACCACGATGGCGCCCAGCACGATCCCGACGACCGTGAACAGGAACGAGGTGTCCCCGGACTCCTGGATCGGCGGGATGCCGTTGTCGATGCCCTCCTTGACCAGGAACGGGATCGACAGCCGGGCGGCGTTCTCCGCCACCACGATGCCGACCAGGATCCAGATCCACTTCTTGTGCGGGCGGAGCAGGTCGCCGAGCAGCCGGCGGGACCGGTCGCGCAGCCGGACCGTGGTCGCCTCGGTCAGCTCCTCGGAGAGGTTGTCCGCGGCGACGCCCCGCCAGCTCTGCTCGTGGTCCTCGTTCTCGGCGACCACGCGGGCCTCGTCCTCGAGGGGCTCGTTGCCCGGCCCCGGGGTGGGAGAGGTGGTGCTCATGCCTGCCCCTTCCCGTCGCCGCGTCCGGAGCCGGCGCCGACGAGGTCGTCGGCGTCGGTGGCCTCGGCGGCGAGCAGCGCGCGGTACGCGGGCACCGTGGCGAGCAGCTCGCTGTGGTCGCCGACGTGGGTGATCGTGCCGTCCTGGAGCAGCGCGACCTTGTCGGCCAGCATCACGGTGGAGGCGCGGTGGGCCACGACGATCCCGGTGGCGTTCTCGAGCACGTGCCGGAGCGCGGCCTCGACGAGCTTCTCGGTGTGCACGTCGAGCGCGGAGAGGGTGTCGTCGAGGACCAGGATCTTCGGCTCCGCGAGCACGGCACGGGCCAGCGCGAGGCGCTGCCGCTGGCCGCCGGAGAGCGACATCCCCTGCTCGCCGATCCGGGTGTCGAGACCCCACGGGAGGTCGTGGACGAAGCCGGCCTGGGCGACCTCGACCGCGGCGTCCACCTCCTCCTCCGTGGCGTCGGAGCGGCCGAGCATGAGGTTCTCCCGGGCGCTCATCGAGAACAGCGTGGGCTCCTCGAACGCGGTCGCGACGATCTGCCGCAGGTTCGGCAGGGTGAGCTCGCGTACGTCGACCCCGTCGATCGTGATGCGTCCCCCGCTGACGTCGTACAGCCGGGGCACCAGCGCGGTGAGCGTGGTCTTCCCGGAGCCGGTGGCGCCGACGATGGCGACCGTCTCGCCGGGCGCCACGTCGAGGTTCACGTCGCGCAGCACCAGCCCGCCGGGGCCGTCGTCGTCCTGGTCGGGGAAGCGGAAGTCGACGTGCTCGAAGCGCAGGTGGCCGCGCGGGCGCTCGAGGACCCGCTCGCCCGAGGTGATCGCGGGCTCGGTGTCGAAGATCTCCAGGACCCGGGCCGCCGCGGTCATCGCCTCCTGCGCCATCGCCAGGATCACGCCGAGCGCGGCCACCGGCCAGACCAGGGAGAGCATGAGGATGATGAAGGCGACCAGGGTGCCCGGGGTGAGGTCGCCGCGGCCGACGCCGAGGGAGCCGAGCAGCAGCACGAGCACCACGGCGAGGTTGGGGATGACCTCCAGGAAGGTCCAGAACCGCGCGGACAGGCGGACCTTGTCCATCGAGGTGTCGTAGAGCTGGCGGGCGGCGCCGTCGTACTGCGCCGACACGTGCCGGCTGCGCCCGAAGGACTTGATCACCCGGATGCCGACGGCGCCCTCCTCCGCGAGGGTGGCGAGGTCGCCCTGCTCGTCCTGCACGCGGCGGGAGACGACCACGTAGGCCTTCTCGAAGCGCATCGACAGGTAGATGATCGGGACCGCGGCGCCCACGACGACGAGGCCGAGCGGCCAGTACATGTGGAGCAGCACCCCGGAGACCACGGTGAGCTGGGTGATGTTGATGATCAGGAAGATCAGCCCGAAGCCGCTGAACCGGCGGATGCTGGAGAGGTCGGTGGTGACCCGGGACAGCAGCTGCCCCGACTGCCAGTGGCCGTGGAAGGCCATCGGCAGCTCCTGGAGCCGCTCGTAGAGGTCGTGGCGGACCGCGGTCTCGAGCCCGAGCACGGCGTTGGACTGCACCCAGCGACGCCAGAAGATCAGCACCGCCTCGAGGATCCCGAGGCCGAGGGCGAGCAGGCCCAGCGGCCAGATGGCCCCGACCTCGCGGTTCGCGATCGGCCCGTCGATCATCGCCTTGGTCACCAGCGGGATCGCGATACTGACCCCGACGCCGGCGAGCGAGGTGGCCAGCATGATCACCAGCGCGGCGATGTGGGGACGGAGGTACCCGCGCAGCCGCCACAGCGAGTGCACGCCGGCGGGCGGGTGGTCGTTGGGCCGGGTCACTGTCGGTGCTGGCGACGACATCAGGCGGCGGGGGTCCCCTCGTGAAAGAAACGCGGGCGTCGGAGCGACTCGTGGTCTGCCGGCGGAGCCCGCGCAAGTTTGTAAGAGCCAGATTACCCCCTGGTCCTGACGAGCCCAACCAGTTTTCGGCACGAATCTCGCCTTTCGTGCACCCCTCCGTCGCCCGGCCCCGGGACAACACGTCGCTCCCCACGGCGGATCTGCCGTGGGGAGCGACGTCTCGGGTGGAGCGGGCCGGCGGAACCTGACCGTGCCGGGCCCGCTCATCTCACGGCTGGCTCCTCCGGCGGGCCATCAGCCCGGTGCCGAGGGCCAGCATCAGCCCGCCGGCGAGGGTCCAGACGCCGAGCCCCTCGGGCGCGCCGGTGACGGGCAGGACCGTCGCCGGCGGCCGTGGCCGCTCGACCTCCGTCCCGAGGATCTCGGGGCCGCAGACGTCGACCGCGGCCTGTGCCTGCTGGCCGGTCTCGACGATCGTCGCGGTGTTGACCACCGTGTCGCAGCGGTTGACCCGGCCCTGCACATCGACGGAGTAGGTGAACCGGGTCGGCTCCCCCGCGGCGTTCCAGGTGGCCGTGCCGAGCTCGGCCGGGTCGACCATGTCGTCGGTGACGGTGACCGTGCGGTCGGTCTCCTCGTCGCGCCTGAAGTCGACGTCCGTCGAGGCCTCCACCTCGCCGCCGTCCCAGGCGACGGTGACGGTGTCGGTCCCGTCGTACTCCGGCCTCTGCTCGAAGGTGCAGCCGTAGTCGAAGGTGCGCGTCTCCCCCGCGGCCACGAGCGTGTCCATGGCGTCCGCGGCGTACGTGCAGGTCATGCCCACGCCGAGGTCGGGCACGCCGGTGAGCGACACGTCCACGTCCTTGTAGTCGTTCGGGTTGGTGACGGTGACCGTGCCGTCCATCTCCCAGCCCGAGTCCTCGAAGGTCGTCGGCGTGACCTCGACCGTGTAGCCGACCGTCCCGTCGTCCCGGTCGTCGGTGCGCACCGTGGTCCGGTCGGCGACCTTGTCGATCTCCCAGGCGAAGGCGCGGTCGTAGGTGGCCTCCGCGGTGGTGTCCACCACCAGGTCGGCCTGCCGGCAGACCGAGACGGTCTCGGAGTCCGACTGGTCGGTCTCCTCGACCATCGCGGTGTTGGTGAAGTCGGTGCACCGCCCGGCCTCGCCGCCGAAGGTCAGCGAGTAGTCGAACGTCGTCGGCCCGTCCTCCCAGCTCGCCTCGCCCAGCAGCACCGGGTCGGAGGTGTGGGCGACCTTGTCGTCGTAGACGTGCACCGACGCGTCGGTCTCGTCGTCGAGGCGGAAGTCCACGCCGGCCGTGCCGGTCGCCGTGCCGCCGTCCCAGGTGACCGTGGCGGTGTGGGTGCCCGTGTCGTAGAGGTCCTCGTCGAGATCGTCGACGGTGCAGTCGTAGCCGACCGTCACGCTCCGGTCCGCGGGGACCTCCAGGTCCTCGCCGTCGTCCACGACGCAGGTGACGCCGGGCAGGTCGACGGCGTCGTCGACGTCGACGGTGACGTCCTTGTAGGCGTTCGGGTTGGTGACGGTGATCGTGCCGTGCAGGTCGTAGCCGCTGTCGTCGTTCCCGTCGGGGCTCGCGGTCACCTCGTAGGCGAAGGTGGCGTCGCCGTCCTCGTCGACCTCGACCTCGGTGCGGTCGACGTCCTTCTCGATCTCCCAGGAGTAGGTGCGGTCGTAGGACGCCCACGCCGTCGTGGCCACGGTCACGTCGAGCGGCGAGCAGACCCGGACGGTCTCGTCCGCCGACTGGCCGGTCTCGTGGATCCAGGCGACGTTGTCGTGCTCGGTGCACCTGCCGGGGGTCCCGGCGAGGGTGACCGAGTACGGGAACTCGAAGGTCGCCCCCGTCGTCCAGGTGACCATGCCGAGCACCACCGGGTGCTTCGGGTCGGTCTTGTCGTCCTTGACGGTCACGGTCTTGTCGACCGGCGTCTCGGACCACGCGTCCGCCACGACCGCGGCGCTGCCCGAGGCGCTCCCGGCCGGGGTCGAGTACCTCTGCGCGTCCCAGGTGACGGTCGCGGTGTTGGTGCCCGCGTACGCCGGCCGGCTGTCGAAGCTGCAGGTGTAGGCGAAGCTGCGCGAGCCCGAGGCGGGGATGGCCAGGTCGGTCCCCTGGGCCACGACGCACTCCGCCCCGCCGCCGACGTTGACCACGTCCTCGATGCCCGAGAGGGTCACGGCCTGCCAGGAGTTCGGGTTGGCCACGGTGATCGTGCCCGACATCGCCCAGCTCGAGTCGGCGGTGCCGACGGCCGTGGCGACAACCGTGTAGTCGAAGGTGGCCCTGCCCGTCTCCGGGTCGACGTTCTCGGTGTGCTCGCCGTCGACCTCCTTGCTGATGTCCCAGAGGTAGGTCCGGTCATAGCCGTGCACCACGTTCTTGGTCACCGCGAGGTCCTTGCCCTCGCAGACCCGCACCGTCTCCGAGGAGGTCTGGCGGTCGCCGTCGGGCTCGGTGATCGCGGCGGTGTTGTCGTAGTCCTCGCACGCGCCGGCGACCCCGGGCCACGTCAGCGGGTAGCTGAACGTCGTGGCGCCGTCGGCTGCCCGGACGACGGTGTCGACCGTGCCGCCGCGGGTCAGGTCGTACCGGTCGTCGGTCACGGTCACCCGGCCGTCGCTCGTGTCCGGCGTGGCCGTCGCGAACTCGAAGCCGGCGGACCCGGTCGCGGCGCCGCTGGTGCCGTAGTAGGCGGAGGCGTCCCACGTGGCGGTCGCGGTGTTCGTCCCGCTGGTGTCCGCGGTGGTGCCGGCGGGCATCGTGCAGCTGTAGTCGAAGCCGGTGGTCCCCGGCTGGACCGTGACCGTGCCGCCGGCGCCGGTGACCGCGCAGGTCGCCCCCGGGATCGCGTCCGACAGCCTCACGCCGGTGACCGGCACCTGGTTCGGGTTGGTCAGGCTGATCCGGCCGGTGACGCGGAAGCCCGAGTCCTCCGGCGCCGACGGGGTGACCAGCACCTCGTACTCGAACGTGGCGCTCTGCCCGTCGGCGATGTTCCGCCGCGAGGAGTCCACGCTCTTCTCGATCGTCCAGTCGTAGTCCCGCTCGTACGCCGGGACCGCGGTCGTGGAGACCCGCAGGTCCTGGTAGACGGTCCTGGCGTTGGTGAAGGTGCAGGTGACGGTGGCGTCGTCCGCGACGGTGACGGTCGCCGTCCGCGCGCCGAGGTCGACGGTGGCGGTGGGCGAGCAGACCAGGCCGGACAGCTGCCACTCGGCGGGCAGGTCGGTCTCCTGCACCGCGTAGGTGCCGGGTGCCACGCGGTAGGTGACCCGGTCCGCGAGCGTGGCGTCGTCGTCGACGTCGAGGGAGAAGGTCGAGGCGTCCCCGCCGGGGGTGATCGCGAAGTCGAAGTCCGTGCCGTCCGCGGGCCTGGCGTCCTTGACCACGGTCAGCAGGCCGGCGTCGACCGCGTCGGCCATGAGCTGGTTGTCCTGGGCGCCGGCCGAGGCGCAGTTCAGGGTCTCCAGCGAGAAGTGGTACGGCGCCCCGTTGATGCTGCCCGCGCCCGAGCCCGGGCCGTGGTCGAGCTCGGCCGCGATGTGCCCGGCGAAGTAGAGCGTGGCCCGGCCGTCGCCGCCGGCGGGCACGGTGAACGTGACCGAGACGGTGGCCGTAGGACCGCCGGCGTCCTGCACGCTCCAGCTCGTGATGGTGCCCCCGGTCATCCGCTCCCGGTCGACGTAGTCGTAGGCGAACGTGTCGTCCTTCTTCACGTCGTAGGTGAAGACGAGCTCGTTCTCCCCGTCCGCGAGGTCCTTCAGCTGCACCCGCTGCGGGACGAAGTCACCCTCGGCGTAGTTCGAGTTCTGCTGGTTCAGGGCGCCGTTGATCCAGGTCCCGGACTCGTCTTCCGCCGTGTTCTGGCTGAACGACTCGACGTCGCCGGTCCCGCTGTTCGTGTCGCAGACCCCGGCCACACCGGTGGCCACGAGGCTCTCCTGCGTCGAGGACGCGGACGCCGTACGACGGGCGCCGTCCTGCCCGGAGGACTCCGGGACCGCGCCGGTGGCGGCGTCCTCCTCCGCGACAGGGGCGGAGGCCGGCTCCTCGGCGGGCTCCGCCGCAGGCTCGCCCGCGGGCCGGTCCGCCGCGGGCTCCGCGGCCGGCTCTTCCACGACCGGTTCCTCCGCGGCCGGTTCCTCGACCGGCTCCTCTGCCGTGGCCTCGGCGGCGGGCTCCTCCGCGGAGGGCTCCGCGGTGCTCGAGGTGGTCTCCTCGGCCACGGCACCCTCGGCGCCCTCGTCCTCGGCCGACGCGGTCGCCCCGAAGAGCGGCAGCATCAGGACGGCGAGCGCGAGCGCGAGGAGCACCCGCAGGGAAGTCCACCTGCGCGATAGGTGCTTCCGGTGTCGGACAGGTCCGATGTTGAGCTGGCTGGCCACGATCCCCCCAAGGATCTGGTCCGTCAGCCACCGCGTTGCCGGGAGCAGCAGGCGACACGCACCGTGCGGCTACGCCCCCCTGGCGTGCCGCAACCCGAGACAGCTCGTTCCCCCCACCTGGCCCCCCGAGGTGGCTGACAGACGAAGAGTTGCTGCACCCGGTCGGGTGCCTCGTCTGTCTCAGACGCGTCCGCCGCTCCCCCGGCACGCAGTGCCGGCACCGGACCCGTCGTCAAGGTTCTGAGTCGCGACCGGCTCGAATCCCCACCCGGACGATCCCGACACATTCATCATGTCGCCGCCTCGTCCCGGACGGAAGGGACAGAGGTCGCTAATTGCCGTAGTCGATTCTGACTACGAGATTTTGCTTTTTAAGCGGCCAAAAAGAATCGAATCCGTCGTGACGGACCTACGACGACAACGAGTTTCGTCGTGGTTGTGGGTTTCCATGATGCTATGCCCGATTTGCGCTATCCGGCGAGAGCCGGCTGCGCCGCGTCAGCCCGCGAAGCCCGCCGCGACCTTCAGGAAGACGTCGTTGCCGGCCGGGTCGCCGATGCTCACGCGGGCCCCCTCGCCCGCGAAGGGCCGGACCATGACCCCGGCCTCCTCCGCGGCGGCGGCGAACTCGCCGGTGCGGTCACCGAGCGAGAGCCACACGAAGTTGCCCTGGGCGTCCGGGACGCTCCAGCCCTGCTCGCGCAGGGCGGTGACGACCCGCTCGCGCTCGGCCACGAGCGCGTCGACCCGCTCGAGCAGGTCCGCCTCGCGCTCCAGCGACGCCACCGCGGCCGCCTGGGCCACCGCGGAGACCCCGAAGGGCAGCGAGCAGGCGCGCACCGCGGACGCGATCGGCTGGGCCGCGACCAGGTACCCGACCCGGAAACCGGCGAGGCCGTAGGCCTTCGCGAAGGTCCGCATCACCACGAGGTTGGGCCGGTCCCGGTAGAGCGCGACCGCGTCCACCGGGTCGTCGATCCGGACGAACTCGCGGTAGGCCTCGTCGACGACCACGACCACGTGCGGTGGCACCCGGTCCAGGAACGCCTCGAGCTCCGCGCGGCCCACGGCCGGGCCGGTGGGGTTGTTCGGCGTGCACACGATGACGACCTTCGTGCGGTCGGTGATCGCCTCGGCCATCGCGTCGAGGTCGTGCCGGGCCTCGGGGCCGAGCGGCACCTGCACCGAGGTCGCACCGGTCACCGCGACCGCGATCGGGTAGGCCTCGAACGAGCGCCAGGCGTAGACGACCTCGTCGCCGGCCTCGCAGTAGGCCTGGAGCAGGTGGTAGAGCACCGCGACGGAGCCTGCTCCGGCGGCGAGGTTGTCGGCGGGTACGTCGAGGTGCTCGCCCAGCGCGGCGTACAGCGCGGTGCATCCCATGTCGGGGTAGCGGTTCATCGTCGCGGCCGCGGCGGTGGCCGCCTCCAGCACACCCGGCAGCGGCGGGTAGGGGTTCTCGTTGGAGGACAGCTTGTACGTCGGCACGCCGGGGCGCGGAGCCGGCGGCCTCCCCGGGACGTAGGCCGGGATGCTGGCGATGGCCGGACGGACCCGGGGCCCGTTGTGCGCTGAGGTCATGGCGGTCAGCCTAGCCAGTCCCGCCCCGCGGCAGGACAGGAGCATGCCGTGTCTTCGCCCCTTACACTCGTCCGGTGGTCACCCGGAACCCCGCACTCGGCCTCGCCCTGGTCGTCACCGGCGCGACGATGTTCATCATCAATGCCGGCGTCTCCCGGGTGGTGCTGCGGGCCGGCGTCGACCCGGTCACCCTGACCACGGTCCGGGTCACCGGCACCTTCCTGCTGCTCGCCCTGATCGCCGCCCTGTTCCGGCGCAGCGCGCTGCGCCCGCCGACCGGGCGGCTCGGCCTGCTCGTGGTCGTGCACGGCGTCATCGGGGTGGCCGCCCTGCAGTGGACCTACTTCGTCGCGATCGACCGGCTGCCGGTCGGGATGGCCCTGCTGCTGGAGTACCAGGCCCCGATCCTGGTCGCGGTCTGGGCACGCTTCGTGCAGAAGGAGCAGGTGCGCAACCGGATGTGGGCGGGCCTCGCGCTCGCCATGGTCGGCCTCGCCGCGGCCACGGGGGTGGTCGACGGCGCGACCTTCGACGCGGTCGGCATCGCCGCCGGCTTCGGCGCGGCGCTCTGCTTCGCGACGTACTTCCTCGTCGGCGAGCACGGCGTCGGCGCCCTGGACCCGCTGCGCGTGATCGTCTGGTCGTTCTTCGTCGCCGCGCTGGCGCTGAACCTGGTCCACCCCGTGACGTCGTTCCCCACCGAGCTGCTCACCGAGCAGGTGTCCCTGCTCGGCTCCCTCGAGGAGTACGTCGCCCCGGTGTGGGCGCTCCTGGGCTGGATCGTCGTGCTGGGCACGGTGGTGCCGTTCGCGGTGGAGCTGTTCGCGCTGCGCCACCTGCGGGCCACCACGGTGACCATGGTCGCCATGCTCGAGCCGGTCGGGGTCAGCGCGCTGGGCTGGGTGTGGTTCCACGAGCGCCTCGACGCGGTGGCGCTGCTCGGCGGCGTCGCGGTGGTGACCGGGATCGTGCTGGCGCAGAGCGCGCGCCGCGAGCACCTCCTCGTCGAGCCGCCGCACCTGACCTGAGCTACGACAGCGGCGCGGCCTCGGGGACCTGCTGGTCCTCGGCCTCGGCCACCTCGGGCCGCGGCGGCGGGCCCACCAGCATCGCGACCAGGCCCAGCGCGGCCCAGCACAGCAGCACGCTGACCAGGTAGCGCGAGAGCGCGACCTCGACCGAGGCGGTGCCCTCGACCAGGGCGCGCCACATCGTCGGCGCGGTCACGATCGCCGCTCCTGCCAGCACCGGCAGCGACAACGGGCTCATGGGAGCTCCCTTCCTCGACACGGGTCACACACTTCCGGGCACCTCTCCGGCAGGCTTCGCGGCACCGGAGTCACACCCCGACCGCGGCCGGCTGGCCGGTCACCACGCCGACGGACCGGATCTGCACCGGTCCGCCCAGCTCGCTGTAGGAGACCACCGGCAGCCGCGGGAGCGAGGGGCTCACCATCCGGCGGACGGCCGGGCGCAGCTGCGGCGCGCAGGCCAGGACCGGGGTGAGGTTCTCGTCCTCCCCCTGCCGGGCCAGCGCCGCCAGCTGGGTCAGCACGCCCTGGGCCAGGTCGACGTCGACGGTGAGGAAGGCCCCCTCGTCGCCGACGCGCAGCCCCTCGAGCAGGCGCTGCTCCAGCCCGGGCTCGAAGCTGATCACCGGGAGGGACCCGGCCGAGACGTACGGCGCCACGACCGCCGGGCCCAGCACGGCGCGGGCCGCCTCGACGAGGCCGTCGGTGTCCTTGCCGACCCGGGCCCGGAGCGAGAGCGCCTCGAAGATCCGGACCAGGTCGCGGATCGACACGCACTCCTCGAGCAGGGCCTGGAGCACCCGCTGGACCTCGCCCAGGCTGAGCTGCGCGGGCATGAGCTCCTCGACCACGACGGGGTTGCTGCGCTTGACCGCGTCGGTCAGCGTGCGCACGTCCTCAAAGCTGAGCAGGCGGGAGGCGTGCGCCCGGACCACCTCGGCGAGGTGGGTGGTCAGCACCGAGGAGCGGTCCACGACGGTGGCTCCGGCGAGCTCGGCCTGGCTGCGCAGCTCGACGGGGACCCACACCGCGGCGAGCCCGAAGACCGGCTCCTGGGTGCGGGTGCCGGGGATCGCGTCGAGCCGGTCGCCGATCGCGAGCACGGTGCCGGGAGGGGCCTCGCCGCGGGCCACCTCGACGCCGAACAGCCGGATCGCGTAGGTCCGCAGCGGGAGGTCGAGGTTGTCGCGGGTGCGCACCGGCGGCACGACCACGCCGAGGTCGGTGGCGATCTTGCGGCGCAGCGCCCGCACCCGGTCGAGCAGGTCGCCGCCGGCCGTCGAGTCGACGAGGTCGATCAGGTCCGCGGAGAGCTCGAGCTCGAGCGGGTCGACCCGGATCTCCTCCACGAGCGCCTCGAGGGAGTCCGGGGCCGGCCCCGCCGCCTGGAGCGCGGGCGCCTGCGGGTCGGCCGGCTCCTCGTCGCCGGGGTGGCGGAGCGAGGCGAACAGCAGCACGCCGCCGGCGAGCAGGAACGGCAGCTTCGGCATGCCCGGGATCAGGATCAGCACGATCGCCGCGATGCCGGCCAGCCGGAGCGGCTGCTGGTAGCGGGTCATCTGGCGGACCAGGTCGGTGCCCATGTCCCCGTCGCCGGCGGACCGGGTGACGATCAGGCCGGTGGCCACCGAGAGCAGCAGCGCCGGGATCTGGGAGACCAGGCCGTCGCCGACGGTCAGCAGGCTGTACGTCGCGACCGCGTCGCCGAAGGACATCCCGTTCTGCACGACGCCGACGGTGAAGCCGCCCACGAGGTTGACCAGCGTGATGATGATGGCGGCGATCGCGTCGCCCTTGACGAACTTCGAGGCACCGTCCATCGCGCCGTAGAAGTCGGCCTCGCTGGCCACCTCCGCGCGGCGGCGCCGGGCCTCGTCGTCGTCGATGAGGCCGGAGTTAAGGTCGGCGTCGATCGCCATCTGCTTGCCGGGCATCGCGTCGAGGGTGAACCGGGCGCCGACCTCCGCGACGCGCCCGGCGCCGTTGGTGACGACGACGAACTGGATCACGACGAGGATCGCGAACACGATGATGCCGACGATCAGCGAGCCGCCGATCACGAAGTGGCCGAAGGTGTCGATCACCTTGCCGGCGTACCCGTCGAGCAGCACGAGCCGGGTCGCGCTCACGTTGAGCGCGAGGCGGAACAGCGTGGCGACCAGGATCAGCGCCGGGAAGGCGGAGAAGTCGAGGGGACGGCGCACGAACATCGCCGTCATCAGGATCAGCATCGCGCCGGTGATGTTGGCCGCGATCAGCATGTCGAGCAGCAGCGGCGGCAGCGGGACGACGAGCATGACCACCACGGCCACGACGGCGACGGGCACGCCGACCTGGGCGAGACGTTTCTGCGCCACGAACGAGCCTTTCAACGGTTCACCTGCACGGGCACCGTCCCTGGTGCGTCGAGGCTGCCGTCCTGGCGGAGCGTCCTATCGGCCGGGGGCGGGGGCACCTGAGGAGTTCTCGTCGGCCGCTCCCGGGCGGGCCGCGCGGCGCCGTCCGCGGGTGAGCGTAGGCAGCGTCTTCGCCGTGCGCGGGGACCGGTGCCGCCCCGCCGCGGAGCCGCGCGCCCGGCGGCTGAGCACGAACGCCAGCACCTGGGCGACCGCGTGGTAGAGCTCCGGCGGGATCTCCTGGCCGACCTCGCAGCTCGCGTGCAGGGCACGGGCGAGCGGCACGTCCTCGACCAGCGGCACCCGGCTGCTCTCGGCGAGCTCGCGGATCCGGGCGGCCACGGCGCCGGCGCCCTTGGCCACCACCCGGGGCGTCCCGCGATCCGCCTCGTAGCGCAGCGCGACGGCGACGTGCACCGGGTTGACCAGGACCACGTCGGCCTGGGGCACGTCGGCCATCATCCGGTTCCGCGCGGCGGCGAGCTGGCGGGCCCGGAGCGCCCCGCGCACCATCGGGTCGCCCTCGCTCATCCGGTGCTCGTCGCGGACCTCCTTCTTGGTCATCCGGACCTGCTTGCCGGTACGGCGCCGCGCCATCGCGTAGTCCGCGGCCGCCGCCAGCAGGCCCGCGACCGCGACGTCCCGCATCAGCGTGGTCGCCGCGGAGGCCGCGAGCTCGAGCGCGGCGTCGACCGGCACCAGCCCGCCGAGCAGCGGCATCAGCTCCTTGACCCCGCGCCACACGAGCAGCGCCACCACCGCGCTCTTCACCAGGATCTTGGCGCCCTCCCACAGGGCGTGCGGGCCGAACAGTCGCTTCGCGCCCTGGAGCGGGTTGAGCCGGGACCACTTGGGCTTGAGGGTCTTCGTCGCCAGGTGCAGCCCGCCCTGGCCGGCGGCGGAGACGACGCCGACGAACAGCACGCCGATGCCGAGCGCCAGGGACAGCAGCAGGGCCAGCGTCGAGCCCTCCTGGAGCAGCTGCAGCGCGCGGCCCGCCTCCGGCTGCTCCACCAGCGCGAGGGAGGTGACCAGCAGCTCGCGGATCTCGTCGGTGCCGTGCTGGACCAGCCAGCCGAGCATCATCGCGACCACCAGCATCGAGGCCCAGCCGCCGATCTCGGGGGTCCGCGCGACCTGCCCCTCCTTGCGGCTGTCCTTCAGCTTCTTGGGGGTGGCCTTCTCGGTGCGCTCCTCGCTCACCCGATCACCGCCATCGCGTCGTTGGCGGCGTCGACGAGCCGGTCGATCGCGTGCGGCAGCACCGGGAAGGACATGCCGACGACGAGCAGGGTGAGCCCGATCTTGGCCGGGAACATGATGCCGATCGCGTTCAGCTGCGGCGCGACCTTGGTGAGCAGGGCGAGGCCGAGGTCGGCGATGAACAGCACCGCGACCAGCGGCAGCGCGATCTGCACCGCGCAGGTGAAGAACACCCCGAAGGCGACGGTCACCACCGAGGTCACGTCCTCGGGCTGCCACGGGGCGCCCACCGGGACCCGCTCGAACGTCGACAGCAGGCCGCCGAAGACGAGCAGGTGCGCGTCGGTGGCGAACAGCAGCATCGTCGCGAGCATCCCGTGCAGCTTGCCGAAGACCGAGTTGTTGTTCATCGACATCGGGTCGAACGCGGCGGCGAGGCTGAAGCCGCCGAACACGTCGACGAGGTCACCGGCCGCCTGGACCGCGGCGAAGACGAGGTAGGTGACGAAGCCCATCGTGGCCCCGAGGAGAGCCTCCTGCAGCGCGTAGGTGACCAGCGTGACCAGGTCCTGCGGCACCTCCTCGAGCGACAGGGCCGGGGCGACCGCGAAGGCGAGGCCGAGTGCCAGCAGCGTCTTCGCGGCGACCGGCACGGCCCGGGACGAGAACGGCGGCACGATCACCAGCCAGGCGACCACCCGGACCGCGGCGAGCACGTAGAGGATGAACGGCTCCCCCGCCAGCGTGATGGTCACCGCTACCCCAGCAGGCTGGGGATGCGCGCGAACAGGTCCTCGGTGAACGCGACCAGCGTGTGCAGCATCCAGTTGCCGGAGACCAGCAGCGCGATCCCCACGCCGATCAGCTTCGGCACGAAGGAGAGCGTGAACTCCTGGATCTGGGTCATCGACTGCACGAGCGAGATGACGAACCCGATGACCAGGGCGGGAACGAGGATGGGGGCGCAGAGCTTGAGCGCGACCAGCATGGTCTGAAGCGCGATGTCGAGGACGCTGCTGTCGGTCACCGCTCTCAGCCCCCGCCGTAGCTGGCGACCAGCGAGCGCACGATCAGCCCCCACCCGTCCACGAGGACGAACAGCAGCAGCTTGAAGGGCAGGGAGACCATCACCGGCGGCATCATCATCATGCCGAGCGACATCAGGGCCGCGCTGACCACGATGTCGATCACCAGGAACGGGATGAAGATCACGAAGCCGATGATGAAGGCCTGCTTGAGCTCGCTGAGGATGAACGCCGGCACCAGCGTCGCCATCCCGACGTCGTCCTGGTTGTCGGGCATCGGCCGGTCGGCGACCTCGGTGAGCAGGGCCAGCTCCTCGTCGCCGGTCTGCCCGAGCATGAAGCCCCGGAGCGGCTCGATGCCGTCCTCCCATGCCTGCGTCTGCGTCTTGTCGCCGTCCAGGTAGGGCTGGAGGCCCTCGTCGTTCATCTCCGACAGCACCGGCGACATGATGAACAGGCTCAGGAAGAGGGCGAGCCCGGCGAGCACCTGGTTGGGCGGGATCTGCTGGAGGCCGAGCGCGTTCCGGGTGAGGCCCAGGACGACCAGGATCTTGGTGAAGCTGGTCGTGGTCAGCAGGATCGCCGGGACCAGCGACAGCAGGGTCAGCCCGAGCAGCACCAGGACCGGGGTGCTCGGCTTCTTCGTCAGGTCGTCGAACTCCACGGTGACGTCGCCGCCGTTCGCGCCCCGCGGACCACGGGGGCCGTCCGGCGCCAGCGGCACCGGGGCGAGGGCGGGGCTCGCGACGACCGAGCCGGAGGCGGCCGTCCCCGCGGGTACGGCGGTCGCCGGCACGTAGGCCGCGACCGGGCCGGCCGCCGCGAGGGGGGTCGTGACGGGAGCGGCGACCGCGGGAGCGGCGCCGAGGGCGAGGCCACCGAGGCAGGCCAGGAGGAGGAGCACGCCCGCGACGAGGCGACACGCTCCCGGGGTCGGGTCAGGCACCGGCGGAGCCGTTCCTGCTGGTGGCCGCGGCCCAGGCCTGCTTCCAGGTGGTGCCGGCGAGCAGCGAGCCGCTCGTGCCGCGCGGGGCCGCGTGCAGGGGACCGCCGGCCAGCGCCCGGACGGGGCGCGTCCCCAGCGCGTCGGCGGGGTCCGTCGTGGCACGCTCCGGCTGCACCGGGACGCGGCTGGTCAGCTCGGCCGGGTCCATCTCGGTGAGCAGGGAGACACCGCCGTCGCTGACCCCGACCACGAGCACCCGCTCGCCCACCTCGACCACGGCGAGGGAGGAGCCGCGCGACAGCGGCTGGCGGGCCACCACCGCGACGACGGAGCGGGAGCGGCCGCCGAGCTTCCGCGAGCTCGCCCGGGCCACGAACCACATGAGGCCGAGGACGATGCCCAGGGAGAGCACCACGCGCAGGACCAGCTCGACCACGAGGCTCAGCTCGCAGCCGCGTTGGCGGCGACGATCTCGGTGATGCGCAGCGCGAAGTCCTCGTCGACCACGACCACCTCGCCACGGGCGATCAGCCGCCCGTTCACGAGGAGGTCGGCCGGGCTGCCGGCGGCGCGGTCGAGCTCGAGGACGTCGCCGGGGGTCAGCGCGAGCAGCTCGCGCACGGACAGCCGGGTGCGACCGAGCTCGACGGTGACGTCCATCGCCACGCCGTGCAGCAGCTCGATCCCGGGACGGGCCTGCGCCACCGGCGCCGGGGCGGCGGTCGCCGTACGCACCGGCGCCACCTGCGGGGCGGTGCCGCCGAGCAGCAGCACCGCCGCGGTGCTCCCGCCGACGAGCAGCGGCACGCTGTGCGTGGCGGCGGCGAGCGCGGCGGGCACCTCGGAGGCGTCCAGGGACCGGCCGGCCGAGGCGGTGGTGCCCAGCGCGGCAGCCGCCGCGTCCAGGGCGGGCTGCACCGCGGCGCCGAGCTCGAGCGGGCCCATCGGGGACTCCGCCAGCGCGGCCACCAGGTCCGGGCCGACCAGGACCGCGACCGTGCCGTCGGCGGTGCCGGTGAGCGTGGCCACCGCGGCACCCGCCCAGGCGGCGGCGTCGACGAGCACGGCCGGCTGCACGACCCCGGCGACGAGCTCCCCGGGGGCGGGCAGCAGCGGGGCGACCGCCTGCGCGGCGCGCTCGGCGCTCTCGTCGGAGACCGGCGCGGACGCGGGATCGTGGGCGGCGGGCTTGCCGATGAGGGACATCAGTTCTCCTGGGTGGACGGCGCGACGATGAGGCAGGCCAGGCGCTGGCCGGCGCTGCCGGGGGTGGCATGGGCGAAGACGACGTCCGCGGCGGTCACGTCGAGCGGGGCCTGCGCGGGGTGGCGGAGCCGGACCACGTCACCGACCGTGAGACCGACGAGGTCGGCCGGGTCGGCGGTGGTGCCGCGGAACCGCACCGCGACCTCGACCGGGACCTCCTGGAAGCCCTCGGCGAGGCGGGCCGAGGCCTGCTCGCGCTGGGCGCGCTCCCGCTCAGAGACCACACCGGCGGTGCCGCTGGCGTTGAGGAAGGGCAGCAGGCCGTTGAACGACATGCACAGGGTGACCACGTCCTCGGCGTCGCCGCGCCGCAGCACGAACCGGGCCACCACCATCGGGTCGGACGCAGCCGCGACCTGCGCAAGCTGCGGGCTGTACTCCACCCCGGTGACGACGGGCTCGAGCCGCACCAGCGAGGCGAACGCGTAACGGACCTCGCTGACCAGCCGCTCGACGAGCCCGCCGACGACGGTGCTCTCGAGGTCGGTGAGCGGACGCGCCGGCTGGGCCTCGGTGCCGGGGCCGCCGAGGAGGTGGTCCAGGCAGGCCATCGTGGTGGGGAGCGGGATCTCCAGGACGGCCGGCTGCTGGACCGGGTCGAGGGAGAACACGGTGAGGTACGTCGCGTCCGCGAGCGTCTCGACGTACTCGGTGTAGGTCAGCTGCTCCACCGACAGCAGGGTGAGCTCGCAGACGGTGCGCAGCGCCGACGTCATCACGATCGACGTCTGTCGCGCGTAGGTCTCGAAGGCGATCTGGAGCGTGCGCGAGTTCTCGCGCGACAGCTTCACGGGTCGCCGGAAGTCGTACGGCGTCGGTTCCGTCCGGGCAGGCCGACGTCGTGCGTGGACGGAGGACGCACGCACGGGGGTCACGGACGAGGGGGCGGTCACGAGGGGCTGTATCGGCTCGTCGTGGCGGCACCTGAGCAGAACCGGCCGTCCCTCTTCGGGACGGTGGTCCTACTGGGTCACGAAGTCGGTGAAGTAGACGCCGATGACCTCCTTCTCGTAGCTCTCCTCGAGCTGCTCGACCAGCTCGTCCTTGAGGCGGTGCCGGTGCTTCTCATTCGCGAGGCTCTCCACCGACTCCCCGGTGAACAGCTCGATCGTCGCGTCGAGCGCCTTGCTGCCCTCGACCTCCTCGGCGCCCTCGACCGCCTGGAGCGCGACCCCGATCCGCAGGTAGTGACCGCCCTCGAGGTTCACCTGGATCGGCTCGAGCTGGAGCACCTCACCCGGCTCGGGCTCCTGGTCGGCCGCGGCGGGGCGCATCATGAACCACCACCACGCGGCAGCGGCCAGCGCCACGACCAGCACGCCGACGAGCAGCATCTTCTTCCGCCCGCCGCCCTGCTCCTCCTCCGGCTCGACCTCAGCCATGTCCAGCACACTCATCCTCGTTCTCCTCCCGAGATACCGCGGTCCGCGAGGACCTCGTCGAACAGTGCCCGTGTGGCGTCGTCCGCGCCGGAGACGACCACGACGTCGACCCGCTTGTTCAGCGTCCTGGCCTCCGGTCGCGACGGGTCGATCAGCGGCCGCTGGTGGCCGAACGCGACGGCCGTGAGCCGCGACGCGGCCACGTCGCCCCGCTCGTTCAGGTAGCGCAGGACGGTGACGGCCCGCGCGGCCGAGAGCTCCCAGTCGGTCGGGTAGTACTTCGGCTTCACCTTGACCTGGTTGGTGTGCCCGTCGACGTCGACCCGGTCCGGGATGTCGCGCAGCACGGGCGCAAGCACGTCGAGGACCTGGACGCCCCGTGACGTCAGGTCCGCGACGTCCGGCGCGAACACGATGTGCCGCGAGACCAGGCTGACGGTCAGCCCGCGCTCGTCGAGCTGCATCCGCACGTCCTGGCGCAGGCCCCGCTCCCGCAGCGCCTGGTCGATCCGGCGCCGCAGGGCGTCGAGCCGGTCGACCTCGGCGGCGGCCTCGGAGTAGCGGTCCTGCTCGTCCTGCTCCGCGAGCGCCGCCGTCCGGGAGACCGTCGCGGGGTCCTCCGGACCGGTGCCCTCGGCGGCGAGCGGGGTCACCGGCGCGATCGGCTGGGTGGCGCCGTCCGGCATCACCGCCTCGGTGCCCTGGAACGGGGAGGCGTTCTCACCGAAGCCGGCGGCCATCCCCTCCTTGAGCTGCTCGAAGCGCTTCTGGTCGACCTGGCTGATCGCGAACATCACGATGAACAGCACCATCAGCAGGGTGATCATGTCGGCGTAGGTGATCAGCCAGCGCTCGTGGTTGCCGTGCTCCTCCTCGATCACCCGACGACGGCGGGGCGCGGCCATGTCAGGCGGCCCTCTGCTCGGTCTCGCGCTCCTCGGCCGGGAGCAGCGACTGCAGCCGCTGGGCGACGACGCGGGGGTTGCTGCCGGCCTGGATCGCCATCACGCCTTCGACGACGAGCTCCATCCGCTGCGCCTCGAGCTCGCCGATCCGGGAGAGCCGGCTGCCGATCGGCAGCCAGACCACGTTCGCGGACAGCACGCCCCACAGCGTGGCGATGAACGCGCCGGCGATGAGGTGGCCGAGCTCCTCGGGCTGGGAGAGGTTCTCGAGCACGTGCACGAGACCCATGACGGTGCCGATGATGCCGATCGTGGGGGCGTAACCGCCCATGTCGTTGAAGAACTTCGCGGCGTGCTTGTCCGCGGACCGCTTGGCGAACAGCTCGGACTCGAGGATCTCGCGCAGCTCGTCGGGGTCGGTCCCGTCGACGGCCAGGGACACCCCGCGGCGCAGGAAGTCGTCGTCGACCTCCTTGGCCGCGTCCTCCAGCATCAGCAGGCCCTCGCGGCGGGCCTTGTCGGCCAGCGAGACCACGACCGGGACCAGCTCGGCCGGCGGCGTCGCCTTCCAGGCCATCGCCCGCTTGAGCGAGGTGACCGCGTGCTTGGCATCGGCCATCGTGCCGCCCGCGACCGCGGCGCCGACCGTGCCGCCGAAGACCAGCAGCATCGGAGGAAGGAGCAGCAGCGACATCGGGTTGCCGCCCTCGAGCACGTTGGCGACGAGGATCGCGGCGAGGCCGAGGCCGACGCCGATGGGGGTGGCGCGGTCCATCACGCCTCCCGGTGCGGGAAGGCCAGCACGTCGAGGTCGTCGTCGGGGCCCGGTACGGCGGTCAGCCGCGAGCGCCGTACGGTCGAGCGCTCCATGGCCTCGAGGGACCCGGCGGCGGCGATCAGGCGGGCGCGGAAGTCGAGCACCGCGGCGACCACGTCGTCGAGCGACTCGCGCACGAGGTACTTCGTGCCGTCGACCAGCGTGATGACGGTGTCGGGCGTCGTGTCGACCCGTTCGACGAGATCCGGGTTCAGGGCGAACACCGCTCCCGTGAGACGCGTGAGCGTGACCATCTGCGCACCATCCTTGTGCCGTGGAGAACAGGGCCGTCCGTGGCCCTGCACCCCCACGGATCGGCCGATGCGCGCCGAACCTGAGCGGTTCGGGGTCAGCGCTTGATGTTGACGAGCTCCTCGAGCACCGAGTCGGAGGTGGTGATCACCCGGGAGGTCGCCTGGAAGCCGCGCTGGGCGACGATCAGGTTCGTGAACTCCTGGGCGAGGTCGACGTTCGACATCTCCAGCGAGCCGCCGATCAGGCTTCCGCGGCGGCCGGAGCCGGGCGCGCCGACCTGGGCGGCACCGGAGTTGGTGCTCTCCCGGAACGCGGTGTCGCCTGCCCGCTCGAGGCCCTCGGGGTTCGCGAAGTTGGCCAGCGCGAGCTGGAACAGCGGGCGCCGGGTGCCGTCGTCGAAGATGCCGGTGATCACGCCGTCGCCGCCGATGTTGTAGGAGCGCAGCGGGTTGGCGGCGTTCTCGTCGGCCATCTCGGGGACCGTCACGTCGACGGGGTTGCCCCCGGCGATGTTGCCCGCGGCGTCGGCGCGGTAGCCCTGCACGGTGTCGCCGTCGAGGGTCACCAGCTGGCCGGCGCTGTCGAAGCTGAACGCGCCGGCGCGGGTGAACAGGTCCTCACCGTTGCGGCGGACCATGAAGAAGCCGTCACCCTGGATCATCAGGTCCGTGGCGCGGCCGGTGGCCTGGGCGGAGCCCTGGTTGAGGTTGGTGGTGGTGCCGCCGACCTGGACGCCGAGCCCGACCTGGATCGGGTTGGTCCCGCCGCGGTTGCCGGCGGGCGCCGAGGCGCTGGTCAGCATCTGGCTCAGGGTGTCCTGGAAGACGATGCTGGTGCCCTTGTAGCCGGCGGTGTTCGCGTTGGCGATGTTGTTGCCGGTCACGTCGAGCATGGTCTGGTTGGCCCGGAGGCCGCTGATCGCGGAGAAGAGCGAGCGGAGCATGGGGGTGTCCTTTCGACAGGTGCCGGGGGCCGGCGGGGTGGGGAGCGGTGAGCGGGGCTGACGGTCGGGTAGCGGGTGACGTCAGCCGGTGACGGTGACGACCTGGTCGAGCGGCACCTCGGTGCCGTCCACCCCGAGCAGCGGGCCGGTGCCGGCGAACCGGACCGAGCCGACCTGGCCGGAGACCTCGCCGCCGTCCGCGCCGGTGTACGTCACGGTCCGGCCGACGAGGCTGCTGGCGCCGAAGGCCATCTGCGCCGAGAACGCCTGGGCGGACTGGTCGGCGACCTGCTCGAGCTTCTCGAGCGAGGTGAACTGCGCGGTCTGGGCGAGGAACTCCGCGGAGTCCGTCGGGTTCATCGGGTCCTGGTTGCGCAGCTGGGCGACCATCAGCGTCAGGAAGGTGTCCTTGTCCAGGGCGCTGGTCGACGACGTCGTGCCTGCCGTGGCGCCGGTGGTGGCGGCGCCGAGGGCCGAGCCGAGGGGTGTGATCACGGGGGTCTCCTTCTAGATGCTGAGGTCGAGGGTGCGGTGGCCGGCCCGGGACGCGCCGGTGGCATCGGTCCCGGGGGCGGGCCGGACGTCCGGGCCGGTGGGTGCGCCGCCGTGCGGGCCGGTGGTCCCGCCGCGGCCCGCGCCACCGCCGTGCGCGCCGGAGCCGCCGGAGCCGTCCGAGCCGCCGGCGAGGGGCGAACCGCCCCGCGCGTCGCGTCCGGCGTCCTGGCCGAGGTGCTGCTGGGTCGTGCCGGGCTGGCCCGACGCGCTCCCACTGCCGCCGCTCGTCGTGGCCGGTGCGCCGGCAGGGCCGGTGAGCTCCCGGACGGTCAGGTTGCCGGCCGTGGCGCCGGTCAGCTCGAGCAGCGAGCGCAGGTGCGGCGAGCCCTCCCGGAGCGCCTCGCGGGCGCCGGGTCCGGCGGCGAGGCTGACGTCGACCCGGCCTGCGCGCACGGTCAGCGTCACGCGGACCTCGCCGAGGTCGGCGGGGTGGAGCCGGAGGCTGAGCCGGTGCACGCCGTCGCCGCGGCTCACCAGCCGCGTGACCACCGGGGCGACCTGGGCGGTGACCGGGTTCGGGGCGGCGGCGGTCCCACTTCCGGCGCCGGTGCTGCCGGCCGTGCCGGTCGCCGGGGCGGTCGCCGCGACGGCACCCGCCGGGGCTCCGGCCTGCTCGGGGCCGGCGGTGCCCGGGAGGGCACCGGCGTCTCCGCGCCGGTCGGTGGCGGCGGTGCCGCGAGCCGGCTCGGTGGCCGCGCCGGGGGCGGCGGTCGTCGCGCTCGTGCCGGGCCGGGTGGCGGCGGCGGTGCTACCCGGGCCGGTTGCCCCGCGCGCCTCGGCGGCCGTGCCGTCGCCGTCCGGGGAGGCACCGGCACCCGGCCCTGCCTCCCCCGGGCCGTCGACCGCGGGGGTGGCGTCGGAGCCCGGGCCGGCCGGCGCGCCCGCGAGCGCTGCGCGAGCCGCCGGGTCGCCGAGGAGAGTCGGGGCGGCCCGAGCCACGAGCCCGGCTCCGGTCGCAGCGCCCGTGGTGGTCTGGTCGACGTCGGCGCCCGGCGCGGCGGCCGCCGCTGCGGCAGGCGCGTCGGGCGTGGGCGACGTACCCGGGACCGTCACGGCGGGCTCGCCCAGGCCGAGGCCGACGAGCAGCGGGCCGAGGCCGGCGGCGTCGCGGGAGTCCCCGGCCGCGCTCTCGTCGCGCGCCGTGCGCCCGCCGCCGGAGCGGCGGTCGGCGCGCTCGGCGGGCCGGCGGTCGTCGAGGTGGCCGCGCACCAGCGCGTCGAAGTCGTCCCGACCCGACGGACGGCGCGGGTCGGCGGCCGCCTCGGGAGCCGGCTTCGGGCTCACGGGAAGGACCGTGTTCATGCGCGCTCCAGCCTGCTCTGGTGGGCCAGCACGGCGGGGACGTAGCTGCGGGTCTCGGGGTACGGCGGGATCCCGTCGTAGCGGTGCACCGCGCCCGGACCGGCGTTGTACGCCGCGAGCGCGAGGTCGGTGCGGCCGAACTCGCGGATCAGGTCCTTGAGCAGGCGGGCGGCGCCGTCGACCGCCTGGGCGGGGTCGAAGGCGTTGCGCACGCCGAGCCCGGCCGCGGTCGCGGGCATCAGCTGCATCAGGCCCTGCGCCCCGGCGTGGCTGACCGCGCGGGCGTCGAAGCCGGACTCCTGGGTGGCCACCGCCGCGAGCAGGCTGGCGCTGACCCCGTGCCGAGCGGCGGCCCGCTCGAAGAGCGCGGCGTACGGCGTCCCGGCCGGGAGCGACGAGGCACCGGCGACCGCACCCGCGGGCCCGGTGGAGGCCACCGGTGCGTCCGGGAGGACCCGGCGGATCGCGGTGGGCTCCTCGTAGACGTCGATGACGCGGACGTCGAGGCCGGTGCGCGGCGCCTCGATCATCTTGTTGTTCCCGATGTAGATCGCGACGTGGTCGACCGGGGAGTCGAAGGCGAGGATGTCGCCGGGCCGCGCGTCGGCGAGGCTCGCGACGGGTCGGCCGGCGCTGGCCTGCTGGTAGGAGACCCGGGGCAGGTCGATGCCGAGCTTGCCGTAGACGAGCTGGACGAGCCCGGAGCAGTCGAGGCCCTTCTCGGGGTCGGTGCCACCCCACAGGTACGGCACGCCGAGGTAGCGGCGGGCCTCGGCGACCACGCGCCGGCCGGCGGAGGCGTCGGGGCCGCCGGCGCGGGTGGCCGGAGGCGTCCACACCTCGCCGGCGGAGCCGGTCGCGCCGGCCGCGGCGGCCTGCTCCGCGCCCAGCACGCTGCTGAACGTGGCGCCCGCGCCGGTGGCGCGGGAGGCGGTGGTCGTCGTGGCGGCGGGGGCGATGCCGGCGGACCGGGCGAACTGGGCCTGGATCTGCTGGATCCGGCCGGTGACCTCGGCGACGCTCATGCGCTCAGCTCCTCGGTGTCCGGGGCGGGGCGGTCTCGGGGGCGACCCGGGCGCGTACCCAGGCCTGGCCGGCGAGCTCGTCGAGGTCGCGGGCCTCGAGGCGGGCGCGCTCGGCGCGGCGTTCGGCGGCGCGGCGCTCGAGCAGCAGCTCGACCACGCGGACCGCCTGGCGGTCGCCCGCCCAGCGGCGGCGGGCCTCGTCGGCGACGGTGCGGCTGCTCCGCAGCAGCTCCTCGGTGCGGGCCACCTCGCCGGCCAGGCCGGCGCCGCGCAGGGAGTGCAGCCGGTACTCGTCGGCGCTGCCCCCGGCGAAGGCGGGCGCGGTCTCGAGCCGGGCGCGGGAACGTGTCGCGTCCTCCTCACGGCGCCGGGTGGTCGTGAGGGCGTGCTGGAGGCCGATCCGGCTGTCCCGCTCACGGGCCTCCCGGACCCTGCGGACCGCCTTCAGGCCGCGGTCGGCACTGCGCGCGCTCACCGGGCACCCGCCAGGTCGTGGAGCGCCCGCCAGGTCTCGTCCAACGGCGTGGGCTCGTCGACGCGCTGGCGCAGGAAGTCGTTGATCCGCGGCATGAGCGCGAGCGCGCGGTCCGCGTCGGGGTCGCTGCCGGCGGCGTACGCCCCGATCTCGACGAGCTCGCGGACGTCGCGGTGGGCGGCGAGCAGCCGGCGCACCGTGGTGGCGGCCGCCATCTGCTCGCGGTCGGTGACGACCGGGGCGACGCGCGAGAGCGACTCCAGCACGTCGATGCTCGGGTAGTGCCCGCCGGTGGCGAGCCGCCTGGACAGCACCACGTGCCCGTCGAGGATGGACCGGGAGGTGTCGCCGATCGGGTCCTGGAGGTCGTCGCCCTCGACCAGCACCGTGTAGAGGCCGGTGATGCTGCCGACGGCGCCGGGGCCGGTCCGCTCGAGGAGCCGGGGCAGCATCGCGAAGACGCTGGGCGGGTAGCCGCGCGTGGTCGGCGGCTCCCCCGCGGACAGCCCGATCTCGCGCTGGGCCATCGCGACCCGGGTGAGGCTGTCCATCATCAGGACGACGTCCTCGCCGGCGTCGCGGAACCACTCCGCGATCCGGGTCGCGACGAACGCCGCGCGCAGCCGCACCACCGGGGGCGCGTCGGAGGTGGCCACGACCACCACGGACCGGGCGAGCCCCTCTGGGCCCAGGTCGTTCTCGATGAACTCGCGGACCTCGCGGCCGCGCTCCCCGATCAGTGCGACCACGGACACGGCGGCCTCGGTGCCGCGGGCGACCATCGACAGCAGCGTGGACTTGCCGACGCCGGAGCCGGCCATGATGCTCATCCGCTGGCCGCGGCCGCAGGGCACCAGCGCGTCGAGCGCACGGACGCCCAGGCCGACCTGACGGTCCACCAGCGAGCGACTCAGCGCCTCGGGGGCGTCGTTCTCCACCGGCACCCGGGGCAGGTCCGCGAGCGAGGGGCCGCCGTCGAGGGGGCGGCCGAGCCCGTCGAGCACGCGGCCCTGGAGCGCCCGGCCGACCGGCACCAGCAGCGGGGCGCCGGTGCTGCGGACGGGGGCGCCGGTGCGCAGGCCCGCGGTGTTCCCGAGCGGCAGGCAGACGACGCCCTGCGGAGTGCTCGCGACCACCTCGGCGGGGACCGCGCCGGCGTCCCCGGTCACCTCGACGAGACCGCCGACGGCCGCGTCCACGCCGCGGGCGAGCAGGTGCAGGCCCTTGAGCTCGACGAGCCGGCCCAGGCGCTGCGGGCGCGCGGCCTCGAGCGCCTCGTCGACGCGGGTGCGTCCGGTGCTGACCACGGTCATCGGCCGAGCACCTCCCGGACCCGGGCCAGCGCACTGCCGAGGGTGGCGTCCACGACGTTGTCGGTGGTCTCCACGACCGCGTCGCCGCGGGAGAGGGTGGGGTCGTCGGCGAACGCGACGGACCGGCCGGCGAGCACCTCGGGGTCGAGGCAGGCCCGGTCGGCGGGGTGCATCCGGACGGTCACCGCGACCTGCGGGCCGACCAGCGCGAGGGCCCGGCGCAGGGCGTCGGCGCCGGGGTCGGCGGCGGTGGCGACCTCGCGGCCGACCACGGCCTCGGCGACCTGCAGGGCCACCTCGACCGACTGCGCGGACAGCTCCTCGAGCGCCGCGGCGAGGGTGTCCTGCATCCGGGTCAGGGCGCTCTCCAGGGCGTGCACGGCAAGGGCCTGCGCGTCGCGCTGCCGGAGCAGCTCGTCGTGCCGCACCTGAGCGTCGGCGGTGGCCTGGGTCTCGGCCTTGGCGAGCGCCGTACGGCGTCCCTCGGCCCAGCCCTGGGCGTACCCCTGGGCCCGCGCCGCCCGGTGCGAGCGCTCCGCGAGGCCGTGCAGGGTGGCCTCGGTCGCGGCGTCGCCGAGCACCCCGGCCGCACCGAGACGGGTCCAGCCGCCCGAGCGCAGGTCGACGGCCTGGGCCATCGGGGCGAACGAGCCGGCGGGGAGGTCCCGCGCGACGACGCCGTCAGACGACGTACTCGTCATCGCCACCCCTCCTCAGCACGATCTCGCCCGCCTCCTCGAGGCGGCGGACCGTGGCGAGCACGGCGGCCTGGGCCTCCTCGACCTGCCGCAGCAGGACCGGGCCGAGCAGGTCGACGTCCTCGAGCAGGGTGACCGAGGCGCGCTCGGACATGTTGGAGGTGACCTTGGTCCTGACCTCGTCGCTGACGCCCTTGAGCGCCATCGCCAGGTCGCCGGACTCCACCTGCCGCAGCACCTGCTGCATGTCGCGGTCCTCGAGCATCACGATGTCCTCGAACATGAACATCCGGCTCTTGACCTCCTCGGCCAGCGCCGGGTCGCGCTGCTCGAGCGCCTCGACGATGAGCCGCTCGGTGGTGCGGTCGGAGCGGTTGATGATCTCGATCAGCGGCTCGACGCCGCCGACGGCGGAGAAGTCGGTCGGCTGCAGCACCGACGACATCCGGTGCTCCAGGGCCGCCTCGAGCTGCTTGAGCACCGCCGGCGAGGTCCGGTCCATGACCGCGAGCCGGTGCGCCACGTCGGCCTGGGTGGCCGGCTCGAGCCCGGACAGGACGAGCGTGGCCCGGTCGCTGGGCAGGTGCGCGAGCACCACCGCGATGATCTGCGGGTGCTCGCCGGAGATGAAGGAGAGCAGCTGGCGCGGGTCGGCGCGGTGCAGGAACTGGAACGGCAGCTGGCGCGCCGCGGCGGCCAGCCGGTTCATGATCGACTCCGCGCGGTCGCGCCCCAAGGACTCCTCGAGCAGCGCCCGGGCGAAGTCCGGGCCGCCCTGGAGCACGTTGGCGTGCGCGGTGGCGAGGGTGTGGAACTCGCTGATCACCGCGTCGGTCTCCTCGGCGCGGAGGCCGTCGAGCTGGGAGATCTCCGACGAGATCGCCTCGACCTCGCTCTCGCGGAGGTGGTGCAGGATCTTCGCGGCCTTGTCCTGGCCGAGCTGGACCAGCAGGATCGCCGCCTTGCGGATCCCCTCCTGGCTCAGCGCGGTGGGGGCCATCGTCGTCATCGTCGTCATCCGCCGTGTCCCACCAGCCAGCCGCGCAGCAGCTGCGCGACCTCCTCGGGCTGACGCTCCACGAGCGCAGCGATCTCGTCACGGGCGCTCTCGCGCAGGTCGTCCTCGTCGTCATAGCCTGCCTCGAGCGCCGCGGCGGCCGGCAGCGTGGAGACCGCGGTCCGCTCGGCGGCGTCCCGACGCAGCTGCTCGACGACGTACGTCGTGGCCTCGTCGCGCGCCTGGCGGCGCTTGCGGCCCCGCAGCCAGGCCGCGAAGAAGATGCCGGCGACCACGAGCGCGAGCGCACCGGTCTTGAGCATCGACATCAGCTCGGCCTGCTTCTCGGCGGCCTTCGCCTCGGCGAGCGCCTTGGCCGCGGCCTCCTCCGCGCTCCGGTCGAACTGCATCGCGCTGACCTCGACGGTGTCGCCGCGGTCGGCGTCGATCCCGAGCGCCGAGGTCACCAGGTTCTGCACCTCGGGGGTGGTGATGCCGCCGACCGAGGCCGAGTCGAGCACGATGCCGACGTGCAGGCTGTCCACCGTGCCGGGGGCGGCCTCGCGCTGCTCGATGGTCTTGCCGACCGCGTTGTCGGAGGTGCGCTGCTCCTTGCGGTAGTTCGTCTCCCCGTCCTCGTCGGCGTTGCCCGCGGCGGGGTCGAGCCCGCCGTCCGGACCGACCACCCCACCGATGCCGGCCTGACCGGGCGCCGTGTAGGTCTCGGTGAGCGTGGTGTCCGACAGCGGTACGGCGTCGGGGTCGCTGAAGTAGCGGGTGGTGTTGGTGACCGTCTTGTCGAAGTTCAGGTCCGCGGTGACCTTGACCGCGGAGTTGCCCGCGCCGACGACCCGGTCCAGCACGTCCTGCACGGAGCCGGACATCCGCTCCTCGAAGGCCTTCACCTGCTGCGAGCGGGTGTCGGCGACGGTGTCGAAGCCGTCCCCGGAGGTGGAGAGCACCGTGCCGGTGGAGTCCGCGACGGTGACCTGCTTGGGGTCGAGGCCCTCGACGCTGGAGGCCACGAGGTGGACGACCGCCTGCACCTGCTCGGGGTCGAGGTCGGAGCCGGGCCGGGTCTCGACGAGGACCGACGCGGTGGTCGGCTCCTGCTCGTCGGCGAACAGCTCGTCCTGCGGGAGCGCGAGGTGCACGACCGCGGTCTCGACGGAGTCGAGCGCCTCGATGGTGGTCTGGAGCTCCCCCTCCATGGCCCGCTTGTAGCCGGTCTGCTCCTGGAACTGGGAGGTGGAGAGGTCCTGCTCGTCGAGGATCGCGTAGCCGCTCGAGCCCTCGCTGGGGAGGCCCTCGCCGCTCAGCCGGATCCGGGCGTCGTACACGTCGGCGCGGGGCACGAGGATCGTCGCGCCGCCGTCGCCGAGCTCGTACGGCGTGCCGTCGGCCTCGAGCTGCTCGACGATCGCGGAGGCGTCCGCCGGCGCGACGTTGGTGAACAGCGGCGCGTACGACGGGGCGGCGGCCCACCGGAACAGGAGGACCGCGCCCATGACGAGTGCGAGGCCGCCGACGACCGCGACGGTCTTCTGGCCGGCGGTGAAGGACGCGAAGACCCGCTGGAACGCCTGGAGGCGTCCGGTCAGCTGCTGGCGCATCAGATCGACATCCGCATGATCTCTTGGAACGCCTCGAGGGCCTTGTTACGCACCGCGGTGGTGAGCTGCGTGGTGACCGCGGCCTCGGTCGCGGTGATCGTGTAGTCGTGCAGGTTCGCCAGGTCGCCGCTGGCCGCCTGGACGGCGAGCTGGTCGGCCTTGTCGTGCAGCGACTGCAGCCGGTCGACGCCGTCGGAGAGCATGCTGGCGAAGTCGACGCCGCCGGCGTTCTCGGGGGCGGTCGCGGCCGACGGGGAGGCGACCGGGGCCACGAAGGGGACGAAGCCGCCGGGCTCGATGGCGGGGATGCTCATGCGTTGCGTCCGATCGAGAGGGCGCTGGAGTAGACGTCCTGCGCGTTCCGGATCACCGCGGCCTGCGCCTGGAACCCGCGCTGGGCCATGACCAGCTGGCTCATCTGGGAGGCCATGTCGACGTCCGGCATCCGCACGTAGCCGTCCTCGTCGGCGAGGGGGTGCTCCGGGTTGTGCACCATCCGGCCCTCGGGGTCGCCGAGCGCGATCCCGGAGACCTCGACGCCGCCGTCCGGCACGGCCTCGGCCATGACGAACTGCGCCTGGAAGGCGTCCTCGTCGGTGGAGCGGACGGTGTTGACGTTGGCGATGTTGAACGACACCGCGTCCAGCCAGGTCTGGTGCGTGGCCAGGCCGCTGCCGGCGATGCCGAGCATGTCGAAGGCACCCATCACATGCCGCCGATCGCGGTGGTGACGAGGGAGTACCGGTCACCCACGGAGCGGGTGAGCAGCTGGTACTGGAAGACCGACTGCATCGCGGTCATCGTCTCGGTGGCCAGGTCGACGTTGTTGCCGTTCGCGCCGGCCGGGGCCGAGGAGAGACCGGTGGTGGGCAGCACGTCGCCCTCGGTCATCTCCCCGTCGGCGAGGGCGCTGCGCAGCGAGCTCTCGAAGTCGAGGGTGGCAGCCGTGAACCCGGGGGTGTCGATGTTGGCGATGTTGTCCGCCGCGACCCGTTGGCGCAGCGCAAGGCCGTCGAGCGCGCTGCCGAGGGCAGCCGCGACGGGGTCCGACGCAGAGACCAGCATGTGATCCGTCTCCTGGGGAGGCGTGAGGCTGCCGGTCCGTCGGCGGAGGGGTGAGCGATCCCTGCTCGTGGTCTTCCTTCGGCCACCCCGCGCGGGACCTGAGGAAATCCTGTCCCTTTTCGTCCGATTTCCGCGCGGCGCCGCGGCGGGCGCAGCGGGTCAGGCGGTGACGTCGACGTACACCGGCTGCTGCTCGGCCCCGGTGTGCATCCGGCCGGCCAGCGCCGCCTGCCTGCGGACCGCGGCGACCGCCTCGGTTGTCGCGGCCACCGCCGCCTGCTGGCGGTGGTGCAGCAGCAGCGCCCGGGTGCGCAGGTCAGCCGGCATCGGTCCCGGGACCTGCGGCGGCACCCAGGCCGGGAGCGGGGTGCTGCCCGCTCCCGCCAGCAGCCGGTCGGCGGCGTCCAGGCTCAGCTCGAGCTCGTCGAGCGCGACCTCCCAGACGGCACGCCAGTCCTGGTCCATCGTGGTGGCGCCGGTCAGCCGGCGGCGAGCGAGGTGAGCGCCGCCTCGCGCCACGCGTCGGCCAGCGGCACGAGCACGGTGAGGCAGTCGTCGGTCACCGCGGCGTCGCGGCTCGTGTTGGCGCGGACCAGCTCCCTGTGCAGCCAGCTGTAGATGGCCGACAGCCGCTCAGAGCCCTCCCAGACCCCGTGCTTCAGGGACCCGCTCAGCTCGAGCACGATCTCCTGGGCGTGCATCAGGTGCTGGCCCGCGGTCTGGTGGTCGCCGGCACGCTGGGACTCGACGGCGCGCTGGACGTCGAGGACGAGCCGGTCGTAGAGCATCACCAGGAGCCGGGTGGGGCTCGCGGTGGTGACCATCTGGCCGACGTAGGCGGCGCGGGGGTTGTTCATCGTGGTCCTCCTACGAACCTGACGTCGGCAGTGAGCTGATCTGTCCCGCGAGCCAGGACGACTGCTGCTGGAGCTGGCCGAGCGCGACCTCGAGCGCGGCGTACTGCCGCTCCAGCGCGCTCTGGCGCTGGCCGAGGCGGACGTCCCAGTCCGCGATGTCGTCCTCCCAGCCCCGGATCTGGGACTGGCGGCCCTTGATGGCCAGGGTGACCGTGCCGTCCAGGGAGTCGCTGAGCTGCTTGGCGAGAGCCTCGAGGTTGTCGGCGAAGCCGGCCGTGGGGGTGGTCCCGTCGATGCCGGCGATCCTGGCGGTGGTGCCCGCTGCGTCGGCCTCGTAGGCCGCGGCGAACCTGGCGGCGTCGAAGGTGAGCTTGCCGGAGCGGTCGGTCTGGATGCCGACGGAGGCCAGGGACTGGCCGCCGACGCCTCCGGAGACCGTCTGCAGCAGCCGGTCGCGGACCGTGCGCAGGGTGCTGTCGCCACCGAGCAGCCCGGACTTCTTGGCGGTCGCGTCGTACGCCGTGAGCGTGTCGATGTCGCTGAGGGCGGCGTTGACCGCGTCCACCATCGCCTTGACCGAGTCCGACAGCGCGGTGGTGTCGCGCGTGACGGTGATCGTCGCGGTCTGTCCCGCGGAACCCGCGCCGAGCGTGACGTCCACGCCCGGCATCAGCCCCGTGACGGTGTTGGTCGACGAGGTCAGCGCCTGGCCGTTGAGGCTGAACGCGGCGTCCGTGCCCGGCTTCTGCGTCGCCGTCTCGCCGTCGAGGAACGGCGCCGCGGCCGGGTCCACCGGACTGATGGTGAAGCCGGTGTCCGCCCCGGTCGTCGCGGAGCTGACCTGCATCGCGTAGACCGGGTTCCCCGTGGCGTCGGTGCCGGTCCGCAGGAGGGTTGCCCTCAGCCCGGTGGTCGAGGCGTTGACGGCGTCCGCCACCGAGCGCATCGTGCCGTCACCGACCGTGAAGGTGACCGGGGTTCGGGTCGGGTCGGCGAAGGTGACCTGGTACTCGGCGTCCTGGGTCGCGACGGCCGTCCCGAGCGTGCCGGTCCTGGCGTAGGTCGAGATGGCGCTGGTCGCCGGCCCGGTCACGTCCAGCGTGAACGAACCGGGCGTGGCGCCGGTGGTCGTCTTCACGGTCACGAACGGGTTGTCGCTGGTGGCCTTGGCCGGCGACCAGCTCGTGGTCCTGCCGAGGTCGGCGGCCTTGGCGGCGATCCCGGCCAGCTTGGTGTTCAGCGCCTGGAGCGCGGTGACGACCTTCTGCTCGGTCGAGACGCGGGTCTTGAGCGTGGTCTGCGGCTTGGCCTCGAGCTGCATCAGCTGGCTGATGATCGTGGAGGTGTCGAGCCCGCTGACGAGCCCGCTCACGCTGGTGCTGGCCATGGGGCCGTCTCCTCCAGGTCCGTCGGGGTCCGTCCCGGCGCCGTACCGGTGCCGGTGCCGCGCCGGCTGGGGCCGGCAGAGGCTGGTGGCCGGTGGGGACGGGGGTTGGCGGTCCCGCCCCCACCGGCGTGTCGACCGGGGACGGCGCTTGCGGCGCCGCCCCCGTCAACGAGTCAGTGACAGGTCATCACTGGAGCAGACGCAGCACACCCTGCGGCGCCTGGTTCGCCTGGGCCAGCATCGCGGTGCCGGCCTGGGACAGGATCTGCGAGCGGGTGAAGGCGACCATCTCGGAGGCCATGTCGGTGTCGCGGATCCGGCTCTCCGACGCGGACAGGTTCTCCACCGCGACGTTGAGGTTGTTGATCTTGTGCTCGAGTCGGTTCTGGACCGCACCGAGGCCGGCGCGCTCCGTGGAGACCGTCTTGATCGCGGCGTCGATGTTGTCCAGCGCGGTCTGGGCGGTGGCCGTGGTGGTGAGGTCACCGACTGCGGTCAGGATGGTGGCCGCCTTCATGTCACCGATGGTGACCTGAAGCTGCTCGCCCGAGTTGGCGCCGACCTGGAAGGCCTTGTCGTAGGTGCCGTCGAGCAGCGCCGTGCCGTTGAACGTGGTCTTGTTGGCGATGTCGTCGAGCTCGAGCGCGAGGGCCTGGTACTCGGTGTTGGCCGCGGCCTGCGCGTCCGTGCCCTGGGAACCCTCGTTGGACGCCTGCACCGCGAGGTCGCGCATGCGCTGCAGGATGGAGTGCGTCTCGGTGAGCGCACCCTCCGCGGTCTGGACGACGGAGACGCCGTCCTGGGCGTTGCGCACGGCGACCTTGAGGCCACCGGTCTGGGCGCGCAGGCCCTCGCTGATCGCGAGACCGGCCGCGTCGTCCGCCGCGCGGTTGATGCGGAAACCGCTGGACAGCTTCTCCAGCGACTTCGACATCTGACCGTCGGTGACCGACAGGTTGCGGTACGCGTTCATCGCCGCGATGTTCTGGTTGATGCGAAGACCCATGATTTTTCCTCCCTGAGTGGGTCGAGAACGGCCCGTCCATGGGCCGTGACGCAGGAGGGATCGGCCGCTCCTGCGGGAACCTGAGGCGTTAGGCGGAGTGAATCTCGTACGGCGCCGGGGCGAGCCGTGCCGCGAAGGTGCGGTGCGACGCGACCTCGGCGAAGTAGGCCTCCCGTCGCCGCGCCGCGCAGCCGGTGGGCCGCGCGTGCTCGGTGACCAGGTGGGGGTCGAGGGCGCTGTTCAGGGCGTCTTTCAGCAACGCGACCGCCTCGGCCCGGAGCTGGGAGATCCGCGACTCAGTGACCCCGAGCTCCGCGGCGAGCTCGGCCATCGGCCGCTCCGCGAAGAAGTAGCCCTCGACGACCGCCCGCAGACGCTCGGGCAGCCGCTCGACGGCGTCGCGCAGGTAGGCCAGCCGCTCCCGGTGCTCCAGCACGTCCGCGGGGGTCTCCCCGCGCACGGGAAGGACGTCGTCGATCGTGCTGTCGTCGAAGCCCTGCAGCGACAGGACCGACGCGCGGGAGACGTCGTCGCGGTGCGCCTTGAGCTGGTCCAGCCCCATGCCGAGCGCCGCGGCGACCTCGGCGTCGGTCGGCGGGCGGCCGAGCTCGGTGGACAGCGTGCCGCGGACCTCGTCGACGCTGCGGGCGCGGCGACGGACCGAGCGGCTCGCCCAGTCCATGCCGCGCAGCTCGTCGACGACGGCGCCGCGGATGCGGGTCGAGGCATAGGCGACGAAGCCGGCGCCGCGCTCGGCGTCGTACGCGCGGGCGGCTTGGGCCAGGGCAGCGAGGCCTGCGGAGGTCAGGTCGTCCCGGGACACGTGAGCGGGGACGCGGGTGAGCGTCTCGCGCACGATGTGCCCGACAAGGGGGATTCCTTGGTGGACCAGATCTTCGTAAGCGTCGCGAGCGGGGGGGAGCTCGCTGTGGGGGATCACAAGAGAATTAAGCGGGCAAAACGGACATAAATTTTACGAACTTCGGGCCAAACGACCCATTTGCCCGGTACATACCACCCATGTGGACTAGTCCCGCAAAGTAAAACCTGGCAGCAATGGACTATGTACTTGCGTAGAGCAAGTAACCGTGTCCTGGCTCGTTCACCGTGCGTTATCGCTCAGGATGGGTCGGGCGCGGCCGATAGACCGGCCAAGCAACGCAACACCACCAACACCCGGGGGGGTAGGAGCAACCATGTCGATGGAGGACCTTTCTTCCGTCCTCTGGCGCGAGAGAGAGCTGCTGGAGACCCTGCTCTTCAAGCTCGAGGTCGAGCAGCTCGTGCTGGCGTCGGGGCGCACCCGCTGGCTCGCACCGGCGGCGCGCGAGATCGAGGACGTGCTGGAGAACATCCGTCAGACCGAGCTGCTGAGGGCGGTGGAGGCGGACGCCGTGGCGGCGGAGCTCGGGCTGGACCCGAACCCGAGCCTGCAGCAGATCGCCGAGGCCAGCGAGGAGCCGTGGCGCACGCTCTGGCTCGACCACCGCTCGACGTTCGCGGAGGTCTCCGCCGAGATCCAGACGATGGCCGAGAACAACCGCGAGCTGCTGACCTCGGGCTACCAGGCCGCGCAGGCCACCCTGCTCTCGATGTCCGAGGAGCCGGGGACCTACACCGCCGCCGGTACGGCGGTCACCGAGCGCCGGACCAGCTTCGTGGATCGGAGCATCTGACCGTGTCCGGGACCTTCTCGTCGCTCTCCAACGCGCTCTCCGCGCTGCGCTACAACCGCGTCGCCATGGACGTGGCCAGCGGGAACGTGGCCAACGCCGGCACCGCCGGGTACGCCCGCCGCGCCGCCGTCGCCCAGGCCACCGGCGCCCCCGCCGAGCTGGCCCTGTGGTCGCGCTGGGAGGGTGCCGGCGACGGCGTCCAGGTGGGTGGCATCGACCGGATGGTCGACCCGCTGCTCGACGCCCGGGCGCGCAGCGAGCACGCCGCCCGGTCCTTCCTCGACGCGCGGGCGACCTCGCTGGTCCGCTTCGAGACCACCATCGGCGAGCCGGGCGACGGGGGTGTCGCCGCCGCGCTGGCCGCCTTCAAGCAGGGCTGGCACGACGTGGCCAACAACCCCGGCGACGGTGCCGCGCGCAGCCAGCTGCTCGGTCGGGCCGAGACGCTGCGCTCCACGATCGCCGCCCAGGGCCGCGCGGTCTCCACCGAGTGGACCGACCAGCGCACCCGGCTGACCGCCGTGGCCACCGAGACCAACGAGCTCGCCGCCGGCCTGGCGAAGATCAACGAGGGCCTGCGGATCTCCCACGTCTCGGGCACCGACGCCGGCGTCCTGCTCGACCAGCGTGACCAGCTCACCCTGCGCCTCGCCGAGCTCACCGGCGCCACCGTGACCGTCAACGAGGACACCACCGTCGACGTCCGCGTCGAGGGCCAGGTGCTCGTCGCCGGCAACGCCGCCACCCCGGTGACGGTCTCCGGCTCGGCCGACCTCGCCGGCGCGGGGACCGACCCGGTCCGCGTGAGCGTCGGCGGCACCGCCGTCACCCTGCGCGGCGGCGAGCTCGGCGCGGCCCAGGACCTGCTCACCGGCGCGCTCCCCGACTACCTCACCCGGCTCGACGCGGTGGTCGCCGACCTCGCCGCCGCGGTCAACGCGCAGCACGCCCAGGGCGCGGACCTCGACGGCGCCGCCGGTACGGCGTTCTTCACCGGCAGCACCGCGGCGACGCTGCAGGTGGCGGTCACCGACCCCCGCGCGGTCGCGGCGGCCGACCCGGCGAAGGGCATGCTCGACGGCTCGAACGCCGACCTGCTCGGCACCCTCGGCCTCGCCGCGGGCGCCTACCGCAGCCTGGTCACCGACTTCGGGGTGGCGGTCTCCTCGGCCCGCCGGGTCGCGGAGAACCAGACCATCCTGACCGCGCAGGTCGACGCCTCCCGGGAGGCCCTCTCGGGGATCAACGTCGACGAGGAGATGGTGAACCTGCTGGCCGCCCAGCGTGCCTACGAGGGAGCCGCGCGGGTGCTGACCACGCTCGACTCGGTCCTCGACACGCTCATCAACCGGACGGGCCTGATGCGCTGATGACCTCGCCACGGATCACCCAGCGGCTCATGGTCGAGCGGTCGATGACCGCGCTGCAGACCGGGATGGGCCGCCTCGGCCGTGCCCAGGAGCAGCTCTCCACCGGCCGCCTGATCAACCGCCCCTCGGACTCCCCCACCGGAGCCAACGCCGCGATGCGCCTGCGCGAGGAGCTCGCGGCGGGCAACCAGTACGCCCGCAACGCCTCGGACGGCCTCTCCTGGCTGGGCCGGGCGGACAACACGCTGACGTCGATGCTCGACGGTGTCCGCCGCTCGCGCGACCTCATGCTCCAGGGCGCCTCGACCGGCAGCACCGGGACGGACACCCGTCGCGCGCTCGCCGCGGAGGTCACCCAGATCCGGGAGTCGCTGCTCTCGCTGGCCAACACCGAGCACCTCGGCCGGCCGCTGTTCGGCGGGACGACGGGCGGCGGCGCGGCGTACGACGTCGCCGGCGCCTTCGTGGGCGACACCGAGGCGGTCAGCCGCACGGTCGGGGCCGGGGTCGGCGTCCGGGTCAACATCAGCGGGCCCGAGGCGTTCGGTGCGGGCGCCGACAGCCTGTTCGCGGTCCTCGACGAGGCGGTCGCCGCACTCGAGACGAACCCGGGCGCCCTCGGCGGCGTGCTGGACCGGCTCGACGCCGTCTCGGAGCGGATGCGCACCGCGCTCGCCGACGTGGGCACCCGATATGGTCGGGTCGAGTCGGCCCTGACCACGGTCGACTCGACCACCATCGACACCCATGCGGCGCTTTCCGAGGTGGAGAACGTGGACATCGCCAAGGCGATCGTCGACCTGCAGCTGCAGGAGGTCGCCTACCAGGCGGCGCTCGGCGCGACGGCCCGCGTGATCCAGCCGTCCCTGCTGGACTTCCTCCGGTGAGCACCCTGGCAACCCAGGCACCCGGCGAGGTGCCGGCCCAGGCGAGAGTCCGGGCACCCGACGAGGCCGACACGATGCGAGGGACCCCCACGATGCCCGACGCCACCACCCCCGACAGCGGCCCGGGCGCGATCCCGGTGCTCGACATGGTCAGCCCCATGCTGGGCTTCCCGGAGCACCGCCGGTTCGCCCTGGCCCGCCTCGACGAGGAGGGCACGGTCTGCGACCTGCGCTCGCTGGAGGACACCGACCTCCGTTTCGTGGTCGTGCCGCCCTCGCTGTTCTTCGACGACTACACCCCGGAGGTCGCCGACACCGTCGCCGAGTCGCTCCGCGCCGAGTCCGGCGACGACCTGGTGGCGCTGGTCGTGGTGACCCTCGGCGAGGCCTCCGGCGACGCCACCGCGAACCTGCTCGCCCCGGTCCTGGTCAACCCCCGCCACCGGCTCGCCGCCCAGGTCGTGCTCGACGACGCCGACCTCCCCGTGCGCGCTCCCCTGCTCCCCGCCGGTGCCGCCGCGCGCTGACCGGGCAGACTGTGCCCCGTCCGCCGAGCGAAGAGTAGGGAGTAGCCCATGCTGGTGCTGAGCCGTCGCGTCGGCGACAGCGTCGTGATCGGCGACGACGTCGTCGTCACCGTGCTCGAGGTCCGCGGGGACGTGATCCGGATCGGCGTGGACGCGCCCCGTTCGGTCGCCGTACGCCGCCAGGAGCTGCTCGCCGAGCTGACCGAGAACAACCGGGCCGCGGCCTCGCCCAGCCCGGCCGCGGTGGACGGGCTCGCGGACCTGCTGCAGCGGCGACAGCGGCGGGACGACGGCCCCACGGCCTGAGATCGCCCCATGACACGCCGCCGGTCTAGACCATCTGAGGTCTCGACGGGACGTTTCGGCACAGGATCGGACAAAGAACGCCGACCCCAGTAGTCACAACGGGCCACGACCCTGGGGTGTTGGCGCGCCATTCGCCACGAAGTCCGTTGTTTTGACTCGGATCCGCTACGCATCCGCCCGGGCGTCGTCCACCATGGACTCAGCGGCAGCCTGACCGGGAGGGGATTCTCAGGTCGCGCCGTCGCGAGCACCAAGGCGGTTTCGAGCCAGCATCCGCTGGGGGGACTCGAACCTGTCTCGGCCAGGGGTCGAACGACGCGCTCACCGCGCGTGGGGGGATTCACTGGGCGCCACCTTGGGGCCAGGGTGGGGGGACCACCGTGTCGGCCCCGGCGAGACCACCGCGTCGCGCCGGGGCCGGACGCTGTGTCCGTGTCACCGCCGGCCCGACCGGGGGGCCGGGCTCCCGCGCGACCCACCCCTCGACCGCAACGGTTCACCTGCGCGGTCGTGGCCCCGCCCCCGGCGGTTGCGGGGGCCGCAGCGGCTCACGTGACCGGCTCGGGCCCCACGCCGCGACGACCGCCGCGCGTGCGTCCGCGTGCGGTTGCGCACGGGATCGGCAAGCATCACCCCGTCTGGCAGTATCGAGGCGTGAAGTTCCTGATCTGGGTCGTCGTCAACGCTCTCGCCCTGGCCGCCGCGGCCTGGCTCCTCGACGGTATCCGGGTCACCGGGGCGACCACCGAGGAGCGGGTGATCACCCTGGTGCTGGTGGCGCTGATCTTCGGCGTGCTCAACGCCGTGATCGCGCCGATCATCAAGCTGCTGTCGCTGCCGTTCATCATCCTCACGCTGGGGCTGTTCCTGCTGGTGATCAACGCGGGGATGCTCATGTTCACCAGCTGGCTCTCCCTGCAGCTCGGCCTCGGCTTCCACGTCGACGGCTTCTGGACCGCCGTGGGCGGTGCGATCATCGTGACCCTGTCCACCTGGCTGCTCGAGGCGGTGCTCCATGACTGACCCGGACCGGCCCGGCGCCACGCCGACCCACCGCACGCCGCTGCCGCCGCCGCGCACCGGCGGCCGCTACCGGATCGCGGTCGTCTGCCTCGGCAACATCTGCCGCTCCCCCATCGGCCAGGTGGTCCTCACCGAGCACGTCGACCGGGCCGGACTGTCCGACCGGGTCGAGGTGGTCAGCGCCGGCACCGGCGGCTGGCACGTCGGGCACCCGATGGACCGCCGGGCCGCGACCGTGCTCACCGCGCACGGGTACGACGCCTCGCAGCACCGCGCCACCCAGTTCGAGGCCACCTGGTTCGACGAGCACGACCTGGTCCTGGCCATGGACGGCAGCAACCACGCCGACCTCACCGACGTCGCCCCCGGCGGGGACGTCTCCCGGCTGCGGATGTTCCGCGACTTCGACCCCCGCGCCGACGACGGGGACCGCGACGTGCCGGATCCCTACTTCGGTGACGAGGACGGGTTCGGGTCGGTCCTGGCCACCGTCGAGCGCACCGCGGCGGCCCTGGTGGCCGCGCTGGAAGCCGAGCTGGGCCGGGGCTGACGTGGCGCGGATGGGCACGATCGCGAACCGGGCGGAGACGCTGCTCGGCGCGACGGTCGTGGCCACCACCCCGGTCGCCGGCGGCGACATCTGCACCTCCACGAGGCTCCGGCTCTCGGACGGCTCCTCGGCGCTGGTGAAGACCCGCCCGCACGCACCCGACGACTTCTTCACCACCGAGGCCGAGGGGCTGCGCTGGCTGGCCGAGACCCCCGGCGCCGCCGTACCCGAGGTCCTCGCGGCCGAGCCGGACTGCCTGATCCTGTCCTGGGTGGACACCGCCCGCCCGTCGGTGGACGTCGCGGAGCGGTTCGGCCGGCAGCTCGCCGCGACCCACCGTGCCGGGGCGCCGGGGTTCGGCACCGTGTCCGGGCGAGACGGCTACATCGGCACCCTGCCGCTGCCGAACCGTCCGGCCCCCTCATGGCCGGAGTTCTTCGCCACCCGCCGCATCCTGCCGTACCTCAAGCTGGCCTGGGACCGCGGCAACATCGCCCCGGAGGACGCCGCCGCGGTGGAGGGCGTCGTCCGCCGGATCGTCGACCTCGCGGGGCCCGCGGAGCCGCCGGCGCGGATCCACGGCGACCTCTGGTCGGGCAACGTGCTGTGGGGGCAGGACGGCCGGGGCTGGCTGGTCGACCCGGCCGCGCACGGCGGCCACCGCGAGTCCGACCTCGCCCTCCTCGCGCTGTTCGGCCTGCCGCAGCTGCCCCGGGTGCTCGACGCCTACACCGAGGAGGCGCCGCTCGCCGACGGCTGGGAGGAGCGGGTGCCGCTGCACCAGCTGTTCCCGCTGCTGGTGCACGCGTGCCTGTTCGGGGGTGGGTACGGCGCCCGCGCCGCCGAGGCCGCGCGCAGCCTCGTCTGACCGGGCGCGGCTCAGGACGATCTCAGGTCGGGGTGGCACCCTAGACCTGTGGTGACCACGAACTCCCGGAGCGATCAGGCCCCCCGTGTCCTCGTCGTCGACGACGACCGGGCGGTGCGCGAGTCCCTACGGCGCTCCCTGGAGTTCAACGGCTACACGGTGACCCTGGCCCACGACGGCGCCGAGGCGCTCGCGTCGATCGGCCAGCTGGCCCCCGACGCGCTGGTGATCGACGTGATGATGCCGCGGCTCGACGGGATCGAGACCACCCGCGTGCTGCGCAGCGCCGGCAACGACCTGCCGATCCTGGTGCTCACCGCCCGCGACTCCGTCGGCGACCGGGTGGAGGGGCTCGACGCGGGGGCCGACGACTACCTGACCAAGCCGTTCGCGCTCGAGGAGCTGCTCGCGCGGCTCCGGGCGCTGCTGCGTCGCAGCCATGCCCCCGCCGAGGAGGACACCGAGCGCGAGTCGCTGGCCTTCTCCGACCTCACGCTCAACCCGGCGACCCGGGAGGTGCACCGCGGCGACCGGCTGATCGACCTGACCCGCACCGAGTTCACCCTGCTCGAGATGTTCATGCGCCGGCCCCGCCGGGTGCTGGACCGTTCCTTCATCCTCGAGGAGGTGTGGGGCTACGACTTCCCGACCACCGCGAACTCCCTCGAGGTGTACGTCGGGTACCTGCGTCGCAAGACCGAGGCCGGCGGTGAGCCGCGGCTGATCCACACGGTGCGCGGCGTCGGCTACGTGCTCAAGGAAGGCTGATGACCGGGCTGCACTACAAGCGGTCGCTCGCGAGCCGGGTCACCCTCCTCGCGACCCTGGCGGTCGGCCTCTCGGTGGCGATCGTGGCGCTGGCCGCGTTCGCCACCGTCCGGATGCAGATGATGGCCTCGCTCGACGAGTCGCTGCTCGACCGGGCGGCCGCGGCGGGGCAGTCCCGCGCGCTCAGCGTGCTCACCGAGCAGCAGATCCCGTCGTGGACCCTGGGTGCGGCCGACGTACACATCGGGTTCGTCGACGCCTCCGGCGCGATCTCCACGGTCGACCGGGACTCCGACTCCATCGAGATCGGCGAGCCCGAGCTCGAGGTGGCCCGGGGGCAGGCCGGCTACTCGCTGCGCACCGTCTCGACCGACGAGGGCCGCTACCGGGTGGTCGCCGTGCCCACGCGCGACGGCGGGGTCGCCCTGGTGCTCGCCCAGTCGCTCCTGCCCACCGAGCGCACGCTGGAGAGGCTCGGCCTGGTGCTGCTGATCTTCGGCCTCGCCGGGGTCGTCGGCGCGACCCTGGCCGGCTGGGGCGTGGCCCGCAACGGGCTGCGGCCGGTACGCCGGCTGACCGAGGCCGCGGAGGAGATCGCGCGGACCGAGAAGCTCGACCCGATCGCGTTCGAGGGCAACGACGAGCTCGCCCGTCTCGCGCTGGCGTTCAACGCGATGCTCACCGCGCTCGCCGCCTCCCGCGACCGGCAGCGCCAGCTCGTCGCCGACGCCGGCCACGAGCTGCGCACCCCGCTCACGTCGCTGCGCACCAACCTCGACCTGCTCGCCCAGGCGGACCGCCGCGGCGGGCTGTCCGAGGATGCCCGCGCCGAGCTGCTCGCCGACGTCCGCTTCCAGATCGAGGAGCTCACCACGCTGATCGGGGACCTCGTCGAGCTCGCCCGCGACGAGCCGCTGCCGGTGACCGTCGAGCCGGTCGACCTCGCCGAGATCACCCAGCGCGCGGTGGAGCGGGTACGGCGCCGCGCCCCCGGCCTGGAGTTCGACGTGCACACCGAGCCGTGGTGGGTGACCGGGGAGGGCGCCGCCCTCGAGCGCGCGGTGACCAACCTGCTCGACAACGCCGCCAAGTGGAGCCCCCCGACCTGCGTGGTCACGGTGGCGCTCGAGGAGGGCAGCCTGCTCGTGGCCGACCAGGGTTGCGGGATCTCCGACGAGGACCTGCCGCACGTCTTCGACCGCTTCTACCGCTCGAAGGAGTCCCGGACGATGCCCGGCTCCGGACTCGGCCTCTCCATCGTGCGGCAGGTGGCCGAGCGGCACGGCGGGTCGGTGCGCGCGGGACGGATGGCCGACTGCGGAGCGGCCTTCTGGTTCGAGGTCCCGGGCTCCGCCGTACAGCCGTCCGCTCCGGCCGCGGAACCGGACCATCGGGCGGCGGGGTCACTCTTGGCAGGGTCGTAGCGGGCTCTCAGCCCGGGTTCAGGTTGCCTGCCCACACTGGAAACATGAACGACCAGACCCCGTACCGACCCCAGAACGACCCGTCCAGCGACGGCCCCGGCGAGCGGCCCACGACGCAGCGGCCCGCAGCCGAGCAGGACGTGGAGCACACCCAGCCGCTGCACACCGCCCCCACGCAGCACCGGTACGAGACCGGCCCGGGGCCGTTCGGCTTCGCCGGCGAGCGCCCGGCGACCGAGGCGCCGGCCCGCAGGCGGGGCGGCGCGGTGACCGCGGGCGTGCTCGTCGCGGCGCTGGCCGTCGGCACGCTCGGTGGGATCGCCGGGGCCGCCGGCTTCCGGGCGCTCGCACCGGCCGAGGACGCGGCCGTGTCGACCGCCTCCCCGACCACCACCTCGCCGGTGGTCACCGGTGCGGACCGCGCTCCCGCCGAGGGCTCGGTCGAGGCGGTCGCCAACTCCGTGCTGCCGTCGGTGGTGAAGATCACCGTGCAGGGCCAGCAGGGCGAGGGCTCCGGATCCGGTGTGATCCTCAGCTCGGACGGCGTGATCCTCACCAACAACCACGTGGTCGAGGTCGCGGAGGGCGGGGGCACCCTCTCGGTCAGCTTCGACGACGGTTCTTCGGCCGAGGCGGAGGTGGTCGGCACGGACCCGCTCACCGACCTCGCGATCATCCAGGCCAAGGACGTCTCCGGGCTCACGCCGGCCACCCTCGGCAGCTCGGACAACCTCGACGTCGGCGAGGAGGTGGTCGCGGTCGGCTCGCCGTTCGGGCTCGAGGCCACCGTCACCACCGGCATCGTGTCGGCGCTCGCGCGTCCGGTCTCGGCCGGCGACTCCACCAGCACGTCCACCGACACCACCTACCCCGCGATCCAGACCGACGCCGCGATCAACCCCGGCAACTCGGGCGGTCCGCTGGTGAACATGCAGGGCCAGGTCGTCGGCATCAACTCCTCGATCCGCACCTCCTCGTCGATGGGCGAGGGCGGCTCGATCGGGCTCGGCTTCGCCATCCCGCTCGACCAGGTGCTGCCGATCATCGACCAGCTGCGCAACGGCGAGACCCCCACCCACGCCCGCCTCGGGGTCACCGTCACCGACGCGTCGAGCCGGGACGGCCTGCTCACCGGCGCCGGCATCAGCAGCGTCTCCGACGGCTCGGCCGCCGCCGACGCCGGGCTGGAGGAGGGCGACGTGGTCACCGAGGTCGACGGCCGGCTCGTCTCGGGGTCGGAGTCGCTGGTGGCCACCATCCGCGGCTACCGGCCCGGGGACACGGTCACGCTCACCGTCCAGCGCGACGGCGAGGAGCGGACGGTGAAGGCCACCCTCGACAGCGACGAGGGCGAGCCCACCTCCTAGAGCGGCCCCTCCCGGACCGGCTCCGGGTCCGGTTCCGGGTGGGACTGCGGGCCGGCGTTCCCTGCGGGGGGTTCCGGCCCGTCGTCGTCCCGAGGACGCTCGGCCCCGGCCCGGTCGGCCACGGGGTCGAGCGCCATGAGCAGCCGCGCGGCCTTCCACCGGGTCTCGTCGTACTCCGAGGCGGCATCGGAACGCACCGTGATGCCGCCACCGGTGCCGAGCGTGTAGCGGCCCTCGTGCCAGGTCAGCGTCCGGATCACCACGCCGAGGTCGGCCCGGCCGTCGCCGCTGACCCAGCCCAGCGCGCCGGCGTACACCTCCCGCGGCGACGTCTCCACGTCGGCGATGACCTCCATGGTGCGGAGCTTCGGGGCGCCGGTCATCGAGCCCGCCGGGAACAGCGACCGCAGCGCGGCCATCGTGGAGATCCCGTCGCGCAGGTGGCCGCGCACCGTGGACACGAGCTGGTGCACCGTGGCGTAGGACTCCACCTCCATCAGCTGCGGGACGGTGACCGTGCCCGGCTCGCAGACCACCGACAGGTCGTTGCGGAGCAGGTCGACGATCATCAGGTTCTCGGCGCGGAACCTCGGGTCGGTCCGCAGCGTCTCCTGGTGCGCGTGGTCCTCCGCCGCGGTGCGGCCGCGCGGTGTGGTGCCCTTGATCGGCTTGGTCTGCACCCACCGGTTCCGGTCCACGGTGGCGAACCGTTCTGGGCTCGAGCTGAGCACGCTGACCCCGTCGTGCTGGAGGTAGCCGGCGTACGGCGCCGGGTTCACCTCGCGCAGCCGCAGGTAGGCGGTGACCGGGTCGACGGCGGAGGCGACCTCCTCGCGGTAGGTCAGGTTCACCTCGTAGGAGTTGCCGAGCCGGAGCTGCTGCTGGACTCGGACGAACCAGTCGTCGTACTCCTCCCGGCCGACCTGCGGCACGTGCGGCGCGGGCCGGCCCGTCAGTGCGGCCTCGGCGGCCTCGGCACCGGGCTGGTCGGCGGGTTCGTGGACGAAGGCCACGGTCCGCGCGGTGCGCATCCACATCGCGTCGGGTACCCGGTGCGGACCGGCGGGCCGCACGAGCGCCGGCAGGTCGGGCCGCGCGGCGTACCCGAGGTAGCCCACCCAGCTGACCGAGGGGTCGTCCGCGTCGCGCGCGGTCTCCTGCTCGAGCGCCGCGAAGACGTCGTCGCCGACGAGCTCGCGGTCACCGCCGACGTGCCGCCAGACCTCGCGGGTCGCGGCGTCGTAGGTCAGCGAGACGTCGTCGTCCGCGAGCCAGCCGAGGATCGAGCGGCGCCCGGACCACTCCCGTGACCCGCCGCCGTCGAGCCAGAACATCCGCGGGTGCGCGCCGGCCAGGTCGCGGAACGCCGAGACCGGGTCGGGCCAGCTCACGCCTGCTCCAGGAAGTTCGCGACCAGGGTGGCACCGTGCTCGCTGAGCACCGACTCCGGGTGGAACTGCACGCCCCACAGCGGCCTCTCCCGGTGCGCGACGCCCATCACCACCGGGCCGTCCTCCCCCGCGCACCAGGCGGTGGCGGCGAGTACGGCGGGCAGGGTGACCGCCGCGAGCGAGTGGTACCGCACCGCGTGGAACCCCTGCGGCACGCCGCGGAAGATCCCGCTCCCGTCGTGGGTCACCTCCGCCACGTCACCGTGGGACGGCGCGACCGCGGCCACTCGGCCGCCGTACACCGAGACCAGGCCCTGCATGCCGAGGCAGACGCCGAGCACGGGCACCGTCGCGTCGAGGAGCACCGCGCGGCCGACCGAGAAGTCGCGCTCGGTGTCCGGGTTGCCCGGGCCGGGCGAGAGCACGACGTGGGTGAACCCGCGGCCGAGCACGTCGTCCTCGGTGACCTCGTCGTGCTCGACGACCACGGGCAGCTCGCCGGTCACGGACGCGAGGAGGTGGACCAGGTTCCAGGTGTAGGAGTCGTGGTGGTCGACCACGACGACACGTGGGACCACCGGCGGGGTCATGTCAGGAGCTCGAGCACGAGGTCGTGGATCAGCTCGTAGCCGTGCTCGGTGAGGATCGACTCGGCGTGGAACTGCACCCCGCGGAAGTGCGGGCCCGAAAGCATGTGGATGTCCCCGCTCTCCGGGTCGGCGGCGACCTCGACGCCCTCGGGCAGGCCCGTGCCGTCGACCCGGCCGACGAAGGTGTTGTAGAAGCCGACGTTCTCCTCGCGGCCGGCCAGGCTGACCGGCGACTGGGTGCCCTGGAACACGATGTCCTTGTAGCCCAGGTCGATCCCGAGCCTGCTGCACAGCACCTGGTGGCCGAGGCACACCGCGAGGAAGGGCTGCCCGGCGGCGAGCAGCTCGTCGACGGCGGCGCGGAAGGCCGCGATCTTCGGGTGGTCCCCGTCCCGCGGGTCGCCGGGCCCGGGGCCGACGACGACCAGGTCGAAGCCGTCGAGCGCGCCGGGGGTCCAGTCCTCGTGCCGGACGACGGTGCTGGTCATGCCCATCACCGCCAGCACGTGGCGGAGCATGTTCACGAAGTCGTCCTCGCCGTCGAGGATGACCGCGCTGCGGCCCTTGAGCTCGGGTGCGGGCGCGGAGCCGCCCTGGTCGGTGAGCCAGAACTTGCTGAGCCGCTGGTTGCGGGAGTTCAGCGCGATCAGCACGTCCTCGTCCTGGGCGAGCTCCGCGACCCCGCCCGGGGCGGTGCCGACCGGCGGGACCAGCCCGAACGCGGTGAGGATGCCGCCCGCCTTCGCGTGCGTCTCGGCCACCTCGTACGCCGCCTCGGAGTCACGCACCAGGGTGGCCCCGGCGGTGACCTTGAGCGCACCGTCCGGGGAGACCTCCGCGGTGCGGATCACGATCGGGGAGTCCGCGGTGGGCCGGCCCTGGGTGTCCCGGCCGAGCAGCGCGAGCGCGGCGCCGTAGTAGCCGCGGCCCTCGGACTCGTACTTCTTGATCAGGCGGCAGGCGTTCTCGACCGGCGAGCCGGTGACGGTGGCGGCGTACATGGTGTCGCGCAGCACCGTGCGGACGTCGCGGTTGGTCCGGCCGGCGAGCAGGTACTCGGTGTGCACGAGGTGCGTCATCGGCTTGAGGAACGGGCCGAGCACCTGGCCGCCCTCGTTGCAGATGTCGCACATCATCTTCAGCTCCTCGTCGACGACCATGAAGAGCTCGTAGATCTCCTTCTCGTCGGCGAGGAACTCCAGCAGCCGCTCCTTGCGCTCGGCGGGGTCGTCGAGCCCCTTGAGCCGGAACGTGCCGCTGATCGGGTTCATCCGGACGTCGCCGCCGTGCACGCTCACGTGCCGCTCCGGGCTCGCCCCGACCAGGAACCGGTCGCCGGTGAAGAGGCAGAAGGTCCAGTAGGCGCCGCGCTCGCGCTCCAGCAACCGGCGGAACACGGTCAGCGCCTTGCGGGTGTCCCAGTCGGCCAGCTGCGCCCGGTAGTGCCGGCCCACGACGAGGTTCGCGCCCTCGCCGTTGCCGATCTCGTCCTCGATGATCCGCTCCACCACGACGCCGTACTCGTCGTCGGAGGTCTCGAAGCCACCGCGGTCCTCGAACTCGACCGGCTCGTCCGGCAGCGCCTCGAGCAGCTCGGCGAGCGGGACCTCGGCCTCGAGGTCGATGTCGACCACGACCAGCGGGGCGCCGTCGTCGTGGGCCTCGAAGCCGCGCTCGGCGACCTGGCGGAACGGGACCGCGAGCAGCCGGTCGAAGCGGCGGCCGTCCGCCGGGACGCCGTCCTCGAGGGGCACGTCGAGCAGGCTCTCCACGACCGAGCGGCGACCGCCGACGAGGGTCACCGTGGCGGAGTCACGCAGCCGGATCGCCGCCCAGGCCTCGTGCCCCGCCATCGCGTCGAGCGCGGCGGATGCAGGGGAGGCGGCAGGCGTGTTCATGGTGCTGAAACGCTATCAGCGGCGGGTACGGCGTCCGCCCACGTCTTACCTCCCGGGAGCCGGGCGGCGACGTCCCGACGGGCGCGGACGGTCGCCCCGGTCAGCCGGCGGAGACGGTGACCATCTGCTGGGTGGCGCGGGTGAGCACGACGTACAGCGTCGCGCGTCCGGTCGCGGACTCCGACTCGATCTCCTGCGGCTCCACGACGACGATCCCGTCGAACTCCAGGCCCTTCGTGTCGAGGCCGGTCAGCACCGCGATGCGGGCGTCGGCGCCGCCGAGGCGGTCCTCGCCGAGCTCGTCCCAGGTGTCCAGCCAGCCCTGCACGGAGGCGCGCCGGGCCGCCGGCACGACGATCCCGACGGTGCCCTCGACGGCGCCGGCGAGCCCCACGACGGCCGCGCGGACCCCCTGCTCGAGGTCGTCGACCCGCCGCTCCTCGGGGTCCAGCCCCGTGGAGCGGACCGCGTTCGGCAGGTCGGCGTCGAGGCCCACCCGGGCGGCGTACGCGGCGGCGAAGTCGTAGATCTCCTTGCTGTTGCGGTAGTTCGTGGAGAGGTGGAACTCGTGGCGCGGCTTGTCGCCGAGCGCCTCCTCGCGGGCCCGGCTCGCCTCCCGCGGGACCGGCCACGACGACTGCGCCGGGTCGCCGACGATCGTCCAGCTGGCGGCGCGGCCGCGACGGCCCACCATCCGCCACTGCATCGGGGTCAGGTCCTGTGCCTCGTCGACCAGCACGTGGGCGTACCCGTCGTCCTCGGTGCGGACCGAGGTGCGCGGGCCGGTGGCGTACTCGCGGTCGGACACCGTGGTGACCTCCGGCCGTCCCTCGTCTACGAGGTGCGCGAGCGGGTCCGGCTCGTGGTCGCGGTCGTGCTCGTGGCTCTCCGGGACGTCGCCGAGCTGGTAGCGCAGCTCGTCCAGCAGCGCGACGTCCTCGACCGAGTAGTCCCGGGCGCGGTCGCCGGCGCCGCTCCACGACTTCGAGAGCAGCGCGATGTCCTCCTGCGACACGACGCCCTCGCCCACCCGGGCCAGGAGGTCGGGGTCACGGAGCCAGCCGAGGACGTCGGTGGCGTCCAGGGCCGGCCACCAGGCGCGGGCGAACTCGACGAAGTCGACATTGCCCATCATCGTGTCGACGAACTCCTCACGACCGCGGTCGCGGCCACGCTCACCGCGCACCTGGCGCCACATCGCGTCGACCAGCGCGGAGAACACCCGCGGCAGCTGCCGGTTGCGCTTGCCCCCGGACAGCAGCTGGCGGCGCAGCGCGGACAGGTCACGCCCGGTCAGCACGATGGTGTCGTCGCGGTAGAACACGCGGAAATCGCGGGGCGCGCCGGGCACCGCCTGCCGGGCGGTACGGCGCATCAGCTCGGCCATCCGCGCCGCGCCCTTGACGTCCGCGACCGCGGGGTCGTCGTGCCGCGTGCCCTTGACACCGTCGACGACCTCGCCGAGCGAGCGCAGCGCGACCGCGGTCTCGCCCAGCGAGGGGAGCACCCGCTCGATGTAGCGCATGAAGACGCCCGAGGGGCCGACGATGAGCACGCCGCCGCTCTCGTACCGGCGCCGGTTGGAGTAGAGCAGGTACGCCGCCCGGTGCAGCGCGACCACGGTCTTGCCGGTGCCGGGACCGCCCGAGATCGACACGACGCCGCGGCCCGGCGCCCGGATCGCCTTGTCCTGCTCGGCCTGGATGGTCGCCACGATCGAGTGCATGGACCGGTCGCGGGCCCGGGAGAGCTGCGCCATCAGGGCGCCCTCGCCGACCACGACGAGGTCCTCGCCGCGCTCGGCGTCGAGCAGGTCGTCCTCGACGGCGACGACCTTGTCGGCGGCGCAGCGCAGCACCCGGCGCCGTACGACGCCCTGGGGGTCGGCCGCGGTCGCCTGGTAGAACACCGCCGCCGCGGGGGCGCGCCAGTCGACGAGCATGGAGTCGCGGTTGTCGTCTCGCAGGCCGATCCGGCCGATGTAGCGCGGGCCATCGGCGGCGTCGCCCAGGTCGAGCCGGCCGAAGACCAGCCCCTCGTGCGCGGCGTTCAGCGTGGCCAGGCGCTTGGCGGCCTGGAAGACCATCGCGTCGCGCTCGACCAGGCCCCCCTCGTGCCCGAGCCGGCCGCGGCCGTGGCCCTCCTTGGCGAGGGCCTCGGCGTTGCGCGCCGACTGCTCCAGCTGCCGGTAGACCCGGTCGACGAACTCCTGCTCGTGAGCGATCTCCTGCTCAGCGATCTCTGCGGACAAGCGGTTTCACCGTCTCCTCGACGTCCTGGTGCGCTTTCCCGTCGTTGGAAAAAGCGAGTCGTCAACTCTACCCCGGCGCTGGGGGGCTCCCGGACCGTTTTCCGGCTGTTCCCCCGCGAGGGCGTCCGAGGGTCGTTCCTTCGCCCCTCCGCTGGGGACATCGGCCGCGTCGGGCTTGACCTCAAGTGAGCTTGAACTTGCAGCATCGTCGCCATGACGACCACAGCCGCACCGGCTCCCCCGACCCCTGCCCCGACCACGTCCGCGAGCCTGTTCCGCGGGCCGCACCTGCCCCTCGCACTCGGCGCGGTCGCCCTGGTCACGCTCGGCGCCTTCGAGGCCCGGGCGGTGAGCACCGCGCTGCCGTCGATGGTGCGCGAGCTCGACGCGGTCGGGGCGTTCGGGGTGGCCGCCGCCGCACCGGCCGCGAGCTATCTCGTCGCGCTGGCGGTGACCGGCCTGTGGGCGGACCGCCGGGGACCCGTGCCGCCGCTGCGTCTCGGCATCGCGACGTTCGCGCTCGCCCAGCTCGTCGTCGGCCTGGCGGTGTCGATGCCGGTGGTGGTGGTCGGCCGGCTGCTCGGCGGCCTGGCCGAGGGGCTGCTCGACGTCGCGCTGATGGTGCTGGTGGCGCGGACGCTGCCCGCGGAGCTGCGGCCGCGGATGTTCTCGCTGTTCGCCGCGGCGTGGATCCTTCCCTCGGTGCTCGGTCCGGTGGTCACCGGCGTGGTCACCGAGCAGGCGGGGTGGCGCTGGGTCTTCCTCGGGGCGCTCGCCCTCCTGGTCCCGGCGTGGCTCCTGCTGCGGCCCGCCGTACGCCTGGCCGCCGCCGAGCCGGCCCGTGACCCGTCGCCGGACGCGGCCGCCCGGCCGGAGCGGGCGTTGGTGCCCTGGGCGGTGACCGCGGCCGCGGCCGTGCTCGTGCTCACGGTGGCCGGTGAGCAGCTCGACTCCCGCACCGGCCCGGCGCTCCTCGCGATCGCCGGCGGGGCCGCGCTGCTCGCGGCGAGCGCGACCCGGGTCCTCCCCGCCGGGACGCTGCGTGCGGAGCGGGGCATACCGGCGGTGACCCTGGTCCGCAGCCTCACCGGCGCGGCGTTCAGCGGGGTCGGCGCGTTCCTCCCGCTGCTGCTCACCGTGCTGCACGGGTTCCCGCCCTCGCTGGCCGGCGTCAGCCTGACGATCACCGGGGTGACGTGGGCGGCCGGGTCGTGGGCCCAGGGCCGGGACCACACCGTGCCGCGGGTGCTCGTGCTGCGCGCCGGGCTGGCGCTGATGAGCACCGGGCTCGCGGTCACCACGCTGCTGGCCTGGCCGGGCCTCACGCCCTGGGTCGGCCTCGCCGGCTGGTGCGTGGCGGGGCTCGGGATGGGGCTGGCCTCGCCCTCGCTCTCGGTGCTCACCCTCGACCTGTCCGCCGACCACGAGCAGGGCCGGAACAGCAGCGCCCTGCAGATGGCCGGCTCCACGAGCATGGCGCTGACGCTCGCGGCGGGTGGGACGCTGCTCGCGCTGTCCGCGCCCGACCCGGGACCGCTCGCGTTCGGCTCGACCCTGCTCGGTGGCTTCCTCGCGGCTGTGACCGGGCTGCTGGTGGCGGGCCGGGTCACGCCGCGGGCGGCGGTTACTTCCGGCGGTTGAGGAAGGCGGTCATCGCGGCCTTGGCCTCGTCGGAGCCGAAGAGGCGGGCGGAGAGCTTCGCGAGGTCGTCGCCGTGCCGGTCGATCCGGTCGACGAGCGGCCCGCCGAGGAGCTGCTTGGTCTCCCGCAGGCCCTGCGGGTTGCCCTTCACCAGCGCCGCGCACACCTGGCGCAGCTCGAGGTCGAGCTCGTCCTCGGGGACCGCCTTGGTGACCAGACCCATCTCGGCGGCCGAGGTGCCGTCGAAGACCTCGCCGGTGAGGAAGGTCAGCGCGGCCGACCGGTCGGTCATCCGGGGAAGCACGCTGAGCGAGATCGCGGCGGGGGTGAGCCCGAGCCGCACCTCGGTGAAGGCGTACGTCGCGTCGTCGGCACTGAGCGCGATGTCGGACGCGGCCACGATCCCGATGCCTCCGGCGCGGACGTTGCCGTGCAGCCGGGTCACCACCGGCTTGGCCAGGGTGGCGATCCGGCGCTGGAGGTCGACGAGCACCCCGGCCGCCTGCTCCATCCCGTCCGCGCTGGCCTCGGACAGGTCGGCCCCGGAGCAGAAGGTGCGGCCCTCCGCGCGGACCACCACCACCTTCACCTCGTCGTCGGCCTCGGCGGTCGCGAGGTGCGCGACGAGCTCGCTCACCAGGCCGCGGGACAGGGCGTTGCGGTTGTGCTGTGAGTCCAGGGTCAGCGTGGCGACGCCCTCGGCGACGTCGTAGTGCACGAGCTCGGTCATGTGGCTCCTCGGTAGGACGGCGGGTCAGTAGGACTTGGGCAGGCCGAGCGAGTGCGACCCGACGAAGTTCAAGATCATCTCGCGCGACACGGGGGCGATCCGCGTGGCCCGGGCGGCGACGAGCAGGCCGGCCATTCCGTACTCGGTGGTGATCCCGTTCCCGCCGTGCACCTGCACCGCCCGGTCGGCCGCGGCACAGGCGGCCTCCCCCGCGGCGTACTTCGCCATGTTCGCGGCCTCGCCGGCGCCGGTGTCGTCCCCCGCGTCGTACAGCGCGGCGGCCTTCTGCGTCATCAGCCGGGCCAGCTCGATCTCGATCTTGGACTGCGCGAGCGGGTGCGCGACGCCCTGGTGCGCGCCGATCGGGGCACCGAAGACCTCGCGGCCCTTGACGTACTCCGTGGCCTTGTCGAGGGCGAAGCGGCCGATCCCGGTGGCAAACGCCGCGGCCATGATCCGCTCGGGGTTGAGGCCGGCGAAGAGCTGCGCGATCCCGGCGTTCTCGTCGCCGACCAGGGCGTCCGCGGGCAGTCGGACGTCGTCGACGAAGAGCGTGAACTGCCGCTCGGGGCTGACGATCTCCATGTCGATCGGCTGGTACTCCAGGCCCTCGGCGTCGGTCGGGACGACGAACAGGGCGGGCTTGAGCCGGCCGGTGCGCGCGTCCTCGGTGCGGGCCACCACCAGGACGGCACCGGCCTCGTCGACCCCGGAGATGTAGATCTTGCGGCCCCGCAGCACCCAGCCGTCACCGTCGCGGCGGGCGGTGGTGGTGATGTCGTGGGAGTTCGAGCCGGCGTCGGGCTCGGTGATCGCGAACGCCATCGTGAGCGTGCCGTCGGCGATGCTCGGCAGCCACCGCGCCTTCTGCTCCTCGGTGCCGAACCGCGAGATCACGGTGCCGCAGATCGCCGGCGAGACCACCATCATCAGCAGCGGGCAGCCCTGCGCGGCGAGCTCCTCACAGACCGCGGCCAGGTCGCCGATCCCACCGCCCCCACCGCCGTACTCCTCGGGCAGGGCCACCCCGAGGTAGCCGTGCTTGCCCATGTCGAGCCACAGGTCGGTGGTCTTCTCGCCGTTGCGTGCCTGGCGCACGAAGTACTCCCGGCCGTAGCCGGAGGCGAGCTTCGCCACCTCCCTGCGCAGGCTCCTCCGCTCGTCGGCCTCGGTGAACGGGACGGTGGTGTCGGTCTCGGCGCTCATGCCTGGTCTCCTTCGGACGGTGCTTCCCGGGGGTGTACGACGGCCAGGACGGCCCCCGCTGCGACCTGGTCCCCGACGGACACGGGGAGGTCGGTGACCGTGCCGTCGTACGGCGCGGCCACGGTGTGCTGCATCTTCATCGCCTCGAGCACGAGCACGGGCTGGCCGGTGGCCACGGGCTGTCCCTGCTCCACGGCCACCCGGACCACGCTGCCCGGCATCGGCGCGAGGAGCGAGCCGGTCGCGACCTGGTCCGCGGGGTCGACGAACCGGGGCAGCCGGGTGAGGGCGACGTGGCCGTGCACCGAGTCGACGTCGACGACGTCCCCGCGCACGGAGACCTCGAAGGCGGTGTCCACCCCGTCGACCTGGAGGGTCACCCGGTCCGGGGCCACCCGGACCGCCCGGACGCTGGTCGCGCCGAGGGCAGGTGCGTCCTGGTGCGCGAACCGGTAGCCGTCGCGCCCGGCGTACCACTCGACGTCGAGCACGTCGTCGTCCGCGGTCCGCGAGCCGTCCGGGTAGCCCTCGACGAGCCGTGTGACCTGGGGCTGTGACGCGACGTTGCGCCAGGCGGCGGGGACCCGCCGCTGCACCCGCCGCCCGGCGGCGTGCCGCTCGGCCAGTGCCAGCGCGGCCGCGTGGGCGCTCACCTCGGCCGGGTCGACCGCGCCCCGGCCGCGGTGGGCCCCACCCCGCGCTCGCAGCTCGTGGCGCTCGAAGAAGTCCGTGCTCACGTCGCCGCTGACGACGGCGTCGTGCCTCAGGACCTCGACGAGCAGGTCGCGGTTGGTCCTCAGCCCGTGGATGCGGGCACGGGACAGCGCGCCCGCGAGCCGGCGAAGTGCCTCCTCACGGGTCGGTGCCCAGGCGACCACCTTCGCGAGCATCGCGTCGTAGTGGGTGCCGACCTCCGAGCCGGTCTCGACGCCGGAGTCGAGCCGGAGGCCGTACGACGCCGGGTTCGCGAACCTCGCCGAGACCCCGGGGACGTCGAAGCGGGTGAGCCGGCCGCTCTGGGGCTGCCAGCCGGCGGCGGGGTCCTCCGCGTAGAGGCGCACCTCCACCGCGTGCCCCCGCGGCGCGTCGGCCGGGGCTTCCAGCGTCCGCCCCTCGGCCACGGCGACCTGCAGCGCCACGAGGTCCGTGCCCGTGACCAGCTCGGTGACCGGGTGCTCCACCTGGAGCCGGGTGTTCATCTCCAGGAACCAGAAGCGGTCCCCGGAGAGCAGGAACTCCACCGTGCCCGCGCCGACGTAGTCGATCGCCTCGGCGGCCCTGCGCGCGGCGTCGTGCAGCGCCGCCTGCGTCTCCCGGGAGAGGCCCGGCGCCGGGGTCTCCTCCACGACCTTCTGGTGGCGACGCTGGATCGAGCAGTCGCGCTCGCCGAGCACGAGCACGTGGCCGTGGCCGTCCCCGACCACCTGCACCTCGACGTGCCGGCCGTGCTCGACGTACGGCTCGCAGAAGACCGTCGGGTCGCCGAAGGCGGAGGCGGCCTCGTGCGCGGCGAGCTCGACCTGGCTCGCGACGTCGGCTAGCGCCCGGACGACGCGCATGCCGCGGCCGCCGCCGCCGGCGGACGCCTTGACCAGCAGCGGCAGGTCGGCCTCGGTCGCCGAGGCGGGGTCGACCTCGCCCAGCACCGGGACGCCGGCCTTCTCCATCAGCTTCTTGGCCTCGACCTTGGAGCCCATCGCGTCGATCGACTCCGGCCGGGGGCCGACCCAGGTCAGCCCGGCGTCGCGCACCTGCCGGGCGAAGTCGGCGCTCTCGGAGAGGAAGCCGTAGCCGGGGTGGACCGCGTCGGCGCCGGCGTCGCGGGCCGCCCGGACCACGAGGTCGCCGCGCAGGTAGGTCTCCGCCGGGGTGTTCCCGGGCAGCCGCACCGCGACGTCGGCCTCCCGCACGAACGGCAGGTCCGCGTCGGCGTCGGAGAACACCGCGACGGTCTCGATGCCGAGCGTGCGGCAGGTCCGGAACACCCGGCGGGCGATCTCGCCGCGGTTGGCGACGAGCAGTCGTCGGATCGTCATCTCACCCCTCACATCCGGAAGACGCCGAAGCGGTCGGTGCCCTCGATCGGGCAGTTGTCGATCACGGACAGGGCGATGCCGAGGACGGTGCGCGTGTCGCGCGGGTCGATCACCCCGTCGTCGTACAGGCGGCCGGAGAGGAAGAACGGCAGCGACTCCGCCTCGACCTGCTCCTCGACGTACGCGCGCAGGCCCGCGTCCGCCGCCTCGTCGTACACCTCGCCCTTCGCCTCGGACGCCGCGCGGGCCACGATGGAGAGCACGCCGGCGAGCTGCTGCGGACCCATCACCGCGGACTTCGCCGACGGCCAGGTGAACAGGAACCGCGGGTCGTACGCCCGCCCACACATGCCGTAGTTCCCGGCACCGTACGAGGCGCCCATCATGATCGAGATGTGCGGCACGGTGGAGTTGGAGACCGCGTTGATCATCATCGCGCCGTGCTTGATGATGCCGCCCTGCTCGTACTCCGCACCGACCATGTAGCCGGTGGTGTTGTGCAGGAACAGCAGGGGTACGTCGACCTGGTTGGCGAGCTGGATGAACTGCGCCGCCTTCTGCGCCTCCTCGGAGAACAGCACGCCCTGCGCGTTGGCGAGGATCCCGACCGGGTGGCCGTGCACCCTGGCCCAGCCGGTGACGAGCGACGTGCCGTAGAGCGGCTTGAACTCGTCGAAGGCGACGCGGTTGCCGGGGCCGGCCCCGTCGCAGACCCGCGCGATGACCTCGCGGGGGTCGAACGGCTCCTTGAGGTCCTCGGGGATCAGGTCGAGCAGGCCCTCGACGTCCTCGTCCGGCTCCGCGAAGTCGTCGTGGTCGGCGGGACGTGCCTTGCGCCAGTTGAGGCGGGCGACGATCCGGCGGCCGATGCGCAGCGCGTCGTGCTCGTCCTGGGCCAGGTAGTCGGCGAGGCCGGAGGTGCGCGCATGCATCTCCGCGCCGCCGAGCGACTCGTCGTCGGACTCCTCGCCGGTGGCCATCCTCACCAGCGGCGGACCGCCGAGGAAGACCTTGGCCTGCTCCTTGACCATCACCACGTAGTCGCTCATGCCGGGCACGTAGGCGCCGCCGGCCGTGGAGTTGCCGAAGACCAGCGCGACGGTGGGGGTCTTCGCGGCCGACGCCTTGGTGAGGCCGCGGAACAGCTCGCCACCGGGGATGAAGATCTCCTTCTGGCTGGGCAGGTCCGCGCCGCCCGACTCGACGAGGTTGACCGTGGGCAGCCGGTTCTCGCGCGCGATCTGCGCGGCCCGGAACAGCTTCTTCACCGTCCACGGGTTGCTCGCGCCGCCGCGGACGGTGGCGTCGTTGGCGATCACCATGCACTCGACGCCCTCGATCACGCCGATCCCGGTGACCACCGAGGCGCCCACCGTGTACTCCGACCCCCAGCCGGCGAGCGGGCTCAGCTCGAGGAAGGCCGACCCCTCGTCGACGAGCAGCTCGATCCGCTCGCGGGGCAGCAGCTTGCCGCGGGCGTGGTGCCGGTCGACGTACTTGGGGCCGCCGCCGGCCACCGCCCTGGCGTGCTCCTCGTCGAGGGCGGCGAGCTTGTCGAGCATCGCGGCGCGGCGCGGGCTGACGTCCGGCGGGGCGGTCACGGGGTGTACCCCAGCAGCCGCGCGGTCAGGTCGTTGAGCACTTCGGTGGCTCCTCCTCCGATTCCGAGGATCCGGGCGTCGCGGTAGTGCCGCTCCACCTCGGTCCCGTGCATGTACCCGGCGCCGCCGTGGAGCTGGACGGCCTCGTCGACCACGAAGGCGCACGCCTCCACCGCGAACGCCTTGGCCTGCAGCGCCTCCGCGACCGGGTCCTCCCCGGCGGCGTACCGGCGGGCGACCTCGCGGGTGTAGGTCCGCGCGACGTCGACCCGGCGGTGCATCTCGACGAGCTTGTGCTGCACCACCTGGCGCGAGGCCAGCGGCCGGCCGAACGTCTCCCGCCCCTTCGCGTGGTCCACGGTCAGCGCCAGGGCGCGCGCGGCGATGCCGTAGCCGTGCACCGCCAGCGCCAGCCGCTCGGCGACGAACTGCTGCGCGATCAGCGCGAACCCGCCGTCCTCGGCGCCGACCAGGTTCGCCGCGGGCACCCGCACGTCGGTGAAGGAGAGCTCGGCGGTGTCGGAGCAGTGCCAGCCCATCTTCGCCAGGGCGCGGGTCACCTCGAAGCCCGGCGAGCCCTTCTCCAGGACGAGCAGGCTCACCCCGCCGTACCCGGGCCCGCCGGTGCGGACCGCCGTGGTCACGAAGTCGGCGCGGACGCCGGAGGTGATGAAGGTCTTGGCGCCGTTGACGACGTAGGAGTCCCCGTCGCGCACGGCGGTGGTGCGGATGTTCGCGACGTCCGAGCCGCCCCCGGGCTCGGTGACCGCGAGCGCGCCGATCGTCTCGCCGGCCAGGGTCGGCCGCACGAACCGGTCCACCAGGTCGGGGGTGCCGGCCGCCACCATGTGCGGCAGGGCGATCCCGGAGGTGAAGAGCCCGGCCAGCAGGCCCGAGCTCGCGCCGGCCTCGGCCATCGCCTCGCTCAGCGCCAGCGAGTCGAGGAACGTGCCGCCGCTGCCGCCCTGCTCCTCCGGCACGCCGAGGCCGAGGAAGCCCTGCTCAGCCGCGGCGAGGTGCAGCGCGCGCGGGACCTCGCCCGCGTCCTCCCACCCCTGCAGGTGCGGCGCCACCTCGCGCGCCACGAACGCCCGCGCGCTCGTGCGCAGCGCCTCCTGCTCGGGGCTGAAGAAGCTCACAGCAGGTCCCCCGTGATGCTCACGTGCCGCGACCGGAGCCACTCGCCGAGCGCTTTGCCCTGCGGGTCGAACCGGGTGGACGCGGCGACCCCCTCGCCGAGCAGCCCGTGGACGACGACGTTGACCGCGCCCAGGTTCGGCAGCGGGTACACCTCGACGTCGAGGCCGGCCGCCTCCGGGAGCAGCTCCTTGACCCGCTCCGGGGTGACGAACTTGGTCAGCCAGGCGGTGCGCTCCTCGGCCTTCTGGCTCCGGTCGACCCACAGCCCGATGTTCGCGTCGCCGCCCTTGTCGCCGCTGCGGGCGTGGACGAACGTGCCGAGGGGGAGGCGGCGGGTGACGGTGTCCGGCGGGGCGCTCTCGGCGACCTTCGCCGCTTCCGTGGCAGCGTCGGGCGCGGCCGCTGCGGGTGCGGGCGCGGCCGCTGCGGCCGGGCTGCTCGACGGGGCCGGCCGGCCCATCCGGCCTGACCCGACCACGGTCGGGCCGGCCCCGTCGCTCCGCCCGTCCGCTGGCGGGACGGCGTCCCCGCCCCCACCACTCGTCGCCTCGTCGGGGATGTGCTCGGTGGAGCCGTCGGGGTGGACGACGGTGTGGGTGACCTCGGCGCGGGGGACGAAAGCGGGCCGGTAGACGCCGTACGGGGTGGCGGGGGCCGGCGGGGCGGTGAGGGTGAAGCCCGGGTACGACGCCAGGCCGAGCTCGACCGCGGCGGCGGTGAACGTCCGGCCGACCACGTCGGGGCTCCGGTCCGCGACCGAGCAGCGCAGCCGGCAGCTCGCGGCCTCCTCGGTCGCGGCGTCCTCGCGGTCGGTGCGGGCGAGGGTCCAGGTGACCGAGGCCGGTGGGTGCGCGGCGAGCGCGGCGTCCATCTGCATCCGGACCCAGTCGGCCTTGGCGTCGATGTCGAGCCCGACCAGGACGAACTCGACGGTGTTGCGGAAGCCGCCGAGCTCGTTCACGCAGACCTTGAGCCGATCCGGCGGTGCCTCACCGCGGACGCCGGAGACCCGCACCCGGTCCTCTCCGTCCGGGGTGAGCTCGACGGTGTCGAGCCGGGCGGTCACGTCGGGGCCGAGGTAGGCCTGGGCCTGTACCTCGTAGACCAGCTGCGCGGTCACGGTGTCGGTGGTGACGGTCCCGCCGGTGCCGTCGTGCTTGGTGATCACGCTGCTCCCGTCGGCGGCGATCTCGGCGAGGGGGAAGCCGAGCGGCGTGGGGTCCGGGGCGAACGCGCGGAACCCGGAGAAGTTGCCGCCGGTGGCGTGCGCCCCGCACTCGATCACGTGGCCCGCCACCATGGCACCGGCCAGCTCGTCGTACGCCGTGCGCTCCCAGCCGAAGTGCGCGGCCGCGGGCCCGACGACCACCGAGGCGTCGGTGACCCGGCCGGTGACCACGATGTCCGCCCCGGCGCGGAGGGCGGCGGCGATGCCGAACGCGCCGAGGTAGGCGTTCGCGGTCAGCGCGCCGGTGAAGCCGAGGTCGGCCGCACGGGGCATCAGGTCGTCGCCGTGCACGTAGGCGATCCGGGGCGCGAGGCCGAGCGCGGAGGCGGTCTCGCGCAGCCGCTCGGCGAGCCCCGAGGGGTTCAGGCCGCCGGCGTTCGACACCAGCTTCACCCCTCGCTCGAGGGCGAGGCCCATGCACTCCTCGGCCTGCCGGAGGAAGGTGCGGGCGTAGCCGAGGGTGGGGTCCTTCATCCGGTCGCGGCCCAGGATCAGCATGGTGAGCTCGGCTAGGTAGTCGCCGGTGAGCACGTCGAGCTCGCCGCCCTCGAGCATCTCCCGCATCGCGGAGAGCCGGTCGCCGTAGAAGCCGCTGCAGTTGCCGACCCGCAGCACGTCGGCGCTCACGGCGTTCCCGCTCCGGGTCCGCCGACGCCCGCGCCGCCGGGAGCACGGCCCGGCTCCCGGCCGGCACCCGGCGGGCCCGCGAACGCCTGCGCGATGTCGAGCCACCGGTCCGCGTCGGGCCCGGCGGCGACCAGGTCGAGGTCGGCGCGGTTCCGGCGCTGGGTGACGAGCAGGCAGAAGTCGTACGCCGGCCCCCGGACCGTCTGCGCCGCGTCCTCCGGCCCGTAGGCCCAGGTGCCGCCGCCCGGCGCGACCAGCTCGACCCGGAACTCCCCGCCCGGCGGGGTGAGCCGGTGCACGGAGAAGGCGAAGTCGCGGGTACGCACGCCGAGGTGCGCCACGTGCCGGATCCGGTCGGTCGGCGCGGCCGGCGCCCCGAGTGCCTCGGCCACGTCGAGCCCGTGCGCCCAGGTCTCCATGAAGCGGGCGGTGGCCATCGAGGTCGCGCTCATCGGCGGCCCGAACCAGGGGACCCGCTCCCCCTCGGGCAGCGCGGCGAGCGTGGCGGCCAGCGCCGCGCGCGAGGCGCGCCAGCGCGCGAGCAGGTCGGCGGGGTCGGCCTCGGCACCGTGCGCGGCCGCCGCGTCCACGAACCCGCCGGGGTCCTCCAGCGCCCCGACGACCACCGCCTCCCAGGCCGCCTTGTCGGTGGCGGCGGTGACCGCGACCTCGTCGGTCCACGCCAGGTGGGCCACCTGGTGGGCGACGTCCCAGCCGGCGGCCGGGGTCGGGGTGCTCCAGCCGGGCGCGGCGAGGTCCGCGACGAGCGCGTCGAGCGCGTCGCCCTCCGCGGCCAGGTCCGCGAGCACCCCGGCGAGCCGGGAGTCCGGGCTCCGGGGCGTGGCCGTCGGGGCGGTCGGTCGGGCCTGGGACGTCATCGGGTGGCCTCCTGCGGCGGGGTCTGCGGGGTCAGCCGGTCGTCCAGGACGCGGGCCCACTGGTCGAGGATCCGGCCCCGGCGGGCGGCGTCGTCGCTGATCGTGTTGGCCAGTCCGAGCCCGCGGGCCAGGTCGAGGGTGGCCTGCACCAGCTCGCGGACCCCCGGCTGACCCTCGTCGGCGCCGAGCAGCTCGACGGTGCGCCGGTGGATCTCGCGGCCGATCCGCTGCTCGAGGGGGCCGACCGCGGCGTTCAGGTTCGGGTCGGTGCGGGCCGCGACCCAGAGCTCGAGGGCAGCGGTGAACACCTGGCTGGTGAAGTGCTCGGCGAGCATCTCCAGCACCGCCCGGGTGCGGCGCGGCCCGGTCGGCAGCCGCGTGGCGGCCTCGGCGAGCTCCTGCCCGCGGACCTCGCTCAGGTGCTCGACGGCGGCGAGGACCAGCGCGTCCTTGGTCGGGAAGTGGTGCAGCTGCGCGCCGCGGGAGACGCCGGCCCGCTTCGACACCAGCGTGGTCGACGTACCGCTCCAGCCGCGCTCGACCAGCAGCTCGACGGTGGCCTCGAGCAGCCGCTGCCGCATCGCCCGGGTGCGCTCCCCCTGCGGGACCCGGACGCGCTCGTCGGCGCCGGGGGCGGGGGTGGTCGTCACGTGCCCATCGTGGCCGGACACCAACAAACAGTCAAGCCTGACTTTTTCTTGCCGTGGTACGGCGGCCGCCGCGACGTCCGTACGGCGCCCGGGCCCGCGTGCCTGGCAGGATGGGGGAATGTTCCGCGAGGCCACCGAGCGCGACCTGCTGCCGCTCATGGAGCTCGAGCGGGAGGCCAACCGGTCCGCGCTCGCCCATGTCTTCCCCGCCGAGCGCTACCCGTTCCCGGCCGACGACGTGCTCGCGCGCTGGCGGCTCGTGCTCGACGAACCCTCCGCCGAGGTGCTCGTCGCCGACGATCCCGACGACGACGCGGACGGCCTGGTCGCCTACGCGGCCTACGACGACGACACCCTGCGCCACCTCGCGGTGCGGCCCGACCACTGGGGACGCGGCCTGGCCACGGCGGCGATCGAGACCGTCCTGCACGCGATGGACCTGCGCGGGAGCACGGCCGCCTCCCTGTGGGTGCTCCAGGAGAACCACCGGGCCCGCCGGTTCTACGAGTACCTCGGCTGGCGGCCCACCGACGAGGTGCGCGAGGCGCCCTGGCCGCCGTACCCGCTGGAGATGGTCTACACCCGGCTCATCGTGCAGTCCGAGCGCTGACCCGGACGCCCCGGCTGCGGCATCCTGGAAGACCCGGCCGGTCCGTGGCCGGGGCGCCGGACTGCGGAGGTGCGCATGGCGGAGCTGCTCGCCGCGGCCAGCCCGCGCGGGCGCGGCGTGCTCACCGCGACCGTGCTCGGCTCGGGCATGGCGATGCTCGACGGCACCGTGGTCAACGTCGCGCTGCGGCGCATCGGCACCACGCTGGGCGCCTCCGTGGCAGAGCTGCAGTGGGTGGTCAACGCCTACATGCTGTCGCTGGCCTCGCTGATCCTGGTCGGCGGCGCGCTCGGCGACCGGTTCGGCCGGCGCCGCGTGTACATGGTCGGGGTGACCTGGTTCGCGGCCGCCTCGGTGCTGTGCGGGCTCGCCCGGACCCCCGAGCAGCTGATCGCGGCCCGGCTGGTCCAGGGCGTGGGCGCCGCGCTGCTCACGCCGGGCAGCCTCGCCCTGATCCAGGCCTCGTTCCGGCCGCAGGACCGGGCCGCGATGATCGGCCGCTGGGCCGGGCTCGGCGGGGTCGCCGCCGCGGTCGGCCCCGTGCTCGGCGGCTGGATCGTCGACAACGCCAGCTGGCGCTGGATCTTCTGGATCAACGTCCCGGTCGCCGTCGTGGTGCTCGTGCTGTGCCGGCGCTGCGTGCCCGAGTCGTGCGACGAGCAGGTCGACCGCGGCTTCGACGTCCCCGGTGCGGTGCTCGGCGCGGTCGGGCTCGGGGCGCTGACCTACGCGCTGATCGAGGCGCAGGAGGTGGCCGCCGGGTACGTCGTCACCGCGGCGGCCGTGGGTACGGCGTCCCTCTGCCTGTTCGTGCTGCGCGAACGGCGCGCGCCCCACCCGCTGGTGCCGCTGCACCTGTTCCGGTCCCGGGTGTTCTCGATCGCCAACGCGATGACGCTGCTGGTCTACGGCGCGCTGGCCGCGATGCTGTTCTTCCTGGTCCTCCAGCTGCAGGTCAGCGCCGGGTACACCCCGCTCCAGGCGGGCTTCGCCACCGTCCCGCTGACCGTGGTGATGCTGCTGCTCTCCTCCCGCTCCGGGGCGCTGGCCGGCCGGATCGGGCCGCGGCTGCAGCTCTCCGCCGGACCGGTCATCTGCGCGGCGGGGGCGCTGCTGCTGCGCGACGTGGGCGCGGGCACGTCGTACCTCACCGGGGTGCTCCCGGGGCTCCTGGTCTTCTCGCTGGGGCTGGTCGCGCTGGTGGCGCCGCTGACCGCGAGCGTGCTGGCCACCGCGCCGGACCGGCTCGCGGGTACCGCCAGCGGGATCAACAACGCCGTGGCCCGGACCGGGTCGCTGCTCTCGGTCGCGGCGCTGCCGGCGGCGGTCGGGATCACCGGCGCGGACTACCGCAGCGCCGAGGCGTTCACCGCCGGCTACACCGAGGCGCTGCTCGTGTGCGCGCTGCTGCTCGCGGCCGGCGGGGTGGTCAGCCTCGTCGGGCTGCGAGGCGTGCCGCGGCCCGCGCCACGAGTCCCCGCGCCGGCGCCGTCCCGCTGACCCGGGCCCGCGACGCCGCGCGCTCGCGCTCGATCTCGGCGCGGTACTTGTGGAAGTCGACCTGGATCGTGTGCCGCTTCGACGCGACGTAGCGGCGGCGCAGCTGCTCGTCGTACCTCGCGATCTGGGCGCGCATCTCGTCGTACGACGGGAGCGCCCCCTCGCCGGCGACGAGGTCGCCCACCCACTCCGCCTGGGCCTCGGCGAGCGGCATGATCGCGCCGAGCGGCTGGATCAGCCCGACGAAGTACAGGCCGGGGTGCTCGGGGTCGACCACCCGCCGGTACAGGTCGACGTGGTTGTCGGCGGCGGTGACCACCGTGTCGTCGAAGAACGGGAAGGTCACCTTGTAGCCGGTGCAGTAGACGACCGTGTCGACCTCGGCGGCGGTGCCGTCCTCGAAGAAGACCTTCGACCCCTCGAACCGGTCGATGTTCGGCTTCACGGTGATGTCGCCGTGACCGAGCCGGGTGAGGAGGTCGTCGCTGACCGTCGGGTGGGCGTGCAGCACGGCGTGGTCGGGCTTCGGCAGCCCGTAGTCGGTGACCCGGCCCTGCGCGACGCGCAGCAGGGCCGCCATCGCGAGCTGCTGGACCTTGAGCGGGCCGCGGGCGAGGGCGGAGTCGGTCAGGTGGTCGGTGGGCACCCCGAAGACGAACTTCGGCACGATGTGCGCCCCGCGGCGCATCGCGAGGAACGTCTCGTCGGCGGTGCGCGAGGACTCCACCGCGATGTCGCAGGCGGAGTTGCCGATGCCGAGCACGAGCACCCGCTTGCCGGCGAAGATCTCGGGGGTCTTGTAGTAGTGCGCGTGCAGCTGGTCGCCGGGGAACGTCTCGGCCCCGGGGAACGACGGCTCGGGCCAGCGCGGGTCCCAGTGGTGCCCGTTGGCGACCACGACGTTCTCGTAGCGGCGCACCTCCGGCTCCGAGGGCGTCCCGGCCTGGTCGCGGCTCCGCAGCGTGACGTCGTACCCGCCGCCCTCCGCCGCGGGCACCGGCACCACCTTGACCACCTCGGTGCGGAAGGTGATCTTGTCGCGGAGGCCGAAGTGGTCGACGAAGGCGTCGAAGTACGCCGCGATCTGCCAGTGGCTCGGGTAGTCGGGCAGGTCGTCGGGCATCGGGTAGGCGCGGTACTCCATCAGCTGCCGCGACGTGTTGATGTGCAGCGACCGGTAGGCCGAGCTCATCCGGTTGTCGTTGTCGTAGCGCCAGTTACCGCCGACCTCGCTGCCGATCTCGAAGCAGTCGAAGGGGATGCCGCGCGCGTGCATCACCTGCGCGGCGGTGATCCCGGACGACCCGGCTCCGATGATGCAGACCCGTGCGTGCATGGGGTGAGGACCTTTCGGCGAGACGCCCGGTGGCGTGGAGGGGTCTCAGGTTGTCATATCGGCGCAAGCCCGGCGGTCTATTGTTCTCGGGTGCCGTTCCCCTCTCCGCCCTGGAACCTGCAGGGAGACCTGTGGTGCTCGCTCTTCGCGGTGCGCACCGGCACCGAGGACCGCCCGGCCGGGTTGTACGGCGCCGCCTTCGTCGACTACCGCGAGGGCGGGGTGCTCTCCTACCAGGAGCTGCTCGTGGCCCGGCTGGTGCGTGACGGCGCGGTCCCCCGCGTGCACGTCACCGACATCTGGGTGAACACCGCGCCGTCGCGCGACGGCGGCCGGACGCTGTGGGCGATCCCGAAGGAGCTCGGCGACCTGCACGTGCGCGACCGGCGGCTGTGGCCCGCGGCGCGGACGGAGTGGAGCGCGCACGTCGCGGGGACCCCGATCGCGGCAGCCACCTTCGCGGGGACGCCGGGGGTCGGGCTGCGGACGCCGTACGTGTTCACCCTCCTGCAGCAGCGCGAGGACGGTACGCCGGCGGTGACCAAGGTGTCCGGGACCGCGCGGAGCCTGCCGTGCCTCGGGTCGTGGCGCTTCGGCACGGACGGGCCGCTGGCGTGGATGCACGGGCGGCCCGCGGTGGCGTCGTTCCGGATGAGCGACTTCCGGATGACCTTCGGCGCCTGAGCCGCCCGCCGACCGTCGCGTCCCGGCAGGGTTTTGCCGCCGACCCGTCGTCACCCGGCGGCTCCGGGGTCTACGGTCGAGAGGTCAGGGCGTACGGCGGACTCCAGGAGGTCGTGATGAGCGGTCGGGTGGTGCACTTCGAGATCCCGTTCGAGGACGGGGACCGGGCCAGGTCGTTCTACGAAGGCGCGTTCGGGTGGCGGATGACCCCGCTTCCGGACATGGGCTACACGCTGGTGATGACCGGGCCGACCCCGGAGCAGGGGCCGCCGAGCGAGCCCGGGTTCATCAACGGCGGCATGATGAAGCGCGAGGCCCCGTTCGGATCGCCGGTCGTCACCGTCGACGTCGAGGACATCGACGGCGCGCTCGAGTCGATCGAGAAGCTCGGCGGCACGACGGTGATCGCGAAGCAGACGGTCGGTGACATGGGCTTCACGGCGTACTTCAAGGATCCCGAGGGGAACCTGATCGGGCTCTGGCAGACCGCCTGAGCCCCCCACGGCGACGCCTGCCTCAGCCCATGAGCCTTCTGGCCAGCGGCAGCGGGAGGTGGCGCATCGCGACACCGAGCGGCACCCACGGCCACGCCGGGACGCGGGCGTGCGGCTTCTCCTTCTCGATGGCCTCGACCATCGACCGCACGCCCTTCTCGGTGGACACCATGAACGGGGCGTTCTTCACGCGCTCGTTCATCTCCGACCGGATGTAGCCCGGGTAGATCACCGAGACGGCGATCGGGCCGCCGGCCAGCTCCGCCCGCAGCCCCTCGGCGAGGTGCGCGACCCCGGCCTTCGTCGCGGCGTACGTGGTCACCGTCCTCGGCATCCCGCGCATCGCGGACATGGACGAGATCATCACGAGGTGGCCGGCGTGCTGGGCGCGGAAGATCTCCATCGCGGCCTCGGTCTGCGCCAGCGCGGCGACGAAGTTCGTCATCGCGGTCGCCTTGTTCGCGTCGTAGCCGCCGGTGCCGATCGGGGCGCCCTTGCCGAGCCCGGCGTTCACCACGACCCGGTCGATCGTGCCGAAGTCGGCCTGGAACGCGCGGAACACCGCGAAGACCGCCTCGTCGTCGTTCACGTCGAGCGCGCGCACCTCGAACCGCTGGCCCGGGTGCCTGGCGACGAGCTCGGCCCGCAGCGCGTCGAGGCGGTCGGTACGGCGCGCGCACAGGGCGAGGTCGTGGCCGAGCGCGGCGAACTGGCGCGCCATCTCCTCGCCCAGCCCGGAGCTCGCGCCGGTGATCAGGATCGTCTTGCGCATGCCAGGGGCTCCTACCGGTAGGTGATGTGGCCGCCACCCGCGGCCTCGAGGTGGCTGTGGTCGTTGAAGCTGACCAGGGTCGCGCCGCGACGCCCGACGACGATCTTGGTGACCGAGGAGTTCACGGTGACCGGGTTCAGCTGGGTCCACAGGTCGGCGCCCCCGGCGAGCAGCGACGCCGCGACCCAGGACACCGGCCCGCCGGAGGTGAGCACCACCGCGGTCTGCTTGGGCTCGAGCCGCTCGACGGTACGGCGCAGCGCGGCGTCGACCCGCGCGCCGAAGGCGGTGAACGACTCGTCGTAGTCCTCGTCGTAGGCGCCACCGGTCCAGCGCAGCGTGGCCTCCTCGAACCAGGCCTGGAACTGCTCCCGGGTCAGCTCCTCGCCCTCGCCGTACGCCGGCGGGTGCATCGCGAGCATCTGCACGTGGTCGAACTCGTTCCAGCCGTCGTCGACGACCACGTCGGCGGCCCAGCCCGCGCCGGCGACGGCCTGCTCGGCAGTCTGCCGGTGCCGCCGCATCGCGCCCCGCACGACCAGGTCGGGGACCACCCCGCGGGCCGCGAGCGCCTCGCCGAGCAGCCGCGACTGCCGTTCGCCGAGGTCGGAGAGCACGTCGTAGTCATCGCTGCCCCACGACGCCTGGCCGTGGCGGACCAGCAGGACCTGGCTCATCGGTGGTTCCTCTCGCTCGGTTCCCCGGACCGCCGCGGTCCCGGCCGAGCAGGCTCCGGCGGGCGGTCCGTGCCCCGACCCTAGGGGCTCCCCGGTCCGCCGTCGGCAGCAGCCCGGCCCCGCCGGGGTCTGGCGTAGCGCCGGGGAAAGGGGGTACGACGGTCGCATGACCCGCACCGACGCCGTCGTCATCGGCAGTGGACCCAACGGCCTCGTCGCGGCCAACCTGCTCGCGGACGCGGGTTGGGACGTCGTGCTGCTCGAGGCGCAGGACGGGGTCGGCGGCGCCGTCCGCAGCGACTCCGGGGTGCGGGACGGCTTCGTGCACGACACGTTCAGCTCGTTCTACCCGCTCGCGGCGGTCTCGCCGACGATCCAGCGGCTCGGGCTCGAGCGGCACGGGCTCGCCTGGTCGCACGCGCCAGCGGTGGCCGGCACGCCGTTCGCCGACGGCAGCTGGGCGCTGCTGCACCGCACCGCCGAGGAGACCGCCGCCGGTCTGGACGCCCTGGCGCCCGGTGACGGCGACGCCTGGCTGGAGCTGTGCCGCGGCTGGGACGCGATCGGCGACCAGGTCGTCGGCGCGCTGCTCTCCCCGTTCCCGCCCGTCAGGAACGGCCTGGGTGCGCTCGCGAAGGTCCGGGCGGCGGGCGGGCTCTCGTTCCTGAAGCTGGCGCTCTCGCCGGCCCGGAGCGTCGCGGACCGGTACTTCTCCGGCGACGGCGCCAAGATGCTCCTCGCCGGCAACGCCGCCCACGCCGACATCTCCATGGACGCGCCCGGCTCCGGGATGATGGGCTGGATCCTCATCATGATGGGCCAGCAGGCGGGCTTCCCCGTCCCCACCGGCGGCGCCGGCATGCTGACCGCGGCGATGGCACGCCGCTTCGAGACGGCCGGCGGCACGGTCCGGCTCGGCTGCCGCGCCACCGAGGTCGTCGTTCGCGACGGTCGGGCGGTCGGCGTACGCACCGAGCACGGCGACGTGGTCGAGGCCACGCGGGCGGTGGTCGCCGACGTGGCGGCGCCCGCGCTGTACGGCGGCCTGGTGGCCTGGCACCACCTCCCGGACCGCCTGCGCCGCCGGATGCGCGGGTTCGAGTGGGACCCCGGCACGGTCAAGGTCGACTGGGCGCTCGACGGGCCGGTCCCCTGGCGCCACCAGCCCGACAAGACGCCGGGCACCGTGCACCTCGGCGAGTCCGTCGACGAGGTGGCGCTGGCCGGCGCGCAGGTCTCCGCGGGCGCCGTACCCGAGCGGCCCTTCGTCCTGGTCGGCCAGATGGCCGCCGCCGACCCCACCCGGGCCCCCGCGGGCGCGGAGTCCGTGTGGGCCTACAGCCACGTCCCGCAGCAGGTCCGCTCCGACGCCGGCGGGGCCGGGATCCGCGGGGTGTGGGACCACGACGACGTCGAGCGGATGGCCGACCGGATGCAGGCCCGGATCGAGGAGTACGCCCCCGGCTTCGGCGACCGGGTGCTCGCGCGCAGGCTGCTCGGGCCCCGGGAGATGCAGGAGCGTGACGAGAACCTCGTCGGCGGTGCGCTCAACGGCGGCACCGCGTCGCTGCAGCAGCAGCTGGTCTTCCGGCCCGTCCCCGGGCTCGGCCGCGCGGAGACCCCCGTGCCGGGGCTCTACCTCGGCTCGGCCTCCGCCCACCCGGGCGGCGGGGTGCACGGGGCCTGCGGCTCCAACGCCGCCCGCGCCGCACTCGCCCACGACCGTGTCCGGCGGCTCCGCCCCGGATCCCGCACGACCCAGGAGGGAACCCCATGAGCACCACCACCCGTGTCATGCACTGCACCCCCGAGGACGTGTTCGACGTGCTCACCGACGGCTGGAGCTACGCGACCTGGGTGGTCGGGGCGGCCCGGATCCGCGAGGTCGACGAGGACTGGCCGGCCGTCGGCACCCGGATCCACCACTCCGTCGGTGCCTGGCCGGTGCTGATCAGCGACACCACCGTGGTCGAGGAGGTGGACGCGCCGCACCGGCTCCAGCTGCGGGTCAAGGCGTGGCCCACCGGCGAGGGCCGGGTGATCCTCACCTGCACCCCACAGGGCGACGACACCGAGGTGACCATCGAGGAGCGCGCGGTCTCCGGGCCCGCCACCCTGATCCCCACCGCGGCGCAGGACTTCATGCTGCACCAGCGCAACGTCGAGGCGCTGCGCCGGCTCGGCTACCTCGCCGAGAGCCGGGCCCGCGGGCACGAGGACGACGGCGACGTGGCACGCACCCGGCCCCAGGGCGGCTAGGCCGGACTCAGCCGGCGACCTGCCCGCGCGAGCGTCGGGTCACCCGGGTGCCGCCGAGGTCGGCGCGCTGCCCGGCGATCCACCCGGAGCGTCCGCCGCTGCCCGACAGCGTGCGGCCGGCCGCCTTGCCCAGGGAGGGGTACTCCTCCTCGACGGCCTGGCTCACCGCGAGCGACCGGTCGGCGAGCACCAGGGCCACCGACCTTCCCCTGGTCGCGGCCGACTCGGCGTGGGTCTGGGCACGGTCCTCGGCCTCCGCGAGCCGGCGGCTGACCGCGGCGGTGAACCCCGCGAGCCAGGAGCGTCGATAGGCCGCGACGTGCTCGCCGTACGGCACCGGGGTGCGTGCCAGGGTGCTGGTCGCCTGGAGCAGCAGGCTCGTGTAGAGCACCTCGGCCCGGACCAGGTCCGAGTCGTAGCCGAACAGGTGGAGCGAGATCTGCTTCTCGCCGTCGACGTACCGCACCCGCTGCACCGCCCGGCACCGCAGCCGGTAGGCGACGCTGCTGAGCAGCCCGGCCTTGTCCAGCGCGTACGGCGGGTCGAGCAGGACCACCCGGTCGCCGACCACGTCGGACCCGGGCTCGGTCTGGGCGAGCAGGGCCCGGTCGATGCCGTAGGCCGCGACCAGCTCGGCCGCCTTGGCGGTGTAGGTCTCCGCCTCCTCGGGCGTGGCCGCCGGGTCCTCCGCCTTGGCCAGGATCTTGCGGACCTTGGCGAGGATGTCGTCGCTCATCGCGTGCCCCTTGTCGTCGTGCTCCCGGGTCGTCGCGCCGTCGCACCCACGGCGCTGTGACGACCCTCGCACCGGGGACGGACAAACACGAAACCCCGGTCCACAGGGGACGGACCGGACCGAGGTCAGCCGGCGACGGTGGCGATCACCAGGGAGCGGCGCTCCGGGTCGGCCCACTCGCCGGAGACCCGGACCAGCCGGTAGGCCGAGAACAGCACGAGGGGCAACGCGAGCAGCACCGACCAGCGCCAGTCCGGGGCCCGCGAGGTGGCGATGAAGACCATGCCGGTGAAGGTGGTGGCGAAGGCCAGCCGCGCGGAGTAGCCCACCATCACCAGCGGCGGCGCCGGGGTGGCCCGCGCGCTGCGCATGTCGACCGCGAACGGGCGCCGCACCGACCACCGCAGCGACCCGGAGACCGCCTGCATCGTGACCACGACCGCCGCGCAGAGCACCGCGACCAGCTCGGGGAGCGTCGGCAGCCCGGCCCGGAGCGAGGCGAGGACCAGGGTGCCCGCGGTGGCGAGCAGCAGCACCTCGAGCAGCACCAGCACCCGGGAGGTGAACACGAGCAGCGGCGAGACCGGCAGGCTGTCGCGCCACAGCGCGCCCCGCCCGTCGAGGCACCAGGAGTTCACCCCGAACAGCAGCGCGCCGCCCGAGGCGACCAACCCGGGGAGGATGGTGAGCATCTGCCAGTCGAGGGCGCCGGCCAGCGAGACCAGACCGGGCAGCAGGGCGAGGACCGCCATCCCGCGGCGCAGCGGCACCGACCGCCAGATCCCGGCCCGGTCGGTGCGCAGCAGCGCGACCAGGTCGGAGGCAGGGTGCGCGCGCGGCGGACGGACCGAGCTCTCCACGCGCAGCTCGTCGCGGGCCGGCCGGCGGGAGACCGCCCGGGCGAGCACTGCGCCCAGCACCACGGCCGCCAGCCCGGCGGCGGCGAGGATCGCGACCGTCCGCAGCCAGAGCAGCCAGCGGCCCTCGGACCCGTCGAGGGCGGCGAGCAGGACCCGCACCGTGGGCGCCTCGTCGAGCAGCGGGACCAGCCGGTCGGTGGCGACCAGGACGGCGGCGGCCGCGGCCAGCCCCGCGACGGTCCCCCGCACCACCCAGGCGCCACGGGGCCCCCGTCGTACCCACTCCGCCGCCCACGAGATCACCTGGGCCAGCGCGGTGGCCACGAACAGCCAGAGCAGCACCGGCACCTGCGCCGCGAGCAGCCCGGTCGGCCCGACCACGAAGGCGGTCGCGCCGAGCACCACCCAGCTCTGCAGCAGCCAGGCGATGTTCAGCGGCGCCATCAGCAGCGCGCCGAGGTGGTCGGTGGTCGAGCTCACCGGGAACGCGACGCCCTGCTCGCGGGTCATCAGCTCGCGCCCACCGCCGGACGCCGCCGACGACACGACGGCGATGACCAGCACACCGAGGTACGCCGACGGCAGCAGCAGCATCACCTCGGTGGACTCGAGCACGCCCGAGCCGGCAGAGCCCGCGGCACCGGCGAGGTACGCCGGCAGCCACGCGGCCAGCACGGTCAGCGTGCCGATCAGGAGGAACCCGAGGGCGGCCACCCGCTTCGCACCGCCGCGCAGGCCCGCCGCGCGGAACCGGAGCAGCGGCAGCACGTCCCGGGTCGCCTCGACCCCGCCGGAGAGCACGCGCCGGGGCGCGAGCCGCCGGGTCCGCGCCGCGCGAGGCACCGGCTCAGTCGAGGAGGGCACGGTAGGCACCGGCACCTGCCTCACCGCTCATCTCCCGCGCGGGGACCGCCGCCACTGCCGAGCCGCCGCGCAGCACGATCGCGTGCTCGCAGGCCTCGACCGCGAGCTCCCGCAGGTGGGTGGAGACCAGGACCGCCGCGCCGCGCGCCCGGGCGTCCGCGATCACTTCCATGGTGGCCTCGACGCCGAGGGGGTCGACGCCGTCGAAGGGCTCGTCGAGCAGCAGCACCCGCGGCTCGTGGAAGGCGGCGAGCACCACCGACATCCGGCGGCCCATGCCGTGGCTGAACCCGGCGGTCACCCGGTGCGCGGCGCCGCCGAGGTCGAAGCGCTCGAGCAGGTCGCGGGCCCGCTCCTCCCAGCCGTCCGGGAGCCGGCGCAGGCGCGCGGCGAGCTGGAGGTGCTCCCAGGGTGTGGCCCGGGGGACGAGCCCGCCCACGTCGGGGCAGTACCCCGTCAGCCGCTTGACCGCGAGCGTGTCGGTGCGGACGTCGTGGCCGGCCACCTCGACCAGCCCGCCGGTCGGTGGGATGACGCCGGCCAGCACGCGCATCGTCGTGGACTTGCCGGCGCCGTTGCGGCCGAGCAGGCCGGTGGAGCTGCCGGCGGGCACGCGCAGGTCGATGCCGCGCACGGCATCGACCTGGCCGAACCGCACCCACAGGGCGGAGACGTCGACGAGAGAGCTCACCCGTCCGATTGTCCCTACTCGCCCGGCGAAGTACGACGAATCGGTGAAATCACCCGGCCGGGGTGACCCGGATCGCCAGCACCGCCATGTCGTCGGCCTGCGGGCCGGGGGCGAAGTCGCCGACGAGACGGCGGATGCGTTCCGCCACCGCCTGGGCCGGCAGGTTCCCGGCCTCGGTGAGGTCCGCGGCCAGCCCCTCCTCCTCGAGCATGCGGCGCCCCTCGCGCCGCTCCAGCACGCCGTCGGTCACCGCCACCAGGAGGTCGCCGCGGTCGAGGACGTACTCGTCGGCCAGGAAGGTCACCTTCTCGATGACGCCCAGCAACGGCTGGGGACGGCCGACCTGGCCGACCTCCCCCGTCCGCCGTACGACGAACGGCAGCGGGTGCCCCGCGCTGACCAGGCTCATCCGGAGCCGCCCACCGCCGTTCTCCTCGAGCGTCCCGCAGACCAGGGTGAGGAAGCGCGACCGCTCCCCCTCCTCGAGGATCGCCGCGTTGAGCCGCTCGAGGATGTCGGCGACCGGGAACCCCGCGAGGCCGAGCGCCCGAATGGTGTGCCGGGCCAGGCCGGTGACCGCGGCCGCCTCGGCACCGGTGCCGCAGACGTCGCCCACGGCGAAGCACCAGCGTCCTCCGCCGAGCGGGAACACGTCGTAGAAGTCGCCCCCGGCCAGGCTCCGCTCGCCGGCGGCCTCGTACACGACGCCGACGTCGAACTGGGGCGCCGAGGGCAGCGCCGCCGGGAGCAGGCTGCGCTGGAGCGCCTCACCGACGGCCTGGAGCTCGCCGTGCGCGCGGGCGTTGTCGATCGCCAGCGCCGCGCGGCGGGCCACCGACTCCGCGACCACGCGGGCCTCCCCGTGCAGCGGGTCCCCGGGCGGACGTCCCAGGGTGAGCTGGCCGATGCGCCGGCCCCGGGCGACCAGCGGGATGCCGAGCACCGCCGCCCGGAGCCGCTCGTCCCGGGATTCGCCGATCCGCGCGGGAGGCGTCTCCTCCAGCACGGCCCGCAGCGACGCCACGGCCCGTTCGTCGCGGTGCCAGACCTGCTGGAGGACGGGGTGGCCGCGGACGTCGTCGAGGTGGACCGCGCACCAGGTGGCGAGCCGAGGTACGACCACCTGCCCCGTGATCGCCATCGTCATGTCCTGGTCCAGGGAACCGGCCAGCAGGTCTCCGGTCTCGGCGAGGAAGGTGAGCCAGCCACGTCGTTCGCGCTCCGAGACCCGCAGCCGGGCGCGGTCGGCGGCTCCCGCCACGGCCGTGCCGATGCGCTGGAGGAGGACGGCCTCCTCGTCGCTGAAGCCGGCGACCCGGTCCGACGCGACTCCCAGGGCACCGACGACCCTGCCCTCGGTGACCAGAGGCGCCAGCAGGAGCGAGCGCAGGCCGTTCTCGCCGAGCCACGACCCGCCGTTCGCGGCCAGGTCGGGCAGGACCACCGGGAGGTGCGGGTTCCGGGGGTCCGGCGCCCCGGTGACGCCCGGCTCGAGCCGCGTCCCCCGGAGACCGGCGTCCAGGCCGCTCACGGTGGTGACCTCGAAGTCGGTGTCGGGATCCCGGGCGAGGAGCAGGTACGCCGCCTGGGCGGACAGCCGGTCGCGCGCCCGCTCCACGACCAGCTCGAGGTAGGGCTGGATGCCGAGCCGGTCCAGCGCGTCCTCGCGCAGGCCCAGCGGGTCGCCCCCTGCCGGCGCCGTACGGGCCCGCGGCTCCGGCCACTCCACCAGGGCGCGCCGGGCGGCGGGCACGAGCAGCATCACCGACCCCTCGCGGGGTGCGAGCGCAGTCCGGGAGACGAAGACCCGGGCGTGTGCCCCGGACCTCCGACGCACGGTGCACAGTCCCTGCCACCGCTGGTCGGCCCAGGAGGGTACGTCGGAGCGTGCCCCGGCCGTCGACCCCCGGTCGTCGGCCGCCACGAGCTCCCGCCATGGCCGGCCCCGCACCTCCTCCGCCGTCCAGCCCAGCATCCGCTCGGCATCGTGGCTCCAGGACGTCACCTCGCCGGCAGGGGACAGCGCGACCACCGCGACCCCGACGTCGTCCGGCTCCGCCGCCCGCCCGCGCTGCGACGGGGCCGCCGGAGCCGGGGTCTGGGGCGGGACGCTGCTCCGCTCGATCCTCACCCAGACCCGTTTCGCCCCCGCCGAGTAGTCCACGCCCCAGGCCCCCGCCAGCGCGGCCGCGATGAACAGGCCCCGGCCGTGCTCGGCGTCGTCCGAGGGCCCGTCCACCCCCAGGGGCAGGGCACGGCGCGGGTGGAGGTCCTCCACCTCGAGCCGCAGCCCCTGGACGTCGAGCTCCAGGGCGACCCGCACCGGCGTGCCCGCGTGGACGACGGCGTTGGTGACGAGCTCGCTGGTCGCCAGGACCGCCTCGTCGGTGAGGTCTTCGGCGCCCCAGTCCTCCAGGGCCCGCCGGACGAACCGACGGGCCTGGGCGACGGACTGCCCCTCCGGGGCGAACGTGCGCTGAGTGTGCATGACTCGGGTCGGCACCCTCTCTCGACTATGCCCCCGACTCCTGACATGGTGACAGACTGACGGGACGGGGGGCCGTGACAGAGGAGACCGGGGATGACCGAAGCATGACAAACCCCCCACCCCAGGAGAAGCGCACGACGAAGAAGTCCGTCGTCGCGCAGCGGCGTCCTGCGGACGCGCCGTCCGACGGCGTCGACGAGGCTCAGCTGCGGCGTCTGCTGGACGCGATGACCGCGATGCGCGACGGCAACTTCCGCAAGCGGATGACCGTGCGCGGTGAGGGCCTGCTGGCGGAGGTCGCCGCCGTCTACAACGAGATCGCCGACCGCCAGCAGCACCTCGCCTCCGAGCTGATCCGCGTCCAGCGGGTCGCCGGACGCGAGGGCCGTCACAGCGAGCGGCTGAACTCCGGCCTCGGCGAGGGGTCCTGGGCGAAGTCGATCGAGGCCGCGAACGGGCTGGTCACCGACCTGGTGCGACCCACCGGCGAGTTCGCCCGGGTCGTCGCGGCCGTGTCCGAGGGCGACCTCACCCAGCGCATGGACGTCCAGGTGGACGGTCAGCCCTTGCGCGGGGAGCCGCTCAAGCTGGCCCGCAGCGTCAACGGTCTAGTCGACCAGCTCTCCTCGATCGCCGACGAGATCACGCGGGTCACCCGGGAGGTCGGCACCGAGGGCAAGCTCGGCGGCCAGGCCCGGGTGCGCAGCGCCGACGGCAGCTGGCGCGACCTGATCGACGCGGTGAACACCATGTCGACCCGGCTCACCACCCAGGTCCGCGACATCGCGCTGGTCACCACCGCCGTCGCCAACGGCGACCTGTCCCGCACCGTCACTGTCGAGGTCTCGGGCGAGATGGCCCAGCTGAAGGCGACCGTGGACCGGATGGTCGACCAGCTCTCGTCCTTCGCGGTCGAGGTCACCCGGGTCGCCCGCGAGGTCGGCACCGAGGGGCGCCTCGGCGGCCAGGCCGACGTCCGCGGGGTCAAGGGCACCTGGAAGGACCTCACCGACTCGGTCAACATCATGGCCTCGAACCTGACCAGCCAGGTCCGGGGCATCTCCTCGGTCGCCCAGGCGGTCGCCCGAGGCGACCTCAGCCAGCAGATCACGGTGACCGCGCGGGGCGAGGTCGCCGAGCTCGCGGAGACGCTGAACTCCATGACCGCGACGCTGCAGACCTTCGCCGACGAGGTGACCCGGGTGGCCCGGGAGGTGGGCACCGAGGGGATCCTCGGCGGCCAGGCCGACGTCCCCGGGGTCGCCGGCCGGTGGAAGGACCTCACCGAGTCGGTCAACTCGATGGCCGACAACCTCACCGCCCAGGTGCGCGACATCGCCCAGGTCACCACCGCCGTCGCCCGCGGCGACCTGAGCCAGAAGATCACCGTGGACGTGAAGGGCGAGCTGGCCGAGCTGAAGAGCACGGTCAACGTCATGGTCGACCAGCTCTCCGCGTTCGCCGCCCAGGTCACCCGGGTGGCCCGTGAGGTGGGCAGCGACGGCATCCTCGGCGGCCAGGCCGACGTACCCGGGGTGGCCGGCACGTGGAAGGACCTCACCGACTCGGTGAACTCGATGGCGAGCAACCTGACCAACCAGGTCCGCAACATCGCCCAGGTCACCACCGCCGTCGCCCGCGGCGACCTCAGCCAGAAGATCACCGTCGACGTGCGCGGCGAGCTGGCCGAGCTGAAGATGACCGTGAACACGATGGTCGACCAGCTCTCGGCGTTCGCCGACGAGGTGACCCGCGTGGCGCGCGAGGTGGGCGGGGAGGGACGTCTGGGCGGCCAGGCCGCCGTCCCCGGTGTCTCGGGCACCTGGCGCGACCTCACCGACTCGGTGAACTTCATGGCCGGCACGCTGACCGCCCAGGTGCGCAACATCGCCGAGGTGACCACCGCGGTGGCCCGCGGCGACCTGACCCGCACCATCACCGTCGAGGCGCGCGGGGAGATCCTCGAGCTCAAGAGCACCGTCAACACCATGGTCGACCAGCTCTCCGCGTTCGCCGACGAGGTCACCCGCGTGGCCCGCGAGGTCGGCACCGAGGGCCGGCTCGGTGGCCAGGCCGACGTCCACGACGTGTCGGGCACGTGGAAGGACCTGACCGAGAACGTCAACATGATGGCGAGCAACCTGACCGCCCAGGTGCGCAACATCGCCCAGGTGACCACCGCGGTCGCCAGCGGCGACCTGAGCCGCAAGATCACCGTCGACGCCCGCGGCGAGATCCTCGAGCTCAAGAGCACCGTCAACACCATGGTCGACCAGCTCTCCGCGTTCGCCGACGAGGTCACCCGCGTGGCCCGCGAGGTCGGCACCGAGGGCATCCTCGGCGGCCAGGCGCACGTGCCGGGGGTGGCCGGCACCTGGCGCGACCTCACCGACTCGGTGAACTCCATGGCGAGCAACCTGACCAACCAGGTGCGCAGCATCGCGACGGTCTCCACCGCGGTCGCGCGCGGCGACCTCAGCCAGAAGATCGCGATCGAGGCCCGCGGCGAGGTGGCCGCGCTGGCCGGCACGATCAACGCGATGGTGGACACCCTCCGGGCCTTCGCCGACGAGGTCACCCGCGTCGCCCGCGAGGTCGGCACCGAGGGCATCCTCGGCGGCCAGGCGCAGGTGCGGGGCGTGGCGGGCACGTGGAAGGACCTCACCGACTCGGTGAACTCGATGGCCGGCAACCTGACCAGCCAGGTGCGCAGCATCGCGCTGGTCACCACCGCGGTCGCGCACGGCGACCTGACCCAGAAGACGTACGTCGACGCGCGCGGCGAGATCCTCGAGCTCAAGACGACCGTGAACCGGATGGTGGACCAGCTCTCGTCGTTCGCCGACGAGGTCACCCGCGTGGCCCGGGAGGTCGGCACCGAGGGCAAGCTCGGCGGCCAGGCCGAGGTGGCCGACGTGTCCGGAACGTGGCGCAAGCTCACCGAGAACGTCAACCAGCTCGCCGGCACGCTGACCACCCAGCTGCGCGCGATCGCCGAGGTCTCCACCGCGGTCACCCAGGGGGACCTCAGCCAGCAGATCACGGTCGAGGCGGAGGGGGAGGTCGCCGAGCTCAAGGACAACCTGAACCAGATGATCGACAACCTGCGCGAGACGACGCGGGCCAACCTGGAGCAGGACTGGCTGAAGACCAACCTGGCCCGGTTCACCGGCCACATGCAGGGCGGGCGGGACCTCCTCGACGTCACCCGGCTGATCGTCAGCGAGCTCACCCCGCTGCTCGGCGCGAGCCAGGGCTCGTTCTTCCTCAGCGAGACCGGCCCCAGCGGCGAGCGCGGCTCGCTGCGGCGGATCGCGTCGTACGGCTACCGCCGGCGCAAGGGGGTCCCCGACCGGTTCCGCTTCGGCGAGGGGCTCGTCGGGCAGGCCGCGGTGGACAAGGCCCCGATCCTGCTGACCGGCGCGCCCAGCGACTACATCCGGGTCAGCTCCGGTCTCGGCGAGGCGCCCCCGGTCGCGCTCGCGATCCTGCCCGTGGTCTTCGAGGACCAGGTGCTCGGCGTGGTCGAGCTGGCGTCGTTCTCCCCGTTCAGCGCGGTCCACGTGCAGTTCCTCGAGCAGCTGATGGAGATCATCGGTGTCTCGTTGAACGCCATCATCGCCAGCTCGCGCACCCAGGAGCTGCTCGTGGAGTCGCAGCGGCTCGCCTCCGAGCTCCAGAGCAAGTCCGGGGAGCTGCAGACCCAGCAGGCGGAGCTCCAGCAGACCAACGCCGAGCTCGAGGAGAAGGCCCGGCTCCTGGCCGCGCAGAACCGTGCCATCGAGATCAAGAACCTGGAGATCGAGGACGCGCGGCGCGGACTCGAGGAGCGGGCCGAGCAGCTCGCACTCTCCTCCCGCTACAAGTCGGAGTTCCTCGCGAACATGTCGCACGAGCTGCGGACGCCGCTGAACTCCCTGCTGATCCTGGCCAAGCTGCTGTCGGAGAACGCCGAGGGGAACCTCAACCCGCGGCAGGTGGAGTTCTCGCGGACCATCCACAGCGCCGGCACCGACCTGCTCCAGCTGATCAACGACATCCTCGACCTGTCCAAGGTGGAGGCCGGGAAGATGGACGTCCACCCCGCCGACGTGGCCGTCTCCGGGATCGTGGAGTACGTCGAGGCGACCTTCCGGCCGCTCACCACCGAGAAGGACCTCGGCTTCGCCGTCACGGTGGATCCCGACGTGCCCCGCTCACTGCTCTCCGACCAGCACCGGCTCCAGCAGGTGCTGCGCAACCTGCTGTCCAACGCCGTGAAGTTCACGACGGCCGGGCAGGTCACCCTGGAGATCCGCACCGCGTCCGGCGAGCGGTTCACCACCCGGACGCTGAACGACGCGGACCAGGTGGTGGCGTTCTCCGTGGCTGACACCGGGATCGGCATCCCGCCCGACCACCTGCGGGTGATCTTCGAGGCGTTCCAGCAGGCCGACGGCACGATCAGCCGGAAGTTCGGCGGCACGGGGCTCGGGCTCTCGATCAGCCGGGAGATCGCCCGCCTGCTCGGCGGCGAGATCCACGCCGAGAGCCAGCCGTCGCGCGGCAGCGTCTTCACCCTCTACCTCCCGCTGCGCTACACGGGAGACTCCGCGCTCAAGCCAGCTCCGGACGACGCGCAGCATGCAGTGAGGCCCGACGCCATGGCGGCCCTCGGCCCGATGGAGCCGGCCGAGGTCGACGAGGTCGACGACGACCGGGAGACGGTCGGCCGCGACGACCAGGTGCTCCTGGTGGCGCTGACCCGTCTCCACCTCCGCCGCGCCGCGGTCGACCTCGGGCGTGCCCGGGGGTTCAAGGTGGTCGCCGTCGCGCGGGCGACCGACGCGGTCGCGGCCGCGCGGCAGCACCGACCCGCCGGCATCGTGGTGGGGATGGACCTCACCGCGCGGGACGGCACCTCGCTGCTGCGCACCTTCAAGACCGACCCGGAGACGCGGCACGTCCCCACGGTCGCGGTGCACTCCGCCCGCGCCGCCGACGACGTCCACGTCGGCCGGCAGGCCGGCGCGCTGCGGATCGTCGAGGAGCCGGTGACGCCCGAGACCCTCGAGGCGGGCCTGGACGAGCTCGGCGCCTACATCGCCCGGAAGACCCGGTCCCTGCTCGTGGTCTCCAGCGAGGCGGTCGAGGAGACCTCGGCCGTCGTGGCGCTGTTCGGCGCGGTCCCGGACGTCGACCTGCACCTGGTCAGCAGCGTCGCGGACGCCACGACCGCGCTCGACACCCGGCGGTTCGACTGCGTGGTCGTGGACCTCAAGCTCGCCGGCGGCAGCTGCTTCGACCTGATCAAGTGGATGCGCTCGCGCAAGGCGCAGCAGGGGGTTCCGGTCGTCGTGAGCGCCGGCCCGAAGCTGAACGGGCGCGACAAGACCCGCCTGCGTCACTATGCCGAGTCCATGGTCGTGAAGTACCCGACGTCGGTAGGCCGCCTGATCGACGAGGTCGCGCTCTTCCTGCACCGGTCCGACGTCGAGATCCCCGAGCTGTCCACCCCCTCCGAGCACCACGCCGGCGGCGACCTGTTCGAGGGCAGGCGCATCCTCATCGTCGACGACGACGCCCGCAACGTGTTCGCGCTGGCCAGCGCCCTGGAGGGCCACGGCATCGACGTGGTGTACGCCGACAACGGCGAGGCGGGCATCGAGGCGCTGCAGCAGCAGCCGGACATCGACCTGGTCCTGATGGACGTGATGATGCCGGGGATGGACGGCTACACCGCGATGCGCGAGATCCGCAGGATCCCCGCCTTCCGCGACCTGCCGGTGATCGCGCTGACCGCGAAGGCCATGCCGGGCGACCGCGACAACAGCCTCGACGCCGGGGCGTCCGACTACGTCACCAAGCCCGTCGACGTGGACGACCTCCTCGCCCGGTTCCGGACGTGGTGGACATGACCGAACGGGCCCGGATCCTCCTCGTGGACGACCGGCCGGAGAACCTGCTGGCGCTGGAGGCGATCCTCGGCTCGCTGAACCAGATCCTGGTCCGGGCGTCGTCGGGCGAGGAGGCGCTCCGGGCGCTGCTCAAGGACGAGTTCGCGCTGATCCTGCTCGACGTGCAGATGCCCGGCATGGACGGCTTCGAGACCGCGGTCCAGATCAAGGCGCGGTCGCGGACCAAGGACATCCCGATCATCTTCCTGACCGCGGTCGACACCGACGAGCACAACGCCTACCGCGGCTACGCCGCCGGGGGCGCGGACTACATCACGAAGCCGTTCGACCCCTGGGTGCTGCGCGCGAAGGTCGAGGTCTTCGTCGACCTGTGGGTCGCCGGGCGCCGGCTGGCGACCCAGGCCACCTTCCTCCGGAAACGGCTCGAGGACACCAGCCCGGTGGACGTGCTCGCCGAGCTCGGGGAGCGGCTGGCGCTCGTCGAGGAGTCGGTGCAGGAGGTCCGCGGGAGGCTCGCGGACGACGGCGAGTCGGCCGAGGAGTCGCTGGCCGTGCTCGAGCGCCGGGTCGCCTCGATGCGGCAGGCCCTCGACGTGCTGGACGAGGGCTCGCACGTCTCCGGCCTCACCCGTCGCGAGTTCGGGTGAGGCCGGAGCGCAGAGGTAGGGGTCGGGCGGGGGCTCGGACTGCGGCTCAGGCGGGGAACCGCTCGCCCTTCTCCGCCTTGTCGACCACGACCGCCGGGGGCTCGAAGCGCTCCCCGTACGTCGACGCGAGCTCCCGGGCGCGCGCGACGAACCCGGGCAGGCCGCCCTCGTAGCCCTGCATGTACTGCACCGTGCCGCCGTACAGCGGGGGGAACCCGATGCCGAAGATCGAGCCGATGTTCGCCGCGGCGGAGGACTCGATGACGCCCTCCTCGAAGCAGCGGGCGGTCTCGAGCGCCATCCGGAACAGGTAGCGCTCCTGGACGTCCTTCAACGGGACGTCCGCGCCGCCGCCGGCGGTGAAGTGCTCGCGGAGACCGGGCCAGAGGCGCTTCTTCCCGCCGTCCCGGGGGTAGTCGTAGAACCCGGCGCCGGCCGCCTTGCCCTTGCGGCCGAACTCCTCGACCATCCGGTCGATGACGTCCGCGCCGGGGGCGTCCGGCACCGGCCTGCCCTCGCGCTCGGCGGCGTCGGCGGCGGCCTTGCGGATGCTCTGGGTCAGGGTCAGCGACACCTCGTCGAGCATCGCCAGCGGCGGCGCGGGGAAGCCGGCCATCGTCGCGGCGCGCTCGATGGTCTGCGGGTCGACTCCCTCGCCGAGGAGCGCGGCGGCCTCGGTGAGCAGGGTGCCGTAGACCCGGCTCGTGTAGAAGCCGCGGCTGTCGTTGACCACGATCGGGGTCTTCTTGATCTGCTGGACCACATCGACGGCGCGGGCGACCGCGGCGTCCGAGGTCTTCGCGCCGCGGATGATCTCGACGAGCGGCATCTTGTCGACCGGGGAGAAGAAGTGCAGGCCGATGAAGTCCTCGGGCCGGTCGACGCCCTCGGCGAGCTCGGTGATCGGCAGCGTGGAGGTGTTGGAGCACAGCAGCGCGTCGCGGTCGACCACGTCGAGGATCTCCCCGAACACCTTCGCCTTCAGACCCGGGTCCTCGAAGACGGCCTCGATCACCAGGTCGCAGCCGGCGAGGTCGGTCGGCTCCCCGGTCGGGGTGATCCGGGCGAGCACCTCGTCGCGCTGCTCGGCGGTCATCTTGCCGCGGTCGACCGCCTTGTCGAGGAGCGTGGCCGAGTAGGCCTTGCCCTTCTCGGCGTTCTGGACGCTGACGTCCTTGAGCACCACGTCGATGCCGGCGCGGGCGGCGGAGTAGGCGATGCCGGCGCCCATCATCCCGGCGCCGAGGACGCCGAGCCTGGTGGCGGTGAACGGCGGGACGCCCTCGGGGCGCAGCGCGCCCGAGCCGATCGCCTGCAGGTCGAAGAAGAACGCCTGGATCATGTTCTTCGAGTTCTGCCCGACGATGAGGCTGGTCAGGTAGCGCGACTCGATCCGCGAGGCGGTGTCGAAGTCGACCTGGGCGCCCTCGACGGCCGCGGACATGATCGCCTTCGGGGCCGGGTAGTCCGCGCCCTTGGCCTGCTTGCGCAGGTTGGCCGGGAACGCCGGCAGGAACGCCGCGAGCTTCGGGGTGGACGGGGTCCCGCCGGGGATCTTGTAGCCGGGGCGGTCCCACGGCTGGGTGCGGGCCTCCTCCTCGTCGCGGTGCGCCCGGATCCAGGCCTTGGCGGTCGGGAGCAGCTCGTCCTGCGAGGACACGAGCTCGTCGACGATGCCCTTCTCCAGCGCCTGGGCCGGCTTCATCTTGGTGCCGGTCAGCAGCAGGCCCATCAGCGCGTCGGAGAGGCCCAGCATCCGCACGGTGCGGGTGACGCCGCCGCCGCCGGGCAGCAGGCCGAGGGTGACCTCCGGCAGGCCGAGGTCGTAGCGTGCGTCGACCGCGACCCGGTGGTGGCAGGCGAGCGCGATCTCGAGGCCGCCGCCGAGCGCGGCGCCGTTCACCGCCGCCACGACGGGGCGGCCGAGGGTCTCGAGCCTGCGCAGCTGCGCCTTGATCTCCTCGGCCATCGCGAAGATCTCCGGGGCGTCGTCGGGGCCGGCCTCCACCATCCGGCGCAGGTTGCCACCCGCGAAGAAGGTCTTCTTGGCGCTCGCGACGACCACGCCGGTGACGTCGTCGAGCTCGGCCTCGAGCCGGGCGACCGCGGCCCCCATGCCGTCCTTGTACAGCTCGTTCATGGTGTTGGCGCTCGAGGTGGGGTCGTCGAGGGTGAGGACGACGATCCCGTCGACCTCGCGCTCGTACCGGACCGCGCTCCGCTCACCGGGTGCCGCGCTCGTCGTGGTCCCGGTCGTGTTCTGCTCAGTCATCTGGTTGCTTCCTCAGGTCCGTGGTGTCCGGTGGTCAGATGCGCTCGACGACGGTGGCGATGCCCATGCCGCCGCCGACGCAGAGCGTGGCCAGGCCGTAGCGCAGGTCGCGCCGCTCGAGCTCGTCGACGAGGGTGCCGAGGATCATCGCGCCCGTCGCGCCGAGCGGGTGGCCCATCGCGATCGCGCCGCCGTTGACGTTGACCTTCTCCGCCGGCAGGTCGAGGTCCCGCATGAAGCGCATCGCCACCGCGGCGAAGGCCTCGTTGATCTCGTAGAGGTCGATGTCCTCCGGGGTGAGGCCGGCCTTCGCCAGCGCCTTGCGCGAGGCGGGGGCGGGACCCGTGAGCATGATGGTCGGGTCGGCGCCGGACACGGCGGTGGCCACGACCCGCGCCCGCGGGGTGAGCCCGAGGTCCGTGCCGACCGCCTCGCTGCCGATCGCGACGAGAGCCGCGCCGTCGACGATCCCGGAGGAGTTGCCGGCGTGGTGCACGTGGTCGATCTCCTCGACCCAGTGGTACTTCTCCAGCGCGACCGCGTCGAACCCGCCCTGGTCGCCGATCGTGGCGAAGGAGGGCTTGAGGCCGGCGAGGGACTCCACGGTGGTCCCCGGGCGGATGAACTCGTCGTGGTCGAGCACGGTGACCCCGTTGAGGTCCCTGACCGGGACCACGGACTTCGCGAAGTAGCCGTTGGCCCAGGCCTTGGCCGCGCGGGCCTGGGACTCCACGGCGAACGCGTCGACGTCCTCGCGGGTGAAGCCCTCGAGCGTCGCGATCAGGTCCGCGCCGATGCCCTGCGGGACGAAGTCGGTGGCGAACGCGGTGGCCGGGTCCATCGCCCAGGCGCCGCCGTCGGAGCCCATCGGCACCCGCGACATCGACTCCACGCCGCCGGCGAGGATCAGGTCCTCGAAGCCGGAGCGGACCCGGGCGGCGGCCTGGTTCACCGCCTCGAGCCCGGAGGCGCAGAACCGGTTCAGCTGCACGCCCGCGACGGTCTCGGGGTACCCGGCCGCGAGCACGGCCGTCTTCGCGATGTCCCCACCCTGGTCGCCGAGCGGGCTGACCACGCCGAGCACCACGTCGTCCACGCGAGCCGGGTCGAGGCCGGGGTTGCGGTCCTTGATCTCGTCGAGCAGGCCGACGACCAGGTCGACCGGCTTCACCTCGTGCAGCGAGCCGTTCTTCTTGCCCTTCCCGCGCGGGGTCCGGATTGCGTCGTACACGAATGCCTGTGGCACGTCAGCCATGAGGTGTCCCAACTTCTCGGCGGGGGTGAGGCCGACCCCGCGGCGGGGCCAGTGGAGATACCCGATTGTGACACTCATACTGTTAGCGTCGTCAACCGAACCGCGCATGTGATCTGCGTCGCTCCCCCACCGGAGGACTGAGCCACCGATGACCGACACCGTCGACTCCGTCACCGACCTCATCACGCTCGACGAGCTGAGCAGGCGGGTCGGGATGAGCGTGCGGAACATCCGCTTCTACACGACCCGCGGCCTGGTGCCGCCGCCGATCCGCCGCGGCCGGTCGGGCTACTACACGAGCGAGCACGTGGTCCGCCTCGACCTGGTCCGCGAGCTGCAGACGCACGGGTTCACGCTGGCCGCGATCGAGGGCTACATGGCTCGGATCCCCGCCAACGCCACCCCGGAGACGATCGCCCTGCACCGGACCCTGCTCGCGCCGTGGATGGCCGACCTGCCGGAGACCGTCTCCCGCAAGGAGCTGGTACGACGGGCGGGGCGGCCGCTGAGCGAGGACGACCTCGACACGCTGAACGCGCTCGGCATCGTCTACCCGACCAAGCAGGGGAAGTACCAGGTCGCCGTCGCCCACCTCTCGGTGGGCGTGGCGCTGCTCGACCTGGGCATGCCCTTCGAGGCGGCCCTCGCGGCGCAGGACATCTTCACCGCGCACGGCCGGGCGATCGCCGACGAGCTCACCGAGCTGTTCCGCACCCGCGTGTGGCCGGCGTACAAGGAGACCGGCGCCCCGCCGGAGCACCTGCGCGAGCTGGTGGAGAAGTTCAAGCCGGTCACGGTGGCCGCCCTGGTCGCGGCGTACGAGAGCGCGGTCGACGAGACCAAGCGCGAGTCCGTGGCCCGCCGCTCCCGCTGACCCGCCGGTGACCCGGCCGCCGGGACGGGACCTCTCGCGACCATGACAGTTCTGGTGTCACAATCATCGGCATGACTGACTACGCACTCGGACAGGGGACGGGACCGCTGCGCGGCCTCCGCGTCGTGGAGCTCGCCGGGATCGGACCCGGCCCGCACGCCGCCATGCTGCTCGCCGATCTCGGCGCCGACGTGGTGCGCGTCGAGCGACCCGGGGGCGCGACGAGCGCCGGCCCGCGGGAGACGGACCTGCTCACGCGCGGGCGTCCGAGCGTCGCCATGAACCTCAAGGACCCTGACGCGGTCGCGACCGTGCTGGACCTGGTGGAGGGTGCCGACGTGTTCCTCGAGGGGATGCGCCCCGGGGCGGCCGAGCGGCTCGGGCTCGGGCCGGAGGAGTGTCACGCCCGGAACCCCCGGCTCGTGTACGCGCGGATGACCGGCTGGGGCCAGGACGGCCCGCTCGCCCCGACCGCCGGGCACGACCTGAACTACATCGGGCTCTCCGGGTCGTTGCACGGCCTCGGACAGAGCCCGGAACGGCCGATGTTCCCGTCCAACCTGCTCGGGGACTTCGGCGGCGGGTCGACGTACCTGGTGATCGGCGTCCTCGCCGCGCTCCTCGAGGCACGCGCCAGCGGACGCGGGCAGGTGGTGGACGCCGCGATCGTCGACGGCTCCGCGCACCTGAACGCGATGCTGGCGAGCATGATCGCCAGCGGCGGCTGGCGGGAGGAGCGCGCGGCCAACCTGCTCGACGGCGGGATGCCGTTCTACGACGTCTACGAGACCGCCGACGGCCGGCACATGGCGGTCGGGTCGCTCGAGCCGCAGTTCTACGCCGAGCTGGTCGAGCGGCTCGGGCTCGCCGACGCCCTCCCGGACCGGTACGACGTCGCGCAGCACGACACGCTGCGCACCGCGCTCGCGGAGCGTTTCCGGGAGCGCACCCAGGCCGAGTGGGCCGAGGTGTTCGACGGCAGCGACGCCTGCTGCACGCCGATCCTCCCGCTGACCGAGGCGGCGGAGCACCCGCACCTGAAGGCCCGGGGGACGTACGTGGAACGGGACGGGCTGCTGCAGCCCGCCCCGGCTCCGCGGTTCTCGCGGACCGCGCCGACGCTCAGCACGGGGCCGAGCGTCCCGGGCGGCCAGTCACGGGCCGCCCTCGAGGCGTGGGGGGTGTCCGGCGTGGACGCCCTGATCGAGTCCGGGGCCGTCGTCCAGCCCTGACCGACCGGTCAGCTGCGGGCGATGTCCTCGAGCTGCTCGATCTCCCGGGTCTGCGCCTCGATGATGTCGCGGGCCAGCTGGTGCGCCTCGGGGTTGACCCCCTTCTCGAGCTCCACCTCGGCCATCTCGATCGCGTCCTCGTGGTGCTCGATCATCATCAGCGCCCACATCGAGTCGAAGTCGTCGGGCCGCACGTCCTCGAGCCGTTCGAGCGCCTCGCCGTCCATGCCGGACATCCCGTGGCCCATCAGCCCGGAGTCGGGCAGGTCCTCGCCCCAGGTCTCGAGCATCTGCTCCATCAGGCCGATCTCCCGCTCCTGCGCGGTCTCCATCCGGGCCGCGAGGTCGGCCAGCTCGTCGGAGGCGCCGTGACGCTCGACCATCTCGACCATCCGCAGCGCCTGCGCGTGGTGCGGGATCATCTCCTGGGCGAAGGCGACGTCGTCCTCGTCGTGCCTCTCCGAGACCTCCACCGCCGGCCCCGACGGCTCGGACCGCTCGGACCGGTCGGAAGGTCCGGGGCCCATCCCCATCCCGCCGTCGCCCATGCCCATCCCGCCGGGGTCGTCGCCGCCGCACCCGGCGGCCCCGAGGGCCAGGACCACCGCGGCCGCGGTCGCCGCGACCACCCGGGCCGTTCCTCGTGCTCTCATCGCACTCACCTCTCCACGTCCTCAGCGCCCGACCGGGCTCAGTGGTGGTACTCGTGGACGACGGCGTGGCCCTTGCCGCGCCCGATCATCGCCTTGTTCACCGGCACGGTGACCACGAAGGCCACCGCCAGCGAGAACGCCAGCGCCGCCCAGAACACCCAGTTCGCCAGGCCGGCGCCCATCGCGCCGGGGACGGTCACCATCACCGCGTTGTCGACGATCTCCATCACCAGGATCGACACCGTGTCGGCGGCGAGGGCGACCTTGACCGCGCTGCGCAGGTCCAGGCCCGCCCGCCGGACCGAGGTGACGGTCAGCAGGTAGCCGAAGAAGAACGCCAGGGCGACCGCCAGGGCCACGCTCGGGACCGCGGACCAGCCCCACCAGGTGGCCAGGACCATGCCCAGCACCTCACCGATCGCACACCCGGTGAGGCAGTGCAGGGTCGCCGAGATCGCGGTCCCCCAGGAGGAGTCCGCGCCGTGCCGGGCGTGGGCGCTCATCGCGTCGTGACCGTGCGGCTCGTACGCCGCGTCCGTGCCGTGCTCGTGCTTCGTGTCCGTGGGTTCCATGCGCACAGGTATACCCCCTGGGGGTACCTGGACGCAAGGGTCTTCCGACCGTGAAGTCCCCTCGCCGGGCCGCAGTGAACACCGTCACGTCTGCAACTAGTTGCACATGTGCCGCGGGCCCGCCACGCTGTCCTGCATGGCACTCGAGCACGCGATCCTGGTCTCGCTGCGGGAGCGTCCCGCGGCCGGGCTCGATCTCGCGCGCCGGTTCGACCGCTCCATCGGCTTCTTCTGGAGCGCCACGCACCAGCAGATCTACCGGGTCCTCGCGCGCATGGAGGCCGACGGCTGGGTCAGCTCGGTCGGCGTCGCGCAGCGCGGGCGGCCGGAGAAGAAGGTGTACGACGTGACCACCGCCGGCCGCGCGGAGCTGGCCTCCTGGCTCGCGCGGCCGATGCCTCCGGAGAAGTTCCGCAGCGAGCTCGCGGTGCGGCTGCGCGGCGCGGCGTACGGCGACCGGCAGGCAGTCCTCGACACGGTCCGGGAGCAGCTCGCCGACCACCGCACCCGGCTGGCGCACTACGAGCAGCTGGCCGCCCGCGACTTCCCGGACCCCGCCGGGCTCACCGGCCGCGAGCTCGACGTCCACCTGGTGCTCCGCGGCGGCATCCGCCTCGAGCGGTTCTGGGTCGACTGGCTCACCGAGTACCTCCAGGCCCACGGCGCCGCCCCCGAGCCCGGGCACGGCACCGACCACGACACCGACCCCGGCCCCGCCGCCCCCGACGTCGAAGGACCCGACCGATGACCGACTTCCCCCACCTACTCGAGCCGATCACCCTCGGCGGCACCACCCTGCGCAACCGCGTCGTGATGGGCTCGATGCACACCGGCCTGGAGGACCGCGCGAAGGACCTGCCCGCGCTCGCGGCGTACTTCGCCGAGCGGGCCCGCGGCGGCGTCGGGCTCATCGTCACCGGCGGCTACGCCCCCAACGTCCGCGGCTGGCTCACGCCGTTCGGCTCGATGATGACCCGCTCGCGGCAGGCCGACCGGCACCGCGCGGTCACCGACGCGGTGCACGCCGAGGGCGGCGCGATCGCGCTGCAGGTCCTGCACGCCGGGCGGTACGGCTACACCCCGCTGAACGTCTCGGCTTCGGCGGTCAGGTCGCCGATCACCCCGTTCAAGCCGAGCGCGCTGTCCACCCGGGCGGTCGACCGCACCGTCGACGACTTCGTCCGCGCGGCCACCCTGGCCCGCCGGGCCGGGTACGACGGGGTGGAGATCATGGGCTCGGAGGGCTACCTGATCAACCAGTTCCTCACCGCGCGCACCAACCACCGCACCGACGCCTGGGGCGGCACCGCCGAGAAGCGGATGCGCTTCCCCGTGGAGGTGGTCCGCCGCACCCGCGAGGCGCTCGGCGACGACTTCCTGGTGATGTACCGGCTCTCCCTGCTCGACCTGGTCGAGGGCGGCCAGACCTGGGACGAGGTGGTCGCCCTGGCGAAGGCGCTCGAGGAGGCCGGCGCCTCGGTCCTGAACACCGGGATCGGCTGGCACGAGGCGCGGGTGCCCACGATCCTCACCCAGGTCCCTCGCGGCGCCTGGGCCCGGACCACCGGCCGGCTGCGCCCCGAGGTCGGCATCCCGGTGTGCGCGTCGAACCGGGTGAACACCCCCGACCTCGCCGAGCAGATCCTCGCCGAGGGCCAGGCCGACCTGGTCTCGATGGCCCGGCCACTGCTGGCCGACCCCGAGTTCGTCGCCAAGGCGGCCGCCGGGCGCGCGGACGAGATCAACACCTGCATCGCGTGCAACCAGGCCTGCCTGGACCACGTCTTCGCCAACAAGCACGTAAGCTGCCTGGTCAACCCCCGCGCCGCGCGCGAGACCGAGCTCGTGCTGCTGCCGGTGCCCAGGCCGCGGGCGCGCCGGGTCGCGGTGGTCGGCGCGGGCCCGGCCGGTCTGGCCACGGCGGTGTCCGCGGCCGAGCGCGGCCACGAGGTCACCCTGTTCGAGGCCGCCGCCGAGGTGGGCGGACAGTTCCGGCTCGCGATGCGGGTCCCCGGCAAGGAGGAGTTCGCCGAGACGCTGCGCTACTTCTCGCGGCGGCTCGAGGTGCTCGGCGTCGACGTACGCCTCTCCACCCGGGCCACCGTCGACGACCTGACCGGGTTCGACGACGTGGTGGTCTCGACCGGCGTGCTCCCCCGCGTTCCGGAGCTCGACGGGATCGACCACCCGAAGGTGGTGTCGTACGCCGCCGTGCTCGACGGCTCGGTGGTGCCCGGCCGGCAGGTCGCGGTGATGGGGGCAGGGGGTATCGGGGTGGACGTCAGCCATTTCCTCACCCACGACCTCGACGAGGACCTCGACGCGTGGATGGCGCACTGGGGCGTCGGCGACCCGGCCCTGCACCCGGGCGGCCTCACCGAGAAGAAGCCGCGGACCCCGGCCCGCGAGGTGCACCTGCTCCAGCGCAAGTCGTCCGCGATCGGCCGGAACCTCGGCAAGACCTCGGGCTGGGCGCACCGCGCGGTACTCAAGGACTCGGGCGTGCGGATGGTCACCGGCGTGACCTACGAGCGGGTCGACGACGCCGGGCTCCACGTCCGCGTGGGCGGCGGGGACGGCGACCCGGGCGAGGCCCTCGTCCTCGACGTGGACCACGTGGTCGTGTGCGCCGGACAGGAGTCGGAGCGGTCCCTGTACGACGCCCTGGTGGCCGCCGGGGTCCGGGCCCACCTGGTCGGCGGGGCCGACGTGGCGGCGGAGCTCGACGCCAAGCGGGCGATCCTCCAGGGGACCGAGGTGGCCGCACGCCTCTGACCGGGTGTGTCCTTCTTGAGTGCGACCGCGGAGCAGCCGCGGCTTCGGGCGCACAGCCGGAGGTGGACACCAGATTCCTGGTCGCCCCCGCCGTGGTCAGCTGGAGGAGTCGTGCCCCCGCTGGTGTGGGCGGTCAAAGGTCGCCTTGGGGTCCCGAAGTCGGTGGAGCGTCCTCGACGAATGAACTCGGCGGCAGAGCCGCTGACCCATTCGGGGCGCGGCTCAAAGAGTCCTGGCGCGGTCCGGACGAACATTCGGACACCGAAGCCCACGCGTTAGCCGCATGCGACAAACCAATCCAGTCCTGTAACCGGGCGAGGGCCGTCATTCCGGCTCCCCTCTGTTGTCAACCGGTCGCCGGGAGAGGTTGCTTCAACGTGCTCTTCCGGCGCCGGAGGGGGCGTTGTAGCGTCGACTGCGCGGGTCCGGGAAGTGGCTGATCCGAAGTGTCGATGTGCGGGGGAAGGTCGACCGCGCTGGATTCTAGAGACGCCCCGCAGTGCCCTCCCGGGCCCGCGCTTCCCGTCTCAGCAGCTGCGTCCGGCTCGGCGGCTGTTGTCGCGGCTTGGGCGTCGGTGACGAGCTGCCGGTAGACGGCGTCGGAGATCCGCCGCTTCAGGCAGCGCATGGCTTCCATCCGGGACTTCCCGGCAGCGAGCTTGCGGCGGTAGTAGGCACGACCCTCGGTGTCGAGCCGGATCTGGGTCGTTGCCGCGATGTGCAGCACCCGGTTCATCCGACGGTTCCCGGCGCGGGACAACCGGTGGCGGGTCTGCTCTCCGGAGGACGCGTCGAGCGGCGCGGTGCCGGTCCAGGACGCGAAGCGGTTGCGGTCGGCGAAACGGGTCACGTCGCCGACGTCGGCCAGGATGCGTGCGGCCACGATGGGACCGACGCCGGGGAGGTCCATCAGGTGGGAGCCGCGCTCCTTGACGATGGCCCTGATCTCGATGGTCAGCGCTTTGACCTTCTTCTCGGTCGCGACCAGGTCGGCCAGCTCCTCGGCAGCGAGTTGGCGACGGGTCTTCCCGGCAACGTCGCGGGGACGCACGCTGGCGAGGATCGCCCTGGCCTGCAGGGCTGTGAGGTCTTTCTTCGCCTTGCCGGGGGTGAGCTCGGCAAGCAGGCGATGCAGACGGTTCACGGTCTGCACTCGTCGACTCGACAGCTGGTCGCGGTGGTCCACGAGCATCCGCAGTGCCTCGAGCTGCCCGTCCGGGGCCAGTACGCGCAGGTTCTTCGCGCGGACCGCGGCGACCGCTACCGAGTGGGCGTCATGGGCGTCAGTCTTGCGACCGTGGCCGGTGTCCAACAGCCGGGCACGGGCGGCCAGCTTGGCCGGGATATCAACGACGCGCTCGCCGGCCTCCAGCAGACGCTGCGCCAGCGGACGGCCCACCCCAAGGCCGCCCTCGACGGCCCACTCCCGGTCTGGCCACTGGCTGACGTACTTCCGCATCGCGGCGTAGCCGGCCTTGTCGGTAGTGAACCTGCCCGACCCGAGAAGGTTCTCGTGTCGGTCGACAACCTCGATGGTCACTGACAGTTTGTGGGGATCGACCCCGATAACGACTCTCTCCATGTGATGCACCCGCACTCTGCCGTGGACGGAATGGACGGCGAGGTGGGCATCGCTACTACGAGCAGGGCAGTCCCCTCTTGAGCCACGCCTCGTCACGGCGCTCGGCGGTCCGCACACCGGAATAGAGCCACACCCCAACAGCGGGGTGGGCAGCCCAAAATAGAGCGTCCCGCCGAGCACCTGGACCGAGTCTGGCCTGACACCGATCCTGACCGGAATCTTCTAGTAGCCCACAATGACGCACGAACGGCCGAAGACGCGACCGCGCTGCTTTACGCCATAGAACGCCAGTCAGGCAGGACCATCGTCCCTAGCGGCCAGGGCCAATCGGCGCTGGAGTGGAACGGTAAACGCCGCGGCACCGCCCCAGAACGCCATCGAAGCGAGAGGCGAGTGGGTGGGCACGAAGCCGCTGGATCGGATGGGCGGCGCAGACATCTGTTGCCTGTTGGTTGGAGAAGGCCATGAAGCGTGTGGTCGTGGAGCACTACGGCGGGCCAGAGGTCTTGAGGGTGGTGGACGAGGAGGATCCCCGACCGGGTCCGGGTGAGGTTCGCGTCCGGGTTCTGGTTGCGGGCGTGTCGTTCACCGACGCGCTCTTACGCGCCGGGGCGTACTTGGGAGGTCCTAAGCCGCCGTTCACGCCCGGCTACGAGCTGGTCGGCATCGTCGACGAGCTCGGTCCGGGCTGCGCGAGGCTCAAGGAGGGAGATCGAGTCGGCGCTCTGACCGTGTGGGGCGCCAACGCCGAGCTGGTCTGCGTGCCGGAGAAGTACGCGGTCGAGGTCCCCGACGATCTCGACCCGGCCGAAGTAGTGAGCCTGATCTTCCCGTACATGACCGCCTACCAGATGCTGCACCGGACGGCGCGAGTCAGCAGCGGCGAGACGGTGCTCGTGCACGGCGCTGCCGGCAGGGTGGGAACTGCGGCCCTCGAGCTGGGAGCCGTGGCCGGGCTTCGACTCTTCGGCACCTGCGCGGGCGAAGACAAGGCCGCAGTCGAGCGGCTCGGGGCGGTGGCGATCGACTACAAGAGAGAGGACTTCCTGGCTCGGGTGCGGGAGCTGACCGGCGGTGAAGGCGTCGATGTCGTGCTGGACGGCATCGGTGGCCAGGTGGCGCTGCGCTCCTTCCGCGGGCTGCGACTCGGGGACCCAGTCAAAGGAGATCCCGGCGGCCGGCTCATCACCATGGGCAACTACAACACGATGAGCCACGGGCACAAGAGCTGGCAAGGATGGCTTGAGTGGTGGCCGGCGACCGTGCTCACTGTTCTTTGGGGCACCCTTTCGCCTCGCAGGAAGGTCATGGGATACCGGGTACAGAAGCTGCGGATCGGTCATCAGGGTTGGTTCGCGGAGGACTTCCAGGCGCTGCTCAAGCTGCTCCGCGAGCGCAGGATCCACCCGGTCGTGGCGGAGCGCATACCTCTGTCCGAGGCTCGTCGTGCGCACGAGCTCCTCGACATCTCGGCGTCGAAGGGCAAGCTCGTGCTGGTGCCGTAAGCGGGCGAGGATCGGACCCGATGACGCTCGACGGACAGCCAGCTCCAGACTCCGCCGCGTCTGACGGAACGGGCGGCTGTCGAGGAACCTATATCTACCGATCGCGGAACATGGCCTGCCGCATGGCAGCTCAGTGCTTCCAAGCATGACACGGCCCCGGTCGTGGAGCAGTCGGTCCCCTAGCCGCGACCTCGCGCCGTTCGAAGACCTCCTGCAAGTCGGGGCTCGTGCTTTGCGTCGTGGAGGTCACGACCGGCGCGTGGTGGCCGGAGCGCTCTGCCTCGGGGCGCCGTGTCAGGCTTGGCCCATGTCCGCGAGCAGCCCCCGTCCCCGCAAGCACCTGATGACCCCGGGGGCTCCGCGCCAGCAGCGGGCGGACTCGATGAGCCTCTCGCGGGTGCAGAAGTGGGTGATGTCGACGCTGGCGGTGACCACCATCGGTCACCTCGCCGCGGGGCTGGTGCTGGCCGCGATGTACGTCGACGAGGACCGCCTCGACGCCCGGATCGGCCTGCTGGTGATCGCGGGCGCCTTCGGCGTCATCTCCGTGGTGGTGGCGCTGCTCATCCACGGCCGGAAGCCGCTCAGCCCCTGGCTGGCCCTGGGCCTGCTGCCCACCGCGGTCGGGGCGTTCCTGGTCTTCTGAGCGGCAGAGCTAGTCGTGCGTGACCTCGCCGAGGTCCTCGTGCTCCCGGTGTGACTCCGGCTCGATCTGGAACGTCGTGTGCGCGACCTCGAAGTGTCCCGCGACGCAGTCGCTGAACTCGTCGAGCAGCGATCCCACGCCGCGTTGGGCGAGCACCGCGTCGGTGACCGTCACGTGCACCGACAGCGACGGCATCCCGCTGGTGATCGTCCACGCGTGCAGGTCGTGCACGTCCACCACGCCAGGGACCTCCCGCAGGTGCTCCCGGACGGCGGTGAGGTCCACGTGCCGGGGCGCCGCCTCGAGCAGGACGTCGACCGCCTCCCGCAGCAGGGTGAAGGACCGGGGCAGTATCAGCGCCGCGATCAGCAGCGACACGATCGGGTCCGCCCGGGTGAACCCGGTGGCCAGGACCACCACTGCGGCGACCACGACGGCCACCGAGGTGAGCAGGTCGCTGAGCACCTCCAGGTAGGCGGCCCGCATGTTGAGCGAGGACTCCCGGCGCCGGGCCAGCACCGCCAGCGAGGCACCGTTGGCGACGAGTCCGACCGCGGCGAACCCGAGCATGAGCCCGCCGTCCACCTCGACCGGGTCCAGCAGCCGCCGTACCCCCGACCAGGCCAGGTAGGTGCACACCACCAGCAGCACCACCGCGTTCACCAGCGCGGCCAGGATCTCGGCGCGGTGCAGGCCGAACGTGCGGCGCGACGTGGGCGGCAGCGCGGCGACGTACGACGCGGAGAGGGCCAGCGCGACCGCCGCGCCGTCGGTGACCATGTGCCCCGCGTCGGCGAGCAGCGCGAGCGAGCCGCTGAGCCAGGCGCCGACCAGCTCGACCGCGACCACCAGCACGGTCACGGCGAGCACCAGCTTCAGCCGGCCACGGTCCTCGGCCCGCCCGGCGGCGTGCCCGCCGACGTGCCCGTGGTCGTGTCCGGCGCCCATGCCGGGATCCTAGCCACGCCGCTCCCCGACGCCCCGGGCCGGCGACGACCCTCGCCAGCGGCGTCCGCAGTGGCTACGTTGTCCCGGTGAGTCCAGAAACCGTTGCACTCAACCACTACACGTCCGGCGACCCCGATGCGCCCGCCGTCTTCCTCGGCGCCTCGCTGGGCACCACGCTGTCCATGTGGGACTCCCTCGCGGACCACCTCGCGCACCGCTACCACGTGGTCCGCTTCGACACCCGCGGCCACGGCTCCTCGCCGGTCCCGCCCGGGCCGTACACGATGCGGGCCCTCGCCGCCGACGTGGTGGCCCTCGCCGACGAGCTCGAGATCCGGCGGTTCGCCTACGTCGGCCTCTCCCTGGGCGGGGCGATCGGGCTCACCCTGGCCGTCGAGCACGGCGACCGGCTCACCTCGCTGGTGCTGTGCTGCACCGCCGCGAAGTTCGGCGACCCGTTCACCTGGCTCGACCGCGGCGCCCGCGTCCGCGACGAGGGGATGCGCTGGCTGGTCGACGCCACCCGCGAGCGGTGGTTCACCCCCGAGTTCCTCCGCGAGCACCCGCGCGAGGCCGACGACGTCCTGCGGATGCTCGGCGACACCGCGCCCCAGGGGTACGCCGCGTGCTGCGACGCGCTCGCGGCGTACGACCTCTCCGACCGTCTCGGCGAGGTGAGCACCCCGACCCGCCTGATCCTCGCCGCGCAGGACCCGGTGACCCCGCCGGAGGCCGCGCGTCCGCTGGTCGAGGGGATCGCCGGTGCCGACCAGGTGGTCATCGACGGCGCCGCGCACATCGCGAACATCGCCCGGCCCGACCGCTTCAACGCCGCCGTCGCGGAGCACCTCGACCGCACCGTGCAGGAGTGAGGGCGGCTCGACGATGGCGCACTCGCTGCTGATGATCCCGGTGCCCGAGGCCGAGGACGTGGTGCGCCCCCGGCTCGCCCGCCGGTCCCCCGCCCACCTCCCGGCCGGGCCCGAGGGCGAGGAGGTGGTCGTCGCCCACGTGACCCTGCTCGGGCCGTTCGCCGACCTCGCCGCCCTCGACGACGGCGTGCTCTCCGAGCTGCACACGTTCTTCGGCGACGTGGTCCCCTTCGGCTTCGAGCTCACCGGGGTCTCGCAGTTCCCCGACGGGGCGACGTACCTGACCCCCGAGCCCGCGGCGCCGTTCCACCAGCTCACCCTCGAGCTCGCCCGCCGGTTCCCGGAGTACCCGCCCTACGAGGGCGCCTTCGACGACGTGGTCCCGCACCTGAGCGTGCCGCTGCCCGACGACGAGGACCCGGACGCGCTGCGCCACCACCTCGCGCGGCGCCTGCCGATCCGGGCCTACGCCCGCGAGGCGGTCCTGTACTGGTGGGAGCCCGGCGCGAGCCGGGTGCTCGAGACCTTCCCCTTCGGCACGACCGCCGCCTGACGCGGTCGCCGCGCCCCCTCCCACGGGGGCTCCGGCCGACGGTTCCGACCGGCGGCTCCGACCGGGCCGACACCCCTCCCGCCCCACAGGTCACACGGGCCCCGAGCCGGGCGCAACCTTCCACGATGGCACCGAATGTGCCGAAAGCCCGAACAACACGCCCAAAGCGGACCTATGCTCCCGCTGACGGTTTTACCTTTTTTGACCCTTATGGGTGCAGGTGCCCGTCCTGTCCGACCGTCCGCCGACGCACGAGAGCCCCGCCCCGGACCCGCACCCAGACCCCGCACCTGGACCCGTCATGCACCTGCCGCCCGCCCGCCCGCTGCCGAGACTCCTCACGCTGCTCGCCGCCCTCGTGGCGCTCAGCCTCGTCTCCTCGACGCCCGCGTCGGGCATCCCGATCGAGGACTACCCGCAGTACGTCCCGCAGAGCACCTGCAGCCCCACCCCCAAGCGGGGGACGGTGATCCTCGCGGAGTACCTGGTGAAGCGGTACCCCGGCTCGGGATCCTCCGGGATCGCCCGCTCGTGCACCGCGTCGGGCACCTCCGAGCACAAGGAGGGCCGCGCGTTCGACTGGCGGCTCAGCGCGGAGAAGGGGCGCGACCGCCGGTACGCCACGCACTTCCTCAACCGGCTCCTCGCGACCGACGGGTTCGGCAACAAGGCGGCCCTCGCCCGGCGGATGGGCGTCATGTACGTGATCTGGAACGACCACATCTGGTCGGCCTCCTCGCACTACGCCAAGCGGTCCTACCTGCACAGCGCCTGCGCGACGGTGAAGGGCTGCGGGGTCACCCTGCGGCACCGCGACCACATGCACATCTCGCTGACCTGGGCGGGCGCCCGGGCCCGGACGAGCTGGTACGACCGCCGGAAGGGCGAGACCACGACGCCGGTCGCCACCCCGAAGCCGGCCCCGAAGCCGAAGCCGGCGCCCAAGCCCGCACCGAAGCCGAAGCCCAAGCCCAAGCCGGCCGCCAAGCCCGACCCGGAGCCGGCCCCCAAGCCCAAGCCCGCGCCGAAGCCCGAGCCGAAGAGCGACGACAACGTCCTGGACCTCCGGCGGCGCCCCTACGCGCGCGTCGTGGTCCCCGCGGACGGGACCACCACGGTCACCTCGTTCAACCTGCGCGAGGGCGCGTCGTACAAGCTGACCGCCGCCGGTCTCTACAGCTACGGCGCCCCGGACGAGGTCGCCGACCCCGTCTGCGCCTGGGCCCGGCGGTCCGCGCAGTGGTCGGCCACCCCGGGCCGAGCCCGGAAGAGCACGGGCTCGCTGGACCTGAGCGTCAACGGCAAGCGGGTCTTCGGCAGCGCCTGCAGGACCCGCGGCCACGCCTACACCGCCGCGTTCACCGCGACGGCGTCCAAGCCGCTGCGCCTGCGCGTGGTCAACCAGCGCCGCGAGGCGTCGGGGTCGCTGGTCGTGGTGGTCTCCCGCCGCGGCACGGACGTGTCCCGCGCCCTCCCGTCGTACCCGTCGCTGGTCCCGGCGCCCGCCGCGACCCCGACCGCGCCCCGCGGGTACGGCCTGGTCGCCGAGACCGTCACCGTGCCCGCCGACGCCGACGGCGTGTGGACCAGCAAGGCGACCGAGCCCGGGGCGGAGTACCGGCTGACCGTCTCCGGGGTCGCCGACCTCGGCGGCGGCGTGCGCACCGACGGGCAGTGCCTGTGGACGCGCGGCGCCTGGTACCCCTCGGCCTCGATGGACCTGCGCGTGCCCGGAGAGGACCACGGCAACCTGTACGTCGACGGCGTGCCGTTCTCCGGCGCCCCCGCGTCGCCCGGGGACACCTGCGCGAGCCGCACCCACGCGGCGACGTACACCGCCGACGCCGACGGCCGGCTGCGCCTGGCCCTGTGGGACCCGCTCGGCCGCAGCGGCAACTCCGGCGCGCTCACCGTGCGCGTGCAGCGGCTGACCGCGCTCGCCGAGCCCACCGCGGCCCCCTCGGAGCGGGTGCGCAAGCGCCGGCCCGAGTGGAGCCAGGGACACGACTGGTTCCAGGTCGGCACCGACCGCCCCGAGGGCACGGTCTCCACGATGAAGCTGCGCCGGGGCGAGCGGGTGCAGGTCACCGTCCGCGGCACGCAGCGCTCCAACGGGTACGACGCCGACGCGACCTGCGTGCGCACGGCGGCCGGCTGGCTGCCACGCGACCCGGAGAACACCCTGGCCCAGGACCCGCTCGAGCTGTGGGTCGACGGGCAGGAGGTCCGCTGGCGCGCCCTGGGTCGCTTCGAGACCTGCTCGGAGGACGTGCACAGCTACACGACCTGGTTCACCGCCACCAAGAACGGGCCGGTCCGGCTGGCCGTGCTCGACCTGGACCACCGGGACAACAAGGGCACGTTCGACGTCACCCTGCTCCGCGACTGACCGGTGCGCCGGCCGGCGGGCCTCCGGGACTCACGACCCGGCGGCCGCGGCCGGCGGGCTCAGGCCAGCGCGGACATCAGCGGCGGCAGGATCAGCAGCATGCCGAGCGACCAGGTGACGTGGGTGAGCATCGGCGCGAGCACGCCGCCGCTGACCCGGCGCTGGGCCCCGACGAGCAGGCCGAGCAGCAGCGCGGCGAAGACGAGCATCACGTTGCCGGTGGCGACGGTGGTCAGCGTGTAGACCACCGTGGTCACCAGCACCGGCCGGCGTACCCCGACCGCGGCGTAGAGCGCGCCGCGGAAGAAGAGCTCCTCGGCCAGCCCGTTGACCAGCGTGATCAGCGCGATCAGCGGCAGCGAGCCGTAGCGGGCGTGGTCGAGGACCGTGTCCACGCTGGCGCTCAGCAGCGGCACCTGCGCGACCAGCAGCGCGCCGACGGTGAACACCGCGACCGCGACCAGGCCCAGCGCGATCGGCTGGACGACCGGGCGGTGCAGCCGGGACGGGCCCTGGATCCAGCCCGCGTGCAGCGGCCCGGAGAGGAAGGCGCCGACGACCCAGGTCGCCGCCAGCCCGACGGTGAGCGCGTAGAACACCGGGTCGCCCGGGCGCACCGCCAGCGACAGGCCGAGCAGCGTCGCACCGACGGCGAGGGTGACCCCGGCGACGATCCGGCGACGCCGGAACGCGTGGTCGGGCTCCCAGTGGTCACGCTCGACCGGCAGGACCAGCGAGCTGTGCACCAGCCGGCCGAACCAGCTCACACCGCCTCGCCCGCGCGGAGCCGGTCCGACAGCGCCACCCGGACCATGTCGTCGTACCCCATCGGCTCGAACGGCACGACCTCGCGGATCGTGTCGTCCTTGACCACGACCTCGTTGTCCATCGACTCGATCAGGTTGCGCCCGGTGGCGGTGTCCACGTCGGTCACGAACGACAGCCACCGCGACGAGAGCTCCGGGGTGAGGACCGGCACCACCACGATGGGCACGTCGCGGCCCTGCTGGATCTTCGAGGCCCGGCGCAGCATGTCGCGGTAGCTGAGCACCTCGGGCCCGCCGATCTCGAACACCCGGCCCAGCGCGTCCGGGTTGTCCAGCACGCCGACCAGGTAGCGGACCACGTCCTGGAGGGCGATCGGCTGGGTGCGGGTGGCGACCCACTGCGGCGCCACCATCGCCGGGAGGTTCTTCACCAGCTGGCGGGTGATCTCCCACGAGATGCCGCCGTGGCCGACCACGATCGCCGCGCGGAGCACGGTGACCGGGACGCCGTCCGAGCCGAGCAGGCCCTCGACCTGACGGCGCGAGCGCAGGTGCGGGGAGAGGTCCTCGGTCTCGTCGCCGAGCCCGCCCAGGTAGACGATCTGGCGCACCCCGGCCTCCGCGGCGGCGGCGCTGAAGGCCCGCGCGGCCTCGGCGTCCTTCTCCACGAAGTCGGCGGAGTCGAGCGAGTGCACCAGGTAGTAGGCCGCGTCGACACCCCGCATCGCCTCCACCAGGCTGTCCGGGTCGGACACGTCGGCCCGGACCGGGGTGCCCGCGCCGTCGTACCTCTCCGGCCGGCGGGTCATCGCCCGGACGTCGTGGCCCTCCTCCTCGAGGGCGCGTGCGAGGTGCGAGCCGACGAAACCGGACGCGCCGGTGACGAGCACGGTGAGGGCCATGTCCACCTCGTTCTGGTCTCGGTCTGGGAGCCGGGCCGCGGGAGGCGGACCGGGTACCTCCGATTCTGCCCAGCGGCCCAAGACTCATGCGGACGGAGCGGTCCGCCCGGGGTCACCCCTCCGGGGACGTCCGGTTCTCCGCGACCATCCGGGCGAACCACGCGTAGGAGTCCTTGGGCGTACGGCGCTGGGTCTCGAAGTCCACGTGCACCAGCCCGAAGCGCTTGGTGTACCCCTCGGCCCACTCGAAGTTGTCCAGCAGCGACCAGGTGAAGTAGCCGCGGACGTCCACCCCGGCCGCGATCGCCTCGCCCACCGCCCGCAGGTGGCCGTCGAGGTACTCGATCCGCCGCCGGTCGTCGACCCGGCCCGCGGCGTCGGGCGCGTCGTCGTACGCGCAGCCGTTCTCGGTCACGAAGACCGGCGGCAGCAGCCCGTCGTACTCGTGCTCCATCATCACCAGCAGGTCCCGCAGGCCGCCGGGAACCACCGGCCAGCCGAAGTCGGTGCGCGGGTACCCCTCGACCGGGAGCACCACGAACGGCAGCCCGTCGAGCCGTTCGGGCGCCTCCGGCGGCGCGGGCGTGGAGGGGCCGGCGACCCGGGTCGGGTTGTAGTAGTTCACGCCGTAGAAGTCGACCGGGGTGCCGATCGTGCGCAGGTCGTCCTCGACCGGGCCGGGCATCAGCGCGTCGAAGCCGACCGGGTAGCTGCCGCGCAGGACCGGGTCGGAGAACAGCCGGTTCCACAAGGTGGCGTACGACGCGGCCGCCTCCTTGTCCTCGGCGCTGTCGCTCGCCGCGAGCACGGGGGTGTGGTTGGTCGCGGTGCCGATGCTCTTCCCGTTCACCGCGCGGAGCGCCTGCACGGCCCGGCCGTGGCCCAGCAGCAGGTGGTGCGCGGCGGGCAGCGCGTCGAACATCAGCCGCTTGCCGGGGGCGTGCCTGCCGAGGCCGTAGCCGAGCATGGTCACCACGTTGGGCTCGTTGACCGGGACCCAGTGCGCCACCCGGTCCGCGAACCGCATGCCGACGAGCGTGGCGTACTCCGCGAACCGCTCCGCGGTCTCCCGGTTCAGCCAGCCGCCGTCGTCCTCGAGCGGCTGGGGCAGGTCCCAGTGGAACAGCGTGGCCATCGGCGCGATGCCGCTCTCGAGGAGCTCGTCGAGCAGCCGGTCGTAGAACGCGAGCCCCGCGGCGTTGGCGCGGCCGCGGCCCTCCGGCTGGATCCGCGACCAGGAGATCGAGAACCGGTAGGCGTCGAGGCCGAGGCCCTTCATCAGCGCGACGTCCTCGGGGTAGCGGTGGTAGTGGTCGCAGGCCACCGCGCCGCTGCTGCCGTCGGCGATCCGGCCGGGCTCAGCGCAGAACCGGTCCCAGACGCTGGGGCCCCGGCCGTCCTCGTCGACCGCGCCCTCGACCTGGTACGACGCGGTGCTGGCTCCGAACACGAAGCCGTCGGGCAGATGCGGGTACTCGCGGAGGTCGGCCATGCCGTCCACCCTGACAGGTTTTCCGCAGCGACCCGGAGGGCCGCCGGAACAATCCGGACGCGCGCGAGGTTGACGCTGGGCATGAGCACCCTGCAGACGCCGGCCCCGCGGATCGACGTACGGCGGGCGGCCGACCGCTTCACGACCAAGGTCGACTGGCTCGACTCCAAGCACTCGTTCTCGTTCGGCCACCACTACGACCCGGCCAACGTGGGCCACGGGCTGCTGCTGGTGAACAACGACGACGTGGTCCGGCCCGGGGCCGGGTTCGACACCCACCCGCACCGCGACATGGAGATCGTGACCTGGGTGATGCGGGGCAGCCTCGTGCACCAGGACTCCACCGGCCACTCCGGGGTGATCTACCCGGGGCTCGCGCAGCGGATGAGCGCGGGGACCGGGATCCTGCACTCGGAGAAGAACGACGCGTGGCGGATCTCCGACGCCCATGCCGAGCACGACGAGCCGGTGCACTTCGTGCAGATGTGGGTGCTCCCCGACGAGTCCGGCACCACCCCGGGGTACGAGCAGCTCGAGATCGACGACGAGCTCATGCGCGGCGACCTCGTCCCGGTCGCCTCGGGGATGGACAAGCACGCGGGGAACGCCGCGATCCGGATCCAGAACCGGTACGCCGCGCTCTACGCGGCACGGCTCGCTCCCGGGCGCAGCGTGACGCTGCCGGAGGCGCCGTACCTGCACCTGTTCGTGCCGAAGGGCAGCGTCGAGCTCGAGGGGGCCGGTGCCCTCGGCGAGGGGGACGCGGTGCGGTTCACCGCCGTGGGCGGCAACGCGGTCACCGCGACAGGGGACGGCGCCGAGATCCTCGTGTGGGAGATGCACGCCGCCATGCGCGGCTGACCCCGCCCGCCGGGTGGGCGGTCAGGCGGAGAAGAAGGACTCGTTCATCCGGGGGTCCGGGGCGAATGGGACCACGGCGAGGCGCATCCCGGTCTGCTGGAAGCGCTGCTGCTCGACCCGGGCGACCACCTGGTTCGCACGGTTGCACTGGCTCTCCGACAGGTAGAACGCGAACACCCGCAGCCGCTCCCGGGCGGCGTAGAAGCTCTCCAGGTTCACGTCCTCCGCGCCGCCGATCGTCTCAAGGTCGTACAGCGCCTGTTCCACGTCCTCCGGGCGGACCCGCGGCGCGAGCTCGGGGTGGACGTCGATCATCCCGTCCTCGGAGACGATCACGATCAGGCACGGCGCGGAGGACGCCGCCGTGTAGCGGACCGCGGAGTTGTACCGCGCGCCGCGACCCGGGTCGCCGACGCCGGTGGCGATGCCGTCGAGGATCACCCCCACCGCGTGGCAGGTGCCGTCCGGGGTGAGCAGCACGGCGCCGTCGATCTTGGTCAGGGAGCGCAGCAGCGCGCTGTCGATGGTCTGCGGCTCGATCGCGAGCGCCTGCGGGGCGAGCCGCTTCGCCTCCTGCGCGGCGGCCGTGGTCACCACGAGCATCGTGCCCTTGGACTGGCCGACCGCGGTCTGCGCGAGCCGCCAGATGGAGCGGATGTTGTCGTCGCTGACGCTCGCGAACACCCGGCGCATCGAGTCCACGAAGAGCGACGGCGACATCCGGGGACGGGGCAGCTGGGGGTGCCCGTTGGCCACCCGCAGCAGCGGTGAGCCGTGGTGGGACATCATCCAGATGCCCTGCTCGATGATGCTGAACCGGAAGACGTCCTCGGTCGACCCGTCGTACTCGGGCGACACCCCGCCGAGTCCGTAGATGGTGGTGCCGTCCACGAGCAGGCTCAGGTCCGGGCCGCTGATCTCGAGCAGCTTGCGGAACTGCAGCCGCTCGCGCACCGAGATCGGCACGCGCAGCCGGACCGCGACGTCGACGTGCGGGTGCCCGTCGGAGGCGAGGATCACCGAGCCCGCGCCGGCCCGGCCCTCGTACGCCGTGGAGGCGAGCGCCTCGAACGAGTCGAAGAGCCCCTTGGCCAGCGTCTCGCCGGCGATCATCGCGGTGGAGAACACCAGGTGGTTCGCGGAGCGGCGGATCGCGTCGGTGGGGACGTCGTCCTCGAGCGGGGAGATCGTCCGCGGCGGCTTGGCCGCGAGCAGCGCGTGGGTCGCGGTGCGGAGCAGCTCGCTGATGATCCCGTGCGCCAGGGAGACGGTGAGCGGGACGCCGTCGATCGAGGACGTCTCGAGCCGGGGCAGCGCGTCGATGTTCTCGCTGTCCACCGACAGCACCGGGTGCACCTCGAAGTCCCCCACCGGCGCCGACTGCCCGACGAAGAACGTGCGGCCCTGCCCGGCCGGCGCCTGCTGCATCGCCGCCTCGACCGCGGCGGCGCGGGCGGTGTCGCGGAAGTACTCGTGCCGCGCCTCGTGCATCTCCTCCGACGGGAACCGGAGGTCGTGCACCGGCGACTCCTCGTAGCGCCGCTTCGCGTCGATGCTCACCTCGGCGAAGTCCGCGGCGGTGAACCGCCGGGCCAGCCCCTCGCGCGCCTCGAGCCGCACCTCCGCGGGGTCGACACCGTCGGAGGGGAAGCCGACCAGGAACGCGTCGGGCGAGAGGATCGCCCCGATCTGGTCCAGCGCCCGGTCCGCAGCACTGTCGAGCGAGATGCGGAAGTGGTGCTGGAACCCCCACATCGTCTGGCTCGGCGACGGGTCGCTCATGTGCTGGTGTCCTCGGTCCGTACGGCGGTCTCCCGTCGGGGTTCCCCGCGCCGAGAGGTGCAAACACGGCCATCATCCCCACCTTCGGCGGGCCTGAAAACCGGCCGGGGCCGTTGTCTCGGACGGCGGGACCTTCGCCCCTGTGCCGCTTCTCCCGGCCGAGAGAGCCTGAAGGTGGAGGGGCGCGCACAACCTTGAGACGAATGCCCTGTCCGGAAAGGAGAAACCCATGGCCACGGTTGCACGTCGGACACCGAGTCCGGTGGCGGAGATGCTCGAGTGGCTCGGGTCCAGCAGCCCGTTCCACACCCCGTTCGACGTCCACAACGTGGGCCTCGCCCCATTCGTCCGGGTGGAGGACTACATCGAGGACGACAGCTACGTACTGCGGGCCGAGCTTCCCGGGATCGACCCCGAGAAGGATGTCGAGGTCACCGTCGAGCACGACATGCTCACGATCTCCGGCGAACGTCGCGAGGAGACCAAGGACAAGAACCACCGGGAGTTCCACTACGGCGCGTTCAAGCGGGCCGTGGCGCTGCCGGCGGGTGCGAAGACGGACGCGATCACCGCGTCGTACGACAACGGGGTCCTCCTGGTCCGCGTTCCGCTGGGCACCGAGGAGGCCTCCAGCGTCAAGATCCCGATCCAACGCTCCGAGTGAGGAGACCGCGGTGCACGCAACAGTAGGCGACCGGCTCATCGTGCGAGGAACGCACGTCGACGACAGCGAGCGTGACGGCGAGATCCTGGAGGTCCGCGGTGAGGGCGGGACCCCACCGTTCGTCGTCCGCTGGTCCGACACCGGGCACGAGGCGCTGGTGTTCCCCGGTCCTGACGCGACCGTCAGGCCCGCCGGGCATCCGCACGAGTCCGGTTCGCCGGGGTGAGCCGCGGAGCCCTCCGATGAGCCTGACCGCCGCCGGCCTCAGCACCGAGGAGGCCGAACGGCGGTCGGCCACGGAGGGACCCAACCGGCTGCCCCGACCACCCAGACCCGCTCCGCTCCGACAGCTCGCACGGCAGTTCACGCATCTGCTGGCGGTGCTGCTCTGGGTGGCGGCGGGCCTGGCGCTGCTCGCGGGGCTCCCGCCGCTGGCGGTGGCGATCGTCGCGGTGGTGGTGCTGAACGCGGTGTTCGCGTTCGCGCAGGAGCACCGCGCCGACAAGTCCGCCGAGCGGCTCGACGCCATGCTGCCCACCAGCGTGCGGGTACGTCGGGACGGGGTGCTGTGCACGGTCGACGCCGCCGACCTGGTCCGCGACGACCTGGTCGTCCTCATCGCCGGCGACCGGGTGGCGGCGGATGCGCGCCTCGCCGTCGCCCACGCCCTCACGCTCGACGAGTCCCTGGTCACCGGGGAGAGCGCGGCGGTCCCCCGCGCGACCGGGGAGACCGTGCTGGCCGGGACGTTCGTGGTGCAGGGCGAGGCGGAGGCGGTCGTCACCGCGATCGGGTCCGGCACGGTCATCGCGGGGATCTCCGCACTGACCCAGCAGGCCACCAGGCCGCCGAGCCCGCTCACCGTCCAGCTGAACGGCGTGGTCCGCGTGGTCGCCGTGATCGCGATCGCCACGGGGGTCGGGCTCGGCGTCGCCGGACTGCTCCTGGGCCTGCACCCGACGGACGCGTTCCTCTTCGCGGTCGGGGTCACCGTCGCGCTGGTCCCCGAGGGGCTGCTGCCCACCGTCACGCTGTCGCTGGCCCGGGGCGCCCAGCTGATGGCGGGGCGCAACGCGCTGGTCCGGCGGCTCGACGCGGTGGAGACGCTCGGCGCGACCACCTTCATCTGCACCGACAAGACCGGCACCCTGACCCAGAACCGGATGGCCGTGGTCGAGGTGTGGACGCCGGCCGGGACGGTGACCCTCGACCCGCTCGGCTACACCCCGGAGGCGGTGCACCACGGCGACCCGGTCGCGGTCGAGCTGATGCGCCGGGCGGCGGACGGCGCCGCACGCTGCGTCACCGGCCGGGTGGTCCGCCGCGCGGGCGGCTGGACCGCCGAGGGCGACCCGATGGAGGCCGCCCTGCACTGCTGGGCGCTGAGCCTGGGCTGGGACCCCGGACGCGGCCGGGTGCAGCTGCGGCAGCCGTTCACCGCCGACCGGCTGCTCAGCTCCGTGGTGGTGGACGGGGTCTCCCACGTCCTGGGCGCGCCCGAGGCCGTGCTGAGGCGGACCCGCGTGGTTCCACGTGGAACAGAGGACCACCTGCACGCGATGGCCTCCCGCGGCCGCCGGGTCGTCGCCGTCGCCCGCCGTACCTGGCAGCCCGACGACGGACCCGAAGCGGCCGAGACCGACCTCGAGCTGCTCGCGCTCGTCGGCCTCGAGGACCCGCCCCGGCCCGACGTCGCCGACTCGCTGGCCTCCTGCCGCACCGCGGCGATCCGGGTGGCCATGGTGACCGGCGACCACCCCGCCACCGCCGCGGCGATCGCCCGCGAGGTGGGCCTGCTCCGGCCGGGCGGGATCGTGCTCGACGGGGCGTCGCTGCCGGCCGACGACGCCGAGCTCGGCGCGCTGCTGGACAACGGCGACGGTGCGGTGGTCGCCCGGGTCACTCCCGCCGACAAGCTCCGGATCGCCCGGGTGCTGCGCGAGCGCGGGCACGTCGTGGCGATGACCGGCGACGGCGTCAACGACGCGCCGGCGCTGCGGGAGGCCGACGTCGGGGTGGCGATGGGGGCGAGCGGCAGCGACGTCACCCGCGAGGTGGCCGACCTGGTGCTGCTCGACGACCACTTCGCCACGATCGTGGCCGCGGTCGAGCTCGGCCGGGCCACGTTCAGCAACGTGCGCCGGTTCCTGACCTACCACCTCGCCGACAACGTCGCCGAGCTCGCCCCGTTCGCGCTGTGGGCGCTGACCGGGGGACAGCTCCCGCTCGCGATCGGCGTGCTTCAGGTACTCGCCCTCGACATCGGCACCGACATGCTCCCGGCCCTCGGCCTCGGCGCGGAGCCCCCCAGCAAACGGGTGATGCGCGGTCCGGCGCACGTCGGCTCGCTGGTCAACGCCGCCCTGCTGCGACGCGCGTTCGGCGTGCTCGGCGCCGTCGAGGCGACGATGTCGATGCTCGCCTTCACCACGGTGCTGGTGCTCGGCGGCTGGGCCTGGGGCGAGGCGCCCGGCGCCGCGTTGCTGGCCACGGCCTCGGGTACGGCGTTCGCCGCGATCGCGGTGGGCCAGATGGCGAACGCGTTCGCGTGCCGGAGCAGCTCGGTGCCCGCCTGGCGGCTGCCGTTCCGGTCCAACCCGCTCGTGCTGGCGGCGGTCGGCGCCGAGGTGCTGCTGCTCCTCGTCTTCGTCGGGGCGCCGTGGGTGGCGGACCTGCTCGGCGGCTCGTGGCCCTCGGGGACCGGCTGGGCGATGGCGGGCTCGACCGCCGTGGTGCTGCTCCTCGCCGACGGCGGGCACAAGTGGTTCAGGGGGCGCGGGAGGCGCCGGCGCGCGAGCCCGGGGTCCCACGTGAGGGTGGGCGCGAGGCCGGTCGTGCGGTCGGGCGGCAGGTGAGGCGGCGGGTCCGCCGGCAGGACAGGAGGCAGGGCCGGCGGCACCAGGGTCGCCGGCCGGGCCGACCGGGTTGCGGGAGCCGACCGGTCAGCGGGAGATGTGCACGCGCTCGTGGGTGAGCGACTCGATGTCCTCCGCGGCCGCGTGGAGCAGCCGATGGGCGAGGTCGGAGAGCGCCCGGGCCACCGCCAGCTCGTCCCCGATCTCCGGGACGTCGCGGTCGGTGGGGTTCAGCCGGGCGGTGCCCGTGCCCGTCAGCGTGACCGTCTCGTCGGGGCGCAGCCGCGCCTCGGCGTGGGTCAGTCCGTCGCGTTCGCCGATGAAGAGGTCGACATGCCAGGTCTTGGTGGTACTCATGCTTCATTGCCGCACGGTCCGTCGTGGACGCGTCAGGGTCGAAGGTCCCCGATGTGCAGCACGGCGGCGCCGTGCACCCGGTCGGCGGCGAGGTCGTCGAGGGCGTGCGCGGCACGGCCGAGCGGGTAGGGGGTGACGGTCGCGGTGACCCCGAGCCGGGGCGCCAGGGCGAGCAGCTCCTCCCCGTCGGCGCGGGTATTCGAGGTGACGCTGGTCAGCGTCCGCTCCCGGAACAGGTGCCGCTGGTAGTCCAGCTCCGGCACCGCGGAGAGGTGGATCCCGGCCACCGCCAGCGTGCCGCCGCGGTCCAGGGCGGCGAGCGCCGGCGGGACCAGGTCCCCGACCGGGGCGAAGACGATCGCCGAGTCAAGCGGCACCGGCGGGGCGTCGTACGCCTCACCGGCCGAGACCGCGCCGAGCTCGAGCGCCAGGGCGCGGGCCGCCGCGTCGCGGGTGAGCACGTGCACCTCGGCACCCTGCGCGATCGCGACCTGCGCGGTGATGTGCGCGCTGCCGCCGAAGCCGTAGAGCCCGAGCCGGCCCCCGGGCGGGACCGCCGCCCGGCGCAGCGCGCGGTAGCCGATGATCCCGGCGCACAGCAGCGGGGCGGCCTGCTCGTCGGGGAGCGCCTCGGGCAGCGCGTAGGCGAAGCCGGCCGGCGCGACGGCGTACTCCGCGTAGCCGCCGTCCTCGTCCCAGCCGGTGTAGCGCGACTCGGGGCAGAGGTTCTCCGCGCCGCGGCGGCACCAGCGGCAGGCGCCGCACGTGTGCCGCAGCCAGGCCACGCCGACCCGTTCTCCGGCGGCGAACCGGGTCACGCCGGCGCCGAGCCCAACGACCGTGCCCACCACCTCGTGGCCGGGGACGACCGGGGAGCGGCGCGGGGCCAGGTCGCCGTCGCGCACGTGCAAGTCGGTACGGCAGACGCCGCAGACGTGCACCCTCAGGGCCACCTCGCCCGGGCCGGGGCGCGGCACCGGACGCTCGACGGGGTGCAACGTGCCCTCGCCGCGCGTCTCCCAGGCGCGCATCGTCGCCGGGAGCGCGCTCACGGGGTCACCGGACGACGGCGACCGGGCACTCGGCGTGGTGCAGCAGCGCCTGGCTGACCGAGCCGAGCAGCAGGCCGGCGAAGGCGCCGAGGCCGCGGGAGCCGACCACGAGGAGCGACGCGGACTGCGAGGCGTCGGCCAGCACCCGGTGCGGGGCGACCGGGATCGCCTCCTCGGTCACGTGGACGTCGGGGTAGCGCTCGGCGAAGCCGGCCAGCGACTCGGAGACGATCCGCTCCGCCATGTTGACCTCGTCGGCGTCGGAGTCCAGCGGGTAGCCGGCGCTGACGCCGGTCCCACGGGACAGGTTGCGCCAGCCGTGGATCACGGTGAGCGGGCCGCCGCTGCGGCTGGCGTGGTCGAAGGCGAAGTCCAGCGCGCGCTTGCTGCCGCCGGAGCCGTCCACGCCGACGACGACGCGGGTGCTGTCCGGGTCGCGCGGCGGGCGGGTGACCACCACCGGGCAGAAGGCGTGCCGGGCCACGTGCTGGCTGACCGAGCCGAGGACCACACCCGAGACCAGGCTGTGCCCCCGGGCGCCGACCACGACCAGGCTCGCGTGCTGCGAGGAGGTGATCAGCGCCTCGCTCGGCGGCTTCTCGACCACCTCCACCGAGGTCTGCGTCGAACGTGCTCCCTTGAGCCGGTCCTCCGCGTCGCGGCGGAGGCGGGCCATCTTCTCCACGTGCCAGTCCCCGGTGATCTCGAGGATCTGGGTGGGGTCGACCTCGGAGATCATCACGTGCAGCGGGCGGCCGCGGTCGGCGGCGAGCCGGTCCCCCCACGAGAGGGCGAGCTCGCTGTCACCCGAGCCGTCGTAGCCGACGAGGACTGCGCCTTCCGGTGTTCTCATGCCTCCATCATCGTGACCGCGACGCGGCCCGGCCAGGGTCTCTGGTCCCGCTCCTCAGGCGCGCAGCTCCGGGAACTGGTCGTCGCGCCACTCCGGCGACCCGTCCCCGGTCGCGTCGCCGGCCGCGTCGCCGCGTCCGGCGGCCCGCTCGTTCTCCCGGGCCCGCAGCTCGACCCGGCGGATCTTCCCCGAGATCGTCTTGGGCAGCTCGGCGAACTCCAGGCGGCGGACCCGCTGGTACGGCGCCAGGTGCTCGCGGGCGTGCCGGAGGATCGCGAGCGCGGTGTCCCTGGTCGGCTCGTGCCCGGGGGCGAGGACCACGTACGCCTTCGGCACCGCGAGCCGGACCGGGTCGGGCGCGGGTACGACGGCGGCCTCCGCGACCGCCGGGTGCTCGATCAGCACCGACTCGAGCTCGAACGGGCTGATCTTGTAGTCGGAGGCCTTGAACACGTCGTCGGTCCGCCCGACGTAGGTGATGTACCCCTCCTCGTCGACCGAGGCGACGTCGCCGGTGTGGTAGTAGCCGCCGGTCATCGCGTCCTCGTTGCGCTGCGCGTCGCCCTGGTAGCCGGTCATCAGCGGCAGCGGCGAGGCCGCCAGGTCGAGGCAGATCTCGCCCTCGCCGGGTGCGGTCACCGGCTCGCGGGTCATCGGGTCGACCAGCACCACCGGGCAGCCGGGCAGCGCACGCCCCATCGACCCGGGCTTCACGGTCGAGCCGGGGGTGTTGCCGACCGCGGCGGTCATCTCCGTCTGGCCGTACCCGTCGCGCAGGGTCAGGCCCCACTGCCGGCGGACCTGCTCGATCACCTCCGGGTTGAGCGGCTCGCCGGCGCCGATCACCTCGCGCAGGCTGCCGGGTCCGCCGGACAGGTCGGCGTTGATCAGCATCCGCCACACGGTCGGCGGCGCGCAGAACGACGTGACCTCGTGCGTGTGCAGCTGGTCGAGCAGCGCGACGGGGTCGAACCGCGTGTAGTTGAAGAGGAAGACGGTGGCCTCCGCGATCCACGGCGCGAAGAAGCAGGACCAGGCGTGCTTGGCCCAGCCGGGCGAGGAGATGTTCAGGTGGACGTCCCCGGGCCGCAGCCCGAGCCAGTACATCGTGGTGAGGTGCCCGACCGGGTAGGACACCTGGGTGTGCTCCACGAGCTTCGGCCGCGACGTCGTACCGGAGGTGAAGTAGAGCAGCAGCCGGTCCTCCGGCGCCGTACCCGGGTGCTCGAGGGAGACGTCGCCGAGGCCGTGCGCGTCGTGCAGGTCGAGCCAGCCGGGGGCCGCGCCGACGGCGACCCGGGTGTAGTCACCGGGGACGGCGTCGAACTTCGCGGTGTCCGCGGGGTTGCAGATGACGTGCCGCGCGCCGCCCCGGTCGATCCGGTCGGTGAGGTCCGCCGGCCCGACCGCGGTGGTGGTCGGCATGATCACCGCGCCCAGTTTCATGATGCCGAGCATCGACTCCCACAGCTCGACCTGGTTGCCGAGCATGACGACGACCGCGTCGCCCTTCGCCACGCCCTGGGCACGCAGCCACGCCGCGACCCGGTCGGAGCGGCGGGCCATCTCGTCGAAGGTCACCGAGGTGGTGGAGCCGTCCTCCTCGACGAGGACCAGCGCCGGGCGGTCGTTGCCGCGGGCGATCGCGTCGAACCAGTCCACCGCCCAGTTGAACCGCGGCCCGACGTCGGGCCAGGTGAACTCCGCGACCGCGCGCTCGTGGTCGCCGCGCAGCTCCAGCAGCCGGTCGCGGGCGGCCCGGTAGGCCTCCGTGGCGCCCCCCGTCGTCCTGCCCGTGTCCCGCGTCGTCTCCGCGTGGCCCATCGCGTCTCCCGTCCGGTCTGTCAGGTGCCCGGTGCACCATCCGGTCACGCTAGCCGTACCGCGCCGTGAGCACGAGGGTCTCGCGGCGGGTGGTCCGCGGTCGGCAGGTAGTTCGTGAGTACATGGCTGTTCTCGGCCGCGAGGACAGCCATCTGCTCACGAACTGCCCGCGAGGCCGCACGGCGCGGCCTCCGACCACGTGCCGTGGACGTCAGTGCAGGGCGACGGTGAGCAGGATCGCGGAGTCGGTGTGCGCGAGCACGGCGTGCCGCTGCGGCGGGACCGGGATCAGCTGTCCGGGGTAGATGGTCCAGTCCCGCTCACCGGCCCGCAGGGTCACCTTCCCCTTGATCACGTAGAGCGTGGCCGCCGACGGCGAGTCGTGCTCGGCCATCTCGGCGCCCTCCTGCAGCGCGATCACCACCGCCCGCATCACCGTCCCGGACAGCACGGTCTTCGCCGTCCGCCCCGCCGGATGGTGGCGCAGGTCGGCGATCAGCGAGTCGGCGAGCTCGGCCAGCACCACCATCTCGCTCCGCGGGTGGGCCTCCTGCTCGCTCCGGCCCGGTTCGCGGCCCGCCCGGCGTGCCGCCTCCTGCTCTGCCTCGGTCCCGGTCATCTCGTGCGCTCCCATCCTCGACGTGGCGTGTGGCTCCCGAGCTGCTGGTCGTCGCGGCTCCGGTAGACGATGTAGGGCCGGGTCAGGTAGCCCAGCGGGGCGCTGAACACGTGCACGAGCCGCGTGAACGGCCAGAGCGCGAACAGCCCGAACGCGGCGAGCCCGTGCAGCTGGAACCCCAGCGGCGCCTCGGCCATCAGCTCGGGGTGGAGGTCGAAGCGGAAGATGCGGCGGAACCAGACCGAGACCCCCTCCCGGTAGTCGTAGTGGCCGAACACGTTGGCGATCACGGTGTTCGCCAGGCCGAGCACGATCACGGTGGCCAGCACCAGGTACATCGCCTTGTCCATCTTCGTGGTCGCGGAGAAGACCGGTCCGACCGTGCGCCGCCGGTAGATCAGGATCGCCATGCCGACCAGCGTGCAGAACCCGGCGACGGCGCCGACGGCCACGGCGAGGACGTGGTAGACCGACTCGGAGACGCCGACCGCCTCGGTCCACGACTTCGGGACCCCGAGCCCCATGACGTGTCCGAGGAAGACCGCGAGGATCCCGAAGTGGAACAGCGGGCTGCCCAGCCGCAGCAGCCGGTCCTCGTAGAGCTGGGAGGACCGGGTGGTCCAGCCGAACTTGTCGTAGCGGTAGCGCCACACGTGGCCGACCACGAACACGGTCAGGCAGACGTACGGGACGACCACCCAGAGCACCACGTCCATCAGCGACCTCCGGGGAACGACGGCATCGGCAGCGGCTGCGGACCATCCGGAGCGGCCGGGACGGCCGCACCACCCGGGGCCGCCGGGCCCGGGTCGAAGGCCGGGGTGGCGTACGGCGTGAGGCCGACCTCCTCCTCGGGAGGTCCCTCGGCGGCCAGCCGGCGTACGGCGTCCCACTCGTCGCCGCGCAGCGGCGGCAGCGTCGCGGTGACCGCCTCGACCGCCCCCGCCCAGCGCGACCCGGCGTCGCGCAGCGACAGCCGCAGCAGCTCGAGCCCGGCCCGGTGGTCGAGCAGCAGGCCGAGGCCGAGCCGCTGGTCGACGAGCGCGGCGTACTCCAGCACCACGCACAGGTGGTCGGGCAGCTCGCCGCCGGCGTCGGTGGAGGCGTCGAGCACGAACCCCGAGCGCAGGTAGGTCTGCTTGAAGCGCAGCAGCGCCACCCCGCGCTTGCGGGTGTCTCCGTGCGCGAAGTAGGTGAGGAACAGGTTGTGCCGGCGCCGGGTGTCGAAGGTCTCGACGTAGTCGGCCTGGAGCTCGGTGAGCGCCGCCTCCCCGAGCCGTACGGCGGTCGCCCGGAGCGGCTCGCCCACGGCGCCGGGCAGCGCCCGCGCGGCACCCAGCACCAGGTCGAGCCGGCCGAGGAGCTCCTCGTCGGGGTAGCCGAGCAGCAGCGAGGCCGACTGCCACGCGAGGGTCAGCTGCTCGGCCGGCAGCGACGGCCGCCCGCGTCGGGGGCTCACGGCTCGTCCTTCGGCGGGAACAGGCCCTGCGGGGTGCCCTTGCCGTCCCAGTTGAGCAGGTTCACCCGGCCGGACCGGTCGGGGGCGGCCACGGTGTCGGAGGTCTGCCGGTCCTTGAGCATCGCGAAGTTCTCCACCGCGATCGGCGTGGGCGTCCCGGACCCCTCGCCGAAGGGGCCGCTGCCCCCCATCCCCGGGCCGCCCTCGTAGTCCAGCGCGCACTCGGTGGCGAGCTCCTCGAGCGCGTGCGCCTGCTCGGCGTGCGCGGGCGGGATCACGTACCGCTCGTCGTACTTCGCTAGCGCGAGCAGGCGGTACATGTCGTACATCTCCTCCTCGCTCATGCCGACCGCGGCGGGGATCGACCCGTCCGGCTCGCGGCCCAGGTTGAGGTCGCGCATGTAGGAACGCATCGCCGCGAGCCTCCTCAGCACGGCGTCCACGGGGGCGACGTCACCGGCGGTGAACAGCTCGGCGAGGTACTCGATGGGGATCCGGAGCGCCTCGATCGCGGCGAACAGGTTCCGCTCGTCCTCGGCGTCCTCGCCCGTGTCGCGGACGACGTCGACCACCGGCGACAGCGGCGGGATGTACCAGACCATCGGCATCGTGCGGTACTCCGGATGCAGCGGCAGCGCGACCTTGTACCGGTTGATCAGCGCGTGGATCGGGGACCGCTGCGCGGCCTCGACCCAGTCGCGCGGGATGCCCGCCCGTTCGGCCTCCCGGACCACCGCGGGGTCCGAGGGGTCCAGGAACACCGACCGCTGCGCCTCGTAGAGGTCGTGGTCGTCGGGCGTCGAGGCGGCCTCGAGCACCCGGTCGGCGTCGTACAGCACCAGCCCGATGTAGCGCAGCCGCCCGACGCAGGTCTCCGAGCAGACGGTGGGGAGGCCGACCTCGATGCGCGGGAAGCAGAACGTGCACTTCTCGGCCTTGCCGGTGCGGTGGTTGAAGTAGACCTTCTTGTACGGGCAGCCGGACACGCACATCCGCCAGCCGCGGCAGCGGTCCTGGTCGACGAGCACGATGCCGTCCTCGGCCCGCTTGTAGATCGCACCGCTCGGGCAGGACGCCGCGCAGGACGGGTTGAGGCAGTGCTCGCAGATCCGCGGCAGGTAGAACATGAAGGTCTGCTCGAACTCGAACTTCACCGTGTCGCTGATCTTCCGCAGCACCGGGTCGTTCGCGGCGGTGGCCGCGGAGCCGCCGAGGTTGTCGTCCCAGTTCGCCGACCACTCGATCTTCATGTCCTTGCCGGAGATCAACGACTTGGGGCGCGCGACCGGGGTGTGCTCCTGGGCCGGCGCGTCGGTGAGCGTGGCGTAGTCGTAGGTCCACGGCTCGTAGTAGTCCTTCAGCGACGGCATGATCGGGTTCGAGAAGATCGTGGCGAGCTTCTTCAGCCGGCCGCCGCCCTTGAGCTTGAGGCGGCCACGCCGGTTCAGCTCCCAGCCGCCCTTCCACCGCTCCTGGTCCTCGTAGGTGCGGGGGTACCCCTGGCCGGGCCGGGTCTCGACGTTGTTGAACCAGACGTACTCGGTGCCGGCCCGGTTGGTCCACGCCTGCTTGCAGGTGACCGAGCAGGTGTGGCACCCGATGCACTTGTCGAGGTTCATCACCATCGCCATCTGAGCCATCACGCGCATCAGTAGGTCACCTCCTGGCTGCGCTTGCGGATCACGGTGACCTCGTCGCGCTGGTTCCCGGTCGGGCCGAGGTAGTTGAACGCGAAGGACAGCTGGGCGTACCCGCCGATCAGGTGGCTGGGCTTGACCAGCAGCCGGGTCAGCGAGTTGTGGATCCCGCCCCGCTTCTTCGACGTCTCCGCGATGGGTACGTCGATCAACCGGTCCTGCGCGTGGTGCATGTAGACCGTGCCCTCGGGCATCCGGTGGGAGACCACGGCGCGCGCGACGACCACCCCGTTGCGGTTCACCGCCTCGACCCAGTCGTTGTCCTCGACGCCGACCTTCGCGGCGTCCTTGTCGCTCATCCAGATCGTCTGCCCGCCGCGCGAGAGCGAGAGCATGAACAGGTTGTCCTGGTACTCGGAGTGGATCGACCACTTGTTGTGGGGGGTCAGGTAGCGCACGGTCACCCCGAGCTCGCCCACGTCGCCGAGCGACGGCTCCGCGAACAGCGCGCCCATGTTCAGCGGGGGCCGGTAGACCGGGAGGTTCTCGCCGAGCTCGGCCATCCAGTCGTGGTCGAGGTAGAAGTGCTGCCGGCCGGTCAGCGTGTGCCAGGGCTTGAGCCGCTCGACGTTGATCGTGAACGGCGAGTAGCGCCGGCCCCCGGTCTCCGACCCGGACCACTCCGGGGAGGTGATCACCGGGGTCGGCGCGGCCTGGGTGTCGGCGAAGGTGATCTGCTTCCCCTCGTGCTCGGCGGCGAGGTCGTGGAGCAGCGTGCCGGTGCGCTTCTCCAGGGTCTTGAAGCCCTGAGTGGCGAGGTGGCCGTTGGTGGTGCCCGAAAGGGCCAGGATCGCCTCGCAGGCGTGCACGTCCCGCTTCAGGCTGGGTCGGCCGTCGGCGGGTCCGCCGCGCACCGCGCCGTTCTTCGCCCGCAGGTAGTCCACCGACGCGTTCACGTCGTAGGTGACGCCCTTGGTCGTCGTCCCCAGCTTCTCCATCAGCGGGCCGAGCGCCTGCATCTTCGCGCCGACCGCCGCGTAGTCCCGCTCCACCGCGACGAGCTTGGGCATGGTCACGCCGGGGACCGGCTCGCACTCGCCGGCCTTCCAGTCCCGGACCACGCCGTGCGGGTTGGCCATCGCGTCGGGGGTGTCGTGCAGCAGCGGGACCGCGACCACGTCGGTGCGGGTGCCGAGGTGCTCGGCGGCCAGCTCGCTGAACTTGGTGGCGATGGTCTGCCAGGCGTCCCAGTCGGTGCGGGTCTGCCACGGCGGCGCGATCGCGGGGTTGAACGAGTGCACGAACGGGTGCATGTCGGTGGTGTTGAGGTCGTGCTTCTCGTACCACGTGGCCGCCGGCAGCACCACGTCGGAGAAGATCGTCGTGCTGGTCTGCCGGAAGTCCAGGCTGAGCAGCAGGTCGAGCTTCCCCTCCGGCGCCTCGTCGTGCCACGTGACGTCGCGCGGGCGGCTGCCCTCGGGCGCCTCGCTCGCGCGCAGCGAGGAGTCCGCGCCGAGCAGGTGCTTGAGGAAGTACTCGTTGCCCTTGGCCGAGGAGCCGAGCAGGTTGGCCCGCCAGATCGCGAGGATCCGCGGGAAGTTCTCCGGGGAGTCGGGGTCCTCGCAGGCGAACCGCAGGTCACCGGACTTCAGCTGGGCGACGACGTGCTCGGCGACCGGCCGGCCCGCGGCGGCCGCCTCGTCGGCGAGGTCGTGCGGGTTCCGGTCGAAGGTGGGGTACGACGGCATCCAGCCCATCCGGGCGCTCTGCGCGATGAGGTCGGCCGTCGTCCGCCCGCCGAAGCGCCCCTGCCCGGTCCTGGCCGACAGCGTGTCGGCGCCGAAGTGGTCGTAGCGGTACTGGTCGGTGTGCAGGTACCAGTACGCGGTCTGGATCATCTGCCGCGGGGGCCGCGTCCAGTCGAGGCCGAACGCGAGCTGCGCCCAGCCGGTGATCGGCCGGCACTTCTCCTGGCCCACGTAGTGCGCCCAGCCGCCGCCGTTGACGCCCTGGCAGCCGGTGAGCGTGGTCAGCGCCAGGAAGCCCCGGTAGATCGTGTCCGAGTGGAACCAGTGGTTCGTGCCCGCCCCCATCACGATCATCGAGCGGCCGCGGGACTCCTCGGCGTTGCGGGCGAACTCCCGCGCGATCCGCGCCGCGGCCGCGGCCGGGACGCCGGTCACCTGCTCCTGCCAGGCCGGGGTGTACGGCGCCGCGGCGTCGTCGTAGGACGCCGGCCACTCACCGGGGAGCCCGGGCCGCCCGACGCCGTACTGCGCCAGCATCAGGTCGTAGACGGTGGTGACCAGGTGCTGCCCGACCCGGCGGACCGGGACGCCGCGCGACAGGTCCTGCGCGGCGCCGTCGGGGGTGTCGAAGCGCGGCAGACGCACGAGCACGGAGTCCCAGGAGGTGTCCGCCAGGGAGAGCTTCGGGTCGACGTCCTCGAGGTCGAGGTTCCACCGGCCTACGCCGGTCTCCCCGAACCGGTGGCCCAGCGACCCGTTCGGCACGACCGGCTCGTCGGTGCGGGTGTCCATCACGACGGTCTTGAAGTGCGCGTTCTCCGCGTTGCGGTGGGTGGGGAGGTCGGCGGCGGTCAGGAACTTGCCCGGCCGGTACGTCCCGCCGCCGAGGTCGTCGAGGACCACCAGGTACGGCAGGTCGGTGTACCGCTTCGTGTAGTCGGTGAAGTACGGCGTCGGCCGGTCGACGAAGAACTCGCGCAGGATCACGTGGCCCATCGCCATCGCCAGCGCGCCGTCGGTCCCGGGCCGGGCGGGGAGCCACTCGTCGGCGAACTTCACGTTGTCGGCGTAGTCCGGGGCGACCGCGACCACCTTCTGCCCGCGGTAGCGCGCCTCGGCCATCCAGTGCGCGTCGGGGGTCCGGGTCACAGGCAGGTTGGAGCCCCACATGATCAGGTAGCCCGCGTCCCACCAGTCCCCGGACTCGGGCACGTCGGTCTGGTCCCCGAACACCTGCGGGGAGGCCACGGGCAGGTCGGCGTACCAGTCGTAGAACGACAGCATGGTGCCGCCGACGAGCGAGGTGAACCGGGCCCCGGAAGCGTGGGAGACCATCGACATCGCCGGGATCGGCGAGAACCCGGCGACCCGGTCGGGGCCCCACTTCCGGATCGTGTGCACGTAGGCGGCCGCGACCATCTCGGTGGCCTCGTCCCACGACGCGCGGACCAAGCCGCCCTTGCCACGCGCCGACTTGTAGGCCTTGGCCCGCAGCGGGTTGTCGACGACGTGCGCCCACGCCTTGACCGGGTCGCCGTCGTGCTGGGACTTCGCCTCGCGGTACATCTGCAGCAGCACACCGCGCACGTAGGGGTAGCGGACCCGGGTCGGCGAGTAGGTGTACCAGGAGAACGCCGCGCCGCGGGGGCAGCCACGCGGCTCGTACTCCGGCTTGTCCGGGCCCACCGACGGGTAGTCGGTCTGCTGGGTCTCCCACGTGATGATGCCGTCCTTGACGTACACCTTCCACGAGCACGACCCGGTGCAGTTCACGCCGTGCGTGGAGCGGACCACCTTGTCGTGGCTCCACCGGTCCCGGTAGAAGTCGTCCGCGCCGCGGCCGCCGGTCCGGTGCAGGCTGCGCAGGTCGTCGGAGACCTCGGCCCTGGTGAAGAACCGCCGCGAGCGCACCAAGGCCTCGCTCAGGCCTCCGTCGAGACCGACCTCGCGGTCCCCCGGCTGCCGGCTCTCGGGTTCGACGTCTGTGCTCACGTAGTGCTCCTGTGCTCGCGACGTGCCTGGGACTCTACTGATGGCGTGCTCACGCGGGAAGGGTGTCGGCGGCGTGGGTGGCTGCGGTACGGCGGACGACGGTGAGGGTGAGCACGAGGGTCAGCGCCGCGGTCACCGACAGCAGGGCCAGCCCGATCCCGTAAGAGTCGGTGCGGCCGTAGACGTAGCCCATGATCAGGGGCGGCACGAAGCCCCCGAGCCCGCCCGCGGCGCCGACCAGGCCCGTGACGCCGCCGACCCGCGAGGGGTCGGTGACCCTCGCGACCAGCGCGAACGTCGCACCGCTGCCGGACCCGAGCGCGGCGGCCATCCCCAGAAAGGCGAAGGTGCCGACGGGAGCGAGGAGCGGCGTGGTCGCGGCGACACCCGCGCCGACCACCACGACCGCGTAGCCGCCCGCCAGCACCGGGACCGGCCCGAACCGGTCGGAGAGCCACCCACCGACCGGCCGCATCAGCACCGCGACCACGACGAACCCGGCCATCCGGTTCGCCGCGTCGGCAGGGGTGAGCTCGTAGGCGGTCTTGAGGTAGGCGGGGAGGTAGACCGAGAACGCGACGTACCCGCCGAAGGCGACCGCGTAGAGGATGCACGCCTGCCAGGTGATCGGCAGCCGGGCGTTCGCCGCGAGGCGCGTCATCAGCGAGGTCGTCGGCGCGGTCCGCCCCGGGGCGTCGCGCATCACCAGCCACGCGGCGACGGCGTACACGGCCAGCACCGTCGCGGTGATGAGGAAGGGCGCCTTCTCGCCGACCTCCGTGTAGAGCGTGACCGTGGTCAGCGCGCTGATCGCGGTGCCGCCCATGCCCGCACCGAAGATGCCCACGGCGAGGCCGCGCCGCTCCGGCGGGAACCAGGCGTTGACGAACGGCACGCCCACCGCGAACGCGGTGCCCGCGATGCCGAGGAAGAAGCCGCCCACCAGCAGGAGCGTGAAGGAGTCGAGCGCGAAGAAGGCGATGAACAGGATCGGCACGATCGTGGCCGCGGAGACGAGCGGGAACATCACCCGGCCGCCGTACCTGTCGGTGAGCGCGCCGACCACGATCCGCCCCAGCGAGCCGACGATGACCGGGACCGCGACCATCAGCGCCACGTCGGACTCGGTGAGCTCCCCGACCGTGCCCTGCTCGCGGAACAGCGGACCGAGCGGGCTGAGCAGCGCCCACGCCCAGAAGTTGAGCGCGAACCCGAGGGTGGCCATCGCCAGCATCAGGTAGGCGCGCGCGTCCGTGCGGGCCGCGGTGGTTCCGGATCCTCCGACCGACGTTCTGCTCATCAACACTCCCCGTGTCCGCCGGGCCGTCCGGCCCGTCGCTCCTCGTAGCGACACTGTCAGGTCGGCACCGCGGTGCGACAAGGCCGAAGGTCCCGAGTCCCGGCGACCGACGTCCCGCTCCCGAACCGCACCGAAGCACGCAGAGACACGACAGCTCCCCACGACCCGTGCGTCGTGGGGAGCTGTCGTGGCTTGCGGCCGGGATGGCCGTTACGGCTTGAAGACCACCTTGATCGTCCCGTCCTGCTTCTTCTGGAAGTTGTCGTACGCCGAGGCCGCCTCGGAGAGGGGCACCTGGTGCGTGGCGAACTGCTCGACGCCGAGCGGGTCGGAGTCGTCGGTGAGCAGCGGCATGATGTCGTCCACCCAGCGCTTCACGTTCGCCTGGCCCATGCGCAGCTGGATCTGCTTGTCGAACATGGTCATGATCGGCATCGGGTCGGTCTGGCCGCCGTACACCCCGATCAGGGAGACCGTGCCGCCGCGCCGTACGGCGTCGATGGCGGTGTAGATCGCCGACATCCGGTCCAGACCGACGCGCGCCATCAGCGGCGCGGTGAGCTTCTTGGGCAGCATGTTGAAGATCCGCTGCCCCACCTCGGCGACCGGTGAGCCGTGCGCCTCCATGCCGACCGCGTCGATCACCGAGTCCGCGCCGCGGCCCTGGGTGCGCGAGCGGACCTCCTCGGCGACGTCGTCGACGGCGTTGAGGTCGATCACCTCGGCGCCGCGGCTCTTCACCCGGGCCAGCCGCTCGGGGACCAGGTCGACCCCGATCACACGGAGCCCCTTCTGGACGCCGATCCGGCACGCCATGTCACCGATCGGGCCGAGCCCGAGCACCAGCAGGGTGCCGCCGTCGGGCACGTCGGCGTACTCCACCGACTGCCAGGCGGTCGGGAGCACGTCGGAGAGGAACAGGAAGCGCTCGTCGGCCGGGCCCTCGGGCACCTTGATCGGCATGAACTGCGCCTGCGGGACGCGCAGGAACTCCGCCTGAGCCCCGGGCACCTCGCCGTAGAGCTTGCTGAAGCCGAAGAGCGCCGCGCCGGTGCCCTGCTCGCGGACCTGGGTCGTCTCGCACTGGGTGTAGAGCCCCTGGGTGCACATCCAGCAGTCACCGCAGCAGATCTGGAAGGGCATCACGACCCGGTCGCCGACCTCGAGGTCGCCCACGTTCGCGCCGACCTCCTCGACGATGCCCATCGGCTCGTGACCGAGGATGTCCCCCTCGCCCATGAACGGGCCGAGCGTCTCGTACAGGTGCAGGTCAGAACCGCACAGGCCGCTCGAGGTGATCCGCACGATCGCGTCCGTCGGCTCCTTGAGGATCGGGTCCGGGACGTCCTCCACCCGTACGTCGCGACGTCCGTGCCAGGTCACTGCCTTCATCTGGTCCTCCTCGGTGTCTTCTCCTGCATCCTTCGAGGTCGTACCCGATGAGTCACGGGCAAACGGTCAGATGCCCAATCCGGTGAGAACCTCGGCGCGGGGCAGGTCCCCGAGGTCCCGGCCCGGGAGCAGCAGCTTCGAGCGCCGTACGCCGCTGCCGACGACCGCCACGTCGAGGTCGAGCACGGAGGCGTCCACGAACAGCCGCCACCGCTCCGGCAGACCGACCGGCGTGATCCCGCCGTACTCCATGCCGGTCTCGTCCACGGCGCGCTCCATCGGCAGGAACGACGCCTTCCGGACGTCGAGGGTGCGCTTCACCAGGTTGTTCACGTCGGCGCGGGTGTCGGCCCGGACGACGCACGCGGCGACCCGCTCCTCCCCGTCGCGGCGGCCGGAGACCACCACGCAGTTCGCGCTGGCCCGGAGAGGCAGGTCGTAGGCCTCGGTCAGCGCGGCGGTGTCGGCGAGGTCCGGGTCGATCTCCACGACCGCCACCCGCTCGGCCGGGGCCCAGCCGGCGAGCGCGGCAGCGACCGGCTCCGCGAGCAGGTCGGGACGGTCCAGGGCGGGCAGGGAGTCGAGGGTTCCGAGGACGGGAAGGCTCATCCGGTCAGGGTAGACAGCCACCGCACGGGGCACGGCGAGGCGTCCGGACCCGTCCCTCCGCCGGCCCGGACGCCTCGCCGTTCGGTCCGCCTCAGCGCCGGGGCGGCTCCGCGTCGTGCTGGACCTCCCGGTCCTCGGGGGCCTCCACGACCTCCTTGCGCAGCCGGAGGCCGAACAGCGCCGCGACCAGCAGGGTGACCCCGGTGGCCAGGAGCACCCCGGCGGGGCCGAGCTCGTCGTCGGTCCAGTCGAGCAGCACCTGCGGCACCACCGCGGTGACCGCGACGACGCCGGTCGCGAGGTAGGGCCATGCCGGACGGACGACGTAGACGGCGAACGCGCCGACCGCGACGCCGACCAGCGCGACGTAGCCGACCCAGCGGTCCTCGGTCACGAAGACCGCCGACTGCGCCCCGACCAGCGCCAGCAGGCAGCCGATGACCCGGCCGGTGGCGACCTCGCGCCAGACCCCGCGCTCGGCGAGCGCCAGCCACCCGACCCCGATGACCAGCCACACGAGACCGAGGGCGACGGTGTCGGCCAGGCCGAGCTTGTCGGTGCCGGTCGGCGCCGCGAGCATCACACCGAACGCGGCACCGGCCTGACCCACGACGGTGGGGGCGAGCAGGTAGCCGAGCAGCGAGACGACCGCCATGGTGCCGAACGCCAGCATCGGCGCCGTCGTGTCGGACGGGTCGGCCGTCGTGGACACCTGCAGGCCGACGGTGCCGGCGGCGGCCACGGCCGCGGCGGTGAACAGCACGCCGGCGAGCCGGCGCCGGACCGCGTCCTCACCCGCACGCAGGGCCGCGAGACCCTGGCCGACGAGACCGACGGCGAGGCCGGCCGCGACGAGCACCAGGGTGCTGCCGGCCAGGAGGGCGACCTGCTGGCCCTCGGACAGGTCCGGCCACTGGGAGGCGAAGAAGATGATCGCGGCGGCCACCACGAAGGCAGCGCCGACGTAGCCGGCGAGCTCGGCGAAACGCCGGGTCAGCGGAGCGCTCACCGAGGCCTGACCGGCCAGCGAGCGGTCGACGAGGGACTGTGCCTCGTCCCGCCTGCCGGGGTCGACGAGGCCCTGGTCGACGAGCGCCTTCACCACGGCCGCGGCGCGGGGGTCCCGCACCGGCCGCACGGGATGGGTCGATGTCATGACTTCATCGTCGGGCCGTCCGGTCCGCGGCGGACAGAGTCGTTGTACCTAGTAGGACCAGGTGATCGACTCTGGATCAGGCGAGCGAGCCGGGGTCCTCCGGCACGTCGACGGCGTGCTCGCGCAGGAGGGCCAGGGGTACGACGTCCAGGGCCCGCTCGTGCGTGCCGGCCAGGACGACCGGCGCCGCCACGCCGTCCTGGTAGGCCTGGAGCCAGCGCACCGCGACGACGCACCACCGGTCCCCCGGCTGCAGGCCGGGAAACCGCCACTCCGGCCGCGGGGTGACCAGGTCGTTCCCCACGCTCGCCTGGTGAGCCAGGAACTCCTGGGTCACCACCGCGCACACGGTGTGGCTGCCGATGTCCTCGGGGCCGCTGCTGCACCGCCCGTCACGGTAGAACCCGGTGACCGGGTCGGTGCCGCACGGCTCGAGCGGCCGGCCGAGCACGTTCCGCTCGTCGCCGGCGCCTCCGGGTGGTTCTGTGCTCATCAGGTCGACCTCCCGTTCGCGGTGGGCAGGACCAGGCTGAACGTGGTGCACCGGTCCTCGGTCAGGCGCAACCGGCCGCCGAGCGCCTCGGCGACCCGGACGGCGGTGGCCACCGTCTCACCGTCGCGTCCGGGCACCGGCTGCCGCACCGTGGCGGTGCCGGACGGCCGGAGGCCCTCGTCGGCCACCCGCACCTCGGCGTACTCCCCGCGCCCCGCGACCGACACGGTGACCGTGCCGGCCCCGTGCCGGACCGCGTTGCCGACCAGGGCGTCGAGGATCTGAGCGATCGGTTCGTGCGGCAGCCGCACCGCGACGACCGGCGGTGCGTCCAGGTCGATCGGCCGTCGCCGCGACGTGGCCCGGTAGGGACGCACCGCGTCCTCGACCAGCGGCACGAGGTTGATCTCCACCGCGTCACCGAGCCGGAGCCCGCGGGCCCCGCCGAGCAGGCTGGTGATCGTGGCGCTGAGCCGGTCGAGCTCGGCCAAGGCTCTGGACAGCTCCTCGGCCACGTCGGGCGGGGTCTGCGGCCAGCTCGCGACGTCCTCGATCTCGAGCCGCAGCGCGGTGACCGGGGTGCGCAGCTCGTGCGAGGCGCTCACCGCGAACTCCCGCTCACGGCGGACCAGCGCATCCAGGTCGCGCGCGCTGCGCCGCAGCGCCGAGCCGATCGCCTCCGCCTCCGGCACGTCGTAGTGCGGCACCTCGACGTCGAACCTGCCCCGGCCGACCATCGTCGCCGCCGCGGCCAGCTCCCGGAACGGCCGGGACAGCCGGGCCGCGGCCAGGACCCCCGCCGCGCCGGCGAGCAGCACCAGCGCGATGCCCAGCACGACCAGCGGGAGCAGCACGTCGGACACCCGCTCGTCGACGACGGCGGGGTCCCGGCTCAGCGTGACGGTGCCGCCGCCGGCGACCGGCCGGCTCACCGTGAGCTGCTCCGCCGCGGAGGAGGCAGGCTCCGCTGCGGAGGTGACAGAGTCACCGTCGGCAGGGACGTAGCGCAGGTGCTCCCCCGGCCGGGCCAGGTCGGCGAGTACGGCCGGGGTCACCGTCTCGCGCTCGGTCTCCAGGTGGGTGAGCAGGGTCGCCGCGGCCTCCGCCGTGCGGGCGAGGGACGTGGTCTCCTGGGCCTCCACGAGCTCCGCGGTCGTGTAGGCGCGCACGCCCACGAACAGCGTCAGGACGACGGCGGTGAGGCTGACGAACGCGGCGACGAGCCGGTCACGCATCGCCGGGTCCGTCCTCCAGACGGAAACCCACGCCGCGCACCGTCACCACCCGCGCGGGCGCCTCGTGCTCCTCGAGCTTCTGCCGGAGCCGGCCGACCGTGACGTCGAGCGTCTTCGTGGAGCCGAACCAGTTGCTGTCCCAGACCTCGTCCATCAGCCGGTCGCGGGTGACCACGGCGCCGCGCACCTCCGCGAGCAGCGCGAGGACGTCGAACTCCTTGGTGGTCAGCGGCACCTCGTGCTCACCGACCCAGACCCGGCGGGCGGTGCCGTCGATCCGGACCCCCGTCTCGTCGGCCGGCTCCGCCGCGGCGGCGGACCGCTCGCTGCGACGCAGCAGCGCCCGGGTGCGCGCGAGCAGCTCGGCGAGACCGAACGGCTTGGCCATGTAGTCGTCGGCGCCGACGTCGAGGCCGACGACCCGGTCCAGCTCGCCGCCGCGGGCGGTGAGGATGAGGATGCCGCCGGTGTAGCCGTCGGCGCGCACCGTGCGGCACACGTCCAGCCCGTCGAGGTCGGGCAGGCCGAGGTCGAGGATGACCAGGTCGAGGTTCCCGGTGCGGGCGCGGGCCACGGCCGCCCGCCCCTCGGCGACGCGCTCGACGTCGTACCCCTCCCGCTGGAGGGTCCGCACGAGCGGCATCGCGATTCCATCATCGTCCTCGACGACGAGCACCGTGGCGGCCATGGTCACAGAGCATAGGGGTGCTCGGGCTCGGGTTCCGGCTGCCGCGAGGCGGCGTCGAGCGCGAGGAGCAGGACGACCCCGATCTCGAGCACGAAGGCGAGCAGGCCCGAGGAGCCGTCCGGTCGCTCCAGTGTGCGTGCACCGGGGACGCCGAGGACCAGGTTGAGCATCTCGCCGGCGAAGGTGAGCACGGCGACCCCGCCGGCGGTGGCCCGGGCGCTCAGGTCGCCCCGGCGCCACAGCCAGGCCCCGGCGACCAGGGCGCAGGCGGCGAAGGTGGCGGTGAGCACCCCGAGGTAGGCGGCGGCGCGCCAGACGCCCGGCAGCTCGGTGAGGAGCAGGAGCCCGAGGAGGACCGAGGCCGCGCCGGCCGCCCGCGCCGGGGGCGGGGGGGCCGGGGCCGTTCGGTACGGCAGATCCACGGCGCCTGACATGAGCCGGAGACCGCCCCTGCGGGCGGTCCCGGACCTCGGAGACCTGGGAGGTGGCCTCCGTGCCCGTCCGTCCTCGTCGGCACGGCCCCGCGGGGAGGGGGGCGCGGCGTGTGCGGTCCGGTTCATGTCAGGCACCTGTGGAAGTCGCTCCGGAAGGGCCGTCTCCCGCCCCATGGACGGCCCTTCCGGCGTGTTCGGTCACGCTGTCTCAGCGTGTTCCTTCACGCTAGGCGAGCCGTCTCCACGCACCGGCAACAGCCCGGTCACGGGATCTCCACACTTCGGCAACGCGGCTCAGGCGGCCGCCTCACCGGCCTTGAGCCTGCGGGCGACCTCGACGGCGCGCTCGGCCAGGTGGTCCAGGGCGTCGTGCTCGGTGCTGCCCAGGGGCGCGTCGTTGTCGGCCCCGGTCACGTGACCCACGCCGTACGGGTTGCCGTCGGCGAACTTCACCGGGTCGGTGTAACCCGGCGAGACGATGAGCCCGCCGAAGTGGTGGATCGTGGTGTAGAGCGCCAGCAGCGTCGACTCCTGGCCCCCGTGGGTGGTCTGGGAGGACGTGAAGCCGGCGTACACCTTGTCCGCGAGCTGGCCCTGGCCCCACTGCGGGCCGAGCGTGTCGATGAACTGCTTGAGCTGGCTGGCGACGTTACCGAACCGGGTGGGCGTGCCGAACAGGACCACGTCGGCCCAGGTCACGTCCTCGGGCGTGGCGGTGGGCTGGTCCGCGACCTCCTCGAGGTGCGCCCTCCAGTCGTCCTGGGACTCGACGACCTCACGCGGCGCGAGCTCCTCGACGTGACGGAGGCGGACCTCGGCGCCGGCCTTCTCGGCGGCCTGGCCGAGCCGCTCGGCCATGCGCTGCGTGGTGCCCGTGGAGGAGTAGTAGACGACGGAGACCTTGACGGGTGCGATGGTCATGACCTGTTTCACCTCAACCTGGTTGGGGAACGTGGCGAGCCCCGGCTGCTGTCCGCAGCGGGACCCGCTGAGGGGTAACCGCTGCCCCGGCGCCTCAAACGGGACCGCGTCGTAGTCTGCGTGAGGGGACACTGACCACGAACCCGCCCGGCCGTCCGCTCAGCGGCGGCGGGGCAGGGTGGACCGAACCGAGGAGAACCGTGCCGTACCCGTCGTCCCCGAGGCCACGATGACCGTCGACGTCGTGTTCATCCTCGCCGGCGCCTCGCTGCTGCTCGCCGTGGTGCTGCCGGTCGCGCTGAGCCGGGCCGCGGTCTCCGCCCCGATCGTGCTGCTCGTCGTGGGCGCGCTGATCGGCCTGCTCCCGCTCCCGGAGGGCGTGGAGCTGACCCCGATGGCCAACCGGAGCTTCGTGCAGCACCTGACGGAGTTCTGCGTGCTGTTCGCGCTGATGGGCGTCGGGCTGGCCCTGGACCGGCCGCTGGACCTGCGCCGGCTGGGCGCCTGGCGGAAGTGGGGCGCGACCTGGCGGCTGCTGGGGATCGCGATGCCGCTGACCATCGCCGCGGTGGCCGTCCTCGGCTGGTGGGCGATGGGGCTCGGGCCGGCCGCGGCGGTCCTGCTCGGCTCGGCGCTGGCCCCCACCGACCCCGTCCTCGCCTCCGACGTGCAGGTGGAGGGGCCCACCCCCGCCGACGGCGCCGAGCAGGAGGAGATCGACGAGAGCGACGAGGTTCGCTTCGCGCTGACCTCCGAGGCCGGCCTCAACGACGGGCTGGCGTTCCCCTTCGTCTACGCCGCGATCTTCCTGGCCACCCTCGGCCCGGTCACCGAGTGGGGCCTGAGGTGGCTGGCCTGGGACCTGGTCGGCAAGACCCTGCTCGGCGTCCTGGTCGGCCTCGTCGTCGGCTGGGTGCTGGCCAAGGTGGCGTTCCGGGCCCCGAGGCTCTCGCTGCGGCTGGCCGAGACCGGGGAGCCGCTGCTCGCGCTCGCCGCGGTGCTGCTGTCGTACGGCGTCGCCGAGCTCGTCGGCGGCTACGGGTTCCTCGCGGTCTTCGCCTGCGCGATGACCCTGCGGTCCGCCGAGCGCGGGCACGACTACCACGCGCACATGCACCAGACCATCGAGCGCCTCGAGCGTCTGTTCACGCTGGCGGTTCTGCTGATCCTCGGCGTCGCGATGACCAACGGGCTGCTGAGCACGCTGACCTGGCCGGCCGTGGCGGTGGCGTTCCTGCTGGTCTTCGTGGTCCGTCCGGTGACCGGGTACCTCGCGCTCTGGTCGCGGCACGACACCTGCCGGGTCGGCGACCACGTGCTGACCCGCGGCGAGCGCGCCGCGACCGCGTTCTTCGGGGTACGCGGGGTGGGGTCGCTGTTCTACCTGGCCTACGCCACCGGCGCGGCCGACTTCGGGGACTCCCAGGTGCTGTGGTCCACGGTCGCCTTCACGATCGTGCTCTCGGTGCTCGTGCACGGGGTGACCGCGACCCCGGTGATGCGCCGGCTGGAGCGGGCCAGGGGCCTGTGAGGCCGGACCGGACCGCCCCGCGGGGCGGTCGGAGCGGTCGGAGCGGTCAGAGCACCCGGTGGCCGTACATCTCGCCGAGCGGGTCGGCGATCAGCTCGACCCGGGCGCCGTCGGGGTCGGTGAAGTAGACCGACACCTCGCTGTGCACGACGTGGTCGATGCCGGCCTCGTCGAGGCGGGCGACGATCGCGTCCCAGCGCGACGGCTCGACCGAGATCGCCACGTGGTGCAGCCCGCCGAGGACCTCGGCGTACGGGCCCAGGTCGAGGCCGGGGAAGTCGAAGAACGCGAGCAGGTTGCCGTTGCCGATGTCGAAGAAGAAGTGCGAGGACCCCGGGTAGTCGCGGTTCTCGATCAGCTCGGTCAGCGGGAACCCGAGCAGGTCCTGGTAGAAGCGGACCGTGCGCTCCACGTCGCTGCTGATGAGGGCGGTGTGGTGCAGGCCCCGGGCGGTCGAGGCGGGACGCTCGGCGGCGGGTCGCAGGTGCGCGTCGCGGATGCGCGCCCGCGCGGCCTCGATGGCGCTCAGGTCGGTGGCGGTCATGACGTCATGATCGGCGACGGCACCCCGCCAGACAAGGCGGGGTGCCGCCCCTCGTTCAGAGGTCAGTCGTGCGGCGTTCACACGTCAGTCGTGCGGCGTTGAGACGTCAGTCGTGCGGCGTCGAAAGGTCACCCGGACGGGCGCCGTACGGCGTCAGCCCCCGTTGTTCGCGACCCGCGGCCGGCGGAGTACGACGATCGAGCGGCCCGTGACCGGGAACTCCACCCCGGGAAGCAGCGTCGTGGCGTCGTCGAACACCGACACGATCCCGATCTGGTCGTCGCTCGTGTCGAGCTGCACCAGCCAGCCCTCGCCGTACACGTCACCGGGGATCATGAAGTCCATCGGCTCGTGGGAGGCGTTGAACGCGACCAGGAACGAGTCGTCCACGACCCGCTCGCCACGGGTGTCGGGCTCCCAGATCGCGTCGCCGTTGAGGAACACCATCATCGAGCGGGCGTGGCCCTCGTTCCAGTCGGTGTCGGTCATCGCCTCGCCGCTGGGGTTGAACCAGGCCACGTCGCCGAGGCCGCCCTCCTCACCGGGACCGGTGCCGCCGAGGAAGCGGCGCCGGCGGAACACCGGGTGGTCACGGCGCAGCGCCACGACCCGCCGGGCGAAGGCGAGCAGCTCCTCCTGGGTCTTGTCGAGGTCCCAGTCCACCCAGGCCAGCTCGTTGTCCTGGCAGTAGACGTTGTTGTTGCCCTGCTGGCCGCGACCGAGCTCGTCGCCGTGCGCGATCATCGGGATGCCCTGGGAGAGCAGCAGTGTGGTGAGGAAGTTGCGCTGCTGGCGGGCCCGGAGCGCGGTCACCTCGGGGTCGTCGGTGTCACCCTCGACCCCGCAGTTCCAGGACCGGTTGTGGCTCTCGCCGTCCGCGCCGCCCTCGCCGTTCGCCTCGTTGTGCTTCTCGTTGTACGACACCAGGTCGCGCAGGGTGAAGCCGTCGTGCGCGGTGATGAAGTTGACCGACGCGATGGGCTTGCGGCCCGAGTGCTCGTAGAGGTCGGAGGAGCCGGTGATCCGCGACGCCATCTCGCCGAGCGTGGACGGCTCGCCGCGCCAGAAGTCGCGGACGGTGTCGCGGTAGCGGCCGTTCCACTCGGTCCACAGCGGCGGGAAGTTGCCGACCTGGTAGCCGCCGTCGCCGACGTCCCAGGGCTCGGCGATCAGCTTGACCTGGCTGACCACCGGGTCCTGCTGCACCAGGTCGAAGAACGCCGAGAGCCGGTCCACCTCGTGGAACTGACGGGCCAGCGACGAGGCGAGGTCGAACCGGAAGCCGTCGACGTGCATCTCGAGCACCCAGTAGCGCAGCGAGTCCATGATCAGCTGGAGCACGTGCGGGTGCCGCATCAGCAGGCTGTTGCCGGTGCCGGTGGTGTCGAAGTAGTGCGCCTTGTCCTCGTCGACGAGGCGGTAGTAGGCACTGTTGTCGATGCCGCGGAAGCACAGCGTCGGGCCCTGGTGGTTGCCCTCGGCGGTGTGGTTGTAGACCACGTCGAGGATGACCTCGATGTCCGCCTCGTGCAGGGCCTTGACCATGCCCTTGAACTCCTGGACCTGCTGGCCGCGCTGGCCGGCCGCGGAGTAGGCGTTGTGCGGGGCGAAGAAGCCGATGGTGTTGTAGCCCCAGTAGTTCGCAAGCCCCTTCTCGAGCAGGTGAGGGTCCTGGACGAACTGGTGCACCGGCATCAGCTCGATCGCGGTCACCCCGAGCGACTTGAGGTGCTCGATCATCGCCGGGTGGGCGATGCCCGCGTAGGTGCCCCGGATCTCCTCCGGGATGCCCGGGTGGGTCTGGGTCAGGCCCTTGACGTGCGCCTCGTAGACGACCGAGTCGTGGTACTCGTGGTCGGGGCTGCGGTCGTTGCCCCAGTCGAAGAACGGGTTGACCACGACCGAGAGCATGGTGTGGCCGGCGCTGTCGTCGTCGTTGAACGCGTCGGGCTTGCCGAAGCGGTAGGAGAACAGCGACTCGTCGCCGTCGATCTGCCCCTCGACGGCCTTGGCGTACGGGTCGAGCAGCAGCTTCGCGGGGTTGCACCGGTGCCCGTTCGCGGGGTCGAAGGGGCCGTGCACGCGGTAGCCGTAGCGCTGGCCGGGCTGGACGCCGGGCAGGTAGACGTGGTGCACGAACCCGTCGGTCTCCGGCAGGTCGATCCTGGTCTCCGCCCCGTCGTCGCCGATCAGGCACAGCTCCACCCGCTCGGCGACCTCCGAGAACAGCGCGAAGTTGACGCCGGACCCGTCGTACGACGCACCCAACGGGTAAGAACGTCCAGGCCAGATCTGCATGCTGCTCCCTCAGGGTGTTCACGACTTTCCAGGACGACGGTAGGCCACACGCGCTCCCCCGGGCACCGTCGAGGTCACTAGGTCTTTCCCCGGGGACCGGATCGGAAACCCTCGGGCCGAGGCGCGAGACGAGGCGCCGGCGCGCCCGGAACCGTGCTCGGCGGGCCCGGGGAGAGCGGCGGTGTCGAACGTCTCAGGTGCGGGCCGGACCGGCCGATGGCGAAGGGGACAACCGTCCTCGGCCCAGGAGCCCCCCATGCCCGTCGTGCTGCCCGCTCATGGTCCGCGAGGCCACCGGCCCCGCAGGTCAGCCGTCCGGGCGGTCGCGTCCGCACTCACCGTGGCGCTGGTCGCGGCGCTGCCCGTCACCGCCGCCGGCGCGGCCCGGCCTCCCGCCTCCGTCGCGGACGAGCCGTCGTCGCTGTCGGTCCGCACCGCCGGTGACCTCCGCGTCAGCGGGAAGGTGCGGCCCGCGACGGCCCGGCCGGTGCGGGTCGAGCGCCGGGTCGGCGACTCCTGGGTGACCGTCGCCACGACCCGCTCGAACGCGGACGGCAGGTTCTCGGCGGAGGTCCCCACCACGCTGTTCGTCGGGAGGAGCCGGCTGCGCACGCTCCTGCCCGCGGCCGGCGGCGCTCCGGAGACGGTCGGCGACGCGACCACCGTCACCATCCGAGCCAAGGGCAAGGCGTCCTCCAGGTCCCTGCTGATCCCCGGCAAGGAGGCGCACCGTTGGGATCCGTGCCGGACCATCGACTACCGGGTCAACCTGCGGCAGGCACCGCCCGGGACCCTCGGCGAGGTCCGGGGCGCGTTGAGGCGGGTCACCATGCAGTCGGGTCTGCGGTTCCGGTACGCCGGCGCGACCGGCGTCGTCCCGGGCACCCGCAATGGGACGTACCCGCCGGGCACCGACCTGGTGCTCGCCTGGGTCCGTCCGGGGCAGTCCAGCCACTTCCCCCGGGGCTCCGGGGCGGCCGGCTTCGGCGGCGCCTACGGGAGCCTGACCCTCGACGTGAACGACCGGGCCGTCCCGACGCTGAGCGACGGGTTCGTGCTGATCGAGTCCGGGGTGTACGAGAAGCTGGACCCGGGGTTCGGGGCCGGGAAGCCCTACGGCTACAGCGGCACCCGCGGGCAGCTGCTCATGCACGAGATCGGCCACGCCGTCGGCATGGGGCACGCGGACCGGGACCGCGGCCAGGTCATGTACCCGGTGATGCAGGACGCCCCCGCCGTCTGGGGGCGGGGCGACGCGGCCAACCTCGAGCGGCTCGGGCTGTCGGCCGGCTGCATCGCCGGGCCGGCGGACGCCCGTACGACCGCGCGACGGCCTGGCACGCCCCGGGTTCTCGCCTACCTGCCCTGACCCGCCTCCACCCCGCCCGGGTGGGTGAACGGCGTGGTCGTGGCGAGCTCGACGAACCCGAGCCGCCGCAGGATCGGCCGGCTGTCCGGGGATGCGTCGACCTGCACGTACCGGAACCCGTGGGCGGCCGCCTGGGCGGCGCGGTAGGCGACCACGGCGCGGAAGACGCCGCGGCCCCGCCACTCGGGCAGCGTCCCGCCACCCCAGATGCTGGCGAAGTCGGTGCCGTGGTGGAGCTCGAGCCGACCGGCGCACACCGGCCGGCCCTCGGCCGTGGCAACCACGGCCGCGACCGTGCGCGGGCGCCGGGCCAACCCGTCGAGGACGTGCCGGCCGATCGCGGAGTGGTCCCCGCCGAACACCTCGTCGTGGACACGGACCAGCGCCTCGGCCCCCGCCGCGTCGACGACGTCGACCAGCTCCACGCCCGGCGGAGGCGACACGTCGAGAGCGAGGTCGGCGACGTCCGCGACCAACAGGGTCTCCTCCGGCTCGCGCGTCAGCCCGGCCGCGACCAGCCGCTCGGGCAGGTCGGCGGGCCGGTCGTGGGAGTAGTGCTTCCACTCCCACGGGCGGGACACCTCGGCGAAGCGGGCGACCTGGGCGGCGATCGCCGCGTCCGCGGTGTCCTCGTCGAGGTCGGACCAGGTCACCCCGTTCCAGCCATGCTCGGGAGCCACGCTGCGCACCACTCCGCCGTCGCGCTCGACGAGACCGTCCGGGCCGTCGGGGGCCGGGTTGCGCCGGATCTGGTCGTCGTACGCCGCGAGCACCGCGTGGGAGTCCATGCGCGTAGCCGACCAGATCAGTCGTCAGCCCCGCAACCGGCTTTCACCGCAAGACCCGCGCCGGTGGCCGGCCCCGGGGCGCCGCCGTAAGGGTTCGCGAGGCGACAGGTTCCCGAGGGCATCAGCGCTCGAGTCGCTCAAGCAGGCGCACGCTGACGGAGTCACCGGCCTCCTTGCCGATCGCCGTGCGGACCTCGGCCTTCACCGGCAGCTTGTGGGTGCCGTCGCCCAGCGCCATGAACGAGCTCTGGAAGGGGTGGCCGTCGATGGTTCCGCGCACCTTGACCAGCCCCCGGGTGCCGAAGCACCGCACCGAGTCCTGCCAGACGACGTAGGTCCAGCCGCCCTTGCTCGGGCTCTTGCGCAGGGTGGCGGTGAACTGCTCGTCCATCTCGGCCTCCTCGGGTCCGGCTCTCAGCATGGTGGACTCCGCCGAGCGCGGGAACTCATCGCGGTCCCGTGCGGAGACCAGCAATACGGCGGCCGACGGTCCCGGGTTTCGACGTCGAGGCTGTGCCGGTCTCGACGCACGGCACACGGCAGACCGGGTCCGACGGGCCCGTTGACCGGTCGGCACGGCCAGGTTCATGCTGCAGGAGTCTCCCTGTGGGGAGCTTGTCGAGGCCCGATCGGAGGGAAGCCATGAGCGACGAGGCACCCGTGTTCCGGGTGAGTCCGGCCGAGCGGACCGAGGGCGCACCCACCCCGGGGATGAACCGCGAGCAGGCGGTCTCCACCGAGCACATGTGGGCCGGCTTCGTGACCACCGACGCCGGGATGGTGTCCGGATGGCACCACCACGGCGAGTACGAGTCGAGCATCTACGTCGTCTCGGGTGCGCTGCGGATGGAGTTCGGCCCAGGCGGACGCGACGTGCTCGAGGCCGCGGACGGTGACTTCGTGTACGTCGCGCCGCACGCGATCCACCGCGAGGGCAACCCCGCGGACGAGCCGTCCACGCTGGTCGTCGTGCGTTCCGGCACCGGCGACCCGGTGACGAACGTCGACGGCCCAGCGCCCGGCTGACCCGGGTCACCCGGTGGTGGCCGCGCCAGGGACGCCCGCGCGGACCTGCGGACTCACCGTGAACGAGGAAGGGGCATCGATGAGCGAGCGCACGACCTGCGTGGTCATCGGAGGCGGGCCCGCCGGCATGGTGCTCGGGCTGCTGCTCGCCCGGGCCGGGGTCGAGGTGAGCGTGCTGGAGAAGCACGGCGACTTCCTGCGGGACTTCCGCGGGGACACCGTCCACCCGTCGACGCTGCGGCTGCTCGACGAGCTGGGCCTCGGCGAGAGGTTCGCCCGGCTGCCGTACAGCCGGTTGCACGAGGTCGCCTTCCCGATCGACGGCGGGCGCACCGTGGTCGTGGCCGACTTCCGCAGGTTGAAGGGGCGCTACCCCTACGTCGCGATGGTGCCGCAGTGGGACCTGCTCAACCTGCTGGCCGACGCGGGCAGGGAGGAACCGAGCTTCACGCTGCGGATGCGGACCGAGGTGACCGACCTGGTACGCGAGGCGGGCCGGGTCGCGGGGGTGCGCTACCGCACGGAGGACGGCGCCACCGGGGAGATCCGCGCCGACCTGACCGTGGCCTGCGACGGCCGCTGGTCCATCGCGCGTCAGCAGGCGCACCTCCGCCCCAGGGAGTTCCCCGTCTCGATCGACGCCTGGTGGTTCCGGCTCCCGCGTGCGCCGGAGGACCACCCCTCCGCACTGACGCCGCGGGCGGGCAGGGGGCGCTTCGCGCTGGTCATCCCGCGCAAGGACTTCCTCCAGCTCGCCTACATCGCGCCGAAGGGAACCGATCCCCAGCTGCGGGCACGCGGGATCGAGAGCTTCCGCCGGGACATCGCCGAGCTCATGCCCGAGTTCGAGGAGCGCGTGGACGCACTGGGGTCGATGGACGAGGTCAAGCACCTCGACGTGCGGGTGAACCGGCTGAGCCGGTGGCACGTCGACGGCCTGCTCTGTATCGGCGACGCCGCGCACGCGATGTCCCCGGTAGGCGGGGTCGGCATCAACCTCGCCGTCCAGGACGCCGTGGCCGCGGCGACCCTGCTCGCCGACCCGCTGTTACGGGGCGCGGTGACCTCGGCCGACCTGGCGGCGGTGCGCACCCGCAGGCTCCTCCCGACGATCGTCATCCAGGCACTGCAGCGGCTGCTGCACCGAGGTCTGGTGAAGCCGATCCTCGACGGGCGACGGATGGGCCCGCCGCGACCGGTCCTGGCGATCTTGCGGCACGTTCCGAAGGCGTCGTACGCGACGGCGTACCTCATTGGCGTCGGGCCACGACCCGAGCATGCGCCGGCGTTCGCCAGGCGTTCCGCCCAGGACGCGTCGCCGAACGCCTGACGCGACGCGGGAAACGGCGCCGGCCGGTCCCTGGGTACCTCTACGCTCCCGGTCATGGGTGTGTTCCTGGACGTGACGCTGTCGCGGGTGCCGGCCGGCATCGACTTCGCCGAGCCGCTGCGGCAGCTGTTCGCGTGGGTCGAGGACCAGGGGTACGTCCACTGCGGGCGGGGCGGGGAGCTGTTCGGCACCTTGGACGGCGACCGGCACCTCGGCACGAGCATCGGCCTGCGCGGCCACGGGGCGGACGAGACCTCGTCGTACGTCCAGGACTGGTTCGGCGAGGTCCGCGACGAGCCCCGTCCGTGGCTGTGGCCGTTCGCCAGGACGGGTAGCGACGGCTCCACCGCCGCTCTCTGGCTGGGCATCGACGGGGCGACCCGGATCGTCCACCTGGGGTCGGGCAGCGGCTCCATGATGACCTGCGTCCTCGCCGAGGACCCGGTCGACTTCCTCAGGTTGCTGGCGATCGGCTACCGGGAGATCTGCTGGAACGTCGACTACGCCGCGCCCCCGGAGCCGCTGTACGCGCAGCACGAGGTCGTCAACGCGCCGTACCGAGACTGGGTGCGCTCGACCTTCGGGGTGACGATCCCCCGGACCGGCCTGGAGATCGTCCCCGAACCGGCCGAGATGGGCGACGAGAACACCACCGACCCGTTCTGCCGCCTGGTCAACCGGCTGACCGGCTGACCAGGCCCGCGCGCTGGTCCCTGGGGCGGGCCGAGTCCGTCTACGCGGCGCGCCCACCCGCTTGTGCCGCTCCGGTGGGACCAACGGCCCTGCGCGACGGAGAGCGCCCCGATCTAGCGTCGAATCATGAAGACTCGACTCCAGAAGCACCTCGCCATGACCGTCGCGGGATCCGCGGCGGTCGTCGCCACCTTGATGGGCCTCACCGTCGCTCCGAGCCAGGGCGCGGCCGCGTACGCGTGCCACGGGCGCACCGCGACCATCGTCGGCAGCGCGTCCTCCAACGAGATCGACGGCACCTCCGGACCCGACGTGATCGTCGGCCTCGGGGGCAACGACGACATCGAGGGGCACGGCGGCAACGACGTCGTCTGCGGCGGTCGGGGAAGTGACGAGCTCGAGGGTGACCGAGGGAACGACCGGCTGTACGGCGGGCGCGGTTACGACGAGGCCGAAGGGGGACCTGGCGCGGACGTGTGCAAGGCGGAAAAGACCGAGAGCTGCTGATCCCGGACAGAGCGGCACGCGTCAACCCTCGACGAGCACGGCGAGCCTGGCGAGCGCCTCCCTCCAGCCGGCTTCGTTGTCCGCGGTCGATACGCCACGGGGAAGCCCCTCGTGCACAGCGACCAGGTCGGTGCCGTCGCCCGCATCCGCGAGCGTGATGGTGATCGTCATCTCACCGCGAAAAGCCGGGTCTTCGGTCTCGAACTCGTCCGCCTCGACGACGACCTCGTCGGGCACGAGCCTGACGAAACGACCGCGGTAGGTGTCGGTGTGTGCGGTGGTCTTTCCCCGGCTGTCCATCCCGTCGTAGGTGAGCGAGATCCGGAACGTGCCGCCTTCCCGTCCGTCGAACTCGTGAACGTGACAGGACATACCCGTGGGCACCTTCCACCGGGAGACCGCCTCCGCATCGACGAGGGCACGGTAGACACGTCCACGAGGCGCGTTCAGGTGACGCGTCACCAGGATGGAGGTCATGTCTTCCATGGTGCCCCGCCGGTGACGGGGAGTCGTCCGGATCCGGGGACGCCGACGTGGCGCCCGGTACGGCGTGCGGAGCTCGACCTCCGTGACCGATCGCGCATCAGCTCGCGGGCTCCGGAAGCCCCTCGGTCCGCCACAGGTCGGGATGGTCCTCGACCCAACGCTGCGCGTCGCGACGGCCGAACTCAGAGGCGGCGTCGAAGAAGTCGGGGTCGAACAGGAGGTAGGACAAGAGCTCGCCCTGAAGCGGGCTGTCGCTGCCGAGCAGCCGGTGCATGATCTGCATGTCCGGATCGCCGAGGGTGCGGAGCAGCGAGCCGTGGTTGGCGCGAAAGACCTCCATCGCGGCGCGGGCAAGCTCCTCGCCGTCTTCGGGGGCGACTGCGACGTAGGGCACCGTGCGGTACGCCGACTGGCCGCGACCCTCGCGGTGACGTCGGAGGGAAGGGGCCAGCTCGGCGTCCTGCGTCATGGCGTTGACCTCTGCGAGCCGCCGCAGGTCGTGGCGCAGCGGGTCGTCCATGACCGCGCCGAGCAGGGTCGCCCCGCCGTCGCCCAGGTCGACGGCGACCCCGTCCAGGTCGAGGTCCTGGTCTGGCGGGCGCAGCGCGCCGGTGCCGACCACCATGATGCGATCGGCCCCGAGCTCGAGGGCCGGAGCGAGCGGCTCACGACGGCGGGTGGCGCCGTCGACGTACCACCCCGCGGCCTCGGCGGGCTCGTCGACGCGCACCGAGGGGAACAGGGCCGGGATCGCCGCGGAGGCCATCAGGTGGGAGACCTGAAGCCGGGTGGCGACGAAGCGGCCGTGGTACTCGGGCGCCGCGCGCGGTATGGGGGAGGCGGACTCGGTGAACACCACGACTCGCCCGGTCCGGACGGACGTCGCCGTGACGGCCGCAACGTCGACGACACCCTCCTCGACGTTGCGATGCAGTGCCTCCCAGTCGATGGACTGCGCGAGGGTTCGGGCGAGCGGCTGGGTCCCGAACAACCCGCGCAGTCGGAAGAACGACAGGCCCAGCGTCTCCGACGTGTAGCGTGCCAGCACCTCGGGCACCTGCCTCCACAGCGGCCGCATCACGTGCCGCTTGGTGGCTTGGTCGAGCACGTCCCTGAGCCGTGCGACCTGCTCGCCGGCCTCCAGGTGAGCCGTTGCCGCGAGGACGCCGCTGAGCAGTGCACCGGCGCTGGTGCCGATCAGCACGCACGGACGTGTGCCGCTCTCCGCCAACGCCGGCAGCAGTACCTCCAGGGCGCCCACCTGGTACGCCGATCGGGCACCACCGGCGTCGAGCACCAGAGCCACCCGTGTCCCGGCGTTGTCCGGGCTCTCGCGGCGGTCGCGGGGCTTGACGTCGCGAGAACTGCTGCTGGCCGACTGCATCCGGCGATGCTAGACCGTCCACGCCATTCGGTGCCGCCCGACGGTGCCGGCCGGCGTGCGATCATCCGGCTCGTGACCTCCTCGACGCCCGATCCGCTCGGCTTCCGCAGAGTGCGACACGCCTACGACACGGTGGCGGAGGACTACGCCGCCTACCTGCCGGACACCCGTGCCGAGGCTCCGCTCGACCTCGCCATGGTCGATGCCTTCGCTGAGGCGGTGACGTCGGGCGACGACGCACAGGTCCTGGACGCGGGATGCGGCGCGGGTCGGATGAGCCGGTACCTCGCCGAGCGAGGATGCCTCGTCGAGGGAGTCGACCTGTCGTCGAGCATGGTCGCGATGGCCCGACGTGACCACCCCGACCTGGTGTTCACCGTGGGCTCGTTGACCGACCTCCCGTACCCCGATGACCGGTTCGCAGGCGTGATGCTGTGGTACTCGATCATCCACACCCCTCCCGCCGGCCAGGCACGCATCTTCGCTGAGGCGACCCGGGTCCTGCGCCCTGGTGGTCACGTGCTGGTCGGTTTCCAGTCCGGCGAAGGGACGCGCGACGTGTCCGGGGCGTACCGCCGGTTCGGTCACGAGATCCAGCTCGAGCGCCACCTCTACACGCCTGATCACGTTGCCTGTCAGATCGAGGCGGCCGGCCTACGAGAAGTGTGCCGCTTGGTGCGACGCGCTCAGGGCAACGAGAAGGACGATCAGGCCGTCCTGCTTGCCAAGGCCGATTGAGAGACCCCCGCACATTGGCTTGTCGGGACGGTCCGCAGCCGCCGGATTCACCGGTTGAGCGAAGCCGGCCTGACATGACGGGCGACCTACCCAGCCATCCCTTCAGCCGTTCCCCCGACGAGGTGTTCGCCTACCCGTTGATCCGGCCAATCTCCCCAGGTGGCAGGAGAATGTGGTCTCCGCGACCCATGATGGAGCGCTGGGGCTGGGGGCGCGGGTGGTCACTGTTCGTCGCCTGGGCAAGCGGGAGCAGACGATGACGTTGGAGATGACTGGGTACGACGCCCCTCACAGCTGGTCGCTGAGAGGCGTCGACGGACCGGTGCGCGCGCTCGTGACGACTCGGATCGAGCCGCTGGATGACGGCGCCCGGAGTCGGGTCACGATCGAACTCGACTTCGAGGGGCATGGCATCGGGAAGGTGCTGGTGCCGCTCCTTGTCCGACCGGAATCGCGTCAGGGCCTTCCGCGAAATCTCGAACTGCTGCGCATCAGTCTCGAGGGCTGAGCAGCAACCCTGAACGGGCGCAGGGCGGCTCATCCGCCTCTGTCTGGCCACGTCTACCCGCACGCGCACAAGATCGCAGGGTCTTGGCGCTGCGCCGACCTCGTCAGGTTGCTCTGGACGCGGGAACGCGCGATTTGCGGTAATTGAGAGTGTTCCAATGTGAGCCCTAGCGTGCTGAAGACCGTGCCCAGGAGAAGGCGATGAGTGCGACCGCGATGACCGCGCCCGCCAGCAATACGGCGCCGATCAGAGGGAAGGGTTCGGTGACGTACACGGTCGGGAGACCGTCGTACTCGCAGGTGACGGTGATGGGGTTGTCCATGTACGCCGGTCGGCCACCGGAAGCCTCGGGCGGAGAAAAGTGCGACCGAGGAGACGCGCAGTAGTCATTGAGGTACTGAGCCTGGCCTAGAAGCCAAACGAGTCCGGAGAGCAGGACAGCGATGCCGGTGACCGCCGAGGCGACGAGCAGCCGCGAGACTGCGATGCCTTGGTGCATGTGGCGTTGTACACCTGCGTTGCGTATCGACATGGCTCAATAGTGCACCCGGCAGACGGCTGTTTTGTCCGCCTGGAACCGAACTGCGCAGGACCTACACATCACCCGCACACGTGATGACGAGGCACGCGCCCCACGCGGCATGGCCGGGCGAGCGCAGCCGCCCTCAACGTGGCTATAAGAAAGGCGTGCGCGACGCGCGCAAAGTCGCGGCATCATGACATGACAAGCGGCCTTGTGCTGTCTATCCGGACGGCGCGCTCAGCCGTGCGCCATGTCCACGAAGCGCGAGTAGTGGCCCTGGAAGGCGACGGTGACGTCGCGGGTCGGCCCGTTACGGTGCTTGGCCACGATCAGGTCGGCCTCACCCGGACGGGTGGACTCCTTCTCGTAGACGTCCTCGCGGTGCAGCAGGATCACCATGTCGGCGTCCTGCTCGATCGCACCGGACTCACGAAGGTCCGACACCATGGGGCGCTTGTCCGCACGCTGCTCGGGACCACGGTTGAGCTGCGAGAGCGCAATGATCGGGACCTCGAGCTCCTTGGCGAGCAGCTTGATCTGACGGGAGAACTCCGAGACCTCGAGCTGGCGAGACTCGACCTTCTTGCCCGAGCTCATCAGCTGGAGGTAGTCGATCACGATCAGCCGCAGGTCGTGGCGCTGCTTGAGCCGGCGGGCCTTGGCCCGGATCTCCATCATCGTCATGTTCGGCGAGTCGTCGATGAAGAAAGGCGCCGAGGACACCTCGCCCATCTTGCGCGCGAGCTTGGCCCAGTCGTCGTCGGTCATGTGGCCGTTGCGCATGTGGTTGAGCGGGATCTTCGCCTCCGCCGACAGCAGCCGCATGGTGATCTCGTTGCGCGTCATCTCCAGCGAGAAGATGACGCTGGCCAGGTTGTGGTGGATCGAGGCGGCGCGGCAGAAGTCGAGCGCCAGCGTCGACTTACCGACCGCCGGTCGCGCCGCGATGATGATCATCTGGCCGCCGTGCAGTCCGTTGGTGAGATCGTCGAGGTCCGCGAACCCGGTCGGGACGCCCACCATCTGGCCGTCACGGTTGGAGATCGCCTCGATCTCGTCGAGGGTCGCCTCCATGATGTCGCTGAGCGGCGAGTAGTCCTCGGAGGTGCGCTTGTCGGTGACCTGGTAGATCTCCGCCTGGGCCCGGTCGACGACCTCGTCGACCTGTCCCTCCCCCGCGTAACCCATCTGCGCGATCCGGGTGCCGGCACCGACGAGTCGCCGGAGGATCGCCTTCTCCCGGACGATCTCGGCGTAGTAGCCGGCGTTCGCCGCGATCGGCACGCTGGCCGAGAGGGTGTGGAGGTACGGCGCCCCGCCGATCTTGGCGAGCTCCCCCCGCCGCTGGAGCTCCGCGGCGATCGTGACCGGGTCGGCGGGCTCGCCGCGACCGTAGAGGTCGACGATGGCGTCGAAGATCGTCTCGTGCGCCGGCCGGTAGAAGTCCGTGCCCCGCACCGACTCGATCACGTCGGCGATCGCGTCCTTCGACAGCAGCATCGAGCCGATCACGCTCTGCTCGGCGTTGTTGTCCTGCGGCGGCGTGCGGTCACCGCCGCCCCCGCCGTTCCCGCCGCCGTGCTCCCCGCCCCCGTCGTACGACGAGGACCAGCCCGCACCGGCGTCCAGGGCCGGTCCCGCGCTGCTGGGGAACTCCGCAATGCTCACTCGATGCCTCCACGGCTGATGTCCTTGATGTCTCACGACACTACGGAGCGTCACCCCCAGAAGAGTGGCGACCACGCCGACGAGACACCGGTCGCGAGCCCGTCGGGCGAGTGTCGGGGGTGGCCGCACACCGCGTACGCGAAGGCTGACGGTACGTGCCGCAAGGCCCCTGCGGAAAGTCCGTTATCCACAGGCCCTGGGGATAACCGGGTACCTCGTGTGGAACGCGCCGACAAACATGTGCACAGGTTGTTCACACACCTGTGGACAACCTGTGCGCAGGACCCGGAAACACGCCTCTGACCTGCGGAAACACGATCCACCGCATGTGGACCCAAGAAACGTCGGAAAGTTCTCGTTCACCGAGATGTCTTGATCTGGCCGTACTGTCGCGATGGTGGCTTTTGCGCGGACTATCACAAATACCCACAGGTCCGGGATAGTTACACACAACTATCCCGGGCCTAGTCATCTCGGGTGTTCTGCACCGTCCGGACGGGACCTGCGGCTCGCGTCCCGGTACGTCGCGCTCTCGCCCCACCGACCCTGGTAAGTTCACGCGTGCGCGTGTCGCGCCACAGGTGGAGAACAGCAGCTCGAGGGGGCCCAGTGCGAGGCAGGAAGCCAGTCGTCTTCTTGCACATCGGTGCCATGAAGACCGGCACCACCTTCCTCCAGCAGCTGATGAGCGCCAACAAGGAGGACCTGCTCAAGGCGGGCTTCCTGTTCCCCGGCGACTCCTGGGCCGAGCAGGCGCTGGCCACCCGCGACGTGATGGACCGCAACAAGGAAGACCCGGCGCTGCGGGCGCAGTGCGCGGGCAAGTGGCGCAAGCTCGTCGACGAGATGCTGGCCTACGACGGCACGGCCTCGGTCTTCTCGATGGAGTTCCTCAGCTACGCCTCGCACGACGAGGCCAAGCGGATCACGAAGTCGCTGTCCAAGGCCGAGGTCCACGTCGTGCTCACCGTCCGTGACGCCACCGGCGCGATCCCTGCCCAGTGGCAGACGTTCTCGCGCAACGGTGGCGTGGTGTCGTGGCCCGACTTCGCCCGCGGCGCGGTCTCGGTGAACGGAGCGCCCGTGCAGGGCGAGCTCGCGCAGGGCGCCCGGGCGTTCCGGCGCACCCAGGGGATCCCGCAGATGCTCGAGGTGTGGGGCAAGCGGGTTCCCGCGGAGCGGCTGCACGTGGTCACCGTCCCACGCAGGCCGACCGACCGGCTCGAGCTGTGGCGCCGCTTCGCCGAGGTGGTCGGCCTGGACCACGCCGTCGTCTCCGAGCTCACCAACCGCACCAACACCTCCCTCGGCCAGGCGTCTGCGGACCTGATGCGCCGGGTCAACCGCGGGCTGGTCGACGTCCCCGCCAACGAGTACCACCCGACGATCCGCGGCTATCTCGGCGAGCGGGTGCTCTCCCAGCGCGCGCACCTCGAGAAGCGCGCCGAGCTCGACCTGGTCACCCTGGAGTTCGCCGCCGCCTGGAACCACCGGGTCCGCGAGGCGATCCGCGCCAGCAAGGCCCGGTTCGTCGGCGACCTCGACGACCTGCCCGTCGAGGTGCCCGCGGCCCTGGCCGAGAGCGCGCCGCCGGTGCTCACCGACCCCGGTGCCGACGAGCTGCTCGAGGCAGCGGCCTCCGCCCGTGACGGCCTGCTCCGGCGGATCCGCCAGCAGACCAAGCGGATCCGCCGCGCGGGGGGCCGCGTCCCGCACGTGGACCTGACCACCCTGGTCACCGACCTGCCGACCGGCCCGGACCGGTGGAACGGCCAGGCGGACCCGGTCGAGGCGGCCGTCGAGGAGGTCACCGCGCTCTGCCGCACGCTCATCGAGCTGCGCCGTACCGCGCTGACGACCCTGGGCGCGGCCGGCCTCGACTGACGCCCGTCGTACCGTCGTCGCCGTGCCCCGCCGTACCGCCGCCGACGCCGGCCATGACCGGGAGATCCTCCGGCTGGCGGTGCCGGCGTTCCTCGCGCTGGTCGCCGAGCCGCTCTTCCTGCTCGCCGACGCGGCGATCATCGGCCACCTCGGCACCCCCGAGCTGGCTGGTCTCGGCATCGCCGGCGCCGTCGTGCAGACCGTGGTGGGACTGTGCATCTTCCTCGCCTACGGCACCACCGCGTCCGTGGCCCGGCGACTGGGCGCCGGCGACACCCGCGGCGCCCTCGCCCAGGGGATCGACGGGATCTGGCTGGCGGTCCTCATCGGTGTGGTCACCACCGTGCTCGGCGTGCTGCTCACCGACCCGCTGGTCGCCCTGTTCGGCCCCGGCCCCGAGGTCGCCGAGCAGGCCGGCAGCTACCTGAGGGTGGCCTTCCTGGGGGTCACCCCGCTGCTGGTGATGCTGGCCGCCACCGGGATCCTCCGCGGTCTCCAGGACACCCGGACCCCGCTCTACGTCGCGGTGGGCGGGAACCTGCTCAACGTCGTCCTCAACCTGGCCCTGGTCTACGGCCTGGACCTGGGGGTGGCCGGCTCCGCGCTCGGCACCGACCTGGCCCAGCTCGGCTCCGCGGCGGCGCTGGTCGTGGTCGTGGTCCGGGCGGCCCGAGCGCACGGGGCGCCGCTGACCCCCGACCTGCCCGGCGTACGGCGGGCCGCGCACGCCGGGGTCGCGCTCGTCGTGCGCACCCTCACCCTGCGCGCCTCGCTGTTGGTGATGACGTACGGCGCCGTCGGGCTCGGCGCCACCGCCACCGCGACCCACCAGCTCGCCGCGACCATCTGGACCTTCCTCGCCTTCGCCCTGGACGCCGTTGCGATCGCCGCCCAGGCGATCACCGGCCGCTACCTCGGCGCCGGAGACCTGGACCGCACCCGGGCGGTCACCGACCGGATGGTCCGGTGGGGCGTCGTCGGCGGCGTGGCCACCGGCCTGCTGCTCGCGGCGGCCAGCCCGCTGCTCGGCCCGCTGTTCACCACCGACCCCGAGGTGCGCGCCCTGCTGGTGCCGGTGCTGCTCGTCGCGGCCCTGTTCCAGCCCGTCGCCGGGGTGGTCTTCGTGCTGGACGGGGTCCTGATCGGCGCCGGGGACGGCCGTTACCTGGCCTGGGCCGGGGTGCTGGTGCTGGCGGTGTTCGCCCCGGCCGGTCTCCTGGTCGCCGCCGCGGCGCAGGAGCCCGGGCGCGGCCTGGTCTGGCTCTGGGTGACCTTCGGCGTCGCGTTCATGGGCAGCCGTGCCGTGGTCCTGCTCGCCCGCGCCCGGGGTGTGGGATGGATGACCACCGGTGCTCGGTGAGCCTGGCCTAGGCTGACCGGCATGCCCGTCCTCCTCGCCGCGGTGGCCACCGGCGTCGCCGCGCTGCTCGCGGTCGCGGGTCTGGTGGAACCCCCGGTAGCCGAGGGGGCGGCCCGACGATGACGCCGGTGCAGAAGGTGGCGATGGGCCTGGTGCTCGTCGTCGTGGACGCCTGGTTCGCCGGGTTCGACGCCGTCCCCGACCTGCTGGGCTGGGTTCTGGTGATGCTCGGCCTGCACGGGCTGCGGACCGCCCTGCCGTCCCCCGTGACGCTGACCGCCCTGGCCGCGCTGGCGGGCGTCGTGTCCCTCGCCCTGCTCTCGCCGAGCCTCCTCGCGGACACCCCCGAGAGCACCCTCTGGCTGGTCAGCCTGCCGCAGACCCTCTTCTGCCTGGTCCTGGCCGGCGCCATGGCCGCGCTGCTGGGACCACCCCGGCCGGACCTGGCGCGCCGGTTCGGCGTGCTGCGCTGGGTCTTCGTGCTGGTCGCCGTGCTGCCGGTGCTGCTGTACGGCGGCGGGGTGGACGGCCTGCTGGTCCCGACCGCCGTGGTCGCGGTGGCCGCGAGCGTGTACCTGGTCTACCTGCTGTTCCGGGTCCCGGCCGACGTCGTGGCGCCGGCGCGACCCGCCGCGGACGCCTGACGCGCGCTTGCAAGACGACGAGAGCCGCCCCCCGGAAGTCCGGGGAGCGGCTCTGGCGTCACGTGACGTGCTGCCGGGGCTGTGCCTCAGGCAGGGACCACGTTCAGGTTGACGGTGGCGTCGACCTCGTCGTGCACCTTCACGGTCACCTGGTGCGCGCCCAGGGACTTGATCGGGTTGCCGACGAGGATCTTGCGCTTGTCGACCTCGGCACCGGCCGCGGTGATCGCGGACGCGATGTCGCCGACGGTGACCGCACCGAACAGGCGGCCGCCCTCACCGGCACGCACCGGCAGGGTGAAGGTCGAGCCCTCGAGCTTGGCCTTGATCTGCTGGGCGTGATCGAGGTCGCGGACCTCGCGGGTCGCACGAGCGGCCTTGATCGACTCGATCGTGCGCTCGCCACCCTTGGTCCAGCGGATCGCGAACCCGCGCGGGACGAGGAAGTTGCGGCCGTAGCCGTCCTTGACCTCGACCACGTCGCCGGGAGCGCCGAGGCCGGTGACCTCCTGAGTCAGGATGAGCTTCATCAGTCAGTCCCCTCTCAGCGAGCCGTGGACGTGTAGGGCAGCAGAGCAACCTCGCGCGCGTTCTTGACCGCGGTGGCGACGTCGCGCTGGTGCTGCACGCAGTTGCCGGTCACGCGACGCGCGCGGATCTTGCCGCGGTCGGAGATGAACTTGCGGAGGAGTGTCGTGTCCTTGTAGTCGACGTACGACACCTTCTCCTTGCAGAACTGGCAAACCTTCTTCTTCGGCTTGCGGAGTACTGGCTTGGCCATTGTGGTGCTCCCTTTCGTGAGCCCGGCTCGCGCCGGAATGGTCAGCTGTAGGGACTACAGCCAGTGGTGAACGGTTGTTGTCCGCCCGCGGGCCCCGACGAGCGGGGCCGCGGACGAGGTCAGATCAGAACGGAGGTTCCTCGGACGAGCCGCCGATGCCGGGCGTGGCCCAGGGGTCGTTCGCCGGGGCGGACTGCTGGCCACCGCCGTACGAGCCGCCGCCCTGGTTGCCGCCCCAGCTTCCGCCGGAGCCACCACCCTGCTGGCCGCCACCCTGCTGGCCGCCGCCCTGCGCACCCGAGGAGGCCCACGGGTCGTCGCCGCCGAACGAGCCGCCGCCACCCTGACCGCCGCCGGAGCGGGTGGTCTTGGTGACCTTGGCCGTGGCGTACTTCAGGCTCGGGCCCACCTCGTCGACGTCGATCTCGAAGACGGTGCGCTTCTCGCCCTCACGGGTCTCGAAGGAACGCGCCTTCAGCCGGCCCTGCACGACCACCCGCATGCCGCGCTGCAGCGACTCGGCGGCGTTCTCGGCCGCCTGGCGCCACACCGAGCAGTTGAGGAACAGCGCTTCGCCGTCCTTCCACTCGTTGCTCTGGCGGTCGAAGGTGCGCGGCGTGGACGCGACGGTGAAGTTCGCGACGGCCGCACCCGACGGGGTGAAGCGGAGCTCGGGGTCGGCGGTGAGGTTTCCGACGACGGTGATAGGTGTCTCGCCTGCCATATCAGGCCTCCCTGGTCTGGGGTTTCTGCGACGGATGACCGGGGGAATCGGTCCGGGTTGCCGATGTTCTGAACGTGTCGCCCCGGAGGGCGGGTGCGTCAGCGAACGTCGGGACGAATGACCTTAGTGCGCAGCACCGACTCGTTCAGCGAAAGCTGACGGTCGAGCTCCTTCACCGTGGCCGGCTCGGCCTGCAGTTCGACGACGGCGTAGATGCCTTCGGAGTTCTTGTTGATCTCGTAGGCAAGACGGCGACGTCCCCAGACGTCGACCTTCTCGACGGACCCGCCGTCCTTGCGGACGACGTTGAGGTACGTGTCGAGCGAGGGCGCAACAGTGCGCTCTTCGAGGTCGGGGTCGAGGATGACCATCACTTCATATGCACGCATAGCGGTCTCCACCTCCTTCGGACTCAGGCGGCCACGGCGTCTCCGTGGCAGGAGGGCTTGCGTCCGCCGGACCCGCAGTGACCCCGGACGGGGGTGCGTGGCTTCCGGCGCATCAACGGCCCGACGCCCACTCTGGTCATGGGGTCGAGCCGATCGACGGTTCAGGGTACCAGCGCGGGCGGGGGCCGAAGAAATCGTTCTCCACAGGCTTCGTGACCCGTCGGCGGCCCCGCCTAGGGTGGGCACATGCCAGCACAGCTCTCCCTCGGTGCCCACGTCGACCAGGCCGACCCGATCGGCGAGGCCCTCGCCCGCGGCGCCACCCTCAGCCAGTTCTTCCTCGGCGACCCGCAGGGCTACAAGGGCCCCGAGTTCGCGTACGACGGCGGGGCGGAGGCGCTGCGTGCGGCCGCGGAGGAGCACGGGCTCGACCTGTACGTGCACGCGCCGTACATCATCAACGTCGCGACCACGAACAACCGGATCCGGATCCCGAGCCGCAAGCTGCTCCAGCAGCACATGGACGCCGCCGCCTCCATCGGCGCGAAGGGCCTGATCGTGCACGGCGGGCACGTCAACAAGGACGACGACCCCGAAAAGGGCTTCGACAACTGGCGCAAGGCGGTGCAGGCCACCGACATCAAGATCCCGCTGCTGATCGAGAACACCGCGGGCGGCACCAACGCGATGACCCGCTACCTCGAGCGGATCGGCCGGGTCTGGGACGCGGTGGCCGGCGCCGACGGCGGTGACATGGTCGGCTTCTGCCTCGACACCTGCCACGCACACGCCGGCGGCAACGACCTCTCCACGGTCGTGGAGAAGGTGCGCGCGATCACCGGGCGGATCGACCTGGTGCACGCCAACGACAGCCGCGACGCGTTCGACTCCGGCGCCGACCGGCACACCAACTTCGGGCATGGCCACATCGACCCCGACGAGCTCGCCGCCGTCGTCCGCGACGCCGGCGCGCCGGTGGTCTGCGAGACGCCCGGTGGCCCCGAGGAGCACAAGGCCGACTTCGCCTGGCTGCGCGAACGGGTCGGCTGACCCGCTCTCGCCACCGGGTCCTCCGCCCGGTTCCGGCCCGGCGGACGACGTGTAGCCTCGGGCAGCGTGAACGCGCCCTCCCTCGACGTCCGCACCATCACCTCCGCCGAGCACCTCGACTTCCTCAGGACCGCCACCGCCAAGGGCGGTTCGGCGAGCTTCCTGCAGACCCCCGCCTGGGGTGAGGTCAAGGGCGAGTGGCGCCGCGAGTCGATCGGCTGGTTCGACGGGAACACGCTCGCAGGCGCGGCTCTGGTGCTCTACCGGCAGCTGCCCAAGGTCAAGCGCTTCCTGGCCTACCTGCCCGAGGGCCCGGTCATCGACTGGACCTCCGACCACCTCTCCGACTGGCTCGCCCCGATGACCCGGCACCTGGCCGGCAAGGGCGCCTTCGGGGTCCGGATGGGCCCGCCCGTGGTGACCCGTCGCTGGACCGCCGACGCGGTGAAGAAGGGGATCGCGGACGACTCCGTGCGTACCCTCGGCGACGTGCCGCCCGCCGAGCGGTCACAGGTCGGCGCCTCCGTGGTCTCCCAGCTGCGGGAGCTCGGCTGGCGCCCGCAGTCCGTCGAGGGCGGCTTCGCCGCCGGCCAGCCGCAGTTCAACTTCCAGATCCCGCTCGCCGGACGCACCGAGGACGACGTCCTCAAGGGCATGAACCAGCAGTGGCGGCGCAACATCAAGAAGGCCGCCAAGGAGGGCGTCACGGTGACCCGGGTCGACGCCGACGACCTCGAGCGGGAGCTGCCGGCGTTCTGGGAGCTCTACCGGCACACCGCCGAGCGCGACCACTTCACGCCGCGGCCACTGTCGTACTTCCAGACCATGTTCGCCGCGCTCCGCGCCGAGGAGCCGGACCGGATCGTGCTCTACACCGCCCGGCACGAGGGCGACCTGGTCGCCGCCACGATCCTGGTCCGCGTCGGCGGGCACACCTGGTACTCCTACGGCGCCTCCTCCACCGAGAAGCGTGAGGTGCGCGGCTCCAACGCCGCGCAGTGGGCGATGATCTCGGACTCGCTCGGGTCCGGCGCCGACGTCTACGACCTGCGCGGCATCACCGACACCCTCGACCCCGACGACCCGCACGTGGGTCTCATCCAGTTCAAGGTCGGCACCGGCGGCGAGGCCGTCGAGTACGCCGGCGAGTGGGACCTCCCGCTGAACTCTCTGATCTACAAGGCGTTCGACCTCTACATGAAGCGTCGCGGCTGAGCCCCGGCCCAAGGAGTCCACTCGTGTCACTCAGCCTCTACGTCGACGGCGACCGCTGGCGCAGCCACCTGCGCGGCGTGCTCGACTCCCACCCCGGCCTGGTGCCGGTGCTCAAGGGCAACGGCTACGGCTTCGGCCTGCACCGGCTCGCGCGCAAGGCCGCCTGGCTCGGCGTCGACACCGTCGCCGTCGGCACCTACGACGAGGTGGAGGAGGTCACGCCCCGCTTCGACGGGTCGGTCCTCGTGCTCACCCCGTGGCGGCCCTTCGAGCAGCGGGTCGTGTACGGCGACCGGGTGGTGCACACCGTCGGCCGGCTCGAGGACCTGCAGGCCCTCGCCGAGCGCGACGACCGGCCCCGCGTCGTCCTGGAGCGGATGACCTCGATGCGGAGGCACGGCTTCTCGGCCCGCGAGCTCCGCGAGGCCGCCGGGCTGCTGTCGCCGCGCACCCACGGCGGCACCGGCCGCGGGGTGAAGGTGGAGGGCGTCGCCCTGCACCTGCCGATGGCCCGCGGGTCGCACCTCGCCGAGGTGGACCGGCTGATGACCGACATCGTGGCGGCGGGCCTGCCGACCCGCACGGTGTACGTCTCGCACCTCACCGACGCCGAGATGGCCACGCTGCGCTCGTCGTACCCGGACTTCGAGCTGCACCCCCGGATCGGCACCGACCTCTGGCTCGGCGACCGCGGCGCGCTGCGCGTGAAGGCCTCCGTGCTCGACAGCCACCCCGTCGAGCGGGGCGACGTGTTCGGCTATCGGGGCCGGAGCGTGCCGACCTCGGGCACCATCCTCGTGGTCTCCGGCGGCACCGCGCACGGGATCGGCCTCGAGGCGCCGTCCGCCGCGTCCACGCTGCGCCAGCGCGCCGTCTCCCTCGCGAAGGGCGGCCTCGACGCCGCCGGCTTCGTCCGGTCGCCGTACACCGTGGCCGGCAAGCAGCGACTCTTCGCCGAGCCACCGCACATGCAGGCCTCGATGCTCTTCCTCCCGCACGGCTCCCCGGTGCCCGCCGTCGGCGACGAGCTCGACGTCCGCGTCCGCTTCACCACCACCACCTTCGACCGCACCGTCATCTCCTGACCCGCGCGCCCCACCCCCGGCACCCGACCGGCAGACGGGCGGGCGGACGGGCAGAACTCGAGGGGGCCCGACCGTGGACGGGCCTGGCAGCCGGGCGGCGGACCGGCAGCCGACGGGCGGACGGGCAGAACTCGGAGGGGGCCCGACCGTGGACGGGCCTGGCAGCCGAGCGACGAAGGAGCGAGGCCGGATGGGCGGGCCCCCTCCGAGGGCAGCCCGGCCGACCACCCGGCAGCCGGCACCCCGGCACCCCGGCAGCCCGGCAGCCCGGGCGCCGCAGGACTCGCTCAGGCGTCGACCGGCTGCAGGGGGTCGTCGGTGAGACCGTCGGCGCGGATCGGGTCACGCCACGGGAACAGCACGTCCCGCACCACCACCGCCATCAGGTACACCTCGCACAGCACCCGCACGACGATCGCCGCCCAGTAGAACCGGTCCGGCTCCCCGCTCGCGCCCGACGCCGTGAACTCGCCGAGGTAGAGCCACACCGCGCCGAAGTAGAGCACCTCCCCGGCCTGCCAGATGAGCAGGTCGCGCCAGCGGGGCCGGGCCAGCACCGCCAGCGGCAGCAGCCACAGCACGTACTGCGGCGAGTACACCTTGTTCACCAGCAGGAACCCGGCCACCACCAGGAACGCCAGCTGCGCCACCCGCGGCGTACGACGGGCGGCCAGGCCGAGCGCGAGCACCCCGGCACAGACGGCCGCGAAGAACACCGTGGACACCACGTTCACCAGGTGCGGGGTGACCGTGTGCCCCGCCTGCTGCCACACCAGCCACAGCGAGCCGAGGTCCGCGCCCCGGTCGGAGTTGAAGGTCCAGAACACCGTCCACTGCTCGAGCCCGAGCAGCATCGCGGGCGCGTTGGCCGCCAGCCAGCTCCCGGTGGCCGCGGCGGCGGCGAGCCAGAACGGCCGCAGCCGGCGCCCGCGCAGGCACACCACGAACAGCGCACCCAGCAGGAACAGCGGGTAGAGCTTGGTGGCCGTGCCGAGGCCGATCATCACCCCGCTGAGCACCGGACGGCCGTGCGACCACGCCCACAGTGCGGCCGCGACCAGCGCCACCGCGAGCAGGTCCCAGTTGACCAGCCCGGTCAGCACCAGCGCCGGCGACGCCGCGAACAGCATCGCGTCCCAGGGCCGGCCGCGGTGCACGCCGGTCATCAGGTACGCCGCCACCAGCAGCACCGCCCCGAGCAGGACCGCCGTGACCATGAAGTACAGGCCGCTCTCCTCGGCCACGCCGAGCACCGCGAACACCTGGTCCGCGGGAAGCTCGCGCCGCTCGTCGAGGTCCGGCCAGCCGCTGAGCGCGTGGGTGGCGAGCGCGGCGCCGTACGCGAAGTAGCCGATCAGCACCGGGTACTCCATCACCTGGTACCGGCCGCCGGTGTCGCTGTACGGCACGGACAGCTCGGCGAACCCGCGCCCGGTGTAGAGGTAGGGCACGTCGGAGTAGCACATCGCGGCGTAGCGCACCTCGCCGTCGGCCCAGTTCGTCGCCACGCACGGCGACTTCTGCACCATCCCGAGGACGAACGCCAGGCAGGCCACGGCGAGCACCACCCGGACCGGGGTCCACCACGGGTGCGGTGCGGCGTGGTCGCCGACCGGCCCGCCGACGACCTCACTGGCCGCGGCGGCCAGCGGGTCCTCGTGCGTGGGGCGCGCGACGTCGGCCACGGTCAGGGACTGGGGCTGTCGGTCGGCTTAGGCTCCTTCGACTGCCCGGGAGGCAGCACGGTCGGCGCGGGCTCGCTGGGCGTCGGCTCCGGCTCCGGGGTGGGCGTCGGCTCGGGGGTCGGCTCCGGCTCCTCGGTCTGCGTCGGGGTCGGCTCCGGCTCCTCGGTCGTCGGCTCCTCGGACGGCTCGGGCTCCGGGGTGTACGTCGGCTCGGGCTCAGGCTCCGGCTCGGGGGTGTACGTCGGGGTCGGCGACCCGTTGACGTAGTCCACTTCCGGGAAGTCGACGCACTCCTGGCCGTCGAGCGCCTTCTCCATGAACGCGGTGAACGTGCGGGCGGGGTAGCTGCCGCCGAAGAACGTGGAGAGCCCCCCGACCCCGTCGAGGTCCTCGGTGCCGGACTTGCCCTTCACGTACATCACCGCGGCGGACAGGCGCGGGGAGTAGCCGGCGAACCAGGCGGAGGTCACCGTGTCCGGGCGCAGCGCGGCGGTGCCGGTCTTGCCCGCCACCGGGCAGCCGAAGGCGAGCGCCTCGGTGCCGGTGCCGTTCTGCACCACCTTCTGCATCGCCTCGACGACGTTGCCGTTCACGTCCTCGGCGAAGGCGCGCTTCTCCTTGACCTTCTCCTTGAACAGGGTCTTGCCGCTCGCGTCGGTGACCTTGTCGACCACGAACCAGTCCGCCGCCCTTCCCTTGTTCGCGAACGTCGCGTAGGCGTTGGCCATGTCGACGGTCCTCACGTCGGCGGTGCCGAGGGTGATCGTCGGGTCCGGCGAGAGGCCGGGCGCGTCCTCCGGGATGCCGGCGCGGACGGCGGCGTCGATGACCTTCTTGGGCCCGTTGTCCATCGAGGTGGTCAGGTCGATGTAGGCGGTGTTGATCGACTCCTCGGTCGCGGTGATCATGTCGACCGGCCCGTACTGGTTGCCGAACTCGTTGTTGACCTCGGTGCCGTCCGGGAACGTGTAGGTGTTGCCGTCGAAGATGTCGAACAGGCTGAACCCGTTCTCCAGGCCCGCGGCGAGCGCGAACGGCTTGAACGACGAGCCGGGCTGCCGTCCGGTGGTGGCCCAGTTGCGCTGGTCCTCGACATAGTCCGGGCCGCCGTACATCGCCTTGAGCGCACCGGTGCCCGGCTCCACGGCCGAGAGCCCGATGTGCACGCCCTTGGCGTTCTCGGTGGGCCGCTCCTCCTTGACCGCCTGGACGGCCGCCTTCTGCGCCTTCGCGGAGATGGTGGTGGTGACCCGCAGGCCACCGCCCTCGATCTCGGCGTCGGTGAAGCCCTCCGCGCGCAGGTGCTCCTTCACCAGCGCGAGCAGGTAGCCCTTGGGCCCGCCGAGGCTGTCCTCCACCTCGATCTTGGGGAACTTGGGCAGCTTCTGCGCCGCCTTCTCCGCGATCTCGGGGTCGAGCACCTCCATGTCGGCCATGCCGCCGAGGACGTACTGGTAGCGGCCCATCAGCCGGGTGCGGTTGTCCGCGCCGTCGGCCGGGTCGAAGAGTCCCGGGGAGTTCAGGATCGAGGCCAGCGCCGCCCCCTCGCGCACGCTAAGGTCCTTGGCGTCCTTCTCGAAGTAGGCCTGGGCGGCGGCCTGGATGCCGTAGGCACCGCGACCGAAGTAGATGGTGTTCAGGTAGCCCTGGAGGATCTCCTCCTTGGACATCTGGTTCTGGATCTTCAGCGACAGGAACGCCTCCTTGGCCTTCCTGGTCAGGGTGCGGTCCTGCGAGAGGTAGAGCACCTTGACGTACTGCTGGGTGATCGTGGACGCGCCCTGGGTCGACTCGCTGGTGGCGTTGGAGAAGGCCGCGCGCAGGATGCCCTTGGGGTCGAGGCCCTTGTCGGTCCAGAAGGTGCGGTTCTCGGCGGCGATCACCGCGTCCTGGACGTGCTCGGGGACCGTGTCGAGCGGGACGCTGATCCGGTTCTGGTCGGCGAACCGGCCCAGCTCCTTCTTGCCGTTGTCGTAGTAGACGATCGTGGTCTGCGTCTGGAAGTCCTTGTTGGGGTCGGGCACGTCCGTGGCGGCGTACGCGACGCCCAGGGCGATGCCGCCGAGCAGCATCCCGGCGAGGCCGAGCAGCAGGAACCACTTGAAGATACGGCGGGGGATGCTCTTCTTCGGCTTGCCCTTGCCTGCGGACCTACCGGGGTTCTTGCCGGCTCTGGCACCACCACTGGCAGACGCGCTGGTGGCCTTGCGCTTTGCACTCAACGGGACTCTCCGGGACGGGGAAGCGGGACAACTGCTGTAGAGCAGGGTACGGGGGACGCCCCGAAAGGTGAGATTCGTGTGATCCGCACCCCATCCCCGGGCACCGCTCGGCGCGGCGCGGGCCCGTGTCACCCGGGCGGTGGTGTGCGTTCCTCGATATATCGCTACGATAGGTGTCTCCGATAGCGTCCAGCGAAACATCAGGTGAACCGTGGCCCGTCGTGGCGAGACCCTCGAGCTCGCAGTCCTCGGACTGCTGCACGAGTCCCCCATGCACGGGTACGAGCTCCGCAAGCAGCTGAACGTCGTCCTCGGCTGGGGCCGGGTGCTGTCCTACGGGTCGCTCTACCCCGCGCTGAAGAAGATGCTGAAGGCGGGTTACATCGCCGAGCACGTCGGAGGGGTGGACGGGGCCACGGTCGGCGTCGGACGTCGGCAGCGGATCGTCTACGAGCTGACCGCGGCCGGCAACGACCGTTTCGCCGGGCTCATGTCCGAGGCGGGACCCTCGGCGTGGGAGGACGACAACTTCGACGTCCGCTTCGCGTTCTTCAGCCGCACCGACATGGAGATCCGCCTGCGGATCCTCGAGGGCCGTCGGACCCGGTTGGAGGAGCGTCTCGAGCGGGTGCAGAGCCAGCTCGAGCGGACGCAGAAGCAGATGGACCGCTACGCCACGGAGCTCCAGCGCCACGGTGTGGAGTCCGTCGAGCGGGAGGTGCGGTGGCTCTCCGAGCTCATCCAGGCCGAGCGGGCCGCACCCGGCACGGCGCCCACCGTGCACCAGGACGACAACCACGAGAACGCAGCACACAGCGCAGGAAACCGGGGCACCGTCCCCGCGGATCCCGAGAGAAGTTAAGGAGAGCCCGATGGGTTCGGTACGCGTAGCAATCGTCGGCGTGGGCAACTGCGCCACGTCACTGATCCAAGGCGTGGAGTACTACAAGGACGCCGACCCCTCGGGGTCCGTGCCGGGTCTCATGCACGTGAAGTTCGGCGAGTACCACGTCTCGGACGTGGAGTTCGTCGCGGCGTTCGACGTCGACGCGAAGAAGGTCGGCTTCGACCTCTCCGACGCGATCAACAACTCCGAGAACAACACGATCAAGATCGCCGACGTCCCGCCGACCGGCGTGACCGTCCAGCGCGGGCACACCCTCGACGGCCTCGGCAAGTACTACCGGGAGACCATCGAGGAGTCCGACGCCGAGCCGGTCGACGTGGTCTCGGTCCTCAAGGACAGCCAGGCCGACGTGCTGGTCTGCTACCTCCCCGTCGGCTCGGAGGACGCCGCGAAGTTCTACGCCCAGTGCGCGATCGACGCCGGCGTCGCCTTCGTCAACGCGCTGCCCGTCTTCATCGCCTCGGACCCGATGTGGGCCCAGAAGTTCGAGGACGCCGGCATCCCGATCATCGGCGACGACATCAAGTCCCAGGTCGGCGCGACCATCACCCACCGCGTGATGGCCAAGCTGTTCGAGGACCGCGGCGTGGTGCTCGACCGCACCTACCAGCTCAACGTCGGCGGCAACATGGACTTCAAGAACATGCTCGAGCGGGACCGCCTCGAGTCCAAGAAGGTCTCCAAGACCCAGGCCGTGACCTCGAACATCGGCCACGACCTCGGCGCGCGCAACGTGCACATCGGCCCCTCGGACTACGTCCAGTGGCTCGACGACCGCAAGTGGGCCTACGTCCGCCTCGAGGGCCGCGCGTTCGGCGACGTCCCGCTGAACCTGGAGTACAAGCTCGAGGTGTGGGACTCCCCCAACAGCGCCGGCATCATCATCGACGCGATCCGGGCCGCGAAGATCGCGCTCGACCGGGGCGTCGGTGGCCCGATCCTCTCCGCGTCGTCGTACCTGATGAAGTCCCCGCCGGTGCAGCGTCCCGACGACGAGGGCCGCGCCACCGTCGAGGCCTTCATCCGCGGTGAGGTCGAGCGCTGACCCGCGCCTGACCCCTCCACCTGACGACCCGGCCGCGGGCCGTACGGACCACCGCGAGTCCGTCGGCCTGGGGCCGGACGTCGTTTGGGCACCACCCGACCGCGGAAGAATCGACCCGTGACCACTGCCCGCCACCTGTTCCACCTGCTGCGTGGTTCATGGTTCCGGCGACTCTTCGCGGTCCGGGTCTCCAGCCAGTTCGCGGACGGCGTGTTCCAGGTGGCGCTGGCGTCGTACGTCATCTTCTCCCCCGAGCGGCAGCCCTCGCCGGCGGCGATCGCCGGGGCGATGGCCACGGTGCTGCTGCCCTTCAGCGTGCTCGGCCCGTTCGTCGGCGTGTTCCTGGACCGCTGGTCGCGACGGCAGATCCTGGCGGTCTCCAACTTCGTCCGGGTGGCGCTGGTGCTGGTCCTCGCCGCCGGGGTGGCCGCGGACCTCGGCGGCCCGCTGCTGTTCGGCCTGATCCTGGCCTGCCTGTCGGTCAACCGCTTCCTGCTCGCCGGGCTGTCGGCGGCGCTGCCGCACGTGGTCGACCACGAGGACCTGGTGATGGCCAACGCGGTGACCCCGACCAGCGGCACCCTCGCGGCGATCCTCGGTCTGGGCGTCGCCTCGGTCAGCCGGGTCGTCTGGGACCGGCTCGGCGTCGACAGCGACGTGGCCGTGCTGGTGATGGCGGCCCTGCTGTACGCCGTCGCGGGCGCCCTGGCCCTGCGGATCCCGCGCGACCTGCTCGGCCCCGACTACGACCCGACCCGTCCGGCGGTGCGCGAGGCCGCCCGGCACGTGGCCCGCGGCCTGGTGGAAGGGCTCCGCCACCTCGCGGACCGGCGTACCGCCGCCTACGGGCTGGCCACGATCGGCGCGCACCGGTTCTTCTTCGGCCTGTCGACGGTGATGCTGATCCTGCTGTACCGCGGCTACTTCCACGACCCGAGCGAGCCCGACGCGGCGTTCAGCGGCCTCGCGGTCGCGGTGGTCGTCAGCGGCGCGGGCTTCGTCACCGCCGCCTTCGTCACCCCGTTCGTCACCGAGCGGGTGAGCCTGCGGCTGTGGGTGCTGTCGCTGCTGGCCGCGGCGGCGTTCACCCAGGTGGTGCCCGGGGCGCTGTTCACCGAGCCGGCGCTGCTGGTCTCGTCGTACTTCCTGGGCCTGGCCTCCCAGGGCATCAAGATCTGCGTGGACACCCTGGTGCAGGACAGCGTCGACGACGCCTTCCGCGGGCGCGTCTTCTCGCTGTACGACGTCATCTTCAACGTGGCCTTCGTGGCGGCCGCCGCGGTCGCGGCCGTGGTGCTCCCGGACGACGGGAAGTCCTACGTCGTGCTCGGGGTGGTGGCGAGCGGCTACCTCCTCACGGGCGTCGGCTACGCCCTGGTCAGCCGGCCCCGCACCGTGGCCGGCGCCCCGGTCTGACCCTGGCCGCCCCGAGACCCGTCGCTCAGCCGCCGAACAGGTTCCCCATCCCGCCGCCCGGCGCGGCCTGCTGCACGGGGGCCACCCACTCGTGCGGCTGCACCACGACGAACCCGGGCCCGTGGAAGGCGTACTGGAGGGCCTCCCCGCTGCCGCCGCGCAGCATCGACCTCAGGTTCATGCTGGAGACCACCTGCGGCACCAGGTTCGCCGACCAGGCGACGGCAGCGTGCACGTCGACGTACGTCGGCTGGGCCGCGCAGTCGAGCACCACGGGCTGGCCGACCGTGCACAGCGCGACCGTCCCGTGACCGGAGACGGTGGTGTTGAACAGCCCGCCGGCCATCACCCCCGCGCCCCTGACCCGGTTGATGTCCCAGGTCAGCGCCGCGTCGAACGCCAGCAGGTTGCGGCCGTTCACGCTGATCCCGTGGCCGCCGAGCTCGAGCAGGTACACGTAGCCGGCGTCGTTGGCGAAGAACACCTCGCCGTGCCCGCTGACCCGCATCAACGGCATGTCCTCGCTGGTCAGCACCTTCTTGAGCAGCTTGCCCATGCCGCCGGCCTTCTCGTGGTGGAAGCCGACCTGGCCCTGGTAGGCGACCATCGCGCCCTTCACCGCGAGCACGTCGTCACCGAGCGCGACCCGGAGCATCTGCGGGTTCTGCAGGGCGAACCGCTGCTGGTGGGCGACCTCGAGGTTGTCCTGCGCGAACAGCTCACTCTTCATGGCGCACAGCCTAGGGCGGGCCGCGCGCGACGGGGCGGGTTACGAGTCCCGACGGTCCGTCCGGTCGGCGTGCCACGCGAGGAGCGCTGCCTTCGCGTCCTCCTCGGACATCGGGCCGTGCTCGAGGCGCAGCTCCAGCAGGTGCTTGTACGCCGCGCCGACCTCGGGTCCCGGGCCGAGGCCGAGGAGCTCCATGATCTGGTTCCCGTCGAGGTCGGGGCGGACCGCGGCCCGGCCCTCCTCCTCGGCGATCCGCTCGATCCGCTGCTCGAGGTCGTCGTAGGTGCGGCTGAGCCGCTCGGCCTTGCGCTTGTTGCGAGTCGTGCAGTCGGCCCGGGTCAGCACGTGCAGCCGCTCGAGCTGGTCCCCCGCGTCGCGGACGTAGCGCCGTACCGCCGAGTCGGTCCACTCGCCGGAGCCGTACCCGTGGAAGCGCAGGTGCAGCTCGACGAGGTGGGTGACCGCGGCGATCTCGTCGTTGGAGAACCGCAGCGCTTTCATCCGCTTCCTGGTGATCTTCGCGCCGACCACGTCGTGGTGGTGGAAGGTGACCGTGCCGTCCTCGGCGAAGCGCCGGGTCCGCGGCTTGCCCACGTCGTGCATGAGCGCGGCGAACCGGGCGACGAAGTCGGGGCCGCCGCCGAGCCGGTCCTCGAGGTCCATGGTCTGCTCGAGCACGGTGAGCGTGTGCTCGTAGACGTCCTTGTGCCGGTGGTGCTCGTCGCGCTCGAGCGCGAGCGCGGGCAGCTCGGGGAGGACATGGTCCGCGAGCCCGGTCTGCACGAGCAGGGTCAGCCCGCGGCGCGGGTACGGCGAGGTCACCAGCTTCACCAGCTCGTCCCGGATCCGCTCGGCGGAGACGATCTCGATACGGGCGGCCATCGAGGTCATCGCCTCGACCACCTCGGGCGCCACCGTGAAGCCGAGCTGCGCGGCGAACCGGGCGGCCCGCATCATCCGCAGCGGGTCGTCTGAGAAGGAGTCCTCGGGCCGGCCCGGGGTGCGCAGCACCCCGTTCGCGAGGTCCACCAGGCCGCCGTACGGGTCCTCGAACTCGTTGCCGGGCACCGCCACCGCCATCGCGTTGACGGTGAAGTCGCGCCGGCCGAGGTCCCCGTTGAGCGAGTCCCCGTAGTCGACCGAGGGCTTGCGGGAGTCGGCGTCGTACTGCTCCGAGCGGTACGTCGTGATCTCCACCTGCCACGGGCCCTTGCGGCAGCCGATGGTGCCGAACGCGCGGCCCATGTCCCACACCGCGTCGGCCCAGCCCTCGACGAGCTTCTCCGTGACCTCGGGACGCGCCGACGTGGTGAAGTCGAGGTCGTTCTGCAGCCGGCCCAGCATCGCGTCGCGGACAGGTCCGCCGACCAGGGCGATCTGCTCGCCCGCCGCCTCGAACCGGGCACCGAGCTCGTCGATCACCGGCGCGATGCGCAGCAGCTCTCGGAGCGCGGTCTCCTGCACGTCGGTCATGCGCAGAGGAGTCTGGGGCTGGTCGGACACGGGAGACCACTCTAGTTGCGGAGTCCGCGACCGTTAGCATCGACCGCGTGATCCGACCCGCTTCCGCACGCCTCGCCGCATGCCTCGTGACGGGTCTGGTGACCAGCATCACCGCGGTGGGCCCGGCGCCCGCGACCGCGTCCGCGTCCGTCCCGGAGGCCGTGGCCGGGGGTGTGGCCGGGGGTGTGGCCGCTGCCCGGGTCGCCGCGGCTGCGCCGCGGAACGGGACCCCGCTCCAGGTCTCCATCGAGTCGCTGACCCCCTCGACCATCCCCCGCCGGGGCGAGGTCACCGTCACTGGCGAGATCACGAACCGGTCCCACGACGCGTGGACCGACCTCAACGCCTACCTGCTCACCTCGTCGCAGCCGATCACCACCGCCGCCGAGCTCGAGGCGGCCACCGAGACCGCGGAGGACCTCCAGGTCGGCGAGCGGGTGACCACCCCCGGGCTGTACGACGAGATCGGCGACCTCGCGCCCGGCCAGAGCACCGGCTACCGGATCTCGGTCCCCACGAGCGCGCTCGAGCTCGGTGCGGACGGGGTCTACTGGCTCGCGGTGCACGTGCTCGGGGCCAGCCCGGACGGCCGCGACGACGTCGCGGACGGACGCGCCCGCACGTTCATCCCGCTGGTCACCGACCCGCGGGCCCGGACCACGATGGCGCTCGTGGTCCCGGTGAAGGGCCAGGTGAGCCGCACCGAGGAGGGCCGGCTCCGCAACCTCAAGGGTTGGCAGCGGCTGCTCGGCGAGAACGGCCGCCTGGGCCGGCTCGTCGACCTGAGCGCGAGCTCGGCGAGCGTGCCGCTCACCTACGTGCTCGACCCGGCCGTTCTCGACGCGGCGCAGTCCGTCGCCGCCGACAACCCGCCGCTGGACACGGCGCCGACCGACGAGGAGCCGGCGCCCAGCGAGTCGCCGAGCGCCGGCGAGACGCCCACCGTGGAGGAGTCCGCCCCCGCCGGTGGCGAGGACACCGGTGAGGAGGCCGAGCCGTCCGCGGCCGCCGAGCGCGCAGCCGACTGGCTGGCCGTGTTCGGGGACCAGGCCGACAGCAACACCGTGCTGGCGGTTCCCTACGGCGACGTCGACGTGGCCGCCATGCTCCGCCGGAACTTCGGCACCCTGTTCGACCGGGCGGTCGAGCTCAGCGCCACCACACTCGAGGAGAGCGGCATCGAGGCCGACCCGGTGGTGGCGCCCCCCAGCGGGTTCCTCCCCGAGGCGGCGTTGGACCGGCTCGGCAAGGACGCCCCGCTGCTGCTCTCCGACCTCGCCGCGCCCGAGACGGACGCCTCCGTGCTGGAGACCCAGCAGGGGCACGAGGCGGTGCTCGCGAACTCCGCCGCCGCGGCGGGAGGCCCGGCCCCCACGCCGCCGTACGGCGCCCTCGCGGTGCGGCAACGGGTTCTCGCCGAGGCCGCCGTCCACGCGATCACCGGCGACGCCGACCAGCCCGTGGTCGTCTCCACCCCCCAGCTGTGGGACCCGGGCGCCGCGTGGCCCTCGGCCGCCTTCTTCAGCGGCCTCGAGGTGCCCTGGCTGTCCATGGCCGACCTGCCCTCCGCCGTCTCCACGACCTCCGGCGCGGAGCGAACCTACGACGGCCCGCTCGTCTACCCCCGCCGGCAGAAGGAGCAGGAGCTCCCGGTCGACAACCTCCTCGCCAGCGAGGAGCTCAGCGACACCGGCCGGGTGTTCGCCAGCCTGCTCGCTCGCAACGACACCGTCGACGACGCACTGGCGGAGACCGCGATGCTGGCCTCGGCCACCCGCGCCCGGGACCGCCCGCGGAAGGCGGTGCAGATGGCCCGTCGGGCCTCGGACTGGGTGCACGACCGGCTCGAGCGGGTCCGCATCGACGGCCCCGAGCGTCCCTTCGTGACGATGTCGAGCGAGCAGGGCACGTTCGCGGTGACCGTCGTCAACGGGCTCGACGAGCCGGTCACCGTCGGGCTCCGGGCGAGCACCTCCACGCCCGACCTGGACATCGGCTCCCCCGAGCCGGTCACGCTCGGCGCCGGTCAACGGGCCTCGATCCGGCTCGACGTCACCTCCCGCAACATCGGCGTGCACTCGGTCACCCTGTCCCCGACCACCGCGGAGGGGCGGCTGCTGGGCAGCTCCACGAAGTACGTCGTGCGCAGCAGCCAGGTGGGCCTGGTGATCTGGGTGATCATGGGCCTGGGCGCGGCCGTCTTCGCCATCGCCATCGCGGCCCGCATCGTGCGGAGGGTCCGCGACCGGCGTCCGGCCGGGTCCTCCGGCCCCGCCGATCAGGACGTCGAGCCACCGCTCAGCGACGTACCCGCCAGCCCCGCCGCGACCGGGGAGCACCCCACCACCGAGACGAAGGCACAGGACACCACCGCATGAGCGACCAGCCGGACCGCGACGGCGAGAGCAGCAGCATCCTCGGCTCCAGCGCGGTGATGGCCGCCGGCACGGTGGTGTCCCGGGCGAGCGGCTTCGTGCGCAACGCGCTGCTCGCGGCGGCGCTCGGCGCCCGGCTGCACGCGGACGTCTTCAACATCGCGAACACCGTCCCCAACATGCTCTACATCCTGCTGGCGGGAGGCATCTTCAACGCGGTGCTGGTGCCGCAGCTGGTGCGGGCGATGAAGAACGACGCGGACGGCGGCGAGGCCTACACCAACCGGGTGATCACGCTGGCCGGGCTGTTCCTGGCCACGGTGACCACGATCATGGTGATCGCCGCCCCCTGGCTGATGCAGCTGTTCCTCTCCCCCGACTTCTCCAGCCCCGAGCTCGCCGAGCAGCGGGAGTCGGTGGTCGACTTCGCCCGCTACTGCCTGCCGCAGGTGTTCTTCTACGGGATGTTCGTGCTGGTCGGGCAGATCCTCAACAGCCGCGGCCGGTTCGGACCGATGATGTGGGCGCCGATCGCGAACAACGTGATCTCGGTGCTGGTCCTGCTGGTCTACCTGTTCGTGTTCGGCCCGGCCCAGGACGTGTTCGGCGGCTACACCGCGCAGCAGGAGCTCCTCCTGGGGCTCGGCTCGACGCTCGGGATCGTCGTCCAGCTCCTGGTGCTGCTGCCGTACCTGCGCAAGGCGGGCTTCACCTACCGGCCCCGCTTCGACTTCCGCGGCACCGGGCTGGGCCACACCCTGCGCCTGGGCGTGTGGACCGTGCTGTTCGTGGTGGTGAACCAGGTGGCCTACACCGTGGTGGTCCGCCTGGCCTCGAGCGGGGCGGCCGCGGGGATCGGCGGCGGCGACCCCGGCACCGGCTACACCATCTACTCCCAGGCGTTCCTGCTCGTGATGGTGCCGCACTCGGTGGTCACGGTCTCGCTCGCGACCGCCGTGCTGCCCCGGCTGTCCGCCCACGCCGCGGAGAACGACCTCGCCGGGGTGAGCCGCAACGTGGCCTCCACCCTGCGCACGGCGCTGACCATGATCGTGCCGTTCGCGCTGCTGCTCCCGCTGGTCGCCCGCGACCTGGCGAACGTGATCTACGGCTGGCTGGCCGCCGCCGACGCCTACCCCGACTACGAGCTGCCGCTGTCGCTGTTCGGCCTCGGCATCGTCTTCTTCACCGTGCACTTCCTGGTGCTGCGCGGCTACTACTCCCTCGAGCGCACCCGGACGGTGTTCTGGGTGCAGTGCGTGATCGCGGCCACCAACATCGGGCTCGCGCTGCTGTTCACCCGGACGGTCGCCTCCGGGGACGTCGCCTCCGGCCTGGTCGCCGCGTACGCCGCGGCGTACGCGGTCGGCGCCCTCATCTCCTACCTGCTGCTCGGCCACCTGCTCGGCGGCCTGGAGACCCCCAGGCTGGTCCGCTTCCTCGCCCGGCTGCTGCTGGCCGGCGGGCTGGCCGCCGCGGTGGCCTGGAGCGTGCGGTACGGCGTCGCGCTGGTCTGGCCCACCGGGGACGGCAAGCTCCGCGCCCTGGTGATGCTCGTCATGGTCTCCGCCGTGGACGCGGTGGTCTTCCTGGTCCTCGCCCGGCTGCTCCGGATCCGGGAGGTGACCAGCGTCATGGAGCTGGCGACCAAGCGGCTGCGACGTTGACCGCTCCCCCTAGCATGTAGTTTCGAACCGACGCACCGAGAGCCCGCCGCCGTGGGCACAGCGAGGAGGGACGTGGCCGACAAGTCGATCGGGCATGGCACCGTGCTCGCCGGACGGTTCCGGCTCGAGGACCTCGTCACCGAGACCGACGGCGCCAAGTTCTGGCGGGCCACGGACCTGATCCTGGCCCGGAGCGTCGCGGTGAACGTGGTCGACTCCGCGGACCCCCGGTCCGAGGGGCTGCTCTCCGCCGCCCGCACGTCCGCCACCGTCACCGACGGCCACTTCCTGCGCGTGCTCGACGCCGCCGAGGAGGACGGCTTCGTCTACGTCGTCCACGAGTGGGGCAACGGGGTCTCGCTCGACAAGATGCTCCTCGAGGGGCCGCTGCCACCGCGCCGGGCCGCGTGGCTGGTCAAGGAGGTCGCGGACGCGATCACCACCGCGCACACCCACGGCATCGCCCACGGCCGGCTGATCCCCGAGAACGTGATGGTCACCGAGGCCGGGGCGGTCAAGCTGATCGGCTTCGTCGTCGACCGGGTGCTGCACGGCCGGCAGGAGCCCGTCGCCGAGGGCGAGCCGCCGCTGAGCGACCACGAGTCCGACGTGCACAACCTCGCCGCGCTGCTCTACGCCACGCTGGCGGGACGGTGGCCCGGCACCGAGGGGTCGCGCATCCCCCAGGCGCCCCGCGACCACGGCCGCATCATGCGCCCGCGCCAGGTGCGCGCCGGTGTCCCCCGTCCCCTCGACACGATCTGCGACCGGGTGCTCAACGCCGGGTCGGACTCGGCGATCCCGCTCGAGAGCGCCCACGAGATCTCCGCGGCGCTCAGCGACTACATCGGTGACCCGGTCTCCGCCTCGCAGGCAAGCTACGAGCCGACCTCGGTGATCGACCGCGACGAGCTCGCCCGGTTCCGCCCGCAGACCGACGAGGAGGCCCGGACCGGCCGCTTCGCCGTCAGCGCCGCCGACGCGGGAGGCGGCACCGACGACCCGGAGGCCACCCGTGCCGTGCCCCGACCCGGCGCGGCCGGGGCCGCTGCCGGCGCAGGTGACCTCGACGCCACCCAGGCCGGCGCCCCGCTGTTCTTCGACGACGACACCGGCGTGGGCTGGGTCGGCGGGGACTCCCGTGGGTTGCGCAGCGACGAGGACGACCGGGCCGGCGACGAGCCGGGCCGGCGCTCCGGGCGGGCCACCCCGCCCCCACCGCCCCCGCTCGAGGAGCCGGAGGCCAGACCGCTGTTCGCACCCGGTCCGCCGCGCGCGGCGGCGACCCGCCGCGACCCCGCCCCCGACGAGCCGGTGGCACCGGTCCTCGGGATGCACTCCACGCATGGCACCGGCTCCCTGCCCCCGGTCTGGGGGCCGGACGCCGCCGAGCCCGAGCCCGACCGGGGCTGGGAGGAGCGCGACTCCAGCCGCGAGTGGCTCAAGCTCGCCGCGATCGTCGCCGCCTGCCTGCTGCTCGTGCTCGCCATCGTGGTCGCCTTCAACCTCGGCCGCGGCTCCGGGGGGTCGGGCACCGAGGCGGGGCCGGAGGCCAGTCCCTCGGCGAGCCCGACGGGTCCGTCCAAGCCGCTGCAGATCGCCTCGGTGTCCGACTTCGACCCGCTGGCGTCCCCTGCGGAGGAGAACCCCGAGCAGGCGCTGCTCGCCATCGACGGCGACCCCTCCACCTCGTGGCAGACCTCGACCTACTACGGGAACCCCAGGCTGGGCCTGCTCAAGGACGGGGTCGGGCTGATGGTCGACCTCGGCTCCACCAGCACGGTGTCGGACGTCGCGGTGACCCTCGAAGGGAAGCCCACCGACGTCGAGCTCCTCGCCGCGGGACCGGAGGCGGACGAGCCCACCGACGTCACCGGACTCGACGAGGTCGCCTCGCAGCAGGGCGTCGGCGGCAGGGTCGACCTCTCGCCGAACCGCCCCGTCACCACCCGCTACCTCGTGGTCTGGCTGACCTCGCTGCCCCCCGCCGACGACGGCTTCCGGGGTGAGGTCGCCGAGATCGTCGTGAGGCCGTGACCGGATGACCGGTCCGTCGGGGGACGGCTCGCCGGTCGACCCGGGACCCCCCGACGACCCGCTGGAGCCGCACGGCCGGGACGACCGCGCGCTGCTCGCCGCCCACGTCGACGGTGACCCCGAAGCGTTCGGCATCCTGTTCGCCCGGCACCGGGACCGGCTGTGGGCGGTCGCGCTGCGCACCACCGGCGACCCCGAGGAGGCCGCCGACGCACTCCAGGACGGCATGGTGTCGGCCTTCCGGCGGGCCACCTCCTACCGTGGCGACGCCGCGGTGACCACGTGGCTGCACCGGGTGGTGGTCAACGCCTGCCTGGACCGGATCCGGCGGCGCAAGGTGCGGGCGGCCGACGCCCTTCCCGACGACCTCGACGAGTACGCCGGCCGCGGCTCGCTGGCCACGAGCACCGATCCCGGCACCGGCGCCACCGCCGACCCGGCCGATCTCGTGGTCGACGAGGAGCGGCGCGCCGCTGTCCTGCGCGCCCTCGCCACGCTGGCCCCGGAGCAGCGGGCCGCTCTCGTCCTGGTCGACATGCAGGGCTACCCGGTCGAGGAGGCGGCCCGGATCCTGGGCTGCCCGACCGGCACCGTGAAGAGCCGCTGTGCCCGCGGCCGGGCCAGGCTGGCCCCGCTGCTCGCCGGCCTGCGCTCCCGGAACCCTCCGCCGGGGCCGCGCGTCCAAACCAGGACCGACCCCGCAGACCACGCCAGCTCGCCGTCCGCCGCCCCCGCCGAAGGAGGTGACCCGCCATGACCTCCCCGCCGCACCCGGAGCCCTCCGGCCACGACCGGGACCCGGGCCCCGACGGCTCGGAACCGCTCGACCCGGACCAGGAGGCCGTCCGAGGTCTCCTCGCGGAGGCGGGAGGCCGCCCCGAGACGCTGCCGACCGACGTCGCCACGCGGCTCGACGACGTGCTCGCCGGCCTGGTCGCCGAACGACCCGCTGCCGCGTCGGCCGTCCCGACGAGCCCCGACGCGGACCACGCGGCCGACACCGGTCTCGCCGCCGCGACTGTGGGGAGCCCGGGCGACGAGCTCGCCGCCCGGCGTCACCGCCGGTGGCCGAAGCTGCTGGTGGCCGCGGCGACCGTCGGCGTGCTCGGGGTCGGCCTGGGCGAGGTGCTCGGCGGCGGGACCGCCAGCATGGACGCCGGCGGATCCTCCGGCGAGGAGGCCGCCGTCCGGGCGCCGTCCGCGACGACCGACCGGGACGGCGGAGCCGGCCAGGGTGACCAGCGCGGCCAGGACTCGGTGGGCCCGAACTTCCTGAACGACGAGGACGCCTCCGGCGGGTCCACGGGCGAGCCGGAGCGCGAGGTCGCCCCCGGCACGGTGGACGTCGTGCGCCTGCGGACCGAGTCGCTCCGAACGGGGGTTGAGCGCGCCCTGACGTTCTTCCGGGTCCCCACCACCGCGAACCGGGCGAACCCGGACTGCAGCCCTCGCGACCTAACGCCGGACGACGATGCGCTCGACGTCCGCCTCGACGGGCGGCGGGCCGTCCTGGTGCTGCGCGCGCCGGTGGACGGCCGGCGCGCGGCGGAGGTCTTCACCTGTGAGGACCGCGACACCCCGGAGGCCGCCACCACCGTCGAGGCCCGCTGACCCGGCGTCCCGCGCGTCCCCGGCCGGGGCGTCGGTGTCGCCGGGGAATGTCTCGACCCTAGGATCGGTTGTGCCCCACGCAAGGTCACCTCTCACCCAGGAGCACTCGAACCATGGCGGACCAGGACGTACGCAACGTCATCATCATCGGCTCCGGCCCGGCCGGCTACACCGCAGCGGTGTACGCCGCCCGCGCGAACCTCGCCCCTCTCGTCTTCGAGGGGTCGGTCACGGCCGGTGGCGCGCTGATGACCACCACCGAGGTCGAGAACTTCCCCGGGTTCCGCGACGGGATCATGGGTCCTGAGCTGATGGACAACATGCGCGCCCAGGCCGAGCGCTTCGGTGCCGAGCTGGTCAGCGACGACGTGACCGAGGTGGACCTCACCGGCGCGGTCAAGGTCGTCAAGGACGGCTCCGGCAACGAGCACCGCGCGCTCGCCGTGATCCTGTCGACCGGCTCGAGCTACCGGAAGCTCGGCATCCCCGACGAGGACCGGCTCTCCGGTCACGGCGTCAGCTGGTGCGCGACCTGTGACGGCTTCTTCTTCCGCGACCAGCACATCGCCGTGGTCGGCGGCGGCGACTCCGCCGTCGAGGAGGCCACCTTCCTCTCCCGGTTCGCCAGCAAGGTGACCCTGGTCCACCGCCGCGACGAGCTGCGCGCCTCCAAGATCATGCAGGACCGCGCGTTCGCGGACCCGAAGATCGAGTTCGCGTGGAACTCCACGGTGGAGACCATCCACGGCGACGACAAGCTGACGGGGGTGACCCTCGTCGACACCGTGACCGGCGAGAAGCGTGAGCTCGACGTGACCGGCCTGTTCATCGCGGTCGGCCACGACCCCCGCTCGGAGCTCCTGCACGGCCAGGTGCGCCTCGACCAGGAGGGGTACGTGCTGGTCGACCACCCCTCGACCAAGACAAACCTGCCGGGCGTCTTCGCCAGTGGTGACCTCGTGGACCACCAGTACCGTCAGGCGATCACCGCCGCCGGCACCGGTTGCGCGGCCGCCCTCGACGCCGAGCGCTACCTCGCCGACCTCGAGCACGCCGCCCAGACGGACTCGACCGACGTCGCCACGGAGATGCTCAGCGAGCAGGTCCAGGTGGCCGGGGCCTGACCCTCGCCCCGACGGCAGACCGAGTGTCTGCCGCTGCCCGGAAGAAATGTCCGGGCCTCGGTGTTAACTACATCCAGAACCGAACGCGATCCCTAAGGAGCACCTCGTGGCCGAGATGCAAGCCGTGACCGACGCCGACTTCGACGCGCAGGTCCTCAAGTCCGACAAGCCCGTCCTCGTGGACTTCTGGGCGGAGTGGTGCGGCCCGTGCCGCCAGGTCTCGCCGATCCTCGACGAGATCAACAAGCAGCACGGCGACAAGATCACGTTCGTGAAGATGAACGTCGACGAGAACCCGGTCACCCCCGCGGCGTACCGCGTCACCGGCATCCCGACGCTCAACGTCTACCAGGGCGGCGAGGTCGTGAAGCAGATCGTCGGCGCGAAGCCGAAGGCTGCCCTGCTCAACGAGCTCAGCGACTTCATCAACTAGGTCCCACCGACGAGAGAGGGCCGGCCCACCTCCCAAGGGCCGGCCCTCTCTTTTCCGTTTTCTCCCGGACCCTCCGGACCCGGGACGGGCGCAACCGTTGACATCGCCCGTGCGTCTGTTTGAGTAGGCCCCGAGTAGAACCGGCGCCGTCCGGGTAGGAGTGTCCGGACCCCCACCAAGGCAGGAGGCCGTATGGCCGACGTACGCACCGCGCCGAGCTTCCGGCTCGGCGACGCCGGCGACGCGGTGGTCGACATCCGCGCACGCCTCGGGGCACTGGCCCTGCTCGACGCCCCGCACGACTACGACGGGGCCCGCGAGTTCGACGCCGACGTCGACCGCGCCGTCCGCTCCTTCCAGCAGCAGCGGGGTCTCACCGTCGACGGGATCGTCGGCCCGTCCACCTACCGGGTCCTCGACGAGGCCCGGTGGAAGCTGGGCGACCGGCTTCTCACCCACGCGGCGGGCAACCTGATGTCCGGCGACGACGTGGTCACCCTCCAGCAGCGACTGCTCGACCTCGGCTTCAAGGTCGGCCGGGTGGACGGCATGTACGGCCACCAGACCGAGCAGGGCGTCCGCGACTTCCAGCGCAACATCGGCATCCCGCCCGACGGCACCTGCGGCCCGGCGACCCTCAAGGCCCTGTCCCGGCTCGCGCCGCGCGTGAAGGGCGGTCAGCCCAACGCCCTGCGCGCCGCGGAGCGGATCCGCCGGGCCGGCCCCCAGCTGACCGGGAAGATCGTCGTGATCGACCCCGCCGAGGTGCGGGTGGCCGACCCTGCGCTGGCCAGCCGCGCCGCCGCGGTCACCCACGACCTCGCCAAGCGGATCGAGGGCCGGCTCGTGGCCACCGGCGTCCAGGCGTTCCTGACCCACCGGGCCGACCACGCCATCCTCGCCGGCGCGCACGCCGGTCAGGGAGGCCCGTCCGAGCAGGGCGACCCGCTCGCCGACGGCCACTCCGAGGCCGAGCGCGCGGAGTTCGCGAACCGCACCGACGCCGACCTGTGCATCTCCCTGCACGTGGACGCGTCGGCGAACCCCGACGCGTCCGGGGTCTCCACCTACTTCTTCGGCCTCGACTCGCACGGGGTCCGCTCGTCGGTGGGCGAGCGTTTCGCCAGCCTGGTCCAGCGGGAGATCGTCGCGCGCACCGACCTCGCCGACCTGCGGATCCACACCAAGACCTGGGACCTGCTCCGCCGGACCCGGATGCCCGCGGTCCGTGTCGACGTCGGCTACATCACCAACCCGGGGGACGCGGCCAGGCTCTCCGACCCCGTCTTCCGCGACGTGGTCGCCGAGGCGGTCGTGGCGGCGGTGCAGCGGGTGTACCTCTCCCCGGACTCCGACGCGCAGACCGGCGTGCTCCGGCTCGGCGAGCTGCGGGACGCCCTCCGCGAGGGCCGCGACCGCTGACGCTGCCGCCGACCGCGGGCCGGCCGGCGCGGCCGCGGGTCCTGCCGGGCTCAGAGCCGGGGAGGCCCGTGCCGCTCGGCGGCCGGCCGCACCGCGCGCGGGCGTACGGCGCCCAGCAGCCGCTCGAGCGCCTGCTCGACCTCCTCGCGCCAGGTCAGCACCGACTTCAGGTCCAGCCGCATCCGCGGGTAGCGCGGGTGCGACCGGTGCGTCTTGAAGCCCACGTGCAGCAGGAAGTCCGCCGGCAGCACGCACCCGCCCCAGGCGGTCCGGCTGCCCTCGGTGGCGCGCAGGTCCCCGAACGCCTCGATCGCCCGGATCCCGCCGCGCTCGATGAGGTCCTTGGCCACCGACTGCACCAGCACCCGGCCCAGGCCGGCGCCGGCGTACTCGGGGTAGAGCATCGCGGTCATCAGCAGCACCGCGTCCTCGCTGACCGGGGCGGTCGGGAACGTCGCCGCCCCCGGCACGAACGTGGGCGGGGCGTAGAGGACGAAGCCGGCCGGGTCGTCGTCGACGTACGCCACCCGGCCGCACGAGCCCCACTCGAGCAGCACCCGGGAGACCCAGGCCTCCTTCTCCCGCTCCGCCTCGCCGGCGGCGGCCGCCCGCTCGCGGCGCACCGGGTCGAGCTCCCAGAACAGGCAGCTGCGGCAGGACGCGGGCAGGTCGACGAGGTTGTCGAGCGTCAGGCGGGCGATCTTGCGGGCCATCGGAGCCGTCCCGCGTCAGTGCGCCCGCGGCGCGTGCCGGTCGCCCACGTAGTGCGAGGGCGTCCGGCGCCGGAGCAGCCCGGCGACGAAACCGCCGAGGAGCCCGAGCGCGCTCAGCCCCAGACCCGCTGCCGATGTGCGGAGCAGTCCCATGTCGTGACCCCCATGCCGAGGAACGAGCCTTGATGATTCATCCTAGTAGTCCACCAGAGGAGCTAGGGATGTCAGAGAAGGCAGGTCACGGGATCCGGCGCAGCGCGACGCGCCTCGACAGCTACGTGGACCGGTACGCCGCCCGCACGAAGGGCATGACGGCCTCCGAGATCCGCGCGCTGTTCTCCGTGGCCAGCCGTCCCGAGGTGGTCTCCCTCGCCGGCGGCATGCCGAACATCTCCGGCCTCCCGCTCGACGTCGTCGGCGGCGCCATCAACGACCTGGTCCGCACCAACGGGCCGGTCGCGATGCAGTACGGCTCCGGCCAGGGCGACCCGCGGCTGCGCGAGCAGATCTGCGACGTGATGCGGCTCGAGGGGATCGAGGCGCACCCCGACGACGTCGTGGTCACGGTCGGCTCGCAGCAGGCGGTCGACCTGGTCACCCGGATCTTCTGCGACCCCGGTGACGTGGTGATCTGCGAGGCCCCGTCGTACGTCGGCGCGCTCGGCGTGTTCCGCGCCTACCAGTGCGACGTCGTGCACGCGGCGATGGACGAGCACGGCCTCGTCCCCGACGCGCTGCGCGACGCGATCGCCGCGGTGCGGGCGGCCGGCAAGACGATCAAGTTCCTCTACACGATCCCGAACTACCACAACCCCGCCGGCGTCTCGATGGCCGCGGAGCGCCGCCCGGAGATCCTCGAGATCTGCCGCGAGGCCGACATCCTGGTCCTCGAGGACAACCCCTACGGCCTGCTCGGCTTCGACGACGAGCCCTACCGCGCGCTGCGGGCCGACGAGGCCGAGGGCGTGATCTACCTCGGCTCGTTCTCCAAGACCTTCGCCCCCGGGTTCCGGGTCGGTTGGGCGCTGGCGCCGCACGCGGTCCGCGAGAAGCTCGTGCTGGCCCAGGAGTCGGCGACGCTGTGCCCGCCGTCGTTCTCGCAGATGGCGGTCTCGGCCTACCTCTCCGAGCACGACTGGCAGGGCCAGGTGAAGCAGTTCCGGGAGATGTACCGCGAGCGTCGCGACGCGATGATCGAGTCGCTCGAGGACCTGATGCCCGCCGCCACCCGCTGGAACGTGCCCGACGGCGGGTTCTACGTGTGGCTCACCCTGCCCGACGGGCTCGACGCGAAGGCGATGCTGCCGCGCGCCGTGACCGCCCGGGTGGCCTACGTGCCCGGGACGGCGTTCTTCGCCGACGGGTTCGGCGCCCAGAGCATGCGGCTCTCCTACTGCTACCCGACCGCGGACCGGATCCGCGAGGGCGTGCGCCGCCTCGTCGGCGTGATCGAGGAGGAGCTCGAGCTCCGGGAGACCTTCGGGGGAGGCTACGGTGGCCAGGCCGGCGCCGGACACGTCACCCGCGGGTACGAATCACCCAACACCGACCTCACCTGAGCAGGAGCCTGACGAAATGGATGCTGTCGCTGGGCGGATCGTGGTCCTGGCCGGGGGCCTGTCGCACGAGCGGGACGTCTCGCTGCGCTCCGGACGGCGGGTGGCGGAGGCGCTGCGCGACGCCGGCGCCGAGGTCGACGAGCGGGACGTCGACGCGACCCTGCTCCCGTCCCTGCGCGAGGACCCGCCGGCGTGCGTGGTCCCGCTGCTGCACGGCGAGACCGGGGAGGACGGCGCGCTGCGCGAGGTGCTCGAGCTGCTCGGCGTGCCGTACGTCGGTGCCGGGCCGGCCGCGAGCCGGGCCGCGTTCGACAAGCCGGTGGCGAAGGCCGTGGTCGCGCGGGCCGGGTTGAACACCCCCCGCAGCGTCGCGCTGCCGCACGAGACCTTCCGCGAGCTCGGCGCGGCCGCGGTGATGGACGCGATCATCGCCTCGCTCGGGCTGCCGCTGATCGTCAAGCCCGCCAAGTCCGGCTCCGCGCTGGGCTGCACCGTGGTGCGTGCGCCCGGGGACCTCCCCGGCGCGATGGTCGGGGCGTTCGCCTACGGCGAGACCACCCTGGTCGAGCAGCTCGTCGAGGGCGAGGAGGTCGCCGTCCCCGTCGTCGACACGGGGGACGGTCCCCGGGCGCTGCCGGTCGTCTCGATCCGTCCCGACGGCGGCGTGTACGACTACACCGCGCGCTACACGGCCGGCAGCACGGAGTTCGAGGTGCCCGCGAAGCTCTCCGACGAGCTCGCCGCGGAGTGCGCCCGCGTCGCGGTGACCGCGCACGAGGCGCTCGGGCTGCGTGACCTGTCCCGCTCGGACCTGATGATCGACCGCGACGGCACCGTGTGGTTCCTCGAGGTCAACGTCGCGCCCGGTCTGACCGAGACCTCGACGGTCCCGCTGTCGGTGCAGGCGGCCGGCCTCGACCTCGGTGAGCTGATGGACACCCTGGTCCGCCAGGCGGTTGTCCGTTCGTCCGGGACCTGACAGGGTCCTCCCACCACCGACGAAAGAGGCCGATCGATGCGCGACCTGACCTACCCGCCGATCATCGTCACGGCCAAGGCCGCGTTCAAGGCGCTCGGCCTGCGCTTCCGGATGGAGGGCACCGAGCACATCCCGCGCACCGGTCCGGCGCTGCTCGCGGTGAACCACGTCTCCTACGTGGACTTCGTCTTCGGCGGGTTCGCCGCGCAGCCCTCCAAGCGGCTGGTCCGGTTCATGGCGAAGAAGGAGATCTTCGACCACCGGTTCGGCGGGCCGCTGATGCGCTCGCTGCACCACATCGAGGTCGACCGCGGCGAGGGCCTCGGCTCCTACAAGGAGGCGTTGCGCTACCTGGCGATGGGCGAGGTGGTCGGGATCTTCCCCGAGGCCACGATCTCCCGCTCCTTCGAGATCAAGGAGATCAAGACCGGCGCCACCCGGATCGCCGCCGAGGCCGGCGTACCCCTGATCCCGGTGATCCTGTGGGGCACCCAGCGGATGCTCACCAAGGACCACCCCAAGGACTTCTCCCGAGGCAAGACGATCGCGATCACCGTCGGGGAGCCGCTGCACCCGTCGGGACAGGACCCGGTCGCCGAGACCGCCGAGCTGCACCGGGCGATGTCGGACCTGCTGGACCGGACCATCCGCGCCTACCCGGCCGACGAGCAGCCGCCCGGGTCGTGGTGGCTGCCGGCGTCGTACGGCGGCACGGCCCCGACGCCCGAGCAGGCCAAGGAGCTCGACGCCGCGGAGAAGCGTGAGCGGGCCCGGCGCCGTGCGGCGCGGAGGGCCGGCACGAAGCGCTGACGTCCGGTTCGTCCGGGGCTGCGAGGTAGGGTGCCGCTCATGCCTCGCCGCCTTCTGACGTCCTCGTGGCCGGCGGTGCTGGTCACCGCTGTCGGCATCGTGGTCGTCCTGCTGCACTTCGGGATCGCCGCCCCCTCCATCGCGCGCTACGCGCTGTACCTCGCGGGCGTCGCGCTCCCCGGCGTCTTCGTGTGGCGACTGCTGCTGCAGCGGCTGCACACCGACGAGACCGACCGTCCGGGGCCGACCTGGTTCGAGGACCTCTCCCTCGGTTTCATCCTGGGCTTCGGCCTGCAGCTCCCGTTCTTCCTGGTCGGCGTGGCCCTCGAGGCACCGCTCGTGATCCTGGTCCCGCCGGTGGTCGTGGCGGTGCTGAGCGTCGCCACGCCGTTCGGGCGCCGTGCCTGGAGCCTGCCGACCGGCGCCCTCGACGTGCGCGCGGCCTGGGCGCTGGCGCTGGTCACGCTGTACGGCGTCTACTGGCTCGCCCGGTACTCCTTCCCGCTCCGCCCGCTCTTCGCGTCCGGCAACCGCGCCACCAGCATCGACGAGACCTTCCACCAGGCGCTGGTCGCGGACATCTCGCACCGGTTCCCGCCGCAGATCCCGTTCGTGCTCGACACCCGGCTGGACTACCACTGGTTCGTGCACGCCCAGGTCGGCGCCTCCAACACGATCGCCGGGCTGGGGTCCGTGCCCACCCTGCGCCTGCTGCTGCCCACGCTCGTCCTCGTGATGGCCGTGCTCGGCCTCGGCGCGGTCGCGCTGCGGCTGACCCGCCGCCCGGTGGCCGCGGTGCTCGCGCCCGCCCTGCTCCTCGGCGGCGCCTACCACCTGCTCGGCCCCGACTACGGCACCGCGACCTTCCTCGACCCCTACATCTCCAAGCGGTTCCAGGGCAGCCCCTCGCAGATCTACGGCGTGATGTGCTCGATGCCGGCGGTGATGCTGATCCTCGAGGTGCTGCGCCCGAACCGGCGCGCCGACCGGCTCACCTGGGTCGCGCTGGTCCTGGCCCTGCTCGGCCTGTCGGGTGCGAAGGCGACGTTCATGCCGGCCTTCGTGTGCGGCGCGGTCGCCGCCTGGGTGGTCCAGCTGCTGCTGACCCGGCGCGTGGACCGGGCCGCGACCGGTGTCGTCGCGCTGACCATCCTGGTCGCCGCCTTCGCCCAGATCGTGCTCTTCGGCGGCCAGGGCGGGGCGATGGACGTCGCCTTCTGGCAGACCAGCACCACCGCGCTCGCCTCGGAGAAGCTGCCGGACACGGTGCTGAACACCACGCTGATGACGCTGGTGATGCTCACCGCGTGGCTGCTGTACGGCGTCGGGCTGGTCGCTCTGCGCAGGAAGGTGCTCGACCCACGTGCGGTGTGGCTGATCGTCTCGTTCGCGGCCGGGCTCACCGTGCCGTTCGTGCTCTACCGCACCGGGCTGAGCCAGCTCTGGTTCAGCCGCAGCGTCGCGGAGCTGGTCGTGCTCGCCTCGGTCTGGGGCCTGTCCCTGGTCCTCCCCCGACCGCTCACCGTCCGCCGGGCGCTGCCCCTGCTCGGCCTCGCCGCCGTCGCGGGGGTGGCGGCGTACGCCACCTCCCTGTACGTCGACGGGCTGCACGCTCACGACCGCGCCACCACGAACACCATGCTGCTCACGGTCCTGGTGCCGCCGGCGCTCGTGCTGGGCTGGCTCCTGGTCCGCCTGCTGGCGCGGCTCGTGCCCGCCGTCCCGCGACCCGGGCTGGTCGTCCTGCTCGCGCTGCTGCTCGGCCTGACCGGCCAGAGCATGGTGTCGACGGCGTACGACACCCTCACCGGCGCGAAGATCGCCGGGCAGAACAGGAGCGAGAGCAAGGGTGGCCCGCGGATGTTCGCGGCCGGCGGCGTGGAGGCGGCGGAGTACATCAAGGAGCACTCCTCGGTCGACGACGTGGTCGCCACCAACATCCACTGCGCCAAGCCCGACGCGCGGCGCTGCGACAACCGCAACTTCTGGGTGGCCGCCTACGCCGAGCGCCGGGTCGTGCTCGAGGGCTGGGGCTACACCGCGGCGCTGAACAAGACCTACCAGGAGGGCATGCGCAACGCCTTCCTGCCGGCGCCCGACCAGGAGCGTCTCGCGCTCAACGACGCGGCGTTCACGGACCCCTCGCCGGAGACGATTCGCGCGCTCGTGGACACCTACGGGGTGGACTGGCTCTTCGTCGGCAAGAAGTACGAGGCCGACCTCGAGGGGCTGTCCGAGCAGACCGGGCTCATCGAGCGGGTCTTCCGCAACAAGAACTACGTGGTCTACCAGGTCCTGGACTGAGCCGTCCGGCCCGGGACTGACATACTCGGGCCTCATGCGAGGCATCATCCTGGCCGGCGGCGCCGGCACCCGGCTCCACCCGATCACGCTCGGCGTCAGCAAGCAGCTCATGCCGGTGTACGACAAGCCGATGATCTACTACCCGCTGTCCACGCTGCTGCTGGCCGGGATCCGGGAGATCCTCGTGATCACCACGCCGCACGAGGCGGAGGGCTTCGAGCGGCTGCTCGGCGACGGCTCCCGGTTCGGCGTGTCGTTCACCTACGCCCAGCAGCCGGAGCCCAAGGGCCTCGCCCAGGCGTTCACGATCGGCGCGGACTTCATCGGCGACGAGCGGGTGGCGCTCGTCCTCGGCGACAACATCTTCTACGGCCAGGGCCTCGGCCTCCAGCTCGAGCGGTTCGCCCAGCTCGACGGGGCCGCGGTGTTCGCCTACTGGGTGGACGACCCCACCGCGTACGGCGTCGTGGAGTTCGACGGCTCCGGGATCGCGCTGTCGCTGGAGGAGAAGCCGGAGAAGCCGCGGAGCAACTACGCCGTCCCCGGGCTCTACTTCTACGACAACGACGTGGTGCACATCGCGCGCGACCTCGAGCCCTCCGCGCGCGGTGAGTACGAGATCACCGACATCAACCGGGTCTATCTCGAGCGCGGCGACCTGCACGTGCACGTGCTCGCCCGCGGCACCGCGTGGCTCGACACCGGCACCTTCGAGTCGCTCAACGACGCCAGCAACTTCATCCGCACCGTGGAGAGCCGCCAGGGCCTCAAGATCGGCTCGCCGGAGGAGGTCGCCTGGCGGCAGGGGTTCCTCAGCGACGAGGAGCTCCGCGACCGCGCCGAGGCGATGCTCAAGAGCGGGTACGGCGACTACCTGGTGCAGCTGCTCGAGCGGCGCGACATCCCGCGGCGCCGCCGTACCCCGCAGGCCTGAGGGGCTAGCGCGCCAGCTGCGCGCGCTCCTTCAGCGGCTCCCACCAGGCGCGGTTCTCGGCGTACCAGCGCACCGTGTCGGCGAGGCCCTGCTCGAAGTCCACGGCCGGCTCGTAGCCGAGCTCGCTGCGGATCTTGTCGATCGAGACCGAGTAGCGCAGGTCGTGGCCCTTGCGGTCCTCGACGTTCACCACGCTGTCCCAGCCGGCGCCGCACGCGTCGAGGAGCCGGCCGGTGAGCTCCTTGTTGGTGAGCTCGGTGCCGCCGCCGATGTTGTAGACCTCCCCCAACCGACCCTTCTCCAGGACCAGGTGGATGCCGCGGCAGTGGTCGTCGACGTGCAGCCAGTCGCGCACGTTGCTGCCCTCGCCGTACAGCGGGACCGTCTGACCGTCGATGAGGTTGGTCACGAAGAGCGGGATGACCTTCTCGGGGAACTGGTAGGGCCCGTAGTTGTTCGAGCACCGCGTCACGCACACCGGGAGCTGGTGGGTGCGGTAGTAGGAGCGGGCGATCAGGTCGCTCGACGCCTTGGAGGCGGAGTAGGGCGAGTTCGGCTCCAGCGGCTGGTTCTCGTCCCAGCTGCCCTCGGAGATCGAGCCGTAGACCTCGTCGGTGGAGACGTGCACGAACTTCTCGACGCCGTGCTCGAGGGCGGAGTCGAGCAGGGTCTGGGTGCCCACGACGTTGGTCATCACGAAGTCGGCGGCGCCCATGATCGAGCGGTCCACGTGGCTCTCCGCCGCGAAGTGGACGACCACGTCGGCCTGCTGCATCAGCTCGTCGACGAGGACCCGGTCGAGGATGTCGCCCTCGACGAAGCGCAGGCGCTCGTCTTCTCGCACCGTGGCGAGGTTGGTGAGGCTGCCGGCGTACGTCAGCTTGTCGAGGACGATGACCTGGCTGGGCTTCGAGAGCCCCCAGGCGTCGCCGAGGATGGTGCGGACGTAGTGGCTGCCGATGAACCCGGCGCCGCCGGTGACGAGGATCTTCATGGCGGCAGCCTACCGACCCCGGACGGTAGACTTTGACCCCATGCGGCTCAGATTGCGCGACACGACGGCACTGGCCGCAGGTTCGGCTGTCAGTGGTCTTCTCGCCTATGTCTTCTTCGCCCTCGCGACCCGTCATCTCGGTCCGGACGACGCGGCCGCGGTCTCGGTGCTGTGGACCTACTGGAGCTTCGCCGCGGCGGTGCTCACGTTCCCGCTCCAGCACTGGATCGCCCGGTCGGTGGCTGCCCACGACGGTGAGGGAGCCGTGCGGAGCGCGATGCCTCGCGTGGTGCTGTTCGTCGGGGGTGCGGCCGCGCTGTCCGGCGTGCTGGCCTGGCTGGGCCGCGATCCCCTCTTCCACCGGGAGGACGCCTGGTTCCCGCTGCTGGTGGCCTGGGTGACCCTGGGCTCCGGCTTCATCGGCGTGGTCCGCGGCGGGCTGGCGGCGCGGCACCGCTTCGTCAGCAACGCGTGGGCCCTCGTGGCGGAGAACGGCTCCCGGGTCCTCGCAGCGACCGTGCTCGTGATCGTCGGCGTCGAGGCCAACATCGGCTTCGGCATCTGCCTGGCGGCCGGTTCGCTGGTCGGCCTCCTGTGGCCCTCGGCGATCCGGTTCGGCCGCGAGCAGCACGGCGGACCGGCAGAGTCACCGTTGGCCTTCCTCTCCGGTGCGGCCGGCGGTCAGCTGATCGGCCAGGCCGTGCTCACCGGCGGCCCGGTGGTCCTCGCGCTCAGCGGGGGCAGCGCGGCCCAGGTCACCGCGCTCTTCGCGGGCCTGGCGCTGTTCCGGGCGCCGTACACGCTCGCCATCGGGCTGGTCGCCCAGGTCACCGGCCGCCTCACCGCGCTGCTCGTAGGCGGCCACCACGGCACCCTGCGCAAGGTCCGCCTGGCCGTCGTCGGGCTCGCCCTCCTCGGCGTGGGGGCCGCGGCGCTGATCGGCGCGACCCTGGGGCCGTGGCTGGTCCGGCTGATCTTCGGCCAGGACATCGTGCTGAGCGCCGGCGTGGCGACCGTGGTGGCCGTCGGCAGCGCGGTGGCGCTCGCCAACCTGGTGGTCACGCTGACGATCCTGGCCCAGAACCGCACCCACGCGGTCGCCCGCGGCTGGACGGTGGGGCTTCTCGGCGGGGCTGCCACGTTTGCGGCGACGTTCGCGCTCGCCCCTCTCGACCGCACCGTCTGGGCCTTCCTCGCCGCCGAGTGCCTGGCCTTCGCGGCGCTGCTCGTGGAGGAGATCCGCGGCCTGCGCCTGCACCGCGCCGCGACCGCCCCGGCAGCGGTCCCCAGCGGATCCTGACTCGTTCGCTGCGGGTGAAAGCGGTGGCGACCGGCGCCGTGGGAGTGCTTCGCTGAGGCGATGAACTCCCTGGACACCAGCGCGAAGACCCTCGACGGCACGCCGGCCACGGCCTCGCGACCGGCCGACGGCGATCTCGAACCGGCGCCGGAGGCGCAGACGACGTCCGCGCCCCCGGCCCTGCGCCTGCTCGTCCTGGGTGGCACGTCCTGGCTCGGCGGGACGGTCGCTGACCTGGCCCGGCGCCGTGGTCACGAGGTGACCTGCCTGGCGCGCGGCTTCTCCGGAGCGGTCCCCGGCCAGGTCCGCCACGTCGTCGCCGACCGCTGGCAGGACGGCGCCTACGACGGGGTGGCGGACAGCGACTGGGACGCCGTCCTGGACCTCACCTGGCAGCCCGAGCTCGCCCGCTCGGCGCTCTCCGCGCTCGCGACGCGGGCCGCGCACTGGATCCTCGTCTCGTCGTGCTCGGTGTACGCCGACCACGGCACGCCCGGTCACGACGAGAGCGCCGCCGTGGTGGACGGTTGGACCGGTCGGGGGGAGGCGCCGATCGAGGAGTACGGCGCCGCGAAGGTTTCATGTGAAACAGCGAGCCGGGACGCCGTGCAGGCGGACCGGCTACTCATCGCCCGCGCCGGCCTGATCGCGGGCTACGGGGACACCAGCGACCGCTTCGGGTACTGGCCGGCCCGGTTCGCGACCGAGTCCCACGGGGCCGTGCTGGTCCCGCCCCTGGACGGGCCGGTGCAGGTGGTCGACGTGGCCGACCTCGCCCGCTGGCTGGTGCTCTGCGCCGAGTCACGCACGGCCGGCACCGTGGACGCCGTCGGCGAGCCGCACGTCTTCCGTGACGTGCTCGAGGCGTGCGTGACGGCGACCGGGAACGGGTCGCCCATCGTGGAGAGCAGCGACCCCTGGCTCCAGGAGCGGGAGGTGAGCCCGTGGATGGGCCCGGAGTCGCTGCCACTGTGGCTTCCGCGCCCGGACTACGCCGGGCTGATGGCGCGCAGCAACACCGCCGCGACCGCCTCGGGACTGACCACGCGCCCCCTGGGTGACACCGTGGACGACAGTCTGCGGTGGGAGGTCGAGCTCGGGCTGCACCGGGCCCGCAAGGCGGGGCTCAGCCCGGAGCGGGAGCGCTCCCTGGTCGCGGCACTCGGCGGTCCGGCCACCGAATGAGCCTGCGCCTTGCCGATTCCGCGATCTATCACTTTATGTTTTTGTCGACAAAGCGACTTGTCGCTTTGTCGTTTAGTGGTTAAGCCACTAGATCGGCCTGTCGTTCTTCGGGTCCAGAATGGACACAATCCGCTCCAGGTCGGGGATGGAGGCGAACTCCACGGTGATCTTGCCCTTGGACTTGCCGAGGTCGACCTTGACCCGGGTCTCGAACCTGTCCGACAGCCGGGAGGCCAGATCGGCCAGGGCCGGTGCGTGCGGCTTGCGGGCTCGCGCCCGAGGCCGGTCCTTGCCGTACTCACCGACCGCGACGATCTCCTCCAGCCCGCGCACCGAGATGCCCTCGGCGATGACCCGGGCCGCCAGTCGGTCCTGGACGTCGCTGTCGGTGACGGCGAGCAGGGCGCGGGCGTGCCCGGCGGAGAGCACGCCGGCGGCCACCCGGCGCTGCACGGCGGGCGAGAGGCGCAGGAGACGCAGCGTGTTGGAGATCTGCGGCCGGCTGCGGCCGATCCGGGTGGCGAGCTCCTCGTGCGTGCACCCGAAGTCGTCGAGCAGCTGCTCGTAGGCGGCCGCCTCCTCGAGCGGGTTGAGCTGCGAACGGTGCAGGTTCTCCAGGAGCGCGTCCCGGAGCAGCGCGTCGTCGCCGGTGTCCCTGACGATCGCCGGGATCGTCTCCAGGCCCGCCTCCTGGGTGGCGCGCCAACGACGCTCACCCATGATCAGCTCGTAAGCACCGTCACCGGTCTGACGGACCACCACCGGCTGGAGCAGGCCGATCTCGCGGACCGAATGCACCAGCTCCGCCATCGCCTCCTCCTCGAAGACCTGGCGCGGCTGCCGCGGGTTCGGGGAGATCTGCGTGACGGGGAGCTCGGCGAAGTAGGCGCCGGCCACGGGGACGAGGCCGGACCCGTCGTCCGTGCCCGCGCGGCCCGACGTGGCGTCGCCGGCTTCGCTGGGGGTGTCGACACCCGTCCCCGAGGAGGCGCCGCCGTCGGTGCCACCCGAGTCAGTGGTCACCGACCCGGCGGTCGGGGCGGAAGAGCCGTTCTGACCCGCAGCGGTGTCGCCGTCCCCGGACCCGGCGGACTCGCCCGGGCGGCCCGGCGCGGAGCCGTTCCCGGAGCCGTACGTCGCGTCCGGGGCGGTCACCGGCCCGCTGACCTGCGAAAACGCCTCTGCACCAGCCGGTGACGCCGCGTCAGCGCCGGTGGCCGACTGATCCGTTTGGCCGTCCTCCGCGTGCTCAGGAGCGGCAGGGAAGCGCGGCGTCGACGCCGGCTGCGTCGGGGGCGCGGTCGGGATCAACGATCCGAGTCCGCGGCCGAGCCCGCGTCGCTGCTGGTGCTTCGAGGTCATGCGTTCGCTCCTTTGAGGGCCATCTCACGGGCAGCTTCGAGGTAGCTGAGTGCGCCCGGGGAACCAGGATCGTAGGTCATCACGCTCTGCCCGTAGCTCGGCGCCTCGGAGATCCGCACCGAGCGAGGAATCGCCGTCCGCAGCACCTGGTCGCCGAAGTGGCTGCGGACCTCCTCGGCCACACCGGCCGCCAGGCGGGTGCGGGCGTCGTACATGGTGAGCAGGATGGTGGAGATGGCGAGCTCCGGGTTCAGGTGCGCCCTGACCATCTCGACCGTCTCCAGCAGCTGGCCGAGACCTTCGAGCGCGTAGTACTCCGCCTGGATCGGGATCAACATCTCCTCGCCGGCCACCAGCGCGTTCAGCGTGAGCAGCCCGAGCGACGGTGGGCAGTCGATCAGGACGTAGTCGAGCCGGTCCTCGTCCTCGGCGGTCACCGGCGGGTAGGCCATGATCGCCTTGCGCAGCCGGCTCTCCCGGGCGACGAGGCTGACCAGCTCGATCTCGGCGCCCGCCAGGTCGATCGTGGCCGGCACGACGAACAGCCCCGGCACCTCGGGGCTCTCCTGGACGATCTCGGTCAGCGGCACGCCGTCGACGAGCGCGTCGTAGGTCGAGGGGGTCCCGCGGTGGTGGTCGATCGACAACGCCGTGGAGGCGTTGCCCTGCGGGTCCAGGTCGACCACGAGCACGCGCAGGCCGTGCTGGGCGAGCGCCGCCGCCATGTTGACCGTGGACGTCGTCTTGCCGACGCCGCCCTTCTGGTTGGCCACGACCATCACCCGCGCACGCTTCGGCCGCGGAAGCGGCTCGCGAAGCCTGCGCCCCTCGCGCACGAGCAGCTGGTGCTCGACGGAGCGGGCCATCGGCGTGGACTCGTCGGCGACAGCAAGGCTGTGCGCGGCGACGTCGGCCGCCGTCCGGTAGGCCGAGGTGCCCGGCGCGGGATACGGCCCGAAGCGGGTGGCATCCATCGGCTCGGACTGGTTCACGGTGTTCTCCTCGGCGGGTGCTGCGTCGGCTGCGGATTCTGTTTCACGTGAAACGGGCGACTCTGCCTGATCCTCTGAGACCGGTTCGGGCGGAGCACTTGCTGTCTCACGTGAGACCAGCGTTTCACGTGAAACGGGCTCAGACGGGAGCGACATCACCGACTGTGGATGAATCTGTGGATTCTGTGGGTATCTCTCGTCACCCGGCCATCCCAGCCCCCCATATGTGCCTGAATCGGCACTTTCCGGCCACCCCAGGCCACTGACGACTCTCGGCCCTGGGGGTGCACCGGCGGTGCGTCCGCCACCCAGGAGGGACTTGTCCACAGGCTGTCCCCCGTGGTGGATATCCCGGTCGCGGCCACGGGAGAGCGGGCGCGACGCCGACGTTCCCGATGTCCCCGACACCTCCGGCGTGCCGGACGTGGTGTCCGCCCCGGCGCCGGCAGTCTGCGTCGACCGATCAGGGGTGGGGTCAGAGGTGGGCGGGGGCGTGGGCACCGGTCACCGGCCCTTCTTCGTGCGTGAGGTGCGGGGAGTGGGGGACTTCGTGGCGCGACGGGCGCTGCGCGAGGGGCGTAGCGCGTCCAAACCTAACCGGGACGGTCTGGTCGCCTCCACCCGGAGCACCGTGGTCGGCGGATCGATCAGGTCCGACCCGTACTCGACCACGGTCACCGCGCCGGCGCCGTACCTGCGCAGCGCCGTCTTCGCCGTGACGATCTCCTCCTGAACCGACGACCCCTTCATCGCCACCAGAGCGCCACCCTCGCGGACGAGGGGCATCGACCAGCCGAGCAGTCGGTCCAACGGCGCGACCGCGCGGGAGGTCACCACGGAGAACTCGCGGTGGCCGTGCAGCTCCTCGGCCCGCGCGCGGACCACCTCGACGTTGTCGAGGCCCAGTGCCTGCACGGCCTCGTCGAGGAAAGCGGTGCGCCGCAGCAGGGGCTCGACCAGGGTCACCGACAGGTCCGGCCGCGCCAGCGCGAGCACGAGTCCTGGGAGCCCGGCACCGCTTCCGATGTCGCAGACGTCCGTCCCCTCCGGGATGGCGCGGCCGAGGAGAGCGCAGTTCACCAGGTGGCGCTCCCACAGGCGCGGGACCTCGCGCGGACCGATCAGGCCACGGACCACACCGTCAGTGGCCAACAGGTCGGCGTACCGGACCGCCAGCGGCAGGTGAGTTGAGAACACCCCCGCAGCCGAGGCCGGCGGCGGGGGTGTTTCACGTGAAACGGAGTCGCTCACGAAGAGATCATCTCGCCCCGATCAGGCCGGCAGGACGACGACGTGCCGGCGAGGCTCGACGCCCTCGGACTCGGACTTGAGGCCCGCCTCGGCGATGGCGTCGTGCACCACCTTGCGCTCGAACGGGGACATCGGGTCGAGAGCGACCGGCTCGCCGGACTCCTTGACCATCGCCGCCGTCTCCGCCGCCAGCTTCTCCAGCGCCTCGCGGCGCGCCGCGCGGTAGCCGCTGATGTCCAGCATCAGCCGGGAGCGCTCGCCGGTCTCGCGGTACACCGCGAGGCGGGTGAGCTCCTGCAGTGCCTCCAAGACCTCGCCGTTCCGACCGACGAGCTGGCTCAGGTCGGCCCCGACGATGGACACCGCGGCGCGGTCACCCTCGACGTCCATGTCCAGGTCGCCGTCGAGGTCGGCGATGTCGAGCAGCTCCTCGAGGTAGTCGGCGGCGATGTCGCCCTCCTGCTCGAGTCGCTCGGTGCGGCTCAGGGTCTCCGGCTGGGCCGCGGTCTCCTCGCCGGTGCTGGTGTCGTCACTCACGTCGTGCTCCTTGGGCTGATGTACGGGTGGAGGTCAGGGGGTGGCTACGCGCCGGGCTTCTGCGGGTCGCCGCCGGGGACGTCGTCCGGGTTGTCGCCGACGTCCGGGTCCTGCTGCGCGCCGGAGTCGGTCTCTCCCGAGGCGGCACCCGGGTTGCCCTGCGGTCGCGGCCGCTGGCTCTTGCGCTGGCTCCGGGTCTGCTTCTTGGGCTGCTGGCGGGGCGCGGGCTTCGGCGCCTCCGTCTCCGGCTTCGCCTCGTCGGTCTCGATCGGCTGGACCGGCTTGCCCTTGCGGGCGGCCTTGTGAGCGACGCGTTCGGCCTTGGCCGCGGCGGCGGGCGTACCCGGAGCGGGGTTGTTGCGGATCACGTAGAACTGCTGGCCCATCGTCCACAGGTTCGACGTGGTCCAGTAGATCAGCACGCCAATCGGGAACGCGATACCGCCGACGGCGAAGACCAGGGGCAGCACGTAGAGCAGCATCTTCTGCTGCTGGGCGTAGGGCCCGGTCAGCGCGTCCGCCGGCATGTTCTTGCTCATCAGCTGGCGCTGGGTGAGGAACGTGGTCGCGGTCATCGCGAGCACCAGGACCAGCGCCAGCACGCGCACGTTCCAGTCGTCGGTGGAGAGGAAGGTGTCCGCGATGTGCGCGCCGAACAGCGTCGACTCACCGAACTGGCGGGCCTGCTCGAGCGTGAGGACGCCCTTGGGGTTCTCCTTGGAGGCCTGGTCGAGCAGCCGGAACAGGGCGAGGAAGATCGGCATCTGGAGCAGGATGGGCAGGCAGGAGGCGAACGGGTTGGTCCCGGTCTCCTTGTACAGCGCCATCGTCTCCCGCGACAGGCGCTCGCGGTCGTGCCCGTACTTCTTCTGCAGCTCCTTCACCTTGGGCTGCAGCAGCTGCATGTTCCGGCTGGACTTGATCTGCTTGACGAACAGCGGGATCAGCGCGGCACGGATCACCAGGGTCAGGCCCACGATCGACAGCGCCCAGGCCCAGCCCGACTCCTCGCCGAAGAGGCGCCCGAAGAGCGAGTGGAACCCGGTCAGGATGACGGAGGTGATCCAGTACAGCGGCGCCATGATGAAGCTGCCGATGTCACCGAAGAAGTCGAACACTCAGGCTCCTCGAGTCTGGTGGTGCTGGTTGTCAGAGGGGGGAACGGGGTCGTAGCCCCCGGCGGCCCACGGGTGGCAGCGGGCCAGCCGGCGTACGGCGTACCAGCTGCCGCGGATGCTGCCGTGGACCGTCACCGCTTCGAGAGCGTAGGCGGAGCAGGAGGGGTGGTAGCGGCAGACCTGGCCGTACAGCGGGCTGATCGCGAACCGGTAGGCACGCAGCAGGCCGATCAGGATGTACTTCATCGGCCGCCGCCGGTCTGGGAGCGGCGCTCGAGGCGGTCCAGAGCGCGGTCGAAGTCGTCGCCGAGCACGGCGTACGACGCCGTGGCGGCGGGCGGCAGCGCCCTGACCACGAGCACGCCAGAGCCCGGCAGCGACGAGAGTCGCTCCCGGGCTAGGTGTCGAAGGCGGCGTTTCACCAGGTTCCGTGTCACAGCCGGCCCGACGGCCTTGCTGACCACGAACCCCACCTGGGGCCGGCGGCCGGCCGTCTCCGTGGAGGGGACGGCCAGGTGGAGCACCAGGGTGCTGGTGCCCGCTCGGCGCCCGGTGCGGACCGCCCACGAGAACAGCTGGCTCGAGGTGAGCCGGCTTTCCCGTGTCAGCACGCGGCGCCCCGGTGGGGCGGCCGACGGGTCAACGCAACGAGTTGGACGCGGGGATCAGGCGGCCAGGCGGTTGCGGCCCTTGCGGCGGCGCGACGCCAGGATGGCGCGGCCGGCGCGGGTGCGCATCCGCAGACGGAAACCGTGCGTCTTGTGACGACGACGGTTGTTCGGCTGGAACGTACGCTTGCTCACGAGTTTGCTCTCCGGTTTCGGGGATGAAGTCCAGGATGTTCTCGGACCGGGTCAGCGTCAGTGCAGTGTGCCTGTTCGGCTGGCACCGCCCACCCGCGGCGAACCAGCCGTCCTCCCTCGGGTGAGCGAGTCCTGCTGGTTGTCCGTGGACATGCGGCACCGGTCGACACCGGTTCGACCGCACAACGGTACGCGGAGCCGTGGTAGGGGGTCAAACCGGCGGCCGGTCCGCCGCGGCGGCACCCGAATCGGTCACCGTCGCACGGCCGCGTCCCGCTGTCACGGTGCCACGCCGTGACGAACCACGGCAAACCGGCCACACCACCACGATCCGGTGTCTACCATGCCTGTGGACAACGGCTTGATCCACAGGCACGCCGGTTGTTAGCGTCAGCGAGCCCGAGATTCCCCTCGGTCTCTCTTCACCCGCATCTCCCCGGCTCCCCTGATCGATGGTGGAAATCCGGCGAATGCCCCTCTGACCAGGCATGACGCTGGCGCCGAGGTGTGGAGCTCGACCGGCCTCGACAGGTCCCCGAAGCAACGCGGGGACGGCATGCACAACCTGTGGACAAAGGTGTGGACCCAGTGATCCGGGCCGCACCCGTTCCTCCGGTGCCAGGGGGACCACCCTGACGGATCTGCCGAACGATGACTTGCATGGAAATGGAGTGGGGAGACCCGCGTGGACGAGAGACCAGCACACTTCGGCGGAGACGGCCTCGGACACGGGGCCCGGCGTGAGACTCACCACGACGACCCCTACGACGGCGGACGGGACAACCGGCGCGACCACCACCGGGACGGCGCCTGGGATGACGACTCCGGCGAGCACGTCCCCGCCCACCGCTCCACGCGGCGCGCCGACCGCGGCACCGACCTGGCCTCGGTGTGGGTGACCCTGGTCGACGACCTCCCGCCGAACCAGCGGGCCTGGCTCGCGGCCAGCCGACCGGTGACGGTGCACGAGAACACCGCGATCATCGCGGTCGCCGACGAGTTCACCCGCAACCAGCTCGAGGGCCGGCTGCGCACCCGGCTCGAGGACAGCCTCACCGACGCGCTGGGCCTTCAGGTCCGGATCGCGGTGACGGTCGACCCCGACCTGGAGACCTCGGCGAAGCCGCCGGTGACCGACGGCCGCACCGGCGACGCATCACTGACGATGAATCCACAGATCGACTTGTCGACAAATCCCCTTGATATCCCGACGCCGCTGGCCTCGTCGGCGGCGCCCACCGGCCCCGTGCCGACGTCCTCCTCGGGTCCGGGCAACGTGCTCGAGACCCGGCTGAACCCCAAGTACATCTTCGAGACCTTCGTGATCGGGTCCTCGAACCGGTTCGCCCACGCCGCCGCGGTGGCGGTGGCCGAGGCACCGGGCAAGGCCTACAACCCGCTGCTGATCTACGGCGACTCGGGTCTGGGCAAGACCCACCTCCTGCACGCCATCGGTCACTACGTGCGCAGCCTCTTCAACGGTGCCCGGGTCCGGTACGTGTCGAGCGAGGAGTTCACCAACGAGTTCATCAACGCGATCCGGGACGACAAGGCCGCGACGTTCCAGCGCCGCTACCGCGACGTCGACGTCCTGCTGATCGACGACATCCAGTTCCTGGAGGGGAAGATCCAGACGCAGGAGGAGTTCTTCCACACGTTCAACACCCTCCACAACGCGAACAAGCAGATCGTGATCACCTCCGACCGGGCACCGAAGCGGCTCGAGGCGCTCGAGGACCGGCTGCGCAACCGGTTCGAGTGGGGCCTGATCACCGACGTGCAGCCGCCGGACCTCGAGACCCGGATCGCGATCCTCCGCAAGAAGGCCGCCATCGAGCGGATGACCGCGCCGCCGGACGTGCTCGAGTTCATCGCCAGCAAGATCCAGACCAACATCCGCGAGCTCGAGGGCGCGCTGATCCGGGTCACCGCGTTCGCCAGCCTGAACCGGCAGCCGGTGGACCTGACTCTCGCCGAGATCGTGCTCAAGGACCTGATCCCCGAGGGCGGGGAGCCCGAGATCAGCGCGGCGCTGATCATCGCGCAGACCGCCGCCTACTTCGGCCTCTCCATCGACGACCTGTGCGGCTCGAGCCGGAGCCGGGTGCTGGTCACCGCGCGGCAGATTGCGATGTACCTGTGCCGTGAGCTCACCGACCTGTCCCTGCCCAAGATCGGCCAGCAGTTCGGCGGTCGCGACCACACGACGGTCATGCACGCCGACAAGAAGATCCGTCAGCTGCTCGCCGAGCGTCGCAGCGTCTACAACCAGGTCACCGAGCTCACCAACCGGATCAAGCAGCAGGCCCGACAGGTGTGACTCCCCTCCTGGCGAGCCCCGCGAACGACAACTTTTCCGGGGTTCTCGCTGGGGACGCGGGTGTGGAGTCTTGTCATTCATCCCGGGATAGCGTGTGGACAACCTGGGCGGTACGACGGGACGGCCGGCCGCCGTACACAACCCACCCGGACTTGTCACGACGCCCTCCACACCCCCTGGGGACGGAAAAACGGCCGCTGACCTGGGAAAACGTGAGTTCTCCACAGTATCCACGGATGCTATGAAGACGATGAGCCCAATGACATCTACCTCGCCCGGAAACTTCTACCGGCCCTCTTCCTGGGGACAACCCCTCCCGACCAGGTGCCGGCCCGACCACCGCCGAGATCACCAGATACCCACTACCCCTGCCGGTCCACGTCGGCTCATGGCAGGATTCACTCCCGCACTGCTGACCACGCATGGAGGCGAACCCCAGTGAAGTTCCGCGTCGAGCGCGACGTCCTTGCCGACGCCGTGGCCTGGGCTGCGCGCAGCCTCCCGGTCCGGCCGAGCGTCCCGGTCCTTGCCGGCCTGCTCATCGAGACCACCGACGACGGTCTCGTGCTGTCGACGTTCGACTACGAGACCTCCGCGCGCGCCACGCTGCCCGCCGACGTGACCGACGAGGGCCGCGCCCTGGTCTCCGGCCGGCTGCTTGCCGACATCTGCCGAAGCCTGCCCAACAAGCCGGTCGAGATGACCATCGACGGCGCGAAGGTCTCGCTCACCTGCGGCTCGGCCCGGTTCAGCCTGCAGACGATGCCCGTCGAGGAGTACCCGGCGCTGCCCGAGATGCCGGCCGCCACCGGCACCGTGAACAGCGACGTCTTCGCCGCCGCCGTCGCCCAGGCCGTGGTGGCCGCGGGCCGCGACGACATGCTCCCGGTGCTGACCGGTGTCCGGCTCGAGATCGAGGGCGCCAGCATCTCGCTGCTGGCCACCGACCGCTTCCGGCTCTCGCACCGCGAGCTGTCGTGGGAGCCCGGCGTCACCGACGCGTCGGCGGCCGCGCTGGTCCCGGCCAAGGTGCTCGCGGACACCGCGAAGTCGCTGACCGCCGGCAGCCAGGTCACCATCGCGCTGTCCACCTCCGGTGCCGGCGAGGGCATCATCGGCTTCGAGGGCTCGGCCGGCGGCGGCGTCCGCCGTACGACGACCCGGCTCCTCGACGGCGAGTTCCCCAAGGTCCGCACGCTGTTCCCGACCGAGCACCTGACCCTGGCCCGGGTCGACAAGGCGTCGCTCGTGGAGTCGGTCAAGCGCGTCTCGCTCGTCGCCGAGCGCAACACCGCCGTCCAGCTCGCGTTCAGCGACGGCGTGCTCACGCTCGACGCCGGCAGCGGCGACGAGGCGCAGGCGTCGGAGTCGATCGAGGCCTCGGTCGAGGGTGACGACATCACCACCGGCTTCAACCCGCAGTTCCTGCTCGACGGGCTCACCGCCATCGAGGCCCCGGTCGTGGAGCTCGCCTTCACCCAGGCCTCGAAGCCCGCGGTGATGGCCGGCGCACGGTCCATGGACGCGGACGCCGACCTGGCCTTCCGCTACCTGCTGATGCCCCGCCGCCTGCTGTCCTGACGCGGTCGGCCGGGGCAACCGGGCCTCGGTTAGCCTGACGGAACAGCACGTGCCCGTGGACCACGGGGAGAGGAAACGCACCACATGGAACTCGGACTCATCGGCCTGGGCAAGATGGGCGGCAACATGCGCGAGCGGCTGCGCCGCGCGGGCCACACCGTGGTCGGGTTCGACCACAACCCCGACGTCCGCGACGTCGAGAGCGTCGAGGACCTGGTCGCCGCCCTCCCCTCCCCCAAGGTGGTCTGGGTGATGGTGCCCGCCGGAGACCCGACCCGCGAGACCGTGCGCACGCTCAAGGGCCTGCTCGACGAGGGCGACGTCGTGATCGACGGCGGCAACTCCCGGTGGACCGACGACCTGGTGCACGGCGAGCTGCTCGCCGAGAACGGCATCGGCTTCGTCGACTGCGGCGTCTCCGGCGGCGTGTGGGGCCTGGAGAACGGCTACGCGCTGATGGCCGGCGGTTCCCCCGATGACATCGCCAAGGTCCAGCCGGTCTTCGACGCGCTCAAGCCCGAGGGCGAGTTCGGCTGGGTGCACGCGGGCAAGGTCGGTGCCGGGCACTTCTCGAAGATGGTCCACAACGGCATCGAGTACGCCCTCATGCAGTCCTACGCCGAGGGCTTCGAGCTGCTCAGCAAGGTCGACATGGTCGACAACGTCACCGAGGTCTTCCGCTCCTGGCGCGAGGGCACCGTGATCCGCTCGTGGCTGCTCGACCTGCTCGTCGCCGCGCTCGACGACGACGACAAGCTCGCCGGGATCCGCGGTTATGCGGAGGACTCCGGCGAGGGCCGCTGGACCGTCGAGGCGGCGATCGAGAACGCCGTCCCGATGCACGCCATCGCCTCCTCGCTGTTCGCGCGGTTCGCCTCGCGCCAGGACGACAGCCCGGCGATGAAGGCCGTCGCCGCGATGCGCAACCAGTTCGGCGGGCACGCGGTGCGGACCGACGCGCCGGCCACCTCCGCCGACGCCGCCGGCACTCCCCCGACCACCGGCGACACGACCGGTGGCACGCCGGCGCAGTCCCCGGCGGCGCAGGCCGCCGGGTCCGGGTCGGGCACCGCACCCGCGGAGAGCTAAGGCACCGGTGCACGTCACCCACCTCTCGCTGCACGACTTCCGGTCGTACGCCGACACGGAGGTCGCTCTCGGGCCGGGCGTCACGTCGTTCATCGGGCGCAACGGGCAGGGCAAGACGAACGTCGTCGAGGCGATCGACTACATCGCCCGGCTCTCCTCGCACCGGGTCTCCAGCGACGCGCCGCTGGTCCGCTTCGGCGCCGAGCAGGCGGTGGTACGCGCGGCCGTGGTCCGCGACGAGCGCACCGCGCTGCTCGAGATCGAGATCAACCCCGGCAGGTCCAACCGGGCCCGGATCAACAAGTCGCCGCTGCCGAAGTCCCGGGAGATGCTGGGCATGGTACGCACCGTGCTGTTCTCCCCCGAGGACCTCGCGCTGGTGAAGGGCGACCCGTCGGAACGACGGCGCTTCCTCGACGACCTGCTCGTGCTCCGCGCCCCCCGGTACGCCGGCGTCCGCTCCGACTACGACCGGGTGCTGCGCCAACGCAACTCCCTGCTCAAGACCGCCGGCGCCGCGCGCCGCAGCGGGTCCGGCGGGAGCCGCGCGGAGGCGGCGCTGTCCACGCTCGGGGTGTGGGACACCCACCTCGCCCGCACCGGCGCGGAGCTCCTCGCGGCCCGGCTGGCCCTGGTGGAGGAGCTCAAGCCGCTGGTCGGCAAGGCCTACGAGGCGGTCGCCCGGGGGGCCACCCGCTCCGACGCGACCATGGCCTACCGGCCGTCGTTCGAGCTGCCGGAGCCGACCGAGGGACCGCTCCCCGACCGCGCGGTGCTGGCCGAGGCGCTGATGGCCGAGGTGGAGCGCCGCCGCTCCGACGAGCTGGACCGCGGGGTCAGCCTGGTCGGGCCGCACCGCGACGAGCTGCACCTGATGCTCGGGCCGCTGCCGGTGAAGGGATACGCCAGCCACGGCGAGTCCTGGTCCTTCGCGCTGGCGCTCCGGCTGGCGTCGTACGACCTGCTGCGCGCCGGCGGCGACGACCCGATCCTGATCCTCGACGACGTCTTCGCCGAGCTCGACACCGAGCGCCGCGAACGGCTGGCCGAGATGGTGGCCGACGCGGAGCAGGTGCTCGTCACCGCGGCGGTGCCGGCCGACGTCCCGGCGGCGCTCGCGGGCGCGCGGGTGCTCGTGGCCGACGGGCAGGTGACCCGTGCCGACTGACGACGAGCGCCCCGACCCGTCCGGGACGGACCCGTCCGGGGCGCCGACGCCGGCCCGTCCCGAGGGGCCGGAGGAGGCGCCGCACGAGGACACCGGCCTCGACCTCGCGCGCAGCATCGCCCGGTCGCTGGCGGGTTCCAAGCGCGCGGCGTCCAGGCAGAACCAGCGCCGCGGCCCGGCCCGGCCCGGCCGCCGCTTCCCGCGCTCCGACGCCAAGACGTCCGGCGCGCACCCCGACGAGCGGGACCCGCAGCTGCTCGACAACACCATCGGCCGGTTGATCGCCGAGCAGGGCTGGGGCACCGACGTGCGGGTGCACGGGGTGTTCTCGCGGTGGGACCACCTCGTCGGCCGCGACGTCGCCCAGCACTGCCGGCCCGAGGCGTTCTCCGACGGGAAGCTGCGGGTGCGCACCGACTCGACCGCCTGGGCGACCCAGATGCGGCTGCTCGCGCCGACCGTGCTGCGCCGGCTCAACGAGGAGCTCGGGGACGGCACGGTGACCCTGATCGACGTCCAGGGACCCAGCGGCCCGACCTGGCGCAAGGGCCCCCGGTCGGTGCGTGACGGACGCGGTCCGCGCGACACCTACGGCTGACCGGGCACCCCCGACGAGCCCGGACGGCAGACGCCTCCAGGACCGATCTGCGGCCCGCTCCCGTGTATGGGGACCTTGCGCCTCCCCTGCGCGGCGCTCATGGATGCCCTGTGAGGCCGGAAATCGGCCTTCCTGCGTGACCCGTGCAGGTTTCCTGTGGATGGAGACGTCGAAATCGGCGTGTCGCGGGGTAGACTGGCCTTTGGGTCGTTCCCCCGTCCGGGGTCGACCTTCGCTATGTCATCAGCTGCCGCCTCGGTCGTCTCCCGGGTGGACAGCTCTGAGGATCGAGGTCGAACTTCGTGGCTCCTGAAGACAGCTCGCAGACGCCGTCCGCCGACGCGGTGGCCGAGGCCGCCGCAGCGCTCGCACCCGCGGGATCGAGCCACGCGGTCGAGGAGGGCAAGTACGACGCGTCCGCGATCCAGGTCCTCGAGGGTCTCGAGGCGGTCCGCAAGCGTCCGGGCATGTACATCGGCTCGACCGGTGAGCGCGGCCTGCACCACCTGGTGTGGGAGATCGTGGACAACGCGGTCGACGAGTCGCTGGCCGGCCACTGCGACCGGATCGAGGTCACCCTGCTCGACGACGGCGGTGTCCGCGTCACCGACAACGGCCGCGGCATCCCCACCGACACGGCCCCGGGCCAGGAGATGCCGGCGGTGACCATGGCGCTGACCATGCTCCACGCCGGCGGCAAGTTCGGCGGTGGCGGCTACAAGGTGTCCGGTGGTCTGCACGGCGTCGGCGTCTCGGTGGTGAACGCGCTGAGCTCGCGGCTCCAGGTCGACGTGTGCAACCGCGGCTACCACTGGCGGCAGACGTTCAGCCTCGGCGTGCCGGACGGGCCGCTCGAGCAGCTCGAGGCCACCGGCGAGACCGGTACGACGGTGACCTACTGGGCCTCGGAGGACATCTTCGAGACCACGACGTACTCCCTCGAGACGATCACCAGCCGGATCCGGGAGATGGCCTTCCTCAACAAGGGCCTCGAGATCGTCGTCCGCGACGAGCGGAGCGGCACCGCCGAGGTCGCCGACGCGGTGGCCGAGGGGTCCGTCTCCGGTGAGCGCGACCAGGAGGCCGGCGAGGACCACCCCGCGCACGGGGCGAACATCCGCGAGCAGGTGTTCAAGTACGACCGCGGCCTCGTCGACTACGTCGAGCACCTGAACAAGCGCCGCGACCACGCGCACCCCACCGTCATCGACTTCGAGGCCGAGACCAACGAGAACGGCATGAGCCTCGAGGTCGCGATGCAGTGGAACACCACCTTCACCGAGTCGGTGCACACCTTCGCGAACACGATCAACACCCACGAGGGGGGCACCCACGAGGAGGGGTTCCGCTCCGCGCTCACCTCCCTGGTCAACAACTGGGGCGAGGAGTGGGGCCTGATCAAGAAGAAGGAGGACCGGGTCTCCGGCGACGACGTCCGCGAGGGCCTGACCGCGATCATCTCGATCAAGCTCAGCGAGCCGCAGTTCGAGGGACAGACCAAGACCAAGCTCGGCAACACCGAGGCCAAGGGCTTCGTGCAGCGGGTGGTCAACGAGCAGCTCGGCGAGTGGCTCGAGAAGAACCCGGCCGAGGGCAAGGACATCGTCCGCAAGGCCCAGGCCGCGGCCTCGGCCCGGATCGCCGCGCGCAAGGCCCGCGACCTGGCCCGCAGCCGCAAGGGCCTGCTCGGCGGCGGCGGTCTTCCCGGCAAGCTCGCCGACTGCCAGTCGACGAACCCCGCCGAGTGCGAGGTGTTCATCGTCGAGGGCGACTCCGCCGGCGGCTCCGCCAAGGGTGGCCGCGACCCGCGGACCCAGGCGATCCTGCCGATCCGCGGCAAGATCCTCAACGTGGAGAAGGCGCGCATCGACAAGGTGCTCGCCAACAACGAGGTGCAGGCGATCATCTCCGCGCTTGGCACCGGGATCCACGAAGAGTTCGACATCGAGAAGGTCCGTTACCACAAGATCGTGATGATGGCCGACGCCGACGTCGACGGCCACCACATCCGCACGCTGCTGCTGACCCTGCTGTTCCGGTTCATGAAGCCGCTCATCGAGCACGGTTACGTCTACCTCGCGCAGCCGCCGCTGTACCGGCTGCGCTGGAACAAGCCGCACGAGCACGAGTTCGTCTACTCCGACGCGGAGCGGGACGCGCTGACCGCCGCCGGCATCGCCGCGGGCAAGAAGCTGCCCAAGGAGAACGCGATCCAGCGGTACAAGGGTCTGGGCGAGATGAACCCCGACGAGCTGTGGGACACCACCCTCGACCCCGACAACCGGCTCCTGCTCCAGGTCACCCTGGAGGACGCCGCCCAGGCCGACGAGATGTTCTCGGTGCTGATGGGCGAGGACGTCGAGCAGCGCCGCAGCTTCATCCAGCGCAACGCCAAGGACGTCCGGTTCCTCGACATCTGATGGCACCGCACCGCAACGCGCCCCGTCGTACGCACCAGAGAGATAGCCAGTGACTGACAACACCATCGAGACGCCCGGACCCGGCGGCCGGATCGAGCCCGTCGAGCTGCAGGTCGAGATGCAGCGGTCCTACATCGACTACGCGATGACCGTGATCGTGGGCCGCGCCCTGCCCGACGTCCGCGACGGCCTCAAGCCGGTGCACCGTCGCGTGCTCTACGCGATGTACGACGGCGGCTACCGACCCGATCGCGGCTTCTCCAAGTGCGCCCGCGTCGTCGGCGAGGTCATGGGTCAGTACCACCCGCACGGCGACACCGCGATCTACGACACCCTGGTTCGCCTCGCGCAGCCGTGGGTGATGCGCGCACCGCTGGTGGACAGCCAGGGCAACTTCGGCTCGCCGGGCAACGACCCCGCCGCCGCGATGCGGTACACCGAGTGCAAGATGGCGCCGCTCGCCATGGAGATGGTGCGCGACATCGACGAGGACACCGTCGACTTCACGCCCAACTACGACGGCCGCTCGCAGGAGCCGGTGATCCTGCCGGCCCGGTTCCCGAACCTGCTGGTCAACGGCTCGGCCGGGATCGCGGTCGGCATGGCCACCAACATCCCGCCGCACAACCTGCGCGAGATCAACGAGGGCGTGCAGTGGGCGCTGCAGAACCCCGACGCGACCCGGGAGGAGCTGCTCGACGCGCTCCTCGAGCGGGTCAAGGGCCCAGACTTCCCGATGGGCGCGCTGATCGTCGGCAACCAGGGCATCGAGCAGATGTACCGCACCGGCCGTGGCTCGGTCACCATGCGCGCCGTCGTCGACATCGACGAGGACGCCAAGGGCCGCACGATGCTCTCGATCACCGAGCTGCCCTACCAGGTGAACCCCGACAACCTCGCGCTGAAGATCGCCGAGCTCGCCGACTCCGGCAAGATCCAGGGCATCTCCGACGTGCGCGACGACTCGTCCTCGCGCACCGGACAGCGGCTCGTGGTCGTGCTCAAGCGCGACGCGGTCGCACGGGTGGTGCTGAACAACCTGTTCAAGCACACCGAGCTGCAGAGCAACTTCTCCGCGAACATGCTCGCGCTCGTCGACGGCGTGCCGCGGACGCTGACCCTGGACCAGTTCATCTCGCACTGGATCCACCACCAGGTCGAGGTCATCCAGCGGCGGACCCGCTTCCGGCTGCGCAAGGCCGAGGAGCAGGCGCACATCTACCGCGGCCTCGTGAAGGCGCTCGACGCCCTCGACGAGGTCATCGCGCTGATCCGCCGCAGCCCCGACGTCGAGGACGCCCGGGACGGCCTGATGGAGCTGCTCGAGATCGACGAGCTGCAGGCCCGCGCCATCCTCGACATGCAGCTGCGCCGCCTCGCCGCGCTGGAGCGCCAGAAGATCATCGACCAGCTCGCCGAGCTCGAGCTGATCATCGCCGACCTCGAGGACATCCTGGCCAGCGAGTCGCGCCAGCGGCAGATCGTCGCCGACGAGCTCACCGCGATCGTGGAGAAGTTCGGCAACGAGCGCCGCACGCAGATCATCCCCGCCGACGGCGACCTGTCGATGGAGGACCTGATCCCCGACGAGGACCTCGTCGTCACGATCACCCGCGGCGGCTACGCCAAGCGCACCCGCGCGGACCTGTACCGGACGCAGAAGCGTGGCGGCAAGGGCGTGCGCGGCGCGGCGCTCAAGGGCGACGACGTCGTCGAGCACTTCATGGCCACCAGCAACCACAACTGGCTGCTGTTCTTCACCACGGCCGGCCGGGTCTACCGCACCAAGGCCTACAACCTCCCGGAGGCGTCGCGCGACGCCAAGGGCGGCCACGTCGCCGGGCTGCTGTCGTTCCAGCCGGACGAGAAGATCGCCCAGGTCCTCGCGATCCGCGACTACGAGCAGGCGCCGTACCTCGTCCTCGCCACCCGCAACGGGCTGGTGAAGAAGACGTCGCTGGCCGACTACAACAGCCCGCGCCAGGCCGGCGTGATCGCGATCAACTTCCGCGAGGAGGGCGACGAGCTGATCGGCGCCGAGCTGGTGGACTCCGAGGACGACATCCTGCTGGTGTCGCGCAAGGGCCAGGCGATCCGGTTCCGCGCCGACCCCTCGCAGCTGCGGTCGATGGGCCGGGCCACCTCCGGCGTGACCGGCATGAAGTTCCGCGACGGCGACGAGCTGCTGTCGATGTCGGTGATCCGGGCCTCCCAGGTCGCCGCCGAGGAGGCGGTCGCCGAGGCCGGCGAGGACCCGCAGGAGTCGCCGGAGGTGAAGGAGCAGTACGTCTTCACGATCACCGACGGCGGCTACGCCAAGCGCACCCGGATCTCGGAGTACCGCCTGCAGAGCCGCGGCGGCATCGGCATCAAGGCGATGCAGCAGAACGACGACCGGGGGAACCTGGTGGGTGCGTTCATCGTCGAGGAGGGTGACGAGGTCCTGTCGATCACGTCCTCCGGCCAGGTCGTGCGCAGCCCCATCGACCAGGAGTTCCGCCCCAAGGGCCGCTCCACGATGGGCGTCACCTTCGTGAAGCTCAAGCCGAACGACTCCGTCTCGGTGGTCACCCGCAGCGTCGAGCGCGCCGCGGAGATCGACGAGGCGGCGGAGGAGGCCGAGGAGGCCGCAGCGGAGCAGGCTGCAGTCGACGCGGAGGGCGGTGCGACAATCGACGGGAACGATGTCGCGGTACCGTCGGATGACGAGACCGCGGCTGACGCGGAGACCGAGGAGTCCTGATGGCTGACCGTCGTTCCGACGACACACCGCTGGCACCCCGTCGATCCCTGGGCGGGCCGGCGCAAGGCGCCGACAGCTCCGGGGAGACGACGGCGCGCCGTCCGCTCTCGGACCGGGTGTCGGCGGCGATCGCCACCGCGTCCAACGCGCTGCCGACCGCCTCGGAGTCCAAGTCCTCCGGCCGTTCGGGCTCGGCTCCCGCGGGTCGCACGGGCGAGCGTTCGGGCGGTGCGCCCGAGCCGCGCACCGGCACCGCCGGTACGGCGGCCTCGCCGCGCCCGAGCACCTCGCGTGGCCGGAGCACCCGCAAGGCGCGGCTGCGGATGACGCACATCGACCCCTGGTCGGTGATGAAGACGGCCTTCCTGCTGTCGATCGCCTTCGGCATCGTCACCGTGATCGCGGTAGCCGTGGTGTGGTCGGTCCTCGGCGCCGCCGGTGTCTGGGACTCGATCAACAAGACCGTGCAGGACGTGCTCGGCGGTGAGTCGGCGACCACGTTCGACGTGGAGAACTACGTCGGCACCAGCCGGGTGATGGGCTTCACGATGATCGTGGCGGTCGTCGACGTCGTGCTGATCACCGCGATCGCCACCCTCGGGGCGTTCCTCTACAACCTCTCCGCGGCCCTGCTCGGCGGGGTCGAGGTGACCCTCGCGGAGGACGAGCGCTGACCCTCGCCGTGGCACGGGCCACCCCGGACCGTCTCGGTTTGGGGGGCACCGACCCCATGGGGTAATCTTCCCCGGCGATGTCATCGCACCCGGGCCTATAGCTCAGACGGTTAGAGCGCTTCCCTGATAAGGAAGAGGTCACAGGTTCAAGTCCTGTTAGGCCCACCAACCCCCCTGCTTCACGACCGGAAGGAACTCCCTGTGAAGAAGCTCGTCCTCGTCGCCCTGGCCGCCGCCGTCGCCGTCATCGCCGGCAAGAAGGTGCAGGCCGGCAAGCAGGAGCAGGCCCTCTGGGCCGAGGCCACCGACAACGTCGGCAAGGCCTGACCACTCCCGGTTCGTCCTGCGGCAGGCACGCCGCGGGTGCCACCAGGGGCCATGGCGCAATTGGTAGCGCACCTGCTTTGCAAGCAGGGGGTTAGGGGTTCGAGTCCCCTTGGCTCCACCGCAGGTCAGAGCCCCTTTTCCGGTCCGGAAGAGGGGCTTTGTCGTGTGCGTACCCCCGTCCGCGGCCTGTCGCAGAGCGGTCCGCCGCCCGATCACCGATACTCGCAGTTCGGCGATGCATCCTCGGGAGGAACGGGCCCATGACCGACGTGGCACACCACCGGTGGTTCATCGAGCCCCGCGAGATCGAGCGGCAGGAGTCGAGGCGCGGCCGCCGGCACGCGTACGAGTGGCTGGATCCACGGCGTACGGCGCTCGTCGTCGTCGACATCGTGCCGTTCTTCGCCGAGGAGTCCGCCTACTGCCGGGGAATCGTGCCGAACGTCAACCGCCTCGCCGCCGAGCTCCGCCACCAGGGTGGGACCGTGTGCTGGGTCGTCCCGCTGGACGTCGACCGCGCCGACGTCGTCGTCGAGAAGACCGCCCCGAGCGCGTTCTTCCCGGGGAAGTGCCGGTTGCACGACCTCCTTGCCCAGCGAGAGATCACGACCCTGATCGTCACCGGCACGGTCACCAACGTCTGCGTCGAGGCGACGGTGCGTGACGCCTCGACGCTCGACTACCGAGTCATCCTCGTGGCGGACGCATGTTCAGCCCCACGCGACCAGGACCACAACGCCACTCTGCACGTCGTGTACCGGACCTTCGGAGACGTTCGGTCGACGGCTGACGTACCCACCCTGATCGATCAGGGAGCTCCTCACGCCCGGCCTGGCTGAGTAACGGGGTCGCTTGTCCTGCGGTCAGGCCTTCCTCTGCTCCGGGACGGTGCCCTCTGCCTCGGCGACCGCGACGCCGAACGCGGCCCGCAGGATCTTGCCGGAGGCCGATGCGACCCTGGCGCTCCCGACGACCGGCGCGATGGCGATGAGCGTGCCCTGCACCTCCTCGACGGTCACTCCCGCGTCGGCGGCCAGCCCGAGGTTCATCAGGTACGACACCGGGGCGGCGTCCATCGCCACGAGCGCGGCCAGCCGGGCCAGGAAGTACGTCTTCAGGTCCAGCCCGGAGTTCTCCAACGAGTCCAGGTTCATCGCGACCAGGCGCTCGAGCACCGGGGCCTCACCCTGGGCGATGCTGCCCAGAGTGGATTCGGGGGTGGTCTGTGAAGTCATGAGTCCTCCTTGGACGGGATTCGAGGGGACGAACGCGCCCCACGCTCGCATCGGCGGCGACCCCCGCCATCCCCCCTTCCGGATGAGCCGGGGCTCGTTCCGTCGGGACGCGGCGTGGGCAGGCGCCACGCGCGCGGGGAGGGCCGGGCAGGGGACCGTGACGGGGGACCCGCCCGCCGGCCACGGCGGACCTGAGACTCCCCTCCCCTGGCAGACTCGCGCGTATGCGACCCACGGCCCGCACCCTCCCCGTCGTACTCCTGGTGGTGCTGGCCGCCCTGGCCGGCTGCGGCGGGGACCCGAACGGCCGCGGGCGTTCAGCCCGGTCCCGAGTGGCGGTACGTCCGGCGCGGCCGGCCCGACCCCGCGGGGCGAGGCCACTCCGTCGACGCGCGGCCCGGCCCAGAGCGTCCCCGACGGCGTGCTCTTCGAGGCACTCCGGCACGTGCCCGACGAGGCCGCCGTGGCCACCGTGACCGACTTCGACCGGGTCCGGGCGCGTCTCGGGGTCCCCGACCTGACGAGCGCGGACCTGATGACCGACCGGTTCCGGTTCTGGGAGCAGGCGCCCGGCGCGGCCGTCCTGCTCCACGAGGGGCGGCTGCGCGACCAGAACTCGCTGTTCGAGCTCGACTACGGCTTCACCCAGGACGACGTGGACTGGGAGCTCGGTTTCACGGGGAACAACACCTCCGGCTTCGTGCTCGGCTTCCGGCCCGACCTGGACATGGGCCCGGTGCGCACGGCGGTCGCGGACGGGGCCGGACCGCTCGCCGGGGCCACCGTCCTGGCCGAGGAGCACCTGCTCGTCTCCGGCGACGCCGCACCGACGGACGCGCAGAGCTGGGCGGACGAGCCCTGGACGGCCGCGGCGGGCGCGCAGCCCGCCGACTCCTACTACCTGCGCTCGGGGCGGGACGCCTGCATCCCGCTCGAGGACACGCTGGGCGGGGAGGCGACGGTCGAGGACCAGGAGCGGGTGCTCGACCGGGCGGACCTCCGGAGCCTGGACCGCATCGACGCGGTCGCGCTCGCGTTCACCGGCCCGGCGACCGCGCTCGCCCTGCTCTCCTACGCCGCTCCGCCGGCCCAGGACGAGGTGAACCGGCGGGCCGCGCTCGGCGACGCCTGGCCCGGGTCGGACGACAGCGCCGCCTACGCCGACGGGTTCACCTCCGCGACCGCCCTCCCGGTGACCGGGGACCCGGTCGGGGTGATCCGGCTCGCCGTGCGCAACCCCCGCGCGGCGGCCGCGGTGGCCTTCGGCGACCTGCTCCCCTTCGCGGTCTGCGGCGACGTCAGGCTGCTGCCCGAGCCGACCGGTCTGTAGCGGCGGGGAAAACGCCGCGACCGTACGGCGCGGCGCTGGGAGACTCGGCGGCATGGACCTGACCACCTCGCTCCCGGCGTTCGTGCTCGCCGTGGTCCTGATCTCGGCCTCCCCCGGGCCGGCGATGGCGCTGATCCTCCGGCGGGCGGCGTTGTACGGGTTCCGCGGCGCGGTGCCCACCGTGCTCGGGCTCGAGCTCGGCCTCTACCTGTGGGCACTGGCCGCGGGGGCAGGCTTCGCTGCTCTGGTCGCGGCGTCCGAGGCGGCCTACCTGGTGCTCCGCGTCCTCGGCGCCGGTGTCCTCCTGTACCTGGGGTTGCGGGCCTGGCGGGGCGCCTGGCGGATCCGCCGGGCCCGCACCACAGGCGGACCCCAGGCGGCCGAGCGGCCGTCCGGCCCGGCCGGTGTCCCCGTGGCCGGGGGCTGCGGGCCGGTCCGCGCCTTCACCGAGGGGACGGTCGTGCAGCTCGCCAACCCCAAGGCGGCGGTGTTCCTGATGGCCTTCTACCCGCAGTTCGTGCCGGCCGACCAGCCGTTGTTCACGGCCACCGCGGCGCTCGCCCTGCTCCAGGTCACGCTCGAGACCATGCTCTACCTGGGCCTGGCCGCCGGCGTCGCCCGTGCGGGCGCGTGGTTCCGCCGGCCCCGGGTGCGGCAGCGGCTCGAGGTGGTCAGCGGCGCGGTGCTCGTCGCGCTCGGCCTCCGGGTCGCGTCCAGCGGCCCCTGACCCGACCGCCTCCTGACCCGACCGCCGCTGGACGGCGGACCGCTACTCGGTGACTCCGGCCAGCGCGTCGAGCTCGGTCGCGTCGTGCGCGGAGAACATCGTCACCTCGTCGCCGTGGTCGGCGTGCAACGTGCGCAGCCGCTCCTGGTTCGCGAGCCGGGCCGGCCGGTCCATCTCCACCAGCCGCTGGAACCCGCGCAGCCCCGCCGGGCAGGACGGCGGCCGCTGCTTCTCGGCGTGGAAGAAGTAGGCGTCCCCGCAGTGCAGGAACCATCCGCCGCCCGGCCGGCGTACCGCCACCGCCGCGTGGCCGCGGGTGTGCCCGCGCAGCGGCACGAGCAGGACATCGTCGCCGACCACCGAGACCGACTCGAAGCCGAACCACGACTCCCCGCCGGCGGCGGTGTGCTCCACCCAGTCCGGGTCGTGAGCCCACTGGGCGGGGACGTAGCGCCCCTTCTCCTTCGCGCTGGTCCGGTCCCGGGCCGCGTCGAGCTCCTCCCCGAGCACGTGCACGGAGGCGCCCGGGAAGTCCCCGATCCCGCCGGCGTGGTCGAGGTCGAGGTGGGTGACCACGACGTCGCGCACGTCCTCGGCGGCGAACCCGAGCGCGCGGACCCGCGCCAGCGCGGTCTCGGCCGGATCGAGCAGGGCGCCGGTGGCGGCCACGAACGGGCGGCCCAGCCGTCGCGGGTCGGCGACGTCCGCGGTGCCGAGCCCGGTGTCGACGAGCGTGAGGCCACGATCCGACTCGACGAGCAGGCAGTGCGCGACGAGCCGGGGCACCATCAGCGAACGGACCCGCCCGGCGGGTGGGCACATCGTGGCGCAGTTGAGGTGGTGCACGCGGCTGGTCACCGGACCATCCTGACCCAGTCCCGTTCGCCTGTCAGGCAGCACGCGCCCGGGCCGGTGCGGCCGGACCGCCGCCCCCGGCCCACCGGAGCCTCCGTAGGCTGACCTGCGTGAACGGTGCGGGACTGGCGGCGGTGCGCGTGGTGCTCGCGCCCCGGCTCCTGCTGCTGCACCTGCTCGCCCTGGTCGCGGTCGGCGCCGCGGTCGGCCTCGGCCTCTGGCAGCTGGACGCCTGGCAGACCCGGCGGGACGCCGAGGCGGCCGACCTGGCCGACGCCCGCGCTCTCCCGCTGCAGCAGGTGATGGGCCCCGACGCCCCCTACCCCGCCGACGCCATCGGCCGGCCGGTCGAGCTCGCCGGCGAGTGGGTGCCCGAGGCGACCTTCTACGTCTCCGGTCGCCGGCTCGAGGAGCGCACGGGATTCTGGGCCGTCACGCCCCTCGCCGTCTGCGGCACCGACTGCGCGAAGGCCCCCGCCATGCTCGTCGTACGCGGCTGGACCCCCGACCCGGCCGCGCCTCCGCCGCGGGGGCGGGTGGACCTGACCGGCTGGCTGCAGCCGCCCGAGGGCTCCGGCCGGCAGGACCCGGACCCCGCGGACGACGTCCTGGTGGAGCTGCGGGTCGCCGACGCCATCCAGCGCGTCGACCAGGACCTGTACGGCGCCTACGTGATCCAGCGGACCGCGGAGCCCGCTGCCGGGGGCACCGGCACGAGCCCCGGCACCAGCACCGGCGCGGACGCTTCCCTGGAGCCGGTCACGCCGGACTCGCTCCCGGAGCCCGAGACGTTCACCGCGCTGCGCAACCTGCTCTACGCGCTCGAGTGGTGGGTCTTCGCGGCGTTCGCGCTGTTCGTGTGGTGGCGCTGGGTCCGCGACGAGCTCCACGCCGCGCGAGCGCCCGGGTCGGCTGAGGTACCGTCGAGCACGTGAAAGCAGCACTCGGGCCCTACCGGGCCATGGCCACGATCGTCGGCGTCCTCCTGATCATCCTGTGCCTGATCGGCCTCCCCCTGCACTACCTCTCCCCGGAGGGCAGCCAGGCGGAGGCGATCGGCGACGGGATCTCCCAGTACCTCGGCGTGGCGCACGGCTGGCTCTACATGATCTTCCTCATCGCGGCGTTCGTGCTCTCCCGCCGGGCCGGCTGGGACCTGCGGTTCACCGCGGTCACCCTGCTGCTCGGCACCGTGCCGGTCCTGTCCTTCTGGGCCGAGCACCGCGCCACCCGCGACGTCCGTGCCCGGATCGCGGCGGAGTCCGCCGGGACCGCGGTCGCCACGGGTACGTCGACCGGCCGCTGAGCCCGCGATGACCGCGCCGGACACCGACCGGACCGACCACCGGCCCCGGATCGCCTTCGTCCTCGGCGGCGGCGGTGTGATGGGCGCGGTCGAGGTGGGCATGCTCCGCGCGCTCGAGGAGGCGGGCATCGTCCCGGACATCATCCTCGGCACCTCGGTCGGCGCCCTGAACGGCGCTCTCGTCGCGGCCGACCCCTCCCCCGGCGTGATCGACCGGCTGGTGGCCCTGTGGGAGAGCGCCGCCGGCGGCCGGGAGGTGTACGGCGACGGGCCCGTGCGCCAGGTGACGCGCGCCGTACGCACCGGCACCCACCTGCACTCGGCGAAGCCGCTGCGTGCGCGGCTCCAGCAGGAGCTCGACGACCTCACCTTCGACGAGCTGGCGATCCCGTTCCAGTGCTGCGCGGCGAGCATCGAACGGGCCGCCGAGCACTGGTTCACGTCGGGCCGGGTGGTCGACGCGGTGGTCGCCTCCGCCGCGGTGCCCGGGCTGCTCCGGCCGGCCAAGGTCGACGGCCAGCACTACCTCGACGGCGGCATCGTGAACTCGATCCCGGTGGGCCGGGCGGTCGCCTGCGGCGCCGACGTGATCTACGTGCTCCAGGTGGGCCGGGTCGACCGGCCGCTGACCCCGCCGCGCCGCCCGTGGGAGGTCGCCCGGGTGTCGTTCGAGATCGCGCGGCGGCACCGCTTCCACCGCGAGATGGCCGAGCTGCCCCCGCACGTCCGGGCCCACGTGCTGCCCACCGGCGGGTCCGGCGGCGCCGACGACTCGCTGTTGTCCTACCGGGACTTCTCCGCGGTGCTCCGGCGGATCGACGCCGCCTACGAGGCGACGAAGGTGTACCTGAAGGAGCACACGCCGTGACCACGGTTCTGCGCCGGGCGGTGATGGGGCCGGCGGTGGTCGCGCTGACCGCGCTGCTGCTGACCACCGTGCCGCTGTGGGTGCTCGGCGCGGCGCTGCTCTCCCCGCTGGTGCCCGGCCGGCTCCGGCCGCTGCGGCTGTTCTGGCTGGTGCTGCTGCACCTGATGCTGGAGACCGTGATGCTGGTCGAGCTGTTCGGCCTGTGGATCGCCTCCGGCTTCGGCTACTTCATCCGGCGGCCGTTCTTCGAGCGGATCCACTACGACATCGCGCAGACCTACCTGATCGTGTTCTTCCGCGAGGCCCGCCGGGTGCTGCGGCTCAAGATCGTCACCGAGGGTCCCACCCCCGACGCCTTCCCGGGCCACCCGCTGCTGGTCTGCTCCCGGCACGCCGGCCCCGGCGACTCGTTCACGGTGATGTACGCGCTGATGCACTGGTACGGCCGGGAGCCGCGGGTGGTGCTCAAGGACACCCTGGCCTGGGACCCGGCGATCGACGTGCTCCTCAACCGGGTGCCGAGCCGGTTCATCTCCCCGCACCCCAAGGGCGGGTCCGCCGGGGACGTGCTGGAGCAGCAGATCGGGGAGCTCGCCCGGAACCTCGACGAGAACGACGCGTTCGTGATCTTTCCCGAGGGCGGCAACTTCACCCCGGAGCGGCGCCGACGGGCGATCGAGAAGCTCCGCCGCCTCGGTCTGGAGGCGATGGCGCGCCGGGCCGAGCGGATGCAGAACGTGCTGGCCCCCCGGCCCGGGGGCTTCCTGGCGGCGCTCGACGCCGCGCCCGAGGCCGACGTGGTCCTGGTCGCGCACACCGGGCTGGACCACCTGCTCACCGTCGCCGACCTGTGGCGCGAGCTGCCGATGGACAAGCAGATCATCATGCGCTGGTGGCGGGTCCCGCGTGAGGAGATCCCGGAGGGGCGCGAGGCCCGGATCGACTGGTTGTTCTCCCAGTGGGAGGCGATCGACCGCTGGGTCGAGGAGCACCGCCCGGTGGACCTGCCGCCGAGGCGCCCGCGCGGCCCCCGCAAGCCCCGGACACAGCAGACCGCCTGAACCCCGTGGGGTCCAGGCGGCCTGTCGTACTGGGTGGGAGTCGGGTCAGGAGTCCTTGTCCTCGACCCGGATCTCCTCGACCGGGTTGTCCGGCGTGCTCGCGCTGTGCGGATGCTCGGCGGCGTCCGCGGCGGCCTCGTCCGGTGCGGCGGCGGCCTCGTCGCGAGCCTGCGCCGCCGCGGCGGCGGCAGCCGCGGTGCCCATCGGGGTGTCGTCGGCCGGCGTCGGCGTGGAGGCCGGGGTCGGGGTGTACGACGACTGCCAGGCCGTGCTCGCCTGCCGGTCCGAGAGCTTCTTCGCCACGAACGCGGCGATCCCGCCGAGCCCGAGCAGCACCAGGAAGGTGCGCAGCTTGTGCGACTCCTTCTTCTTCTTCGGCGCCTCCACCTCGCCCTTCAGCGCGGCCGCGGTGGCGAGCCCCCGCCTCTTGGCCTCGGTGCGCGCCTCCTCGGTGGCCTCGGAGGCGGCGGCGACGGCCGCGGTGAGCACGGGCAGCACGTCGCTGGTGAACTTGTCGCGGGCGGTGTCGATCGCCGGGGTGGCCTTCTCCCGTGCCTCCTCGAACACGGTGGTGCCCTTCTCCCTGGCCTCCGCGAGGACCGGGGCGGCCTTCTCACGGGCGTCCGCGATCACCGGGGCGGCCTTCTCACGGGCAGACTCGACGTGGGGCGCGATCTTGTCCGCGAGCTCGCTCGCGTGCTCGCGCATCTTCTGCGACTTCGTCTTCGGCTTCGACTTCAGCATCGTCGAGGGTGTCCTCTCTTCGTTGTCTCCAGGAGTTCATGCCCGCTGTAGCCCCGATCATGCCGGTAACGTGAGGTGAATCAAACCCGGTCCACGTCAAAGGTTCCCGGCCGTAGAGCCCTGGGACGGGGCGGTTTGAGGGCCGTGGGAAGATCGGGGCGACTCGTGACCGCGAACCGAAAGGCAGCACCATGGCCGCCGAAGACCTCTGGGCAACCCTCAAGACGAACCGTGGCGACATCGTCGTACACCTGTTCCCCAACCACGCCCCCACGACGGTGGAGAACTTCGTCGGGCTGGCCGAGGGCACCAAGGAGTACTCCGACCCCAAGACCGGCCAGCCGACCACCGGCCGGTTCTACGACGGGCTCGGCTTCCACCGCGTGATCGACGGCTTCATGATCCAGGGCGGCTGCCCGCTCGGCACCGGCACCGGCGGCCCGGGATACACCTTCAAGGACGAGTTCCACCCGGAGCTGTCCTTCAACAAGCCGTACCTGCTCGCGATGGCCAACGCCGGCCCGGGCACCAACGGCTCGCAGTTCTTCATCACCGTCACGCAGACCCCGCACCTCAACAACCGCCACACCATCTTCGGTGCGGTCGAGGACGCCGACAGCCAGGCCGTGGTCGACAAGATCGCCACCACCAAGACCGGTGCGGGCGACCGCCCCGTCGAGCCCGTGGTGATCGAGCAGGTCGAGGTGGAACGGCGCTGAGCACGCCACCGTCTGACTCCTCGCCGGCCGGGGCGCCCTCGTCGGGCGCTCCGGCCTGCTACCGGCACAAGGACCGCGAGACGCACATCACCTGCCAGCGGTGCGGGCGGCCGATCTGCCCCGACTGCATGCGGCAGGCCTCGGTCGGCTTCCAGTGCCCGGACTGCGTCGCCGAGGGCGCGCGGTCGACGCGGTCGGGCCGCACGGCGTACGGCGGCAGCCGCTCCACCAACCCGGCGCTCACCTCGCAGGTCCTGATCGCGGTCAACGTCGCGGTCTGGCTGCTGATCACCGCCACCGGCGGTGCCGCCAGCGTGTGGGTCGACCGGCTTGCGCTGCTGCCCGACGGCGCGCTCTTCCGGCTCTCCGACGGGAGCCTGCTCCAGATCGACGGCGTCGCGGACGGCGCCTACTGGCAGCTGCTCACCTCGATGTTCACCCACGTCCAGCTGATGCACATCGGGTTCAACATGCTCGCCCTGTGGTTCCTCGGGCCGCAGCTCGAGGCCGCGGTCGGGCGGGCACGCTTCCTGACGCTCTACCTGCTCTCCGGCATGGTCGGCAGCGTCTTCGTCTACTGGCTCTCCCCCGAGCACAGCTCGACCGTCGGTGCGTCCGGTGCGATCTTCGGGCTGATGGGCGCGCTGCTCGTCATCGCCATCAAGGTGAAGGCCGACTACAGCCAGATCCTGCTGTGGCTCGGCCTGAACGTCGCGATCACCGTCTTCGGGCGCGGCCTCATCTCCTGGCAGGGCCACCTCGGTGGCCTCATCGGTGGCGTGCTGATCGCGCTGGTGCTGGCCTACAGCCCGCGCAAGCGCCGCGGCACCTGGCAGGCGGCCGGTCTCGGAACCCTGGCCGTGCTGGTCCTGCTGGGCGTGCTCGCCCGCACGGTCACCCTGGTCTGACCCCCGCCCCGGTCCGGGCGCCTGCTGCACAGCGGCGCCCGGACCGGGGTCGCGTGCGTCAGGAGCCGCCGCCGGCGATGTTGACCAGCCAGCTGACGCCGTACCGGTCGACGCACATCCCGAAGGTGTCGCCCCACGGCGCGGGCTCCAGGGGCATGGTCACCGTGCCGCCGTCGGCGAGCTTCTCCCAGTAGCCGCGCAGTTCGCCGTCGTCGTCGCCGCTCAGCGAGATCGAGTAGTTGTCGCCCGGCGTGTAGGCCATCGAGTTCGGCGTGTCCGCGCCCATCAGCACCAGCCCGTTCTCCGTGACGAGCATCGAGTGCATGATCTTGTCCTGCTCGGCAGGGTCGCCGGCCTGGAACTCGGCGAAGGTGCTGCGGGTCAGCTCGCCGCCGAACACCGAGTGGTAGAAGTCCATCGCCTCCCGGGCGTTGTCGCGGAAACCGAGGTAGGGGTTGAGTCGGGTGGGCATGCTGCCTCCTCGCCTGGTGGACGGTCCTGTCCCTGGGTGGACCCCGGTCGACGCGGTAAGTCATCGGTGCCTGTGGACAGGGCCGTCTTTCCACAGGTGTGTCTGTCCCCAACTGTGGGTAAAACGTGTGCACACACGGGATCTCCGCGGTCCACAGTTGTCCACACTGGGGATAAGTACTGTGGATGAAACTACAGACGTGTCATTTCTTGTGGTGCCGCCGTGGGCAGCCCTCGAAGCACAGAAAAACCGCCGCCGACCTCACGGTCGACGGCGGCCTCACGTTCTGGGGGAGGAGGCTCCCCGGTCACTCCCAGCGGGTGGCGTAGACGAACCCGACGGCCATGAAGCCGATGCCCACCACCAGGTTGTACTGCTCGAGGGCCGCGATCACCGGGATGCCCATCGTCCCGCCGGCGATGTAGTAGAGCACGATCCACACCAGGCCGATCAGGAAGCAGCCGAGCATCCCGACCACGACGCCGCGGCCGCGGCCGAGCGGGGTGGCGGGGTTCGCGGCGAGCGCCAGCCCGAGGAAGATCAGCAGGAACCCGATCAGGAAGTTCCAGCGGCCGAGGTCGCCCATCCAGGTCAGCTTCTCGCCGTCCTGAGCCACGTTGAGGTAGACCACCATCCAGGCGATGCCCAGGAGTGCGACGGCGGCGGACAGCGCGGTGCGGGCGACGGAGGTCGTCGGCCCGTCGTGGGCCGTGGGCCGGCCCTTCGATGCGGTTCCGCGGGCGTGCGCCTTGCTGCGGCTCGAGTCGGACACCTGTGAGCTCCTTGGTACTGACGGTGGGATGGTCCCTGGGGACTGTCGGATAGCGTAGTCGGGGACAGTCTTCCCCACGAAAGCACACTCGAGATGGCCGACCCGCGATGAGCACACCGCACCGCCCGCGTCGCCCCTCCCTGCTCACCCGGGAGACGTGGAGCCGACGCATCGCCGCGGCCCGCCGGATCCGGTCCGAGACCTTCCGGGATCGCGCGCTGGCCTGGCGGCTGCTCGTGCCCACGGTGTTCCTGCTCGCGGGCGCCCTGTTCGTGACCAGTGCGGTGAGCTCCGACGGCACGGACCTCCGGGCCGGCCGGTACGGCGACCTCAGCACCGTCGTGCAGCAGCAGAAGGAGGAGACCGACGAGCTCCGGGCCGAGGCGAACGCCCTCTCCGCGGAGGTGGAGCGGCTCTCGGCGCGGCTGCAGGACACCGACGTCAAGGTGGCCCAGGAGAAGGTGGACGCGCTGCGCGACCCGGCGGGGCTCGAGGAGGCCTCCGGCCCGGCGATCACGGTCACCCTCGACGACGCCCCGCAGGACGTGATCGAGTCCTCCGACCAGGACGCGAACCTGCTCGTGGTGCACCAGCAGGACATCCAGGCGGTGGCCAACGCGCTGTGGGCCGGCGGGGCGGAGGCGATGACCATCCAGGGCCAGCGGGTGATCTCCACGACCGGCATCAAGTGCGTGGGCAACACCGTGGTCCTGCACGGCATCCCGTACTCCCCGCCGTACGTCATCACCGCGGTCGGGGACCCGTCCTCGATGTACACCAGCCTCGACGAGAACCCCTACATCCAGGGCTACCAGACCTGGGTGGACCGGTTCGACCTCGGCTGGGACGTCGAGCTCGAGGGCGAGGTCGAGCTGCCCGCGTACGAGGGGACGCTCGACCTCGACTACGCCCGACCGGCCGGCGGGACCGGCGCCGGCACCGACGGCGACCTCTGACCCGGACTCCGGCTACGGCGAGGGGCTCGGGGAGACCGAGAACGCGCCCTGGTCCTGCGTCGGGGTCTCCGTCGGCGTCTCGGTCGGCGTCTCCGTGGGCGTCTCGGTCGGGGTCTCCGTGGGCGTCTCGGTCGGCGTGGGCGACTCGGTGGGGGTCGGCTCCACGTAGTCGGACACGACGATCGTCACGGTGGTCCCCTCCGGCTGCGTCGAGAACGCCTCCGGGGTCTGGGAGAGCACCGTGCCCCGCTCGGCGCGGGTCTCGGAGTCGAAGTCGACGTTGACGTTGAACCCGGCGTTCTCGAGCTTGGAGGTGGCCCGGCTCTGCATCAGGCCCACCACGCTCGGCACCTCCTCGGGTCCGTCGGAGTAGACCACGGTGACCCGGGTGCCGACCGAGATGCTGGTCGCCGGGCGCGGGTCGGAGTCGATCACGACGTCGGCGTCGGCGTCGGACTCCGCCTCGACGAGCTTGACCTTGAGCCCGAGCTCCTCCAGCTCGTCCTTCGCGTCGTCCTTGTCGTCGCCGAGCACGTCGGGCATCACCACGTCCGGCTGGCCGGTGGAGATCAGGACGTCGACCGGGTCGCCGGCGGGCAGGAACTCGCCGGGCTCGGGGTCCTGGGACACCACGCGGCCCTTGGGCACGTCCTCGGACGCCTCCCGGTCGATCTCGCCGAGCTGCAGGCCCTGGTCCTCGAGCGCCTTCTCGGCCTCCGCCTTGGTCATGTTGAGCACCGTGGGCACCGACCGCTCGTCGGGCCCGGAGCCCAGCAGCATCGGGCCGAAGACCGCAGCCGCCACGAGCAGCGCGAGGATCCCCACCGCGACCAGGGCCAGGGGCCACTTTTTCCGCTTCTTCTCCTCCTCGCCCTCGCCCTCGCCGGCGACCGGTGCGGCGGCGCCGAAGATCGAGGTGGACTCGGACGGACGGTCCTGGGGGAGGAACGTGGTGTCCTCGGGGACGGCCGCGACCGGCGCCACGACCGGCTTCCCCGCGAGGAACCGCTCGATGTCGGCGCGCATCGCCGCCGCGGACTGGTAGCGGTCCTCGACGCGCTTGGCCAGCGACTTCATCACGATCGCGTCGACCTCGGGCGGCAGCTCCGGGTCGAGCGAGGACGGCGGGGCGGCCTGCTCGCGCACGTGCTGGTAGGCCACCGAGACCGGGCTCTCGCCGACGAACGGCGGGCGGCCGGTGAGCAGTTCGTAGAGCAGACAGCCGGTGGAGTACACGTCGCTGCGGGAGTCGACGGTCTCGCCGCGGGCCTGCTCGGGGGAGAGGTACTGCGCGGTGCCGATCACGGCGGCGGTCTGGGTCATCGCCGAGGACGCGTCCGCGATGGCGCGGGCGATGCCGAAGTCCATCACCTTCACGTCGCCGGACGGCGTGAGCATCACGTTGGCGGGCTTGATGTCGCGGTGGACGATGCCGGCGCGGTGGCTGTAGTCGAGGGCGGCGAGGACGCCGGAGGTGATCTCGAGGGCGCGCTCGGGGAGGATCTTGCGACCCTCGCGGAGGATCTCGCGCAGCGTGCGGCCGGCGACGTACTCCATGACGATGTAGGGCTGCGCGACGTCGGTGCCGTCGGTCGACATCTCCTCGCCGGTGTCGTAGACCGCGACGATGGCCGGGTGGTTCAGCGAGGCCGAGGACTGCGCCTCGCGCCGGAAGCGGGCCTGGAAGGTCGGGTCGCTGGCGAGGTCGGTGCGCAGCCGCTTGACGGCGACGATCCGGCCGAGCCGGACGTCGTTGCCCTTGCGGACCTCGGCCATGCCGCCGCGACCGAGCATCTCGCCGAGCTCGTAGCGCCCGCCGATCCGGTGTGGTTCGTGTCCGCTGGTCATCGCTAGTGCTTGCCCTTCGCCTTGCCGGGGTGGCTCTTGTCGCCGTCCTTGCCGTGATCCTTGTCCTCGGCCTTGTCGGCGTCCCCCTGGACCAGGTCCTCCTCGACCTCGTCCTCCTCGTCCGGCACCTGGTAGGCGTCGTAGACGCCGACGTAGATGGTCGCGTCGGGCGGGACCCGGCCGTCCGGGTCGAGCCAGGCGACGGTGCCCTTCTCGTCCTCCGCGGACTCGGCGGCGACCGGCTGCTCCTGCACGGAGAGGCCGGCCTCCTCGATCTCCTTCTCGACCTCGCCGAACGGGCGCCCGATGTAGTCGGACTCGGGCAGCCGCACCCGGCCGTCGGTGGCCTCCGCGGGCTCGTCGTCCGCCGCGGCGGCCGGTTCCTGGGTCGCGGCGGGAGCCGGGTCGTCCTCGCGGGCGACGGCGTTGATGCCGAGGACCAGCAGCAGCACGGCCACCGCCGCGGACGCCCAGAGCCACCAGGCCGGCCGCCGACGGCTCTCCCGGCGCTCGGTGGTCTCGTCGCGCGCCACGGTCCCGACGGGCTCGGGCCGCTCGAGCACCTGCGTGCTGTCCGCGTGTGGCACCCCGGCCGCGGCGGCAGCGGTCGGTATGGCGCCGGCGAAGCCCGTGACGGCGCCGCCACGGAGCGCGGTGGCCAGGTCGGCCGCGGTGGCGAACCGGTCCTCGGGGAGCTTGGCGAGCGCCTTGTCCACGACCGCCCGCAGCCGCTCCGGAACGTCGGACGGCAGCGGCGGCACCGGCTCGCGGACGTGCGCGAGCGCCACCGAGATCGGGGTGTCCCGCACGAACGGGCGGTGCCCCGCGAGGCACTCGTAGAGCACCACGCCCAGCGCGTAGACGTCGCTGGCCTCGGTGGCGGGGTAGCCCTCGGCCTGCTCGGGGGAGATGTAGTGCGGGGTGCCGACGATCTGCCCGGTCTGGGTCATCGTGGCGCCGTCGGAGGCACGGGCGATGCCGAAGTCGGTGATCTTGACCGTGCCGTCGGGGGTGACCAGCAGGTTGGCCGGCTTCACGTCGCGGTGCACGATGCCGAGCGCGTGGGCGGCGGCGATCGCGTCCGCGGCCTGCGCCACCAGGTCGGCGGCGTTCCCCGGCGGCATCGGCTCGCCGCCCTGCAGCAGCGCCGAGAGCGGCTGGCCGGGGACGAGCTCCATGACCAGGAACGGACGGCTGCCACCGGAGCCGTCGCCGTTGGCGACCTCGCCGAAGTCGAACACCGACGCAACGTTGACGTGGTGCAGCGACGCGGCATGGCGCGCCTCGGCGGCGAACCGGGCGTGGAACGAGGGGTCGTCGGCGTACTCGTGCTTGAGCACCTTCACCGCGACCTCGCGGTCGAGCAGGGTGTCGGTGGCCCGCCACACCTCGCCCATGCCGCCGGTGGCGATCCGGGAGTCGAGGTGGTAGCGGCCACCGAGCTGTTGCTCGGGACCGGCCTGGCTCACTGGTTGATCACCGCCTCCATCACCCGCTTGGCGATGGGCGCGGCGAGGCCGCTGCCGCTGATCGCGTCGCGGGCGACGCCGGCGTCCTCGATGAGCACCGCGACCGCGACCTCGGGGTCGTCGGCCGGGGCGAAGGAGACGAACCAGGCGTACGGCGGCCGGTCCGCCTCGCTCTGCGCGGTACCGGTCTTGCCGGCCACCTTCATGCCGGGGATCTGCGCGGTGGATCCGGTGCCCTGGTCCACGACCTCGACCATCATCTGGGTCAGGTCGCGGGCCACCGAGGAGCTGACCGCGTTGCGGTAGGGCTCCGGCTCGGCCTTGTCGAGGACGTCGAGGTCGGGGGAGCGGACCTCGTCCACCAAGTAGGGCTTCATCACCGTGCCGCCGTTGGCGATGCCCGCGGAGACCATGGCCATCTGCAGCGGCGTGGCGGCCACGTCGAACTGGCCGATCGCCGACAGCGCGGACTGCGGGGCGTCGGGGTCCTCGGGGAACCGGCTGGCGACCTGGCCGTTGAGGTCGTCGAGGTACTCGTCGCCGAAGCCGAACGCCTCGGCCTGCTCGCGCAGCGCGTCGTCGCCGAGGGTGAGGCCGAGGTAGCCGAAGGAGACGTTGCAGGAGACCATCAGCGCCTGGGTCAGGGTGACCTTGTCGCCGCCGCAGTCGGTGCCGCTCTCGTTGGGCAGGTCGGTGTCGGTCTGCGGGAGGTCGAGGCGGGCCCCGCCCGGGACCAGCGAGTCGGGGTCGTACTGCCCGCTCGACAGCGCCGCCGCCGCGGTGACCAGCTTGAAGGTCGAGCCCGGGGGCAGCACCTCCTGGATGCCGCGGTTGAGCATCGGCCGGTCGGGGTCGCCGGTCAGCTTCTCCCAGGAGCTCGAGATCGTGGACAGGTTGTGCGAGGACAGCCCGCTCGGGTCGTACGACGGGTTCGACACCATCGCCTGGATCGCCCCGGTGGACGGGTCGAGCGCGACGACGCTGCCCTTGACGTCCTTGCCGAGCGCCTGGAGCCCGTCGTACGCCGCGTTCTGCGCCTTGGGGTCGATGGTCAGCGAGACGTCGCCGCCCTTGGGCTGGCTGTTGCCGAAGAGGTCCACGACCCGGTTCACGAAGAGCCGCGGGTCGGAGCCGGAGAGGATGTCGTTCTGGGTGAGCTCCACGGCGTTCCGGCCGTAGGTGTAGGAGTAGTAGCCGGTGAGGTGGGCGTACTTCTCCGGCTGCGAGTAGACCCGCTGGAACTCGAACTGGTCGTTGCTGGGCTTGCTCTGCGCGACCGAGTTGCCGGCGACCAGGATCGCCCCCCGCTCGCGGGAGAACTCCGCGTCGCGGACCCGCTTGTTGTCGTTGCGGGAGTTGAGCTCGTCGGCCTGGAGGTACTGCAGGTAGGTCGAGTTGACCAGCAGCGCCACGAACAGGGCCATGCACACGATCGACATGGTGCGGATCGGCTTGTTCATCGGACCATCACCACCTGGGTGGCGTCATCGTCGGCCGGACCGCTCAGGTCGGGCAGCGGGCGACGCGCCTGGTCGGAGATGCGCAGAAGCAGGGCGATGATGGCCCAGTTCGCGATCAGGGAGGACCCCCCGTAGGACATGAACGGGGTGGTCAGACCCGTGAGCGGGATCAGCTTGGTGACGCCGCCGACGACCACGAAGACCTGGAGCGCGAAGACCACCGCGAGGCCGGTCGCGACCAGCTTGCCGAAGGCGTCGCGGCACACCAGGGCGGTGCGCAGGCCGCGCTCGACGATCAGGCCGTACAGCACGATGATCGCCATGACGCCGGTCAGGCCGAGCTCCTCGCCCATCGCGGCGACGATGAAGTCGGAGTAGGAGAACGGGATCAGGGTCGGGTCACCCTGGCCGAGGCCGCGGCCGACCAGACCGCCCCACGCCTGGCCGTACATGCCCTGCACGATCTGGTAGCTGCTGTCGGAGCTGAACGGGTGGAGCCACGCGTCGAACCGGGCCTGCACGTGGGGGAACAGCAGGTAGCCGACGTAGGCGCCGGCCGCGAACAGCGTGCTGCCGACGACCAGCCAGCCCGGCCGCTCGGTGGCCACGTAGAGCATCACCAGGAACAGGCCGAAGAACAGCAGCGACGAGCCGAGGTCCTGCTGGAAGACCAGGACGCCCAGGCTGACCAGCCACATCACGAGGATCGGGCCGAGGTCGCGGCCGCGCGGGAAGTCGATGCCGGCGAAGCGGCGGCCGGCCAGGGCCAGCGCGTCGCGGTGCAGCACCAGGTAGCCGGCGAAGAACACCACCAGGCAGACCTTGGCGACCTCGCCGGGCTGGAAGCTGAACGGGCCGACGTTGATCCAGATCCGGGCGCCGTTGATCTCGGTGCCCAGCACCGGCAGCAGCGGCATGACCAGCAGCACCAGCGCGGCCAGGCCGGAAGTGTAGGTGAACGCCTGGAGCCGCCGGTGGTCGCGCAGGACCAGCAGCACCCCGATGAAGGTGATCACGCCCAGCGTCATCCAGATCAGCTGGTCGCGGGCGAAGGTGTTGGCGTCGGGGTTCTCGGCGAGCTCGGCCAGGTCGATCCGGTGAATCATCGCGAGGCCGAGCCCGTTCAGGGCGGCGACGACCGGCAGGAGCACCGGGTCGGCGTACGGCGCCACGACCCGGACGACGACGTGGCAGAGCACGCAGAGCACCGCCAGCCAGCCGCCGTACCCGATGAAGTCGGCCGGGACCGCGCCCTCGACCCCGACGCCGACCGCGATGTAGGCGCCGACGCCGACGAGCAGGGACAGGATCAGGAGGAACAGCTCGGCACCGCGGCGGCGCCGGTGGGTGAACCCTCGCAGCGGGTTGACGGAGCTCATGGCGTGGCCTCCACGCAGTCGGGGGGCGCGAGCGTGGGCGAGGGGGACGCAGACGGGCTCGGCTCCGGGGCCTGCGAGGCTCCGGCGGTGGACCGGTCGGTCGGGCTCGCGGTCGGCTCGTCGCTCGCACCGCCGGAGGGCCGGCGGGTCGGCTCCCGGTCGCCCTTGCCGGTGGGCTCGGCGCTGGGGCTCGGCGACGGAGACGGCGACGGCGTGGGGCACACCCGGGCCAGCTCGTTGATGTTCGCCACGATCCTCCGGGCGTCGTCGAGGTCGTCGGCGCTGATACCGTCGCGGACCTGCTCCGCGCGGTACTCCGGCAGCGACTCGAGGGTGACCCGCGAGGTCGAGTGGAGACGGGAGAGCGTGAGGCCCGGCAGGTCGGCCTGGATGCCGCGGAAGATCGCGACCTTCGAGTCGCTCACCGCGACGTAGTACTGCTTCTGGGTCCAGCCGTAGGCGGCCATCGAGCCGAAGGACAGCAGCCCGAGCAGGACCAGCAGGCCCACGACCCAGCGCAGCCAGGTGAAGCGGCGGGGGGCCCGGGGCGCGTAGCGCAGCTCCTCGGGGTCGACCGGCTCACCGGTGCCCGGGACCGGCTCCATCTCGCCGGTGTCACCGCTGCGGTGGCCGCGGAAGAAGCTCTTGGAGGAGGCGCCGGCCCTGCGGGGCTGGTCGGCGGCCGCGCCCACGAGCATCGGGCCGGTGGTGGCGGCCGCCGCGGTCTCCGCGTCTGCGGCGGCAGCGGCCGCGTCGACCACGTCGGCGACGACGCAGGTGATGTTGTCGGTGCTGCCGGCGTCGAGCGACGCCCGGACCAGCTCGACCACCGCGTAGTCCACGGTGCCGGTGCCCAGGATGTCCGCGAGCCGGGCGTTGTCGAGCACCCCGGAGGCGCCGTCGCTGCAGAGCAGGATCCGGTCCCCGGGGGCGAGCTCGAGCAGGAACAGGTCGGGGTCGGTCTCGTGCACCCCGTCGACCGCGCGCAGGATCAGGTTCCGGTGCGGGTGGGTGCGGGCCTCCTCCTCGGTGATCCGCCCCTCGTCGATGAGGCTCTGCACGAAGGTGTGGTCCTTGGTGAGCTGCGAGAGCTCGCCGTCGCGCAGCAGGTAGCCGCGGCTGTCGCCGACGTGGCCGACGCCGATCCGGTTGCCGTCGAAGAGCGCCACGGTGACCGTCGTACTGGTGCCCTCGAGCTCGGGGTCCTCCTCGACCAGCTCGGCGATCCGGTCGTGCGCACGGTGGATCGCCCCGGCCAGCGCCTCCAGCAGGTCGTCGGAGGGGGTGTCGTCGAGCCGGCGCAGGATCTGGACGGCGGTGGAGCTGGCGATGTCACCGCGCGCGGCGCCGCCCACCCCGTCGGCGATGACGAGGAGGTGCTCACCGGCGTAGCCGGAGTCCTGGTTGTCCTTGCGCACGCGTCCGACATCGGACAGCGCGGCGTACCGGAGTCTCAGAGAGGGTGACGTCATAGGGCGGGGAACCTATTTCCGAAGCTCGAGCGTCGTCTTGCCGATCCGGATCGTGGTGCCGAGCTGGATGGTCGCCGGCTGGGAGAGTCGCTGGGTCCCCAGGTAGGTGCCGTTGGTGGAGCCGAGGTCCTCCACGAACCACTGGTCGCCGCTGGCGGCGATCCGCGCGTGGCGCGTGGAGACGTAGTCGTCGTCGAGCCGGATCGCGGCGTCGCTGCCGCGGCCGATCAGCAGCGGGGCGTCGTCGAGGGAGATCGTCTCGCCGGCGTTGGCGCCGTCGACGATCAGCACGTGGGTCGGCGCGCCCCGCGGCCGCTTGGCCGGCTTCGGACGGTTCTTGGCCGCGCGCTTCTGCTCCCGGCGCTCGGCGCGCGGAGTCGTCTCGATCCGTGCGCCGAACATGTCGGAGCGGACCACGGAGATCGCGGACAGCACGAAGATCCACAGGATCGCCAGGTAGGCGAAGCGGATCAGCATCAGGGTGAGCTCAGACATCGGAGCTGCCTTCCCGGGACCGGAGGTAGCGGACGGTCATCGTCGTGTTGCCCACCTTCACCGTGGCACCGTCCTCGAGCGTGGCCTGCTGGACCCGGGCGCCGTTGACGAGCATGCCGTTGGTCGAGCCGAGGTCCACGATGCTCACAGACGGCGCGCCCTCGCCCGGGAACACCCGGATCTCGGCGTGGCGGCGGGACACCCCGGGGTCGTTCACCCGCAGGTCGGCCTCGCTGCCGCGGCCGATGACGAGGCCGGGCGGCTCGAGCGGGTGGCGCATGCCGTTCACCTCGAGCACGACGCTGGCCCGTCGTACGGCGGTGTCCGTGACGCTCGCGCCCGAGGCCGGGGTGACCTTGGCCAGGGCGGCGCTGCGGACCCGGAACCGGCCGGTGCTCAGGTCGTCGGCGGTGTCGAAGGCGATCGAGACCGGCCCGGTGAACACGTAGCTCTGCTCCTCGGCGTGCTCGCGCAGCATCTCGGTGAGCTCGGTGGCCAGCGTCGAGCCGTACGGCGCGAGGCGGGCGTGGTCGGTCGCGGACAGCTCGACGTGGAAGTTGTTGGGGACCAGGCGGCGGTTGCGCGAGAGGATCTGGGCGGAGTTGTCCACCTCGCGCTGGAGCGCGGCGGCGAGCTCGACCGGCTGCACCGCACTGCGGAACGCGCGCGCGAAGGCGCCGGACACGAGCTGCTCGAGCCGGTTCTCGAACCGCGAGAGCACTCCCATCTCCGCCTCCTCTCCTTCGCGTGGTCACTCGGTGGTCCCGTGTCGGGGCATGCCCGAGGTGGGACGCGGGGTCCTGTCGTCGTTATGCCCACATGGGGCCATCGTGAACCCGCCATTGTGCAGGACTCAGCGGCCGGGGGCACATCCGACTGCTCTCGATCGTATCGGTCCGGCGGGTGCGCGACGCCGTCGGATTGACCTCGGTTTGGGTGGGGTCCCTGTCGTGGGATAACCTGAGCCCGCTTCACGCGCGAGTGGCGGAATAGGCAGACGCGCACGGTTCAGGTCCGTGTGCCCGAAAGGGCGTGGGGGTTCAACTCCCCCCTCGCGCACCGCAACCCGGGAGATTTCCCGGGCCCGGAGACCGGGCGACCAGGAGACTGGCCGCCCGGTCTTCGTCGTTCCCGGGGGGATCCGACAAGGGGCACAGTCCGCCGGCGTCGCGTACGCGCCACCATCCCCCGCTGCACGCCGAACCGGCGGCGCCCCGCAAGCAGGTCCGGAGACTGCGGCCCAGGATCCGATTGCGCACGCGGCCGCAACCCGGACCGACCAGGCCATGACCCACGGCCTCGCCACCAAGAGCCGGACCGACCACGTGCGCCGCCAGGTCCGCGGCCCGCACCTGGCCCCGGAGTCGCTGGGGGCGGCCGCGCCGTCCACCACCCCCTCGCAGGCCGCTGCCCCGCACAGCGACAACGGCGTCGTGCGGATGCGCACGCGACGACCCCGGCGCGACGGCGCTACCCGCGTCGGCGCAGTCGTGCCTCTGGACTCGGACAAGCGGGCCAGCCTGGCCAAGCCCCTGGCCGCCCTCGGCTGGGAGAAAACCACCAAGCTGGTCGCCGAGGTCGACGGACATCGTGTCGTGGTCCGAGCCGGAGAGCGGACCGCCGAACGCCCCTGGCTCGTCGCCGTGCGTGTGTCCGCCGGCCGGCTCGGGCTCCCGCCCACCCTCACCGGCGCGCTCGCCGTGGACGGCGGTGACCAGGTCCTCGCCGTCGCGCTGCCGGCCTCAGGTGAACTGCGACTGGTCGCGGCGGCCGATGCCCTCCAGGAGCTGACCGGCGAACTGCAGCCCGACGAGGCCGCCGGCGGGGCGAGCTCTGCCGCCCCGTCCGTACCCAGCACCCGAGTGCGCCCCGCCTTCGGCATGTGACGTGACCGACATATCCACTCACCGGAGGTGATTGCGCGCCCCCGCGCACGGCGCACCCTCCCACTCATAGCCGCCCGCAGGGTCGGCACCAACCAGGAGAAACACATGAACACCACCCCCACCAACCCGGCAGGCAGCTGCGACGACGGCCAGCTCGACACGCCCAGGCCCACCGGCGCGGACGGAACGACCACGGCCGTGACCCGTGCCCTGACCGAGTCCATCGACACGGTGAAGCAGCTGCTGGCGGCTGGACTTCTGGATGCCACTGCGCTCGGGATCGACCCGGGTGCCACCCGGGTGGCCGCGGGGCCCCCCGACGTCGCGACCGACGACGCCGCCAGGCAGGGCAGCCTGCCCACCTGGTTCCTCGTCCCCGGTGAGCCCATCAAGATCCGTGACCTCATGGAGAAGACCCGCCGGGGCCTCACGGTGGACACCCGCCGCGCCTACGGCAGCTACCTCGACTTCCTCGCCAACGGATGGTCCACGACCGAGCCCGGCCAGCCCACGGTGCAGCACTACCCGGGACTGGGCGATCGCTGGGCACACGAGGTTCTGCCCACCGACCTCGAGGAGGCGCTTCGCTTTGTCGAGCAGCGCGCCTTGGAGACCGGCGCCCGCCGTGCTGCCGTCCGTGAGGCGGTCGGCCGCACCCCCATCGCCTCCACAGGCGTGGGCGCCCAGTACAACGCGGTCGGCGCATGGCGCCGCGCCTTCGCGGTCGCCGTCAAAGACCGGCACCTCGCCCGCCAGTTCAACCCCGCCAAGGAGGTCACGAAGCCTCGCAGGATCACCGGCAAGCGGCGACCTCTGACCCAGTCGCAGACCAACGAGTTCTGGGCCGTCATCCGCAACACCGGCAACGACCCGGAGCTCGACGAAATGCTGTGCCTGACCATCATCGTCGCCGGCGCCCGGCGCGAAGGTCTCTTCAACCTCACGCTCGGCGGCCTCGACCGCACCGAGTGCACCGTCCGTCTGGACGAGAAGTTCGGCAAGGTCGTCGACCAGCCCGTGCCCGACTGGCTGGTGGACCTGCTCCACGAGTTCGCGGTCTCGCGCGGGGCCAGTCGCAACTCGGATCCGGTCTTTCGCACCCGACCGAAGGGGACGATGCCCGGCCGACCGATCACCGACCGCAGGCTCGACAACATCTTCCAGCGGCTCCAGAGTCTGCTCCCGTGGGCCGACAAGAACCAGGTCACCGCCCACACGCTGCGTCACCACGCGATCGCCCTCATCGAGCGCGGCTCTTCGAAGGCCGTCGCCACCGAGTTCGCCCGCCACGAGCCGGAGGACACAAACGGCCTCTACGGGCGCGCGAGCGCCAAGGAGGTTGCCCAGGCCGTCATCCGGGTCCACGGCGGGGGGCACCCTTGGGTGAACCGCGACGACGAGGAGTTGGCCTGAGTCGCGAATGACGCTGCGACCCGGCCTCGGCCCGGCACGACCTACCTCGTGCCGGGCCGCGGCTTGGTTGCTGGTCTCCACCGCCCGCCCAGCGAGGCGGCCCGCCGAGGACAGGGGCTTGTGCCCGGTGCAGTCGCCACAACGGGTGACACCCGATCGCTAAGCGATCCGGTGGACTCAAGCCATCTCGAGGTGAGAGCCACCCAAGTGGCCCGCGGAGGGTCCCATGAAACAAACGATCAAGACCGTCGGCCCGGGCATCGGGCGGACCTCCCACCGATACGAGCAGCTCCTCGAGGAGCGCATCAAGATCGGCCGCATCTACGTCGACGCTCTCTGCCACCGCGCCGCGATGGCAGACGCCGAGCGTCTCTTCAGGAACGTGGAGCGACTCGACGGCCAGCTCGACCGGTTCCGCCGGTACAGCCAGGACCAGTTCCGACAGGTCATGCCGGCCGAGGACGACCGGTGGCACGTGCCCGGACAACCGCCGGCCGGGCCCGAATGCCACCTGTGCGCCAAGCAGGACCTGGGGCTGCTCCTGCAGATGGTGCTCCCGGCAGCCGCGGGGAGGGTCGCATGAACCCCATGCCGAACCCCAGTCCGATCCTGCTGCTGAGCCACGACGAGCTCCTCGTTTCTCACCTGTCGGTCAACGACAGACGCATCGTCGAAGCCGCGAAGGCTGCCGCCGAGCGTGGCGACGACCTGGCCACCTGGTGCGTCAACGTCCTCGCGGCCGGCACCGCTGCGGTCACCGCCGCGGGCGCCGGCACGGACCTCGCCAGGGTCGACGCCGCACTCGACCGAGTACGCACCGACGTCGAGGCCGCCCTGCACACCGCGCTTGGTCGCCTCGACGCCACCGTTGCCAAGGCGACCGACCCCACCACGGGCGACGTCGCTCGCGCAGCCCAGGAGGCGGTGAACCGCCTGGCAGCCGGCGTCCAACGGATCCTCACCGGGTCCGACGCCCTGCTCCCCGAAGCATCGAGCAGAGCGCTCCGGCAGGTCACCGACGGAGCCCTCGCCGAGATCCACCGCCTGCTGGACGGGGACCGCAAGCACCTCGCCCAGCTCATCGCCGGTGACCGGGAGCGCGCAGCAGTGGAGATGGCCCAGGCCATCACCGCCCAGAACAGCCACCTCGGTGAGGTGGTCGCCCAGCTACGCGAAGCGCTGGCGGTCAAGTCCGTCCAGGACGCGACTGCCGCAAGCGGTCCTCGCAAGGGAATCGTCTACGAGGCGCAGGTCCACCTGCTCATCCAGGGCCTTGCCGAGGCAGCTGGAGACGGCGGCGCAGACGCGGTCGGCACCGCCGCCGGCACGGACGGCTCCCGCAAGGGTGACGTCGTTGTGGACCTGCGCAGCCTTCCCAACCAGCCGCGCATGGTTGTGGAGGCGAAGAACCGACCAGGCAAGGCTGCGCTGGGATCAGGCCAGTGGGCAGAGGAGTTGGAACGCTCACTGGCGGCCCGCAGCGCCGACGTTGCCGTCGGGGTGTGCCCCATCGACCAGATGCCCGGATCTCGGCAGGTGCTCGTCATCGACAGCAGACGCGTTGTGGTGGCCTGGGATCCGGACTCCAGTGATCACCTCGTCACCGCGGTGTACCTGCTCATGCGTATGTGCGCCGGCTACCAACGTCGGGACGCCGCGGTGTCCCCGGCCGAGCTCGAGCAACACGTCCAGGCGGTGGTCGCTGCGATCGCACCGCTGGACGAGATCCAACGGCAGGCCGTTGCCTGCCGGCGGTCGGCCGAACGGATCGACACGGCCGCGCAGGCGCTCCGCACGGACCTTAAGGCACGGATCGACGCCATGTGGTCCCGCATCGAGGAGGCCGCCTGAACCAACAAGCGCAGTGGCCCGGGGGATCCCGGGCCACTGCCTGTCTGCGGCCGAAACTGCCGGCGCGAACTGTTCTTTGCTTGTGTGACAGCCAGGTCGACCGGGCAGGCGTCGGCTGGGTGTGCTCCGTCACCAGGTTGTTTCCACGTGTGCCCGTATCGCGGCGCCAGTTCGCCACGGCGCCTTGCTCGCGTGGGGCGGGCCCGGCCCTATGGCTTGGCCGGGGACACCGACCAAAGAGAGCGGAGGCCGTACACATCGTCGCCGAAGTCGAGCCCGACTTCGATCGCCTCTACGGCCCACGAAACGACCCCGAGTCGTTCAACTCCCAACTCAAGCCCAACTTGTCGATTGTCGATCGCGCGATGAGCCTGGGCGGACGCCGCCAACTCTTCGACGTCGTGTGCTGCGGCCTCCTCCACAGCGCTGTCAACGCTCGGGCCAGGAGTTGGCTCGCCTGCCCCACGGCGGGACTTCGCTGCCTTTCGTGGTCTCTCCACCAGGGGCGTCCGTCGCCCGGCCCAACTATTGCGTCGAACCTGCCTACTCCGGGTGACGAATGCACCCTCGTGTCCGGTTGCGCGAGCTAGTCTAAAAGCCCACAAACCGCACCGGCATGGGAGCATCGAAGATGGCAGACGCCGCCGACTCTCCAGTGGCATTCGTCATTGCCGTCGAGTGCTTCGAGTGCGGCAAGGACGCCGTCCATGCCGAGACGGTCGCGCCCGGCGCTCTGCCGGTCGGATTCGGCTCCTGGAGTCAGTCAGACAGAGATGTCTTCATTCGCAACCGGTCCCCGCAGCGTTGGCGCTTCATTTACGAAGGCGTCGAGGCAGGAAATGGCCACGGTGATGACATCAAAGAGAGCGAAGCGGCCCTGTTAGCGCACGCTTTCACGGTTCCTCTGACGTACCCAAGGGTGCACACCGCCGGTCTGGACGACGACGCTGGCTTCTGCCCAACGTGCGCGGTCCCCTACTGCTTTGACCATTGGAACTCTCCGGGTCGGGCGGACGGCACCTGTCCGCGCGGACACTGGCGATCTCTCGACCCGCATTGGTCACCGGGGTGATCTCCGCTCCGAGAAAGTGACCAGTCACCTGGAAGTACAACTACGAACGGGGATGCGTGAACAAGAAGGTGCTGAGCGAGTCAGACATCTGCGACCGCTTCGTCACACCCGCCATCAAGGTCGCCGGCTGGGCTACGCACCAGTGGCGCCGCGAATACGGTTTCACCGACGGCAAAATCATCGTCCGCGGGAAGCTGGTAGCCCGAGGCAAGCGCAAGCGCGCCGACTACTTGTTGTTCTACAAGCCGAACCTGCCTATCGCCCTGATCGAGGCCAAGGACAACAACCACTCCGTGGGCGCAGGCGTGCAACAAGGCATCTCCTACGCCGAACAGCTCCAGGTGCCGTTCGTGTTCAGCACCAACGGGGACGGGTTCCTGTTCCACGACCGCACCGGGACGTTCCCCAAGATCGAGCAGAACCTGCAGCTGAACGAGTTCCCTAGTCCGGACGTGCTGTGGGAGCACTATTGCCGATGGAAAGGCCTGGAGACCGACCAAGCCCTGGTGACTAGCCCCAACTACAGCATCGACAATGGCAAGCAGGCCCGCTACTACCAGCAACTCGCCATCAACCGCACCATCGAGGCCATCGCCCGCGGGCAGCAGCGACTGCTCCTTGTGATGGCCACTGGCACCGGTAAGACGTTCACGGCGTTCAACATCATTTGGCGGCTGTGGAAGACCCAGACCGCCAAACGCGTGCTCTTCCTCGCCGACCGCAACATCCTGGTCGACCAGACCATCGTCAACGACTTCAAGCCGTTCGGCTCGGCGATGACGAAGCTCGACCGAAGCCTGGTCGACAAGGGCAACGGCAAGGTCGACACGTCCTACGAGGTCTACCTCAGCCTCTACCAAGCCATCGTCGGCGGGGAGGATCGGGAGACGATCTACGACAAGTTCCCGCGCGACTTCTTCGACCTCATCGTCATCGACGAGTGCCACCGCGGCAGCGCGAAAGAGGACTCGGCCTGGCGCGAGATTCTCGAGTATTTCGACTCCGCCATCCAGCTCGGCATGACCGCCACCCCGAAGGAGACCAACTACGTCTCCAACATCAGCTACTTCGGTAAGCCGGTCTACAGCTACTCCCTCAAGCAGGGCATTGAGGACGGCTTCCTCGCCCCCTACAAGGTCATCCGCGTCGACCTTGACGTCGACCTCCAAGGCTGGCGACCCGAAGCCGACCAGCTCGACGACATCGGGGCGTTGATCGAGGACCGCATCTACAACCAACGGGACTTCGACAGGACCATCGTCTTCCCAGAACGGGACGTAGCTGTCGCCCATCACCTCACCGAGTTCCTCCAGAACACCGATCCGTTCAACAAGACCATCCTGTTCTGCGAGAACATCGACCACGCCGAACGCATGCGCCAGGCACTGATCAACGAACCGGACAACCGCGAACTCGTTCAGGCCGACAGCCGCTACGTCATGCGGATCACCGGGGACAACGACGAGGGCAAGGCCCAGTTGGACAACTTCATCGACCCGAAGCAGAAATACCCGGTGATCGCCACAACGTCGAAGCTGATGAGCACCGGAGTCGACGCGCAGACCTGCCATGTCATCGCCATGGACCAACGCATTCAGTCGCTCACGGAGTTCAAGCAAATGATCGGACGGGGCACGCGACTGCGACCCGACTACGGCAAGTATTACTTCACGATCATCGACTTCCGAAAGGCCACCGAGCTGTTCGCCGACCCCGAGTGGGACGGACCGGCCATCCAGGTGATGGAGGTCGACGACCGCGGCAAGGTCGAGGTAACCACCGAGGTGGAGCACGACACGACACCGATTGACCCCACCGACATCGAGGAGATCTACGAGGGCGACCCTGCCGTCGTCGACGCCTCCGCCGAGGACGACGAAGAGGGAGTCCGCAGGTACACCGTTAGCGGGGTGCCCTTCAAGGTCATAGCCGAACGCATCCAGTACTACGACAAGGACGGCAAGCTCGTCACCGAGTCCCTCAGGGACTACACCCGTCGCGTGGTGCTGGAGGAGTTCACCAGCCTCGATGACTTCCTCAATAGATGGAAGGCAGCTGACCGCAAGGAGGTCATCGTCGACCTCCTGCGCGAACGCGGCGTCATCCTCGAAGCGCTCGAGAACGCCTTCGCCCGGGACATCGACGCCTTCGACTTGATCTGCGCAGTGGCCTTCGACCGGCCCCCGCTCACGCGCCGAGAGCGAGCCGAACACGTCAAGAATCTTGACGTCTTCACCAAGTACGGACCCCAGGCACGTGAGGTCCTCGGAGTTCTGCTCGACATGTACGCCGACCACGGCATCGACTCCATCGAGAAGATCGATGCCCTCAAGGTCGCGCCCTTCCCCGAACTCGGCACCCCCGTACAGATCGTCAAGAACTTCGGCGGTCGTGCTCAGTATGTCGGGGCAGTGAAGGAACTCGACGAGGCTCTCTATAACGTCAAGAACCCAGCCAGCTAGTCACCGACGCAGATCAGCCAGGAGCCTCACCCCGTGTCCTTGTCCGCCACCATCAAAGCCCTGCAAGACATCATGCGTAGGGACGCCGGCATTGACGGCGACGCCCAACGCATCGGACAGCTCGGCTGGCTCCTCTTCCTCAAGATCTATAGCGACCTCGAGATCGAGGCCGAGCTCGATGACGTCAACTACGAGTCCCCCATCCCGCCTGAGTTGCGCTGGGATGCCTGGGCCGACGCGGAGACCCTTGGCAAGGACGCCCCCACCGGTGACGCACTCCTCGACCTGGTCAACAACCAGCTCTTCCCGACGCTGAAGAACCTCGATCTCGACACGCTCACCAACAAGCAGCGAAGCCGCGGCGCACTCCTCAGAGCTGCGTTCGAGGACGCCTATAACTACATGAAGTCCGGCACGCTCCTGCGCCAAGTCGTCAACAAGATCAACCAGGACATCGACTTCAACGACACGAAGACCCGGCACCTGTTTGGCGACATCTACGAACAGATTCTCAAGGGGCTCCAAAGCGCCGGGAACGCAGGCGAGTTCTACACGCCACGAGCCGTCACCCAGTTCGCGGTCGACATGATCGACCCCCAACTCGGCGAAACCGCGCTCGATCCCGCAGTCGGGACGGGCGGGTTCATCACGGCGGTTTACGAGCGGCTCAAGCAGCAGGCGTCGACCCCCGCCGAATTAGCCCTGGCGAAGGAATCCATCCACGGCGTGGAGAAGAAGGCACTGCCGCATCTGCTTTGCGTGACGAACATGATGGTTCACGGCATCGAGAATCCGTCCAACATCAGGCACGACAACACCCTCGCACGGCCCCTGAGGGACTACACCACGAAGGATCAGGTCCACATCGTCGTCACCAATCCCCCGTTCGGCGGCATCGAAGAGGATGGAATCGAGACCAACTTTCCAGCTGCTTTCAGAACCCGAGAGACCGCGGACCTCTTTCTCGTTCTTGTTATGGAGCTGTTGAAGCCCGGAGGAAGAGCAGCCGTTGTCTTACCTGACGGGACCCTCTTCGGCGAGGGGATCAAGACGCGAATCAAGAAAAAGCTGCTTGAGGAGTGCAACCTTCACACGATCGTTCGCCTGCCCAAAGGCGTCTTCGCTCCCTACACGACGATCAAGACAAACATTCTGTTCTTCAACAAGGGTGAGCCCACCAAGGAAACCTGGTTCTACGAGCACCCGTACCCAGACGACTACAAGAGCTACTCGAAAACCAAGCCCATGCGAATCGAGGAGTTCACTGCTGAAAAGGCGTGGTGGAATGCGAGGGAAGAGAACCCGCAGTCCTGGAAGGTTCCCGTAGAGGACATCGCCGCGGGCGGCTACAACCTCGACATCGCCAATCCGAACGTGGGGGACGACAAGCACGAGGACCCCGAGGTTCTTTTCCAGCGCTATGCCGAAGCAAGAGACAATGTCGAAGTCGCACGCGAAGCTCTCCGCGCTGCCCTCGCTGAAGCGCTGCTGAGGCGCTGATGGACGCGCAGGACCTCCTCGAGAAGTTCGGCACCGTTGCGGAGGCCCCCGGAGGCATCCAAGGATTGCGTAGCTTGGTGCTCGATCTGGCTATCGATGGCCAACTTGTGCCTCAGGACCCGGCGGATGAACCGGCAGACCTGCTCGTCGAACGGCTAGTTCAGTCGCGAAAGACTGCCCAGGACGCGCTCCGGATACGCGGACACGTATCAACAACAAGGGCGGCGAGGCCGAAGACAGCAACCAGGGTGCCGGAGGGTTGGACTGAAGTAGTCCTTGGCGAGACATTCCTTGTTGTGATGGGCAACTCGCCGCCTGGTGACTCTTACAACCGGACGGGCGAGGGCGTTCCCCTCATCAACGGGCCCGTGGAGTTCTCGGCGGAGCCCCTGGGACGGACACTCACCTCACAATTCACGACCGCCCCCACCCGCATGTGCCTTGAGGGTGATTTGCTGGTGTGCGTGCGCGGGGCAACGACCGGCAGAACGAATATCGCGGGCTCCAACGCCTGCATCGGCCGTGGTGTGGCTCTAGTCAGAGGCTGGGAGGCCCAGGACTTCATTAACATCGTCATGTGGAACCTCGGCAGCCAGCTCCTTGCGGCGGGGAAGGGAACCACGTTTCCGAGCATCTCTTACGACGATCTCGCCAACCTTCCTGTCAAGATTCCGCCTCAGCCGGAGCAAGAGCGGATCGTCGCGAGGGTGGACGAACTGTTGGAGTTGTGCGACAGGCTGGAGGCCGCGCAGAAGCGCCGGGGTCACGCCACTGCCCAGTTTCGAGCCTCAGGCCTTGACGCCCTAACCGCGGCCAGGACCGCCGACGACCTGCAGCGAACGTGGGGGCAAGTCAGCATGAGGTGGCCAGTCATCACTGAGCAGCGGGAGAGTGCCGCCGACGTTCACCAGGCCATCCTCGAACTCGCGTTGCGTGGAAGGCTGGCGGGGCAAGACTCAGGCGACAGTCCCGCATCGGCCCTGCTACCCGGTAAGCGACGCCATCCTGTTGTGGAGCCGTACCCGATCCCAGCTGGCTGGACATGGGCGCGCTTCGACGAGGTCGCGGAGAGCCGCCTCGGAAAGATGCTGGATAAGGCCAAGAACACGGGTCCCGCCCGGCCCTATCTCAGGAACGCGAACGTCCGCTGGTTCGGCTTCGACATCTCGGACGTCTACGAACTCAGGCTGGAAGACCGAGACTTGGATGCCTATACCGTGCGCGAGGGCGATCTGGTCATCTGTGAAGGAGGGGAACCGGGACGCGCTGCAGTGTGCGATGCCAGCGTTGAGGGCATGGTGATCCAGAAGGCGCTTCATCGAGCGCGTCCACGACCGGGGATCAACGCCTGGTATCTGGCTTACATGCTTCGCTGCTACGCGACGAGTGGTTTCCTCGCGTCCTTTTTCACCGGTGCGACGATCAAGCATCTGACCGGCCGATCTCTCGGTGCCGTCCCCGTGCCCTTGCCGCCTGCCTCGGAACAGTTGCGGATCGTGACGGTGGTCGACGAGCTTGGGGCGAAGTGCAACGACCTTGAGCGTGCAGTTCTGAGGTCAGACCGAGCACACATGGGCATTGGCCTTGGAGCGTCCCGATTGTCCGACCTTCGCGGCGGCGACCGGCCCGCTGACACTTAGCGGCGAGCAGTCCGGGAGACCCGGGCATGCCGGGCACCAGGTCAGGTCGTCGCTCTGAGGGGCACTACTCACAACACCTGCGCCACTTCCACACGCCAGGCCGAGCGGCTGCCCTTCGCGGGTGAAGCCGCATCCCCGGAAGCGCCCCGCTACTCTGTGCGTGGGGGACCGCCGCGCGGTTATCCCGAGGGTGGTCCGGATTAAAGTCCCGATCCCCGGTGGGGGCAGGGGACTCCGTAGGCGACATTGAAGACGTAGCTGCCTCCTGAATGACCTGCGTGGCCGCTTGACCTGACGGCGTTTTCGCCTGGCGACCACGACGAATACCCGCAAACCCGGCGCGGAACTACGTGGCTCCAAGCGTCATTGTGCGCTGGGGCGCGTCACCGGTCGGCAGCTCCAAAGAACCGAGCGACGGCCGCGTCCAGCATCTGCGCGCCAGGCTGATCGCCCTCGAGTCCAGGTTGTCGAGCAGGTCGGCGGCCAGGGCCGCACGTCGGGGTCGCCCGGCGACCGGCGACCGGCCAAAGTTGCCGCGGCACGCGCACCACCACCGCGGAGTGAGCTGTGGACGAGCGCAGTTGCAATCCCTCGACCAAGTCAGCCCAGTGGTGCTCGCGTAGATAGACCCGCGGCACACCTGCAACGCGGACGAGGTCGGCACCGACGGCGATCGCCGCCCAGGCGCCGGGGCAATAGCCCGGGTCAGCAACCACCGCTTCACCGCTGCTGAATGCCCTGCGACCGGGTGCAGTTCGCGCGTGCTGTGAGCAGTGAGCGCCACCGCGACGGATCCATGTTCGTCGCGGGCAGCAGCCTCAGAACTGAGCGCACCTGACTACGCGCGGAGGGTTGAGTGGCTCTGCCGAGCCGCCATCGAGTAGGTCCAGCAGCCCCAGGCGTGGGCAGGGCTAGAGGCGACTGACCACCGGTGAGTGCACTCTCAGCCGGTCAGGTCCGCCTCGTCGACCAGCCGCCGGCCGCTGAGCTGCCGTCCAGTCAGTCGCCCGGGCGCGGAGCATCTGCCTGACCCGGAGTCGCCGACAGCCAGACGCGCTGCAGCTTCCCGCACGCCGATCTCCACTATCGCCTGCTTCTCGTGGCAGGGATGACCCTGTCGCCACATCCACACTGTCGACGCGCGTTTAGGGAATTATCCCGCCCACGGGACACTTTCCTAAAACAATCCGAGATATGGCTGGGCATCGCGCGGCTTCGTTGGGTTGGCCGCGATCTCTCCGGTCGCCCCGCCGATGCAGCCCGCCCCGACTGTGGCTTGGCTATAGGTCGCTATATCGCGGCCCTTCTATAGAGATCATTCGATGCCATGACCATGCCTATGCGCACACCCACCTACGGGGGCCTATGGCTGTGGCGGGACGCGCCCAGCGACGGTGCGACGTCTCCCGACGCCGACGGTTCAATGAGTGCCTGAATCCGCCATTCACATTTATCCGCACACCCAAAGATGCCCGTCTTCGTCTGGCTCGGCCCAAATGGGACACCCTCAGTAAGATCCCCAGACTCAGCGAGCGCGGCAGAGCGGCGGCGAAACGCTAGGCTTGCCCGGCAACGGTTGGACTTTCCTCCTCCTCCGTTCAGCAACCATCACCGGGTCGTGCTCTAGGTCTACGGCAAGCAGCACTACGCGCCCCCCAGGGCGCTGCCAGCCCAACCCTGTACGGGCAGATGATCGCCGGGGACCGCCGACTACGGCTCGCCGGCCACGAGGTCTACCGGTTCGACGGCGCCGAGCTCACGAGTGCGGGGCCCACGACTTCGGAGTCACGTCGAACCAGGGTCGCAACCAGCCTGAGATAGGGCACGAGGTGCCCAGGCCAGATGCCTCACGACACGAGCGGACGCTTCGGTCAGCCTCCGCATCCACCTGGTGGCGCCCCCACAGTCCCGCCGGACTGTCGCTCAGCATGGCAGGCGGAAGACCTCGGTACTACACACCACCCATCGTCGAAGACTGGAACGGCCTCGACGCGGGCATCAACGCGTTCATCCAAGAGTTCGGCAAGGCGCCCGGCACCGCTCGCAACCATGAGGTTGGTTGGGCGATCTGGGAGACCCACTGCCAGGACTTGGATGTCGCCCCGCTTTCGGCGCCGTTCGGCGCCGTTCGGCGCCTTCGAGGCTCTGCTGCTCCGGCGTCGGGGCGATGGCCACCCCTACATGCGGGGTTCCCACGACACCGTCCTCGCGGCAGTCAGTGCGGCCTACGCGGATGCGGGAGTCGTACCTGCGCACAAGGACCCTGTGAACGTCGGCGCGTGGAAGACCCTGATGAAGGGGGCGACTCGCTATGCCAACGAGCGGAAGAGGGCGCACCCCAGTTCTGCCGAACAGTGGGAGGTCGAGCCCCTGCTTCGCGACGACGCCGTTGCGATGCTCACCACCACGCCGGTCACCACGCCACGGCTCGACGCCTGCGTCGCAGCCGTACTGCTCGCCATGGATGGCCAGATGACGGCGCGGAATCTGGCCCACCTCGAGGTCGACGAGGTTCGAGACCTGCGCGACGGCAGTGTCCGGGTGGGAGGCCAGGAGTTCCCGTGTGACCATGTTGAGCGGATGCGGGGAGTCCCGTGGGACTGCACCGCCTGTGCAGTCCGGGCAGTGGTGACCCACCATCCGGGCACCGGCACGCTGCTGGCCGCGGCTGCCGGCGGCGACCCGGTGCCCGCAATGAGCCAGCGGCTCTCTGCACTCCGGGATCGCGTGTGGGCAGGCGTACCGATGGATCGGAGCACCAGCGGCTGGCGGAGCACTCGCCTCACGCCGGGGAGCGCCCTCACCGACTGGCAGGCTGCTGGGTTTCGTAGGGCGTGTGTGCTCATCGTCGGACGGCGCGGAGAGGCGGGAACGTGGCTGCGCGCTCGCGCTTGGACTGCGATGGCGTGGAGTTGCGGCTTCCGCATGTGCGGCGATCTGCTGCGGCTGAGTCGAATGGCCGTCTCGGCCGACCCCACCGGGGCGGGCTACCGCATCGATCTCGCCGGGACCAAGGACGACCCGCGTGGCGACAAGCTGGTCGTTCGCCCGCTTGCATGGGGAGACGGTCCCGTCTCGGTGGCGAGCCTGGTGGCCGAGTACCTGTGCGTACGGGACGCAGTCCACGGCCGCGGTGGGAACTTGATCGTCAGCGACGTTCTGAGCAGAAGGGACGCGGCCGGCCGCGGCGTCGCCGATGGCGGTCGCGGTTGCGGGGGCGGCACCGGCACGGCCAAGAGAGACTTGCGGGTGCTGTGCGAGCTCGCCGGTTTGTCTGATCGGCGGTACTCGTCGTACAGCACCCGCAAGGGCTTCGCGGAGCAGGCTCACAGGGACGGATGGAGCGTGGAGGAGATCCGCGACGCGCTGCGGCACCAGACGTTGGGGGTGACCTTGAACTCCTACCTGGCCGCCAGCGCGGCGAAGGACGTCTCCACCAAGCTCATCCGGAACCTCGCCGGGTCCACCGCATGAGCCGCGCCGAGGCGCGCGCCCTGGTTGCCGCCGAGATCACGAACCAGGAACCGACGCGCAACAGCCGGGACGCGACCCGTGTGTACGAGGTCTGGTGTGCGGCCAACGACCAAACAGTGTTCCCCGATGCTGCTATTGCCGAGCAGCAGCTTCTGCGCTTCCTGCATAGCAACCGCCTCGAGCACGGCTGGTCGTGGGGCACATGCAACAACTACGCACTCGGGATCGCTCAGAGCTACGAGCGAGACGGCCGTCCCGACCCGAGGGGATCACGCATGAAGGCATGGCTGCTGGCAGTCAAGCGACAACAGGCCGGAGGGCCGGCTACGCCGCGCACCGACGCCCTCGGCGGGACTCAGATCCTCAGCGCGGTGGCTACGCGGTCCAGTGGGCTCGAAGGGCACAGGGTGGCCCGGCTGCGTGGCGTCATCTCGGTTGCCGAGGCGCTCGGCGTCGACCCAACGGCATACGGCACGGCGCTCCAGCGGTTGCCGCGGTCCGCCTTTTCGGTGCGGGAGGAGGACATCGTGGTCACCGATGCGACCGGCCGCAAACACTTGCTGGACCGTACTGCGCAGCCGGAGTTCTTCGCCGCGCTGACGGCCGCGCTGGACCACGCGGGCGACGTCGACCTTCCACTGTTCGACGCCAGTGACGCATCAGACAGGCCGTTGACGGTCAGGGACACCCGATCTCTGCGCGCAGCCTGGGACCGGGCCACCCCCCGCGGAAGCGCACGAGTCCAAGTGCGGGTCGCCTCGTGGCGCGAGGCCTTCCCGGCCAGCGCGCCGACCGACCGGGTGTGGTGGCTCAGGTGCGTCGACGAGGAGTACGAACGGCGCGTCCAGGATGTCGCCTATCTGCTCGTCGGGATCCAGACCGCTCTGCGTCACCAGACGATGAAGCAGATGTCGCTCGGACACATCGCGACCACGACCACCGGATACGTCCACGAGATCGCTCCGAAGGAGCACAAGGGAGGACTTCAGTCTGTCGCGCAGGGAGGCCGCCGGCGACGCCTGACGAAGTTCGTCGATCACCTCGAGCGCAGCCCGCTCACCTGCCCGGCCCACTGCCCGGCATGTGCCCTCGGCACGCACCTCGCGCTCCGCCGTCAGCGCGGCGCCACCGACACCGACCCGGTGTGGGTGACCCAGCACGGCCGACCTTTGGCCCTGGGACCCGCGAACCGCAGGCTGCAGCAGCTCATCGACGCGCCGACCGACCTGTGCGACGGTTGGACCCAGAACATCGGGACCCGGTCTCTGCGGGTCACCGCCGCGACCCTCGCACGCCAGATGGGGATGACCCCCACCCAGATCGCCGAGACCGTCACCGACCATGCGAACGTGGCCACAGCCGAGCTCTACATCCGGCGGGTCGACCCGTTCAGCTTCCAGCTAGCACTTCCGCTGACGTAGTTCCCCTCTCAGGCAGCCTGCCTACCGATCTGGCCGAGGAGACGGCGTGACGCGTTCTGCTTGGCCTCGCGCGTGAGGCGGACGTACTCCATCACGATCTGGGGGCTCTTGTGCTTGGTGACGCCCATGATCTCCGGGATGCTCATTCCGGCCATCGCGGCCTCGGTGACGAACCCTGCCCTCAGGCTGTGGGCGCCGAACGGGTTTCGCTCGTGCTGCTTCGGCTTGGCCGTGATGCCAGCAGCGATGGTGAGCCGCTGGACGATCTCGTTGATCCCCTCACCGGGTAGCCGGGTCAGGCGGTCACGACCGTTGAGCCGGAGGGTTCCCCCGCCGCTGAGGCTGACGAAGACCGGCTCGTTGGGCAAGGGGGTCCGACCCAGCGCGGCGGTCAGTTGGGTGTGCCACTGGCGCAGCGCGGTGGCCGGGCACGGGGTGCCCGATCCGGTCTCCGAAGGCGGCGCCCACACGGAAGTGCCGACGCCCTCCTGGTCGGTCTTGGACTTGCGCAGGATGACCTCGACCCCGTCCTCGCCGTGGTCGACGAGGTCGGACCAGTTGAGCGCGGACAGGTTGCTGCGGCGCAGCGCGCCCCAGAAACCGGTCAGCAGCAGAGCGCGGTCGCGAGCGCTCTGGAGCGGTGTAGCCAGGGCACCGTCCACGATGACCCGCGCCAACTCCCGATCGCTCAGCCCGGGGGCCGCGGCCCAGCCCCCGGCCGGAGCGGCGGCCTTGTGCACGGCCAGGTGCAGCGCCTGCCGGGTCAAGGGCGTGCCGCTCGCGTGGGCGAACACCCGGTCGAGGCGGGCGGAGATCGTGCGAAGGCTCCGCAAGGCGCCGACCAGGCACAGGGCCGGGTTCGTCGGATGGGCCGCCACGACGATCTCCCGGGTCCGGCCGTGGCGGTGTACGGGCGCGAGTTCCAGGGCGACAGCGTCCGCAGTCAGGGTGACGTCAGCCCATGACAAGGCTTCGAGCTGGCCAGCTGTGGCTTCGGTGCGCGCCCGGAGCAGGAGGGCGCCGCGCACGCGCTGCGCAGCCAGCGTGCGGCCGGTGGTCGCTTCGAGGCAGCGCAGCAGCAGGTCGTGGGTCAGGGCGCGCTTCTGGTGCTGCTTGGCGGAGAGGAAGGTGCGCCGCAGGCCGCGCATCAGCTCTCGGACACCCTCGTTGTCGCCGGGCTTGGGCATTCCGAGGAACTCGGCGGCCTTGTTTAGGGACGCCAGCCGGAGCTCCACGGTGCCGACCATGACCGCGTTGACGGCGTTGCCGTCCTCGTCTCGACGCACCTCGTCGCTCATCTCTTCCCAGGAGAAGGCGTAGTCGATGAGGTGGTTGGCCACGTTCAGTGGGTCGAACGGCAACGCCGGCACGCCCTCGCGCCGGCACCAGTTCCGCCATGCCGTGACGCCGTACCCGTAGCTGTGCAGGGTCGAGTCCGCGAAGGCGCTGGCCCGTAGCTTGTCGAGCATCCTCGCCCGCTCCAGGCGACGCGTGTCGCTGGGGGCCAGCCCGGACACCTCGGCGTGCTTGGCCGGCACCAGCCGGCCGTTCTCCAGGTAGGCGTCGAGGACCGCGTCGATGAGATCCCCGGGGAGCGCCTGCTGGTCGTCTTCGATCAGTTCTGCCTCGACGACGGCGATGGCATCGCCCACCTCGGTCAGGTCGCGGTCGTGCCGATCGTCATCGGCCGCCATCAGGGCGACCAGCGCTCCGGGTCGCAGTCCGGTCTTGCCGCCGCGGATGCCGCGGCTCGGCTGGGTTTGCGTGTGGGACATGAGGGACCTCCAGTGTCCGGAGCCCCGGACCGTCGGTCCGTCGAGGGCTCGCGTCGCAGGGTGCGGGGGAGGCCGCGGCCGGCAATGGGTCGGTGACTGTCAAGCAGTGCTCGGCAAAAGACCCGTTAGCAAGGCCACGGCTTGACACTGAAGGTCCGATGCCCGGCCGCCGAGGCAACCAGGTGCGCTGGCAGCCCGTCGATCGACGGGTCCGCAGGCTCGGCCGGCGGATCAGGTTGACTGTCAAGCAGCAGCGCACCAGCGTGCCTCTGTCACCCCCACCGTGGCGGGACATGACTGCAGAGCCGTTGAGCGCTCGCCCGCCAGACAACCGACCGTGCAACGAGGTCACTTACCCTCGGAGGCCTGCTGGGCCTTCGCGGCTGCGACCGTTGCGCTGCGTGCTGCCTTCAGGAGCTTGTCGAGTGGTGCGAGGGTCCTCTGTTTGGCGAGAGTGGACTGCTCCCTGACCCGGATCGCGGCGGAGTAACGCACTTCCCAGCGGCTAGGTGTGATGTCCAGCCAGGTTGTCCAACCTGGTGATGGGTGAGCGTTTCCCGATGGCCGAGTGGGGCCGGTGGTAGTTGTACAGGTGAATCCATGCTGGCAGGGCGGCGAGTCGGGCGGTTTCGGAGCGTAGAACTTTTGAACGCCCAGCCCTCGACCAGGGTGCGGTGGAACCGCTCGATCTTCCCGTTGGTCTGGGGTCGGCAGGGCCGGGTTCGCTTAGCGGTGATGCCGACTCGGCGCAGGTGTCGCGCCACAGGAACGACCGGTAGGCGCCGCCGTTGTCGCTCAGCACCCGCTGCACTGTCACGCCACGTTCGGCGAACCAGGCGACCGCGTTGCGCAGGACGGCCGCGGAGGTTTCCTTGGTCTCGTCGTCGTGCGCCTCGACGTAGGCCACCCGGGAGTGGTCGTCGATGACGGTGTGCAGGTAGCAGGTCCCCAACAGCGGTTGGTGATACTTGCTGCGGGCGGCGCGGGTGCGGGCGGCCACCGTCGCGGCGCGGTTCTTGTCGCCTTGCTGGCGGCCGACGTAGCGTCAGCCGCCGCCGTCGGGAACCCTGCCCAGCTTCTTGACATCGACGTGGATCAGGTCGCCGGGACCTTCGTGTTCGTAGCGGCGGATCGGCTCACCGGTGGCTCGGTCTACATGCGTGAGCCGGTTGAGCCGGCACCGGACCAGGACCGCGTGCACGGTCGAGGCCCGCATCCCGAGCCGGTCGGCGATCTGAACCGGCCCCAGCCGGTGCTTCCACCGCAGGTGCACGATCTTGCGGACCATCGCGGCGGTGTCTTGTTTGGCTGATGGTGGGGCGCCGAGGACCGGTCGAGCATCCCCGCCGGTCCTTCGTCGCGGTAGCGGGCCGCCCACTTCGCTGCGGTCTTCCAGGACACGTCGTACCGTTCGGCCGCTCGGGCAGGTGGCCAGCCGGCCTCGACGATCAGACGCGCCAACCGCAGCCGGGCACACGGCGTGAGAGCAGCGTTGGAGTGGGTAGCGTGGGACACGAAAACCTCCTGGTGGGAGCGGTTCCTTAGACAGCTCCCCTCCACATCGGGAGGTCTTCACTCATCTACGACATCAGATCGTGTCGTCAAAGCTTCTCGACCAACGTGGCTGGACATCACAGCTAGATGTAGTCCCACATGTCGAGCCAGTCGGGCTGCTCTGGCTACATTGCGTGCGGAGCGTCGTCGCTGGTCGCATCCTGATCTTGGTGTCGATGGCCGACGCAGGGGGTTACATCTTCCAGGTGCGGTCAGGCTGCTTGAGCTCATTGACGACGAACTCGACGTTCCCGAGGTCCTTGAACGGGCTCGACTTGGCGAGCTCCGTGATCGAGTCGAGCAAACTCGCAGCCGTCGCGGCATCATTGCTGCGCATCGCGACGTCCAGGTTGTCGAACAGGCGCCGGAAGTTCTCGCGGCGTTCGTCGTGGGTCAGCTCCAGCCCGCGGAGAAGTACGTCGCGCTGCGAGACGATGCGTTCCCGCTCGGTTGCTTCCCAAGCACGGATCTCTTCGCGCCGCGTCGACTCTTCCTGGATGACCTTGACCCACTGATCTGCGGCGTCGACCATCTGGGAGAGCACCTGGCCCAGGTTGCCAGCCTGCACGGCCTTGCTGGCGGCAGAGGCCTTCTTTCCCAGTGACGTGATGTCCGGAACTTCACTCATGAGTACTTCTCCACGATCTTGATCGACACCTCAGTGAGTTGACCGGTGTCAGTATCGAGAACGGGCGTCTCGATCACCTCACCGATCGCGGTCACGAGTTGCAGCGCTCGAACGAAGTCCGCGCCGTGAACGTCTGGATCGAAGTCGAGCGATTCAAGCTCGTCGATCGCGTGCTCCGTCCGGATGACCAGCCCGGAGAGAACAGCCTGCAGTTCACTGATACGCGTGTCGACGCTCTCCAACAGTGCTTTCGCAGTCTCCATGTTCTCAATCGAAACCGCGATCTTCGCTGCGTACTCCCGCGCCTTGGTCTTCCGCTTGGCACCGACGATGCCGACAGTGATACCCGTGATGAACGCTGCAGGAGCGATCATGATCAGGTTCAGAACGATCGCACCCGCAGCCATGCCACCGCCCCCTGCCGCAAGCGATCCTCCCCCGAGCCAAGCAAGGGTCGCGTTTGTGGCAGCCGCCCCGGTGAGACCACTGATGGCAGTACCCGTGCCCGCCGCTGCAAAGGTTGTCACACCCCAGAGTGCGGCGCCCTGTGCGCTGGCCGCCGCACCCAGAGCCCCGAACCCGCCGATGAGCCCTGTTCGCGCTTGTTCGACGTCGAACTTCAACTTCGGCAGCGAGGGCACCGCAACTTTGACCCCCGCGACGACCTTGCGGTCGAGTCGCTCGACAAGGTGCTCGTTCTTCTCAAGCCACGCGGCGAACCGACCGATCGTTTCGGCTTGAGCGCGCAGTTGGTCCCTGCCGTAGTCCTCCGCGATCTTGTGCGTACGGCCCTGGCAGACCTCAACAGCGGCAATGGCCAGCTCATGGTCTCGTTGCGCCGACTTCACCGTCCGATTGGCCCGGACCAGATCGGTGACGCCCTTCCCGGCCGCGCCGACCCCTGCAACTATCACGGCGGCGAGCGGAAGTACGAGTGGTGCGACCAACGCTGTCTCCGATCGAGGGTCTACGGCGCCTCAAAGATACAGGCGGGGTCCGTTTCGCATGGGTGGAACGGCTCAGGTCACACCCGGCTCCAATGAGCCGAGCGGGTCGAACCACTGACGCAGTCGAGCCGCGTCGCGGGGGATGTGAACGGTCAACGAATCCTCGATGCCGGCTGCGGTTCAGCGCACTCGACATCGAGGTCATGGAGGCCCCTCCCCGAAGGGAAACATGAGGCTCCGACATCTGGCTCGCGGTTGACGCGGGTGTGCCCGTGAGGCGGCGGTAAGACGTACATCATTCGGCGTGGTTCAGCTTCGCGGATCGCAGCATGCGGATGCCTTGAGTTCAGTCCCCGAGGAGCTTGTCGTCCGCCTGGGGAACCGTGCGTCTCGGGTTCGCATCGACCTCGGTAACGTCGTGAGCCTGGTTGATGTGGAAGTTCAGCCCCGCAGCATCGCTGAACCAGAGTTGGGTGCCCACGACAGCCTCGACTCCTGGTGTCCACCGACCCATCGGCGCCTCAATCCGGGGGGCCGACACGCTTAGTTCAACGCCCGGCAGCATTCGGCCGATGTATTTGGTTTGGATCAGGTCGTCCATCGGATTGCAAACTTCGGGCGACAGCATGAAGTCGAGAAATACATGGTTGATCACACGGTCGCTGCCATTGAGCACCACGGCGCTGTAGACGGCCTTCCGCGTGGTGCCATCCGTCGAAACCGGCCCATGGGAAATGTCCCCGACATGGACGTGGGTCGCCTGACGTCGTCGCTCCGCACTCTCGCGGCGGATCTCGCTCATTTGCAGCTCGCGACGATCCTCGCCCTCGCGCTTTAGCAGGTACAAGGCTCCGCCAGCGGCCGCTATGGACCCGCTCGCCCCGAACCACTCCGCCAACGTTCCGGGATCCATGCTGGACATCATGCCGAAGGAGGAAGGTTTTCACTAATAGGACGCATATGGGGTGGCTGCAGTCCCTAGTTCGTGAACCGGTCCAGCGCACTCGTGCATGGCCTGCCAATGGTGAGATGACGATTCGGCATGGAGTATTGATGATCGCGCTGTCCCGTGCATCCACACTGGAACTCGGTCCAGCTCGTACCGAAGCAATCTGGCTCTACGCCTTCTACGGCGACGACCACGCGTGGTCGGAGCTGGAACTGAGTCCCGCCTTCGACGGCCAGCCTCTGTATGTTGGCGAGGCGGAGAGGAGTCTCAACGGACGTGACGTGGGTACTCACAATGCCGCTGGCAAGACAGGCTCGTCGACTGTCCGACGCAGTCTCGCGGCTTTGCTCGTGAACGAGCTCGCTCTTGTTGCCGTGCCGCGCACCTGGCCAAGCCTGGTGGCAGCGCCAACTTCGGACTGAACGCGGCAAGCGAGGCGCGCCTGAGCAGCTGGATGGAGCAGCGGCTTTCATTGGCGACTTGGAGCAAGCCTGAGGACGCCTTCCTTGACGAAATCGAGACCGCGGTCGTGCGCCGACTACGACCCCCGCTGAATCTCGACAGGTCGGGGAGCCCAGAAAGCGACTCCGGGAAGCCAGGAAGCACATGGCAGACACCGCGAGAGCTTCGCAACCTCGTGTTGGTCCGAGCGTGACCGCGGGGCCCGGCCCCGCGATGTGACCGAATAGCGAAGTCGCGACAGAAGGACACACCTTCTCCGTCCCCGTAGATGTGCCGATACGCGGCCCGAGGGCCTTCCGCGAGCACTCCTCCCGGGGCTCGCTATCTAGGGCTGAGATAGCAGCCCGTCAAACAGGGCTCGCTCGAACATGTCCGCTGTGATGTCGTGTTCGCTGGCGGCCGCCCATGACTCCAGCAGGGCGCAGTAAGACACGTAGGTGTCCGTGTACCAGTTGTAGCTGAACGAACGACCCCGGTACGTCGGCGCCATGCTCCAGCCCAGTGACCAGAGACTGCGCGCCACCCGCGCGTCGAGAATCAGGCAACGAGGAGTGGAGTCCTCGCTTGCGAAGTAAAGGAACTTGCTGAAGAAGGCAGGACCGAAGTGGGGTATTTTGGCACCCCCGCGCCGGATGAGTGTCCCGTAGGCGGTTCTGGGGTCGGAGCCGCGCGCTGCGTCGAAGGCAAGCTTGAGCAATGAGATGTGCTGCTTGCATGAGTCGATCCGGCGGTCATTATTGCGCCGCGACGTGCCGCTTCCCCAAGCCAGGACGTGCCACAGAACGGCGAGCAGCGAGTCGTCGTCGCTCACGTGGTCGGCCATTTGAAAGAGATCACTACGCGTGAGCACAGGCTCACCGTCTGCACTGCTCGGCAGGTGGATGGTGACGCCACGTTTGATCCACCACTCAGGCTTCAGTTGCGCGCGGCCGAATCCATGGCGGTCGATGTATTCGGTGCGATCGGTCGTGCTCAGTCTCGCCAGCAACGAGTCCGGTGGAGTTAGATCGGCAGGGGTGGTCCGGGTGAATGCTGGCGCACGGCGGCTGCTCATCGTCCTCCCTCCGCGAACGTGAATAGTGACCTTGGAATAGCGCTGGCAGCGTACGGAGGTTTCCCAGCAGGGCACAACGACGCTTCTGACCCAATGGGCCGCAGCGATCGCCGCTCAAATGGGAAGTTCCACAGTCCTTAAGCAGCGAAATCAAAACTTGGCGCGCTGACGCGGCGCAACGACGCACGCCCGACGCGCCAGGGAATCGTACGCGCGTCGTCCGCCATGGTTCGCTCCTAGAATCCTCATCGACCCTGTTGGCGGTACGCCGAACCCACCTGCAACCGCGGAGGCTCAGCCCGATCCGTGTAGACGCGCTCAATCACGGCGCAGAGAATGAACTGGTGACAGAACCGAGTGCCAACGAGTTGGTTGGACGGCTGACTCTCGCCGACGCCATGTTGGGCGAGGTGGTGACCGACATGCGCCGAATCCTTGCCCACGCCAACTGGCCGGGCATCATTCGGGTGCCGGGCGTTGGCTTGACCACGGGCAGGGCCGCCCGCGAACTTGAGACCGAGCTCGGTCACGAGGCAGCGCTCGTAACCGACGCACTCACGACCTGGATCGCAGGCGTCAAGGGCGTAGTGGATCGCCGAGATCGCGTCGTGCACGCGATCGCGCTCAACCAGTGCATGAATTGCGGAGAAGCCACGATGTTTTGGCACCCGCGCTCCGGCGAGGATGTCGACCGCGCACCCGGGGCCGTGGCAGTGATCGAGGAGCGCTATAGCGATCTACGTGCTCAGGGGCTTCCCCTTGCAACAGAGCTGAGCAAGGCGGTCAACGGCCGGATCTTTGTCGAGGCGAAGAGGATCGCCAACGAGACTGACGAGATCCAGAACCCGCCGCAGACATATCCGCAGCACGTGGAGCACCTGTGCGCAGCATGCGATGGCGGAGAGCGGGGGCAGACGACAGTCCACGTCGGCACCGCGATTGCCGTCATACCTACGGCGCGGTGGGACGAGTTCCAGGCTGGCCGCTGGCCACCGCAGGACAAATAGATACCACGGCCCGCCGCGTCACGGGGTCGGAAAACAAGCGAATGAGCGGTCCACATGAAGATCACCACCATGGGCCAGCTCGCTCCGTTACGACCTGACTGCGCAAGCAGTCGCGGCGGAAAGACGCATCCTCCTACGGGACGGCGGCGGCCCTCCACCTCACTCATGGCGTTCTTACTTCAGTTCCGCTGGCCGACGGAACCGTTACTGTCGGAGGCCAATGAGACTGTCGGGTTCTCGACTACAACCAAGGGGGCATTGGTGGCGACCATATTGAGTGTCATTGCGCTCGGCGGCACAGTCGCCGGCGCCGTCATGTGGGTTGTGAACACCTTCCGGCATCGAAGCCACCTGTCCCAGTGTGTGCAGGACCTTCAACGGCATCACAGACTGGACCGGCGCTTGATCGGCTGCGTCAATGAGATGGAACGCATATTGGATGGCGCACCACCTCAATCGTCCGGCGCCGAGATCCCGGAAGAACTGGTCGGCCACGCTCGCTATTTGTTCGGGCTCCGTCAAGAGGCCGCCGATAATGCCACGCGCCTCAGTCGGCACGCTGTCCGGCTTCGATGGCCTGACGGCTATCTCGGCAAAGCGACTCTGGCAGGGAAGCGCTGCGAGGTCGCCCACGGAGCGTTGATCCGAGCCTTCCAGGCCCTGGGTGATGCCACTCGCGAGTATGAGCGAGGAATCACATCCGCCCTCCTTCAATGCGGAGATGGCCCGGGTGCTCGAGCGCCATCGAATCCGGTAAGACTGCTCAATGAGCCAGCGGCCGAGGAGGTGGCGCGCCTCCGCGAGGTGTGCGAGGAGGCGTTGACGCATACGGCTGATGCCTGCAATCTGCGCTTCTACTCACACGCAGTCTTCGACACGAAGTGGCCCGTTCGTCGATCCGAGATCATGGAGCTCGGCACTGACCCCTACAAAGGGGAGGTCAAACCTATGCGCTGGACCGGGTTTGGGCCCCAGCCGCTCCTGCACGTGGATGCTCGGTAGATCCAGGGCCATCGTCAAGCGCCATCGGTCACTCCACAACGATCCGGCAGCTGGCGGGCGGTAAGACGCACCGTTCGGAAGCACGCGGATCGCGGCAGGTGAGTGCCTTGCCTTCGTTCAGGGCGTGCATGGAGCTTCTGTTGGTCTCATCTCGGTGCGGAGCTCGGCATCAACCGAGACAGGCGTTCGTCCGCACCACGGTCCGTCCGGTCCGCGCGAAGAGGTCGAGCCGCCGCGCTATCTTCGAGATCCCCCGGGTGCACTACTTCATCCGGTCGTCGAGCTGCTCGAAGAAGTCCCGCACCATCGCGGTGCTGTTCGGGTTCTGGGTGAGTTCATGACCTCCGAACCGGTAGACCTCGTAGCCAGCCAGTCGGAGGCGCCTGTCCTCGGCGACCATCTCGGAGTACCGGAACGGGCTGGCGAATTCTCCCTCCGCGTAGTGCTGCTTTCCGTCTACCTCGATGACGACCCTCTGGCGATCGCTGAAGAGCAACAGGAAGTCCATCCGCTGTCGCGCAAGCGGGGTGCCGCTGACCAACCCCCGCCGGGTTCGCTGGTCGTACGGGTCGTAGTGGAGATAGACCTGCGGGATGAGGGCGGGAACGTCGAACGAGGACTTGTAACGACCGGCGTAGGCGTCGAACACGACCCGCTCGGCCGGACTGGCCAGGGAGTCGCGGAAGCGCTCGTGTAGCCGAAGGCCAACCGTGCGGTCATCGACCGCGTCCGAGAGGCCCTCGCGTTCGCGCCACCACTTGATGAGATGGGCGTACCGCAGGCCTTCGGGCTGGACCGGTCGGTCGTACACGAGGCAGTGATCCGCGTTCGCCACGATCTGGATGTCATTGCTGACCGCGTCTCGCAGCACGATGTCGGGTTTGGGTCCGTTCGCAGCGAAAATCAGGTTCTTGGTTGGCCCCTCAACGCCGCCGCCCCGGTTGTAGGCGTCGATGTAGCGGCGTAGTTCCGTGACGTGATGCTCCGAGATCTCGACTTCGGCATCCAGGCGTCGCGCGAATGCGACGAGCTGCGGCAGCGACCACCCGTCGATGTAGCCGTCCACTAGCGTTCGCTTCGACTCCGCGCGGCTCGGGCCGAGCTCGTCGCCCTCCCAGATCAGACCGAGTTCCTCTGACAGGACGATCTCGAGGTTGCGCCGGGTGAAGGGGATCAGCGCTTCCTCGATCGCCAACCTCAGCGTCCGCGTAGAGACCTTCACCGGCGCCCGCTCTACGCCTGGCTCGGCGGCGCCCCAGGGGGCGGGGCTACTCGAGAAGAAGCTCACTGGCCTAGTGTCCCGGACGAGGTCATCAAATGGAGGGAGCACGCCGCCTCGTCGCGGTGCCCAAATCTCCCGCCGGCAACGCTCGCTCCTCCGCCCCTAGCTCCAATCGGCGAGCGCGGTTCCGCTGCCTCGGCAGATCCCCATGTCGGAGGCGGCGGAAAGACGCACACCCGGGGCCGTCTTTTAGGCCGCAGCTGTGGACGATCAGGGCGGAGTGCTTCGATATGGCGAGCGCCGATCCGCGAGCGTGACATCTCGAGCGCGGAGGAAACGATCGTGCGTGCCCGTTGGCTGAGAGGCTGCCACCGTGAAGGACGACGACCTGACTCCAATGGAGCGGGCTGGGCGCGATCCCAGCTACCCCGGCGGTTGGGAGCTTGCGGAATCTGAGGGTCGACTCGAGCCCGACGACGTCCTCGGTCGACTCGCCCGCATGGCGCTGTCGGAGTTCGGCGAGAACCAAGACGAGTGGCCTATGACCTTCGACAACGACGGCTTTGTCTCTGCTCTCACGGCCGAGGGAAAGGCGCTCGACGGCGGGATCAGCGTGCATGTGTGGCCCAACGACCATCCTCCGCCTCATGTCCACATCCTCAAAAAATCCGAGCCAGACAGCGAGTACGTGAAGATCAATCTTGAGACCGCTGACTTGGAGGGAGACTTACCGCCGTGGGCTGACCGCAGACAGTTGAGGAAAATGCAGAAGCTCGTCCGCGACTACCACCACCTCTTTGCCGGATGGTGGGAGAAGAACCACGGTGACGTTGTCACGTTGCTCGCGTGACCGTGGCGGCCGCGCCATACGGCCGCGGTGGGTTGATGCGCTGTCTCGGCTGCGCTCAGCGGCCATGAACCTCGTCAACCAGGCGGTCAGCCAGATCTCGGGGCTGCTCGCTCGACTCTTCAAGTTGCTGCGCAAGCTGCCGAAGTTGGGAAAGATCGAAGTACTGAGCGTCCCACGACTTGCTTGACCGGTCGGGCTTGAACGTGATGAAAGATCGCCCGTCCGCGATGCCACGCAGGTCCGTCCAGTAACCGTGGACAACTTTGTGGCGGGCCTCCAGAAGATGGCCCGCTCGCGTGAGCAGGTCCAGGGCGGGCTCACTCCACCATTCACCGGTTCGAGCCCGAGCTTCAGGTTCGATGATTTGGCGGAGCTGCGATGGGGGTCGTGCGTGGGTTTGTTCGTGCGCCGCCTCGTCGCCACCCAGCACCGCATACGCGAGAGTGCCGAGAGCCTGCTCAAGTTGCGCCGCGGGCACGACGACACGTTCAATCTCGCCGTACAGGTCAAAGAAGCGATCTTGGCTCACGGACCACTCATATCAAGCTGGCGCCGTGAGAACGACCGCGCTCGTGCCGGACGTCGCCAAAGAGGTATATGAAGCAAACTCGTCGGCAGGCTCATGCGGCGGAATGAAGCGCCTCCCGCTGCGTGGTGGCTCCACGCCGCTGATGTCCCTTACCTGAGCCGAGCCCCGGTCAGGTGCCGTGCTCGGTCAGGGTTGTGGACGGCAGCCAGTCGGCCCCGAGGAGCTGGGCGAGGTCGGCGAGACCGGTGGTGTCGCTTCCCACCGTGTTGGAGGCTGCGGCGATCCGCTCCACCATCACCTTGCCGACCTGCTCCTCGACCGTCCCCTCGGCGTAGGCGATGTGCCACGGCGACACCTGGTGGTCGCGGTGGGTGCGGCCGGTCACCTGTCGTCCGGCGATTCCCGAGAATCGGGCCTGGTGGAAGACGCCGACCCGCGGCTCGGTGCTCGCCCGGCGGCCGTCGGCGAGGGTCTCGCCGGCGTGCAGGCTGATCGCGGCGACCGTGGTGAAGACGCAGACCTTCGCCTGCCCGGTCTGGAACCGGAGTCGCTCGGCCTCGGGGTCGAACCGGTCGCGGCCGTAGATCGTGGCCACTTCGATGCCGGAGTCACGCAGCCGGTCGGCGATCGGGTCGGCGGCGGTCGCGACGAACTCGACCGAGCACGCCACCTGTCGCTCGGCATGGACCTGTTGGGCGATCCAGGCGACCGTCGAGTCGACACGGATCAGCCCGGCCTTCTGACGGAAGCGCAGCAGTGCGGCCCGACCCTTCGCGACGTTGCGGCCGTGCCGCGCGATTTCCATCTCACGACAGAACTCCCCCCACTCGGCCTCGTACGCAGTCCGCTCCGCTGGCGTGAGCGCCACCGGCATGCCGGAGATCGGCACCGGCCCCCACGGCGCGGCGCGGTGCAGCATCGCCGGGGGCCGCTCGTCGGCGAGCCATCCGCGCACCAGCTTGAGGTCCGCGGCGCGCCGCGACGCGTCGGGGGTCCATGTCGCGCCGTAGCGCCCCTGCTCCACCGCGACGCCGTGGCGTTCGAGCGCGGTGGCGAACGCGGCGCCGGGTTGCACAGCCGAGGTCCACTCCTGCATCGACTCGCCGAGGACCTGCGCATATGCGGGAGCTAGGTACGGCAGCTCTAGCGGCGTGTGTCCGGGCGTCGCGGTGGTCGCGATGACGAACGGCGCTTTGTCGTGCGGCCGCCCGTGCCCCGAGATCCGCGCCCAGTGCTTCCACCGCTTCGTCGTCGTACGTCGCAGCGCGTGGGCCTCGTCCGCGATGATCACGTCCCACGTGTGGTCCTTGACCTTCTCCAGCCGGTCCCACGTGATCACGACCCATTCCAGGCCCCCGTCACCCAGCGCCATGATCGTGCGGCACCAGTGGCCGATCGTGATCGCGGCGGGTCGGTCGGCCACGACGAGCACCCGTCGCGCGCCGCGGAGGTCGCCCACCGCTGTCGCCCCGAGGACCGCGGCGATCGTCTTGCCTACGCCGGGCTCGTCGGCCAGCAGGAACTGCCGGCCACCCGCCGCGGCGCGCGCCGCGATCGCATCGGCCGCTTCGAACTGGATTCTCCGGGGCTCAAGCGCGTCGGTCGGCTCGGGGCTGGGCGTCGGAATGCCGGAGTTGAGGGTGTTCTCGATGAACCGACCGAGCGTGTACGGCCCCGGAGCGTAGGGCGCGAGGTGCGGGGACAAAGCGCGCCCGACGTACAGGTGGGTCTTGACGGCCGGGTGCCAGGTGGCGCCGTCGACCTGTGTCCCGTAGGGAACGTCGAGCACCCACAGCCGCTCGCCCGGCCCAGCGGTCGGCAACGGCCGCTGTGGCTGTCGCGTCCGGCGCCGGCGCGGTGACGCGCTGCGTCGACGAGCGCTAGAGGGGCGAGGACTGGGCATCCCCGGACGCTATAGGGGTCTCCCTCTCGAAGAGAGCCGGCTCGCCCACGTCCGCCGCGCGGCCAGGCGCCCTCGTCTTCCCGTGCTCGTGCCGACCGTTGTGGCGCGCCGCAGCATTGCAGGCACGACTTGCGGGGCATCCAATGCCCCAGCCGCGGCGAAATGTCGCTGCTCGCCGCCCTGATCGGCAAGCGCAGCGGAACGAGGGCGCCGATACTTGCCAGGTGGAACACGCTGATGACGGGCAGCCGTTTGTAACGATCCCAGTTGGTGACTCTCCAGACAGCCGACTCTTCATCGAGTTGTCGAGCTACGGATCTGATCTTGCCGACGCCTGCCACGCCCTGGACCTGGCGATCCGGGGCTTGGAGGAGGGATCGGAGCTCGCTGATGCCAGTCGCCATCTGGTGGGACTTGCTGTAGTCGCCTACTGCCGCGCGGTCTTGCCCTCGAATGTTCGCGGCCGCCTGACTGACCACGTGGACATTCCTGATGAACTCATCGACGTGCACGATCGAGTGAAGGCGTACAGGAACGCCACGGTCGCCCACTCACAGTCCGAACTCGCGGTCACGTATGCGGTCGGCGTGCTCGACTCAGACACCCTGAGAGTCCGAGATGTCACAGGGGCGACTGTCCTTGTTCCGCTTCCGAACCGGGCTGTCCGCGAATTCCAGGCACTGATCGACGTCATGGAGCGTCGCCTCGACGGAGTTATCGAGCCTGTCCGACATCGGTTGATGAAGAAGTTGGCCGAGATGGAACGAAGCCGAGTGGAAGCCGCTGTAAGGCCGGACATCACGGAGAAGTGGGCGCACGAGTTCAATCCGAAGACGAAGCGACCGCGATACCCGACCGGCCACACCGTCTACTGGGATGTCGCCGCTGACGACGCCACAGACGAATGACTCAAGCAGTTCGATTGACCGCGTCGGTCGCGGCGGTATGACGCGACCAATCAGGAGTGACACCTACGAGAGTGAGTCGCTATTGGGAAACGGCGACGTGTGCACCGAAGAGGCCGCCTGAGGCTAGATCGTTCTGGAGTCGGGTGTTGTCGGCCTGGCCGTTCGCGCCGATCGCGGTCTGCGTGAATAGAACGAGGATGGTGGGGACCTGACGCACGGCAGTGTCCCAGTTCGACTCACCGTGAGGAATGGCGAACGAGCCGGTCCCACCGTCAGGAAGAGTTAAGTTCAATTCTGCTCGACGAGCGTCGATGGTGCGCAACTCTGCGTTCGACGTGGTGGGTAGTTGATCAGAGTGCAGGGAACGTGCGCGCGCGAAGCCGATCTCGGCGAGGAGGCTCTGCCAGCCATCGAACGAAGCGACCTTCGGATCGTTACTCATCACAGCCAAGGGAGGCACCTGGACCATCACGAATTCCGGTCCGGAGTTTACAGACCACTGGTAGTTCGAATCGACGTAGATGGAAATATCGGACATACCAACACTCTACTTTGCTGCTGCTATCCGCTCGATGAGCCAGGAGTGGGGTCAGGCAACCAGTCGCGGCGAGGCGGCACATTTTGATGAAGTGCCCGCTCGTGCCCACATCCGCGGCGGTATGGCGCAAGTCGCCCACGCGCGGATGGCGCGGCTTCAGATAAGTGCGCGAGCTCGGTTACTTACGCATCTTCCTTCGGTGGGAAGTCGAGCCAGCGCCACCCACCAGCCAGCCAGACCAAGTATTGATGCCAGTAGTTGGACCACACCCAGATCCCGTCGATGCCGCTGAAGCCTCCGGGTCTCCGAGTTGGCGCCGAGAAGTCGTTGGTGAAGAACCGGGCGGGAAGCACCTCGTCGACGGGCACTAGAAAGAGATGCCTCTCGTCAACAGCGAGAGCCGATCTAACCTTTTCGACGTGACGCGGCATATGCGGTAGGTGAAGCCATCGCTCGACCAGAGTCGCGAAGTCTGAGGTCGACGCATCCACGAACTCGGCGCGGACCGCAGGGAGCAGGACGACACCGGGTTCGAAGGATGCTCGGCGAAGATCGCCAATGTCGCTCAGCCACTCGAGATCAGGGTCGCTGGAGAAGATGTCAGGGGGCAGTCGGTCGAGCGCATCGACGTTTTCACGGTCACACAGTTCAACTGCTCTCACGACCGCGCGGCGCGCTCGTCGGTAGGGCATGTCATCGCCACTTAGTCGGAACTCCCACCCTGATGGTGCCGGCCATCGCCAGCCCTCCTTGGCCGCCAGCCCCTGCCAGGCTGACGACTTGGCTTGGGTAACGAGAGTGACCTCGAGCGCGCCCCGGCGACCGTTCGGCCATTCGAGCATGAAGTCCACCGCAGACTGTCGGCCATCGGCGTCGAACTTCCTGGCGTCGGCGCCCAGGGCGTGGCTCACGAGATGCGCGGCGATCTCCTCAGCTCGGCCGGCCAGCTCACTCACGACCCCATTCTGGGCCATAGCCGACGGAATCTCGGCAGATCCAGGCGTCCGAGATGCGGCGATATGACGTGGGTGGTCCGTCACTCGGTTCGTGCGGCGCTTGGCGATGAGCTAAAGCCCTGATCGGACCCGGGTCCACTCCGCTCGTGCTTCGTGGTACGCGGTCTTGGCGCGTGCATACTCAGCGTCGGCCCCGACCCTTTCTGCGATGTATGCAGCTTCGGCCTTGGTCTTCTTGTCGATCCATGCTGCATGTCGAGGGTTCGGAATCTTGCGCTGTTGCGAGCCGTAGATTCGGATGCACTTCGTGCCTACACGTGCCTGCCTACTACGGGGATCCGTCAGGGGGCGACCACACTTAACGCAGTTATCCGCAAGGTCCCAGATCGTTGAGGAGGGTGCGAACCCAACCCACTGTTTCCGAACGCGACGTCGCCGGGGCTGGCGTGGTTTGGGCCCCGCCGCTTGACGCGTCTGCCGTCGAGTCTGCCGTACCTCACGCGCGGGCGCGATGTGTTCGGGTGGCGCGGCAATTTCACTGTCGGGCGTTGGTTCCTTAACCGCCTCGGCTTGGATGCTAGAGGGTTGGTTCTGCGACGGACGCGGCCGTCGGTCGGACGCTGCCCGCGCGGGGTCGGTGGTGCCCGACAGCGACCTAGAGGCGCCGAGCAGAAGCCGGGCCTCGTCATCCAGTTTCGAGCCCCAGAGCGTCTTTTGGCCAAGCGGCGTTCGGACCCGGACACCTTTTCTACTCCCGTCAGGTGCTCGCGTGATTTCGAGCGGCAGCGGTACTCGAGTGACCTTGGCCCGAACGGCGCCCTTGACGAGCAGGAGCGCTCGGTCCGTTAGTACCGCCTGGACCCAGATATGTGCGCTGACGCTGTATGTGGCGCGCGCGATCTCACCTGCCTCGAGGGCTTCGCAGAGCGCACGACGCATCCCGCTGTCGACGAAGCCGTCATCGTCGTTCAGGGAGACGAGGCGGGGATCGGTGAATTTCTGCGGCATCCTGGGTGGGCCTATCGTATCTATGGGCTGGAGGTTGATGCGCCTGGCGAGGGGGCGCCAGGCGTGCGCACAATACAGACCTTGCGACCAAGGCGCTCCTGCCACCTTCCGGACCTTCTCGTGTCCCTGGGAAACCACCGGGCTTTCGCTGAGGCAAGCCGGCGAAGCTGTCGCGGCGGTATGACGTGGGACGTGTTCGTGTGCCGGGTGTCGCTATCTGGCTGCCGGTCGGGCCAGCGAATGCCGAGCGCGTTATCGGCCTGGGCGGTACTCGCCGACCAAGTACCGCAGGAAACGCTCCGAGCGATCGACGTAAGTGTTCACGGTGTTCTTGCTGAGGCCGGCGCCGCGGAGGTCACGCTCGAACTCAGCGAGGCTGGTCCTTAGTTCCGACATCGTCCATGTGTCCTTCATGGACATCAGCGTGAATGAAAACACTGGTTCCCTGTCTAGTACAACGGCCAAGAGATTCGCTCGCGGTGGGCGACAGGCGGCGGAATCGCGCACTTCCTACCGGCTCCTCACATTCCCCAATGCGGCTGATGCGGACGTTGCGAGCATCTGGCTAGCCCGGAGCCACCACTGGCTACTGCCCGGGATGGGGCCGGAGCTTGAAGACCAGGATGCCGAGGTACTTGTTCATCCAGGCCTGCTTGTGCGGATAGCGGCCTCGGGCGTCCTCGGAAAGTTGAGGCTCGATCGCGGTCTCGATACACAGCCCTGCAGCACTGAACACGTTGATCAGGTCAGCGATGGTGTAGCGACGCTTGGTCAGGGTTATCTGCTCGTTCCAACCGCTGCGGTAGGAGAACCGCGCGGTGGAGAAGTACTCCTCGCCCAAGGAGGTCCGGTTTCGTTCGGCCTGTTCGACGGCGTATCGGATCGGTTGCGTCTTGGTCAGCAGGATGAATACATCATCAGCCAACATCGCGCGCGCTGTCTGCAGAGTGCGGACTGGATCCTTCGCGTACCCGAAAGACTGCAGGAACAAAATCCGGTCGAACGTACGGCCCGCAAGCCCCGGCACGGCATCCAACTCATTGAGATCGCCTTGGATCAGTTCCAAGCCAGGGACCGGGACACTGAGGAAGTTGCCACTGACATCGACACCGACGGAGGCAGCCGCGCCGTCTCGCACCAGCTCAGCGAGCTTGCCTCCGTTGCCGCAACCGAGGTCGAGTACCGACCGTCCGGCGACATCGCCCAGAAGGTCTCGCTGCGCGGGCCACTCCACGAGTCGGTCCAGCGAGTCCTCCCTGGTGCGGGCCCGCTCGTAGTCCGGAGCGAGTTCCAGCCATGCATGGCTCGGGTCCACAGGATTGTCCGTGGGCGAACTCGTCGTCTGTTCGTGTGATTCCGCCACGAGACACAACCTATTCGACTGCCCGGCGGGACCGCTTCGACGTCGAGCTTCGCCGAGGGGCCTCGTCCGATGGATCAGACACACAGGCCGCCAGGAAGGATCGGCCAAAATGGCGACCAGCGGCATGAGAGTGATGGATAGTCTGCCGCCATGGTCGCCAAGACTCCGATCGCAGTCGCTGCACTTGTGCGCGACGGTCTCGTGCTCCTGGTGCATCGCCATCCATCGCGTCGGTGGTATCCCAACTGCTGGGACCTCGTCGGCGGACATGTCGAGTCAGGCGAGCTGCCTCACCAGGCCGTCGGTCGGGAATGCCTCGAAGAACTCGGTGTCCACGTCCACCACCCCCTGCCCATTCCTATGACGGTCAGCGACCCCACCCTCGACATGCACGCGTTCCTCGTCACCCGCTGGGAAGGGGAACCTGTCAACGCCGCACCCGAGGAGCACGACGATCTTCGCTGGTTCCTGCCCAGCGATCTCACAGACTTGAAGATGGCCCACCCGCCCCGCCTGTCGAGCATCCTGAACGCCGTCCAGGTCGCAACCGGTTAGCCGCTACGAACCGTCCGCTCATCTGCTCCGTGAAAGTCGAGCCGCGCCGGCAAGCGGCGGTAAGACGCACCCGACCGGCTACAACTAAGGGCTCACGAAGGTGTCGGCGCTCTTGAAGAGTCGGCGGAAGGTGCGCGCCGAGAAGTCACTTCTGATTGGTCCCCTGGGCTACTGAGGCGTTCCGGGCAGCGACAGATCGACAATCACCGGCACGTGGTCCGAGCGCTTGGTGGCGACCCACTCGCTGTAGGTTCCGACCCTGAGTCCGATCCCGCTCGTCCACTCTTTCGGAATGAACACGTGGTCGACGTGGAACGGCTGCTCTGCTTTCCATTGGTGAAACAACGTGGGCTCAGTGAGTGGATCGGCATCTCCGCGTGCTGCGGTGAATGCGCTCACCAGCCCGTGGGCCTGTAGGCGGGTGACGCTTTCTGCGTGCCGGCGAGCGTCGACAGGGCTCGACAGGATCGGGGCGTTGAGGTCCCCTGCAAGAACGACCGGGCCGTCGATCGTGGGGAGGACTTCGGCAACAACGCGTGTTGTCTGCATCGCATAGTCGATGCCTCTCTCGACCCACTCTCGACCGAGCGCCCAAACACCGAGCACGGTGAAGTCGGCTGGTCCAGTGACTCTCGCGGGCAGGAGCCATGGTTGGTCTGCGGCGAGCGGCAGAGGTTCAACACGCCAGGGGCTGCGCGCGAGCACACCGATGTGCTTGGTATGTCCGGGCTGGTCGACTCCGAGCTTGAGCACCGAGGTGACCTCCCGTGTCTCGTCCATCCCTGGATCGAATGGCCCACACTCGGTCACCACCGCGACGTCGAAGTCCAGGTCGCGAAGGTACAGGTAGTTGCGGTCGAACCGCTCGTTGCAGTTCCAGGCGACGATGCGCATTGCCGAATCCTGGCAGCATCACTGCCTTGGCGTTGTCGTATGGGTATCCGCCGACCCTAAATTCGGCGGCGCAGAGAAGCCGCGACGATCGGCGCCTGCGGCCCTACTCCCAGCGAGACAGGGACCTGAGCAGGATTGAAGCGGCTAAAGAAGACGCGGCGCGGAGTCGAGCGCAGATGCCTACCGTGCGGATATGGGGACGAGAAACTTCCAAAATCATCCCCGGCAGCATTGCTAGAAGATCGCAGGACAAGTCGCAGGCGTTCTCCTACCTTTGTGGCCCGCTCCGCGTGCGGTTCCTGCAACCAACATGTCTCGAAGCCATAACCAGAAGGTAAAGGGTGTGCTGATGCTGCTTTGGGCGACAACCTACGTCGACGACGCCTGCCACGTGCTGCGCGCCGGCTGCTTCCCGGGCACGGCCGACTCGGTGACCCGATGCGGCATCGAGCTGTCGCGGGACGACGTCGCCGCGACCCTTCCGGACCCGGTCGGCGACGAGTGCCTCGTCTGCCTCGAGTTCACGGCTCACGACGAGCTTGATGCGAATCCGTACCCACCCGAGGCATGGCGCGAGAGGAAGATCCCAGCGGGTCACTGTCTGCTGTGCGGCCGTGAGAGCGCCGAGGAGTGCGAGGCCGCAGATCCGACGTGCGTGGAGCGCTGGCGGGCCCGCTGCACTGGCCCCGGCGACCATCGCAGGTGCCACCTCTTCGAGGACGCCTACTACTGCGAGTTCACGGACTGGTGGTGGAAGCCGATACTCAGCCTCGCCCGCGAAGGACTCGCAGAGGCAGGGCTGAACGGCGAGACTGCCGGGGCGATCGTGTCGGTGTGGAACAACAAGGCCACCCTGCACCGCGTAAGTGCCACGAACCGACCGCTGCGCCAGACCTGGCACAGCGTCCAACGGACGTACGGCCTGCGTCCGGACCTTCAAGCCCACGGCGTCATCTACTTCGTGTACCCAAACCGCAGACGACCTCTTGGCTGACGGGTCCTCTTCCGTTCCACCGCTACCGCTTAAGGTCGAGGATGCGGCGTTCATTCGCTGACCCGGAATTCCGAGCGCACGCGGCGCTATGACGCAGGTGCTTCATGCAGCGTTGCAGACGAACTTCCCCTGGATGAAGACCGCGGGACTCTCCACCCAACGGATTCCCCGACGTAGTCTCGGCACACGCGCGGTGAACTGCCGCCACTAACACTCCGAGGAGCACGATGGCAATCGAACACGACGAGCACTACTACCTCTGCGATGAATGCAATGGGGAAGGTATGGCGGACGTACAGGTCTCAGAAGACGGAGAGACCGAATGGTCGTGGTGCGCCGGATGTGGTGATGGCATGAGCAAAGGAACGGGCTACATCGAAGGCGATGACGACGACTGTGAAACTAATCCCTGCGACGTGGCTACTGGAGCGATGACGCTTTGACTCGCGCCAACGCAGGCGATCTCATTTGGCCGGCTGATTAAGCAGGCGGATGGGATCGTCCACCTGCCGGCTGTCGCTGCGGCAGAGACCCAGTGCGTCAGGACAGGCGAGGTAGCACCCGCGTGCGGAAGAAGCGGGCGGTCCCATCACGAAGTTGCTCGAGCCAGCATTGGCAACGCAGCACGCAACCGAATCGCCGAGCGGGGGTGGCGAAGCGTAAGCGGAATCATCACCTAGGGGAGTTGAAGGCTGCAGCGAGCTCGATCCACCCGGCGAATGGATGGGGCGACTATCGGACGTTGTCTCGCAGGAGTGCCACCTGCGCGATGAGCCGTCGAAGGCGCCCTTTGCCTGTGGATAGCGCGAGCGGAGAGGCTGGGGCTGATTACGAGGGTAACCGTTCTTCGGATCGGCAGGTGGCTTACGACCTTTGGGCATAGGGACCCCTCTGGTCGCGTCACGCGCGGATCGACATGCCAGATCGTTTGCCGTGCCGCTCGAGCGCCACGTGTGGCGGGATGACGCCACCAGTCGAAGAGCTCAACAGCCATGGCAGGGGCCGCGTAGGCGGTGACTCGATCGCTGAGGGACCGCGGAGGTCCGCGCAGTGCTGTTACTCGCTGGCATGCTCCATGCTGCTGATAGCGACTCACTCAGACCTCGACGACCACGATGTCGGGATCCGCGTCGTCATCGTCGAGCGGGTAGTCCCCCGGATTGGACATGTGCAACACCTCGGCACCGGTGTTGCAGTTGCTGAGCATGACGAGGCCGTATTCCTCGGCTTCCTCCTCGGTCTCGAAGCGTTCGTCATCTTCCACTTCCTCGCCATCGGCAAATTTCAAAACAGCTTTAACATCAGTTCCTCCCGATTCGTCACTTGTGCGCGTCACATTAACTCGCTGGGAAGTCGATGGAGGGCCAAACTTGACTCACCCCTCTGATGCTCGGGATCAGCCTCGGCGAAGAGACGCGCTGTGCCTACGCCCGAGGCAAAGCCTGGCGGCGGGAGGCCGAGCGTACGCGCCCGCTGCCTGACGGTGGCGGTGACGTGGCTTGGGCGGACATGGGACACCGGATGCAGTCCTGCAATAGCTCAATGGAGGGCAGCGGTAGCCGGAGCGTGAAGAGGACAAGTGCGACGACCCGGGCTAGGACGCAATGATCGCGAGGATTCACTTACCTGACGGCCCCAACGCGGCGGAATGACGCACGCCGGGAGACAGCCACACGCTGAGAAGAAGCGGAGCTCCGGGCTGTCGTTCTAGATCGGTGTGCCGCTTCGCCTGTGCACGAGTAGCGGGTGAATCTCTGATTCACGATGGTGCTGCAGCCGAACCCGTTTCGATAGCGAGTGGTGGCTCGGCCTGGACAATGCGCGGTCAGTCCCCACCTAAGATGTCCTGCGGGCAGGCCATGCTTCGAGTCCCGTTCCGTGCCGGTGTGTGACAGCCGAGCAGTATCTGGAGAAGGTTCTACCTTCACGGAGTGTGAACACATCGACTATTGAGGGATGGACAATGGGGTGGCTTCTCGATACAGGCTCGTTGGCGCTGGCCTTCGTGGCTGGTCTTCTCGCGCCGGCCGCGGGCAACGCCGTGAACGCCTTTGTGAACTCACGGCTTGGACGATCCGAGCGACGACGTGATCAGGCAGATGCTCGGTCTAGGCAGGCGGCCGAAGCATGCTACGAGGAGCTCGCAAAGCTCGTCGACCTGATACCGGCTTACGCGGCCGTCGACCGGCGGACTTCCAGTTCACGTGCGTCCGACGCTGACTACGAAGCGTTGAAGATGCGGCGGCGGGAGCATAATGCCTCGATCGCGACACTCGAGGCTCACACAGTTCTTCTGCGCCCCGCGGTTCGTACTGAGATGGAGGCTCTGCTCAGCATCATCCGTTACGCGTACGACCTCCCTTTTCGGTCGAACCCCGGAACTCAGATTGACCAGGGCTGGCACCCCGACAGTGCGCGTTCCATTGCCGTGAATCTGGTTCAGCACGCGCGAGATGTTCTTGCCACGCACCTGACCGACGCTCCGCTTCCAACACGACCTGACGCTGTTCAGGAGTACGCCCTGGCGGTCGAAGACCGGAATGAGGATCTCGGCGACTACTTCTCCGACCACATCGAAGAGGACGACAAGGCCGTCCAGGATTGGCGCAGCCGGCACGGACTGCCCCCCATGCGACGGCCCCTATCGCAATATCGCAACTAATCGAACTAACCGCTCGGCGAACGGCTCCCACACCTCGCGTCCTAGGGATCACGTGGGGCTAGCACCATTGGGGCCATGCGCGGCGGAAAAACCTAGGTCGCACAGGTCGGGTGCCCATCTTCTCGCGGCGCACATGCCGGTCGAGTTGTCCGCCAGTCCTCCACGTGGCAATGCCAGCCCTTGAAGTGCTTGTCCTCCACGCCGTCAAGAACTAGGGACATCCCGTGCTCTACCGCGTACGGCCGAAACTCGGCGGATCGTAGGACTGGACACGTCCGATCAAAGCACGAGCGGCCGACGACGTTAGAACCGTTGGCTTCCTCTATGCCCGCGCCAATGTGTCTTCTGCCATCGAAAACGACGCGCCGAGCACCTACGCGTCATGTCGACGTGCAAGTTATCCAGCGTCACCTGCATGGCCGAAGCGGCTCATGACTTTGCTCATGACGGGCAGCAGATCTCGATTGAAGCGCAGTCGGGAAGTCGCCGCGACACCAGGCGATCAGGATCAACGGGTGCCGTGACCTGCCATACGCGCGTAGGCGACTTCTCTGCTGCGCACGGGCTCAGTGGGGCCCTACGACCAGGTCGAGATCGGATGGATCTTCGAAGTCGAAGGTGGGGCGGTCACCGATCACGAGCTGATAGTGCGAACTCTTGGAATCAAGTGGGACCGTGAACCGGAAGCGGCACCCGTCTCCGCCGTTGACGCCGTTGTCTTTCACGTAATCACCAGGGCCGAGGGATCCAGTGCCGATGATGGTTCCAGAGGCGTCGAGGACCTTAACCGGCGTACCGTCGCGCAAATCCGTGTAATCGAAGGGGTCAACGATGTAGCCGCCGCCGCTAATGCCGTGGCAGGGGTCGTACGTGGTGTATCCACCGCCTCCGACTATGACCAAACTCCCACGAGCCTCGATGGCCTGACTTCCTGCGCTTTCACCGCCGCGGACTGCCGTGAGCGCTATCGCCAGGACAACCAGGGCTGCCCCGCCAGCAAGAACGAGAATCTTGCGTCGCGGCAACCAGCCATGCTTGCGCTTACGGCCCGCTTCTTGCTCCTGTCGGACGCGCAGAGAATCCCCGTCATCGGTGGTCGAAACCCATTGGCCGTCTTGCCAGCGCCAAGCGCCGTCGGGGCTCAGAGTCCCTGCAGGGGGTTCGCCGCGTGGATTCTCACCCATCGTCATTCTCGCCATCTAGAGGGAGCAATTTGTCCTATTCGAGAATATTCGGGGCTTGACTGTCGTGCGTCAAACTCCCAGGGGCGTGTTGCGACGCACCGTCGTGGTGGAATGACGCGGCTGCCGCGGCGAGCGCGGATGCATCCGATCACAATGACGAGGTGATCCGGCTGTCGACTATACCGATGGAATCATCGAGAAGCGGGGACCTGGGCTTAGTCATTTCATGACGGCGAACACCCCGCACTACGCCAACAAGGTCGTAGAAGTTCGATCACGAATGATCGGCGGCAAGATGTCTGGCCAGGAGCTCGAGCACCTACTGAACTCGTACGGCGCTCAGGGCTGGCAACTGAAAGCCATTACGTCCACTGATGTGAAAGGCCGGCTAGGACCGGGAGGCGTCGAAGGACTGCTCGTGACTTTCGAGTGGAACCCTCGCGCCGGCTTGGCGGTGGGTTGAGCGCAGAAGACCTAGGTTTTGAGTCCCGGCTGCCACCCAGACCGCGGCGGGCGGCGCCTTCAAGCGGCGGAATGACGCGTGCTTCTCGCACCTTGGACTGAGAGCCCAATGGCTCGCGAGGCGATAATCAGCGCCATGGTCGCCGGTGAGTGAGAGCTCCCCTCACCGAGACCCGGTGCGCCCCAGGTGCTGTTTCCCTTCCAACCCGGTCCCCGAAGTGGGCCCGCTTTGTTAGGTTCGCTGGAAACACCCGCGCGAGTCGAGACCAGTCGGGGGATCTCCACCTCATGGACAAGAAATTCACCAGCGACGAAGTGCCGCTCGCCCAACTGCTCGGCCAGGCCGACAGTGGAGCGCTCCAGCTGCCCGATTTCCAGCGCGGCTGGGTGTGGGACGACTACGGCATCCGCAGCCTGCTGGCCTCGATCTCCCTGTCCTACCCGATCGGTGCTGTGATGACGCTGCAGACCGGCAACCCCGAGGTGAAGTTCCGCCCTCGGCCACTGGAGGGTGTCGAGGGGACCCAGCAGAAGGAACCTGATCTGCTGCTTCTCGATGGACAGCAGCGCGCGACCTCCTTGTACCTGGTGTTGAAGTCCGGTCGACCCGTGCCCACCCGCGACGCCCGCAACAAGAAGATGGAGCGGCTCTACTACGTCGACATAAGGGCTGCCCTCGACCCTGCCGCGGACCGGGAGGACGCCATCGTGTCGGTCCCCGCCGATGGGCAGGTGAAGAACTTCCGAGGCGAGGTCCAGCTCGACCTTTCCACCCGGGACGCGGAGATTGCTAAGGAACACTTCCCGCTGGCAGCGGTGCTGGACTACACCGAGACGATGGCCTGGCAGTTGAAGTACCTCAGCGAAGGCCCGGGGGAGTCCTCGGACCGGCTGGCCACATGGATGGCGTTCAACGAGGGCATCATCAACGCGTTCGTCCAGTATCAGGTGCCGGTCATCGAACTGATCAAGGCCACCCCCAAAGAAGCCGTGTGTCAAGTGTTCGAAAAGGTCAACACGGGTGGTGTGTCGCTTACCGTCTTCGAACTCCTGACCGCCACCTATGCCGCCGACGACTTCAATCTTCGAGATGACTGGGCAGACCGGGAATCGCGCTTCGACCAGCACGGCGTCTTGGGCCGCTTCCGGGAAACTGACTTCTTGCAGGTTGTCACATTGCTGGCGACGTTGGCCCGTCGCGAAGCGTTCCTTGTGAAGAACTCCGACGCGGCGGTGGCGCCAGCAGTGTCGTGCAAACGGAAGGACGTGCTGCGGCTAGCACTTGAGGACTACCAGCAATGGGCCGACATCGCGACCAAGGCGATCGAGCGGGTTGTCCCGTTCCTGCATAGCGAGCACATCTTCACCAGCAATGACGTCCCGTACCCTACGCAGATCGTGCCGCTGGCCGCGGCCATTGCGCGGTTGGAGTCGGACGCCGACTCCTTCGGAGTCCGCGAGTTGCTGCGCCGTTGGCTCTGGTGCGGTGTCTTTGGCGAGATGTACGGCGGGTCCACGGAGACCCGCTTCGCCTTCGATCTCCCTGACATCCTCACGTGGGTCGAGGACCCTGAGGCGGAACCGCGTACCGTGCGAGAGGCCCAGTTCCAGGCCGCGCGACTCTTGAGCCTTCGCACTCGCGGCAGCGCGGCGTACAAGGGGCTCTACGCCTTGCAGATGAAGCGCGGCGGCCGAGACTTCCGCACCGGCACCACGATCGACATTCACGCCCATGCCGATGACGCCATCGACATCCACCACATTTTTCCGCAGAAGTGGGGCAGCAAGAACAACGTCGACGCTCGTCTGATCGACAGTGTGGTCAATAAGTCGGCTATCGACGCCCACACCAATCGGCGCATCGGCGGCAACGCCCCCAGCGCCTACCTCGCCTCGATTGAGAAGTCCGACAAGATCTCCGAGGCCGAGCTTGACGCCATCCTCCGCAGCCACGACATCGCACCCCATCATCTGCGCGATGACAACTTTCCTGCCTTCTTCACTCACCGGTTCGAGCGGCTCGTCAAGCAGATCGAGGAGGCTATGGGCAAGCCGGTCAACCGTGCCTCCGACGGCAGCGACAACCCGTTCGCGGCCCAAGCTGCCGGCAGCAGCGATCCCGCCGCAGTGATCGCGGAGATGATCCAGCAGGGCGAAACCAAGGTGATCGAATTCAAGTCAACGGGTCGACTCAACACCTTCACAGGCGACAAGGACCCTGCCATCGAGTGGAGTTTGCTCAAGACTATCGCTGCTTTCGCCAACGCATATGGAGGGAGCGCGATCGTCGGAGTCGCCGATGACGGCACCGTCGTGGGCATCGAAGGTGACCTGCCGTTCGTCCACAAGCACGACCTTGACGGCTGGATGCTGTGGTTCACCAAGGCCGTGGCCGACAGCATGGGTAAACTCACCGCCGCCGATCTTGACATCCAGCCAGCCACGATCGAGGACAAGCTGGTGCTGAAGATCGACGTCGGACCGGCTGCCAAACCAGTTTTCGCCAAGAGCCCGAAAGACCCTAAGCCCGTCTTCATGACTCGTTTGGGCAACGCCACCCACGAGCTCTCGGGCCAGGAGCTGTTGGACTATCTGCAGCAGCGGTGGCCGACCGCGTGATCACACGATGGTGAGGACAGGCTTCAGCCCGACCTGCAGCCAGGACCGCACCACCGGAGGCGGAGGATGGCGCCTCGGGGGTTCCGAACTGCGCCTTCACCGAGTCATACGTGCTGTTGCTCAGGGCCGAAGACCCATGGAGGACTGTTCTGATGAGTCTCATGCACGGCTGAAGCGGAGACGGTTGTCAGCCATGGCCTGGCTAGGTCACGGGCGGCGGATAGACACGCTTATCGCGACAGATCCGGGCGACAGGGCGGAGCGCCAGTCAACCGGCCATGATCGGTCGCGGATCCAACATGCCCGACTCACCGATCGTTAGGCTTCACGGGTCACTGTTTGGAGCGTTCCGATGGGGGTGGTTCTCGTTTCCGGTTGGGCACTGTTGCTGCGCCACCAGGTGCCGGATCTCCAGACTCCGCTCACCAGGCCGACGCGACGATGTGCGCTGCGAGGTCGCAGGTGATGCCGCGGGATCTTCGACCGCTGCCCAATGTCCGGTTCCGAGAGATTCGAGAGCACGGAGGGCATCAGGACCGCGCCTGGGAAGAACTCGCCTTCCAGCTCGCCGGCGACATGGACCAGATCCCGCACGACGCCGTATGGGAGCGACGAGGCACCCCTGACGGCGGCATCGAGTTCTCCTGCGCCTTCGAGCTCGGTGGTCGCCGCGAGCGGTGGGCATGGCAGGCCAAGTACCTGTTCAGCCTAAGCGCCAGCGCGTTCCGCCAGATGGGCGATTCCTTCAAGGACGCGATCGCCAACGAGCCCGACATCACTCGCTACCTGTTGGTCGTCCCCGTCAACCGGCCGGCCGGAGCAATCGGCACGAGCGCGCTGAAGAAGTGGGAAGACTACGTCGCCGATTGGCAGCAGCATGCCCGCGATCGCGGGATCGAGGTGGCAATCGAGTACCGCGGCGAATCAGAAGTGGTGCAGGCGATCACGCTGGCCAAGAACGCCGGCACACTTCGCTACTTCTTCGACCACACGTTCCTGGGCCACGACGTCTGCGCTTCGGTGGTGAACCGCGCGATCACAAATCTCGGCGATCGTTACGAGCCAGACACCGACGTGGGCTCCCAGGTCGACGACGTGCTTGATGCGGTTGTGCTCAACAATCGCTTCGTCGACCGTTTGGGCCGCACTCTGCGGCAAGCGTCCGAGGATGCGGGCACCTGCGCGAGCTACCTTCGCCGGGCAGGTGTCGACAGCGAGCCGATCCGCACCGCGGCCGCAAGGTTTGCCGACGAGCGTGACGCGGCCAGGCTGCTTCTTCAGGACGCGCTCGCGCCGGACTTCGCTCGCCTGGAACGCAGCGCTGCAGACCTGATCGACCGGCTCGAGCACGGCTTGGACCAGGCGAGAAGGGAGCTCACGGACCGGGTACAGGCCCCGCAGCCGGGCACGGCACCGGTTCCGTCGATCCACGAGGTCACTGACGTGGCCCTGCGGGCGGTCGACAGCGCACGTAGGGCGCGCGCTCTGTGCGTTGGCGACCAGGCACGAGCCGCGACGACGGGCGCGGTGCTTCTCGTTGGCGGTGCCGGGTCCGGCAAGTCGCACACGCTGGCTTCACACTGCGCGGCGCGGCTCGAGGAGGAACAGCCGACCCTGTTGGCGCTCGGACAGCACCTCGCCCCAGGGTCGTCGGTGTGGTCGGAGGTCCTGACCAGCATGGACTTCAACTACGACAGCTCCGACCTGCTGCAAGGACTCGAATCAGCAGCGCTCGTCAACCGAAGCGGGCGAGCGCTCATAGTCGTCGACGCCGTCAACGAAGGTGCGGGACGCGACCTGTGGCACAGCCGGGCCACCGGGTTTCGAGCCGACATTCGGGCGCACCCGCGAGTGGCAGTCATCCTTAGCGTCCGCGACACCTACGAGAACGTCGTGCTTCCCGACGGGTTTGCCGACGACTCGGACCTAGTCACTCGCCTCGTCCATCCGGGGATCGAGGGTCGCGAGAGCCTCGCGCTGGAGCGGTACGCCGCACACTACGGCCTCGACCTTCCCGCAGTTCCCGGCTATCACCCGGAGTTCTCCAACCCCCTGCTGCTGAAGTCGGTGTGCCGTTCAGCGCGTGGGCACGGGGTCACGACCATCCCGACCCTGGACCGCGGCCAGGCCTGGATCTTCGACGGTCTGCTCAACGACGTCGACAACGCCATCTGCAGCCGCGACAGGCTTGATCGCGACCCCGGAGAGCACATCGTGGTCAGGGCCGTGCAGGACCTCGCACGCGTGATGAACACGAGCGGGTCCGAGGCGGTCCCTCTTCGGCAGGCCCGCTGCATCTGCAGGGCCATCCACGACGACGGGGGCCGCGCCAGCAGGAGCCTTCTGAACGCCCTGTGCAGCGAGGGGATCCTCCTGCGGGAGAAGTCTCGCGATGGCGGTGAGCAGGTGCGCGTCACGTTTCAGCGACTGACTGACTACCTGCGCGCCCAGGACCTGCTCGCACAGGCGTCCGCGAGTGACGAACTGGCGCGCGCCCTCGGCTCGCGTCTGTCCGGGCCGAAGGCGTGGTCGTGGCTCGGAGTGACCGCCGCCTTGTGCGCTCTGGTGCCTGAACGGTTCGGTGTGGAGCTCATCGACCTGCTCGCGCCGGACAAGAAGGAAGAGGGGGAGGGTGCCGGGGACGGTGCCGATGAGAGCGCCGCGGGAGACGCCGATGGTCGGAACGTGGCCCAGCTCGAAGAGGACCGGCTGAGTCCCTACGTCAGGTACGAACTGGCCACCGCTCACCTCGACTCCTTGGCGTGGCGTCAGGCGTCCTCGATCACGCCGCGCACCGTCGAGGTGGCTCGCGAAGCCGTTCTAAGGCACGACATCGAGAACGACGACTGGGTCGGCGCTCTGTTGCACGTGTCGTGCACCCCGGGGCATCCGCTCAATGCAGCGTTCATGAGCGGTGAGCTGGGACCGCGCGACATCACCACTCGGCACTTCGGGTGGTACGTCGCTGTTCACGCGCTGTGGGGCGTCGACGGCAATCCGGTCGCGCGGCTCGTGGACTGGGCATGGAATCCCGGCCGCGCACTCACGGAGCCGGTACGCCGGCTGGTCGCCCAGCAGCTCACGTGGTTCCTCGGTTCGACCTCGCCTCGGCTGCGCGACTCCTCGACCAAGGCGCTCATCAACGTGTTGGACGCCCACACAGGCGACCTCGTCTGGCTGCTCAACGAGTTCGTTTCCATCGACGACTGGTACATCGTCGAACGCCTGCACGCCGTCACGTACGGCCACGTCACGCGCCTCGACGCCACGAACACCGACGACGACGCTCTCATCGCTCTCGCAGGAGCGGTAGTGGCATTGCACGACGCTCGACCGACCACGCACCTGCTGATTCGCTACTACAGCGAACGAGCCCTTGTCCGGATCCGGGACCTGGTGTCGCGTCCCGAAGACCTCCCCGAGCTTCAGTTCGCCGTGAGTGGCTGGCCGTTGACAGCCCCGACGCGCAAGGAGGTAGCCCTACTGCTCGGCGACCCGAATGACCGTTACCTCACCGGGTCTCCCATGGGATACGACTTCCGGGAGAAGCTGATCAAGCGTGGAGTTGGCGAGGAGTTCGTACCGCCAGACCAGCGCCGACTGATCGCGAATCGGAAGGCGCGTGCCCGGCGCCTGCGCGCCAAGACGTTGGATTCACTACAGCAGCTCTTAGGCGATCGGGACCCCGCGGAGGTGATCGAGGAGGTCAAGGCCGCTGAGGGGGAACCCGTCGATATCACGCGGCCTGCGCGGCGGCGCTCCGCACGCCAAGCCGTCATCGACACGCTTCCCGAAGGAGCCGAGCAGCACCTGCGGACCCTCGACCAGGCGGACCGCAGCCGACGCTCGACCGACCCGGTCCACATGGACGGTGAGCTGCTGGTGCGCTGGCTGATCGCCCGCACCCTCGAACTCGGGTGGATCCCCGAGGCGCTCGGCGGGCCGGCCGAACCGCACCGGTCGCGTCTTCCGGGTGAGGACAAGCTCGAGACCTTGGGCAAGAAGCACCTCTGGACCGCCTACTACGAACTGCTCGGGGTCCTCACCGACCACTGCACGGTCCATCGGTTCGGCGGTGAGGCCGCCGAGTACCGCAACCCCTGGCAACTGCACTCCGCGGACGACATCGACCCGACGATCGCGATCCGGGGCGACACCCCGCCACCCGGGTCGACTAGCGCACGGTTGCTCGAGCTCGAGCGTGGAGACGGGCAACCGTGGTGGCGCACCCACCACGCGTCCGCACTGCGCACGACCATTCCCGCCGACGTGGAATGGTTGAACGACGAGAGCGACATCCCTGCCTTTCCCGATCTCCTCTCCTGCACCGACGCCGACGGTGAGCGGTGGGTCGTGCTGGAGTCCCACAGTTCGTGGGAACGCGACAAGGCGCCGTCCGCCCGCGAGCCTCACCGCCATGACATGTGGTTCCGCACGCAGTCCTACTTCGTCCGCGCCGAGCACCTCGACGAGGTCGCGACCTGGGCTTCGGGCAAGAACTGGATGGGACTGTGGATGCCCACCCCACCGGACTGGGGTCCGGGCTGGTTCCGCGAATATCCCGCAGGCGATCCGTGGTCCGAGTGGCTTGCCACCTCGAATGAGGAGCGCAGATTCGACGGCGATACCGATGGCCAAGCGCCGGGCTGGGTCGTACCCAGCAAGGAGTCCTTCCCGTCCGCGCCGATCGCGCTGACGACGCACGGGTCGACGGCGAAAGCTGACCGTGACCTCTCTGCCACGGACCTGCCGCGCACGCTGCTGCCCTCGCCAACAACCATAGGCCTGCTTGGCGCGAGGCTTGCGCCACCACGGCACGCCTCGGCTGGGCGACTGGGCCTAGGGCCGGTGGAGTCAGAGTACGCGTGGTTGGTGGGCGAGGAGATTGTCATGTTTGCCACCGACGGCCACGGCCACCTCGGTGGGTCAAGTCTCCTAGTGAAGGCCCGCGTGCTCAACGACGCGCTGCAGCGCGCCGGCTGGGCATGCTGGTCATGGGTGTTGGGCGAGAAGATCAACTGGGTCAACGGCGACCCGACCTCGACGCGAATGGACATTTTTGGCGCGGCTGCTATCGACACCGATGTGCGCACGTGGTCTCGCGACACACAGGTGAAGGGTGTGCGCGACGAAACTCATGAAGTGATCGAACCTGCCAAGAGCAAGCCCGTCTTTGAGGACGACGAGACGCGCGAGGCCTACGAGGCGTTCATCCGGATGTACTCGGGCACGCCGGAGATCTGAGTGGGAGGAAAGGCGGCTTGATTGTTCAGCACTTGTCGGCCTTCCGTCCGAAAGATATTGACGGGCCCGAGCGACGCAGACAGGCGGCGGCAAGACGCACCTCGCTAGACCACGTCCGGTCGCTGGCTCACCTGACCGGTTTGGGTTCCCGGACCACCAGGGCTCACTGACCGTAGGAGAAGCGACGTTGAGCACGTACAAGGCTGGTTCCGCCAGTGCGCACCAGCTCGTGTGAAGGCTGGAATCACCAGCCTGGTCGCGGCCGAAGCGCTAGCCAGGAGACGAGCGAGACGCCGTGTCGTTCTGTCCACAGACGCTGGATGTCTCTCTAGGGTGCTGACGTGACCAGCAACCTCGCCGACGCCGTTCGCACTCTAGACGAAGAGCCGCTGTTCCACGCCTCGATGGCCAGCCGAGAGCTGTTCCACACCAATCTGATTCGATGGTTGAGTCGCAAACACCCCGCTGCTGCACGCGTGCTGGTCACCGGACTCGGTCTGAGAGGTGCCGACGAGAACCTGGTTGTCGAGCGTGAGGTTCGTCTTCCCGACCGGATTCTGGCCAATGGTCAGAAGAAGCAGCAGAAGATCGATCTTTACCTCCACACGGAGTCCAGCCGCCTTTGGATAGAAGTGAAGATCGGAGCTATCCCCGCAGCCGACCAACTCACCGAGTACTCCGACGCTATCGCCAAAGCATGGGAAGACCCGGGCGAACACGTGCTCATCTCGCTCCACAAACCGAGCGCCGTGCCACGAGGGTGGACTTGGTTGTCACTGACGGACCTTGCGGAGGTATTTGAAGCCGCCCACGCTGAGATAGACGATCGATTCGACCGCGAACTGGTCCTGCACGAGGTGAACCTGCTTCGGCAGCTCGTCGTCCTCGCAGCAGCGGTCGACCCGGCAACACACCTGGACGAACCGTGGTTTTTCCCCAAGGGCACGCGGAAGGTCATCAACGATGCCCGCGCAGGGACGATCGTTCAGAAGGCTCGCGTCAGCGCACTGTTAAACCACCTCGGTCCCAAGATCTCGCAGGCAGGCCTCGACTCCGAAGCAGGGTTCTCCAACGGCACTGGCAATATCACCTGCTGGTGTGAAGGCGAGAAGACGATCTTCGGGTGGCAGCTCCAAGGCAACAGCTACCGGCTGTACGGGTCACATGTTGACGGCGTTACTGCCCACGAACTGCGCGAGAAGATCCACCCCGACTGGTACGACTTCACCGACGCGACCCGGTCCCTTCGGGCCCTCCTAATGCCGCGCGGCAAGGGAGCTGGCAAGTTCGGCACCCACTGGGCCTATGAGTACCGTCGGCTCCCCGCCGACGTGTCGACCAAGGACGTGGTAGGGCTCCTCACATCAGAGATTCGACGCCTCCAAGGCTTCGCGGACACCGTCAAGTAGACATAGTTGCGACGAGAGGACAATCGCTCACGCCGGTGGCGTGAGCGACACGTGGCGCGTCTTAGTGGGCTACTAGAGACTCCCCGTAGGGCCGACGTCTGGCCAGACTCGGTCCAGGTGCTCGGCGGGTTCGCTCTCTTTTGGGCTGCCCACCCGTTCGCGGGTGTGGCTCACTTTCGGTTTGCAGCCCGCCGGGCGCCGTGACGAGGCGTGGCTCAAGAGGGGACTGCCCAGCTCGTAGTAGCAATGCCCACCTCGCCGTCCCATCGGTACGCACCAAGGCGGGAGCAGTGCATGGAGCAGGTCATCATCGGGGTCGATCCCCACAAGCTGTCCGCGACCATCGAGGTCGTCGACGGGCATGAGCAGCTACTGGGGTCAGGTCGCTTCACCACCGACCAGGCCGGCTACGCGGCGATGCGGAAGTATGTCAAGGCGTGGCCGGACCGGGTCTGGGCGGTCGAGGGTGCGAACGGTGCCGGGCGCCCGCTGGCGCAGCGGCTTCTCGAGGCTGGCGAGCAGGTCGTCGACGTGCCGGCGAAGCTCGCCGCCCGGGTCCGGCTCTTCGACACCGGCCACAACCGGAAGACCGATGCCCTCGACGCGCACTCGGTTGCTGTTGTGGCCGTGCGCACCTCGAACCTGCGAGTGCTGAAGGCCGACGGTGAGCTGGAGGCTCTGCGGATGCTGACCGACCGACGCGAGGCACTGACGCGTCGCCGGGTGCAGATGGTGTGCCGGCTCCAGGCGCTCCTGGCTGAACTCCTTCCTGGCCAGGCGAAACGCGACATCACCACCGGCCAGGCCAAGGCGATGCTGGCCACCGTGCGGCCGCGTGACATCGCCGGCAAGACCCGTCGTCGCATTGCCGCCGAAGCGCTGGCAGAGCTGATCGCGGTCGAGGCGAAGATCAAGAAGGCCACCGCCGAACTGAAGTCGCTGGTCATGGCCCGCGGGTCACGGCTGATGGACATCCACGGCGTCGGCGCTGTCGTCGCAGGGCGGATCCTCGCAGACGTCGGCGACGTCGCCCGGTTCGCCGACCGGAACCGCTTCGCGTCGTGGACCGGAACCGCGCCCCTGGACGCTTCATCCGGCGAGCAGAACCGGCACCGTCTCTCACGTGCCGGGAACCGACGGGTCAACCACATGATCCACATCGCCGCGGTCACCCAGCTGCGCCTGGACACCGAGGGCCGTGCGTACTACCGGCGCAAGAGAGCCGCTGGGAAGAAACCCCAGGAAGCGATCCGCTGCCTCAAGCGACGGATCTCAGACGCCATCTACAAGCAACTCGTCGCCGACGCCCTACAAGCCCAGGGCGCGGACCCGGGAGGGCACTGCGGGGCGTCTCAAGAATCCAGCGCGGTCGACCTTCCCCCGCACATCGACACTTCGGATCAGCCACTCCCGGACCCGCAGCCCAGACGCTACGCCGGACCGCCCACCACTCGAAAGAGGCAGTCCCACACTCCGCTCCTGAGCACCGGTTGACACAGAGGGGAGCCTACTAATGACGGCCGGTTACACGACTGGATTGGTTCGTTGCTGGAGGCTAATGCGTGGCCATCGGATGTCCGCAGGGGTCGCTTGCGCGTTTCGCATTACGGCGGACCATCTTCACCGGATCCGTATTGCGCCGGTGGGTCCTAGGTGACCTCGCTACGCGAAACGGTCAGACATCGGATCTTGGGTCGGCCTGTCGTAGGTGATCTGCCCGTCTTGCGCGTTCCGATCAGGAGGGCGCGGCCACCCAGGAATCACGCCACCAGCACAGGCCGTGGTGGAGTTTCCGCAGATCAGAGGGTTTCGAGCTGACCCCGCACAGCGCGATCCTGCTGATGCGACGCAGCCATACGCCCCCCGCGCCCCTGCCTGCTTCACGCCTCGCCGCGCACCCGGTAGGCGCCCCGCGCCCGCCTCGGCACTCCTGCCTGGTCGAGCGCCCGACGGACGGCCGTCTGCGTCCTGCCGGTGAGCTCCGCAATTTGCCGCAGTGATCGGCCCGCCTCGTAGTGCGTCGCGACGAACGCGAGAAGTTCGGCACGCTGCTCCGTCGTCGGTCTCGGCCCGTTGGTGCCCGCGAACTGTGGCAGGGTCTTCAGCACGGGGCGCCCCGGATAGGGCATGGCGACAGGCTAGGGGTGCTGCTGAATCCCAGGCAATGAGAACAGCGACAGGCTCTGGCCGGACTGCCGTGGGTGCGTCGTGCCGCTTCAGGCGGGCTCGAGGAGTTCCGCCGGAAGCCACTCCTCGACGACAATCCAGCCCAGATCGAGGTCCTCGACGGGCCGCACGACACGGCCCCGGAAGCCGGCCTCGGTGCGGCGCCACTCCAACAGGAGTGCCGGCAGTCGGCCACGGTCATCGACTACCCAGCAGTGCTTGAGCCGCGCGACCGTTGAGGGCGCCTCGGGTGGCGGTGGCATCGGCGCAGAGGACGCGACGCGGTCAGCCATGGTGCCCCAACTGCTCCGCCGCGCCATCCCGCCTGCCACCTCACCATGATGACGCATGGTCGAGCATATGTTCGAATGCCGCAGCCCGGGACGGCAGCGATCAGCAGCCCGGTGCGCGCCGCGGTGCCGGGTACGCCGCGACGATGTCCGGGCCTGGACATTCACTACAAGCTCGGCGAGGGACACCCGATACTCGGTCGTCGCATGCCCGATCTCGACCTGGTCACCGCGGAGGGGCCGCGTCGGGTCTTCACCCTGCTCACGGATGCGGTTCACGGGGTCTGCTGGGTGATCGGGGTCATGGCGTCCTGCTCGGCTGCGAGGCGGAGCTCGACCGCGAACGGCTCGTCGGACCCTACCGGCCTGAGGCCAAGATGAGCAGCAAGAAGAACATCCACATCACACCGCGCGCTGACGTTGGTTCGCTGACGTTGGTTGGAGTGTGCGCCGGGAGGTGGTCTCGCGTTCCTCGTCGAACCACGACACCCAGGCCGGGGCGGCCGCCTCGGGCAGAGCGACCGCCCGACGGGAGAAGGGAGAGTTCTTCTCCACGTGAAGGACGGTCAGAGCCCCGTTCGTCCGGACCTCGGCACGGGCTGGGACAACGCCTTGACCACGACCTCGACAGAACCGAGAGCGCAGGTGGACACGCGCCGCTTCGTCGGAGTTCATCCATCCGACCGGGTAGGCGTAGCTCTGCCCCCCTCGATGTCTGACTGCCTCACCGCGCCTGTGTGCCGCTAGTTGGCCACGGGGATGAGCACGTCGCGTGAAGCCGTCGGGAGCCGTACATCCGTTGGTCACCCTGACAACGGCGGAGCCCGCGGCAGCGCGGTTTCCGGACTCGGTTGCGCTCGCGGAGCCGCCCCGCACGGTCACGGGCGGCGAGAGTCCGAAGGCGGGTTTGGAGGCTGGCAGACGACCCACTCAGCGCGACGACGCGTGGGAACCAACGTTGCGAATCCGGACATTGCGCCCATGTGGGGCCCGGATAGCCCGTAGGGTGTGCGCTGGTCGACGCCGTGGTGGCGTCGGCGGCGGACTGACGATGGCGGGGGATCTAGTGGGGCTGGCCGACGAGCTGGAGAACCTCCAAGACCTCCACCGCACGGGTGTCCTGACCAACGAGGAGTACGCCGAGGCCAAGGCGCGAGTGCTTGCTGACGCAGCGGACGCGCCGGGACCCCCGTCGGACGCGCCGGATGTCGCTCCTGACCCTCACGGCGCCGCTGGCCACAACGGACAGTCACGGGCGGGCGGTCCTCGCCCTGTGCGAAAGCGTGCACGGGTCGTTGGCGCGGCCGTGCTAGCCGCGCTTGTTGCGACCGGGGTCGGCGTTGGCGTCGCGTTGGCGGGAGACGAGGACAGCCGCAGCACCGACGAGATCGAGCAGATGTCGGACGCCGAGTGCCAGGAACTTAGCGATGACCTCATGGCGCAGAACAAGCCGATGTCTGAGCTGTACCCGACGCTGCGGGGCCTGGGATGCGGCAAGTGGCTCGACCAGAAGTTCGAGGAAGCTGCCGACGACGCCCCGTGACCGGTTCAACCGGTACGACCACCAGGCGTTTCCCGCCACCAACTTCCCAGCCCGCAAGAGAGATGAACGATGTCAGCTCCCGATGAACTGCGCCGGGTCTCCGAACTGCACGCCGCCGGGCACCTCACCGACGACGAGTTCAGCGCCGCCAAAGCTCAGATCCTCCGCGGAACGGCCACCCCGACCCGCCCTCAGCAGGCGTCGACCGACTCACTGGGAGACCACACCGTTCCAGCGCCAGAGCAAGCACGCGACACGGGGACCGACTGGGTACGCGGCTGGCTCGGCCGACTCTCGGGAAACGCCAGGATGGGGCTGGCCGCGGCCGCAGTGCTCGTCGTCATCGCCGTCACCAGCTTCACGATCGCGGGCGCCGGCGTAAGCGACGACCCCACCGGGACCCAAGCCCGCCCGGCCCCACCGGCGACCGACACCGGCGACATCGGTGAGGACTCCTACGAGGGAGGCTCCGCGGAAGGCTACGACTACGGCACCGACGCAGAGGCTGAGGAAGAGATCACGCCGATGTACGCCGGCGACCTCACCATTACCGAGTCTGGATACACCCGCATGATCGACGGGGCGGTCGCAAGCTGGGGAGTCATCGTCGACAACCCGACCCCGCACTTCCCCAACGCGACCGTGACCGTCGAGCTCCTCGACGCCGATGGAGCCATCGAGGACTCCTTCACCGTGGACGTGACCCTCGAGCCGTACACCCAGACCCCGGTAGGGGGGTATGTGCCGCTGAATGAGTACTCCACCGAGGACCTGGCGTTCTCCGTCGACTTCGACACCTACAACGAGGAGGACGGAGAGTTCTTTTACTCCACGTCGTACAGCGTCACCGGTGACATCATCGGCCGGGTCCTCAACGCCGAGATTGCCGTGACCGCCCAGTCGTCCGAGGGTGTCGGGGATTTCTGCCCGATCTACCTAGTCTTCCGCGACGATAAGGAGACCATCGTCGGCGGTGCAGTCATCGAGGACCACCCCAACGTCCCGGCCGGGACACCGAAAACGTTCAAGAAGTTCCTCACGGACGACCTGTTCATCCCGCAGTCTGCCGCCTCGTTCACCGGCTACCCCGACCACTCCGCCTGCTGGTGACCCGAGGGGTTCGCCAGTGCCCATAGCTGACTCCCGTCCCCCCGGGAGCTGCTCAGGCCGTCCGCCCGGGCACGGTTGGCTCCGCGACGCTGGCGGGGAAGTGTCGCCACCTCGCCGTACGGTGTACGCCATGACGACCACCACGAAGCGCGGCTCCCGCGGCCCCCGCAAGGCGCGGTTCCTCGACCCTGTTGCGCTCGCGGAGCTGCAGCGGACTGTCACCGGCGGCGACCTGTCCCCGGAGCCCGGTTTGGAGGCTGAAAACGGGAAATCTGCCGGTCTTGCACCATCAACTCCCCCCTCGCGCACGTGAGGTCGAGGATCACCTCGACGAGTCGAACGGCCGGCCCCCGGAACATCTCCGGAGGGACCGGCCGTTCGTCGTTCCCGGGCGTGTTGCCGCGTGCCCGCCCTCAGGGCGCCCGCCCCGGTCCGCCGTACCGCCGGCTTCGGGTGACCACCCCCTTGACCCTCGCTCCGACGCGGGCGCACGCTCGTGCGGTAGGCGTGGTCGATGCACGGGGAGGCCGGGACATGCGACGAGCTCGGAGTCTTGCGGTGGCGGTGCTGGCCCTGGTCACGGCGGCGGCACCGCTTCCGGCGGCCGGGGCCGGGACGGCGAGTGCGGCGGCCGAGCCGCTGCCCCGGCGCATCGATCTCCCGCGGGGGTGGCAGCCGGAGGGGATCACCACCGACAGCAGGACGTTGTACGTCGGCTCGCTCGCCGACGGCGGACTCTGGCAGGTCAACCCGCGGACGGGGGAGCGCGGCGTGCTGTGGCAGGGCAAGCAGGGCCGCGTGGCGGTGGGTGTCGACTACGACAGGCGCCGTGACCTGCTCTGGGTCGCCGGCGGCCCGACCGGGAAGATCCGCGCCCACGACGCGGACACCGGCAGGGTCATGGCCCGGTACTCCTTCGGCTCCGGCCGGTTCGTCAACGACCTGACGGTCACCCGGCGCGGCGTGTACGCGACCGACTCCTTCGGGGCCGAGCTCGCCGTGGTCCCGCTGCCCAGGCGCAGCGACCGCCTGCCACCGCGGTCCGCGGCGCGCACCCTCGAGCTGACCGGTGACTACGCGCCGGTCCCGGACGCCTTCAACCTGAACGGGATCGTCCGCGCCGGCGGCTGGCTGCTGGCCGTGCAGAGCGTGAACGGCGAGCTGTTCCGGATCAACCCGCGCACGGGGGTCACCCGGCAGGTCGCGGTGACGGGGGCGCGCCTGGTCAACGGCGACGGTCTGGAGCGGCGGGGCGACGTGCTCTACGTGGTCCGCAACCAGAACAACAAGGTGGTGGCGCTCGAGCTCGACGCGCGGCGGACCGCGGCGGAGCGGGTCGCCGTGCTGCGCCACCCCGACCTCGACGTGCCCGCCACCGCGGCCGCGACGTACCACCGGCTGTGGGCGGTCAACGCCCGGTTCGGCACCGAGCCGACGCCGAGGACGAAGTACTGGATCACCCGGCTCCGGCTGGCCCGGCCCTGACCCGCGGCGGGTCCGGATCGCGCGGGCGGGCGGTCGGGTCCATACTCGGCCCATGCCGACCTTCTCGCACGCCGTCGACGTCAACGCCCCCCGCTCGCAGGTCTTCGCGATCCTCGACGACGTGGCCCGGACGCCGGAGTGGCTGTCGCGGTGCACCGGGATCGACACGCTGTCCGACGGCCCGAACCAGGTGGGCACCGCCCTGCGCTACCACTACAAGGACGGCGGACGGCCCGGGCAGATGGACGGCGCGATCACCGTCCACCACCCCGGGGAACACCTGGCGATGCTCTACACCGACAAGCTGATGGACGTGCTGGTCGACTTCGTCACCGCCCCCGGCGCCACCGACGCCGTCACCCGGCTCACCCACACCATCGACATCCGGCCGCACGGGGTCGGGCGGGTCTTCACCCCGATCATCAAGGTCACGCTGCCCAGGCAGACCCGCGACGCGATGACCCGGCTCAAGACCCTCGCCGAGTCCGAGGCGCATTAGCCCGGCGCCGTACGGCGGCCGCGGAATGGGCCCGGGAGAACGGGGAACCGACGAGCGATGAGCGACACCCTGAGCCCCGGAGTCCTGTTCGACGTCGACGGCACCCTCCTCGACACCAACTACCTGCACGTCCTCGCCTGGTGGCAGGCGCTGAACGACGCCGGCCGCGAGGGGGTCTCGATGGCCGCGATCCACCGCGCGATCGGAATCGCGAGCGAGGGGCTGCTCGAGCGGCTGCTCGGCGAGACCGACGACACCGCGGAGGAGGCGCACTCCCGGCGCTACGAGGCGCTGCGGGACCAGGTCACCGCGTTCCCGCGGACCGCGGAGCTCGTCGCGGCGGTCGCCGACCGGGGTTTCAAGGCGGTGCTGGCGACCAGCGGCAAGAAGGACGACCTCGAGTGGATGCTGCCGGCGATCGGCGCGGAGGACGGCTTCGCGGGGGCGACCACCTCCTCCGACGTCGACGCGGGCAAGCCGTCCCCCGACCTGCTCACCGCCGCGCTCGACGAGCACGGGCTCGACCCGGGTCGCACCGTCGTCGTCGGGGACACGGTGTGGGACGTGCAGGCGGCCGAGCGCGCCGGCCTCCCGTGCATCGCGCTCACCTGCGGCGGGATCTCCGAGGCGGAGCTGCGCGAGGCGGGGGCGGCGGAGGTGTACGACGACCCGGCGGACCTCCTGGAGCGGCTCGACGAGTCGCTGCTCGGCCGGCTGGTCTGACTGGGTGTGTCCCTGTTCGCGTCCGAGTGGTAGCGGCCCAGCCGTCTACCGGGATCTGCCGATCAGCGGGTGTGTGCCCGTAGCGCACCGCACCCGCCGCGCAGCCGGCGCCTGCGTCCTTCATTCGGTCTTGGGGGACGGCACACCGTCCTCCGTGGCGCTGGTCGACTGCGGTACGCCGAGGCTGTCGGCGGTCGCGGCCCAGCTGGCCAGCAGGTTCAGGGCGTCCTGGGTGGGGGACCCGGGTTCGGCGGTGTAGGCGAGAAGGTTTTGGCGGGGGTCGGCGGGCAGAGGGAAGGACTCGAAGGGCAGGTCGAGGTCGCCGACGACGGGGTGGTGGAGGAGCTTGACGCCGCTGGTGTGGATGCGGACGTTGTGTGCCGCCCAGCGCGGCGGAACTCCTCGCTGCGGGTGGAGAGCTGTCCGATCAGGTCCGAGAGGTCCCGGTCGTAGGGGTCTCGGCCGGCTTCGGCGCGCAGCAGGGCGACGGTGTCGTTGGCGGCCTTGTCGTAGTCGCGGAAGAACTCGGTCGCGTTCGGGTCGAGGAAGACGAACCTGGCGTTGTTGGCCGGTCTGGCGGGGTCGGCGTAGACCGGTGAGTACAGCGCGACCCCGAGGTCGTTGGCGGCCAGGATGTCGAGCCGGCCGTTGAGCACGAACGCCGGTGTCAGGGTCATCGAGTCCAGGATGCGCTGGACGGTGGACCGGACCCGCTGGCGGGCGGGGCGGCGGCGCGGGGACGGGTGGTGCCGGCGGTGCGGAGCAGGTCCTCCAGGTGCGCCCGCTCCGCCTCGTCGAGCTGCAGGGCGTGAGCGAGTCCCTCGATCACGCTGTCGGAGACGCCGGTGGCGTTGCCGCGCTCGAGCTTGGTCATGTACTCCGGGGAGATCCCGGCCAGGCTTGCGACCTCGGAGCGGCGCAGCCCCGGCACCCGGCGGCGGTCGCCGCCGTACACGGGCAGCCCGGCCTGCTCGGGGGTGATCCGCGCCCGGCGGGTGGAGAGGAACTCCCGGATCTGGGCGCGGACGTCACCACGGACGTCCCGCTGGTCGTTGCCCTCTGCCATGACCTCGACCATACGGGCGGTTCGGTCGGGCAGGGGGTCCTTGTCAGTACCCCTCTCGCAGGGGCTCCCACCCTCCTCTGCCGGCTGGTTCCGTAGTGGGTGCCACCGCCGACGAGGCGGTGGTCCTACAGGCAGCACCCCATCCCACCCAGCCCCAGCCAGAGGAAGAACACCCTATGAGCGAGAAGAAGGTTTGGTTCATCACCGGCGCCGGTCGTGGCCTCGGTGTCGACATCGCCAAGGCTGCCCTGGTGGCCGGCCACGCGGTGGTCGCGACCGCCCGCAACGCGGAGTCCGTAACCGAGGCGCTCGGTGAGCACGACGACCTGCTGTCCGTCGACCTGGACGTCACCGACCCCGCCGCGGCCGCGCCCGCCGTGAACGCGACCGTCGAGCGGTTCGGCCGACTCGACGTGCTGGTCAACAACGCGGGAAGCTTCCAGGCCGGCTTCTTCGAGGAGATGGCGCCGGAGAACTTCCGCTCCCAGATCGAGACCACCCTGTTCGGGCCGGTCAACGTCACCCGCGCCGCTCTTCCGCAGTTGCGCGCCCAGCGCTCCGGTCTGGTGATGACGATCTCCTCGACCGCGGGCATCGCGGCCGACGGCGACTTCCTCACCGCGTACGCCGCCTCGAAGTTCGGCGTCGAGGGGTTCATGGAGGGCCTGGCTCCCGAGGTCGCGCCGTTCGGCATCCGCACCATGCTCGTCGAGCCCGGCTTCTTCCGCACCGAGCTCCTCACGCCGCAGTCCACGCAGTACGCCGAGCCCTCCATCGAGGACTACGCGGAGCGCACGACCACGACCGTAGCGGCGTGGAAGGGCATGGACGGCAAGCAAGGCGGGGACCCCGCCAAGCTCGCCGGCGCGCTGGTGCGGCTGGCCGGGGTCGAGGAGCCCCCGGCACGCTTCGCCGCCGGCGCCGACGCCGTGACCACCTTCGAACAGAAGGCCGGCGAGCTCCTCGCCCAGGCCGACGCCCACCGCGGGCTGTCCACCAGCCTCGCCCACGACGACGCCTGAGCCAGAAGCCGTCGCCGTCCCTGCAGCCGGGACACACCAGTGAGCGCAGGGCCCGGTCCGTCGTACCTGCGCCCTCGGCTCGCGGGCGGCGGGGACCTTCGCCGCCGCGGGCCGGGCCGTTCGGCTCTGACCCCGGGAGCGACGGCGGGGTGGAATGGAGATGACGAGGAGGATCCCCTCCGGAACACGGGAGCGGTTGTTCCGCACGTGGAGTTTCGGTCCGTGCATAACGGTTCGGGTCCTCCTCGCCTCTGCGTTCCCGCGGCCGGATGCGGCGGGCCGGAGACGGGACAGGAGGCCGGACCCTGGTGGGTCCGGCCTCCTGCGCGTGCGGTGTCTCTCGTGCCGTTGCCGGTGGCGCTGCGGCCCGGGCGCTGCGGCGGGGGCTCAGCGGCGGGGGCTCAGCGGCGGGGGGCTCAGCGGCCGGCGGGCACCTCGGCGCGGGCATGGTCGTGGGCCGGGGCGTGCGCACCGTTCGGGTGGTGGTCGCCGTGGTCGTCGTGGGATCCGTGGTCGTCGAGCATCGTGGTCTCGTCGAACGGCTCCCTGCCCTCGAGCACCCGGTCGAGGCGCTCGCGGTCGAGGCCGCCGGTCCAGGAGCCGATCAGCACGGTGGCCACCGAGTTGCCCGCGAAGTTGGTCAGCGCGCGGGCCTCGGACATGAACCGGTCGATACCGACGATCAGGCCGACGCCGTCCACCAGGTCGGGGCGGTGCGAGGCGAGCCCGCCGGCCAGGGTGGCCAGGCCGGCGCCGGTGACGCCCGCGGCACCCTTCGAGGCGATGATCATGAAGACCAGCAGCGAGATCTGCTCGCCGATGCTCAGCGGGTCACCGAGCGCGGAGGCGATGAACAGCGACGCCATGGTCAGGTAGATCGCGGTGCCGTCGAGGTTGAAGGAGTACCCGGTCGGCACCACCACGCCCACGGTCGTCTTGTCGATGCCGGCGTGCTCCATCTTCGCGATCAGCCGCGGCAGGGCCGACTCCGAGGACGAGGTCGACAGGATCAGCAGGAACTCGCGTCCGAGGTAGCGCAGCAGCTTGAACAGGTTCACGCCGGTGGCGAGCTTGAGCACCGCGCCGAGGATGATGAACACGAAGACCGCGCAGGTCACGTAGAAGCCGAACATGATCACGGCGAGGCTCTGCAGGGCGTCGACGCCGGTCTCGCCGACGACGGCGGCGATGGCGCCGAACGCGCCGACGGGGGCGGCCCACATGATCATCGCCAGCACCCGGAAGACCACGCGCTGCAGGTGCTCGATGCCGCGGATCACCGGGGCCGCGGGACGGCCCATCATCTGCAGGGCGAAGCCGACGAGCAGTGCGACGAGCAGGGTCTGCAGGATCTCGCCGGAGGTGACGGCGGAGAACAGCGAGTCGGGGACGATCCCGAGCACGAAGTCGGTGGTGCTCTCGCTGGCGCCTGCCGCCTGCTCCTTGCCCGCGGCGGCGACCTCGTCGTTGAGCTGGAGGCCCTCGCCGGGCTTGAGGATGTTGCCCACGACCAGGCCGATCGCCAGTGCCACCGTGGACATGGTCAGGAAGTAGGCGAGCGCGAGGCCGCCGACCTTGCCGACCCGGGCGGCGCTGCGCACCGACCCGACGCCGAGCACGATCGTGCAGAAGATGACCGGCTGGATCATCATCTTGATCAGCGCGACGAAGGCCTCGCCGAGCGGCTTGAGCCCCACCGCGAACGCGGGGAACAGGAAGCCCACGATGATGCCGAGGATGACCGCGCCGATCACCGCGAGATACAGGTAGTGGGTGCGGTCCTTCTTCGTCGCCGGTGCCGGCGGAGCCGGGTCGTGTGCCGTCGTCATGGGTCTGCCCTTCGTGTGTTCGGAGGTTCCGACCCCATCGTCGGTACCCGCTGTGACTGCCGTCACGCTTGCGTTCGTTGTGTTCACGCACCGTCCGGCACAATGCGCACGTGGCATGGCTGAGGACGCGCAGGCGCCCGCTCACGGTGGCCCAGCAGATCTTCCTGCTGCAGAGCCTGATGGTGCTGGCTGTCGTCGTCGCCGCGGTCTCCCTCGCGTACGTCGACGCGCGGCGTGCGCAGCTCGACGGCGCGCGTGACCGCACCGTTGCGGTCGCCGAGGCCGTGGCGGACGCGCCCACCGTACGCAACGCCCTCACCTCCGAGGACCCCAGCCGGGTGATCCAGCGCTACGCCGAGCAGGTCCGCGTCGACTCGGGCACCGACTTCGTGGTGGTGATGGGCCTCGACCGCACCCGCTACTCCCACCCCGACCCCGCGCAGCTCGGCCGGTCCTTCATCGGCGACCTCGGTACGGCGCCCGAGGGCGAGGTGTTCACCCAGGAGTACACCGGCACGCTCGGGCCCTCGATGCGCGCCGTGGTTCCGGTGTTCGACCGCGGCGAGGTGGTCGCGCTGGTCTCCTCGGGGATCACGCTGGACCGGGTCGAGCGGGAGCTCGAGCCGCGGCTGGTGCTGATCGCGGCCGCCGCGCTGGCCGTGCTCGCGCTCGGTGCCTTCGGCGCCTGGCTGATCAGCCGGCGGCTCCGCCGGCAGACCCACGGGATGGGCGCCGCGGAGATCACCCGGATGTACGAGTACTACGACGCCGTGCTCCACTCGGTCCGGGAGGGGCTGCTGCTCGTCGACACCGAGGGCCGGGTGCCGCTGGTGAACGACGAGGCCGCGCGGCTGCTCTCGCTCACCGGCCGGGTGGTCGGACGCCCCGTCGACTCGCTGGGCCTGCCCGATTCGCTGACCCGGTCGGTGCTGTCGACCGACCCGCGGCCCGACGAGATCCACCTCGTCGACGACCGGGTGCTCGTGGTGAACCAGTCGCCGGCCACCTGGCAGGGCGTCCAGGTCGGCTGGGTGGTGACGCTGCGTGACCACACCGACATCCGGGCGGTGGCCGGCGAGCTCGACACCGTGCGCGGCCTGGCCGAGTCCCTGCGCTCGCAGAACCACGAGGCGGCCAACCGGTTGCACACCGTGGTCTCCCTGATCGAGATCGGCCGCACCGAGCAGGCGCTGGAGTTCGCGACCGCCGAGCTCGCGGCCGCGCAGCAGCTGACCGACCGGGTGGTCGGCGCGGTCGAGGAGCCCGTGGTCGCCGCGCTGCTGCTCGGCAAGAGCGCCCAGGCCGCCGAGCGCGGCGTGGAGCTCGCCATCACCGAGTCCACGAGCGTGCACGACCTGTTCGTCGAGCCGCGCGACATGGTGACCCTGCTCGGCAACCTCCTCGACAACGCGCTCGACGCGGTGACCGAGTGCGCCGAGCGCCGGATCGAGGTCGACCTGGTCGCCGACGCCGCGGAGCTGCGGCTCCGGGTCGAAGACAGCGGCCCGGGCCTGCCGCCCGGTCTCGCGGACCGGGTCTTCGACCGGGGCTGGTCGACCAAGACCGCGGACGGCCCGGTGGGCCGCGGGCTCGGCCTGGCGCTGGTCGGCCGGGTGGTGCGCGCGTACGACGGGACGGTCGACGTACGCACCTCCCACCTCGGCGGTGCCGCGTTCCACGTCCGGCTGCACCCCCGGCCGACAGCGGGAGGCCGCTCGTGACGGTCCGGGTCCTGATCGTGGAGGACGAGGAGATCGCGGCGCTCGCGCACGCGGAGTACGTCGGCCGGGTCGACGGGTTCGAGGTCGCCGGGGTGACCCGGTCCGCCGGGGAGGCGATGCGCCACCTGCGCCGCGACCCCCGGGTGGACCTGGTCCTGCTCGACATGCACCTGCCCGACGGGCACGGGCTCGGGCTGCTGCAGTCGATGCGCTCGGCCGGGATCCTGTGCGACGTGATCGCGGTGACCTCCGCCCGGGACCTCGACGTGGTCCGCCAGGCGGTGTCGCAGGGCGTGGTGCAGTACCTGCTCAAGCCGTTCACGTTCGCCGGCTTCCGCTCCAAGCTGCTCCAGTACGCCGCCTACCGCGAGCGGCTGGGCGCCACCGAGGAGCAGGTGGTGCAGGAGGAGGTCGACGAGCTGATCGGGCTGCTGCGCACCGGCGCCGGCGACGCCCCGCTGCCGAAGGGGATGAGCGCCGACACGCTGCGGGAGGTCACCACCGCCGTACGGTCCGGCGGTGGGCTGTCCGCATCGGAGGTGGCCGGCCGGATCGGCGCCTCCCGGGTCACCGCGCGGCGGTACCTCGAACACCTCGCGGAGATGCGCCTCGTGGACCGGCGGACCCGGTACGGCGGCAGCGGGAGGCCCGAGGTGGAGTACCGCTGGCGCGGCCAGGACGGCCCCGGCTCAGCGGGCTGAGTCGCCGACGCTCGCGAAGGTCTCCGGCGGCTCGAGCCGCTGCCACCGGTCGGCGGGCCACACGACCGCCCACACCTTGCCGACCACCGCGTCGACCGGTACCGAGCCGTTCCCGGCCTCCTGCATGTGGAAGCGGGAGTCCTCGCTGTTGGACCGGTTGTCGCCCATCATCCACAGGGATTCCTCGGGTACGACGACGTCGAACTCCCGCTGCGAGGGGCGCACGCCGTCGCGCAGGTAGGCCGACTCCTCGAGGGGGTCGCCGTTCACCGTCACCCGGCCCCGCGCGTCGCAACAGGCCACCTCGTCGCCGCCGACCCCGATCACGCGCTTCACCAGGTGCCCGCCGGTGGGGTAGAGGCCGACGAGGGACAGGGCGCGCGGCAGCCCCTCCAGCTCCGGGCCCGGCGGCAGCCAGCCGCCGGGGTCGCGGAAGACGACCACGTCGCCGCGCTCGACCTCGCCGCGCCAGAGGGAGACCTTCTCGACGAGGATCCGGTCGTCCTCCTCCAGTTGCGGCAGCATCGAGGTGGAGGGGACGAAGAACATCTGCGCCACGAACGCCTTCACCAGCACCGACACGGCCAGCGCCAGCACGACCAGGAACAGCACCTCCTGCCACCAGGCGGGCTTGGCGCGCGTGCGGTGCTCCCGGCTCATGCGCGTGACTCTAGCCCGGCCTCAGCCGGTGAGGGCGCGAGTCAGCGCGACGAGCTGGACGGCGAGGACGACGCCGCCGAGGATCCTCCGGAACGGGTTCGCGCCGCGGGCCACCTCGTCCACCGCCCACACGAGCAGCGCACCGGCGCCGACCCAGCGCAGGGTGTCCTCGGCGTCCGCGGGGAGATCGGCCAGCCGGACGGCGGCGCACAGTGCCCACACGCCGATCGCGGCGTTCGGCCACTGGCCGACCACGAGCCGTCCGCTCTCGCGGTCCCGGAACAGCCAGTCGACGACGCCACGGTCACTGCTGCTCATGGGTGCTCGTTCCTGGTCGGTTCGGGGTCGGTCGGTGCGGCTGGCCGGCGCGCGTGCGGGGGACCGAACCGGTCACGTGAGCCGTTGCGGCCCCGATGGACGGCCGGCGCGGGGCCACGACCGCCCAGGTGCGGGGTTGCGGCCTTGGTGCGCCGTACGACGGGGAGCGGCTCAGGCGCCGGGCTGGCCCATGTCGGGCATCCCGTCGACCTTCGGCGACCCGCCGTCCGTCGTACCCGCTTCGTCCTCGTCCTCGTCGCCGGGCTGGCGGGCCAGCGGGTTCTCCGCCGGACGCAGGTCCTCGGGCAGCTGCTCGTCCTCGATCAGCCCCGTCTCCGGGGGAGCGGGCGGGCGCCGCTCGTCGCCCGACGGGGTGGAGGTTCCGGTCTCGTTGCTCGACTCGCTCATGGCTGCGTCGTACCCAGCCCGGCCGCCGCCCAAGCACGCGCGCAGAAGACGGGCGGACGGACGACGGCGGTGGCCCCTGGTGCACAGGGACCACCGCCGGGTCCGGCTCGTCGTTCCGGGCGGCCCCGGAGCGGGCTCACATCTGGGGCATGAGCACCGAGTCGATGAGGTAGACGGTCGCGTTGGCCGTCTGGACGCCGCCGCAGATCACGTTGGCGTCGTTGACCTTGAGGTTGTCGCCCTCACCGGTCACCTCGACCTTGTCACCCTGCACGGTGGTCTGCATGCCGGTGATCTGGTCGGGAGCGATCTGGCCGGGGACCACGTGGTAGGTCAGCACGGTGGAGAGCGTGTCGGCGTTCTTCGGCTCGCTCAGCGACTTCACGGTCTTGGCCGGCAGCTTGGCGAACGCGTCGTCGACCGGCGCGAAGACGGTGAACTCGTCACCGTTGAGGGTGTCGACGAGGTTCACGTCGGGGTTCAGCTTGCCGGAGACCGACGCGGTCAGGGTCTTGAGCAGCGGGTTGTTGCTCGCGGCCACGGCGACCGGGTCCTCGGCCATGCCGGCCACCGAGCCCGCGCCGTCCGGCACAGCCTTGGCGTAGTCCTCGCAACCGGGGCCGACCAGGTTGGCGGCGGGGTCCGTGCCGCTCTCGGCCTCCTCCTCCATGGGCTCCTCCATCGGGGACTCCATGGGGGTCTCCTCGGTGGTGGAGCTGCTGCTGCCCGAGCTGGTCTCGGCGGCGCCCTCGTCGGCTCCGCAGGCGGCGGTCAGCGACAGGGCGGAGACGGCGGCGACGGCGATCGCGGCATTCTTGATGGAGCGCATGAGGTGCTTCCCTTCGATTGGGTGCTGCGAGTTTTCCCTTGCTCTGCTTGCATCTGGGGTTCGGTCCCGGGCAAGGGGCGGATGGGTGGGGTCGGGGTTTTTTCTGGTCAGGAGACCGTCACGTTGACGGAGTCCCAGCCGGTGGAGCCGTCCGGCGCGATGGGTGCGCGCTCGGCGGTCTGGGTGTAGCCGGTGGCGTCGGTGGCGCGGACCTCGAGGGTGTGGTTGCCGGGCTCGGCGTCCCAGTCCAGGACCCACTGCCGCCACGTGTTGACGTTGTCCTGCTCGGCCAGACGGGCCTCCTGCCAGTCCCCGCCGTCGACGCTGACTTCGACCTTCGCGATGCCGCGGTCCTGGGACCAGGCGACGCCGGCGACGGCGTTCCGGCCGGCCTTCAGCTGGGCGAAGGAGCGGGGTACGTCGATCCGCGAGGACGTCTTGATCGGCGCCTCCGCCGCGTAGCCCCGGGTCGTCCAGTAGGCCTTGAAGTCCGCGAAGCGGGTGACCTCGAGGTCCACGAGCCACTTCGTCGCGGAGACGTAGCCGTAGAGCCCTGGGGTGACCATCCGGACCGGGAACCCGTGCTCGAGCGGCAGCGGCTCGCCGTTCATCCCGATGGCGACCAGCGCCTCGCGCTCCTCGTCGAGCAGGACCGGCAGCGGGGTGCCCGCGGTGAAGTCGTCGGCGCTGGTGGAGCGGACCGCGTCGGCGCCGTCCCGGACGCCGGCCTCGCGGAGGAGGTCGCCGATCGGGATCCCGATCCAGGTGGCGTTTCCGACGTACTCGCCGCCGACCGGGTTCGAGACGCAGGTCAGCGTGATCCGCCGCTCCACCAGGCGCCGCGCGAGCAGGTCCTGGTAGGTGAGCTCGAGCTCGCGGTCGACCATGCCGTGGATGCGCAGCACGAAGCCGTCGATCGGCACGTCGGGCACCTCGAGGGCGGTGTCCACCCGGTAGAAGTCGCGGTTCGAGGTCAGGTAGGGGGTGATCCCGGGGACGTCGAGGCTCGCGCCCGGTGCGAGCGGGGGAGCGGCACTCGCCGGCGCGGGCAGGTCGAGCGCCGACCGCGCCGCGGCGGCCTCGGCACCGCCGAACATCCGGCTGGTGACGCCCCCGGCGGCGGCGACGGCGCCCACCGCGACGGCGGCCTTGAGGAACGCGCGGCGGTCGAACGCCGGCGGCAGGTCGTCCCCGTCCACCCGGTGCGGGAGGTGGCTCGGGTGGCGCAGCCGCGGCTTGCCGCCCTCGAGCGTCTCCACCGTGCCGGACCCCGTCGTGCCGGACACCGCCGCGCCGGGCTCGGCGGAGGCGGTCGCCGGCGAGGGCCTTCCCGTGGCCGGGACCGGGGAGGAGGTGGCTGCGGACCCTTCGCGGTCTTTCGGTGCGACGGGCGTGCGAAGGGCCCGCAGCAGGAGGAGCAGCGACCCGAGACCCACGGCGACGAGCGCCAGAACAGGAAGGAGTCTCGGGGCCGCCCCCGCTGTGGCGGCGCGGTCGGTCAGTGCCGCGGCGGCCGAGACCGTGCTGAGCACGAGGAACGCGCCGACGGCGAGGCGTGGGCGGCGGGCGCCCAGGGCGCCGGCGGAGACCGCCAGCACGGTGACGGTGGCGACCACCCCGCCGATGAGGACAGGTTTGTCCGCGGTGCCGAAGGTCTCGATCGCCCACTCCTTGACCGGACGTGGGGCCGCGTCGACCGCGCGGTTGGCGACCGCGAACAGCGGGGACGTGACACCGGTGAGCAGCACGGCGACCGCCTCCGCGGCGGCCACCCCCGCGGCACCGGCGAGCAGACCGGCGACGCCCCCGGCGACGACGGGGCTGGTGCCGGGCGACCTGTGTGATCCCATGTGGCGGGTTCGGCGCCGCACGCGGGGCGGATGGGTCTTCGGGACGAAACGGACACGCCGCCGCCGGGTGCGACGCCGCCGCCGGCGGGTCGGGCCGGCCGGGCGTCCGGGTCAGGCGTGCTCGTCGCCGGTCACCCAGAGCGCGGCGTACGGCGGCAGCCAGATCGCCCCGTCGTCGCCCACGGTCAGCCGCGCGCGGCGGATGTGGTCGACGCAGGCGGCCGGGTCCAGGCCGAGGTCCGCCAGCCGGTACGCCGGCAGCGGCCGGTGGTGCTCGGTCACGTTGTAGGCGCCGAGCATCGGGCCGAGCGGGTGGTCGCGCAGCACGAGCAGCACCCCGGAGTCGCTCGGGTCGAGCGGCTGCGCGCCGACGCTGGCGTGCAGGTGCGGCAGCGCCCGTCGCGCCTGGACCAGGTTGCGCAGCCCGGCGTGGACGCCGGTCTCGTCGTGCGGCGGCCAGGGCATCCGCGGCCGGTGCGCCCACCGGTTGTCGTCTGCGTGCGCGGGGTCGTGGTCCCACCCGGGGTCGTTGGTCAGGCCGAGCTCGTCGCCCATCCAGAGCACCGGCAGTCCGCCCCAGCCGAGGGTGAGCGCGTGCGCGAGGAGGATCCGGTCCACCGCGTGCGGGTCGCCGCACTCGAGCCCGGCGAGGCTGGCCAGGGAGCCGGAGATCCGCCGGTCGCCGGTCTGCTCGTTGTGCTGGAAGACCAGCCCCCGCGCGAAGCTGCCCGGGAAGGCCCCCGAGTAGAAGTCGGAGAGGAACGACCGGTGCGCGTGCCCGTCGAGACCGACCGCGCGGGCGTCGCCGTCGTCGATCGCCCAGCCGATGTCGTCGTGGCAGCGGGCGTAGGTCACCCAGGAGGTGCTCGCGGGGATCGCGGGCAGCTGCCGCAGCGCCGCCGTGGCCAGCCGCACGTCGCGGCTCGCGAACATCGACCACAGCTGCACCATCAGCCCGTTGTGGTAGGCGAGGTCGCTGACCTTGGCGTGGTGCCGCCCCTTGCCCAGGTAGTGCACCAGATCCTGCGGTCCGACGATGGCCTCGGCCTTGAAGAGCACCGCGGGGCAGGCCATCTTGGCGACCGCCCGCATCGCCTGGGTCAGCGCGTGCACCTCGGGCTGGTTCTGGCAGGCGGTGCCCATCCGCTTCCACAGGAAGGCGATAGCGTCGAGCCGGAACACCTCCACGCCCTCGTTGGCCAGGTCGAGCACGATGTCGACGTACTCGCAGAACACGTCGGGGTTCGACCAGGCCACGTCCCACTGGTAGGCGTTGAACGTGGTCCACACCCAGCCGTCGAGGTCGTCGTCCCAGGTGAAGCTGCCCGGCGCGAAGTCCGGGAACACCTCCGGCAGGTTCTCCTCGTAGCGGTCGGGGGTCTCCCGGTCGGGGAAGACGTAGAAGTAGTCGCGGTAGCGCTGCTCCCCGCGGCGCGCCCGCACCGCCCACTCGTGCTGGTCGGCGACGTGGTTGAGGACCAGGTCCAGGCAGACGCTGATCCCGTGGCCCCGCAGCGTCCGGGCGAGGTCGCGCAGGTCGGCCATCGTGCCGAGGTCCGCGCGCACCGTGCGGTAGTCGGCCACCGCGTAGCCGCCGTCGTTCGGCCCCTCGCGCGGTTCGAGCAGCGGCATCAGGTGCAGGTAGGTGACGCCGAGCTCGGCGAGGTACGGCGCCCGCGCGGCCACCCCGGCGAGGTCGCCGGCGAACCGGTCCGCGTAGGCGGCGTACCCGAGCATGGTGGGCCGCTGGAACCAGTCCGGCTCCAGGCTGCGCCGCAGGTCGAGGCGGTGCAGGTCGTCCTCGCGCTCGACGAAGGCCCGGGCGGCGGCCGCGATCACGCGGGACGCCGTGCCGAACGGGTCGGGGTAGACGCCGTCCAGGCCGTCGTACAGGTCGGGCCACCAGCGCTCCACGCGCGCCTCGAAGAGCTCGCGCCGGTGGGCGGGCGCGGAGGCGAGGGCCGGCGCGCAGGCGTCGAGCGGGGCGGCGGGGCGGGGGGCAGGCGGGGGCATCGTGTGTCATCCAACCGAACTTCGGGCCGCGGCGGAACCCTCTGCCCACCGTGGCGGGTGCGCACGACATACTCGGACGCACCCGACACGAGGAGTCTGCTGATGCGCGCTGTCCAGGTCGTCCGGCTCGAGGGGCCGCAGGGGGTCGACGTGGTCGACGTCCCGGAGCCCGCCGCCGAGGGGAAGGTGCTCGTCGACGTGCACGCCCTCGGGGTCGCCTTCCCCGACCTGCTGCTCTCCGCCGGCCAGTACCAGCTCAAGCCCGAGCCGCCGTTCACGCTCGGCGTCGACTTCGCCGGCGTGGTGCGGGAGGCCCCGGAGGGCTCCGGTTTCGCCGCCGGGGACCGGGTCGCCTGCTGCCTGCCGTACGGCGGCGGCGCCGACGTGGTCGCGATCGACCCGGAGAGCGTCTTCCCGCTGCCGGACTCGATGAGCTTCGAGCAGGGCGCGGCGCTGCCGATGAACTACCTCACCGCCCAGTTCGCGCTCGCCACCCGCGCCCAGCTGCGCGCGGGCGAGACCGTCCTGGTGCACGGCGCCGCCGGGGGTGTCGGGACCGCGAGCATCCAGGTCGCCAAGGGGTACGGCGCCCGCACCGTCGCGGTCGTCTCCACCGAGGAGAAGGGCGAGGTGGCCCGCCGCGCCGGGGCCGACGAGGTGGTCCTCGTCGACGGCTTCGCCAAGGCCGTGAAGGAGCTCACCGGCGGCCGCGGCGTCGACGTGGTTGTCGACGTGGTCGGCGGCGACCTGATGACGGACTCGCTGCGCTGCCTCGCGCCGCTCGGGCGGCTGCTCGTGGTCGGCTTCACCGCCGGCGCGATCCCCGAGGTGCGGGTGAACCGGCTGCTGCTCAACAACATCGACGTGCGCGGGGTCGGCTGGGGCGCCTACGCGATGGTGCGGTCCGGGTTCATGCGGAGCCAGTGGGACGAGCTGCTGCCGATGATGGAGTCCGGCGTCGTGGACCCGCCGATCGGGTCGACGTACCCGCTCGAGGACGTCCGGGTGGCGCTCACCGACCTCGCTGAGCGTCGGGCGACCGGAAAGTCCGTTCTGTCCCTGAAGTGACGTTTCGCTGAGTAAAGTTCCCCGCCATGGGGGAGCTCCGTCGCACACGCCTGCTCACCCTCGCCCTGACCACGCTGCTGGTGGTCTCCCCGCTGTCCGCGTGCAGCGCCGGTGACCCGCTGGGGACGCCGCCCGCGCAGGCGGGAGGGGCCGGGGCGAGCTGGGCGCCGGCACCGGTGGACGTCGACGGCCTGACGTCCCTGGCCAGCGCGGACGCCGCGGGGTTCCGGCTGCACACCGCCGCGGGCGACCGGGCGTTCCTGCCGGGGATGAACCTGGGCAGCACCACCCCGCTGCACCAGCCCGGGGAGCTCGCCATCGAGGCGGCCGACTACCGGCGCTGGCTGGCCGGGATGGGCGCCATGGGTGTCCGCGCGGTGCGGGTCTACACGATCCATCCGCCCGCCTTCTACGACGAGCTTGCCGCCTACAACCGCGCGCACCCGCAGGCGCCGCTGTACCTCGTGCAGGGCGTCTATCTGCCCGACGAGTCGTACGTCGAGCCCGGCGGCACGCTGTACGACGCCGCGGTGGACGGCGCGTTCGCGCAGGAGCTCCTCGACGCCTCGGCCGCGGTGCACGGCGACCTCGAGCGCGACCCCGCCCCCGGCCATGCGAGCGGCATCTGGCGCACCGACGTCTCGGCGTGGCTGGCGGCCTGGGTGGTCGGCGTGGAGTGGGACCCGGCCGGCGTCCGTCGTACCGACACCCGGTTCGCGGACGCGCCCTACACGCCCGGCCGCTACTTCGCCGCCACCCCGGCCGCCACCGCCACCGAGCGCTGGCTCGCCGGCCACCTTGACGCGCTGGCGGCGGCCGAGAGCGCGCGCGGCGTCTCGGTGCCGCTGGCCTTCGCCAACTGGCCGACGGCCGACCCGCTGACCCACCCCGACGAGCCGAGCCCGCAGGAGGACAGCGTCGGGGTCGACGCCGACCACGTGCTGCCCACCCGGGCCTGGCCCGGCGGCACCTTCGCCAGCTTCCACGCCTACCCGTACTTCCCGGACTTCCTGCGCCACGAGGAGCGGCTGCGCGCCTTCCGCGTCGACGGCGAGCCCGACGCGTACGCCGGCTACCTGTCCGCGCTCGACGAGCACTTCACCCGGATGCCGGTGATGGTCACCGAGTTCGGGGTGCCGTCCTCGCTCGGGTCGGCGCACGCCGGCACCAACGGCCGCGACCAGGGCGGCCACGGCGAGGCCGAGGCGATGGCCACCGACGCCGCGCTGCTCCGGGTCGTGCGGGAGCAGGGGATGGCCGGCGGGTTCGTCTTCTCCTGGACCGACGAGTGGTTCAAGCGGACCTGGAACACCCAGGCCCACCAGCTCCCCGCCGAGCGGCGCCAGCTCTGGCACGACCCGCTCACCAACGAGCAGTGGTTCGGCGTGGTGGCCACCGACTCCGCGCGGGTGCCGGACGCCGCCCGGGAGCTGGTGCCCGAGGAGGGGCCGCTGTCCTACGTGCTGGCGGACGCCGACGCGTCGTACCTGCACCTCGACCTCGCGGTGCGCGGGGAGCTGCCGGCCCGGCTCACGGTCGAGGCCGACACGGTGCCGGGGCCGGAGGCCGCCGACCACCGGATCGTGCTCGACCTGGCCGCCGGGGCGGGGCAGGCCTGGGTCCGGGCGGGGCTCGACCCGGTGCGGCTCGACGCGACCTCGCCCGGCGACCTGCCGCCCGACACGGCGGAGGAGTGGCACCGTTACCGGCTGCTGACCAACCGGACGCTCCGGCTGCACGGCCGGCCGTTGCCCGCCGAGCACCAGGAGGTCGGCGCGCTGGTCGAGGGCGTCTGGGACCCGGCCGCGCTGGACTATGACAGCCGGGCCACCTGGCAGGTGCTCGACCGGGACGGCGCCGACGACGTGGTCCGGCTGCGGGTGCCGTGGCCGATGCTCGGCCTCGCGGACCCCTCGAGCCGTACGGCGCTGGGGGAGGGCGTCCCCGCGGCCGCCGTACCCGTGGACGGCCTCGGGCTCACCTTCGCCGCCGACGGCGCCACGACGTCGATGACCTACACCTGGCCGACCTGGAATCACGTCGAGCACACCGAACGCCTCAAGGACGGCGCCGAGGTGCTCGCGGCGGCGTTCCGGGACGCGGGCCGCTGAGACCTCCCGCGGCGACGCCGCACCGCGTCCCGGCGCGACGGGTCGGGGTCAGCCCTCCACGAGGTGCTGGAACTCCGGGTGCCGCTCGATGTACTCCTTGATGAACGGGCACAGCGGCCGCACCTTCAGGTCCCGCTCCGCGACGTCGGCGAGCGCGCCGCGAGCCAGCGCCGAGCCGACGCCCTGCCCCTCGACGGCGTCGTCGACCTCGGTGTGGGTGAAGACCACGAGGCCGCCGTGCAGCTCGTACGCCGCGAACCCGGCGAGCTGCCCGGAGGCGAGGGTCGCCTCGTAGCGGTTCTCGCCCGCGTTGTCCTTGACCGTCACGTCGCTGTCGTCGCTCATCCGGTCAGTGTGGCATCCCTCCTGACGAACCCGCGGACCGGCGCGGGGCGCGCGGGCTAAGGTGGCGGACGTGACGATTCTCGATGACGCCGAAGACGGCATGAACCCGGACATCCGCCCCCAGGACGACCTTTTCGGGCACGTGAACGGGACCTGGCTCGCCACCTCCGAGATCCCCTCGGACCGCTCCAGCTGGGGACCGTTCGTGATGCTCGCCGACGAGGCCGAGACCCGGGTCAAGGCGATCATCGAGAGCGCGGCGGCCGGCGAGGTCGGCGGCGAGAACGGCCGCAAGATCGGCGACCTGTTCGCCAGCTTCATGGACCAGGATCGGATCGAGGAGCTCGGCGTCGAGCCGGTGCTCCCGGCGCTCACGGCGGCGGCGAAGATCGCCGACACCAGCGAGCTGGTCCGGTTCGTCGGCGAGGTGGAGCGCGTCGGCGGCGGCGGCCTGTTCGGGTCGTACGTCGACACCGACGACCGCAACTCCGACCGGTACCTGGTCAACATCCTCCAGGGCGGCCTCGGCCTGCCCGACGAGTCCTACTACCGCGAGGACAAGTTCGCCGACATCCGCGCCGCCTACGTCGCGCACCTGACCCGGATGTGGGCGCTGGTGGGCCGCGACGACGCCGACGTGGCCGCGCTGACCGTGCTCGACGTGGAGACCCGCCTGGCGCAGGGCCACTGGGAGCGCGCGGAGACCCGCGATGTCATCAAGACCTACAACCTGACCTCGCTCGAGGAGCTGGTCGCGCTCGCGCCGAACGTCGACTGGGCCGCGTGGTCGGAGGGCCTCGGCGCCCCCGACGGGGCGTTCGCGGAGACGATCGTCCGCCAGCCGAGCTACCTCACCCACCTGTCCACCGCGCTCGAGGAGATCCCGGTCGAGCAGTGGCGCGAGTGGCTGGGCATGCGGGTCATCCGCCGCGCGGCGCCGTACCTGCCCTCCGCCTTCGTCGCGGAGAACTTCGACTTCTACGGCCGCACGCTCAACGGCACCCCCGAGCTGCGCGCCCGCTGGAAGCGCGGCGTCTCCCTGGTCGAGGGCGCCCTCGGCGAGGCCGTCGGCGAGGTGTACGTCGCCCGGCACTTCCCGCCGACCTCGAAGGCGATCATGGACGACCTGGTCGCCAACCTGATCGAGGCCTACCGCCGCAACATCGAGAAGCTCGACTGGATGGGCGAGGACACCAAGCAGCGCGCGTTCGAGAAGCTCACCACGTTCAACCCCAAGATCGGCTACCCGAAGAAGTTCCGCGACTACTCCAGCCTGAAGATCGTCGCCGACGACCTGATGGCCAACGTCACCGCCGCCGCGTCCTTCGAGACCGACCGCCAGCTGAACAAGATCGGCTCGCCGGTCGACCGCGACGAGTGGTTCATGCTGCCGCAGACCGTCAACGCCTACTACAACCCGGGCACCAACGAGATCTGCTTCCCCGCCGGTATCCTCCAGCGGCCGTTCTTCGACCCCGAGGCGGACCCGGCCGAGAACTACGGCGGCATCGGCTCGGTCATCGGCCACGAGATCGGCCACGGCTTCGACGACCAGGGCTCGCAGTACGACGGCCAGGGCAACCTGAACGAGTGGTGGACCGAGGCCGACCGGGCCGCGTTCAAGCAGAAGTCCGACGCGCTGATCGCGCAGTACGACGGGTTCGAGCCGCGCGACCTGCCCGGCGAGCGGGTCAACGGCGCCCTGACCGTGGGCGAGAACATCGGCGACCTCGGCGGCCTGACCATCGCGCACAAGGCCTACCTGATCAGCCTCGACGGGCAGGAGCCCCCGGTGATCGACGGGAGGAGCGGTTCGCAGCGGGTGTTCATGAACTGGGCCTACGCGTGGCGGACCAAGCGCCGCAAGGAGCAGGCCCGGCAGTTCCTCACCACCGACCCGCACAGCCCCGCGGAGTTCCGCGCGAACATCGTGCGCAACCTCGACGAGTTCCACGACGCCTTCGGCACGCAGCCGGGGGACGGCCTGTGGCTCGACCCGGAGGACCGCGTCAGGATCTGGTGAGGCGGGACACCGCGAGACACCGGGGAGGTGACGAGCGTGCGGGGACGACGGGTGCCGACCGCTGACTCGCGGCGCGCCCTGCCTGCGACCGCCCTGCTCGTGCTGCTCCTGCCTGCGGTCGCCTCCTGCGGCCAGGACGTCTCCGCCTCGGCCGAGCCGACCCCCGCGGCGCAGGCGCCCACGGCCTCCCCGACGGGGGCCGCGACCGTGGGTCCGGGCCGGCCCGGCTCGCCGCCCCCGCGCGCGACGCCCCGCAGCCCGGCCCCCGAGCGCGGGGCCCGGGACGTGCGCGGTGGCGGGTTCGCCACGTCGGTGCCCGGCAGCGACGCCCCCGACCGCAAGGCCGACACCGGCCCCGTGTTCGCGCTCGGCGAGGACGGGCCGGACCTCGAGGAGATCGAGCGGCTGGTCGAGGCGGTGGAGCGGATCGCCGCGCAGCAGGCCACGGAGGACCCCCTGGCCACCGGCGGCTCCATGGCCGCGGCGGTGGGCACGTTCAGCTACCGGTACTTCGCCGACGGCACGGTCGCCCCGGACCCGGCGTGGGTCGCCGCCAACATCCGCACCGAGCAGGTCCCGATCCTCGGCGCCGTCACCGGGCACGAGGTGCTGTTCCCCCAGCTGCGCGGGGCCCTGGAGGAGGTGGTCGCCCGCGGCCTCGCGGACAGCATCGACCCCGACCAGTTCGGCGGCTGCTACGTGCCCCGGTTCATCGGCCGCGACCCCGCGCAGGGGCTCTCCCTGCACACCTGGGGGATCGCGGTGGACCTCAACGTGCCGGGCAACCAGCGCGGGACCGTCGGCGAGATGGACCGGACCGTGGTGGACATCTTCCAGCGATGGGGCTTCGCCTGGGGCGGCGACTGGGGCTACACCGACCCCATGCACTTCGAGCTCGCGCGCCTGGTCCGGGCCCGGTAGTCGGCCCCGGGCACGGCCCGGCCGTTCGCCGGGTCAGTCGTTCGCCGGGCCGAGCACGCGCTCGATCGCCTCGGTGATGCGCGGGTCGTCGGGGACCACGCTCGGGTTCCACCGGGCGACGACCTTGCCGTCGCCGTCGAGCAGGAACTTCTCGAAGTTCCACGCGATGTCCCCGGTGCGGCCCTGCTCGTCGGGGACGTCCACCAGGTCGGCGTACACCGGGTGCCGGCCGCCGCCGTTCACCTCGATTTTCTCGGTCATCGGGAAGGTGACGCCGTACGTCGCCGAGCAGAACTCCGCGATCTCCTCCGACGACCCCGGCTCCTGGCCGCCGAACTGGTTGCAGGGCAGGCCGACCACGGTGAAGCCACGACCGGCGTACCGCTCGTGGACCTCCTCCAGGGCGGTGTACTGCGGGGTGAGGCCGCACTTCGAGGCGACGTTGACGAGCAGCGCCGGCCGGCCGCCGGTGATCTCGCCGACGGTGGCCGGGGTGCCGTCGAGCCGGGCGATCGGGGTGTCGAGGAGAGCCATGACCCCCAGGCTAGCCAGGGGCTGAACCCGGCAGGCACGGCTCGTGCAGGTTTCAGGCGCGCTCGGGGTGGAGAGCCTGACCCCACCGAGGGGTGGCCGGACGCCACCCGGCAAGGGGGAAAGACCGCCGTGGCCAACACCGAGACCGACCAGCTCGTCTCCCCGACCGGGCAGAACGAGGACCTGAAGCGGACCATCACCGCACCGCTGCTGTTCTTCTACGTCCTCGGGGACGTGCTCGGCTCGGGCATCTACGCCCTGATCGGGGTGATGGCCCTCGAGGTCGGCGGTGCCTTCTGGACGTCGTTCGTCGTCGGGGTCACCGTGGCGATGCTGACCGGCTTCGCCTACGCCGAGCTGATCACCAAGTACCCCCAGGCGGCCGGGGCCGCGCTCTACGTCTCCAAGGCGTTCGGCAACCGGTTCTTCACCTTCGTGGTCACCTACTTCATGCTCAGTGCGAGCATCGCGGCCGCCGGTGCCCTGGCCCTGGTCTTCGGCGGCGGCTACTTCAAGGAGTTCATCGAGCTCCCGACCACGCTGGTGGCGATCGGCTTCATCGTGGTGCTGGCGCTGCTGAACTTCCGCGGAATCTCGGAGTCGGTGAAGGCGAACATGCTGATGAGCCTGGTGGAGATCACCGGCCTCGGCATCGTCCTCGCGGTGGGCGCGGCGGTGCTCTTCCAGGGTGACGCCGACTTCAGCAGGCCCTTCGAGTTCAAGGGCGACGGCAACGAGATGCTGCTGGTCCTCGCCGGCGCCGCGCTGGCGTTCTTCTCCATGACCGGCTTCGAGAACGCGGCGAACGTCGCGGAGGAGACCAAGAACCCCAACAAAGTCTTCCCGCGGGCGCTGCTCGGCGGCATGGCCGTGGCGGGGGTGCTCTACCTCCTCGTCGCCTTCATCGCCTCGATGGTGGCGCCCACCGACCAGATCGCCGGCTCCGAGAGCGCTCTGCTCGAGGTGGTCAAGGCCGGCCCGATCCCGGTCCCTGGCAGCGTGTTCGCCGCGATCGCCCTGGTCGCGGTCACCAACACCGCGCTGGTCGCGCTGGTGGCGCAGTCGCGGATCATGTACGGCATGGCCCGCGAGGGCGTCGTGCCGCGGATCTTCGCCCGCACACACGCCAGCCGGCAGACCCCGTGGGTCGCGATCGTGTTCACCACCGCGGTGGTCGTCGCGCTGCTGGTCACCGCCGACGTCGAGCGGCTCGCCGCGGTCACCGTGCTGTTCCTGATCGCGGTCTACGCGCTGGTCTGCGTCTCCGCGCTCAAGCTCCGCAAGGACACCGTTGACCACGACCACTACCGGGCGCCGACCTGGACCCTGTACGCCGGCCTGGTCACCAACCTCGGCCTGCTGGTGAACACCGTGCTCGACGACCCGGGCGCGGTCGGCTACGCGGCGATCATGGTCGCGGTCGGGCTGGTGCTCTACGTCGTGAACAACCTGGTCACGTCGAAGACGGACCGTCAGCCGGTCGCGCGCTGATCGCCCCGAGCGCCATCCGCTCGAGCATCGCCCGCATCTCCGGCTCGGGGAGCATCCCGCTGTGCGGGGTGGAGTTGAGCAGCCCGAAGACCGCGTGCGCCATGGCCCGGGCCCGGCGCGGGCTCAGGTCGTGGTGGGTCTTGCGGAGCTGACCGGCCCAGAGGTCGACGTACTCCCGCTGGAGGAGGCGGACCTGCTCGCGCGCGTCCTCGGGCAGCGAGGCCCAGTCGCGGTCCTGGACCACGATCAGCGCCTTGTTGTGCAGGGCGAAGTCGATGTGCCAGTTGACCAGCGCGTGCAGGGCCTCGGTCGCCCCCTCGGCCTGGGCGACCCGGGAGCGGCCGACCTCGAGCAGCTCCTGGCTGATCGAGACCAGCATCTCGGCGAGCATCGCGTCCTTGGAGCTGAAGTGCCGGTAGAGCGCCGGCCCGGAGATCCCGCAGGCGGCGCCGAGGTCGACCACGGAGACGCCGTGGAACCCGCGCTCGGCGAACAGCTCGGCGGCGGTCGCCAGGATCTGGTCGCGTCGGGTGGTCACCCCGCCAGCGTAGGGCACCGGGTTAACGGTCGTTCACTCCTGACCGAGCGGGACGGCGATCGAAGCCGCCCGCGGTGACCGGTCCGACCACCGGCCCGTTCCACATCGGCAGGACACCGGGCCAGGGTTGGTGGCGGCGAGTGGCGCGTCCGGGGATCCGGGGTTAGCATGCGTTAACGATCATTAACCGATCTGCCGACCGCCCCTTCGCCCGTGCCGCGCGCGTGGCCGCGGGCAGCCGACGACCGTGGAGGAGACGCCGTGGACGCGACAGGCTCGACCGCCGGGACCGAGGTCGCCGACCTGCCCGGCCCGACCGAGGGGTCCGGCATGAGGCCGCTCGTCGAGGACCTGCGCCGCCGGCTGGAGACCGCCCGCCGCGGCGGCTCGGAGTCGGCCCGGCGCAAGCACCTCGACCGGGGCAAACTGCTCGCCCGCGACCGGATCGACCAGCTGCTCGACCCGGGCAGCCCGTTCCTGGAGCTGAGCCCGCTCGCCGCGACCGGCATGTACGGCGGCTCCCCGGACGGCGACGACCCGGTGCCCTCGGGCGGCATCGTCACCGGGATCGGGCGGGTCAGCGGCCGCGAGTGCGTGATCGTCGCCAACGACGCCACGGTCAAGGGCGGCACCTACTACCCGGTGACGGTCAAGAAGCACCTGCGCGCTCAGGAGGTCGCCCGGGCGAACCGCCTCCCGTGCATCTACCTCGTCGACTCCGGCGGCGCGTTCCTGCCGATGCAGGACGAGGTGTTCCCGGACAAGGAGCACTTCGGCCGGATCTTCTTCAACCAGGCGAACCTCTCTGCCGCCGGGATCCCGCAGGTCGCGGCGGTGATGGGGTCGTGCACCGCCGGCGGCGCCTACGTGCCGGCGATGTCCGACGAGACGGTGATCGTCAAGGAGCAGGGCACGATCTTCCTCGGCGGGCCGCCGCTGGTGAAGGCCGCGACCGGTGAGGTGGTCACCGCGGAGGACCTCGGTGGCGGCGACGTGCACGCCCGGAAGTCCGGGGTAGTGGACCACCTCGCCACCGACGACGCCGAGGCGCTCGCGATCATCCGCTCCGTCGTGGCCACCTTCGAGCGCGGCACCCCCGACGCCCTCGTCCCCGCCCCCGTCGAGGAGCCGGTGGAGGACCCGGCGGGCCTGTACGACGTGGTGCCGACGGACTCGCGTACGCCGTACGACGTGCGCGAGGTGATCAGCCGGATCGTCGACGGCTCGCGGTTCCACGAGTTCAAGGCGCTCTACGGGGAGACCCTCGTGTGCGGGTTCGCACGCGTGTGGGGCTTCCCGGTCGGGATCGTGGCGAACAACGGCATCCTGTTCAGCGAGTCCAGCCTCAAGGGCGCGCACTTCATCGAGCTCTGCAACCAGCGCGGCATCCCGCTGGTGTTCCTGCAGAACATCACCGGCTTCATGGTCGGCCGGGAGTACGAGAACGGCGGCATCGCCCGCGACGGCGCCAAGCTGGTCACCGCGGTGGCGTGCTCGGTGGTCCCCAAGTTCACCGTGGTCATCGGCGGCTCGTTCGGTGCCGGCAACTACGGCATGTGCGGGCGGGCCTACGACCCCCGGTTCCTGTGGATGTGGCCCAACGCGCGGATCTCGGTGATGGGCGGGGAGCAGGCCGCGTCCGTGCTCGCCACCGTCCGCCGCGACGGGATCGAGGCCCAGGGCGGCTCCTGGTCGGCGGACGAGGAGGAGGCGTTCAAGGCCCCGATCCGTGACCAGTACGAGTCGCAGGGCTCGCCGTACTACTCGACCGCGCGGCTGTGGGACGACGGCGTCATCGACCCCGCGGACACCCGCCGGGTGCTCGGCATGGGCCTGGCCGTCGCCGCGAACGCCCCGATCCCCGAGCCGTCGTACGGCATCTTCCGGATGTAGCCAGCGGGCGACCGCGAGCCCCGCGGATGCCCGGCACCGTCAGAACCGAGGAATGTCCATGATCTCCACCCTGCTCGTCGCGAACCGCGGGGAGATCGCGCTGCGCGTGATCCGGGCCGCGCACGCGGCCGGCCTGCGCACCGTCGCGGTCTACTCCGACGCCGACCGCACCGCGCCGCACGTGCGGGCCGCCGACACCGCGGTCCGGATCGGACCCACCCCGGCGTCCGAGTCCTACCTGAACATCGAGGCGCTGCTCGAGGCGGCCCGGAAGACCGGCGCGGACGCGGTCCACCCCGGCTACGGGTTCCTCTCCGAGCGGGCCGCGTTCGCCCGCGCCGTCACCGAGGCCGGGCTCACCTTCGTCGGGCCCACCGCCGAGGTGATGGAGCAGATGGGCCGCAAGGACACCGCCCGGGACATCGCGGTCGCGGCCGGCGTGCCCGTCGTCCCCTCCGCCGAGCTGCGCGGCAGTACCGTCGACGCGGACGCGATCGGCTACCCGCTGCTCGTCAAGGCCGCCGCCGGCGGTGGCGGCAAGGGGATGCGGATCGTGCGCGACCCGGCCGACTTCGCCGACGCCCTCGCGGCAGCGCGCCGGGAGGCGGCCTCCGCGTTCGGTGACGACACGATCCTGGTGGAGCGGTACGTCGAGCACGGCCGCCACGTCGAGGTGCAGGTGCTCGCCGACGAGCACGGCAACGTGGTGCACCTCTTCGAGCGCGACTGCTCCGCGCAGCGCCGGCACCAGAAGGTCCTCGAGGAGGCGCCTGCCCCGACGATCAGCGCCGATGTGCGCCGGGTCCTCACCGACTCGGCGGTGGCGCTGTGCCGCGAGGTCGGCTACACGAACGCCGGCACGGTGGAGTTCCTGGTGTCGGGGGAGGAGGTGTTCTTCCTGGAGATGAACACCCGGCTCCAGGTCGAGCACCCGGTCACCGAGCTCGCGGTGTCCGTCGCCGGCAGGCCCCTGGACCTGGTCCGGCTCCAGCTGCTGGTCGCCGCCGGTGAGCCGCTGCCGTTCAAGCAGGACGACGTCGCCCTCACCGGGCACGCGATCGAGGCACGGGTCTACGCCGAGGACGCCTTCAACGGGTTCCTGCCGCAGGCCGGGGTGGCCGAGCACGTCCGCTGGTCGCCGCGCGCCCGCGTGGACGCCGCCCTGGAGTCCGGGCAGGAGGTCAGCACGTCGTACGACCCGATGCTCGGCAAGGTGATCGCGCACGGCGCCACCCGGGAGGCCGCCCGCCGCTCCCTGGTCACCGCGCTCGACGACACCGCGATCCTCGGGCTCACCACCAACCTCGGCTTCCTCCGCGGGCTGGCCTCCTCCGACGCGTTCCGCGACAACACCATCGACACCGCCTGGCTCGACTCGCACCCGGACGCGATCCGGCCCGAGGGGCTCGAGGGTGCCTCGGTGCTCGCGGCCTGGGCCCTGGCCACGTCGCAGCCGGCCGACCTCGCGCACCCGTTCGGTGCCGGCGACGGCTGGCGGCTGTCCGGCCCCGCGGCGCCGACGCCGGTGGAGCTCGTCGTGGACGGTGAGCGCACGCTGTTCCGGGTGGACCCGGCCGGCCGGGTGAGCACGCACGACCGAAGCTGGCGGGTGCACGAGATCGCCGCCGACGCGGGCCTGCTCCGCCTGGAGGTCGACGACCTCGTGCACGAGGCGGCGGTCCGGGTCGGACCGCACCGGGTCGACGTCGCCCACCGCGGCAACACGCACCGCTTCGACCGGCCGGACGCGTTCGGCCCCGGCAGCAGCCACGCGGTCTCCGACGGCACCGTGGTCGCGCCGATGCCCGGCACCGTGCTCGCCGTCCAGGTCACCGCGGGGCAGCAGGTGGAGGAGGGGGCGATACTCGGCGTCATGGAGGCGATGAAGATGGAGCTCTCGCTGAAGGCGCCCGTGACCGGGACGGTGGCCACGGTGGCCGCCGCGGTGGGGCAGCAGGTGGCGCTCGGCGCGACCCTGTTCGTCGTCGACCCGTCGCATCCGGGTGGCCCCGGCGAGCAGGAGGTCTGACCGTGCGCACCCCCCAGGTCGTCCGCGACCCGTCGCTCCCGGAGCGGGTCACCATCTACGAGGTCGGTCCCCGCGACGGCCTCCAGAACGAGAGCGCCGTGGTCCCGCTCGAGACCAAGGCGGCGTTCCTGCGCCGGCTCGTCGAGGCGGGGCTGCCGGTCGTCGAGGCGACCAGCTTCGTGCACCCGAAGTGGGTTCCGCAGCTCGCCGACGCCGCCGACCTGGTCGACGCGATCGCCGAGCGCGGCCTGGACCGGGTCGACGGGCGGACCGTGCCGATGCCGGTGCTCGTGCCCAACGAGCGGGGCCTGGACCGTGCCCTGGAGCGGGGGGTGCGGCACATCGCGATCTTCGGCAGCGCGACCGAGACGTTCGCGCAGCGCAACCTCAACCGCAGCCTCGACGAGCAGTTCACGATGTTCGAGCCGACCGTACGACGGGCCCGCGAGGCGGGGATGGACGTCCGGGCCTACATCTCGATGTGCTTCGGCGACCCGTGGGAGGGCGACGTCCCGGTCGACCAGGTGGTGTCCGTGGGCAAGCGGCTCTTCGACCTCGGCGCCTCCCAGCTCTCGCTCGGCGACACGATCGGGGTCGGCACCCCGGGGCACGTCGCCGCGCTGCTCGCCGCGTTCAACGAGGCCGGGCTGCCGAACACCGACCTCGCGATGCACTTCCACGACACCTACGGCCAGGCGCTGTCGAACACCCAGGCCGCGCTCCGCGCCGGGGTCACCACCTTCGACGCCAGCGCCGGCGGCCTGGGCGGGTGCCCGTACGCGGAGAGCGCCACCGGGAACCTCGCCACCGAGGACCTGGTGTGGATGCTGCACGGCCTGGGCATCGACACCGGGGTCGACCTCGACCGGCTGGTCGCGACCAGCGTGTGGATGGCCGGGCAGCTCGGCCGGCCCAGCCCCTCGCGGGTCGTCAACGCGCTGGCGGGCGGCTGACGGGAGCCCGCCGCGCGTGGGGCAGAATGCGCGCATGAGCCGGACCGTCTACCTCCACATCGGTGCGCCGAAGACGGGCACCTCGTACCTCCAGGACCGGCTGCGGCTGAACAAGGCGGAGCTGCGCCGGCACGGCGTGCACTACCCGCTGGGCCGGCTGAACCTGCACTCCGACCACTTCAGGCCCGCGCTCGACCTGATCGAGAAGGACTGGGGCGGGGCGCTCGCCCAGGCGGAGGGGCAGTGGGACGCCCTGATGCGGCAGGTACGCCGGCTCGACGGCACCGTGATCATCAGCCACGAGATCCTCGCCGCCGCGACCCCGGAGCAGATCGCGCGGGCGATGGCCGACCTCGAGGGCGACGAGGTGCACGTCGTGTACTCCGCGCGCGACCTCGGCCGGCAGATCCCCGCGGAGTGGCAGGAGAGCATCAAGCAGCGCCGCAGGTGGACGTTCAAGAAGTACATCAAGAACGTGCAGACCGCCTCCCAGTCCGCACCGGACCTGTGGTTCTGGCGGGTGCAGGGACTGCCCAACGTGTTGGCCCGCTGGAGCGCGGTGCTGCCGCCGGAGCGTGTCCACCTGGTCACCGTCCCGCCGGCCGGCGCCCCCAAGGACCTGCTGTGGCAGCGGTTCTGCACGGTCTTCGGGATCGACCCGGCCTGGGCGCCGAAGGAGAGCGAGCGGCGCAACGAGTCGATGGGCGTCGAGGAGGCCGCGCTCGTGCGCCGGCTCAACGCCCGTCTCCGCAAGGCCGGGGTGACCGGCGCCGAGCACCGGGCGCTGGTCAAGGAGCTCCTGGTGCACCAGAACCTGGCCCGCCGGCGCCGGAAGACCCCGGTCACCCTGCCCCCGGCGGTCTACCCGTGGGCCGAGGAGGTCACCGAGGAGTGGCTGACCTGGGTCGCGGGCTCGGGCGTCGACGTGGTCGGCGACGTCACGGACCTGCGTCCGGTGGCACCGGCGCCGGGCACGCCGTGGGTCAACCCCGACCGGCCGAAGCAGAAGGTGCTGGCGCGGGCGGCCCTCGAGGGTCTCGCCGTGATGACGGCCGAGGCCGCCCGCCGCTCCGACCCCGAGCAACAGCTCTCCGGCAAGGTCACCCGCGCGGTCAAGCGCATGCGCGACCACTAGGCCGGCAACCCTGCCCGCTCCGGTCGGCGTCGAGAGGTCACTCGTTCGGCGTCGAGAGGTCACTCGTTCGGCGTCGAGAGGTCACTCGTGAGGCCTTGAGGCGTCAGTCGTTCGGCGGTCAGCGCATCGTGCGGCGGAGCAGCTCCCGGTCGGCGTACCGGCCGATCCTCCAGGTGGCGAACGCGTCCGCGCTCGCGCCGAAGAGCCCGCCGACCACCGGAACCCGGCGGCCCACGGTCACGGCCACCCGCTTGCCGGCCACCCGGGTGAGCAGCTCGGAGGTGACCTCGGCGGCCATCACCTGGTCCAGGTGCGGGTCGTGCGTGGGTGCCGTGGCGATCGCCATCGGCGGGGCCGGCAGCTTCTTCTTCCGGACCAGGGTCTGCACGGTCTCCTCGCCGAGCATGCAACCGAGCACCGCGTTGTGCACCCGCGGGTCCGCGAGGTCGTAGCCGCGCAGGTGCGCGATGCCCGCGACCATCCGGCACTGGAGCAGGGCGAGCCCGCTGATGTTCGCGGGGATCGTGATCGCGGCGGTGACCATGCCGCCGAGGTTGGTGGCGAAGCCCTGGGCGCCGGCGTACCGGACGTGGTTCTCGATCACCTCGTGGATCGCCTTCTCCACGTCGCCGTGCTGCTCCGCGAGCTGCTTGTCGGCCGCGCTCGCCGCACCGGGCAGCGGGCCGACGCCGTGGATCGCGCGGCGCAGCGCCTCGTGGACGAAGTTCGTGGTCAGCTCCGGGGCGAGCCGGTGCACGCTGGGGCCGAGGGCCTTGCCGATCGAACCGCCGATGCCCATGTTCTCTCCTGCACTGTCTTCGGGGTGCTGATGTGCACCCTACGTCGCTGTCGGGGGGCCCTGGTGGGACGGTGTTGGATGGGAGCGTGCCGATCGAACCACCCCCGACCGGATGGGTCTTCCCCGACCCGTCCGACGCCGATGACGACGTCGTGGGCATGGGGGCCGACCTCCAGCCGGGAACGCTCCTCGCTGCCTACCGCCACGGGTTGTTCCCCATGCCCGGGGGAGTGCCCGACGAGGAGCCGGACGAAACCGACCTGCCGATGTTGTGGTGGTCACCGGACCCGCGGGGCGTGCTGCCGCTCGACCGGCTCAGGGTGTCCCGGTCGCTGCGGACCTCGACGCGCCGGATGGAGGTACGCGTGGACACCGCCTTCGACCAGGTGGTCGCGGCCTGCGCGGACCCCGCGCGCGACTCGGGCTGGATCGACCACCAGATCGTCGAGGCCTACACCCGGCTGCACCTCCTCGGCTGGGCGCACTCGGTGGAGGCGTGGCAGGACGGCCGGCTGGTCGGCGGACTGTACGGCGTCGCGATCGGCGGCCTGTTCGCGGGGGAGTCGATGTTCCACCGGGTGACCGACGCGTCGAAGGTGGCGCTGGTCGGCCTGGTCGACCTGCTGTGCGACGAGCACGCGGACCAGCGGGTGCTCGACGTGCAGTGGCGCACCGACCACCTCGGGTCGCTGGGCGTGGTCGAGGTTCCGCGGAGGTCGTACCTGCGGATGCTCCGAACGGCGCTGGACCTCCCGCTCCCCGCCCCCTGGCGTTGAGACGTCAGTCGATCGGCGTCGAAACGTCAGTCGATCGGCGTCGAGACGTCAGTCGTACGGCGGTGGGCGGTCACACGACGTGCGGGGTCTGGTCGTTCTCGCTCACCATCGCGCGCCCCGCGGCGAACCAGTCGACCATCCCGCCCTCGAGATTGACCGCGTCGAGCCCGCGCGCCTGGAGGTAGCCGACGGCCTGCGCGGAGCGGCCGCCGATCTTGCAGACCACGAGCACCCGCGACTCCGGGATCTCCCCGAGCCGGCCGGGCAGCTCCATGAGCGGGATGTGCTGTGCGCCCTCGATGTGGCCGTGCTGCCACTCGAGGTCCTCGCGCACGTCGAGCACGTGCAGGGCCTGGGGCAGGGGGTCGGGCACGCCTGCGATGTCGACGGTGGGAATGGCGCCGTACGTCATGTACCGACCATACGCGAGATCGCTATTTCAGGAACTTGCTCGTCCGACGGTCGGCAAGGGGCTTGCCCCCGGTCTGGCAGGTGGGGCAGTACTGCAGGGACGAGTCCGCGAAGGACACCTCCCGGACCGTGTCGCCGCAGACCGGGCAGGGCTGGCCGGCGCGCCCGTGCACGGCGAGGTGGCTCTTCTTCTCGCCCTTGAGGTCGGCCGCGGCGAGCCCCCGGGAGCGCTCGACGGCCTCGCCGAGCACGGTGCGGATCGCGTCGTACAGAACCTGCAGGTCGTCGCCCTCGATGCTGGACGCCGGCTTGAACGGCGACATCCGCGCCGCGTGGAGCAGCTCGTCGGAGTAGGCGTTGCCGATGCCCGCGATCGTCCCCTGGTGTCGCAGCACGCCCTTGATCTGCGCCCGACCGGCGTCGGCGAGGATCTGCCCGAGCACGTCGATCGTGAAGTCCTCGGCGAGCGGGTCGGGCCCGAGCCGCTCGATCCCGGGCACGTCGGAGGGCTTGCGGACCACGTAGATCGCGAGCCGCTTCTGCGTGCCGGCCTCGGTGATGTCGAGCCCGGAGCCGTCGTCGAGCACCACCCGGGCCGCGAGCGGGGACTTGTGGCTCGGCTTCGGCGGCAGCTTTGGCACCTCGTCGCGCCAGCGGACCCACCCGGCGCGGGACAGGTGCGCCACGAGGTGCAGTCCGGAGGCGGTGATGTCGAGGAACTTGCCGTGCCGGGTGACGTCCTCGACCAGCGCGCCGTACAGCGCCGAGAGCGGAGGGTCGAAGGTCTTGAGCGCGCTGAAGGCGGCGATGTCGACGCGCGCGATGGCACGGTCGGTCAGCCGCCCGCGCAGGTCCAGCGCGAGGGCCTCCACCTCGGGTAGCTCCGGCACGCGGGCAAGCATAGGCGTGACCTCGGACACTTCGAAGTGATGACAAGCCCCCCGGCGTGCGCCATTCTGAGCAGATGCAGACGGTTCCTCCGATCCCCGCCGCCGGCGAGGTGTTCCTCGACGCCCGCGGTGGGCCGCGCGCGCTGCGGGTCTCGTGGCACGACGAGTCCGGGGTGGTCGTGCTGTCGATCTGGCGCGAGGGGACCTGCGCGGGGTCGTTCCGGCTCGACGTCGAGGACGTGCCGGCGCTGGTCGACTTCCTGCGCGAGGGCCTCGCTCGCGAGTACGACGCCGCCCGCGCCTCGCTCCTCCCGGGCATGCGTCCCGCGGACGGACTCGCGGTCTGACCCGCCGCGGCCGCGCCACCGGGGACGGAACCCGGCACCCCGGAGCTCCCCAAACTCCGGAGCTCCCGGCCCCCGCGACACTCCGCTAGGGCTCGCTAGCGAAATCTACGGTCTGACCTAGATTCACCGATACAGTCCCATCGTGGATCCCGTGCGCAACCCCTATGCCCCCGGCGCCGGCCAGCGCCCGCCCGAGCTCGCCGGTCGTGACCGCGAGCTGCGCCAGTTCGAGGTGACCCTGGAACGGGTCGCCGCCGGCCGGCCCGAGCGCTCGATGGTGCTCTCCGGTCTCCGCGGCGTCGGCAAGACGGTGCTGCTGAACGCGCTGCGCAGCCTCGCGGTCAAGCGGGCATGGGGGACCGGCAAGATCGAGGCCCGCCCCGACCAGTCGCTGCGCCTGCCGCTCGCGCAGGCGGTGCACGCCGCGGTCCGCGAGGTCTCGCACCGGCACCGGGACCCCGAGCGGGTCGATGCGGTGGCCGGCGTCCTCAAGTCCTTCGCGCTCCGGGCCCGCCTCGAGGACCGCAAGGGCGTCCGTTGGCACCCGCCCACCGACGTACCCGCCACCAAGGGCCGCGCCGACTCCGGCGACCTCGAGCTCGACATGATCGAGCTGTTCACGGACGTCGCCGAGCTCGCCGGGGACCTCGGGGTGGGCATCGGCATCTTCATCGACGAGATGCAGGACATCCCCGCGCCCGAGCTGGCCGCGCTGTGCGGCGCGGTGCACGAGATCAGCCAGCAGGGCGCGCCGCTGGTCGTGGTCGGCGCCGGCCTGCCGCACCTCCCGGTGGCGCTGTCGGCGAGCAAGTCGTACGCCGAGCGGCTGTTCCGGTACGTCGTCGTGGACCGGCTGCCGCGCGACATGGCCGACCGGGCCCTGCTCGTGCCGGCCTCCACCGAGGACGTCGACTACGCCTCGGACGCGCTCGACGAGCTGTACCGGCTCACCGACGGGTACCCGTACTTCGTGCAGGCCTACGGCAAGGTCACCTGGGACGTCGCGGTGGACACCCCGATCTCGGTCAGCGACGTGCACGAGGCCTCGCCGGAGGCGGAGGGGGAGCTCGCGGTCGGCTTCTTCGGCGCCCGCTACGACCGCGCCACCCCCGCCGAGCGCGACTACATGCGCACGATGGCCGAGCTCGGCGCGGACAACAACGACGCCTCGGTCACCACCGCCCAGGTCGCCGACGCGCTGGGCCGCAAGCCGCAGAGCCTCTCCCCGGCGCGTGACGGGCTGATCAAGAAGGGCCTCGTCTACTCCTCCGAACGGGGGACGGTGGCCTTCACAGTGCCGCACTTCGGCAAGTTCCTCCGCGCGCAGAAGGCCTGACGTGACGGTCCACGAGCTCGAGGGCGGCTGGGACAGCCGGGCGCGGATCGTCGACGGCCGCTGGCTCGAGCGCCGCCCCCGCCGGCCGGAGGTCGAGACCCGGCTGGTGCAGGAGACCCGGCTCCTCCCGTGGCTCGCGCCGCAGCTCCCCGCGCGGGTCCCGGTGCCGGTCGTGGTCACCCGCCACCCCCTCGTTGTACGCCACGAGCTGGTCCAGGGTGAGCCCGCCGCCGCGCTGACCGCGGCGCAGGCCGCGGCGTGCGGCCGGTTCCTCGCCGCGCTGCACACGGTCGACGTGGACGGCGCGGTCGCGCACGGTACGACGGACGCCGGCCCGGCGCACGACGAGCACCTCGCCGTCCTGGACCGGTTCCGGGCCGACGTGCTCCCGCGGCTCACCCCCACCGAGCGGACCGCCGGCGCCGCGCTGCTCGACCGGCTCTCGACCCCGCCGCCCGGGCCCGCGCTGGTCCACGCCGACGTCGGACCCGTCCACCTCCTGGTCGACGGTGACGCGCTGAGCGGGGTGATCGACTGGAGCGACGCACACGTGGGGGACCCGGCGAAGGACCTGGCCTGGCTCGTGCACGGTTCCGGCCAGGGCGAGGCGGTGGCCCGGGCGTACGGCGCCGACGCCGCGACGCTCTCGCGCTCCCACGACTGGCACCTGCTCGGCCCCTGGTACGAGGTGACCTACGGGCTCGACACCGACCAGCCGGATCTCGTAGCCAGCGGAATCGCCGGGGTCCGGACACGGCTCAACGCGCCCTAGACGGGCAGGGTGGTGCCACGATTGGCCCATGCAGTGGAACGTCGGCGAGGCGGGCAGGCCGCAGGTGGTCGCCCACCGCGGGGCGAGCGACGTCAACGCCGAGCACACCCTCGGGGCCTACGTCGCCGCGCTCGACGCCGGTGCGGACGCGCTGGAGTGCGACGTACGCCTGACCGCCGACGGGCACCTGGTCTGCGTCCACGACCGCCGGGTCGACCGGACGGCGAACGCGAAGGGCCTGGTCTCCACGATGGACCTCGCGCAGCTCGACGAGCTCGACTTCGCCTCCTGGAAGAACCCGTGGGCCGACCTCGACGAAGAAGCCCCGGACCTCGACCTCGAGACCCGCAAGGTGCTCACCCTCGAGCGCCTGATGCAGGCCGTCGCCGACTACGACCGCCCGGTGGACATCGCGATCGAGACCAAACACCCGACCCGGTACACCGGCCTCGTGGAGCGCCGCCTCGTGGACCTGCTCGACTCGTTCGGGTGGACGGGCAAGGACTCGCCCGCCCGGGTGATGAGCTTCTCGTGGATGGCGCTCAACCGGGTCAAGAAGCTCGCCCCCGAGGTGGAGACCGTGCTGCTCGTGGACCGGGCGTACACCTTCCCGGTGACCCGGAAGCTGGTGGGGGACACGTGGATCGCCGGACCGGACATCGATCTCATCCGGGACAACCCTCGCTTTGTGCGTAAACTGCGCCGCGCCGGACGACGAATCCACGTCTGGACGGTCAACACGAGCGAAGATCTCGACCTGTGCGTCGAGCTCGGCGTCGAGGCCGTGATCACCGACAAACCGGGGGCCGCCCTGGGGCACCTGCGTCGCGGGGTTTGATGCCACGACGCGTTGGGCATCATCGTCGCGGGAAGGTGATGGTTATCAGAGGGGTGAAGGCGTGGTGACACGCTCAGTGCGAGCAGGGCGTGCGCCGGTGACGATGCGCGTCCCCTTTGCCGCGTCCTCGGTGGCCACCGCCCGGCAGCAGCTCAAGAAGTGGATGGTCGAGAACGGCGGGAGCCGTGACCAGGTCGAGGACGGCCGGGTCGTCATCTCCGAGCTCGTGGCCAACTCCATCCGTCACGCAGAGCCCCTCTCCGACGGGACGCTGCTGATCACCTGGGTGTACGAGCGGCGCGGCGTCAGGCTCTCCGTCACCGACGGTGGCAGCCCGACCCGGCCCCGCAAGCTCAACGCCCCCTCCTCCGCGCTGGCCGGCCGTGGCATGGCCATCGTCGAGTCGCTCTGCCTGTCCTGGTGGGCCGAGCAGAACCGGTCGCAGTCGACCGTGCACGCCGTCCTCGCGATGAGCTGACGCCCTGCTTGGGTAGCCTTTCCCGTCATGGGAAAGCGGTCGCGAGTCAAAACCAGGTCCGAAGCCACCACCACCGCCGGTGAGGTCGGCCCCCGGCAGCCCTGCCCGTGCGGCTCCGGCCGCCGGTACAAGGCCTGCCACGGCAGCCCCTCCGGTGCGCCGCAGACCTTCGTCAGCCGCCCCTTCGAGGGACTCGCGGGGGAGTGTGACCTGATCGCGCTGCGCGAGATCGTCCCCGCCGCGACCGCGCCGCTGCCGCTGGCGGACTCGGTGAAGACCGACCGCGACGTGCTGCTCTGCTCGCTGCTGCCGGTGGCCGCCCCCGCGCTCGTCCGCCAGGACGGCACGGTGTGGCTCGCCCTCCAGGTGCAGCACAGCTTCGGCGACCCCAGCCGCGACCTCGCCGCCGTGCTCGAGCGCGCTCTGGAGGCCGCACCCGGTGAGGTCGTCGGGCTCACCGACCCGCCCGGCGAGGGCCCGCGCCTGCAGGACCTCGTGGCCGACAAGCCGCTCGAGGTCACCGTGCACGACGGCTTCGACTTCTGGATCTCCGACCTCGACGACGAGAGCGGTGCGATGGCCGCCTCGCTGGAGCGCGCGAACTCCGCGGCGATGCCCACCGTGCGGCTGACCTCGGTCGAGGCGGCGTACTGGACCGACGTCGGCACCAAGGAGCACCTGCGGTGGGTGATGCCGTACGACGAGGAGCAGCTGCTCTCCGCGCTCGCCCGGCTGCACGTGGCCGGCAAGGACGTCGTGGCCGAGGGCTCGCGCCTGGTCGGGATGTTCCGTGCGCACGGCCTGCTCGTCCCGGTGTGGGACCTGCCCGTCGGGACCGGCGCGGACGTGCTCGAGAAGCCCGCCGCCCAGTTCGCGAAGGACCTCGACGCCGCCCTCGCAGACGGGTCGCCGCTGACCGCGGAGGAGCGGGCGGCCCGCTCCGGGCTGGCGAACCGACAGCTCACGATTCGGTGACCTGACTAGACCGATGGGGTCCAATTGGCGGTGACGTGCCTCATATTCGCCGGATCCAGTTGAACGAGCGCGTCCCGGACCCGTACATTTACCAATGCCCGGTCGTTGTTGTATCCCCCGTCAGCAACGGCCGGGTTTTTTCATGCCCCGACCCAAAGCGGACAGCCACCACGTGCAGTGGCGGTCGCGCGGGGCGGATCCCCGCCGCGGCGACCCGCGGTGACGGCGCCGAGTGCACGTCCGGGTGGTCGGCGGCTAGTCGGGCGTCTGGGTGGACTCGTGGCGGGTCTCCTCCGGGTGCTCGGTGCGCTCGTCGGAGTCCTCCAGGATCACCCGCGCCTGCTCCTCGGGAGCCTCGCTGCCGGCCGCGGCCTCCTCCGGGAGCAGGTCCTCCGCGCGGCGTTCGATCCGGGCTTCATCGGCTGACTCGGTCATGCCTCGACCGTAGCAACCGCGTCCCGCCGGGCAGGGCCGGCCCAGGAGGCGAAGCCCGACCTCAGAGGACCCGGTGCAGCGGCAGCTCGCGCCGGCTGCCGACCGAGAACGCGACGTCGAGCTCGCGGTCCCACGCGACGGCCGCGCGGTGACGATGCGTCAGCCAGGCGGTCCCCAGCGCCGACATCAGGACACACAGAAGTAGGACGAACGACATGACAAACCCCTAGAACCCCTCGACGATCTCGAGCCCTCGCGCCGGTGGTGCGGTGACTCTCCCCGCTGTCGACGGTACGCCGGTGTTGTCCGGAACGAGACCGTTTTACCCAGATGACGGGCCGGCCGGGCAACCACCGCGGGAACGTCGTACGCCGGGGTGCCGGCCGGTCTAGGGTGCCTCCGGTGAGGACCCTCGAGGACATCTGGCCGCTGTTCGGGCTCCGGATCACCGCCGGGCCGCTGCAGCTTCGCCCCGTCGCCGACGCCGACATCCCCGGCCTGGTCGCGCTCGCGGTGGAGGGGATCCACCCCGCCGACCGGATGCCGTTCAGCTACCCGTGGACGAGCGCGCCGCGCGACGAGCTGCCGCGCGACATGGCGGCCTACTACTGGCGCACCCGCGCCGGGATCACGCCCGACCGCTGGACCGTCGACTTCGCGGTCCGGCGTGACGGCGAGCTCGTGGGTGTGCAGGGGTTCGGCACCGACGGCTACCTCGTCACGCACACCGGGGAGACCGGGTCCTGGCTCGGGCAGCGGCACCAGGGACGGGGGACGGGGACGCTGATGCGGCAGACGCTGTGCGCCTTCCTCTTCGACCACCTCGACGCGGAGGAGATCACCTCGGCCGCGTTCCTCGACAACCCGGCGTCCCTGGCGGTCAGCCGCAAGGTCGGCTACCTGCCCAACGGGGACTTCCGGGAGCGGCGTCGGCCCGGGGAGATGGCGCTCAACCGCAAGCTGCGGCTGACCGAGCCCGCGCTGGTCCGGCACGAGCACGAGCTCCGGGTCGAGGGCCTGGCACCGGTACGGCGCCTGCTCGGCCTCGACCGGGCGGACGGGTCCGACCGGACCACCTGAACCGCCATCCCGGTCAGAGCAGCTCGCGCGAGACCGGGCAGGACATGCAGCGCGGCCCGCCGCGGCCCGACCCGAGCTCGGAGCCGCTGATCGCGACGACCTCGATGCCGGCCTCCTCGAGGCGCGCGTTGGTCTCCACGTTCCGCTCGTAGGCCACGGCCACCCGCGGCGCGAGGGCCAGGGTGTTGTTGCCGTCGTCCCACTGCTCGCGCTCGGCGGTGACCGGGTCCAGGCCGGTGTCGATCTGGTGCAGGGTGTCGATGCTCATCGCCTTCGCCGCGGCCACCAGGAACGGCTCCGCCTCCGCGACCTGGAGCACGAGGTCGCGGTCGGAGTCGCCGTTGCGTTCGGTGACCGTGACGGCGTACGCCTGCAGCTTGTCGGCGACGTTGGGGTACATCACGATCTTGTCGACGTCGACCATGGTGCAGACGGTGTCGAGGTGCATCGTGGCGCGCTCCTGCGCGATCGGCACCGCGAGCACGGTGTGCGCGAGGTCCGCGGCGAAGACCTGCCGGGCCAGCCGCTCCGCGCCGGCGGGGGTGGTGCGCTCGCCGACGCCGACCGCGATGACGCCGGGGGCGAGCAGCAGTACGTCGCCGCCCTCGACGTTCTCGTGCTGCCAGCCGTGGATCGTCGGCGTGCCCGCGAACCTTGGGTGCTGGGTGTAGATCAGCTCGGTCAGCTGGGTCTCGCGCGCCCGCGCCGGCATGGTCAGCGAGGTGACTGCCACCCGGTCCTGGATCCACACGCTCGAGTCGCGGGTGAACAGCAGGTTCGGGAGCGGGTCGATGAGGAAGTCGTCGTGGGTGAGCAGGCTCGTGACCAGGCCGAACCCGCCGCGGACCTCGTCGTTGCGGACCCCCGCGGTCAGGAACGCGGCCAGCTCCTCGGGGCTCTGGTCGTGCAGCGCGACGGTCAGGTAGTCGCGCAGCGTGTCGCCGAGGTGCAGGCTCGACATGGCGCCGGCGATCGCCAGCTCGCGCGCCTGCTCGCTCTGCAGCGTCTCGGTGAGCAGCTCGGTCAGGTAGAGCACCTCGACGCCCCGGTCGCGCAGCGCCTGCGCGAACGCGTCGTGCTCGTCCTGGGCGCGGCTGACCCACGGGATGCCGTCGAACAGCAGCTTGTCGTTGTTGCGCGGGGTGAGCCGCTTGAGCTCCGGGCCGGGCCGGTGCAGCATCACCGTGCCGAGCCGTCCGACCTCGCTGTTCACGCCATGCTTCGTCATGGCCGACAGAGTATCTGTCGGATCAGCCCACGAGCTCGTACAGGGTGATCCCGGCGAGGACGACGCAGACCGCGGCGCCGATGTAGTGCAGCAGCGACAGCCGCATGTAGCGCAGCAGCACCCGGCCCGAGAGCACCGCGAGCCCGGACACGGCGAGGAGCGCGCCCCAGGCGCCGGCGAAGACGCTCAGCGGCTCGCCGTACTTCGCGACCAGGCTGATCGTGAGCAGCTGCGAGAGGTCGCCCCACTCGGCGGCGAACAGCACCAGGAACGACGCGACGACGGCCTTGAGGCCGGTGCGCTCCTCGGTGGCCTTCGCGGCGTACTCGTCCTCGGCCTCCTGCTCCTCGGCGTCGGCGCCGGGAGCGGACTTGAACAGCAGGAACGCACCGGCCAGGAAGATCGCCACGGCGACTCCCTTGACCAGGGTCTCCGGCAGCAGGGTGGCGAGCTGTCCGGCGGTGACCGCGATCAGCACCTGGAGGAAGAACGCGAGCCCGACCCCGAGCCAGACCAGCAACGGCCGGTAGCGGGTGGAGAGCACCAGCGCGGCGATGAAGGTCTTGTCCGGCAGCTCCACCACGAAGATGGCGGCGAAGGTCAGGGCGACGACGGCGAGGTCCATGCGGGGCTTTCCGGGTCAGCGGTCCAGGAGCGGGCGTGCGGCGGCGACGGCTTCGGCGAGGACGTCCTTGACCGGACGCCCGGTGGCCGCGGCGACGGCGGCGAGGTCCTCGTACTCCGGCTGAGCGTTGACGACCACGCCGTTGTGCAGTGCAAGTTTCACATGCACGGTGAAGCCGTCCACCGCCACGGTCCGCATGTCCCGGTCGAGCGCGTGCTTGCCGATCGGGATCTCCCGGACGCCGATCGTGGAGGTCTGCCGGAAGATCTCGGTGCGCACCGCCTCTGCCCGGTCCCCGGCGACCAGCACGTGCAGGGTGTGCGCGGGGCGGCCCTTCTTCATCAGGATCGGGGTCAGCCACGCGTCGGAGGCGCCGGCGGCGAGCAGCGACGCGATCACGTTCGGCCACAGCCGCGGGTCGAGGTCGTCGACGTTGGTCTCGACGAGCAGCGGGCTGTTCGTGCCGTGCGGCGCCGCGTCGCCCGTGGGGGACACCGCGTGCCCGACCAGGAGCCGCAGCACGTTCGCGTGCCCCTCGGGGTCCCGGCCGCCGGCGCCCACGCCGACCTCGGCGACGACCATCGCCGGCTGCGGCCCGAAGCCGGTGGCGTTGGCGGTGAGCAGCGCGGCGCCGGTCGGCGTGCACAGCTCCATCGCGGGCGCGGTCGGGGGACCGGCGTACGACGGGGTGCCCCGGAGCAGCTGCGCGACGGCCGGAGGCGGCACCGGCATCGAGCCGTGCGCGCCGCGGACCGTCCCGGAGCCGACCGCGACGGGGGAGACCACGAGGGTGTCGAGGCGCAGGTGCTCGAGCCCGGCGGCCACCCCGACCACGTCGGCGATCGCGTCGAGCGCCCCGACCTCGTGGAAGTGCACCTCGTCGGGGGTGGTGCCGTGCACCGCCGCCTCCGCGACCGCGAGCCGCTCGAAGGTCGCGCGGGCCCGGCGGCGGACCCCCTCGGTGAGCGGCGCGGCGTCGAGCAGCGCGGCCACGTCGTGCCAGGTCCGGTGGGTGACGCTGTCCGCGACCTCCACGTGGCAGCGGGTGGCGGCGAACCCGTTGCGGGTCACGGTCTCGGGGCGCAGGGCGACGTGCTCGGGCGCCACCGCGCGGACCGCGTCCTCGAGCACGTCGACCGGGACGCCCGCGCCGACGAGCGCGCCGAGGAGCATGTCCCCGCTGGCGCCGGAGGAGGCGTCGACCCAGCCGACCGCGCGTGCGGTCACCGGGCCGCCCTCGCGACCCGGGCGGCGAAGACGCCGGCGCCGAAGCCGTTGTCGATGTTGACGACCGTGACCCCCGGCGCGCAGGAGTTGAGCATGCCGAGGAGGGCGGCCACCCCGCCGAACGAGGCGCCGTAGCCGACGCTGGTGGGGACCGCGACGAGCGGGACGCCGGTCAGCCCGCCGACCACGCTGGGCAGCGCACCCTCCATGCCGGCGACGACGATGAGGCAGTTCGCGCTGGCGAGCTCCTCGCGCCGGGCCAGGACCCGGTGCAGGCCGGCCACGCCGACGTCGTTGACCAGGCGCACGCCGGCGCCGTACACCCGGGCGGTGAGGGCGGCCTCGGCGGCGACGGGTGCGTCGGAGGTGCCGGCCGAGACGATGGTGACCGTGCCCTGCGCCGACGGCAGCGGGCCGAGCGTGACCGCGCGGGCCACGTCGTCGACCTCCGCGTCGGGCAGCTCCGTGGTCACGGCCTCGACCGCCTCGGTGGTGAGCCGGGTGGCGAGCACCGCGCGTTCGGGGTGCGCGGCGTGCAGGGTGCGGAGGATCTCGACGACCTGCGCCGGTGACTTGCCGGCGCCGTAGACCACCTCGGGGTCGCCGGTCCTTGCGGCCCGGTCGGTGTCGAGCAGGGCGTACCCGAGGTCGGAGACGGGCTGGTGGTTCATGCGGGCGAATCTATCTCCCCTAGTCTGGGCGGGTGCCGCCACCGCCGCCCCCGCCGCCGGGTGTCCCGCCCGCCCGCTACGCCTACCTCGGCCCCGAGGGGACGTTCACCGAGCAGGCGCTGCGCTCGCTGCCCGCCGCCGCGCGCGCCGAGCTGGTGCCGTGCGCCACGGTCACGCTCGCGCTCGACGCGGTCCGCTCCGGCGAGGCCGACGGCGCCGTGGTGCCGATCGAGAACTCCGTCGAGGGGTCGGTGCCGGTCACCCTCGACGAGCTGGCCACCGGCGAGCCGCTGATGATCACCCGGGAGATGACGGTCCCGATCGCCTTCTCCCTGCTGGCCCGCCCCGGCGTCCGCCCCGAGGACGTCAAGGTCGTGGCGACCCACCCGCACGCCGCCGCGCAGACCCGGCGCTGGGTCGCGCTGAACCTGCCGTACACCGAGGTGGTGCACGCGCCCTCGACCGCCGCCGCGGCCGCCGCCGTCGCCGACCCGGAGTCGACCTGGGACGCCGCGATCGCCGCGCCGTTGGCCGCGGAGCACTACCGGCTGGCCGTGCTCGCGGCCGGGATCGGCGACAACCCCGACGCCGTGACGCGGTTCGTGCTCGTCTCGCGGCCGGGCCTGCCCGCCCCGCGGAGCGGACGCGACAAGACCTCGCTGGTCGCGTTCATGCGCGACGACCACCCCGGCGCGCTGCTGGAGATCCTCGAGCAGCTCACCATGCGCGGGGTGAACATGACCCGGATCGAGTCCCGCCCCACCGGCGCCGCGCTCGGCAACTACTGCTTCTCCATCGACTGCGAGGGGCACGTCGACGACGCCCGGGTCGGCGAGGCGCTGATGGGCCTGCGCCGGGTCTGCGCCGACGTACGCTTCCTCGGCTCCTACGAGCGGCACGACGGGGTCGCCCCCACGGTCCGCCCCGGGACGTCGGACGTGGAGTTCAACGACGCGGCGGCGTGGCTCGCGCGCCTTCGCGCCGGAGACTGACCCCTCCCGTTACGCTCGGCCCCGATGAACATCTCTGTGCTGCTCACGGTGCTGGTGCTGCTCCTGCTGGTGACCTCCGTCGTCGCGATCGCGCTCGCCGTGGTCGCGCTCAAGCGGTCCCAGCCCGGTCACGCCCGGCGTGCGTCGGCGATGAAGGGCGCCGCGAGCCTGCCCACCGACGTGGACGGCCTGCGCGCCGAGGTCCAGGCGCTCCGGGTCGAGGTCGCCGAGGCGCTGCGGCACCTCGCGGTGGTCCGCTACGACGCCTTCGGTGACATGGGCGGCCACCTGTCCTGGTCGATGGCGCTCCTCGACGACGGCGGCAACGGAGTCGTGCTCACCTCCATCCACGGGCGCAGCGAGGCACGCACGTACGCGAAGAACGTCGCCGCGTGGAGCTGTGACCAGGCCCTCTCCCCGGAGGAGGAAGAGGCGATCAAGTTCGCCAAGGCCTCCTGACCCGGAGACCCTCAGCGACCCCGGTCGTCCGTACCAGCGGGCGCTATCGGCCCCGCTCCTGCGGACGACCCGGATCCGCCGGCCCGTCCGAACGCCCCGGGCGCGCGCAGGGCCCGCCCGGCGTGACCGCGAGCCGCTGCCCGGTCGGTGCGGCGGTGTCGAGCGCGACCGTGGCCAGCGTGGCGTGCCACAGCGCCGGGTCCGTGCTCCGGTCCGGGTGCGCGCACACCCCGCCCACCTCGGCGTGGTCGTCCATCGCCGCGACGACCTGCTCCGCCGTCCTGGGCAGCCGCTCCTCGAACGCACCGAGCAGCGTGTCGCGCCGGATCCCGCTGCCGGGCCCGATCGAGGTGGAGAGGCAGCCGTCCCGGCCCTCCTCGGACACGAAGTGGTTGGTCCGCACGAGCAGGCCCCCCTCCGGCTCGAGCACCCCCGCCCCGCCGGGGAACAGCTCCACGGACGCCGTACGCCCGCCGTCGGGGCCGCCCTGCACCACGGTCAGCGAGGAGGAGGCGGAGGTCCGTACCGCGCGGGCCTGCGCCACCGCGTCGTCGAGGTCCTCGGCGGTGTCGAGCAGCTGCCGGCTGAGCAGGTGCACCGGGAAGCCGATCCCGTCGTCCGCGGCGCCCGCGTCGGAGGCGTGATGGAGCATGTTGAACAGCACGCCGACCCCCTCCGAGCTCACGCCGATCTTGCCGAGCAGGCCGTACTCCGTGACGGTCTCGACCACCCGGCCGCCGGGGTGCGGGATGGTCCAGCGCAGCCAGCCGTGGCGCATCGCGTCGTACCAGTCCCAGGTCTGCACGGCCACCGGCGCCCGGCCCGCCGGCAGCGCGACCACCGTCGAGCACTCGTCGACGCCGGTCGGGTTGGCCACCGCGAGCAGCTCGGTCCGGGCGTTCAGCGCGGCGATGTCGCGCACGCGCACGCCCGCGCCGGCCGCGATGCCGTCGATCTCCTCGGCCGCCGCGGGCGCGAGCTCCCGGATCCGCTGCCAGGCGTGGTCGGCCCAGTGGTCGACGTCGAAGGGGCCCAGGGCACGGGTGACGAAGAGCCGGCGGTACGACGCCACGGTGCGGGCGACCTCGGCGGCATGGTGCTCGCCGAACTCCACGCCCCGGTCGTGGGGCCCGAGCACGGACGAGGTGAAGGCGGGCACGCGCGTCATCGGGCCACGGTAGCCCGCGCGGGCCGGGTCAGCGAGGGACGCGCACCAGCAGCCGGCCGTGCACGCACTCGGCGCGCATCTCCTTGCCGGGGCCGATCGGGTCGCCGTCGAGCTGGCGCGGGATCTCGTGCGCGGTGCGCAGGACGACCTTCTTGCCGGTCATCCGGTTCAGCGCGTCGTCGGTGCGCTTGCCCTTGCTCATCACCCGCCACACCAGCGGCAGCCAGCTCAGGAACCGGCGGGGGGAGACCAGCACCACATCGAGCACGCCGTCGTCGATCGCGGCGTCGGGGAGCAGCGGGATGCCCGCGGTCAGGTAGCCGACGTTGCCGATCACGACCGTGCGCGCCCGGTGCCGCGTGAACGGTCCGTCGTCCATGGAGATCTCCACGCGCATCGCGGGGTAGCGCAGATGCTTGAAGCCGGCCACGAAGTAGGCCAGCCAGCCGATCCGCGCCTTGATCTCGTCGTTGGCGCCCTCCATGATCGCGGCGTCGAAGCCCATGCCGGCCATCACCATGAAGTGCTCGTCGGGGCCGAGGCCGTCGCCCTCCACTGCGACCAGGTCGATCGCCCGGTCCTGGCCGTTGAGCGCGACGTCGATCGCGGCCTGGAGGTAGAGCGGGATGCCGAGGTTGCGGGCCAGCAGGTTGCCGGTGCCGGCCGGGACGACCCCGACCGGGACGCCGGTGCCGGCCAGCTCCGCGCAGACCGTGCGCACGGTCCCGTCGCCGCCGCAGACCAGCACCAGGTCCGCGCCGCCGATCGCGGCCTGCTCGGCCATCGAGCGGCCCGGGTCCTCGACGGTGGTCTCGCGCCAGGTGATGTCGGTCCAGCCGGCGTCGGTGGCGACCTGGTTCACGAGGGTCTTGAACGCCTCGACGTTGTCGACCTTGATCGGGTTGAGCACGACGGCCAGCCGCTTCGACGTGGGGACCGGGCTGCTGAACTCCTCGACCACGCGGGAGCGGGGAGCCGGGTCGTAGAAGACCATGGCGCCGAACAGCCACAGGAACCCGACGGCGTACCCGGCGACGACGTCGGAGAAGTTGTGCACCCCGAGGAAGATCCGGTCCAGGCCGACGATGATGAACAGCAGCGTCCACAGGCCGGTCAGCCCGCGGCGCAGCGAGCGGCGGCGCACGAAGATCAGCGTGAGCACGACCGCGACGCCCATCGCCGACGCGATCCCCGAGGCGTGGCCGGACGGGAAGGAGAAGCTGTCGAGCGTGTGTACCGGGTCGTTCCACACCGGCCGGTTCCGCTGGAACCAGGGCTTGAGGAAGTAGATCGTCAGCGACGCCCCGAGCATCACCACGGCCACCCAGACGCCCGCCCGGAGGTGGCGGCGGACCAGCAGCAGCACCACCACGGCGACGCTGACGATCGTCATCGGGACGGTGCCGAAGGCGACCTCGACGGCGTGGAGGACGTCGTACGCGAGGGGGTTCTCCGAGGTCCAGGCATGAGGGGTGCGCCCGAAGTCGCGGTCGAGCGCGAAGAGCGGCCGGTACTTCAGCTTGACCATCACCGCCAGCGTGGAGAGGACGGCCAGGCACAGGAGCGCCCAGCCGAGCAGGCGGGTGCGGGTACGGTCGAGCACGGTTCTCCACGTCGTTCAGGGGGTGCGGGGGCGTCGTCAAGTATGACGGCTTGCCCCGTTGTGCCCGGACACGGCGTGTGCCATTCGTCGCACGTCCTCGATCTCGTCGTGGAAGGCCTCCACGAGGCGTTCCGGGTCGGGCAGAAGCCCGGCGTCGACCTTGAACCCGACCCGCACGGTGCCGGCGTAGGTGAAGATCGAGACGCCCACCGTCTGCCGCCCCGACCCGGGAACCCAGCCGAGCAGGCCGCTGATCGGGGTACCGGCGAGGTACCGCGGCATGGTCGGGCCCGGCACGTTGGTGGTCACGCCGATCGCCTTGTCGGCGAAGAAGTCGACCAGGAAGCGCTCGAGCTCCGGGCCGGTCCGGCCGATCGCCTTGATCAGCCCGAAGGTGAGCACCACCTCGGGGGAGTCCTTGATCACGTCCATCCGGCGTTTGGTCTCGGCGATGCGGGCCAGCGGCTCACGGGTCCCGGTCGGCAGCCGGAACAGCACGAGCGCGAACTGGTTGCCCAGCTCGGCCGGCAGGGGCCGGTCCAGCGGGCGCACGTTGACCGGGACCATCGTGGAGACGTCCACCCGCTCGCCGCCGTGCTCGGCCATGTACGTCGACAGCGCCCCCGCCACCGCCGCGACCAGGACGTCGTTCACGGTCGCGCCGCACGCCCGCCCGACCTCCATCACGTCGTCGAGCGGGAACGGCGCGGACCAGACCACCCGCTTCTCCGGGGAGGGCGCGCCGCTGAACGGGGTGTGCGGCCGCGGCCCGAGCAGCAGCTTGTCTGCGACCGCACCGGTGAGCCTGGCCCGGGTGAACGCGTCGCCGAGCAGGTGCGGGTCGAACAGCCGGGGGACCTCCCGCAGGGCGGCGGCCGCGCCGGCCAGGGCCGTGCCGGTCACGGCGCCCGCGGCGCTCCCGGCGGCGCCGGCCATCCGCAGCGCCCCCTCGAGCACCCCGAACGGCGCCTCGTCCCCCGGTCCGCGGGTAGTCGCGCCCGGTGCGGGGCGGGCGCCGTGGTGGCGGGGTCCCTCGGGCGTGGGGTCGGTCATCGAGAGCAGTACCCGGGTCAGCGCGACCCCGTCGGCGAGGGCGTGGTGCAGCCGGCAGAAGAGCACCGACCCGTCGCCGTAGCCGTCGACGAGGTGCAGCTCCCAGAGCGGGTGGTCCCGGTCCAGCGGGACGGGCACCCGCTCCTCGACGTACCGCTGCAGGTCGGCGTCGTCGCCGCGGTCCAGGGTCACCCGGACCAGGTGTCGCTCGAGGTCGAAGTCAGGGTCGTCCTCCCAGTGCGGCGTCCCGACGTGGGCGAGCGGCATCACCGGGCGCTGCGTGAACACCGGGTACCGGTCCAGCAGCCGCTCGCGGACGACCGCGACCACCCGGTCCCAGTCCGCCGGCCCGGCGAGGAACACCAGCGTGTCGATGACCATCAGGTTGTCGGGCCGGTCCATGTTCAGCCAGATGGTGTCCACCGGCCCGATCGGCCGTCGCGCCATGACGGTCCTCCTCCCACCCTCACCCGCAGGCTCGCACCTCGCGCGGCGTGGCGGCAGGGGCGCAGGTCCCGGGTCGGCCCGCCGTACGGCGCCCGCTCCTCCCGTCGTGGGGCGGCAGCCAGGACGTGAGCCGTTCATGTTCCTCGTCATGGGAAAAGGGTGTGAACCAGACCGATATCCTTGCCGGGTGATCGATCCGCGACTCCTCCGAGACGACCCTGACCGTGTGCGTGCAGGACAGGCCAAGCGCGGCCTCTCCGCGGACGTGGTCGACCACGCCCTGGCTGCCGACGAGCAGCGGCGGTCCTCCATCGCGGAGTACGAGCGGCTCCGGGCGGAGCAGAAGCAGCTCGGCAAGCAGATCCCGCAGGCGCAGGGCGAGGAGAAGCAGGCCCTGCTCGAGCGCACCAAGACCCTCTCCGCCGACGTGAAGAAGGCCGAGGCGGCGCAGGGCGAGGCCGAGCAGACCTACCGCGAGCTGCTGATGGCGATCCCGAACGTGGCCGCCGACGAGGCGCCCGCCGGCGGCGAGGACGATTACGCGGTGCTCGAGGAGGTCGGCACCCCGCGCGACTTCGCCGCGGAGGGCTTCGAGCCAAAGGACCACGTCGAGCTCGGCCGGATCCTCGGCGCGATCGACGTCGAGCGCGGCGCGAAGGTCTCCGGCGCCCGCTTCTACTACCTCACCGGCGTCGGCGCGGACCTGGAGCTCGCGCTGGTCAACATGGCGATGGACCAGGCGCGGGGCGCGGGGTTCACCACGATGATCCCGCCCGCGCTGGTGAAGCCGCGGGCCATGGAGGGCACCGGGTTCCTCGGCCAGGCCGCGGACGACGTGTACCGGATCGAGGGCGACGAGATGTACCTCGTGGGCACCTCGGAGGTCCCGCTGGCGGCGTACCACTCCGACGAGATCCTCGACGGCCGCTCGTTGCCGCTGCGCTACGCCGCGTTCAGCCCCTGCTTCCGCAAGGAGGCAGGCTCCTACGGCAAGGACACACGCGGCATCATCCGGGTGCACTGGTTCGACAAGGTGGAGATGTTCTCCTACACGACCGTCGAGGAGTCCGAGGCCGAGCACCAGCGCCTGCTGGGCTGGGAGAAGGAGTGGCTCGAGAAGCTCGAGCTGGCCTACCGCGTCATCGACACGGCGGCCGGTGACCTAGGCCTGTCGGCGCAGCGCAAGTTCGACTGCGAGGCGTGGATCCCGACCCAGGGCCGCTACCGCGAGCTCACCTCGACCTCGAACTGCACCGACTTCCAGGCCCGCCGGCTCGACATCCGCGGCCGCTTCGAGGACGGCGTGAAGCCGCTGGCCACGCTCAACGGCACGCTCGTGGCGATCCCGCGCACGATCGTGGCGATCCTCGAGACGCACCAGCAGGCGGACGGGTCGGTGCGGGTCCCCGCGGCGCTCCAGCCCTACCTGCAGGGACGCAAGATCCTGGAGCCGGTCGTTGGCTGAGCCGGTGCACTTCTCCGCGGACGGGCACGACCCCGCCTTCTCGCCCCGCCTGGTGGCGCTCGACATCGACGGCACGATCCTGGTCCCCGAGCCGGAGAACGGGTTCAGCGTCGAGGAGACCACCCCGGCCGTCCGGGACGCGATCGACCGGGCCCTCGAGGCCGGCTGCCACGTGGTGCTGGCCAGCGGCCGCGCGCCGCTGAGCATGAGCGTGGTGCTGCGCCACCTCGACATGCCCCGCGACAAGGCCACCAAGGTCCTCGCGGTCGCGTCGAACGGCGCGGTGACCTTCTCCTTCCCGCCGCTGAAGGTGGTCAGCGAGGTCACCTTCGACGCACGGGAGGCGGTGCGCACCGTCCTCGAGCACGTTCCGGAGGCCGCGGTCGCGGTCGAGGAGCACGGCGTCGGCTACCGGGTGAACCGGCACTTCCCCGAGGGCGAGCTCGACGGGGAGATGATCCTGACCCCGATCGAGGAGATGATCGCCAGCGAGGTCAGCCGTGTGATCATCCGCGACCCCGACTCGACGTCGGAGGACTTCGTGACCCTCGCGCACAAGCTCGGGCTCCAGGGCACCAACTACTTCATCGGCTGGACCGCCTGGCTCGACCTCGCGCCGGAGGGCGTCGACAAGGCCAGCGGCCTCGCGGAGGTCGCGGAGCGGCTCGGCGTGGAACCGAAGGACGTGCTCGCGATCGGCGACGGCCGCAACGACATCGAGATGCTGCGGTGGGCCGGCCGCGGCGTGGCGATGGGCCAGGCGCCCGAGGAGGTCAAGGCGATCGCCGACGGGGTCACCGCGACCGTCTGGGACGACGGGGCCGCGCTCGAGATCAGCCGCTGGTTCTGATGGTCAGGCTCGTCGCCACCGACCTCGACGGGACGCTGCTGCACACCGACGGCACGGTCACCGCGCGCACCCGTGAGGTGCTCACCGCGGTCGAGGCGCTCGGGGTCACGGTCGTCTTCGTGACGGGTCGGCCGATCCGCTGGATGGAGGACCTCTGGGAGCACGTCGGCGGGCACGGCCTGGCGATCTGCTCCAACGGCGGGATCGTGTACGACGTCCACGCCCGCGCCGTGCGCACCGCCCGGCCGATCCCCGTCGAGGTCGGCCTGCAGACCGCGGCGATTCTGCGCGACGCCGTCCCCGGGACCACGTTCGCGCTCGAGCGCACCCACGGGTTCGCCAAGGAGCCGGACTTCATGCCGCGGATCCCGCCGCCGGCCGACCTCGCGATCGGGCCGCTGGAGCAGATCCTCGACGACACGGCGGTGAAGTTGCTGGCCCGCCACGAGGACCTGGAGCCGGAGAAGTTCTGGGCCGAGGTGGAGAGCCACGTCGGGCACCTGGTCACCACCACCTGGTCCTCGACCGGGGCGCTGGTCGAGATCAGCGCCGCCGGCGTGAGCAAGGCGAGCACGCTGGAGCTGCTCTGCCTCGAGCGCGGGGTGGACGCCTCGGAGGTGGTGGCGTTCGGGGACATGCCCAACGACCTGCCGATGCTCGCGTGGGTCGGCACGTCGTACGCGATGGCCAACGCCCATCCGACCGTGCAGGAGCTCGCCGACCACGTCGCGCCCTCGAACGAGGAGGACGGCGTCGCCGCGGTCCTCGCCGAGATCTTCGACCTCTGAACCGAGCAGATCCGGGAACCGGAACGGCCCCGGCTGCGTCGGAACCTCATGAGCCTGTCCCGGACCCTCCGGAGCGTCCCAGTGCTCCGGCTCACCACCCCGCTCTGCAGCGGGTCCGGCCCTGCGGAGCCCCAGGACGTCGCACGCGTCGAGAAGCTCGCCGGCGGTCCCGCCCCGTCCGGTGAGAAGCCCGTCGGCGGTCGGCGGGTCGATCCGGGAACCGAGAGCTCGGCATCGGCCCCCACCGCCGGCGGGAACCCCGCGTCGGGCCCCGCGTCGGGCCCCGCGTCGGGCCCTGCGACCCGGCGGGCGTGAAGCCCCGGCGGCGGCCGGTTGGTCCGAGCACCGGGAGCTCGGCGACAGGACCGGCCGCCGGCGGTCACGCGTCCGACAGCCCCGGTTCGCGTGTTCCCCTTCCACAATCGGCCGATCCGCGCCAGACTCGACCATCGGTATGTGATCCACGTCACGGAGGTCATATGTCTTCGCAGGACGCAGTAGGCACGACTCGGGAGGCGCTGACGACGCTCGCCGCGGCGGTGCTCCGGGTCCGCAACGAGTACGGCGACACCCTCGGCGTACGGCGGCTCACGTCGGACGTCGACCGGCTCCAGGCCGACCTCGACGAGCTCGGGACCCCCGCGCCGGGCCACCGGCCCGACGTCGCCCCGCGCGAGCTGCTCGAGATCCCCGACGCCCCCTACGACGAGAGCATGTGGCAGGACGCCCAGTCCGAGGCTCAGCACGCCCCGTGAGGGGCGCACCGCCGATGAGCTCAGGAGTGCGCAGCCCGGGACGGGCCGAGATCCAGGGTCGGACCCTGCGCCAGGACACGTGGTGGCTCCAGCCCCTGGTCACCTTCGTGGTGCTGCTCGCCTTCGTCGTCTACGCGACGTGGCGCGCCTTCGCCGGCGAGCACTACTACGCGTCGCCGTACCTCTCGCCGTTCTACTCGCCGTGCATGGGCGCCCAGTGCGTCGAGGGGTCCGCGGACTTCGGCCGGCCCTTCGACTGGTTCCCGTGGTCGCCGGCGCTGATCATCCTGGTCATCCCGCTCGGGTTCCGGATGACCTGCTACTACTACCGCAAGGCCTACTACCGGGCGTTCTGGCTCTCCCCGCCGGCCTGCGCGGTCGCCGAGCCGCACGGCCGCTACACCGGCGAGCGGCGGTTCCCGCTCATCCTGCAGAACCTGCACCGGTGGTTCCTGATCGTCTCCGCGCTGGTCGCCCTCGTGCTCAGCTACGACGTGGTGCTCGCCTTCCGCGACGCCGACCACGAGTGGGGGCACATGGGCCTCGGCACGCTGGTGCTGCTGGTCAACGTGCTGCTGATCTGGGGCTACACCCTGTCCTGCCACTCCTGCCGCCACCTGATCGGCGGCCGGCTGCGGCACTTCTCCAAGCATCCCGTCCGCTACCGGGCGTGGACCCTGGTCTCGCGGCTCAACGGCCACCACGCGAAGTTCGCCTGGCTGTCGCTGTTCTCGGTCGCGCTCGCCGACCTGTACGTCTACCTGCTCGCCACCGGCGCGATCACCGACCCGAGGTTCTTCTGAGATGACCGGCCCCGACACAGGACCGAGCAGCCGGCACCCCATGACCGGCAACCGGATGGACCCCGGTGACGAGACCGAGCCCTCGTACGGCACCGGCTTCGAGACCCACGCGTACGACGTCGTGGTGATCGGCGCGGGCGGGGCCGGGCTCCGGGCGGCGATCGCCGCCCACGACGCAGGGGCCCGGGTCGCGGTGGTGTGCAAGTCCCTGCTGGGCAAGGCGCACACCGTGATGGCCGAGGGCGGGATCGCCGCCGCGATGGGCAACGTCTACGCCGAGGACGGCTGGCAGGTGCACTTCCGCGACACCATGCGCGGCGGCAAGATGCTCAACAACTGGCGGATGGCCCAGCTGCACGCGCAGGAGGCGCCCGAGCGGGTGATGGAGCTCGAGGAGTGGGGGGCGCTGTTCGACCGGACCCCCGACGGGCTGATCTCCCAACGCGACTTCGGCGGCCACCGCTTCGCCCGGCTCGCCCACGTCGGCGACCGCACCGGCCTGGAGATGATCCGCACCCTGCAGCAGCGGACCGTCGCGCTCGGGATCGACGTGTTCATGGAGTGCACGGTCACCGAGATCTTCACCGACCGCTCCGGGCCGGCCCCGACGGTGACCGGCGCCTTCGGCTACTGGCGCGAGACGGGCCGGTTCGTGGTGTTCGAGGCGCCCTCGGTGGTGCTCGCCACCGGCGGGATCGGGAAGTCCTACCAGGTGACCTCGAACTCCTGGGAGTACACCGGCGACGGGCACGCGCTCGCGCTGCGGGCCGGGGCCAGCCTGATCAACATGGAGTTCGTGCAGTTCCACCCGACCGGGATGGTCTGGCCGCCGTCGGTGCGCGGGATCCTCGTCACCGAGTCGGTGCGCGGCGACGGCGGCGTGCTGCGCAACTCCGAGGGCGAGCGGTTCATGTTCGACTACATCCCGGAGTACTTCAAGGCCGAGACCGCCGACACGGTCGAGGAAGCCGAGGGCTGGTACGCCGACAAGAAGAACAACCGGCGCCCGCCCGAGCTGCTGCCGCGCGACGAGGTGGCGCGCGCCATCAACTCCGAGATCAAGGCCGGCCGCGGGTCACCGCACGGCGGGGTCTTCCTCGACATCGCCTCCCGCCGCGACGCCGACTTCATCCGGCGCCGGCTGCCGTCGATGTACCACCAGTTCAAGGAGCTCGCCGACGTCGACATCACCGCCGAGCCGATGGAGGTCGGCCCGACCTGCCACTACGTGATGGGCGGGGTCGAGGTCGACGCGGACACCGAGCGCAGCAAGGTGGTCGGGCTGTACGCCGCGGGCGAGGTGGCCGGCGGCATGCACGGCTCCAACCGGCTCGGTGGCAACTCGCTGTCGGACCTGCTGGTGTTCGGCCGCCGCGCCGGCCACAACGCCGCCTACCACGCGTACGGCGCCGCGCAGGACCGTCCACGGATACGCGACGAGGAGGTCCGCGCCGCGGCCGACGCCGCCCTGGCGCCGTTCCGGCTCGAGGAGGACGGTGGCGCGGAGAACCCGTACACCGTGCAGAAGGACCTTCAGGACGTGATGCAGCGGCTCGTCGGGATCATCCGCAAGGCCGACGAGCTGACCGAGTCGCTCGCGGAGATCGGCCGGCTCAAGGAACGCGCCCGGCACCTGCTCGTCGAGGGCCACCGGCAGTACAACCCCGGCTGGCACCTCGCGCTCGACCTCGCCAACATGCTGCTGGTGTCCGAGTGCGTGGCGACCGCGGCGCTCGCGCGCGAGGAGTCCCGGGGAGGCCACACGCGCGACGACTTCCCGGGTCCCGACCCGGAGTGGGGCGCCCGGAACCTGGTGCTGACGCTCGAGGGCGACGCCGTACGCCTGGAGCAGCAGCCGCTGCCGGTGATGCCCGACCAGCTCAAGACGCTGTTCGAGGACGCGTGAGCGTGACGGAGCCGGGCGGCCGGCGGGACGGGGATGCGTGATGGGGTACGACCTTCACCTGCGGGTCTGGCGCGGTGACGCGGCCGGAGGGGACCTCGGCGACTACACGGTCCAGGTCGAGGAGGGCGAGGTGGTGCTCGACGCGATCCACCGGCTCCAGGCGACCCAGACCGGCGACCTCGCCGTCCGGTGGAACTGCAAGGCCGGCAAGTGCGGCTCGTGCAGCGCGGAGGTCAACGGCCGGCCGCGGCTGATGTGCATGACGCGGCTCGCGGACTTCGACCCCGCCGAGACGGTCACGGTCACCCCGATGCGCGGCTTCCCGGTGATCCGCGACCTGGTGACCGACGTGTCGTTCAACTACGCGAAGGCGCAGGAGGTGCCGGCGTTCGCGCCGACCCCGCGGGACGCCGACGGCAAGCGCCGGATGATGCAGGAGGACGTCGAGCGCGGCCAGGAGTTCCGCAAGTGCATCGAGTGCTTCCTGTGCCAGGACACCTGCCACGTGGTCCGCGACCACGAGGAGAACAAGGAGGCCTTCGCCGGTCCCCGGTTCTTCCTCAGGTACGCCGAGCTCGACATGCACCCGCTGGACACCCACGACCGCCGGCAGCTCGCCCAGGACGCCGCCGGGCTCGGGATGTGCAACATCACCAAGTGCTGCACCGAGGTGTGCCCCGAGGGCATCAAGATCACCGACAACGCGATCATCCCGATGAAGGAGCGCGTGGTGGACCGCAAGTACGACCCGGTGGTGTGGTTGGGGTCGAAGATCTTCCGCCGCGACCGGCGCGACGAGGTCGAGCGGGGCTAGGGGGTACGGCGCCATGGCAGAGCTGCTCACGCAGGAGGAGATCGACCGCGCGCTCGCGGGGGAGCTGACGCACTGGACCCAGCAGGGCGACACGATCACCCGCTCGGTGAAGGCGCCCACGTTCATGGACGGGATCCACTTCGTGCAGCGGGTGGCGGAGGTCGCCGAGGACCTCGACCACCACCCCGACATCGACATCCGGTGGCGGACGGTCACCTTCACCCTCACGACGCACGCCGCGCACGGGCTGACCGCGCGGGACCTCCGGCTCGCGGGGGACATCGACCGCCTGGTCGACTAGCCCCACCGCGTCCCCGTCAGAGGTACATGCCCCCGCCGCGGCCCTGGTGCTCGTCGGGCCGGCCGGCCTGCGTCTCGGCCGCGCGCTCGGCGGCCTGCTGCGCGGCCTGGACCGCCTCCTCGGGGATCATCCCCGGCGGCAGCGCCCGGCGCATCTGCTCGAGCTGGGCCCGGGCCGCCACCTGCTGGGCGTAGATCGCGGTCTGGATGCCGTGGAAGAGCCCCTCGAGCCACCCCACGAGCTGGGCCTGCGCGATCCGCAGCTCCGCCTCGGACGGCGTCTCGTTCGTGAAGGGGAGCGCGAGCCGCTCCAGCTCCTCGACCAGCTCGGGCGCGAGCCCCTGCTCGAGCTCCTTGATCGAGGACTCGTGGATCTCCTTGAGCCGCTGGCGGCTGGCCTCGTCGAGCGGCGCCGCCTTCACCTCCTCGAGGAGCTGGCGGATCATGCTGCCGATCCGCATCACCTTGGCCGGCTGCTCCACCAGGTCGGTGATGTGGCGCTCGCCGTCCTCGCCCTCCGAGCCGGGCTGGCCGGTCACGGACATCCCGTCGGGGCCGATGATGACGACCTTCGGGTCGTCGTCGTTCCCGTTGGTCTCGGGGCTCTGGTCAGTCATGCCTTCACCTTACGTAGTGAGAACGATCTTGCCGGTGTGCTGTCCGCTCTCCATCAGGCGGTGCGCCTCGGCCGCCTGCTCGAGCGGGAAGGAGGTGTGCACCAGCGTCCGCACGCTGCCGTCCGAGACCAGCGGCCACACGTGCTCGACCACCGACGCGCAGATCGCGGCCTTCTCCTCGACCGGCCGCGAGCGCAGCGACGTGGCGATCACCGCGCCGCGCTTGACGAGCAGCTTGCCGATGTTCAGCTCCGCCTTGGACCCGCCCTGCATGCCGATGATCACCAGGCGGCCCTGGGTGGCCAGCGCCGAGACGTTGCGGTCGAGGTACTTCGCCCCCATGTTGTCGAGGATGACGTCGGCGCCGCGGCCGTCGGTGGCGGCCCGGACCTCCTCGACGAAGTCCTGGTCGCGGTAGCTCACGGCCACGTCGGCGCCGAGCGAGCGGCACAGCTCCAGCTTCTCATCCGACCCCGCGGTGGTGACCACCGTCGAGCCGAGCGCCTTGGCGAGCTGGATCGCGACGCTGCCGATGCCGCCGGCGCCGCCGTGCACGAGCAGGGTCTCGCCGGGCTGGAGCCCGGCCACCATGAACACGTTGGACCACACGGTGCAGGCCACCTCGGGCAGCGCGCCGGCGGTCACCAGGTCGACGCCCTTGGGGACGGGCATCAGCTGCCCGGCCGGTACGGCGACCTTCTCGGCGTACCCGCCTCCGGCGAGCAGCGCGCAGACCTCGTCGCCGACGGCCCAGTCCGTCACGTCGGGGGCCACCGCGCTCACCACGCCGGAGCACTCGAGGCCGAGCACGTCGGAGGCGCCGGGCGGCGGCGGGTAGTGCCCCTGTCGCTGCAGGGTGTCGGCGCGGTTCACCGCGGTCGCGGTCACGTCGAGGACGACCTCGCCGGGCCCCGGCTCGGGGTCGGGCAGGTCGGTGACGGTGAGGACCTCGGGCCCTCCGGGTGCGGAGGCGATGACGGCGCGCATGAGCCCCAGGCTATTGCGCCGCGACAAGCGGGGTCACTCGGTGCCGACGAGGTCGTCCTCGTTGAAGTCGTCGGGGCTCACGTCCTCGCCGCCCCACTTCTCGGCCAGCGCCTGGGCACGGCCGGCCAGCTCCTCGACGTCGGCGACGCTCCCGCCGCGCAGCCCGGCGGCGTAGCCGACCAGGAACGTGGTGATGGGGGCGGCCGGACGCTCGACGGAGTGCGCGGCGTCGCGGGCCAGGTCCAGGATCAGTCCCTCGTCGACCTCGGCGTCCACCTCGAGGGCGTCGCAGAGCTCGTCGATCCAGTCGTGCAGAGTCACGGTTCCCAGAGTTCTACGTGGACCGGGTTCTCGCAACCCCTGGGCGGATTCTCGCCGACTTGGACCGATCCGTCCGACCGACTGGACGGGCGGATCGCCCGAAATGACCAGCCTCCGACCCATCAGCCGCGCAGGTCGCGCAGGTCGTCCCAGGTGTCGACGTCCCGCGCCTCCTCGCCGACGGCGTCCACCGAGGCCAGGCGCAGCGGCAGGAGCAGCCGGCGCATCGGCAGGCCGTGCTCGTCCTCGTGCCGCGGGGGACGGGCGGACGTGAGGCCGTCGTACCGGTAGACCGCGGCGAGGTACTGCCGGTGGCCGTCCGGGTCGACCAGCACCGCCCCGTCCGCGTCCGGCTCGGCGCGTACGGCGTCCACCAGGCGGGCCAGCGTCGCCGGCGTCACGCGGGGCATGTCCACCGCGAGCACGCACACCAGGTCCGCTCGGCGGCCCAGCGCGTCCAGGCCCGCGAGGAGTCCGGCGGCCGGACCACCGCCGACGGGGTCCTCCCGGGTCCACGTGACCGGCCGTGACGTCGGCACCCGCGGGCCCACCACGACGACCTCGTCCGAGGCGATGGTGGCCCGGAGGGCGTGCTCCAGCAGGGTCTCCCCGCCGATCTCGATGCCGGCCTTGTCCGCGCCACCGAGCCGCACTCCGCCGCCGCCGGTGAGGAGGACGCATGCCAGGCGGGGGGAGGAGGGGGACTCGGGGCTGCTCACGCTCGCAGTCTCGCACCTCGGGTGGCAGGCTGGCCGGGTGCGCACCCTCACCGTGACCCTCGTGCAGAAGGCCTCCGGCCTGGACCCGGCCGAGAACCTCGCCGCCCTCGACGACGTCGTGGCCGAGGCCTTCTCCGGGTCCTCGCCGCGTCCCGACCTCGTCGTGCTCCCCGAGGTGTTCATGCGCGACTTCGGCAAGCCCGGGTCGGAGATCGGCGCCTTCGCCGAGGACCTCGACGGCCCGTTCGTGCGGCGGCTGCGGCAGAAGGCCCAGGAGTATGACGTCACGCTCGTCGCCGGGATGTTCGAGCGCAGCGAGGACCCCGCCCGTCCGTACAACACGCTCGTGGTCGTCGACGGGGGCGGCCTCCGGGCGACGTACCGGAAGATCCATCTCTACGACTCCTTCGGCTACAAGGAGTCCGACCGGCTGCTCGCCGGCGCCCTCGAACCGGTCACCGTCGACCTCGACGGGATCCGCCTCGGGCTGATGACCTGCTACGACCTGCGCTTCCCCGAGCTCGCCCGGGCGCTCGTCACCGCGGGCGCCGAGCTGCTCGTCGTGCCCGCCGCGTGGGTGGCCGGGCCCGGCAAGGCCGACCACTGGACCACGCTGGCGCGGGCGCGCGCGATCGAGAACACCGTGTACGTCGCCGCGGCCGGCCAGCCCGGACCGCGCTACACCGGCCACTCGATGGTGGTGTCGCCGCGCGGTGAGGTGCTCACGGCGGCGGGCGAGGAGGAGGCCCTGGTCACCGCGGTGGTGGACGGCGACGAGCTGGAGGCCGCGCGCGCGGAGAACCCGTCGCTGCTCAACCGGCGCCTCTGACGTGGGTCCGGCCGCGTTGGTATCCTCGCGGGGTCAGGTGGGGTCTGACGCCATCGTCGTCGTCGTGAGGGTTTGACCGTGGTGCGTGCTGACCAGAAGCCTGGTCGCCGGCGTGCGGTGCCGGAGCCGAAGCCCCGACGCAGCCGTTCGGACCGGCAGGACCGGACCGGCGTCGACGCCCGGGACCAGCAGGACCCGCAGGAACCTGCCGGCTCCCCGGCCCCCGAGGCCGTTCCCGAGCCGCCGACGCTGATCGCGCCCCAGGTCACCCCCCGCGTCCAGGGCGTCCCTCCCGCGGAGCCGAAGCGGTCCCTGGCCGCCCGGCTCACCGTCAGGGCGATGAAGGGGCTGTGGCTGCTCACCGTCCTCGCCGGTGCCGCGGCGGTCGCCACCCACTGGATACCGGACCTGTCCGTGCCCGACGTCGTCGCGACCGCGGGCGCGGTCACGCTGACCACCGCCTACGCCTTCGGCCTGGCCGCCCGCACCGGTGGCCGGCCGCTGCTCAGCGGCGGGTTGGCCCTCGCACTCGCCCTGGCCGCCGTCCTGTCGCAGGTGCCGATCCTGCTCGCCGGCGCCGCCGTCGGCACCGCCGTGCTCGCCGCCGTGCTCGGCGTGATGTCCACGGTCCCGGCGGCGCGTTTCGTCGGCGTGGTCCGTGAGGTCCTCGTCGCGGTCGCGGTCGCGGTCGTCGGCGGGTTCGCCGCGGAGGCCTACGAGGCCGAGCTGTCTCTCGAGCGCACCGGCTACCTGGTCCTCGGCCTCTCCCTGCTCTGCGCGCTCGGGCTGGTCTACCGGCTCGGCGCCGGTCTGCACGGCCTCGGCAAGCGTGGACTGGTGATGATCGTCGGCGGCGTCGGCCTGCTCACGGTCACCCTCGCCTACACCGAGGCGCTCGGACAGTGGGGCTCCCCGGCGCTGATCGAGGGCATCGAGAGCAGTGTCGACGTGGTCCGCGACACCCTCGGCGCCGTACCGCGGCCGATCGAGGTGCTGCTCGGCTTCCCGGCGCTGGCCTGGGGGATCTCCACCCGCGCCCGTCGGCGCCAGGGCTGGTGGGTCTGCGCGTTCGGTGCGGCCGGCCTCGCCGCGGTGACGGTCTCCATGCTCGACCCCGACGTCTCGGTGCTCGAGTCGGGGCTGACCCTGCTGTACGGCGTCGTGCTGGGGCTGCTCCTCGGGTACGTCGTGATCCGCGCCGACCTGTTCCTCACCGGCCCCCGTGGCCGCCGGGCCCGCCGGCTCGAGGAGGCCCGGGCCCACCGTCCCGAGCCGGGCCGGATGCAGCCCCTGCTGTGAGACGGACGGGCCCGTCCCGCGCGGCCCCGACCGTTCCCCGTCGTACCTGCGGGTAATCGGGCGGCGCGTGTACCGTCCGGCTCATGGCCCGTGACCCGAAGACCGCAGAGATCGTCGCCGAGATGGTGGCCAACGTGATGCGGGTGGTCGTCGCCCCCGGCGACAGGCTCGAGGCCGGCGACACCGTGGTGCTGCTGGAGTCGATGAAGATGGAGATCCCCGTCCTCGTGGAGGCGCCCGGGACCGTCACCGCGGTCAAGGTCGGCGAGGGCGACGTGGTCCAGGAGGGCGACGTCCTGGTCACGCTCGACCTCTGAGCCCGTCCCCTAGACTGCTGCACCGTGCGGGTCCTCGCGGGCTCGTCCAGGAGGGGTGCCGGAGCGGCCGATCGGAACCGCCTTGAAAGCGGTCGCTGGCAGAGATGTCAGCCGCGGGTTCGAATCCCGCCCCCTCTGCCAGGCAGACGCCGGCCCACCGTTCGCGGGAGGGCCGGCGTCACCGCGTTCGCGCGACGGAGCGGGGACGCTTCAGACCCACGGAGGGTCCGGGCGTTCCCCCTGGTCGGCAGTGGGCTACTCCGAGCCGCCGATCTCGAGCGAGACGGTGTCGTAGACCAGGTCGCTGAGCCGCTGCCGGTGGTGCTCGAGGTCGGCGACGAGCCGCTTGAGGTCGCGGCGCACCGGCTCCACGTCCGGCGCCTCGAGCACCGTCGGGCCGAGCACGCCGAGCTTGCGCAGCAGGGCGTCGCGCTCACGGAGCAGGGCGGCCTGGCGTGCGGCGAGCCAGGCGTCCCCGCCACGGCTGTACTCGCGCGCCAGCGCTTCCTTGACGCCTGCCATCCGGTGCCGCACCAGCCATCGCCACATGTGGTGGCGGCGGGGTGAGTCGAGGGCTTGCTGGAGCCCGATGATCGCGTGTTCCAAACCGGTCACGGGAACCACCTCCGGCCACGGGGGAAGATGAGGGGTGGATCTTGAGTGTGACCCCGGCCACAGTCTTGTGACAAGGGCCATGACCCCGCCATTTGGCCGCGGTCGGCGGTATTGGGTCTAATCGACGACGTGGCCTCCGACTATCGATTCTCCCAGCCCCTGATCGCCCGCTTGCTGGGGTTCTTCCTGGCCGGCCTCGGCGTGCTGGTCTTCCTGCTCACCGCCGCGGTCGGGCTGTTCGCGCTGCCCGTGGTCGTGCTGACCGTGGGCGTCGTCCTCGCGGTCGTCGCGGTGTTCGTCGGGGGCGCCCTGCTGACCCGCAACGGCACCGTGGTCCGGCTCGACGACGAGGGCTACCAGGTGCGCTTCGTGCGCGGCGCGGGGGTGAAGCAGGCGCGGTGGAAGGACGTCGAGGACGTGGTCGCCACCACCGTGGCCGACGAGCGGTGCGTGGTGCTCCGGCTGCGCGACGGCCGGACGACGACGATCCCGGTGCGGGCCCTCGCCGGCAGCCCCGACGCCTTCGTCAAGGACCTCCAGGTCCACCTGAACAAGGGGCACGGGTACCGCCGGCTGAACTGAGCCGGGTCCCGATTGGCCCCGGCGAGGCGCGCGCAGGTAGCCTGTGCCTCGCTGTCTGGAGGTGTCGCCTAGTGGCCTATGGCGCCCGCCTGCTAAGCGGGTTGAGGGTTACCCCCTCTCGCGGGTTCAAATCCCGCCACCTCCGCCAGACCCGAACGGCCCCTTACGGAGACTCGTCTCCGGAGGGGTCGTTCGTCGTCTCCGGGCCGGGCAGGGCCTCCGCGGCCTCGTCGCCCAGGTCGAGCTCGGTGTACGGACCCACCACGAAGTCGCCCACGGTGCGCACGGTGACCGGTTGCAGGCCCACCGGCCGTCCCGCCCGGTAGGTCACCAGGGTCACCTGCGCGTCGCGGCGCAGCTTGCTGCCGATGGCCACCGCGTACGCCGCGCCGCCGGTGGTGCCGTTCGTGTAGGTGTAGCCGGCCCTGCCGTTCTCACCGACCACCCGGGTCGGCCCGAGCTGCGCGTGGATGTGCCCGCCGACGACGAGGTCGACGCAGCCGCGCGCGAGGGCGTCGCGGCCGGTGTTCGCGTCGTGCACCAGGAGGGTGGAGACCCGCTCCCCGTCCTCGTCGTACGCGCAGGCATCGTCGGCCACCCGCTCGGCGTGATCGCCGAAGGACAGCCCGACCTCGTCGCGCCAGCTGCCGAGCCCGCTGCTGCGCGGGTCGTCGGAGCCCAGGAGCCGGATGTCGTCGGGACCGTCGACGAGCTCGCCCTCGAACGTGGTGAAGCCGAGGTCGTCGAGGTAGGTGGGCACGAAGTCGCCGTTGTCGTGGTTGCCGGCGACGGCGAAGAGATGGTCGTAGTCACGGAACGCCTGGTGGAGCGAGTCCAGGCTGAACGCCTCCCACGGGCTGCCGGTCGAGGTGTCGTCCCCGGCGTCGAGGAGCATGGTCGCGCCACCCTGGTCGGCGATCGCGCGGGCGACGGCATCCATACCGATGTTGTCGTGCCGGTCGCTGACGAGCAGCGCCACGGTCTCGTCGTCGCCGGGCCGGTGCAGCTGGTCGGCGAGCTCGGGGGTGGCGGCCACGACCTTCTCGTAGAAGGCGACGCTACGGCGGTAGCTGTCGAAGGCGCTCTCGGCGAGCCGCTTGGTGCCGGTGGTCATCAGGCCGCTCTCGATCTCGAGCCGCTCGGCCTCCTCGGGCACGGGCACGTCCGGCAGCTCGTCGGCGACCGAGACCCAGTCCTCGCCCTGCAGCCGGGACTCGTCTCCGCGCCGGCTCCAGGGCTGGAGCACCGCGACGGCGACCACGACGCCGGCCAGGCCGACGTACCCGACCCGGCGGGGGGTGAGGTGGTGGAACAGCTCCTCGCGACGGCGCCGGCCGAGGGCGACCAGGGCGGCGGGGCCGAGGAGGCCGATCAGGGCGCCGGTGACCGCACTGTCCACGGCCATCGCGGAGAGCGCGGAGCGGAGCTTGGCGATCTCGCCCTCGGGCTGGCTGCCGATCACCGCGTAGCGCTGGATCAGTGCCTCGTAGCTGCTGAGGTTGGTCTTTCCGAGCCGGACATCGGCGCCGAGCGCATAGCCGGTGGGGTAGCGCAGGTTCGGCAGGTACGGGCCGAGGTCGAGCGTGGCGTACCCGTCGAACGTGGGGGAGACGACCGCGTCGTGGCTGGCGATGTTGGTCGACTCGGAGCTGTTGGCGAAGGCGAGCAGGCTCACCGGGACCGCGAGAAACGCCCAGGCCAGGCCGAGGATCAGGATCCGTCCGAGTCGTTGCCGCATCCACAGCAGGATAGGTGTTGCAAGTTTGTGCAACCTGGGCGGCTCATGCGGGGTGGCCTGACCGGGTTCCTCATGATCTGTCCCGGCATGGCCTTGTCATCTGCGAAAACCGGGCTGAATGGGTGGTTGCACCGCCGGTTTGGGTGCGTAAGTATGTGGCGTCGGATCAAGCCTCTTTGTCCGCGTCGAGATCGAGTCTCTGGGGCTCGACACCGCTCCCTGCCCTGCCGTGCGGGTGGCTTGCGCTGCAGCTGCGGCATGCGCCGAGACATTGTCCTCCCCCGCACTGGGTTTCGCAGGAAAACGCCGGTTCTGCAGAAAAATGCAGTGCACACTCATGAGGGTTCGTTTGGTGGCCGAAGTGGCGTGCGTGCCTGACACTAGATACAGGCCACAGTCCTCGTGGCTCCGCACCAACTACCCAAGAGGTTGACCGATGAAGAAGACGCGGTTCGCAGCCAGGATCATTGCAGGCGCTCTGGCCTCGGCTGTCATCCTGACCGGATCGCTTGCCGGTCCTGCTCAGGCTAAGAACGACACCGGCTGGCCGACGGGCGCCAAGAGCGGTGACACCTCGGTCCTGAAGGACACGGGCTGGCCGACCGGCTGACCGTGACGTGTAGCGCTCGATCTCGGGCGAGCGGCACAAAGATGCGCCGGCCAAGGCCGTGCGCCACATAGTTTGAGACAGGGACGACGGAGTCATCCCCCCCGACTCCTCGATCCCAGTGCCATCCCCCCGGCCTGTCTCAACCTCGCGAGGGCAGACATGTATTGCACATGATCTGCCCTCGCTTATTTATGCCCTATGTGTCGCTGGACGCATTCTCTTCGGCAGCCTCGGACTCGACGCCTGCCGTCGGGTCTACGGCATCTGCGTCGGTAGCGGCAGCGCCCATGGCGTGCCCGAGCTGGAAGCGTGTCTGCACGCCGTACTCGTCCTTGAGGGCCGCGATGTACCCGGCGTAGGTGCGTGTGCTGACTCCGAGGCGCTTGGCGCTGGCCGGGTCGCTGTGACCCTCGACGAGGAGACGGATGGTCATCGCGCGGACATCCGAGGCGATGCTCCGCTCGTTCTTGGCGTCATGAGCCGTGAATGGGCGTGCCCGCTCCCATGAGCGTTCGAAGATGTCGACCAGGTAGTCGATCAGGGACCGATCGTGGATCGCGATCGCGACGTGGTCGCCGGCTGCCCCAGGGATGATCGCGACGTAGCGGTCGACGACGATGAGCCGGTTGAAGAATTCGTCGAGGGTGCGCACCTCGGCACCGTGCTGGGTGACCTCTCCGACGTACTCACGCGTCGCGGGGCTCTGGCGCGCAGAGTGCTGGTAGAGCGTGCGCATCTTGATACCGCGGTTCAGGGCCTGGATGTCCCGGTTGACCGCCAGAGCCAGCTGCGGAGCCGGACGTCGGCCGTGCGGCTGGGCGGTCAGCAGCTCCTTGCGGCAGTCGCTGACTGCGGCCTGGATGTAGCTGTTGATGTTGGCGAAGCCCCGGACCTCGGTGATGGGCCGAGAGGACAGATGCGGGGACTTTCGGTACGTCTGACCGAGGTTCGTAAAGACGCCTGCCCATCGGGCTGACTCGGTGAGGAGGTCCGCACCCTGCTGTCCGAGGGGGACCACCACCCGTGACTGCACCTCAGCAGGGTCAACGGGGTAATACTGAGTCGCTTCATCGTCGAAGCGAAGCAAGCCGATATCGATCAGAAGCTCGAGGGCCGGACGAAGTTCCGACCCCTCTTGCAGCCTGGGATCTTCGGCGTCGAGGTGCCCGTGAGCCACTGCGTTGGCATAGATACGGCTCGCGTGCGTCTCCAAGAGCTCTCGCTCCTCAGGGCCGTACCGTGCAGCCACGCATCCTCCCTCGTCCTTTACCCGCGCAAGTATGCCTCAGATGAGCCCAGGTCGTGGGTGAGGCGCGAAGAAGGCCCCGTCCACAGGGGACGGGGCCTTCCGTGTCTCCGATGACAGCGTCGCTGTCAGACTCCGAGTCGCGCCTTGAGGCCGTCGAGCTCGGTCCAGAGAACGGCCGGCAGGTTGTCGCCGAACTTCTCGAACCACTCCGTGATCTGCGGGATCTCGGCCTTCCACTCCTCGACGTCGACCTCCAGGGCCTGGGCCAGGTCCGCCTCGGTCATGTCCAGACCGTCGGTGTCGAGCGCCTCCGGGGTCGGCACGTGGCCGATCGGGGTCTCGGTCGCCTCGGCCTGGCCGTCGATGCGCTGGAGGATCCACTTGAGGACCCGGCTGTTCTCTCCGAAGCCGGGCCACAGGAAGCCGCCGTCCTCGTCGCGACGGAACCAGTTGACGTAGAAGATCTTCGGCAGCTTGGCGGCGTCGTTGTCCTTGCCGACGGTGATCCAGTGGTTGAAGTAGTCGCCGGCGTTGTAGCCGATGAACGGCAGCATCGCCATCGGGTCACGGCGGACCACGCCGACCGCGCCGGTGGCGGCGGCCGTCGTCTCGCTGGACAGCGTCGCGCCCATGAAGGTGCCGTGGGTCCAGTCGCGGGCCTCGGTCACGAGCGGGATGGTCGTCTTGCGGCGGCCACCGAAGAGGATGGCGTCGATCGGGACACCGTTGGGGTCGTCGTACTCCGGTGCCAGGATCGGGCACTGCTTGATCGGGGTGCAGTACCGGCTGTTCGGGTGGCTGGAGAGCTCCTCGGAGTCGGGCGTCCAGTCCTGGCCCTTCCAGGAGGTGGCGTGGGCCGGGGTGTTCCCCATGCCCTCCCACCAGACGTCGCCGTCGTCGGTCAGCGCGACGTTGGTGAAGACTGAGTTGCCGCGCTCGATGGTGCGCATGGCGTTGGGGTTGGTCTTCTCGTTGGTGCCCGGCGCGACCCCGAAGAAGCCGAACTCCGGGTTGACCGCGTAGAGCCGGCCGTCCTCGCCGATACGCATCCAGGCGATGTCGTCGCCGAGGGTCTCGACCTTCCAGCCCGGGATGGTCGGTGCCAGCATGGCGAGGTTGGTCTTGCCGCAGGCGCTCGGGAACGCGGCGGCGACGTACTTCACGACGCCCTCGGGGCTGGTCAGCTTGAGGATCAGCATGTGCTCGGCGAGCCAGCCCTCGTCGCGGGCCATGACGGACGCGATGCGCAGGGCGTAGCACTTCTTGCCGAGGAGGGCATTGCCGCCGTACCCGGAGCCGTAGGACCAGATCGCGCGCTCCTCGGGGAACTGCACGATGTACTTGGTGTCGTTGCACGGCCAGGCGACGTCCTGCTGGCCCGGCTCGAGCGGCATGCCGACGGAGTGGAGGGCGGGGACGAACTTGGCGTCGACCTCCTCCATGCGGCGCAGCACGTTGGTGCCCATGCGGGCCATGACGCGCATGGAGGCGACGACGTACGCCGAGTCGGTGATCTCGACGCCGAACATCGGCGACTCGGCCTCGAGGTGGCCCATGACGAAGGGGATGACGTACATCGTCCGGCCCTTCATCGACCCCCGGTAGAGGTCGGTCATGATGGCCTTCATCTCGTTCGGGTCCATCCAGTTGTTGGTGGGCCCGGAGTCCTTCTCGTCGACCGAACAGATGTAGGTGCGGTCCTCGACGCGCGCCACATCCGTCGGGTCGGAGGCGGCCCAGAACGAGTTGGGCTTCTTCTCCGCGTTCAGGCGCACGAAGGTCCCGGTCTCCACGAGGGCGTCGGTCAGCTCGACCCACTCCTCGTCGGACCCGGTGCACCAGTGAACGGTGTCTGGCTGGGTGAGCTCGGCGACCTCGTTGACCCAGTTGAGGATGCCCTCATGGGTCGTGGGCGCACTCTGGTTGTCCTGGCTGCTGATCGACGCAGTGTCGGCGGTCATGGCCTACCGTTCCCTCTCGCGCATCGCGGTGGCGTGTGAAGCGCCGCCCGGCCATCGAGCGTGTCGATGGGGTGTCGTGGAGTTCTTCTCTTGGATCGCCGCTTCGTTGCAGCGATTTTTGGTGCCCTCAACGTACGCCGCAGGTTCCTGCGGCGCAGTAGGAGTGCTAGTGAATGTACTCACAGGCTTTCGGGGCCTGCCATTGGAACGTTCAAGGGTGTGACGGGCGTCTCTCGAACGGGGGGCATTGGCCCTCTGACCTGCACTTTTGTCCAGTGAGTGTGGTGCTTTCGCACCCAAAAGACCTATCCCCGTACGGCACTCGCGGGGGGTGCCGTTCGAGGCGGTCCGTGGTCTCCGCGGCGGGTGTTCGCGACCGCCCGATTTCATCATCGGCGCCCCTTCGCGCTAGAGTTCACACGCCCAATCGGCCGGCGCTCGTAGCTCAACGGATAGAGCATCTGACTACGGATCAGAAGGTTGGGGGTTCGAATCCCTCCGAGCGCGCGCAGCAAGAAGCCCAGGTCTATCCCCCGTGACCTGGGCTTCTTGCTTTCCCAGGGCTGCCCGGCGCGGACTTCGACCACGAGGTGTCGGCTGACACCAACGCGTGACGCCAACGCGCTCATTCCGCCTCCTCCTCGAAGAGGTCCGAGCTTGTCGTCGAGCGACACGTGCGCGTAGACGTTCATCGTCATCTCGATCGTCGAGTGGCCAACGATGTCCATCGTGGTGCGCGGGGGCACCCCGAGGCTCAGCAACACGCTATCCAGGCCACGCTCCTAGCCCGGCTTCCGCTGTCGCCGACCCTGGCCGCGTTGCCTTGCGCAACGGACACCTCGACTAAAGCCTCGAACGGTTCACGACGTCCGGTTCATCCTCGCGGCGCGCGTGCGGCGACCCAGGGGCCCCGGCCGTCGATGGTGGCGTGGAGCAACCCCACCAGCGAGCCCGGCCAGGCGAACCAGTGTCGAGCGAGCCAGTCACCGCTGTTGGGGTCGTACGTCTCCGGGAGCATGCCGTCGGCGCTCACCCTCTGCATGAGACGACTGAAGTTCTCTGCGTCCGCTGTCGGACCGCTGGCCCTGTGCAGTGCGTCGCGAAGGCGTCGGTACTCCTCCACCTCGATCTCGCCACGAGCCAACCGCTCGGCCAGGATCCGCTCGGCCGGTGTCTCGTTCGGGGCGCCCGAACTACCGTGCCGCATCATGCTGGCCATCATCGCCGCGCAGGGCAGCTCTAACGCGGCTGGATTTTCTCCCGCACTACGACAGAGCCCTCGATCCTTGGCGTAACACTTCACTGCGCCGGGTGAACTCTTCCTCGTCGATCTCGCCGCGTGCGTACCGCTCAGCCAGAATCTGGTCGGCGCTAGACCGAGGCGTCGAGCGTGCGGTTTGGCCCGGGTGGAAGTTACCGAGGATCAGCCACACCACGAGCGCAATCGGAACGCCCCAGACGACGAGCATCATCAGGCTCATTCCCAGCCAGCCACCAACCCCCCAGCCACCATCCCAACCCATCATCAGAGTCATCTCCAAACTGGATTGAGGTCTCCAGGGAAGGTCCCTGAAAGGATGACTCAACAGTCGACGTCGAACAGCCCCCTTGGTAGGGCGAGAAGTCACCCAACGCGGGGGACCTTCGCCCCGATCCTGCCCCCCACCGACGTCAGTGAGAGTCGGCCACTCGACGGCGGGCTTTGCCGGCGTCCCCATCCCGAACTTCCCGGTCGACCGGTCGACCCATTCACGTCCTCTCAGCGGAGACCGAGCACCTCACTTCCGTCTCGGCGGTGCTCGCAGGCGCACGGCTCGGCGCCCTGAAGGGGCTGCAGGCGGAGGTGGAGATCGAGGCCTTCGGCCGGCCCGTCAGCGGATAAGAGTCACAGTCCGAGAACCGAGAAGTCGTGCGCAGATGGCTGCTGGATCTCGCCGTTTTTTGGGCGGGCATGGAGCTTCTGTCGGAATCTCCGGGAATTCGCCGAAGTCTGAGACGGCCCGGCGACGCATTAGTGAATGCGAACTAGTCAGCGAAGCGACATAGCGGATGAGTTGCCGGGATTTGTGGTGTTCCTCGCCGGGTTCGGATGATGACATCTGGTCGTTCAGCAACAGTTACCCCCCTTTGTGTGAAGCCGCATCGGCCCTCAATAGAGGCCATGTTTTCGCCCTCGGGTCCGCCTTTACGTTTTGGCGGTCCGCTTGCAGTACGGGTCCACCAGGACCGGCAGCAGCGTGACGCACTGAAGGTCAGAACAGGCGTCTCGGGGGGTGAGAACTTTGGCGCACCGTAATCCAGACCGTATCCACGCTGGTTGTCGCGAGCCGCCTTCGCCGTGACGACCCATGCCGAGCGAAGAACTGGCGCTTCCCAGCTCCGACGCACCCTTTTCAGAGCTCAGGCAACTGCGGTTGTCGAATCCACGCCACAAGCACAGCATTCGATTCCTTCCGACACACGAATCATCATCAACCCAAGAAACGGGGACTCATCTCATGAAGCGATTTCTAGGCATCACCATCGTGGCCCTGGCGGTGGCCCTGGGATTTCCCACGGCCGCGCTTGCGCAAAGCGGCCACTTCGTCCAGACCCAGACCTGTCGAGACACCGGGACCACGGTGCAGTGCAGCGGCAAGGTAGCCGGCCTCGGCGGGACCACGTTTGAGATCACCGTCGAGGCAGACGGAGTCGCCTCGGTCGAATGCACCAACCCCGGCGGGAACGTCGCGCCCGGGCAGGACTTCGACTTCACGGCGGAAGGCTCTTCAGACGAACTGCCCACACCGCGAAACGGGCAGTTCAAGTACTCGGTGGAGACGAACGAGACGGATGCGCCAGCTGGCTCGTGCCCGAACGACTCGTGGACGGCCAACGTGATCGACGTGGAGTTCACCAGCGCCACGATCACGCTCACCGAGGACGGGGTCGTCTCCGACACGGTGACCGTTCCTGTCAGCTAGGCAGTCAGACGCCGCACCCCTAGCAGCAACAGGCCCCGGCCCAGAGCCGGGGCCCGTTGCTGTTCAGAGCGTCACCCGACGCGCAGCGTGCCCAAGACCCGGTGTCAGCCAAAGTTCGAGCGCGTGGTGTCACGCGACCCGCTCTAGGAGAGGTCGGGCACACCGAGTGCCACGAGAGCGATGTCGTCACGAGGGCTGCAGCTCTGGAAGGCGAGCACGTCGGCGAGGACCGCCTCGACGACCGCCGAGGGCCTTTCGTCGTGGGCCTCGGCCGTGGCTCGCAGCCGTGCGTCGCCATACAGCTCGTCGCCATGACGCCCCTCCGTGACGCCGTCGGTGTACAGCACGACGGTCGAGCCGGGGGCGAGCTCGAGATGCGTATCGCGGAAGTCCGGAGCGCTGAGGACCCCGACCAGGCTGCCCGGCTCGCCGACGGTCCTCGAGGGTCCTCCGGGGCAGAGGAGCAGCGGCTGCGGATGCCCGCCCAGGCTCATGGACAGCCACCAGGTCCCCTCCACTCGTCGGAGGCGCAGCAGGGCGACAGTGCAGAACCGGTCCGTGTGGTGGGTCAGCAGGGTCTGGTTCAAGGCCATGAGCGCGTCGGCCGGCCGTGGGAGTCGTACCGTGACCGCGCGCAGCGTGTGCCGGACCAGCGACGTCAGAATCGCGGCGTCGACGCCCTTGCCGCACACGTCGCCGAGGACGACGACCCAGTCCACCTCGCCGATCTGGAACACGTCGTAGAAGTCACCGCCCACCTCCTCGCCGGTGCCCGCGGGCCGGTAGGCCGCAGCCACGTCCAGTCCGGGGATCTCTGGCGGGTGGGGTGGGATCAGGGTCTGCTGCAGCGTGCGTGCCAGGGTGCGAGCCCGGGCCTCTGACTCCTCGGCTCGCTGCTTCTCCCGCAGCAGCTCGCGCTCGTACTCCCGCCGCTCCGTGGCGTCGAGCAGCACGACGCGGACGACGGCGGGCTGCCCCTCGGCATCTCGATCCAGAACGGCGTTGACCAGGACGGGGAGCCGCCCTCCGTCCGCGGTGACCACCTCGAACGCGATCTCCCGCACGTTCTCCTGCATCCGCAGCATCGGTGCGTAGTGGGTGTCGTGGTAGATCCGTCCACCCGCGCTGAGCAGGCTCGCGAACGTTCGCTGCCCGATGAGGGTCTCGGCGGTGTAGTGGGTCCACGACAGGAAGGTCCGGTTGACGCTGACGATGGTTCCGTCGGGCGTGGTGGAGAGGTACCCACACGGCGCGCGGTCGTACAGCGTCTGCGGGTCGTTCTCCCGGAGGGCCCTGAAGAACGCCTCGCGGTCGGCCTGGGGACGGTTCACCACGGTCATCCGGTCACGAGTTCACGAAGGCTGCGATCGCCGACGTGGTCTCCGCCGGTGCGCTGAGGTTGGGGCAGTGGCCCACCGCGTCGAGCATCACCATGGTGCTGCCCGGAATGGCGTCGTGGACGTACTGCCCGACCTCCACCGGAGCGATGGCGTCCTGCGAACACTGCAGGACCAGGGTGGGTACGTCGACCCGCCCGAGGTCTGCTCGGTTGTCGGAGAGGAACGTCACGGCGGCGAAACGGCGGGCGATGTCGGGGTCCGTGCGACAGAAGCTCGCGGTGAGCTCCTCGCCGAGCTCCGGGCGGTCGGGGTTGCCCATGATCACCGGCGCCATCGCACTCGACCAGCCGAGGTAGTTGCTGTCCAGCGACTCGAGCAGCCCGTCGATGTCCTCGCGCGAGAAGCCGCCGACGTAGGAGTCGTCGTCGATGTAGCGCGGGGACGGGCCGACCATGACGAGCTGGGCGTAGCGGCCGGGATCCTGCAGCGCGGCCAGCATGCCGATCATCGCCGAGACCGAGTGGCCGACGAACACCACGTCCTCCAGGTCGAGCTCCTGGCAGATCTCGTTCACGTCGGCGGCGTACCCGTCGAGCGAGGAGTAGCGACCGACGTCGTACGCCGAGATGTCCGACTCGCCTGCTCCCACATGGTCGAAGAGCACGACCTTGAAGCGGTCCTCGAAGTGGGGGGCGACGAGCCGCCACATGTGCTGGTCGCAGCCGAACCCGTGGGCGAACACGAGGGGCCGGCCTGTCGGACGCCCGGAAACCCTGACGTTGTTGCGGCCGATCGGGTCCATGGGCCCAACATAACCCGAACCGGGCCTGTCCCCGACGTGCCGCTCTGACCCGACTCGTCCGGAGACCGCGGGGGTGTCCTGGCTGCGGGCGCCGTTCGCGGACTCGGTGCCGGGACACGATTCCCGTGTCCCGGTGGTGACCGGGATGTGAGCCCACACCGCCTTGCCGCGTCGGCCCTCGTCGAGTTGCGCTCCCCACTCGCTCGAGCACTGTCCCACGATGAAGAGACCACGACCTCCCAACGCCAGCGGTCCGCTGTCCGTAGGGCGCAGCATCACCTCGGACCGGTCATGGACGGTCACCGTCAGCGTGCAGTTCGCGTAGGCCACCTCGACCGAGAACGTCGTCCGCGCATGGACGACCGCGTTCGTGGCCAGCTCACTCACGACCATGAGGGTCTCGACCTCGACCCGACCCAGCCCGTGGGCTCGCAGCAGGTCCGAGACGAACCTCCGGGCCTGCCGGACGCTGCCCGGCTCGGGGGGCCAGGCGTGCTCGTGGTGCCACCTGGTCTGGTTCAGCATGGCGGATCCTTGCATCGGTTCCGGCCGGGACGCGGACCGTGGGTCGACGGCAGTCGTCCCGGTCGCTTAACGAAACGAGTTCCCCTCGATGAGACCCGTAAACATGCGGATCGCTCCTGGCTAGTCAGGTGGAGAACGGTGCCCGCGAGCCCGCGCCGCGCGGCGCAGAGGGTCGGGCCGCGCCACCCGGCGTCAGTCCCGCGGCGCGAAGCGATCGTTGGCCATGTCCACCACGTTCTGCGCGACGTCGCGGAGCTTCATGTTGCTGGTCTGCGACGCACGGACGAGGAAGAGGAAGGCCCTGTCCTCGGTGATCTGGTAGTGCTCCATGGTGAGCCCGATCGCCTGTCCGATCACCTTCCTCGTGACCAGCGCGTCGTTGAGCTGCTCCTCGCGACGGGCACGCCCCAGCGCGATGGCGGCGTGCGAGGCGAAGAGCTCCGCGACCCGGACCGCGTCGGGCTCCACCGTGGGGGACCGGGTCGAGTACAGGTTCAGGCCGCCGATGGTGCCCTCGTCGTTGTACAGCTGGAGCGCGAGCTGGGCCCGGAGCCCGATCGGCGCGGCCCGCGGCATGTAGCGCGGCCACCGCTGGTCGTGCTCCGCGTGCTCGACGATCACGACGGGCGCCTCCCGGATGGCGTCCAGACAGGGCCCCTCGCCCAGCTCGTACTGCAGCTCGTCGAGCCGCAGCACCATGGGGTCGGTCGCCGCCAGGGTCTCGATCTTGCCGTCGCGATGCGTGATGGAGATGCCGACGTGGTCGAAGCCCGGCACGGAGCGCTGCGCCGCGCGCACGATCGCCGCGAGAGTCTCCTCGAGCGTCTGGGGCTTGTTGATGTCGCGTGCCGCCTCGGCCAGCGCCTCGGCGATATCGGCGGGATGTTCGTTCATCGCCGGTCCCCCTAGTCATCGCGAAGCAGGCACGACGCCCAGCAGGTCACGACCGTGTGACCCGGCGGCCAGCCATGCCGATGCTCTCGAGTCTCGTGACTTCACGCTACTCCGGCCGCCGCCGCCTTTGCCGCCGGCGGCGGAACTCACGCGGCGGGAGGTCAGCGCTTCGAGGCGCTGTGCAGCGGGTGGGAGCTGTCGTAGGTCAGCTCCTTCACCATGTGGACCACGGCGCCGACCTGCGGCTCGTTGGCGAAGTTCACGTTGTCCACCAGCGCCCGCATCAGCGAGATGCCGCGGCCGTGCTCGGCGTCGTCGTCCTCCTGGTCCTGCACCACGGTCGCGTCGAAGCCGCCGCCCCGGTCGATCACGGTGAGCGCGCAGCGGTCCGCGGCGAGCTCGATGTCCACCTCGTAGCTGTCGCTCTCCACGGCGTGGTCGACCACGTTCGCGCAGGCCTCGGTGATCGCCAGCTCGACGTCGGAGATGTCCTCGTCGGTGACCCCGAAGGCTCGTAGCGCCTGCGCCGCGAGCCGGCGTACGACGGGCACGCTGTGGCTCTCCCGCGGCAGCGACACGGTCAGCTCCAGCCGCGGAGCGGGGTCGTCGTCGAACGCCGCGGTCCCCGCCGGCGGCCAGTGGTAGGTGTTGCCGGCGACGTCGTCCGGGGCCGGGCCCAGCATCACCTGGAGCCGACAGGCGGGGTCACCCTGCGCGATGGTCTCGTCGAGTACGACGGTCGCCTCGCCCTGCACGCGGGAGGCCAGCCGGCCCGCCATGGTCTGCGTGACGCGGCACAGCGACGGGGCGTGGTCCACGTTGGAGCCGAAGGGGCACCGCTCGATGACGAGCTCGGCCCGGTCCTCGGACCGCGAGACCACGGTCGGCGTACCGCCCAGCGCCGCGTGGGCCCGGACGAACGCGTCGGTGACCTCCCGCAGGTCCGCGGGTTCGTGGTCGAGGGAGGCGTCGGAGAGCACCGCCCCCGCGACCGAGGCCACCTGCTCCGGGGAGCCGACGGGGTGGGCCTCGCCGGCCGCCGCGAGGGCTACCGCCACCGCGGCCGCGCCGTCGCGCTCCGGGTCGATGTCGAGCCCGGCCAGCACCCCCACCTCCGGGTCGAACTGGAGTCCCACACGCCGGGGCACGTCGAGGTCGAGGGACGCGAGGGCAGTACCGGCCCCCTCGTCGAGCTGCGCGCGGTGCGCGCCGCTCACCGGCCGCAGCCCCTCGGGCGCGTCGTCGGTGCTGCCCGGGAACGCGTCCGGAGCGACGTCGACCGGCCGCAGGGTCAGCCGGGGTCGCGACGCGGTCCAGTCGAGGTGCAGCCACACGGTCTGCTCGCCCTCGGGCAGCGCGGCGACCGCCTTCGCGACCTCCTCGTCGGCACCCGTGGCGTCCGCGTGCTCGTCGGCATGGCGGGCCAGGTGGTCCGCCACCGCGGACGCGGCGGCTTCGGGGGCACCGGGGTGCCGAGGGTCGAGCAGCCAGTCCATGGCCTGCCTCTCGGGTGCGTCGGGCGATCGGTCGGTCTCGTCCCAGGGGTATACCCAGGCGGGGCTCCGGACACACGCCGTCGGTCGGGTGGTGCCTGCCATAGTGACGGCATGGTGGACGTGGTGGTCGTCGGTGCCGGGATCGCGGGCCTGACCTGCGCCCGCGAGCTGGAGCGCTCCGGGCTCGAGGTGGAGGTGCTCGAGGCCTCCGACGCGGTCGGCGGCCGAGTCCGCACCGACGTCGTGGACGGCTTCCGCTGCGACCGCGGCTTCCAGCTGGTCAACCCCGCCTACCCGGCGCTACGCGACCTGGTCGACGTCGGGGCGCTCGAGCTTCGGCAGTTCGCCGCGGGTGCCGCGCTCGCCGGGCCGGACGGCTTCGGTGTCGTCGAGGACCCGCGACGCTCGCCGGGCCACATGCTGCAGACCCTGCGCAGCGGGTACGCCCGCCCCGCCGAGCTCGTCCGCCTCGCGGCCTGGGCCGCGCCCGCCCTCGGCAGTGTCCCGCGGCTGCTCGCCGGGGAGGACGAGCCGCTCGCCGCGTCGCTGGACCGGCACGGCGTGCACGGCCGGGTCCGTGACGAGCTGTTCGAGCCGTTCATCACCGGCGTCGTGGCCGAGGACCGCGGCGAGACCTCCGCGACCTTCGTGCGGCTGCTGGTCCGGTCGTTCCTGCGCGGCACGCCCGGTGTCCCGGCGCTCGGCATGTCCGCGCTGCCGGGGCAGATCGCGGCCGAGCTGAAGAGCAAGGTCACCACCGGCGCGGCGGTGCAGGCGGTACGACGCACCTCCGGAGGCGTCGCCGTACGGGCCGGTGACGTCGAGCGCGACGCACGGACGGTCGTGGTCGCGGCCGACCCGGTCACCGCTGGGGACCTCGCCGGCCTTCCCCCGGTGGCGATGAAGGGGCTCGTGACCTGGTGGTTCGCCTGCGACACGCCGCCGACCTCGCTCGACCTGCTGGTGCTCGACCCGGCGCGCAGCGGCCCCGTGGTGAACACCGCCGTGATGAGCAACGTCGCGCCGTCGTACGCGCCGCCCGGCCGTCACCTCGTGCAGGCGACCACGCTCGCCGGCCGCGGCCCGGACGGCATCCCCGACGAGGCCGCGGTGCGGGCCCACCTGGCCCGGATGTACCGCCAGCCGACCAGGGCCTGGGACCTCGTCGTCCGGCACCACGTCGCCCACGCGCTGCCCGAGCAGCGGCCCGGTGTCCCGCTGCGGCAGCGGGTCGACCTCGGCGGCGGGGTGTACGTCGCGGGCGACCACCGCGACACCGCCTCGCTCCAGGGCGCGCTGGTGTCGGGGCGCCGGGCGGCGCACGCCGTGCGGAGGTCGTTCGGGCTCTAGAGGAGCGTCAGCAGCAGCGCGGCCACGAGCGGGATCGCCACCACGCCGGCGGCGAGGAGCGTCGTGGAACGGGCGGTGTGCATCTCGGCGCCGGCCCGGATCGACCGCTCGTTGTCGCGGAACCGCAGGTACCCCGTCAGCGCGACGTACGACCCGATCCCCACCAGCAGCACGCCGAGCACGACCCGCAGCCCGCCGCGCGCCTGGGTGAGGAACTGCAGCACGCCGAGCCCCGCCACCTGAAGCGCCAGGGCGGTGCGGACGTAGGCCAGGAAGGTGCGCTCGTTGGCCAGCAGGAAGCGGTAGTCCACGGGACCTTCGGGCGCCATGGAGCCGAGGCTAGCGTGGACGCATGCGGATGTTCGTCGCGCTGATCCCGCCGGAGGACGCGCTGGAGGACCTCGCGGAGTTCCTTGTGCCGCGGCAGGAGGTCGACTCCGGGCTGCGCTGGACCGTCCGGGAGCATTGGCACGTCACGCTCGCGTTCATGGGCCAGGTCCAGGACCGCTCGCTCGACGACCTGCTCGAACGGCTGACCCGGGCCGCCGCGCGGCGTACCCCCTTCCGGGTCACCGTCACCGGCGGCGGGGCCTTCCCCCACCCCGGCCGGGCGAAGGTGCTCTACGCCGGGCTCGACCTCCCGGAGGAGGGGAAGGAGATGCGGCGGCTGGCGACCGGCGCGCGGGCGGCGGCGAACAAGGCCGGTGCCGAGGCCGGGGGAGGACGCTTCCACCCGCACGTGACGCTCGCCCGGATCGGCCGGCCCTTCGACGTCACGAAGTGGGTGCGGGTGCTCGACGCCTACCGGGGCCCCACCTGGACCGCCGACACGGTGTCGCTGGTGCAGTCGCACCTGGGGGAGGGGCCGCGGAACCGCCCACGCTACGAGGTGGTGGGCCGGTTCCCGATGGGCCGACCGGTGGCGCGCGAGGAGTCGGGGTGAACACCTCGTGGACGGGGAGACAGCGAGGAAACCGGCTCGTGGCATCGTGAAGCCATGCGCATCGAGAGGATCGGGTTCACCCCGCTCAAGGGCGGCCGGCACCGCAGCCACGGCACCGCCGAGCTGACCGCGACCGGGCCCGTGGGCGACCGCGTCTTCTGTCTCGTCGACCCCGCCCGCGGGCGCGTGCTGCGCACGGTCGAGAACCCGTCCCTGCTCCGGACGGCGGCGCGGTGGGACGCCGGCGTCCTCTCGGTGCACCTCCCCGACCGCACGCTCGAGGGCAGCCCCGAGCCGACCGGCGAGACCCTCAAGGTCGACTACTGGGGGCGTGGCGCCGAGACCGAGGTGGTCGGCGGCCCGTGGTCCGAGGCGTTCTCGGACTTCCTCGGGTACGACGTCGTCCTGGCTCGCTCGGTCAACGCCGGGGAGATCGTGTACGGCGCCTCGGTGACCGTGCTGACCACCGCCTCGATGCGCCTGCTCGGCGAGAGGCTCGGCGCCGGGGGAGTCGTGGACAGCGCACGGTTCCGGTCGACGCTCCTGCTCGACGCCGGGGACGACCCCCACGTAGAGGACACCTGGGTCGGCCGCGAGCTGCGCGTGGGCGAGGCGACCGTGCTCGTGCGCGGGATCGTGCCGCGCTGCGCGGTGGTGGACCTGAACCCGGAAACCGGTCGGCGTGACGCGGACGTTCTCGGCACCCTCGCGGGATATCGTCGTGGCGACGGCGAGATCACCTTCGGGGTGGACGCCGTGGTCGTGAACGCCGGGACCGTCCGGACCGGGGACGCGGCCGACCTCGAGAGGGGCTGACCCCATGCCGTACCTGCTGCGCGTCGAGCTGCCCGACGTCCCCGGGTCACTGGGTCGCGTCGCGACCGCGATCGGTGAGGCCGGCGGCGACATCGAGGCGATCGAGATCGTCGAGAAGCGCCCCGCCGGGACGGCCGTCGACGACGTGCTGCTCGAGACCGCGCCCGGCGTGATGCCGGACTCGATCATCTCCGCCTGCCAGCAGCTCGAGGGGGTCGAGGTGATCTGGATCTCCCGGTACGCCGCCGGGGGAAACCTGTTCCTCGACCTCGAGGCCGTGGAGGCGCTCACCGCGAACCCGGTTGCCGCGCTCGACGAGCTGATCGACCTGCTGCCGATCACGTTCCGCGCCGACTGGGGGATCCGGGTGCGCCGCACCGACGGCGGCGTGAAGATCCTGCACGGCACCTCCGCCGCCCCCGACCTGGTCGAGGGCGCGGCCTGGTTCCCGTTGACCCGGCCGGCGACCCTCGAGGTTCCCGAGGAGTGGGAGCGGTGGACCTCCACGCTGGTCGCCGCCGCGCCCCTCGGCGACCACGACGAGCTGGTCGTCTTCGGCCGCCGCGGCGGGCCCGAGATCCTCGACTCCGAGCTGGCCCGGCTCGGACACCTCGCGGCACTGGCGGTCTCCATCGCGAAGGCCGGCTGACGTGACGGCCGGGGGGAGCGTCGCGCAGTTCGGGGAGGAGACCGACCGGTCCGGGTCGTTCCGGCGGCAGGGCAACCGGTTCACCGACCGCCCCTCGAACGCGCCTGGTGCGCGGTGGCCGGTCGAGGCCGGCCGCTACCGGCTGATCTGGTCGCGGGCCTGCCCGTGGGCGCACCGGTCCCGGATCGTGTGGGGCCTGCTCGGTCTGGAGACGGCGATCTCGCTCGGCACCGTGGACCCGCTGCGCGACGAGCGGGGCTGGCGGTTCAGCCTCGACGAGAACGGCCGCGACCCGGTGCTCGGCATCGGCTACCTCTCCGAGGCCTACCTGCGGACCGACCCGTCGTACGCCGGCCGGGTGACGGTGCCGACGCTCGTCGACGTCGAGTCCGGGCTCGTGGTCACCAACGACTTCCCGCAGCTGACCCTCGACCTCTCCACCGAATGGAGCGCCTTCCACCGCGAGGGCGCGCCCGACCTCTACCCGGCGCCGCTGCGCGAGGAGATCGACGCGGTCAACGAGCTGGTCTACCGCGACGTCAACAACGGGGTCTACCGCTGTGGCTTCGCTTCTACCCAGGAGGCCTACGAGGCGGCCTTCGTCCGGCTCTTCGACCGGCTCGACTGGCTTGGCGAGCGGCTCGCCGACCGGCGCTACCTGGTCGGGGAGCAGCTCACCGAGGCCGACGTCCGGCTGTTCACGACCCTGGTCCGGTTCGACGCGGCCTACCACGGCCACTTCAAGTGCAACCGGCAGAAGCTGAGCGAGATGCCGGTGCTGTGGGCCTACGCGCGCGACCTGTTCCAGACCCCGGGCTTCGGTGACACCGTCGACTTCGACCACATCAAGCGGCACTACTACCGGACGCACGACCAGATCAACCCGAACCGGATCGTGCCGGCCGGGCCCGACCCGTCCGGCTGGCTCGAGCCGCACGGGCGGGGCTGATGACGGCGTGCCTCGGCCGGACGTACCGGTTCGAGGACGAGTCGGTCGCGGAGACCTACGCCTCGCGGGCCTCCGACGACGTCCGGCGCCTGACGGGCCGGGACCCGCTGTCGCTGGAACAGCTCCTGCACCGCCGTACGGACTGACCTCTCGACGCCGCACGACTGACTCCTCGACGCGGAACGAGTGACGCCTGAACGCCGCACGACTGACGTCTCGACGAGGGGGACGGGGGCGGCCGGTAGCCTGCGGCCATGCCTGAAGCCGACTCCGTCTCCGAGATCTTCGACGCCTCCGCCTGGAAGCCGGTCCCCGGGTTCGAGGACCTGACCGACCTGACCTACCACCGGGCCGTCGACCAGGGCACGGTGCGGATCGCGTTCGACCGGCCCGAGGTGCGCAACGCGTTCCGCCCGCACACGGTCGACGAGCTGCTCCGCGTCCTCGAGCACGCCCGGACGTCGAGTGACGTCGGCTGCGTCCTGCTCACCGGGAACGGTCCCTCGCCGCGCGACGGGGGCTGGGCGTTCTGCTCCGGCGGCGACCAGCGGATCCGCGGCCGCGCCGGCTACCAGTACGCCGAGGGGGAGACCGCCGAGACCGTCGACAAGGCCCAGCTCGGCCGGCTGCACATCCTCGAGTGCCAGCGGCTGATCCGGTTCATGCCGAAGGTCGTCATCTGCGTGGTCCCCGGCTGGGCCGCCGGCGGGGGCCACTCCCTGCACGTCGTCGCGGACCTGACCCTGGCGTCCGCGGAGCACGCCCGGTTCAAGCAGACCGACGCCGACGTCGGCTCGTTCGACGGCGGCTTCGGGTCGGCCTACCTCGCGCGCCAGGTCGGCCAGAAGTTCGCCCGGGAGATCTTCTTCCTCGGCGACGAGTACGACGCCGAGGCCGCGCACCGGATGGGCATGGTCAACGCCGTCGTGCCGCACGCCGACCTGGAGAAGGTGGCGCTCGACTGGGGCCGCAAGATCAACGGCAAGTCGCCGACCGCCCAGCGGATGCTGAAGTACTCCTTCAACCTGATCGACGACGGGCTGGTCGGTCAGCAGCTGTTCGCCGGCGAGACCACGCGCCTGGCCTACATGACCGACGAGGCCGTCGAGGGCCGCGACTCCTTCCTGGAGAAGCGCGAGCCCGACTGGTCCCCGTTCCCGTACTACTACTGAGCGGGCGAGCCGATGACCGGTCCCGACGACCCGGACGCCGCCCCGGGGCGGGCCCCCGAAGGCGCACCGCGCACCCGCTGGTCCGAGCTGACCGGGCACGCCACCGGTGCCGACTACGCGGCCCGGTTCGCCGCGCTCGCGCAGCAGGGTCACCACGTGCACGACGAGGCCGACCTGTGTGCCGCGCTGCTGCCCGCCGGGGCGAAGGTGCTCGACGCGGGCTGCGGCACCGGCCGGGTGGCGATCCGGCTGGCGGAGCTGGGCTTCGACTGCGTCGGCACCGACGTGGACGAGTCGATGCTGGCCGTCGCCCGGGAGCACGCCCCCGACCTGCCCTGGTTCACCGCCGACCTGGCGGGCCTGCGCGCCGACGACCTCGGCGGCGCGACCGGGTTCGACCTCGTGGTGCTCGCCGGCAACGTGGTCCCGCTGCTCGCGGAGGGCACGGTGCCGGCCGCGGTCGCCTCCGTCGCGGCGCTGCTCGGCCCGGACGGGCTGCTGGTCGCGGGCTTCGGCCTCGACCGGGCGCACCTCCCGGCGCGGTGCCCGGTCACCCCGCTCGAGCTGTACGACGACGCCTGCGCCGCCGCCGGCCTCGAGCTCGTGCAGCGGCTGTCCACCTGGGACGGCGACCCGTACGACCCGGCGGCCGGCTACGCGGTCAGCGTGCACCGCTCCCGCGAGTCCCGCACCCAGCCGTAGCCCGACCGACCCAGAGCGGGGGCGAGGACCCGGTAACACGGGCCATTGCCACCGATCTGCGCGTCCGCACACAATCGACCATGACCGGCGACACGACCTGGGACTTCAGCGGGCTGCGGGCCTTCTTCGTCAACTGCACGTTGAAGAAGTCCCCGGAGATGAGCCACACCCAGGGCCTGGTCGACGTCAGCGCCGGCATCATGCGCCGCCAAGGCGTGGAGGTCGAGGAGCTGCGGGCCGTCGACCACGAGATCGCCACCGGCGTCTACCCCGACATGACGCAGCACGGCTGGGGCCGCGACGCCTGGCCCGAGATCTACCCGCGGATCCTCGACAGCGACATCCTGGTCATCGCCGGGCCCATCTGGCTGGGCGACAACTCCAGCGTCACCAAGCGCGTGATCGAGCGGCTCTACGCGTTGTCCCACCTGGTCAACGACGCGGGCCAGTACCTCTTCTACGGCAAGGTCGCCGGCTGCCTGATCACCGGCAACGAGGACGGCATCAAACACTGCGCCCAGAACATCCTCTACAGCCTCCAGCACATCGGCTACGCGATCCCGCCCCAGGCCGACGCCGGGTGGATCGGCGAGGCGGGCCCCGGTCCGTCGTACCTCGACCCCGGCAGCGGCGGGCCGGAGAACGAGTTCACCAACCGCAACACCACGTTCATGACGTGGAACCTGATGCACTTCGCCAAGATGCTCAGGGACGCCGGCGGGATCCCGGCGTACGGCAACCAGCGGGTGGCGTGGGACGCCGGGGCGAGGTTCGACTTCGCCAACCCCGAGTACCGCTGACCGCGCTCACCACCAGCCCTGCCGCCGCGCCCAGCGCAGCAGCATCGCGCTGATCGCCAGCATCACGGCGAGGACGACGAAGAGCTGGAGCCACTGCGTGTGGTCGTTGACGATCACGTTCATGCCGAAGATCGACGCGATCGCGGTCACCGGCAGGGTGATCGCCGCGATCACCGCCAGGCGCTCCATCGCCACGGTCATCTTGGTGCTGACCCGGGTCTGGTAGAGGTCGGTCACCCCGAACAGGAACTGCGACTCCCCGTCGCCGATCGAGCGGACCCGGTCGAACTGCTCGGCGAGGTCGCGCGCGTACCCCTGGTCCTCGGCCGGGACGAACCGCTCCAGCGAGGCGAGCCGGGCGTAGACGTCGTGGGTCTGCGCGGCCATGGTGCGCGCGGTGATCAGCTCGTGCCGGATGAGGAACAGCTGCTCGAGGAGCGACTCGGGCTGCCGGAAGTCGCCGGTCATCACCTGCTGCTCCATGTCGGGGAGCCGCTCGGCGACCGCCCCGATCAGCCCCCGGTGGCGGCGGGCCACCGCCGAGCCGAGCGCGTAGGAGACCTCCGCCGCGGAGACCGGCGCGAACCGGCCCGCGGCGATCCGCCGCCGCACGGCCTCGGTCTCGGTCAGCGCCTCGGCCGGGTCCACCGCGGGGTTCAGCGGGCCGTGCACCGTCACCAGGTAGCGGCGCCCGACGATCTGGTCGAGCTCGAGCAGGTGCACGTGCCCGGCCGGGCCGAGCAGCGGGGTGTGCACGGTGACGAACCAGTGGTTCTCGTAGGCGTGCACCGTGGGCACGTGGTTGCGCTGCCGGCACGCCTCGAGCACCAGCGGGTGGCACCCCAGCCCGTCGCGGAGCAGCGCCTCGGCCTCGTCGTCCCAGCGCGGTACGTCGACCCACACGAAGCCGTCGGCGCAGCCGAGCAGGTCGTCGAGCTCGGACCGGTCGTGCGTCGACAGCCCCGCGGAGGAGACGCGGTGGACGTCCATGGGCTCAGCGTGGCCCTCCGCCGTCGCCGCGTCCAGCGACCGCGTGGCAAGACACGCGGCTGATCTACGTCACAAACCGGCGACCCGGCGGGGTGCCGTGCTCTAACTTCGCAAGGGTGAAGATCGCTGTGGCGAAGGAAGTCCGCGAAGGCGAGAGCCGCGTGGCGATGGTTCCCGAGCTGGTCGGCAAGCTGACCGCGCTCGGCTACGAGGTGGCGGTCGAGCCCGGGGCGGGGGAACGCGCGCTCGCCTCCGACGAGGACTACGAGGGCGCCGGTGCGCAGGTCACCCCCGACGCCTTCCACGGCGCCGCGCTGGTGGTCTCGGTGCAGCCGCTGGAGCCCTCCGCCGTACGCCGGCTCGCCGCCGGCACCGCCACCCTGTCCTTCCTGCCCGCCACCCAGTCGCCCGAGCTGGTCGCGGACCTGCGCGACTGCGGGGTGACCGCGTTCGCGATGGAGCTGGTGCCGCGGATCTCCCGGGCCCAGTCGATGGACGCGCTGTCCTCGCAGTCGCTGGTGTCGGGCTATCGCTGCGCGATCGTCGCCGCCGGCCTGCTGCGCCGGTTCTTCCCGCTGAACATGACCGCGGCCGGGACCGTGCCACCGGCCGAGGTCGTCGTGCTCGGCGCCGGGGTCGCGGGGCTCCAGGCGATCGCGACCTGCAAGCGCCTCGGTGCGGTGGTCAGGGCGTACGACGTCCGGGCGGCCGCCGCCGAGGAGATCCGCTCCATGGGCGCCGTGGCGATCGACCTGGAGCTGGAGACGCTCGAGGGGACGGGCGGCTACGCCCGGGAGATGACCGAGGACCGCGCCGCCCGGCAGCGTGACCTGCTGGCGCCGTACATCGCGAACGCCGACGCACTGATCACGACCGCCGCCGTCCCCGGCCGGCAGGCGCCACTGCTGGTGACCGCGGCGATGGTCGAGCAGATGAGACCCGGGTCGGTGGTGGTGGACCTCGCCGCGGAGAGCGGCGGCAACGTCGAGGGCGCCGTGCCCGGCCAGGTGGTCCGGATCGGCAACGCCCAGGTCTGGGGCGGGGCGAACGTGCCGAGCCAGATGCCCGGGCCGGCGTCGAAGCTCTACGCGCAGAACATCGTCAACCTCGTGACGCTGATGACCAGGGACGGCGCCTTCGACCCCGACTTCGACGACGAGATCGTCGCCGGGTCCTGCGTCACCCACGGCGGGCAGGTCCGTCACGAGCCCACGAGAGCCCTCCTGGAAGGGGTGCAGTGATGAGCGAGCCCGTCGTCTGGCTGACGATCTTCGTGCTCAGCGTCTTCGTGGGGGTCGAGGTGATCTCCAAGGTGTCCTCGACGCTGCACACGCCGCTGATGTCCGGCGCCAACGCGATCCACGGGATCATCCTGCTCGGCGCGATCCTGGTCACCGGGTACGCCGAGAGCGGGCTCGAGCTCGCGGTCGGGCTGGCCGCGGTGGTGCTGGCCACGGTGAACATGGTGGGCGGCTTCGTGGTCACCGACCGGATGCTGCAGATGTTCACCCGCAAGCGGCCGGTGCCCAAGGCCGACCAGAACGGCGCGGGAGGGGTGACCCGATGACCGGCACCCCGGTTTGGGCGCAGCTGGCCTACCTGGTCGCCGCGGTCTGCTTCGTCCTCGCGCTCAAGGGCCTGTCCTCGCCGAAGCACGCCCGGAAGGGCAACCTGCTCGGCGCCTTCGGTGCGGTCCTGGCCTGCGTGACCGTCTTCTTCTACGCCGAGCTCGACCACCTGGTGTGGATCCTGCTCGCGATCGCGGTCGGCTCGGTGGTCGGCGCGGTCGGCGCGCAGCGGGTGCAGATGACCCAGATGCCGCAGCTGGTGGCGCTGTTCAACGGGGTCGGCGGCGGCGCCGCGGCCCTGGTCGCGCTCCTCGAGCTCGGCGACATCGCCGGCGCGGGGGAGGAGGTCGGCGGCTTCACCCTCGCCGCGACGGCGTTCACGATCGTGGTCGGGTCGGTGTCGTTCTCCGGCTCGCTGGTCACCTTCGCCAAGCTCCAGGAGCTGATGACCTCCCGCCCGGTGGTGTTCCCGGGCCTTCCGGTGGCGTTCGCGGCCGCGCTGCTCGGCGGGGTGGTGCTGTCCGTGCTCACGGTCACCGACCCCGCCGTACCCACCGGCGTGCTGCTCGCCCTGATCGGCCTGCTGCTCGGCGTCCTGCTCGTGCTCCCGGTCGGCGGGGCCGACGTACCGATCGTGATCTCGCTGCTCAACGCGTTCACCGGACTCACCGTCGCGGCCGGAGGCTACGTGCTCGACAACACCGTGCTGCTCGTCGCCGGCACCCTGGTCGGGGCCAGCGGTACCTTCCTCACCAAGCTGATGGCGGCCGCGATGGGCCGGTCGGTCGGCAACATCCTGTTCGGCGCGCTCAAGGGCGGGTCGACGCTCGGCGCCGGCGTGGCCTCCGACCGTCCGGTCCGCTCCGCGGGCGCCGAGGACGTCGCGATCCTCCTCGGCTACGCGCACAAGGTGATCATCGTGCCCGGCTACGGGCTCGCGGTCGCCCAGGCCCAGCACACGCTGCGCGAGCTCGTGGACGTGCTCGGGGAGCGCGGCATCGAGGTCGGCTACGCGATCCACCCGGTCGCCGGCCGGATGCCCGGCCACATGAACGTGCTGCTCGCCGAGGCGCAGGTGCCCTACGAGCAGCTCAAGGAGATGGACGACATCAACGGCGAGTTCAAGCAGACCGACGTGGTGCTCGTCGTCGGCGCGAACGACGTCGTCAACCCGGCCGCGAAGACCACGCCGGGGGCGCCGATCTACGGGATGCCGATCCTCAACGCCGACGAGGCGCAGCAGATCGTGTTCCTGAAGCGGTCGATGCGGCCCGGGTTCGCCGGGATCGAGAACGAGCTGCTCTTCGACCCGAAGACCACGCTGCTCTTCGGTGACGCCAAAGACACGCTGGGCAAGCTGCTCAGCGCGGTGAAGGGACTGTGACGGAGCCCGCGCGGCCTCTGGTGTAACCCGCGGTCACCCGTCCTCGTTGTCCGGGTACAAACCGTTCGTGGGGCAGACCCCGCGAACCCTCTCCCCGATGGAGGACGACCATGGACGGCGGTCACAAGTACGACGCGCCCGAGCCCGACGACGAGACCAGGTCCAAGGGGTACAGCTACGCGGTGCTGGGCATCCTCGTGGTGCTGCTGATGGTGCTGGTCGCGACCGGCGTGGTGCCGATCTTCGACTTCTGAGGCCGTCGGCCCGCTCGGGCGGGTCGGGCGGTCGGGCGGTCGCGCCTGGCGTCAGCCGGCGATGCCGTACAGGCGGTCCCCGGCGTCGCCGAGGCCCGGCACGATGTAGCCCTTCTCGTTGAGCCGCTCGTCCATGCCCGCGGTCACCACGGTGACCGGGATGTCGAGCCCGTCGAGGTCCTTCTCCAGCCGCTCGCAGCCCTCGGGCGCGGACAGCAGGCAGATCGCGGTGATGTGGTCCGCGCCGCGGTCCACCAGGAACCTGATCGCCGCGGCCAGGGTGCCGCCGGTGGCGAGCATCGGGTCGAGCACGTAGCACTGGCGGCCGGACAGGTCGTCGGGCAGCCGCTCGGCGTACGTCGACGCCTCGAGCGTCTCCTCGTTGCGCACCATGCCGAGGAAGCCCACCTCGGCCGTCGGCAGCAGCCGCATCATCCCGTCGAGCATGCCCAGCCCGGCGCGCAGGATCGGCACCACGAGCGGCTTCGGCGCCGCCAGCCGGGTGCCCTGCGCCTCGGCCACCGGGGTGCGCACGGTCACCGTCTCCACGCGCACGTCGCGGGTCGCCTCGTAGGCCAGCAGGGTCACGAGCTCGTCGGCGAGCCCGCGGAAGGTGGGCGAGTCGGTCCGCTCGTCGCGCAGCGTCGTGAGCTTGTGGGCGACCAGCGGGTGGTCGGCAACGTGAATCCGCATGGCGCAAACCTAGGGGATGGTCCAGCGCGGCGGAAACGGTGGTGGTGCCACCCCGGGGAACCTGTCACCCTTGTGCATGCATCGCGGATCGAGGCACGACAGCAGACTCCACGCGTGACCGAGCAGGGAGGGCAGTATGTCTGAGCAGTCCGAAGCCATCGCCGACGGAATCGACTTCGCCGTCGTCGCCTACCGCGAGGAGGGGACCTGGCAGGTCGAGCCCCTCGCCGAGGACACGGTGGAGGACCTCGACAGCCTGGCCGCCGAGCTGCGCCGCTGGCCCGGGGACGGCGGTTCGCTCGGGCTCCTCTCCGTCGACGAGGACTTCTTCCTGATCGTCCGCGTGCTCGGGGCCGAGACCCGGATCCTGCTCTCCGACATCACCGCCGCCACCGACTGGCCGGTCGCGCGCTCCGCGGTCGAGCACCTCGAGCTGCCCCTGCCCGACGACGAGGACGACCAGGTGCCCGCGGGCGACCTCGGCATCGTCGCCGACCTCGGCATGGGCGCCATGGACATGGGCGCGCTGCTCGACGAGTACGAGCTCTACCCCGACGAGATGCTCGGCGACATCGCGACCAAGCTGGGCTTCGGCGCCCAGTTCGAGGAGGCCGTCGGGGTCGCAGCGCCCTGATGGCCGGGTACGACGCCTGGGTCGACCCGATGCGGGAGGCCCTCGACGAGGCGCGCGCCGCGCTCGCGAGTGACGACGTACCGATCGGCGCGGTCGTGCTCGGCCCGGACGGCGCCGTGATCGGTCGCGGGCACAACGAGCGCGAGGCCGACGCCGACCCCACCGCGCACGCCGAGGTGGTCGCGCTCCGGCAGGCCGCCCGGGCGCGCGGCGAGTGGCGCCTCGACGGCTGCACCATCGTGGTCACGCTCGAGCCGTGCACCATGTGCGCCGGTGCGGTCGTCCTGTCACGGGTCGACCGGCTGGTGTTCGGGGCGTACGACGACAAGGCCGGTGCGGTCGGGTCGCTGTGGGACGTCGTACGCGACCGCCGGCTCAACCACCGCCCGGAGGTGGTCCCCGGGGTGCTGGCCGAGGAGGCCACGAGCCTGCTCCACGAGTTCTTCGCCACCCACCGGGTGCGGGACTGACCTCGATTTCATCGTGGCCGAGCCGGTCTAGTACCCTCTTCGGCGGTGGCGTGTCCGAGCGGCCTAAGGAGAACGCCTCGAAAGCGTTTGTGGGTGCAAGCCCACCGAGGGTTCAAATCCCTCCGCCACCGCCAGTGGGCTTCGGAGCAAATCCGTAGCCTGAGAGACGAAAGTCCCAGCGACGCCGTCTCGTGGCCCGAAAACGGGTTCACGGGGCGGCGTTGTTGCGTTCCGGGCTCCTTCCCGGTCCGCATGGCTCGCGGCAGAGTGCCGATCCGTCCCGTCCCATCCAGGTCCTAGGCTGATCCGACCGAGACGCACACGAGGGCGTGACGCACAACCAGAACTCGGGACGGGGGCACGTTGCATGGCGGTGATGGACGAGCCTGACGGCTGGAGCCGCTACAACGCCACGCAGGTGGATCGGGAGCCCCGTGCACTCGTGAAGTCGATGCTCGGGCACGCTGGGGACGGGCATGGGCGTCTCGCTGTCGATCTCGGCTTCGGCTCCGGGGTCGAGACGGAGGCTCTGCTACGTCGAGGCTGGTGCGTCCTGGCGATAGACGCGGACCCGACGGCAGCAGAGTTGCTCACGCAGCGTCTGTCCGAGGAGAACGCCGCGCGGCTCAGCATTCTCACCTCCGACTTCGCCGACATCGACGCACTCTCCGAGGTCGACCTCGTCCATGCCGCCTGGTCACTTCCCTACGCCGGAGACGCGTTCCCGCAGCTCTGGGCGAACCTCATGTCGGCGCTGGTGCCCGGCGGCTGGATCGGCTGCGAACTCTTCGGCGACCGAGACACCATGTCGAGTCACCCCCGAATCGCCGCGCATACCGAAGCGGAAGCGCGCGGTCTGCTCGAACCGTTGTCCGTGGTCGAGTTCGACACCATCGAGCAGGCCGACATGTCCGCCCGAGGACTCCAGCATCGGCATGTCTTCTCCGTGGTGGCACGCCGACCCATCGACTAGCCCCACGACGAGCAAAGCCTCCGAAGGGGATCAGCCCGCCGCGGTGCGGGTCCAGGCAGGGTCCCGCCCGGCGTAGCCCAGAGCCCGGTCGAGCTCCGAGGAGTCCGCAGGGACGTCGACGACGGGTCCGAACAATCCCTCCCGGCTGGCCGCCCGCTCCGGCTGGGCCGACTCGCGGGTGAACGCGAGGATCGCCGACGTGCTCGCCGGGTCGCAGCGGAAGGTCTGGCCGGTCGCGCGGGCCAGGTCCCATCCGTGCAGCACCAGCTCGTCGAGGGCCACGACGCCCATCACCTCCGCGGGTAGCTGGACACCGCCGGCCTCGGTCATCCCCTCCCATGCCGCAGGCGCCTGCCACGCCTCGACGAGCTCGGTGAGACGTCGCGGAAGCTGTGCCCGCCAGTCAGGGTCAAGGGTCTCGGCCCTGGCCAGCCCGGGTGGCGGTGACGTGACGCCCGCGGGAGGGCCGGTCTTCCGTGCCGCCCAGGTGAAGGCGAGCGACAGCCCCATCAGGTGGTCGAGCAGGGCCGCCACCGGGGTGTCCTGGCAGGGAGTCGGGTCGGACAGCTGGTCGTCTCGGACGCCGTTCAGCAGGCGGGCCACCTCGCCGGCGGCCGGAGCCAGGTCGACTCTGGACATGGACAGTCTCCCCTCGTTCGAGTAGGTCGGGTCCTACCGAATGCTGACTCGGGCAAGCCGCGAAACTGATCGCTGCTCCGTCGCGCGGCCAGGAATCAGCCGGTCGGGTGTGTCGCGACGTAGCTGTACGGGAGCAGGTCGCGGACCGGCCGCGTCACCAGCCCGGCGTCTTCGGTCGGCACCACCACGAAGACCTCGGGGTGCAGGTCCAGGAGCACCTGTCGGCAGCGGCCGCACGGCGCCAGGACGCCGCGGTCGCGGTCGCCGACTGCGACGATCGTGAGGAGCGGGCCGGCGTTCGCCGCCGCGGCGGCCCCGACGGCGACGAGCTCCGCGCAGGGCCCGCCGGTGAAGTGGGAGACGTTCACGCCGGTGAACACCCGGCCCTGGGTGTCCATCGCGGCCGCGGCGACGGTGTGGGTGTCCCCGTCGGGCAGCGACCGTACGGCGGCCTCGGCCGCCTCGACCAGGCGGCGCTCGTTGTTCTGCAGCACGGCCTCATCCTGCCCTGCGCCGACCAGGGGCGACGTCACAACGGCACACGTGTCCCGGTTGTGACACGTCCCGGACCGCAGACCGTGCCACAACCGCACATATGTGCCGTGGGGACGGAACGAGCGCCCGAAAACGGCGCAAGCAGGGGGCTCAGGACCCCCAACCGGGGTCTTTCGTTCCGCCGGGAACGGGCGCACACTGATGAGGGTCACTCACCCTCATCCGGGAGCTGGTCGCCATGGCCCACCGCACCCCAGACGTGATGCCGCTGCTGTCGCCTGGACGACACCGGCACGCCCGCAAAGGCGCCTGCTTCATGGAGATGGCGTCCTTCCTCGCCGGAGAGAAGTGGTCCGACCACCCCCGGTGCACGCATCCGCTGCTCGCCGTGATGGCCCGCGCGGTCAACGACCACGTCGGCGACGACGTACGCCAGGAGCTCACGCCCCTGATCCCGCAGGTGATCGGCGTGGTCGGCGGGGGGCCACGGGTGGACGCCCAGATCGCCCGCCAGGCGGCGCTCACCGCTCTGCCCCTCGTCTCCGCCTCGCGGCAGCGGGTCGCCGCGGTCGGCATCCTGTGCTGCGAGGCCGTGCTCGCCGACCTCGACGACCTGCCGCGCGACCACGTCTCCCCGGAGTCGGCCAAGGCGCTCGCCGAGGTACCCGACGCCGAGCGCTGGGCCAGGGACTTCCTGCGCATGGGCCGGGGCCCGACGAAGTCGTTCACCAAGCGCAGCGCCCCCACGATCGTCCACAACGCGGTCGTCGGCATCTCCAACGCATGCGTGCCGGACTCCGACGCGCTGCTGCTCGACCTGCTCCGGCGCACCATCGCGGACTGCCGTGTCTGGATGCCGCCGGCCGAGCCGGTCCGGACGCCTGTGACGGGCTCGCCCCGCGTCTCGGCGCAGCCCGACTGAAGGCCGTCCGACCAGGAAGGGGCGTCCCGCAGGGGGCGCCCCTTCGTCTGCCCGCCGCCGATCCACGCGGCGGGCGCGTCTCCTGACGCGTCTCCTGACCCCGTTCCCTGACCCCGTCTCCTGACACCGCGCCGGAATCCCCCGCGCGGTGCTTTCGCGTGCTCTGACCCCTGTCGGCGAGCCTCCCCGCCCCGCGAACAAAGCGGACTTAACTGGACGACCCGTATGTACCACCTGCAACATAGGTCGCATACGTCCCAAAGCCCGCTCGTGTTTCCGGAGGACCCGACCATGGTCAGAAGGCCCGTAGCGGTCGCGGCCGCGCTGCTCGTGGCGGCGCCCGTCGCCTCCACTGCCCCCGCCCACGCCCTGACCGGTCCCGCCCCGAAGCACACCCCGCTCACGGGTGCGGCCGAGGCCGCCCCGTCCCTGGCGGCGCGCACCGCACAGCAGCGCCGGGCCACCCCGGTGCGCGGCTGGAACGTGGAGCTCGGGCAGGCGGCCGCCACGCGGCGCGGGCAGCTGGTGCGCACGGCACGCACCTTCGAGACGCTCGGCGTGAGCTGGGAGCGCGGCGGCGACCCCGTGGTCGAGGTCCGCTACCGCTCGAACGGGGTCTGGTCGGACTGGGAGGACGCGCACCCGCTGCTCGGCGGCGGCGGCAAGGCGACCGAGCCGCTGTGGGCCGGGCCCTCCCGCACCGTCCGGGTCCGTGTGGACACCGCGCGGCCGGGGCTGGCACTGGTCCTGGTCGACCCCGGCTACCAGCCCTCCGACGAGCCCGCGGCCTTCCGGCAGAGCAGTACGACGGGCAGCGGCACGGCCTCGGGCACCACGACGACGGCCGCGATCACGACCTCCACCGCCCGCACCGTGACCGCCGCGGCGGCCGGCCCCGGCGTCCCGATGCCGAACATCCGCCGCCGCGCCGAGTGGGGCGCCAACCCCGACTGGCGGGGGACCGACCCGGTCTACTCGAAGACGATCCGCCAGGCGCACGTGCACCACACCGCCGGGTCCAACCGCTACGGCCGCGCGGACGTGCCGGGGATCATCCGCGGCATGTACTGGTACCACACCCACCAGCTCGGCTGGAGCGACATCGGCTACAACTTCCTGGTCGACAAGTTCGGCAAGATCTGGGCCGGCCGGGCCGGCGGCGTGATGCAGCCGGTCCGCGGCGCCCACACGCTGGGGTTCAACCGCAACACGGTCGGCGTCGCCGCCATCGGTGACTACGAGAAAGCGGTCGCGGGCTCGAAGCTGACCGGGGCCCTGTCCCGGCTCACCGCCTGGAAGCTGGACCTGCACCGGCGCAACGCGGTCGGCCGGGTCCGGATGCTCTCCGAGGGCAGCGACCGGTACCCCGCGGGCACCTGGGTGCGGCTCCCGGTCATTGACGGCCACCGCGACACCAACGAGACGGCCTGCCCCGGCGCGAACCTGTACGGCAAGCTGCCCGTCGTACGGCAGCGGGCGCAGCAGCGGATCGACACCTACCGCTGACGGACGCGGCTCACCCGCGGGCCAGCCAACCCTCCAGCCGGTGGAGCGCCTCCCCGACCTCGGCGGGTGAGCCGGCGAACGACAACCGCACGAACCGGTCACCGGCGACGGTGTCGAAGTCGACGCCCGGCGCGGTCGCGACCCCGGTCTCGGCGAGCAGCCGGTGGCACAGTGCCATCGACCCGGCCGCCATGGTGCCGTCGGCCAGGTGGCTCACGTCGGCGTAGACGTAGAACGCGCCGTCGGCGGGGGCGAGCCGGTCCAGGCCGAGCCGCGGCAGGCCGTCGAGCAGCAGCGCCCGGTTCTGCGCGTAGCGCGCGACGTGGGCGTCCACCTCGGCGTACGACGCGTCGGTGAACGCGGCCACCGCGGCGTGCTGGGCGAGCACCGGAGGGCAGATCGTGAAGTTGCCGGTGAGTACGTCGACCGCCCGGCGCAGCCGCTCGGGCACCAGCATCCAGCCGATCCGCCAGCCGGTCATCGAGAAGTACTTCGAGAACGAGTTGAACACGACCGCCTCGCGCGAGGTCTCCCACGCGGAGGAGTGCTGCGCGGGGGAGGCGTACTCGATGCCGTGGTAGATCTCGTCGCTGATCAGCTGGACGCCGTGCTCCTCGCACCAGCGGGCGAGCGCGGCGAGCTCCTCGGGGGCGAGCATCGTTCCGGTGGGGTTCGCCGGGCTGGCCACGACGAGGCCCTGCACCGGCTCCTCGAGCGCCTCGAGCATCGCCACGGTCGGCTGGAAGCGGCTGTCCGGACCGGCCGGCAGCTCGACGACCTCGCAGCCGAGCGCGGTCAGCACGTTGCGGTAGCAGGGGTAGCCGGGCCGCGCGATCGCGACGCGGTCCCCGGGCTCGAACGCGGCCAGGAACGCCAGCAGGAAGCCGCCGGAGGACCCGGTGGTCACGACCACGTCCTCGATCCCGACGTCCAGGCCATGCATCCGGCGGTGGTGGCCGGCGATCGCCTCGCGCAGCTCGGGGATGCCGAGCGCCACGGTGTAGCCGAGCACCTCCTGGTCCAGCGCCCGCTTGGCCGCCTCGCGCACCGGCACCGGCGCCGGCGTCGAGGGCTGGCCGGCCACGAGGTTCAGCAGGTCCCCGTGCGTGCGGCCCCGCTCGGCCGCGGCGGCGAGCAGGTCCATGACGTGGAACGGAGGGACCGCCGCCCGGCTCGCGACCGCGAGGCGCTGCTGGGTGTGCTCCATCGGGTCACCGTAGCCGCGGGGCGAATCGGCCGCGGAGCGCGATCCACTCTGCGAGAGTGGCGCCCATGTCCGACCTGCCGCTCGAGGGGACGCACGACCCCCGCTTCGACGTCGTCCGGGACACCTTCCTGCGCGTCCTGGAGGAGCAGCCCGGGACCGGCGCCTCGCTCGCGGTGTGGCACGGCGGCTCGTGGGTGGTGGACCTCTGGGGCGGCTGGGCCGACGCCGCGCACACCCGCCCGTGGACGCGGGGCACCCTGGTGATGCCGTACTCGGTGACCAAGCCGTTCGCGGCGGTCTGCGCGCTGCTGCTCGCCGACCGCGGGGTGCTCGACCTCGACGCCCCGTTGACGACGTACTGGCCGGAGCTGGCCGCGCGGACCACGATGCGCGAGGTGCTCGCCCACCGGTCCGGGCTGGTCGTGCTCGACGAGGACGCGCCCGAGGAGGTCTTCTACGACTGGGACCGGATGTGCACGCTCCTCGCGAAGCAGCCGCCCGCCTGGGAGCCGGGCACCGCGCACGGCGAGTCCGCGCTGTTCTACGGCCACCTCGTCGGCGAGGTCGTACGGCGCACCGACGGCCGCTCGCTCGGGCGGTTCCTCGCGGACGAGGTCTGCGAGCCCCTCTCGCTGGACTTCCAGGTGGGGGTGGCGGAGCAGGACCTGGGGCGGGTGGCGGACCTGACCGGCTTCGACGAGGAGTTCCGCCGGGCCGGCGTCGAGGGCCGCTCCGACCTGTTCGTCCGCGCGCTGGACAACCCGCCCGGCGCCCTCGACCCGGCCGTGCTGAACGGGACCGCGTGGCGCACCGCCGAGGTGCCGGCGGTGAACGGGCACGGCACCGCCCGCGCGGTGGCCGGCCTTTACGTCGCGCTCGAGCAGGGCCTGCTGCTCACCGAGGAGCTGCGAGCACAGGCGACCGCGCCCGCCGGGACCGGGCCGGACCTGGTCCTCGGCGGTGAGCGCAGCTGGGGACTCGGGGTCGCGGTCGACCCCGACGGCTACGGGATGGGCGGGATCGGCGGGAGCTTCGGGTGGTGGAGCGAGACCGGCCGCTACGCGATCGCGTTCCTCACCGGCCACATCGGCGACCACGACCGGGGCGACCGGATCGAGAACGCGCTGCGCGATGTCCTGGCGCTGCCGCCGGCATGACCCCGCTGCCGCGGGTGTGATCGCACGGCCGGCGTACCCGCGTCAGGCGTCGTGCGTGCCGGGTCCACCAGCGCGGCAACCGCGGCCCGGGCGACGAACCGACCACTAGGATGAGCGAACTGCCCTGAAACGACGTCTGAGGTGACCTTGAGCTTCGACGCCCACCAGATGGACTCGGTCCTCCTGCTCGGGGCTGTCGTGATGCTCGCGGCGATCCTCGCGGTTCGGGTCTCCGTCGGGGTAGGCCTCCCCAGCCTCCTGCTCTACCTGCTCATGGGCGTCCTGCTCGGCGAGGCCGGCCTCGGGATCGAGTTCGAGGACGCCAACGTCGCGCACGCGCTCGGCTTCGCCGCGCTCGTGCTGATCCTCGCCGAGGGTGGTCTCACCACCCAGTGGGGCGAGATCAGACCGGTGATGAAACATGGGGTCGCCCTGGCCACCGTCGGGGTGGCGGTCAGCGTCACGGTGATGGCGGTCGGCGCGCACTACCTCTTCGGCCTCGACTGGCAGCTCGCGGTGCTCCTCGGGGCGGTCACGTCGCCGACCGACGCCGCGGCGGTGTTCTCCGTGCTGCGCCGGGTTCCGCTGCCGCGGCAGCTGACCGGCGTGCTCGAGGCCGAGTCCGGGCTCAACGACGCCCCCACCGTGCTGCTGGTGACGCTGGTCAGCACCGGCGCGGCCCTGGACCACGGGGTGATCGGCTTCGTCGGGATCGTGCTCTACGAGCTGGCGCTCGGCGTGGCCGGCGGGCTCCTCGTCGGGTTCGGCGGAGCCTGGGTGATGCGCAGGGTCGCGCTGCCGTCGTCCGGCCTGTACCCGATCGCGGTGCTCTCCCTGACCATCCTGGCGTACGCCGGCAGCGCCGCCCTGCACGCGTCGGGGTTCGCCGCCGTCTACACGGCGGCGCTCGTGCTCGGGAACTCCGAGCTGCCCCACCGCACCGCGACCCGGTCGTTCTCCGAGGGGGTGGCGTGGCTGGCGCAGATCGGGCTGTTCGTGATGCTCGGCCTGCTCGTCTCGCCCGGCCGGATCTCCCTGGAGCACGTGGCGGTCGCCGTCCTCGCCGGGCTGCTGCTCACCGTGGTGGCGCGGCCGCTGTCGGTCTTCGCGTGCTCCTTCGTCGGGCGGATGGACCTGCGCGAGCAGCTGTTCGTCTCCTGGGCCGGCCTGCGCGGCGCCGTACCCATCGTGCTGGCCACCATCCCGCTCGCCGACGCGGTCCCGCAGTCGACCGAGCTGTTCGACATCGTGTTCGTGATGGTGGTGATCTACACGCTGCTGACCGGACCGACCCTGCCGTGGGTGGCGCGGGTGCTGGGTGTGGCGCACCTGGAGGAGCCGCGCGACCTCGAGGTGGAGGCGGCGCCGCTGGAGCGGATCGCGGCGGACCTGCTCCAGGTGAACATCACCCGGAAGTCCCGGCTGCACGGCGTCGAGGTCAGCGAGCTGCGGCTCCCGGCCGGGGTCTCGGTGTCGCTGATCGTGCGCGACGGGCACACCATGGTGCCCGACGGGCGGACCGTGCTGCGGCGCGGTGACGACCTCCTCGTGGTCACGCCCCGCAAGCTGCGCGAGGCGACCGAGGAGCGGCTGCGGAAGGTGTCGCGGTCGGGTCGTGTCACGCAGTGGTGGTCCGACAGCTGAGTCGGCGGCGGTCGGGCCCGCACGACTGACCCCTCAACGCGTCACGACTGACGCCTCAACGCCGCACGAGTGACGCCTCAACGAGGGGAGGGCGTGTCAGGCGTTGGGGGACTGCGACACGCAGCGCTGCTGGGTGGCCTTGACCCGCAGCGTGGTCTTGGCCTTGGACAGCCCGGTGAAGTCGTCGCCGACGAGTACGTCGACCCCGGGGCCGAGGTCCACGTCGGAGTACGTCACCTTCACGGTCTTCCCGAACTGCAGCGCGACCAGCCGCGCCTCGGCGTCGTCCTCGATGGTCGACCACACCTGCACCCGGCGCACGTCGGCGTCGGAGGGTGCGTTGCTGGCCTCTCCCGGCTGGAAGCCACGCTTGCGCAGCAGACCCAGCGTCTCGTCGGCGAGTCCGGAGGTGGTGCCGGCGTTGAAGACGCTCACCTCGACCTGGGCGGCGCGGACCCGCTGACCCGCCTTGATCGGCTCGGTGGTGCAGGAGGCGGACGTCTCGCCGCCGGCCGTGGCGGTCCCCGGCAGCTCGGCGAACAGCGAGCGCCAGCCCAGGATCGCGCCGACGACAAGGATGCCGACGAGCACGAACATGGTCACTGCGGTCGTGAGCTGTCTTCCCATCGGGGTCAGCCTGCCATGGTGTGGACGCGGGCGTGAAGGACTTGGCGCTGGTGGAGGGCCGCACGGAGGGCTCGGTGCAGCCCGTCCTCCAGGTAGAGCTCGCCGTGCCACTCGACCACGTGCGCGAAGAGGTCGCCGAAGAACGTGGAGTCCTCGTCGAGGAGAGCGGCCAGCTGGAGGGTGTCCTTGGTCGTGATCAGCTCGTCGAGCCGGACCTGCCGCGGCGGCAGCGCTGCCCAGTCCCGCGGAGTGAGTCCGTGGTCGGGGTAGGGGCGGCCGTCGCCCACGCGCTTGAAGATCACGAGCGCCAAGCATAGGGGCCCGGCCCGGGGCGGCCGCGCGGCGTCGCTCGGAGCCCTTGGGCGCCGCGGCCGGGACGGCGGGTGGCGGGGCTCACGTTGCACAACCGTCGAGATGGTTGATTAGGTAAGGCTCACCTAACCAACGTCTCGGAGGATCCCTGCCATGCGTCGACCCGCCCTCGCCCTCGCCGCCACCCCGCTGCTCGCCCTCGCTGCCTGCGGAGGTGCGGAGGCCGGTGCGGAGGAGCACGCCTCGCCCGTCCCGGACGGGGTCGTCGAGCAGTACGGCACGCTCGACGACGAGGTGAAGGAGCGCGGCGGGCGGACCACCGCCGGAGAATGGACGGTCTCCTACATCGTGGAGGCCGCCGAGCCCTGGTTCGAGGGCCACGGGCAGCACGAGAAGTTCCGCGAGCCCGCCTCGGGCGAGACCCACCACATCGAGATCATTCCCACCGAGACGTCCACCGGACGGATCGTCCCCGACGTCCCGGTGAACGTCCAGGTCATCGACGAGAAGGGCGCGGTGGTCGACGAGCAGCGCCTGAACTTCTACTACAGCGCCTTCTTCCACTACGCGAACAACTTCTCCGTGCCCGCCGACGGCAGCTACACGCTGCGCGCCACGCTCGGTGCGCCCACCTTCCTGCGGCACGGTGAGGAGTCCGAGCAGCCGGCGCTGACGGAGGGCGCGACGGTCACGTTCGAGGACGTCGAGCTGACCCGCGAGGGCTGAGCCTGAACGTGCGCCGTACGGCGTCCGAGGCGGTCCGTCAGTACGACGGGGCGGGGTCGGTGTGCGAAGGGATGCGTCCGAGCGCGTCCGCCGCCGCCCGGGTCGCGAGCACCGGGACGTAGTTGCGCACGGTGGCCTCGTCGAGGGCGCTCCAGGCCGCGGCAACCTCGGCCTCGACCACGTCCGGGGCCACGAGCGGGAAGCGCCGACGCAGCGTGGCGACGACCCGGTCGCGGGCGCGGGCCTCGTCGCTCGCGAGCGGCCGGTACCGGTGGCAGGGTCCCTCGGTCACCGTGACCTGCCGGGTCGACGTACGGCGAGCCGGGGCGACCTCAATGCAGCAGCGCCTTGAGCAGGATCATCAGGACGCCGAACATCCCCGCAACGGCGGCCGACGCCAGACGCTCCCCGAACGTGAGGTGCCCGCTCCGGCCCACCTCCCAGCCGGCGAGGCAGAGCAGCGCGGTGCCGACGACGAGTGCCGCGAAGATCGACGTCGAGATGTCGGCACCCAGCTGCCCGGTCGTCACCAGGACGGCCAGCGGCAGCACCGAGGTGGTGACGATCTCCCAGCCGTGGGTGAGCAGCGTGCGGAACTGGTGCCGCGACAGCCGGTGCCCCTGGGCGATCAGGGCGGCCATCACCCGGGCGTAGCGCTCGGCGGCCCAGTAGATGCCCAGAGTGACCAGGACGAAGAACGCGAGGCGCCCCACCGAGTCCACATGGGCGGCGGTCATCACCGCGGAGCTGACGATCACCCCGTAGATACCGGCGGTCAGCCGCTCCTCGGCCTCCTGCGGCGACTCGGTCGGGTCGCGGTGGGAGTGGATGCGGACCCAGTGGCGTTCTGCCATGCCCGCCACGATGGTCACCGCTCGTGCCGGGCGCATCCCCCCGCGGGGGTGACGGCGGGAGACCCTCGTCCTGCGCAGGATGTGCTCAGCGCAGCGAGTGGGGTGAGGGTCGTGGAGGACGCTCCAGGTGCAGCCGGGACGACGACGGAGACGTGAAACGCCGGCCCGGCCCCCTGGGGGACCGAGCCGGCGTGATGCCTGGTGAGGCGTGGCGGAGGATAGGGGATTCGAACCCCTGAGGGCGTTAACCCAACCCGCTTTCCAAGCGAGCGCCATAGGCCACTAGGCGAATCCTCCGCCGGAGAGGTTACCGGTCAGGTGCCCGGAGGATGAAATCCGCCCGAGTTGGGCGCCGCGCGCGGCCTGTCCTACACTCTGGGGCAACCCCCCGTGCGGCGATAACTCGCCCAACTCCCCCAGGGCCGGAAGGCAGCAAGGGTCAGTGAGCTCTTTCGGGTGCGCGGGGGGCCTTTTCATGTCCGCGTCCGGGTCGCCCGCGACGACACCCGCGCGTCGGCGAGGTCGGGCTACCGGGCGTCGGTGCGGGTAGTTAGGGTTCAAGACGTGGAAGCACCCCTCGCCCTCTATCGCCGCTACCGGCCCGAGACGTTCGCCGAGGTCATCGGCCAAGACCACGTCACGACGCCGCTGCGCTCGGCGCTCGCGAACAACCGGGTGAACCACGCCTACCTGTTCTCCGGACCCCGTGGCTGCGGCAAGACCACCAGCGCCCGGATCCTGGCTCGCGCCCTCAACTGCGAGAAGGGCCCGATCGCGGAGCCGTGCGGTCAGTGCCGCTCCTGCACGGACCTCGCCCGCGGCGGTCCCGGCTCCATCGACGTGATCGAGATCGACGCCGCCAGCCACGGCGGCGTGGACGACGCCCGCGACCTGCGCGAGCGCGCCTTCTTCGCCCCGGTGAACAGCCGCTACAAGGTCTACATCATCGACGAGGCGCACATGGTCTCCACGCAGGGCTTCAACGCCCTGCTCAAGCTCGTCGAGGAGCCGCCGCCGCACCTGAAGTTCATCTTCGCCACGACCGAGCCCGAGAAGGTCATCGGCACGATCCGGTCGCGGACCCACCACTACCCGTTCCGGTTGATCCCGCCGCGGGTGCTGTCGGCCTACCTCGCTGAGCTGTGCGAGCAGGAGGGGGTCCGGATCGACCCGGCCGCGCTGCCGCTCGTGGTGCGCGCCGGTGGCGGGTCGGCGCGGGACACGCTCTCGGTCCTCGACCAGCTGCTCGGCGGCGCGGGCGACGACGGTGTCACCTACGAGCTCACCACCGGGCTGCTCGGCTTCACCCCCGACGCGCTCCTCGACGAGGTCGTCGACGCGTTCGCCGCGCACGACGGCGGCACCGTGTTCGGCGTGGTCGACAAGGTCATCGAGACCGGCCAGGACCCGCGGCGCTTCACCGAGGACCTGCTGCGCCGGCTGCGCGACCTCGTGATCATCTCCGCGGTCCCGGACGCGTCGGCCACCGGCCTGATCGACGTACCGGAGGACCAAGGTGAGCGGCTGGTGGCCCAGTCGGCCCGGTTCGGCCGGCACGACCTGACCCGCGCCGCGGACCTGGTCGCGGCCGGGCTCACCGAGATGCGCGGCGCGACGGCCCCGCGGCTGCTGCTGGAGCTGATCTGCGCGCGGGTGCTGCTGCCCGGCGCCGACGACTCCACCGAGGGCGTGCTCGCCCGGATCGACCGCATCGAGAAGCGGATGTCGATCGAGGGCGGCGTGCCCTCGTCCGCCGCTCCCGCGCAGCAGGCACCCGCCGTACGCCGGCCGGCCGCCCCTGAGCCGCAGACCGCCCCGCCGTCGTCCGCCCCCACGCAGCAACCGGCGGCACCCACCGCGAGCGCCCCGGCGCCCGAGAGTCGGGCCGTGAACGGTCCCGCAGCACAGCAGGGTGCGCCCCGCCCGGCCGCGGAGCCGCGCGACGCCGAGCCGGTCCAGACCTCCGGCTCGCAGCCGCAGGCCTGGCCCGCGCCCGCGCAGCCGGGTCAGCCCGCCGCCCAGGGGCCCGCGGCCCCGCCGGAGGCACCCGAGCAGACCGCCCCCGAGCCGGCGCAACCCACCGCCCCGGCCCCCGAGCAGCCCGCGCCCGCCGAGTCCGCGCCGTCGGGTGGCCTCGGCCTCGTCGAGGTCCGCCGGCTCTGGCCCGACCTGCTCGACGCGGTCAAGCTCAAGCGCCGCTACACCTGGATCCTGCTCAGCCAGAACGCCCAGGTCGCCGCCGTCGACGACAAGACGCTCACCATCGCGCTGGTCAACGCCGGCGCCCGCAACTCGTTCATGAGCGGCGGGAGCGAGGAGATCCTCCGGCAGGCCGCGATCGACGTGATCGGCCAGTCCTGGCGGATCGAGGCGATCGTCGACCCGTCCGCGCAGCCGGGTGCCGACCCCGCCTCCGAGCCGCGGGTCGTCCGCCCGGCGGTGCAGGAGCAGCAGCCGGCTCCCGGTCCGGACCAGTCCGCCACTCCCGGCCCGACCGCCGACCCCGCGATGCCGCCCGCGGCCGACACCCCGCCCGGCACCGCCGGCAGCCCGCCGGTCCCGCCGCCGGTCGACCTTGCCCGGCAGCCGATCGACCCCAGCGCCATCGCCAGCGCGCGGGAGGCCATCCAACCGACCCGGGCGGCAGGCGCGGTCGGTCCCAAGGGGCCGTCGGTGTCCGACACCGACGCGCACCCCGACGACCCGGACGCCGACGACCACGGTCTCGGCGGGGCCCAGCTCCTCGAGCGCGAGCTCGGGGCGCGGATCATCGAGGAGATCCGGCACGACTGACCCGCAGCCTCCCACGGGGAGCCGACGCGGCGCCGCGCACGACACCGCCGCGACGAACCGCATCGGACGCCCCGGCACCGGGCACGGGCAGGTCATCATCAGACTCACACCGGCACCACCGACCGACACCACGACCAGAGACAAGAGGGCAGCCATGACCGAGGGAAACCCGTTCGGCGAGGGCGGATTCGACATGAACGCGCTCCTGCAGCAGGCGCAGGAGATGCAGCAGCAGATGATGGCCGCGCAGGAGGAGCTCGCCGAGGCGACCGTCACCGGCACGGTCGGCGACGGCCTGGTCTCGGTGACCGTCAGCGGCACCGGCGACCTGGTCGGCGTCTCGATCAAGAAGGGCTCGTTCGACCCCGACGAGACCGAGGACCTCGAGGACCTCATCGTCGCGGCCTACCGTGACGCGAAGTCGCAGGCCGACGCGCTGGCGCAGCAGAAGCTCGGCCCCCTGGCCGGTGGCCTCGGCGGTGGCGAGGGCGGCGGGCCGGGCGGACAGCTCGGCTTCTGATGTACGAAGGCGTTGTCCAGGACCTCATCGACGAGCTGGGTCGGCTCCCCGGTGTCGGTCCCAAGAGCGCGCAGCGGATCGCGTTCCACATCCTCCAGGCCGACCCGGTCGACGTACGCCGGCTGGCCGAGGTGCTCATCGTCGTCAAGGACAAGGTGAAGTTCTGCTCGGTCTGCGGGAACGTCGCCGAGGACGAGCTGTGCCGGATCTGCCGTGACCAGCGTCGCGACCCGGCCGTGATCTGCGTCGTCGAGGAGTCCAAGGACGTCGTCGCCATCGAGCGCACCCGCGAGTTCCGGGGCCGCTACCACGTGCTGGGCGGCGCGATCTCGCCGATCGAGGGCGTCGGACCCGACGACCTGCGGATCCGGGAGCTGATGACCCGGCTCGCCGACGGCGTCGTCACCGAGGTCATCCTGGCCACCGACCCGAACCTCGAGGGCGAGGCGACCGCGACGTATCTCACCCGGCTGTTGCGACCCATGGGGTTGCGCGTGACCCGACTTGCTAGTGGACTGCCTGTAGGTGGTGACCTGGAGTACGCAGACGAGGTCACCCTCGGACGGGCCTTCGAAGGGAGACGATCCGTCGATGACTGAGGACAGCGTGACGCCCGCCGCGGGCGCCGAGCGGGCCGTGCACAGCGACATCGAGGACTTCGCGCAGCAGATCGCCGACCAGGTGGAGAGCTTCCTCCTGGCCCTGCAGGCGATCGCGCGCGGCGAGGCCGCCGGTGGTCACGCGGTGTCCCTGCTGCTGCTCGAGGTCTCCCAGGTGCTCCTCGCGGGCGCCCGGCTCGGCGTGCAGACCGACTTCCAGCCCGCCGAGCCGTACGAGCCCGACGCCGGTCCGGACCCCGACCTCGACGCGATGCGGCTGCGCCTCGCGGTGCTGCTCGAGGGCGTGGACGCCTACACCGAGGTGTTCGACCCGTACGTCGACCCGCCGGAGCTCGCGCCCTCGCTGCTGTCCGACGACCTGACCAGCATCGCCACCTCGCTCGCGCACGGCCTGCGGCACTTCCGCGCCGGGCGGGTCGACGAAGCGCTGTGGTGGTGGCAGTTCTCCTACGTCTCCTCATGGGGCCACGAGGCCAGCGGCGCCCTGCGCGCGCTGCAGTCGGTGGTCTCCCACGACCGGCTCGACGCGGAGTTCGAGAGTGAGCAGGACCAGGTGGCCGCGGCCGATGCCCTGCTCGAATCCGCAAATCCTTAAGCACGACCGGGTGGCCGTCCGCTCGACGCCGGAAATTCTCCTGTCGTGCGGCCGTCACGCCTCCGTCTTGTGATACGGCGGCCGGTCGGCGCCGTACACCTGCGCCGCTAGAATCGGCCGGGTTGGAACCGACCAGATCTCGAGGAGAACCGTGGGCATTGTCGTGCAGAAGTACGGCGGCTCCTCCGTGGCCGACGCCGAGGGCATCAAGCGAGTAGCCCAGCGGATCGTCGAGGCCAAGAAGGCAGGAAACGACGTCGTCGTCGTGGTGTCCGCGATGGGCGACACCACCGACGAGCTCATCGACCTCGCCGAGCAGGTGTCGCCGCTGCCCGCCGGGCGCGAGCTCGACATGCTGCTCACCGCGGGCGAGCGCATCTCGATGGCGCTGCTCGCGATGGCCATCGGCAACCTCGGCCAGGAGGCCCGGTCGTTCACCGGCAGCCAGGCAGGCGTGATCACCGACGGCGCCCACGGCAAGGCGAAGATCATCGACGTGACGCCCGGCCGGATCGAGAAGGCGCTGCAGAGCGGCGCGGTCGCGATCGTCGCCGGCTTCCAGGGCGTCAGCCAGGACACCAAGGACATCACCACGCTCGGCCGCGGCGGCTCCGACACGACCGCGGTGGCGCTCGCCGCCGCGCTGCGTGCCGACGTGTGCGAGATCTACAGCGACGTCGACGGCGTGTTCACCGCCGACCCGCGGATCGTCGCGAGTGCCCGTAAGCGCGACCGCATCTCCTACGAGGAGATGCTGGAGATGGCGGCCTGCGGCGCGAAGATCCTTCACCTGCGGTGCGTGGAGTACGCCCGCCGGTACCAGATGCCGATCCACGTGCGGTCCTCCTTCAGCCAGAAGACCGGGACCTGGATCGCCGACCACGAGGTTGAGGTAGAGGACATGGAACAGGCCATCATCGCCGGCGTCGCGCACGACCGCAGCGAAGCCAAGATCACCGTGGTCGGGGTGCCCGACAAGGTGGGCGAGGCGGCCCGGATCTTCGAGGCGCTCTCCGAGGCGCAGATCAACCTCGACATGATCGTGCAGAACGTCTCCGCGGCCAGCACGAACCTGACCGACATCTCCTTCACGCTGCCCCGCGACGACGGCCAGGTCGCGATGAGCGCGCTCGCCCGGCTCAAGGATGAGGTCGGCTACGACTCCCTGCTGTACGACGACCGGATCGGGAAGGTCTCGCTGATCGGCGCCGGCATGCGCTCGCACCCGGGTGTGACCGCGAAGTTCTTCGCGGCGCTCGCCGCCGCCGGCGTGAACATCGAGATGATCTCCACCTCCGAGATCCGGATCTCGGTGATCGTCGACGAGGCGCAGGTGGACGACGCGGTCAGCGCCACCCACACCGCCTTCGAGCTCGACTCCGACGAGGTCGAGGCCGTGGTCTACGGCGGGACCGGCCGGTGAGCCCCGCGGGACAGGGGGTGCGGCTCGGCATCGTCGGCGCCACCGGTCAGGTCGGCGCGGTGATGCGCCGCATCCTGCTCGAGCGCGACTTCCCCGTCTCCGACATCCGGTTCTTCGCCTCGGCGCGCTCCGCGGGCACCACGATCGAGTGGGGCGGCCGGCAGGTCGTCGTCGAGGACGCCGCCACCGCGGACCCGAGCGGCCTCGACATCGCGCTGTTCTCCGCCGGCGGCGCCACCTCGCGCGCGCTGGCCCCGAAGTTCGCGGCCGCCGGCGCCGTCGTGGTCGACAACTCCTCGGCCTGGCGGATGGACCCCGACGTGCCGCTGGTCGTCTCGGAGGTCAACCCCGCGGCGGTCCGTGAGGCCCGCAAGGGCATCATCGCCAACCCGAACTGCACCACGATGGCCGCGATGCCGGTGCTCAAGCCCCTGCACGACGAGGCCGGCCTGGTCCGGCTGGTGGCGAGCACGTACCAGGCCGTGTCCGGCAGCGGCGTGGCCGGGGTGGCCGAGCTCGACGGCCAGGTGCGGGCCGCGGGCGAGGACGCCGCGGGCCTGGCGCACGACGGGGGCGCCGTGGACTTCCCGGCCTCGTCGACGTACGCCCGGACCATCGCCTTCAACGTGCTGCCCCTGGCCGGCTCGCTGGTCGACGACGGCAGCGGCGAGACCGACGAGGAGCAGAAGCTCCGGAACGAGAGCCGCAAGATCCTCGGCATCCCCGACCTGCGGGTGTCGGGGATCTGCGTCCGGGTCCCGGTCTTCACCGGCCACTCGCTCGCGATCAACGCCGAGTTCGCCCGACCGCTGTCGGCCAAGCGGGCCACCGAGATCCTCGCCGACACCCCCGGCGTGCAGCTCTCGGACATCCCGACGCCGCTCCAGGCCGCGGGCGCCGACCCGAGCTTCGTCGGCCGGATCCGGCAGGACCCCGGGGTCGACGACGAGCGGGGCCTCGCGCTGTTCATCAGCAACGACAACCTGCGCAAGGGTGCCGCGCTCAACACCGTGCAGCTGGCGGAGCTCGTCGCGCGCGACCTCTCCTCGTGACCGTCCGTCGGCCCACCCTGGCCGTCGTCGGAGCCACCGGTGCGGTGGGCGCGGTCATGCTGCAGCTGCTGTCCCAGCGCGCCGACGTGTGGGGCGAGATCCGGCTGGTCGCGTCCAAGCGCTCGGCCGGCAAGAAGCTGCGGGTGCGGGGTGAGGACGTGCTCGTCCACGCGCTCTCGGAGAAGGTGTTCGACGGGGTGGACGTGGCGATGTTCGACGTCCCCGACGACGTGGCCCGGGAGTGGGCCCCGATCGCGGTGTCCCGTGGCGCGGTGGTCGTGGACAACTCGGGCGCGTTCCGGATGGACCCCGACGTCCCGCTCGTGGTGCCGGAGGTCAACGCCGGCACGGTGCGCAACCGCCCGCTCGGCATCGTGTCCAACCCCAACTGCACGACGCTGACGATGATGGACGCGCTCGGCGCGCTGCACGCCAGGTGGAGCCTCGAGTCGGTCGTGGTCGCGTCGTACCAGGCCGCCTCCGGCGCCGGTCAGGTCGGCGTGGACCGGCTGTACGACGAGCTCGAGGTGGTCGCGGGCGACCGTACCCTCGGCACCGTCGCGGGCGACGTACGGCGGGCGGTGGAGGACAAGCTCGGGGAGACCGGCTCGCCGTTCGCGGCGCCGCTGGCGCTCAACGTGGTGCCGTGGGCCGGCTCCGCCCAGGACGGCGGGTGGACCAGCGAGGAGCTCAAGGTCCGCAACGAGTCCCGGAAGATCCTCGGCCTTCCCGACCTGAAGGTCTCGGCCACCTGTGTGCGGGTCCCGGTGGTGACCACCCACTCGCTGGTGGTGCACGCGACCTTCGCGGAGCAGGTGAGCGTGGAGGAGGCACGCACGACCCTCGTGCAGGCACCGACCGTCGTGGTGATCGACGACCCCGGCAGCGGCGACTTCCCGACGCCGGTGGACGTGGTGGGCGCCGACCCGACGTTCGTGGGCCGGATCCGGCAGGCCCTGGACTTCCCGAACACGCTGGAGCTGTTCGTGTGCGGGGACAACCTGCGCAAGGGGGCCGCGCTCAACGCCGCGCAGATCGCCGAGCTTCTCGCGGAGGAGCTCACCACGACCTGACCCCCGCCCTCGGGGCCGGTCAGTAGGCCAGGCGGGGCGCCACGACCGCCTCGGCCAGGTCGGTCGGCGAGACCCGGCCCGAGACGTAGGCGTCCACGACTGCCCCGACCAGGTCGCTCAGCGACTCCATCCACGGCTGCGGCTGGCTCCGGGCCAAGCCGGGCGGGGCAGACGTTCAGTGGCGGGCGGGCTCGTCCTCGAAGCGCGTGGTCACCCAGTGCGCGAGCAGGTACGCCGCGGCGCCGAGCACGGGCAGTACGAGCGCCGTCCACGCTGAGAAGACCATGTCGAGCAGCACCAGCATGGTCACCACGGCGACGATCCCGACGGCGAGGAAGCTCGTGCTCCCGGCGTCGGCCACCGCGAACGCCTTGAGCAGCACCGAGCCGAGCAGCACCATCACCGCGACGATCGCGACGAGCAGGAAGAACCCGGCCGGGCCGCCGCAGCTGCTGGTGCCGCCGACCGCCTCACAGCCGCGCATCGCCGCGAAGGTCAGCAGCACGCCCGCGAACCCGACCACGGCTCCGGTGACGGCCGCCGCCACCCGGCCGGACAGGCGGGGGCCGCTGCGGGCCGCGACCCGTGCCCGCTCCGGTCGGTCGGCCGTCGTGGTGGCCCCCGCGAACGTCTCGACCGCGCGTCGCCGTCCCGGTTCGCGCGCCGGCACGGCGGCCGGGGCCCTGGGCGGCGTGGTGGGCGGTGTGCCGTGGTCACTCGGCCCCGCCAGCGTCGCCTTCCTCCGGCGTCCGAGGCCCGGGAGCCGGAGCGCGGGGAGCTCGAGTGACGGTTCCGTCTTGTCGTCGTCGGACTGGCCCATGGGCCGAGTGTGCCAGAGATGCCCGTTCGCTCCCGTCCTGTCACCCCGGCCGGTCCGGTCCAGCCGCACGAACCCGCGAGATTTCAGCGGTCCGGCCCATCCGCTCCCTGCGCCACCCCGAACCCCAGACGTGTGGCAGCCGCCACACGAATCACGCTCAGGGGAGGGAGACCCCAGCATGACTCGCAAGCGACACCTCACATCGGCTCTCACCGCACTCGCGGTGGGATCCTCGGCGCTCGTCGCCGCAACCGTCCCGGCACAGGCACAGGCGGCGGAGGGCCCGCTCGGCAAGACCAGCCTCGCCAAGGTCCTCGCGGCCGACGGCGCCGGCTTCGACAAGAACTCCCGGGACTTCGACATCCTCGACAACGCCGTCCGCGCGGTGCTGGCCGAGAAGCCGAAGAGCCCGGTGTCGGTCCTGGCCAAGGGGCGGGTGAAGCTCACCGCCTTCGCCCCCATTGACGGGGCGTTCCGCCGGCTCGTGCTCGACGTCACCGGCGAGCACTACCGCAGCGAGAAGCGGGTGTTCACGGAGCTCGCGGCGGCCGCCGACATCGACACCATCGAGAGCGTGCTGCTCTACCACGTCGTCCCGGGCGCGGTGATCACCAGCAAGGCCGCCCGGCACTCCGACGGCGCGAAGCTGACCACGGCGCTCGAGGACGGCACCGTGCGGGTGAACGTGCGGCGGGACGGACGGGTGTTCCTCGTGGATGCGGACACGAACGACGCGAACCCGCGTCTGATCCGCAAGCTCAAGAACCTCAACCAGGGGAACCGGCAGATCGCCCACGGCATCAGCCAGGTGCTGCGACCGCTCGACCTCTGAGCCCGGCGCACACCGGGAAGCAGCGAGCCCCGGGACATGATCGCTCATGTCCCGGGGCTCGATCTCTCGCGTCGGGCTGACAGGATTTGAACCTGCGGCCTCGTCGTCCCGAACGACGCGCGCTACCAAACTGCGCCACAGCCCGAGAGCGACGCGAGTCTACCTGAGCCCCACGCGTGCGACGAAACCGGGACCGGTCCGGGGGACGAACCGGGTCAGGCCGGGCACGCGGTGAGGGTGAGCAGGGTGGCCTCGGGGCGGCAGCAGAACCGCACCGGGACGTACGGGGAGGTGCCCAGGCCGGCGGACACGTGCAGCCACGCGCCGGCCGGGTCACCGGGGCGCGAGTCGGCCGGGTGCCGGTGCAGCCCCTTGGCGCGGGCCGGGTCGAGGTCGCAGTTGGTGACGATCGCGCCCTTGACCGGCAGGCACAGCTGGCCTCCGTGCGTGTGCCCCGCGAGCACCGCGTCGTACCCGTCGCCGGCGAACGCGTCGAGCACCCGCAGGTACGGCGCGTGGCAGACCCCGAGGCGTACGTCGGCCGTCGGGTCGGCCGGTCCCGCGACGGCCGCGAGGTCGTCGTACTCCAGGTGCGGGTCGTCGACACCCGCGAAGGCGAACCGGACACCCCGCACGGTCAGCTCGTCACGGCGGTTGTCCAGGTCGAGCCAGCCGCGGGCGGTGAAGCCGTCGCGCAGGTCGCGCCACGGCAGCGCCGGGGTGTGGGTGTTGCGCTGGCCGTCGTCGGGGAGCAGGTAGCGGACCGGGTTCCGCGTCGACGGTGCGAAGTAGTCGTTGGAGCCGAGGACGAACACGCCCGGCACGTCGAGCAGGTCGCCGAGGGCGTCGAGCACGACGGGCACCGACCGCTGGTGCGCGAGGTTGTCACCGGTGTTCACGACCAGGTCCGGCTCGAGCGCCGCGAGCCCGTGCACCCACGCCTGCTTCCGCTTCTGGTACGGCGTCATGTGCATGTCGCTGAGGTGCAGCACCTTCAGCGGCTCGCTGCCCGCGGGCAGCACCGGCAGCTCTGCCCGGCGCAACGTGAACGCCCGGACCTCGTAGCCCGCGGCATACCCGAGGCCGGCGGCGCCGAGCAGCGCTGCCGCGCCCAGCCCCCGCACGACGGGCCGGGAGAGGAGGCTGGGGCTGGTGCTGGTCGTCGGGAGCATCCGACAAGGCTGCCACAATGGCCACATGAGTGAGCTCAAGGACCGCCTGCGTACCGACCTGACCGCCGCGATCAAGGCCCGGGACGAGGTGCGCTCGTCGACGCTGCGGATGGTCCTGACCGCGATCACGAACGCCGAGGTGTCCGGCAAGCAGAGCCGGGAGCTCTCCGACGAGGACGTGGTCACCGTGCTCAGCAGCGAGTCGAAGAAGCGGCGCGAGGCCGCCGAGGCGTTCGACGCCGCCGGCCGCACGGAGATGGCCGCCAAGGAGCGGGCGGAGGCAGAGGTGATCGCCGACTACCTGCCGACGCCGCTCACCGAGCAGGAGATCGCGGACCTCGTCACCTCGGCGATCGCGCAGACCGGCGCCGCCGCCGAGGGCATGCGCGCCATGGGCAAGGTCATGGGCGCGATCTCGTCGCAGGTCAAGGGCAGGGCCGACGGCGGCGTGGTGGCCGCCGAGGTCCGCCGCCAGCTCGGCTGAGCCCTGAGAACGAGGACGGCCGGCGCGGGGTGAGCCCCCACGCCGGCCGTCTGTGTCAGCGGGTCCGGTCGGTGGCGCCGCCGCCACCACCGCCACCGGTTCCGCCACCGCCGGTTCCACCGCCACCGGTTCCGCCGCCGTCACCGCCGCCGGTTCCCCCACCGCCACCGCCACCGTTGTCCGGGGACGGTTGCGGGGACGGAGCGGGCTGGGGTTCCGGCTGCGGCGCCGGCTCGGGCTCGGGCTCGGGCTCGGGTGCCGGCGGCACGTACGGGCTGCCGTCGGACAGGTAGATCGTGACCGAGCTGCCGGAGCCGATCGTGCTGCCGGAGGCCGGGTCGAGGTACGCCACGGTGCCGTAGGCGTTCTCGGAGTCGACCAGCGGACCGATCTGGGGGAACAGGCCGGCCTCACGCAGGATCTTGGCCGCCTCGTCGGGCTCGTAGCCGTAGACGCTGGGCACGGTGACCTGCTGGCCCTTGATCGTGCGCGGGTCGGGGGAGCGGAAGTTGGTGTCCGGCAGCCAGCGCTGCACGACCTTCATCATGTCGCCCCACATCGGTCCGGCGTTGGTGCTGCCGAACGCCTCCTCGACGTAGGTGCCGCCGATGGTCTGGCCGTTCAGCGACTTCCACTCGCCCAGGCCGTTGGCCCCCGCGATCATCGAGGCGGTGGCCAGCTCGGGGGTGTAGCCGAGGAACCACACGGCCATGTTCCCGTTGATCGTGCCCGTCTTGGCGGCGGACGGGGAGTCGAGCGCGAGGTCGGCGAGGTAGCCGAAGCCCTCGTCCGGCTCCTGGACGCCGCGGAGGATGTCGTTGACCGCGTCCGCGACGTCGTTCGGGAGCACCTGCTTGCACTCCTTGTCGTACTCCTTGAGCAGCTTCCCGGTGCTGTCCAGGATCTGGGTCACCGGACGGCTGTCGCAGTGCAGGCCGCGCGCCGCGAAGGTGGCGTAGGCGCCGGCCATCGTCAGCGGGTCGGTGTTGGTCACGCCCAGAGTGAACGGGGGGTAGACCTGGTCCTCGGGGACGTCCACACCCATGCTGCGGGCGAGCTTGACCGGCTCGCAGAGACCGGTGCGCAGCTCGAGCTGAGCGAAGAAGGTGTTCACCGACTGCTGGGTGCCGGTGTAGAGGTCGTAGGTGCCGGAGCCGGTGGAGTTCTCCGGCGACCAGACCTCCGTGCTGGTGAAGTTGCCGCCACAGGTGCGGAACCGGTTCTGCGGGAGGAACACCTCCGGCGGCGCCGCGATCTGGGTGGAGAGGGAGATGCCCTGGCGGATGGCCGCCGCGAGCACGAACGCCTTGAACGTCGAGCCCGCCTGGAAGCCGTTGGCGTCGCCGTACTCCGGCGGGACCACGTAGTTGAGGAAGGTCTGCCCCTTCTTCTTGTCCGGGCCCATCGGCCGCGACTGCGAGAGCGCGCGCACCTCCCCGGTGCCGGGCTCGACGCTGGCCAGGCCGCCGATGGCCCGGTCCGTCGGGTACACGTGGTCGGCCACCGAGTTGTCGGCCGCCTTCTGGAACCGCGGGTCGATCGTGGTCTTGATCGTCAGCCCGCCCGACAGCAGCCGCTGCTCGCGCGCCTCGCGGGTCTGACCGAGGTCCTCGTCGGCGAGCAGGTACTCGCGCGTGTAGTCGCAGAAGAACGGGGCGAACGACGACACGCAGCCGTTGCGGGCCGCGGTGATGTCGAGGCCTAGGCCCCGCTTGGCGGCGGCGTCGTGCTCCGAGCGGGAGATCACGTTCAGCTCGGCCATCCGGGCCAGGACGACGTCGCGTCGCTCGCGGGCCTCGTCCTTGTCGTTGGTCGGGTCGTAGCCGGTCGGGTTCTTCACGAGGCCGGCGAGCAGCGCCGCCTGGGGCAGGGTCAGCTTCGCCGCGGAGGTGGAGAAGTAGTGCCGGGCGGCGGCCTCGACGCCGTACGCCCCGTCGCCGAAGTAGGCGATGTTGAGGTAGCGCTCGAGGATCCAGTCCTTGTCGTACTTCTCCTCGAACGCGACCGCGTAGCGCAGCTCGTTGAGCTTCCGCTCGTAGGTGTCCGCCTGCGCCGCGGCCTGCTCCTCGGCGGTGTCGGCCTGGTTGATCAGGGTCATCTTCACCATCTGCTGGGTGATCGAGGACCCGCCCTGGACGACGCCGTCGGCGGCCTGGTTGCTGATGAACGCACGCAGCGTGCCCTTGAGGTCGAGGGCGCCGTGGTCGTAGTACCGGTAGTCCTCGATCGCGATGATCGCCTTCTTCATGATCGGCGCCACCCGCTCGAGGGGGACGTTGACCCGGTTCTGGTCGTAGAAGGTGGCCAGCACGCTGCCGTCGCGGGCCAGCAGCCGGGTGCGCTCCGCGAGCGGCTCCGCGGTGAGGTCGGCCGGGAGGGAGTCCATCCCCTCCGAGACCGAACGGGCGCCCAGCCCGGCGACCCCCGCGAAGGGGATGGCGAGGCCGGCGGCGAGGACCCCCATGACCGCGGACACGGCCACCATGACCCCGAGGTGCGAGAGGATGCTGGCGAATCCGAGACGGTCGTCTCTGCGTGCAGACATGCTGCCTAGGGTACGGGACCGCCCTGTCGCGGTCCCGTTACCGCAAACCGCGTGGCTTCGGCGGCTCATCGCGCTCCGCGTGTCGCGGGACCGGTCCGGAGAATGGCCCGAAGGTGCTACCCGCGGACTAGGGCGTCGGACCAGCGGGTTCACGTACGCTCGGGCACGTCCCGGCCTACGGTCGGAGAGCCCGGGGGGGCCATGGTCTGAGCCGCACGGCACGGGGCGAATAGTTATTTGTGACTATGCGAAGTTGCTCCCTCTGTGTCTGTTTCGCCCGTTGCGACTTCTTTACCTTTGTCGTGAGGGGCATGACTCAGCAACCACGGGGGGCGTGGGGCGGGTCTATTCTCGGAGGGAACAGACATCATGACGTGGAACGACGACTGGGCGACCAAGGCTCTGTGCAACGAGACCCGGCCCGACGAGCTGTTCGTCCGGGGCGCTGCCCAGAACCGCGCCAAGCAGCTGTGCGCCGGGTGCCCGGTCCGCACCGAGTGCCTCGCCGAGGCCCTCGACAACGAGATCGAGTGGGGCGTGTGGGGCGGCATGACCGAGCGTGAGCGCCGTGCGCTGCTCCGCAAGCGTCCGAACGTGACCTCCTGGCGTCGTCTGCTCGAGACGGCGAAGGCCGACCACGTCGCCACCATCAGCGCGATCACCGCGTCGGCCTGAGGGGCTCCTCAGCCGGTCAGCAGGTCGCCGACGAGCCGCAGCCCGTCGAGGTCGTGCACGTCGGTCGACAGGGCCGGCATGACCGCCGCGGGCACGTGCGGGTGCGCCGCGGCGAACCGCTGACGCAGGTGCGTCTCCCGCGCAACCAACCGGGTGCGGTCCGCGTGCAGCCGGAGCAGACCGGCCGTCACCGGGCTCGACGCGTCCGCGTCGGGCTCGGCGTCCAGCCGCTCCGCGGCGGCCAGCGCCTGGTCGCGTGAGAGCCCGCCGGTCGGGACCCGGTTGGCCCGGTTCACCACCAGCCCGGCCAGCGGCATGTGCTCCTCCTCCAGGCGCTCGACGAAGTACGCCGCCTCGCGCAGCGCGTCCGGCTCGGGCGCGGCGACCACGAGGAACGCCGTGCCGTCGGCCTGGAGCAGCTCGAACGTCTTCTGCGCGCGCGCCCGGAAGCCGCCGAAGAGGGTGTCGAACGCGGCGATGAAGCTCTGCATGTCGCGCAGCACCTGCGCGCCGAGCACCTTCGTCAGCGCGTTCGTGACCACGCTCAGCCCGGCCGTCATCAGCCGCGCCGGGCCCTTCGCCGGCGCCAGGAGGATCCGGATGAACCGGCCGTCGAGGAAGCTGGAGAGCCGCTCGGGCGCGTCGAGGAAGTCCAGCGCCGAGCGCGAGGGCGGGGTGTCCACCACGATCAGGTCCCAGCGACCCGACTTCCGTGCGTCCTTGTGGAGCTGGCCGAGCTTCTCCATGGCCATGTACTCCTGCGTGCCCGCGAACGAGCTCGAGAGCGCCTGGTAGAAGGGGTTGGCCAGGATCTGGGCCGCCTTCTCGGGGCTCGCCTGACCCTCGACGACCTCGTCGAAGGTCCGCTTCATGTCGAGCATCATCGCGTCGAGGGTGCCGCCGACGTCCTTGGCCCGCTCGGCCACGCCGGGCACCGGCCGCGGCGTGTTGTCGAGGACCTCGATGCCCATGGACTGCGCCAGCCGGCGCGCCGGGTCGATGGTCAGCACGACGACCTTGCGGCCGCGCTCGGCGGCCCGGAGCGCGAGCGCCGCGGCCGTGGTGGTCTTGCCGACCCCGCCCGAGCCGCAGCACACGATGATGTTCGTCCCCCGGTCGTCGAGGAGCGCGTCGACGTCGAGCGGCGGCGACGCGTGCGGCTTGCCCGCCAGCGGTCCGACCCGGCTGCTGGACCGTTGCCTGCTCATGCCATCCCCTGTTCGCAGAGGTCCGCCGCCAGCTCGTAGAGACCGCCGAGGTCGATCCCGTCGGTCAGCCGGGGCAGCTCGTAGGTGTCTACGTCGAGCTCGTTGATGCGCTTGCGCTGCTCGTCCTCGAGGTCACGCCGCTCGGCGTGCTCGCGGGCCTCGGTGAGCAGCCCGTCGAGCATGGTGCCGGTCGGCTCGATGCCGACCCGCCGCAGGTCCTCCTCGATCAGCCCGCGGGGGAGGCCGTCCTCGACCGCCTGGTCGCGGGCCTCGTCGTCGAGCTCGTTGCTGCGCACCAGGTTCACCACCACCCCACCGACGGGCAGCTTCGCGGCGTGCAGCTCGGCGATGCCGTCCGCGGTCTCCTGCACCGGCATGTCCTCCAGCACGGTGACCAGGTGCACCGCGGTCCGCGGGGAGCGCAGCAGGGTCATGATGCTGTCGGCCTGGGTGCGGATCGGGCCGACCTTCGCCAGGCCCGCCAGCTCGCTGTTGACGTTGAGGAACTGGGCGATCCGGCCGGTCGGGGGCGCGTCGAGCACGATCGCGTCGTACCGGCGGGCACCCTTGCTCCGCTTGTTGCGGTAGGCCGCCTCGTACACCTTCCCGGTCAGCAGCACGTCGCGCACGCCCGGGGCGATCGTGGTCGCGAAGTCGACCACCCCGAACCGGTCGAGCGCTTTCCCGGCGCGGCCGAGCCGGTAGTACATGTCGAGGTACTCCAGCAGCGCCGCCTCCGGCTCGATCGCGAGCGCGTAGACGTCGCCGCCGTCGTTGGGCCCGCTGGCGACCCGGCGCTCCTCGTAGGGGAGCGGGGGCACGTCGAAGAGCTGCGCGATGCCCTGGCGGCCCTCGACCTCGCACAGGAGCACGGTCTTGCCGCGAGAGGCCAGGGCGAGGGCGAGGGCGGCGGCGACCGTGGTCTTCCCGGTGCCGCCCTTGCCGGTCACGACGTGCAGCAGCACGTCTTCCCAGTCGGTCTCGTTCGGCGTTGTTGAGGACACGTTCGGAGCCTACGCGGGGCCCCCACGGATCGTCAGCGGTGCGCCCCACTCATGTGGCCCGGGCTCATGGGCCCGGGTCGGTTGTGTGGAGGCGGGGCATCTCGGGCGGGACCGGGCGTGGCTAGGATCGCAGTCGTCGAGCGTGTCGCCGTACCGGCGGTGCGGACAGGTGTCGAGGAGGCGGGTTCGTGGACAAGGTCGTCGCGAGTGCTGCGGAGGCCGTGGCCGACATCGGGAGCGGTTCTTCGCTCGCGGTGGGTGGCTTCGGGTTGTGCGGCATTCCATCGGTGTTGATCGAGGCACTGCTGGAGCAGGGTGCGGACGAGCTGGAGGCGGTGTCGAACAACTGTGGCGTCGACGAGTGGGGTCTCGGCAAGCTGCTCTACGCCAAGCGGATCCGCCGGATGATCTCCTCCTACGTGGGGGAGAACAAGGAGTTCGCGCGCCAGTACCTGCACGGTGAGCTCGAGGTCGAGCTGACCCCGCAGGGCACCCTCGCCGAGCGGATGCGGGCCGGCGGCTCGGGCATCCCGGCGTTCTTCACCGCGACCGGTGTCGGCACCCAGGTCGCCGAGGGCGGCCTCCCGTGGCGCTACGACACCGAGGGCAACGTGACCGTGGCCTCGCCGGCCAAGGAGGTCCGCACGTTCGAGACCGCCGAGGGCGCCAAGGACTTCGTGCTCGAGACCGCGATCGTGGCCGACTTCGGCCTGGTCCGGGCCTGGAAGGGCGACCGGCACGGCAACCTGGTCTTCCGCGACTCCGCCCGCAACTTCAACCCGCTCGCCGCGATGTGCGGCCGAGTCACGGTCGCCGAGGTCGAGCACCTGGTGGAGCCCGGTGAGCTGGACCCCAACGACGTGCACACGCCCGGTGTCTTCGTGCAGCGCGTGGTCGCGCTGACGCCGGAGCAGGCCGCGGACAAGCGGATCGAGAAGCGGACGGTGCGTCCCCGCCCGGGGACCGGGTCGGCGCAGACGGAAGGCGGTGCCTGAGATGGCCTGGTCTCGTGAGGAGATGGCCGCCCGCGCGGCCTCGGAGCTGAAGGACGGTTCGTACGTCAACCTGGGGATCGGCCTGCCGACGATGGTGCCGAACTACGTCGGCGAGCACGTGGAGCTGGTCCTGCAGTCGGAGAACGGCATCCTCGGCGTGGGCGCCTACCCCTATGAGGGGGAGGAGGACCCGGACCTGATCAACGCCGGCAAGGAGACCGTCACGCTGCGGCGGGGCGCGTCGTTCTTCGACTCCGCGACCTCCTTCGGGATGATCCGCGGCGGCAAGATCGACGCCGCGATCCTCGGGGCCATGCAGGTCTCCGCCGCCGGCGACATCGCGAACTGGATGATCCCCGGCAAGATGGTCAAGGGGATGGGCGGCGCGATGGACCTGGTCCACGGCGCCAAGCGGGTGATCGTGCTGATGGAGCACGTCGCCAAGGACGGCTCCTACAAGATCGTCAACGAGTGCTCCCTGCCCTACACCGGCAAGGGTGTCGTGCAGCGGATCATCACCGACCTCGCCGTCATCGACGTGACCCCCGAGGGCCTCAGGCTCGTCGAGCTCGCGCCCGGTGTCAGCGAGGACGAGGTCCGCGAGAAGACCGAGCCGAAGCTGGCCTGACCCCCTGCCCCGGGCTACAGGTCCGGGTGCTTCGTGGCGAGCCGGTAGGACCCGGAGTGGAACACCAGCGGCTCGCCACCGGGGGCGTCGTACGCCTCGATCTCCCCGAAGAGCACCACGTGGTCCCCGGCGTCGACCAGATCGGTCCGCCGACACGCGAAGTGGGCGACCGTGCCCTCGAGCACCGGCGGGCGTACGGCGGCGGCGCCGGGCTGCTCGGCGAGCTCGTCGGCCGGCACCAGCGTCACCCCCTCGAACTTCTCCGCGCCCGACGTGGAGAACTGGCGCGAGAGGTGGTGCTGGTCCGAGGCGAGCACGTTCACGGCGAACCGGTCCGCGGCCAGGAACGCCGGCAGCGACGGCGAGCTCTTCGCCGCTGCCCAGAGCACCAGCGGCGGGTTGAGGGAGACCGACGTGAACGAGTTCGCGGTCATCCCCCAGCGCCGGCCCTCGTCGTCCTCGCAGGTCACCACGGTCACGCCGGTGGCGTACTGGCCGAGCGCCCGGCGCAGGTCGCGCGGGTCGAACCGGGCCGACTCGGTGGCGACCTGCTCCGCGACGAAGGCCCGGGCCGCGTCGGCGTCGAACCACCACGGGCTGAACAGCCGGGCGTCGTCGAAGCCGGCCACGATCTGCGCGGCGACCCCGGGGTGCCGCACGGCCGCGTCGACCACCTCGCGCTGGTGCGGCTCCGAGGGCCGCAGCCAGGAGTTGGTCCACGCACACGCCCACTGCGCCCAGCCGCGCCAGAAGTGGTCGAAGGTGCGCTGCATCCAGGCGGCGTCGAACGGCCCGTCGTGGGCGGTGATCGCCTCCAGGTAGAACGACGCGGACTTGATCGCGTTGTTCGAGCCCTGGCTGGTGAGCGGGTCGTTGAGCACCACCACGTCGGCCATCCCCAGGACCCGGGCCCCGGACGGCAGGGTGCCGACGGGGCGGCGTACGACGGGGGTGAAGCTCCCGCGCAGGACGCCGTTGCCGTCGGCGAGCGACGCGCCACGGACCCGCTCGGCCTCCTGCGGGAAGTGCTCCGCGAGCGCGTCGCGCAGCCGGGCCAGGTGCTCCTCGGGGGAGCTGACGTCCCCCCACACGTCGAGCGGACCGCCGGGCACGGCCTCGACCACGAAGATGTCGCACGGTCCGCCCACCGTGAGGCCGGGGCAGGTGAAGCACTCGCCGACGCCCTCCACCGAGTGGTAGCGGAGCCCGGGGCCGGCCGGGTCCGGCTCGACGCCGGTCAGGTAGGTCAGCGCCGCGACCCGCTGCGGGGCGTCGTACGGCGTGTGGTCGGCGTCGGTCTCGAACAGCTGGACCAGGCCCCCGCGGCCGGTGGAGACGACCACCAGGTCGTGGGTGCGGGCGAGGTCCTCGACGTCCTCGACGCCGGCGCTGCGGACCACGACCTTCCCGCCCAGACGCTCGATCTCCTCGAGCAGGGCGGGCACCTTGAGCCGCAGGTCGACCGACCGCGCGGGGGTGTCCAGGGGTACGGCGAACGCGGCGGTCGAGCCGTCGAGCCGTCGGGTGTCGTAGGACATCCGGCCCAGCGGCGGGGAGAGCGGCAGCAGGTCCGTGACGCCGAGGGACGCCTCCACCTCGAGCGCGGACTCGAAGGTGATCTGGCTCGACATCACCGTCCCGGTGCGGATCTCCTCCGCGGTGCGGTCGGAGACCAGCGTGACCGCGCAGCCGTGCTGCAGCAGGCCGAGCGCCAGCGTGGTGCCGGCCGGACCGGCGCCGACGACCGCGACGGACCGGGACCGTGAGGGCGTGTGCTGCATGCTTCCAGCGTCTCACTCGCCCCGGACGGCCGAGAGCACGACCGGCCAGGCCGGCGAGTGCGGGTCGATCACCGCGAAGTGGTCCGTCCCGTCGAGCACCCGGAGGTCGACGAACGGGTGCCGCCGCGCCAGGCCCCGGGAGTTCCCGACGGGGACCTGCGCGTCGTCGGCGCCGTGCACGACGGTCACCGGGCAGGCCGGGCGGGGCGCGAGCCGGGTCGCCGGGTCGGCCGCGTCGTACCGCTCGGGCACCTCGTCGGGGGTGCCGCCGAGGAACGCCTCGACCGCCCCGTCGCCGAGCCCGGCGGCCGCCGCCGCGCGCAGGTCCCCGACCGGGGCGAGGGCGACCACCCGGTGCAGGGGCAGCGGCTCGTTCGCCAGCCACAGGGCCAGGTGCCCGCCGGCGGAGTGCCCGGCCACCGTGGTCGTGGTCACCGGGACCCCCAGCCCGTCGAGCAGCCCGGGCAGCGCGGCCACCGCGGCGCGGACGTCGTCGGCGGTGGCCGGCCAGCCGCCGGCGAGGTCACCGGGGCTGCCGACCCGGCGGTACTCCGGGGTGGCCACGACGAACCCCTGCGCGGCGAGGGCCTCAGCCAACGGGCGGGTGTGGGTCCGGTCGTACGCCGCCCGCCAGAAGCCCCCGTGGACGAACACCAGGAGCGGGCTCGCGGGGGCAGGGGCGCCGACGCGTCGTGGGGGGAGGTGCAGGTCGAGCACCGCGTCGGCGTGGTCGCCGTACCGGACGACCACGTCGGGCAGGTCCGAGGGACGGGTCAGCACGTCTGCGGGATCCACGACCTCAACCTACCGGCCGCGCCGGGTGCCACTAGGCTCGCCAGCATGACCAAATGGGAATACCTCACCGCTCCGGTTCTCGTGCACGCGACCAAGCAGATCCTCGACAACTTCGGCGAGGACGGCTGGGAGCTCGTCCAGATCGTCCCCGGGATGAACCCGGAGAACCTGGTCGCCTACTTCAAGCGCGAGAAGGCGTGAGCACGGTGAGCACCCCGGAGGAGCGGCTCGAGGCGATGGGGCTGGCCGTGCCGGAGGTGGCCAAGCCGGTCGCCGCCTACGTGCCCGCGGTCCGGACCGGGAGCTACGTGTTCACCTCCGGCCAGCTGCCGATGCGCGAGGGCCGGCTGATCACCACCGGCAAGGTCGGTGGCGAGGTCACCGCCGAGGAGGCCGTCGAGTGCGCCCGCCAGTGCGCGCTCAACGCGCTCGCCGCGGTCCGCGCCGAGATCGGCGACCTCTCCCAGGTGAAGCGGATCGTCAAGGTCGTCGCGTTCGTGGCCTCCACCCCTGACTTCACCGGCCAGCCCGGTGTCGCCAACGGCGCCTCGGAGCTCTTCGGCGAGGTCTTCGGCGAGGCGGGGCAGCACGCCCGGTCGGCCGTGGGCGTGCCGGTGCTCCCGCTCGACGCGCCGGTCGAGGTCGAGCTGCTCGTCGAGGTCTGAGGCCGGCATGGACGCCACGCGGCGGCTCCCGCGCGACATCGTCGACCAGGTCAAGGCGTACGCCGACGGCACGAGGACGCCCGCGGAGCCCCGCAACGCCTCGACCGTCGTGCTGCTGCGCGACGGTGCCTCGGCCGGGCCCGGGTCGCTGGAGGTGTACCTGCTTCGTCGCCATGTCGACATGGCGTTCGCGGCGGGGATGTGCGTCTTCCCCGGGGGCGGGGTCGACCCGCGCGACTTCGACCACGAGGTCGACTGGGTGGGGCCGACGCCGGCGCAGTGGGCCGGCCTGCTCGGCGCCGACGAGGCCCTCGCGCGGGCGCTGGTGTGCGCCGCGGTGCGGGAGACCTTCGAGGAGTCCGGGGTGCTGTTCGCCGGGCCCACCGAGGACTCGGTCGTCGCGGACACGACCGGCCCGGACTGGGAGGAGGACCGTCGCCGGCTCGAGGCTCGCGAGCTCTCCTTCACCGACTTCCTCGCGCAGCGCGGGCTCCGGCTGCGCAGCGACCTCCTCCGGCCGTGGGGCTCCTGGCTGACCCCGGTCTTCGAGCCCCGGCGGTTCCGGGCGTGGTTCTTCGTCGCCGAGCTGCCCGCGGGCCAGGTCACCCGCGACGTGTCCACCGAGTCGGACGAGGTGACCTGGCTCCCGGTGCACGAGGCGATCACCGCGGTCGACGCCGGGGACATGCTCATGCTGCCGCCGACGTACTGCACCTGCCTGGAGCTCTACGACGCCACCACCCCGGCCGAGGCACTGGCGTCCGCGGAACGGCAGGACCTGGTGCCGGTCGAGCCGACCGCGGAGCTCGACGGCGACGAGGCCTACCTGACCATCCCCGACCGGCTGGTCGCCCTCGGCGAGCAGGTCCGCACACGGATGGCCCGGGCCGAGCCGTGAGCTGGGCCGGGGGAGCCTTCGGCGAGCGCGCCCGCTGCGTGCTCGCGCCGAACGCGAACATCATGACCCTCGACGGCACCAACACCTGGGTGCTGCGCGAGCCGGGGGCGCGGCGCAGCGTCGTGGTCGACCCCGGGCCCGAGCACGCCGGGCACCTCGACGCGGTCGCGGACGCCGCGGGGGAGGTCGCGGTCGTGCTGCTCACGCACGGGCACGCCGACCACTCCGAGGCGGCCCGCTCCTTCGCGGAGCGGATGGGCTGCGGGGTGCGTGCCCTCGACCCGGCCCACCGGCTGGGCGCGGAGGGCCTCGGCGACGGCGACGTGGTGGAGGTCGACGGGCTGGAGGTGCGGGTCGTGGCCACCCCGGGTCACACCTCGGACTCGCTGTCCTTCGTGCTGCCCGCGGAGCGTGCGGTGCTGACCGGGGACACCGTGCTCGGCCGGGGCACCACGGTCGTGGCGCACCCCGACGGCCGGCTCGGTGCCTACCTGGGCTCGCTGGAGCGGCTGCACGCGCTCGCGGAGGCCCAGGAGGTGGCAGCGGTCTGGCCGGGGCACGGGCCGGTGCTCACCGACGCGCTCGGCACCCTCGACCACTACCTCGCGCACCGCCGGCAGCGGCTGGAGCAGGTCCGCGAGGCGCTGCGCACCCTGGACCCGGCGCGGGAGGACCTCGCCCGCGCGGTGGTCGAGGCGGTGTACGCCGACGTGGACCCCGTGCTCTGGGGAGCCGCGGAGCTGTCCGTGCGGGCCCAGCTGGCCTACCTTGGCCGCCCGGGCAGCTGACAGCCTTCCCGGTGGGCGCGTGGGAGGGCAGCGCCGGACAGCGATGAGGACGCTGTGCCACTCGATGGACGGCGCTGTCTCCAGGCGCGCCGGACGCGCCGAGCCGTCAGCGGGCGCGGCGGCTCAGGCGCTCGATGTCCATGATCACGACCGAGCGGGGCTCGAGGCGCAGCCAGCCGCGCGAGGCGAAGTCGGCGAGCGCCTTGTTGACGGTCTCGCGCGAGGCTCCGACGAGCTGCGCGAGCTCCTCCTGGGTGAGGTCGTGATGCACGTGGATGCCGTCGTCGGCGCTGCGGCCGAACCGGTCGGCGAGGTCGAGCAGCGCCTTGGCCACACGGCCCGGGACGTCGGAGAAGACCAGGTCGGCCACCACGTCGTTGGCCTTGCGCAGCCGGCCGGCGAGCTGGGTGAGGAGCCCGCGCGCGACGCCGGGGCGGCCGTCGAGCCAGCGGAGCAGGTCCTCGTGCGAGAGCGAGGAGAACGAGGTGTCGGTGACCGCGGTGACCGTCGCCGAGCGCGGGCCCGGGTCGAAGAGCGAGAGCTCGCCGAACATCTGCCCGGGACCGAGGATCGCGAGCAGGTTCTCGCGCCCGTCGGAGGACGTGCGGCCGAGCTTCACCTTGCCGTCGGTGACGACGTAGAGCTTGTCGCCCTCGTCGCCCTCGTGGAACAGGACCTCGCCGCGGCGCAGTCGGGTCTCGGCCATCGACGCCCGCAGGGCGGTGGCGGCCTCGTCGTCCAGCGCACTGAACAGAGGCGCCTGACGCAGTACGTCGTTATCCACGAACTTGTCCTCCTCGTCAACGCCGGGACTCTCTGTCCGGCGGTGCTACATGTCACAGTCTGACGTATCGGGCGGGGGTTACGCCAAAACGCCCTCCGCGAGGCGCCCCCGTAGGCTGGTTCCGTGCCCGAAACCTCCCTCGTCCGCCGTGCCCGGAAGATCGACCGGGTGCTCGCCGAGACCTACCCCGACGCGACGTGCGAGCTCGACTTCGACAACCCCTTCGAGCTGCTCGTGGTGACCGTGCTGTCGGCGCAGACCACCGACAAGCGGGTCAACGCGGTGCGCCCCGGGCTGTTCGCGGAGTACCCCGACGCGGCCGCGATGGCCGCCGCGGACCGGGCCCGGCTGGAGGAGCTGATCCAGCCGACCGGGTTCTTCCGCGCCAAGACCGAGTCGCTGCTGAAGCTGTCGCAGGCCCTCGTCGAGCGGTACGACGGGGAGGTCCCCGGGCGCCTGGAGGACCTGGTGACCCTGCCCGGCGTCGGCCGCAAGACCGCGAACGTCGTGCTGGGCAACGCGTTCGGTGTCCCCGGGATCACCGTGGACACGCACTTCGGCCGGCTGGCGCGGCGCTTCGGGTGGACCGAGGAGACCGACCCGGTGAAGACCGAGCACGCTGTCGGGGCACTGTTCCCGAAGAAGGACTGGACGATGCTCAGCCACCACCTGATCTGGCACGGGCGGCGGATGTGCCATGCGCGGAACCCCGCCTGCGGCGTCTGCCCGGTCGCCCGCTGGTGCCCGTCGTACGGCGAGGGGCCGACCGACCCGGAGAAGGCGGCGAAGCTCGTCCGCACCGAGGGTCGCGCATGAGCCCACGCGGCCTCGTCCCGTCCCGGCGGGTGCGGTGGCGCGGAGCCGTCGCGGCCGCGCTGCTGCCGCTGGCCCTGGCGGCGTGCTCCTCGGCCACCCCGACCGCACCGGGCGGCGGTGGGGGCGGGCTCACCGTCGACGTCGACGTGGACACCCCGGCCCTGCGCGCCCAGAAGAAAGCCGCCGGTGTCGAGGACTGCCCCGCCCCGGCCCCCGGCCGCTCCGCCGCGGGGGAGGACGCGCTGCCCGACGTCACCCTGCCCTGCCTCGGCGGCGGGCCGGACGTGAACCTCGCCGACCTGCGCGGGCCGGCCGTCATCAACCTGTGGGCGCAGTGGTGCGGCCCGTGCCGTGAGGAGCTGCCCTACTACCAGCAGCTGCACGAGAGAGCCGGCGACCGGGTGCAGGTGCTCGGCGTCGACTACCAGGACACCCAGCCGTCGCTGGCCCTCGACCTGGTCGAGCAGACCGGCGTGACCTACCCGCTGGTCGCGGACCCGGGCGCGCAGGTGCGGGTGCCCTTCAAGGTGCGCGGGCTGCCGGGGGTGGTCTTCGTGGACGAGGACGGTGCGGTGACGCACGTGGAGTATGTCGTGGTCCGCTCCTACGACCAGCTCGCGGACCTCGTCGAGGAGCACCTCGGCGTGTCGGTCGCAGGTTGAGCGTCGGACCCCCTGGGTAGGCTCGGCCTCGTGTCCGACCGTGCCCCGATGCCGCCGGGTGAACGACCCGCGCATCCACCCCTCCCGGATTGGCTGGAGCCGATCCGGCGCGGAGCCGTGGACATCACCGTCGAGGAGCTGACCCGGTTCGTCCCGCCCGAGGGGTCCGACACCCGCCGCGGCGCCGTCCTCATGCTCTTCGGCCACGGTCCGTCCGGTCCCGACCTGCTGCTCACCGAGCGCGCCCACGACATGCGCTCCCACCCCGGGCAGGTCTCCTTCCCGGGCGGCTCCATCGACCAGCAGGACGCCTCCGCCGCCGCGGCCGCGCTGCGGGAGGCGGAGGAGGAGACCGGGGTCGACCCGTCCGGGGTCGAGGTGTTCGCGTCGCTCCCCGAGCTGTGGCTGCCGCCGAGCAACTTCGCGGTCACCCCGGTGCTCGCCTGGTGGCGCGAGGAGAGCCCGGTCAGCGTCGTGGACCCGCGCGAGGTGCACGCCGTGCTGCGGGAGCCGATCGAGGAGCTGCTCGACCCCCAGCACCGGATCTCGGTGCGCCACCCCTCCGGCTGGAAGGGGCCAGCCTTCCTGATCGGGGAGGACAAGGACCTCATCCTGTGGGGCTTCACCGCCGGCATCATCGCCCGCCTCTTCGACTTCGTCGGCTGGACCCAGCCCTGGGACGCCTCGCAGATGCGGGACCTGCCGGAGCACATGCTGACGGTGCCCCGCGAGGCGTCGGGTCGCTCGCCGCTGCCCGACACGAACTACCGAGAGCTCTGAGGGCCCACCCTGTGACCGCACCGTGAACGTCCTCGACTGGGCCCTGCTCGTCATCGTGCTCGCCTACGCCGTGTCCGGCTACTGGCAGGGCTTCATCTCCGGCGCCTTCGCCACGGCCGGCCTGCTGCTCGGCGGGCTGGTCGGCATCTGGCTCGCGCCGCAGCTGCTCGGCGACGCCGAGTCGTCGCTGTGGGTCTCCCTCGGTGCGCTGTTCGTGGTGCTCGTGTGCGCGTCGTTCGGGCAGGCGGCGCTGCAGTACGCCGGCACCCGGATCCGCGACCAGATCACCTGGCAGCCGGCCCGCGCGCTCGACGCCGTGGGCGGGGCCGCCCTGAGCACCGCCGCGGTCCTCGTCGTCGCCTGGGCGCTCGGCGTGGCGGTGAGCGGCTCCGCGCTCCCCGTGGTGAGCCAGCAGGTCCGCGCCTCGCTGGTGCTCTCCGAGGTCGACACGGTGATGCCCGACCGGGCCGAGCAGGCGCTCAACGCGTTCAACGAGGTGGTCGGGCAGAGCTTCTTCCCGCGCTACCTCGAGCCGTTCGCCCCGGAGCGGATCATCGAGGTCGGCCCGCCCTCGGACGCGGTCGCCGGCGACCCCGACGTGGAGGCGGCCGAGGCCAGCGTGCTCAAGGTCCGCGGCGAGAACGACTGCGGCCGTGGTGTCGAGGGCACCGGCTTCCTCTACTCCCCGAACCGGTTGATGACCAACGCGCACGTGGTCGCCGGGGTCGACGAGCCGACCGTGCTCGTCGGGGAGGAGGAGGTGTCTGCGGAGGTCGTCTACTACAACTCCGACCTCGACGTGGCCGTGCTCTCCATCGACGGCGTCGACCGCCCCTTCCTCCGCTTCGACAACGGCGGCGAGCCGCGCCAGTCGTCCGCGGTGCTCGGCTACCCCAACGACGGCCCGTACAACGTCCAGGCGGCCCGGATCCGCGGGGAGCAGCGGCTGCGCAGCCCCGACATCTACGGCGACGGCACGGTGGTGCGCGAGGTCTTCTCGATCCGCTCCCTGGTCCGCCCCGGCAACTCCGGCGGCCCGCTGCTCTCCGAGGACGGCGCCGTGCTCGGCGTGATCTTCGCGGCCTCGGTGACCGACCGCGACACCGGCTACGCGCTCACCGCCGACCAGGTGGCCGCGGGCGCGGCCGCGGGCATCACCAACGGCGAGCCGGTCGACACCGGCGACTGCGCCTGAGGGCCTAGTCCCGGCCGGTCGCCGCGAGCCAGCGCAGCAGCACGTCGTCGAAGGCGTCGGGCGCCTCCTCGTGAGGGAAGTGGCCGACGCCGGGGAGGGCGTGGGTCTCGTAGGGCCCGGTGACCTGCCGCTGCGAGCGGTCGGCGCCACCGCGGGGCAGCGCCGGGTCGTCGGCGCCGTTCACCACGCATACCGGCTGCGCCACGGGGCGTTGCATGTACCGGTGGAACTGCCGGCCGTCGCCGCGGAAGCGTGAGCGGAACAGCCACCGGTGGTACTCCAGCGCGCAGTGCGGCGCGGGCCACAGCCGCAGGGCCGCCTGGTACGTCGCCACGGTCTCCTCGTCGGGGAACGTCGACGACGGGCTGCTCCAGCTCTCGAGGTGGCTGCGGAGGAACCCCGTCGAGGCGCGGGAGAGCCGGCGCTCCGGCAGGGTCGGCACCTGCATCGCGAGCAGGTGCCGCAGTGCCACCGCGTTGCGCGAGCGAAGGCTGGAGAGCATCACGTTGGGGTGCGGCGCGGAGACGGTGCAGAGTGCGGACACCTCGCGCGGGTGCAGCGCGGCCGCGGCCCAGGCGACGTACCCGCCCCAGCCGTGCCCGACGAGCACCGCACTGCGCTCGCCGAGCGCCTTGACGACTCCCACCACGTCCCGGGACAGGGTCAGCGGGTCGTAGCCGCGGGGCGGCTTGTCCGAGCCGCCGTACCCGCGCAGGTCCATCGCGGCCACCCGGTAGCCGTGCGCGGCGAGGGTGCGGATCTGGTCGCGCCAGGTCCACCAGAACTCCGGGAAACCGTGCAGCAGGAGCACCAGGGGCGGGTCGCCCGGGGCGGCGGAGAGATCGGCCCCGCCGGATCGGCCGCCGGGCTCGGGTGAGGAGATCGGCTGCGCCTCGACGACGTGGAACCGGGCCCCGTTGGCAGCGACGTACCTGTGCTGCCAGGGGCCCGGGATCTCGATCGCACCGGCCGTGTCGGGTGGTGCTCCCACCGCAGGAGGCTACTTCCGCTGGAGCAGGGTCTTGGTCTCCTGCGCCTGGTGGATCGCCCGCTCGGGGGCGCGGACCTGCTTGACCTTCTTCATGCCGAGGAAGCCGAGGAGAGCCGCGATCAGCAGGTAGGCGCCGAAGACGATGAGGAAGCACCAGGCCAGGTCGAGGCCGGTCATGTGCAGGAAGTAGGCGAAGGCGACCGAGAGCATGATGATCGCCAGCACGCCGACGAACGCCGCTCCCGCGAAGAGCCCGGCGCCGGTGCCACCCGCCTTGACGCTGACCTTGAGCTCGGACTTGGCCAGCGCGATCTCGTTCTGGATCAGGCTGGAGATGTCCCGGCTCGCGTCGGCCACGAGGCGGCCGATCGTCGGCTCCTCCTCGGTCACCGTCGCGACGGTCGACTGCTGCGGGGTCATCGGTGCGTTGCTCGTCATGTGCTCTCCCTTCGCGGCGGACCACGGGCCTGTGGTCGCGCGGCCGCTCACGATTTCGTGCCCCTGAGACTAGTGGACTAAACCTGTGGCCCCGCACGCACGGGCAGGTCAGGCGTTGCGGTGTCGGTGGTTGCGCCGGCGCAGGACCACCGAGGCGAGCAGGGCGGCGACCACCGAGCCGAGCAGCACCGCGGTCTTGGCGGCCTCGGCCTCCGCGCCGCCGTACGACAGGTCGGCGACCAGCAGGGCGACGGTGAAGCCGACTCCCGCCAGGATCGCCACGCCGCCCACGTCGCGCCAGGTGAGGGTCTCGTTGAGCTCGGCGCGGGTCAGCCGGGTGACCAGCCACGCCCCGCCCATCACGCCGATCGGCTTGCCGAGCACCAGGCCGAGCGCCACGCCGATCACGATCGGGTCGGTGAAGAAGCTCGCGCCGCCGCCGATCGCGACCCCGGCCGACATCAGCGCGAAGAACGGGACCGCGACCCCGGCGGAGAGCGGGACGAGCCGGTGCTCGAGCCGCTCGGCGGGGGAGCGCTGCTCCGTCTCGTCGGGGACCACCCGGGTCAGCAGGCCGAGGGCGACACCGGCGATGGTGGCGTGGATCCCGCTCTCGTGCATGAACCACCAGGCGGTGACCGCGAGCGGGATGTAGAGCAGGGAGGAGCGCACGCGCATCCGCTGCATGACGCCGTAGACGGCCAGCACCGCCACCGCGCTGAGCAGCGCGCCCAGGTGCAGGTCGGAACTGTAGAAGAGCGCGATGATCACGATCACGATCAGGTCGTCGACCACGGCGAGGGTGAGCAGGAACGCGCGCAGCTGGCTGGGCAGCGACGACCCGACCACCGCGAGCACGGCGAGGGCGAAGGCGATGTCGGTGGCGGCGGGGATGGCCCAGCCGTCGGTGTTGCCGCCGAGGTTGACCACGGTGAAGATGACCGCCGGCACGGCGACCCCGCACACCGCGGCGACCACCGGGACGAGGGCGTCGGCGGGGCGGCGCAGCGAGCCGACGAGGAACTCGCGCTTGAGCTCGAGCCCGGCCACGAAGAAGAACAGGGTCAGCGCGCCGTCCGCGGCCCAGTGCTCCATGTCGAGGCCGAGCTCGGGGAACGGCACGAAGTGGCGGAGGCTCTCGTACGAGGCGGCGAAGGGGGAGTTGGCCCACAGCACCGCGAGGGCCGCGGCGACCAGCACGATGGCGCCGCCGATCGTCTCCTCGCGGAGCAGGTCGCCGACGAAGGTGCTCTCGCCCTTGTCGGCGTCGGGGAAGAACGTGGGGCGGCGGGGCGCGGAGATCATCGCGAGGCGTCCTTCGGGGTCGGGGAACGAGCTCGCCGACCAGACTTCCCGGCACACCAGAACTTGCAGGCCCCGAGTCTAACGGCCGGGCCGGGGGCCCGCGAAAACGTCACTCCCCCGCGAGACGGCTCGCGGGGGAGTGAGGTGTGCGTCGTACGGCGGGCCTACTCGTCCCCGGACTTGTCGGAGGACAGCCCCTGCTGGATCAGTGACATCACCGTCGAGTCGGCCAGCGTCGTCACGTCGCCGACCTCGCGTTTCTCGGCGACGTCGCGCAGCAGCCGGCGCATGATCTTGCCCGAGCGGGTCTTCGGCAGCTCCTGGACCACCATGATCTGCCGGGGCTTGGCGATCGCGCCGATCTCGTGGGCCACGTGGTTGCGCAGCTCCTTGACGATCTCGTCGCCGCCGTCGCCCGCGGACTCCCGCAGGATCACGAACGCGCAGACGGCCTGGCCGGTGGTCTCGTCCGCCGCGCCCACGACCGCGGCCTCGGCGACCTTGGGGTGGGAGACGAGAGCGGACTCGATCTCGGTGGTGGAGAGCCGGTGGCCCGACACGTTCATCACGTCGTCCACCCGGCCGAGCAGCCAGATGTCGCCGTCCTCGTCCTTCTTCGCGCCGTCACCGGCGAAGTAGCGGCCGGGGAACCGCGACCAGTAGGTGTCCTTGAAGCGCTGGTCGTCGCCCCACAGGGTGCGCAGCATCGCCGGCCACGGCTCGGTGAGCACGAGGTAGCCGCCGGACCCGTTGGGCACCGGCTCGCCCGTGTCGTCGAGGACGTCGGCGGAGACGCCCGGGATCGCGGTCATCGCCGAACCCGGCTTGCCCGCGGTGACGCCGGGCAGCGGGGAGACCATGATCATCCCGGTCTCGGTCTGCCACCAGGTGTCCACGATCGGGCAGCGGTTGCCGCCGATGTGCTCGCGGTACCACATGTAGGCCTCAGGGTTGATCGACTCACCGACCGAGCCGAGCAGGCGCAGCGAGGAGAGGTCGTGCTTCTCCGGGATCTCGTTGCCCCACTTCATGAAGGTCCGGATCGCGGTGGGCGCGGTGTAGAACGTGGTCACCTCGTGCTCGGCGATGATCTCCCACCAGCGGCCCTTGTGCGGGGTGTCGGGGGTGCCCTCGTACATCACCGAGGTGGTGCCGTTGGCGAGCGGCCCGTAGACGATGTAGCTGTGTCCGGTGACCCAGCCGATGTCGGCCGTGCACCAGTAGACGTCCGTCTCCGGCTTGAGGTCGAAGACCGCCCAGTGCGTGTACGACGCGCCGACCAGGTAGCCGCCCGTGGTGTGCAGGATGCCCTTGGGCTTGCCCGTCGTGCCGGAGGTGTACATGACGTAGAGCGGGTGCTCGGAGTCGAACGCCTCGGGCTCGTGGGTGCTCGACTGCCGGTCCACGACGTCGTGCCACCACACGTCGACCTCGTCGTTCCAGGCGATGTCCTGCCCGGTCCGGCGTACGACGACGACGTTGCGCACGTCGGGGCAGCGGGACACCGCCTCGTCGACCGCGGGCTTCAGGGCGGAGGGTGCCCCGCGCCGGTAGCCGCCGTCGGAGGTGATCACGACCCGTGCGTCGCAGTCCTGGATGCGCCCGGCGAGCGCGTCCGCGGAGAAGCCGCCGAAGACCACCGTGTGCGGGGCGCCGAGGCGGGCGCAGGCCAGCATCGCCACCACGGTCTCGGGGATCATCGGCATGTAGATCGCGACCCGGTCGCCGGACTCCACGCCGAGCTCGACGAGGGCGTTCGCGGCCTTGCACACCTCCTCCTGGAGGTCGGCATAGGTGATCGTGCGGGAGTCGCCCGGCTCGCCGACCCAGTGGAAGGCCACCCGGTCGCCGCGGCCGGCCTCGACGTGACGGTCGACGCAGTTGTAGGACGCGTTGAGCTTGCCGCCGACGAACCACTTGGCGAACGGCGGGTTGTCCCAGTCGAGCACGGTGTCCCAGCGCTCGGCCCAGTCGAGGCGGCCGGCCTGCTCCTCCCAGAACCCGAGACGGTCCGACGCGGCACGCTCGTAGGCGTCCGCCTTGAGGTTCGCGTGGGCGGCCAGGTCCTCCGGCGGCTCGAAACGGCGCTCCTCGTGCAGCAGGTTCGACAGGGTCTGGTCAGTCACGTCGTCTCCTCGTCACAGCGGTTCACGGGGTGTCTCCCGTCACGTTAGTTGGTGAGACGCCCGGCGACGAGGGGCGTGACCCGCAGGTCCTCCCTCGCCGCCGGGCGCGGCGGGCTAGTGCGACACCGCTCCCTCGGCGCCGGCGCCGGTCAGGGCGCGCACCTCGAGCTCGTCGTAGGCCTCCTCGGCGGAGGGCTCACGCGAGGTGACCGTGCCGAGGTAGCCGAGCAGGAAGCCGAGCGGGATCGAGACGATGCCGGGGTTCTCCAGGGGGAACCACGAGATGTCGATCGAGGCGGGAAGCAGGGAGGCGTTCACGCCGTCCACGACCTTGCCGGACACCACCGGCGAGAAGATCACCAGGCCGACGCTGGAGATCAGGCCGCCGTAGATGCTCCAGGTGGCGCCGCGGGTGTTGAAGCGCTTCCAGAACAGGTTGTAGATGATCGACGGCAGGTTCGCCGAGGCGGCCACCGCGAACGCGAGAGCGACCAGGAACGCGATGTTCAGCTTCTGCGCCGGGATCGCCAGGGCGATCGAGATGCCGCCGATGACGAACGCCGAGATGCGGGCCACCCGGACCTCGGACCGCTCCGTGGCGCGACCCTTCTTGATCACGTTGGCGTACAGGTCGTGCGCCACCGACGAGGCCGACGTCAGCGTCAGTCCCGCCACCACGGCGAGGATGGTCGCGAACGCCACCGCCGAGATGAGTGCCAGCAGGATCGCACCGCCGGTGGACCCGGCTCCGCCGCCCACGGCCTCGGCCAGCAGCGGGGAGGCCAGGTTGCCGCCGCTCGCGGCGACCTCGCTGTCCGCACCCGTGTCGAGGAGCGCGGCGGCACCGAAGCCGAGCACCAGGGTCATCAGGTAGAACGCGCCGATCAGGCCGATCGCCCACAGCACCGACGAGCGCGCGTCACGCGAGGTGGGCACGGTGTAGAAGCGGATCAGGATGTGCGGCAGGCCGGCGGTGCCGAGCACGAGCGCGAGGCCGAGGCTGACGAAGTCGATCTTGGACGTCAGGCTGACCCCGTACTTCAGGCCGGGCTGGAGGAACGCGTCGCCCTTGCCGGTGTTGGAGGCCGCGGCGCCGAGCAGGTCGGAGATGTTGAAGCGGAACTGCCACAGCACGAGGAAGGTGATCAGCACGGTGCCCGTCATCAGCAGCACGGCCTTGACGATCTGCACCCAGGTGGTGCCCTTCATGCCGCCGACGACGACGTAGAAGATCATCAGCACGCCGACGCCGGCGATCACGGTGTTCTTCAGCGCGCCGGAGTCCACGCCGAGCAGCAGGGCCACCAGCGAGCCCGCGCCGACCATCTGCGCGAGCAGGTAGAAGATCGAGACGATCACGGTCGACGTGGCGGCCGCCGTCCGCACCGGACGCTGTCGCATCCGGTAGGCGAGCTGGTCGGCCATCGTGTACCGGCCGGAGTTCCGCAGCAGCTCGGCGACGAGCAGCAGGGCGACCAGCCACGCGACCAGGAAGCCGATGGAGTAGAGGAAGCCGTCGTACCCGTAGAGCGCGATGGCTCCGGAGATGCCGAGGAACGACGCGGCGGACATGTAGTCGCCGCCGATGGCGAGGCCGTTCTGGAAGCCGCTGAACGACCGGCCGCCGGCGTAGTAGTCGGTGGCGCCCGAGCCCTGCCGGCTGGCCCAGATCGTGATGCCGACGGTCAGCGCCACCACGGAGAGGAAGAGGATCGAGGTCAGGGTCTGCGTGCTCATCGGCCGAGCTCCTCGTTGTAGCGCGCCTGGAGGCGCGAGGCGATCGGGTCGAGCTCCTTGTTGGCGTGCCGGGCGTAGAGCCAGGCGATGCCGAACGTGGAGACGAACTGCAGCAGCCCGAAGACGAGCGCGACGTTGATGTTGCCGAAGAGCTTGGTGTTCATGAAGTCGTTGGCCCAGTTCGACATGATCACGTAGGTCAGGTACCAGACCAGGAAGGCGACCGTCCACGGGATCGCGAAGCGGCGGTAGCGCCTGCGCAGCTCCTGGAAGTCGTCGCTGCTGTGCAGCTCCTCGTACACCGCGTGCCCGGACGACTGGTGGGTCGTCTGGCGGATTTCCTCAGCCACGGAGGTCACCTCTCTCTGGGTGTCGCCGCCACGCGGAGGGCGCGCCGGTCGGAAATGCTGTGACGCCCGTCACCGTAGGGAGGCCGGGGTGCCCGTGGGGAGGGGCCTGAGGGGGCGTTGCGGTCAGCGGCGAACCGGCGTCGTCGTACGGCGTGAATCGCACGACGAGCGGTCAGAGGGGGGACGGCCCCCGGTCGAGCGCGACGGCCTCGGGGGTGTGCAGCCGGACCATGGTCCGCGAGACGTGGACCGGCAGCCGTCGGGGCGTGGCCAGGGACACCACGACCATGGTCAGGAAGGCCGCGGGGACGGTCCATGCCGCGGGCTGGTTGAGCAGCGCCGCGAGCCACGCGCCGTGCTCGTGCTGGAGCAGGGTGTCCACCACCGCGGCCCCGGACAGCCCGCCGCCCACGAGGATCCCCGCCACCGCGCCCGCGTCGGTGAGCCGGCGCCACCAGATGCCGAGCACCAGCAGCGGGCAGAACGTCGACGCCGCGACCGCGAAGGCGAGGCCGACCGCGCGGGCCACGCCCACCCCGCTCGCGAGCACGGCGAGCAGCAGCGGCACGAGCACCGCGACGACGGCCGCCGCCTGGAAGGCCCGCACCCCGCGGAACCGCCGGCCCATCACGTCCTGGCTGAGCACGCCGGCCACCGCGATGGTGAGGCCCGAGGAGGTGGACAGGAACGCCGCGAACGCGCCGGCCGTGGTCAGCGCGGAGAGCAGGTCGCCGCCGACCCCGCCGACCATCCGGCTCGGCAGCTCGAGCACCACCGTGTCGGTGCGGCCGCTCGCCACGAGGTCGGCGGCGTAGAGCCTCCCGAGGGCGCCGTACACCGGGGGGAGCACGTAGAAGACCCCGAGCAGGCCGAGCACCACGAGCGTCGTACGGCGGGCGGTCCGGCCGTCGGGGTTGGTGTAGAAGCGCACCACCACGTGCGGCAGGCCCATCGTGCCGAGGAAGGTGGCCACGATGATCGAGTACGTCGTGTACAGCGGGTGTGCGCTCGCCGAGCTCAGCGGGTCGGACCACACGTCGCCGGAGACCCCCGAGGTGACCACGTCGGTGGCGGCCGGGGAGGTCGCGCCGTCGCCGGCCCACACCGCGAGCAGGAACATCACCGGGACCAGCAGCGCGGTCAGCTTCAGCCAGTACTGGAACGCCTGGACGAAGGTGATGCTGCGCATCCCGCCGGACATCACGTTCACCAGCACCACGACCGCGACGATCAGCCCGCCGACCCACGGCTCGGTGCCGGCCACCGTGCCCAGGGAGAGCCCGGCGCCCTGGAACTGCGGCATCAGGTAGAGCCAGCCGATCGCGACCACCAGCACCGAGGAGACCCGCCGGGCGAACCGCGACTCCAGGCGCATCTCGGCGAAGTCGGGGAGCGTGTAGGCGCCCGAGCGGCGCAGCGGCGCGGCGACCAGGACCAGCAGCATGAGGTAGCCCGCGGTCCAGCCGACCGGGTACCAGAGCATGTCGGTGCCGAACGCGAGCACGAGGCCGGCGACCCCGAGGAACGATGCCGCGGAGAGGTACTCCCCACCGATCGCGGAGGCGTTCAGCGCCGGGCGGACCGACCGGGAGGCGACGAAGAAGTCGCTCGTCGTGCGCGAGAACCGCCAGCCGTAGGCGCCGATCGCGAGCGTGGCGACCGAGACCAGGGCCACGGCGATGAGGCCGTACGTCGAGCTCATCCGGCGTCCTCGCGGGGTCCCGTGCGCCGGTGCGGGGTCACGACCGCTCCACCACGTCGGCGAAGTCCCGCTCGTTGCGCTCGGCGGACCGGACGTAGAACCAGCCCAGGAACCACAGCAGCGGGTAGACCGCGGCGCCGAGCAGCACCCAGGCCAGCGGCATGCCGAGCACGACGGTGCCGCTCAGCCCCGGGAACAGCCAGAAGAACACCGGCAGGCCGGCGACCAGGACGCCGACGGTGAGGATCACGAGGCCGGCCAGCCGCAGCTGGGCGCGCAGCAGGGAGGCCATGTAGATCTCCCCGATCCGGGTCTGCGCGTCGATCTCGGAGGTCACGTCCACCCGCCGGGGGCGGCCGGCGGTGGTCCGCGGGCTGGTCACCCGGACCCGGCGCGGAGGGGTGCCGTCGGGGGTCATGACCGTGACGCGGTACCCGGGCGGGACCGCCGTACGAGCAGGTCGCGCAGCTCGCGGGTGTGCCGGCGGCTCACCACCAGCTCCTCACCGCCGACGACCACGGTGCAGCGGCCGGCGTCCATCCGCACCTCCTCGACGTGCGGGAGGGCGACGAGCAGCGAGCGGTGGATCCGGACGAAGCCGGCGTCCTGCCACTGCTCCTCGAGCGTGGTCAGCGGCACCCGCACCAGGTGGCTGCCCGAGGGCGTGTGCAGCCGTGCGTAGTCGCCCTGCGCCTCGACGTACCGGACCTCGCCGCGGGAGACGAACCGGGTCACCCCGCCGAGCTCGACGGCGATCTGGTCGTCGTCGGCCTGCGCGGTGGTGGTGCCCTGCGCCTCGACCACCCGGCGCACGGCCTCGGCGAGCCGGTCGTCGCGGACCGGCTTGAGCACGTAGTCGACGGCGTTGAGCTCGAAGGCGTCCACCGCGTGCTCGTCGTGCGCGGTCACGAACACCACGGGTGGCGGTGCCCTGAACCGGGAGAGCACCCGGGCGAGGTCGAGGCCGGTCAGCCCCGGCATCCGGATGTCCATGAAGACCGCGTCGACCTGCTCCTCCTGGAGCACCCGCAGCGCCTCCGCGGCCGAGTCGGTGGTGAGCACGGTGCCGACCCGGGGGTCCCGGTCGAGCAGCCAGGCGAGCTCGTCGAGGGCGGGACGCTCGTCGTCGACGACGAGGACCCGGAGCGCGGGCGTGCTCATGCGGACCCCCGGTGGACCGGTGGCCGGGCGGAGCGGTGGCGGGCGGTGCTCACGGGCGGACTCCTGGCGCGTACTTCGGCACTCGAACGATAACCTTCGTGCCCGCTCCGGGGGCAGTCTCGACGACGAGCCCGTAGTCGTCGCCGAAGGCCGAGCGCATCCGTTCGTCGACGTTGCCGAGTCCCACGGAGTCCATGGACACGTCCCCCGACATGGCCTGCCGGACCCGCTCGGGGTCCTCGCCCACGCCGTCGTCCTCCACCGAGATCACGCACTCGCGGTCGAAGTCCTCGGCGATGATCGTGATGTGGCCGCTGCCCTCCTTGCCCTCGAGGCCGTGGCGTACGGCGTTCTCCACGAGCGGCTGGAGCGCCAGGAAGGGCACCGCCACCGGCAGCACCTCCGGCGCGACCCGGAGCGTGACCTGGAGCCGGTCGCCGAACCGGGCCTTCTCGAGCACGAGGTACCGCTCGATCGAGCGCAGCTCCTCGGCCAGCGTGGTGAACTCCCCGTGCTTGCGGAAGGAGTACCGGGTGAAGTCGGCGAAGTCGAGGAGCAGCTCGCGGGCCCGCTCGGGGTCGGTGCGCACGAACGACGCGATCGCGGTGAGCGAGTTGTAGATGAAGTGCGGGCTGATCTGCGCGCGCAGGGCGCGGACCTCCGCCTCCATCAGCCGGGTGCGGGAGGCGTCGAGCTCGGCGAGCTCGAGCTGCGCGGAGACCCACCGGGCGACCTCGTTGGTGGCCCGGACCAGCCCCGCCGACGCCGACGGCGCGAACACCTGGAGGGTGCCGACCACCCGCTCCTCGACGGTCAGCGGGCTCACGATCACATGCCGCAGCGGGCACCCGGGGTCCCCGCAGGAGATGTCGGAGGGGTCGCCGACCGACGTGCCACCGTCGGAGACCACCGGTGCGGCGAGCCCGGGGGCCTGCGCCGCGTGGTGGTGGTAGCGGCCGTCCCACGCCAGCAGCCGCTCGGTGTCGGTGAGGGCGACGGCGGGCGCCCCGAGCAGCTCGCGGAGGAACCTGATGGCTCGCGTCGCGGAGGCCTCGGTGAGCCCGGCCCGCAGCGGCGGGGCCGCCAGGGAGGCGGTGTGCAGGGTGCGGAAGGTGGCCCGGTCCGACTCGCTTCCGAGGTGCCCCGGCCGCAGCCACCCCCAACGCGAACGCATCGCCGGCCTACCGGAAGTCGATCAGCAGGGCGTCGGTGTCGACGTCGTCGGGGTGGACCCTGGTGGGGCGCCCGGAGGACGGCGGCGCCGCCTGCGGACGCACCCGCGCCCGGTAGGCGTGCGTCACGTAGGGCAGGAGCATCCCGTCGGCGCCGCGGCCGTACTCCTCGTACAGCTCGTCGACCTTGCGGAGCACCCGCTCGCGCTCCAGGTCCGACATCACCGCGACACTCGACCGTGAGGTGACCAGGTCGCGCAGCGACTGCGGGGTCAGCGGCTGCCAGAACCGGAAGGTCCGGCTCTCCACCTCCTCGAACAGCTCCGACTCCTCGAGCGCGGGCAGTGCGACCTCGGGGCCGGGGGCGGTGCCGAGCAGGCCGCTCAGCCGCCGTACCCACGGGATCCGCTCGTCGCGCTGGTTCCACACGAGCGCGAGGTGGCCGCCGGGCCGGAGCGTCCGGGCGGCCTCGGGGAGTGCCCGGGCGGGGTCGAACCAGTGGAAGGCCTGGGCGGACACGACCACGTCCACGCTGCGGGCGGGGACCGGCAGGGCCTCCGCGGCGGCGACCGCGCACCGGGCCCGCGGCGCCCGGTCCCGGAGCCGCGCGAGCATCGCGGAGGAGGGGTCGGTGGCGAGCACGGCATGGCCGAGCGCGGTCAGCTGCTCGGTGAGCTTGCCGGTGCCGGCGCCGAGCTCGAGGATGCGGCCGCGCTCGGGCCCGGCGAGCCACCGGGCGGCCTCCCGCGGGTACGTCGGGCGTCCGCGGTCGTAGGCGTCGGCGACGAGGTCGAAGGACCGCGCGTGCTCGACGTCGGGCAGCGGGGGAGGGAGGGAGGTCATCGCCCGTGAGGCTACCAACTGAGGCCACTGGTCTGGTCCGTGTTGGGATGATGCGTAATGATGATTACATGATTACAAACGAAGCGTTGGAGCGGGTGCGGGGCTGGTTCTCCGGCCGGCTGCCCGAGGAGTGGCAGCACGCCGCGCCCACCGTGACCGTGGACCGTGAGGAGATCACGGTCGTGCTCGACCTCGGCGACGTCGACCTGGCCGAAGACACCGGCGACGCCGAGGCGGCCGAGAAGCGCGCCGGGCGGGCGAAGGCGTTCCGCGAGGAGACCCGGGACCGGCGGATCGCCATCGCCCGGGAGGCCGAGCACCGCTACGACCGCAAGGTCGCCTGGGGCGTCCGTGTCGGCGGGCACGAGGAGCTGTTCACGCACATCGCGGTCCCCGTGATGACCCGGCTGCGCCAGCCGCAGCGGCAGGTCCTCGACACGCTCGTCGAGGCCGGCGTCGCGCGCTCGCGGTCCGAAGCCCTCGCGTGGTGCGTGCGGCTCGTCGGCCAGCACGCCGACGACTGGCTGGAGGAGCTGCGCGAGGCGATGAGCCACGTCGCCGAGGTGCGCACCAAGGGCCCGGACGCCTGACCCGCCGTCTGCTGCCCGGAGTGGGGGTCGGCTAGCCTGCCGCTCGTGCCCGACGCCGCCCCTGCAACCTCCGACCCCCTGGCCCGGCTGACCTCGCTCGAGGGGGTCGCGTCCGCGATGGCGGCCGCCCGCGACGGCATCGACGCGCTGCTGCGCGACCGCGGGCTGCGCAAGACCGCCCCGGACCTGACCGGCGAGTCGCTGCTGCGCGGCGCCCACGCCAGCGCGGTGCTCGAGGGGTCCGGGGCCGACCTCGAGCAGGTGCGCTCCGGGAACGCCGACGCGGTGGCGCTGGCCTCGGTCCGGCTGAGCACGGAGCTGCTCGGTCTCGCGCCGGTGCTGGGGGCCTCGCCCCTCCAGGCGTTCGCGCGGATGCACACCCTGGCCGGCAAGGGCGAGGTCGACGAGGAGACGCTCGGCCGGCCCCGCGACGCCGGGTCGGCCGCCCGGGTCAACGACCTGGCCCGCACCCTGCTCGCCCCGACCACCGCGCCCGCGCTCGTGGTGGCCGCGGTCGTCCACGCCGAGCTGGCCACCGCCGCGCCCTTCGTCTCCCACAACGGCCTGGTCGCCCGGGCGGCGGAGCGTCTGGTGCTCGTGGCCCGCGGCGTCGACCCGAAGGCGCTCGTCGTCCCCGAGGCCGGGCACCTCGCGCTGCGGGCGCAGTACGAGTCGAACCTGCGCGGCTACCGCGAGGGCGGCCAGGCCGGCGTCCACGCGTGGCTGCTCTACGCGGCCGAGGCCTACGCCGCCGGCGCCGAGGCGAGCCCCGTCGCCGGGTGACCCGCCGGGGCAGGAGTCCAGGCCCGTACATGCGAGCGGCACTCCAGTCGCATGACCGAGAGTGCCGCCGCTGACACGTGAATACCTCTGGCTACCAAGCGTGCACCGGTTATTTGTTGCTCCGGGTCAACCCGAAGACAACGCCCAATAGGAAGGGTAGGTCGCCGCGTGGGTACCGGATTCACGTGCGGCTCTGGAGTTGTTGTCTCCTTTGTACGCCGGATGCACGAACCGGACAAGGCCCCCTAGTCCTGGTCTAGTGACAGGTCCGGGGTCAGCCCTGGGCGTCCCGTCTGCGGGCGCCGAGGTAGATCGCGCCGCCCACCGCGGCCGCCGTCCCGAGGGCCAGGGCCGCCAGCGTCGGCTTGGCCGCGGGCAGTCGCACCCGGCTCTCCAGCGCCACCGGCCGGGTGAAGACGAGGATCGGCCACCCCCGGCTCGACGCGTGCCGCCGCAGGTCGCGGTCGGGGTTGACGGCGTACGGGTTGCCCACCGCCTCGAGCATGTGGACGTCGGTGACCGAGTCGCTGTAGGCGTAGCTGCGCCCGAGGTCGTACCCCTTGCGCTCGGCCAGCTCGAGCATCGCCGCCGCCTTGTTCTCCGCGTAGGCGTAGAAGCCGATCTCGCCGGTGTACTTGCCGTCGACGATCTCCATCCGGGTCGCGATCACCGCGTCCGCGCCGAGCATCTCGCCGATCGGCTCGACCACCTCCGCACCGGAGGCGGAGACGATGACCACGTCGCGTCCCGCGAGCTGGTGCTCCTCGATCAGGGAGACGGCCTCGTCGAAGACCAGCGGGTCCACGATGTTGTGCAGGGTGTCGGCGACGATGTCGCGCACGGTCTGCACATCCCACCCGGCACACAGGTCGGAGAGGAACTCGCGCATCTTCTCCATCTGGTCGTGGTCCGCACCACCCACCAGGTAGACGAACTGCGCGTAGGCGCTGCGCAGCACCGACCCGCGCGAGATCAGGCCGCCGGCGTAGAAGGAGCGGCTGAACGCCAGCGTGCTCGACTTGGCGATGATCGTCTTGTCGAGGTCGAAGAAGGCGGCCGGGCGGCCCGTCGAGCGGCGAGGCCCGTCGGAGTCAGTGGCGGAGGCCATGGGGTGGCCCTTTCTCGAGTGAGGCGGAGGCCGGGAGCCGGGGACGCCAGGGGTCGCGACCGGCAGTCTCTCTGCGGGTGCCACCGGACACGCCTGGCGTGGCACGAACCAGCATAGGTGGCGACAAAGGTAAAGGACGCGCTACCGTTGCCGTGGCCGGGGGACGACGTCCCCCGGCCTCCGGCGACATCGGAATCCTGGCCCCGCCAGTCCATATTCCGCCAGCGGCACTTTCCCCCCGCCGCTGGCCCCCCGGCCCGGCTCATCCCCCCCGAGCCAGGCCGCGCGGCCCTCGGTCATCCCCCCGGCCGAGGGCCGCACCCTTTCTCCGGCGTTTCGTCCCGCAGAGCCCGATTTCGTCCTCAGCCTGGCGGTCGTACGGCGTGCGCACAGCCCGTGCCCCGCCCCTGGAGGCGGCCCCGGTCCCGCGGCACGGTCGGCGCATGACCTCAGACCATCCGCTCCTCGTCACGCGGGACGAGGCCCTGCTCGACGACCTCCTCCGACTCGCCGCCGCGGCCGGGGCCGTGCTCGACGTGGCCCACGACAGCGGTGCCGCACGGACGGGCTGGGCCACCGCGCCGGTGGTGCTCGTGGGTGCGGACGCCGTCGCCTCCCTGGCCGCGACCTCGCCGCTGCGCCGCGAACGGGTGCACGTGGTCGGTCACGGCCCCGCGCCCGACGACCTCTACCGGGCCGCGCTGGCGGTGGGCGCCGACACGGTCGCCGAGCTGCCCGCGGCCGAGACCTGGCTGGTCGAGACCCTCACCGACGTCGTCGACGGCACCTCCGGACGAGCCGTCACCCTCGCCGTGGTCGGCGGTTCCGGCGGCGCCGGGGCCACGACGTTCGCCGCGGCCCTGGCCAGGACCGCTGCCTCCGCCTCCCGCCCGGCCACCCTGGTGGACGCCGACCCGCTCGGCGGTGGGATCGAGCGGGTGATCGGGCTGGACGCTCCGGACGGTGTGGGCTGGGGGTCGCTGCGCGGCTCCGCCGGACGGTTCGGGTCGCGCTCCCTGCGGGCCGCGCTGCCGCAGGTCGACGGACTGGCCGTGCTCGGCTGGGGTGCCTCACCCCGCGGCGGGCTCGACCCGGGCGTGGTGCGCGAGGTGGTCTCTGCGCTGCAGCGCGGCAACGAGACCGTCGTGCTCGACGTGCCCCGCTACCCCGACGAGGCCACGGGCGAGGTGCTCACCCGCTGCGACCACGTGCTCGTCGTGACCACGCTGACCCTGCCGGGCGTCGCCGCGAGCGGACTGGCCGCGGCCGCGGTGGCGCCGTACGCCCGGCAGGTGCACCTCGTCGCCCGGCGCGGGCCCGCCGCGCTCGACCCGGACGACGTCGCGCGCACGCTCGGCCTCCCGCTGGTGGCCGTGATGGCCGGCCAGCGCCGGCTCGCCGAGGCCGTCGACCTCGGCCTGGGGCCGGTGCACGCCCGGCGCGGCCCGCTGGCGCGGGCCGCCCGCACCACCCTCGCGGCGCTGGCCGCCGCCCCGGTCCCGGTGGGGTGAGCCAGGTGACGCACGCCGAGATCGTCGAGCGGGTCCGGGACCGTCTCGCCCGGGACGGGTCCCCGCTGAGCCCCGCGCACGTCGCGCGGGCGCTGCGCGACGAGGGCCGTCCGGTCGGCGACGCCACCGTCCTGGCCGTGGTCGACGAGCTGAGCCGCGACGTGCTCGGCGCCGGGCCGCTGGAGCCGCTGCTGCGCCTCGACGGGGTGACCGACGTGCTCGTCAACGGCCCGGGGCAGGTGTTCGTGGACCGCGGTAACGGGCTCGAGCCGACCTCGGTCCGGTTCCCCGACGACGGCGCCGTGCGCCGGCTCGCGCAACGGCTGGCCTCCTCCGGCGGGCGACGGCTCGACGACGCGACGCCGTACGTCGACCTCCGGCTGCCCGACGGCACCCGGTTCCACGCCGTCCTCGCCCCGGTCTCCCGGCCGGGCACGCTGCTCTCCCTCCGCGTCCCACGCCGGCGGGGCTTCGACCTCGCCGGGCTGGTCGGCACCGGCACGGTCTGCGAGGAGGGGGCCGACCTGCTCCGCCGGATCGTGGACCGCCGGCTCGCCTTCCTGGTCTCGGGCGGCACCGGGTCCGGGAAGACCACCCTCCTCGCCGCCCTGCTGTCCCTGGTCGACCCGACGCACCGGCTGGTGCTGGTGGAGGACGCCAGCGAGCTGCGCCCCCAGCACCCGCACGTGGTGGCGCTCGAGGCCCGCCCGGCGAACGTCGAGGGGGCGGGTGCGGTGCCCCTGCAGCTGCTGGTCCGGCAGGCGCTGCGGATGCGCCCGGACCGGATCGTGGTGGGGGAGGTCCGCGGCGCCGAGGTGGCCGACCTGCTCGCGGCGATGAACACCGGCCACGAGGGGGGCTGCGGCACCCTGCACGCCAACTCGAGCGGCGACGTGCCCGCGCGCATCGAGGCGCTGGCGATGGCCGCCGGTCTTCCCCGCGCCGCCGCGCACAGCCAGCTCGCCTCGGCCCTCGACGTGGTGGTCCACGTCGGGCGCTCGTCGGGGCGCCGACGGGTGGAGGAGGTCGCGGTGCTGCGCCGGTCGGAGGCCGGCTACGTAGACGTGGTCCCCGCGGTGACCTTCGGCGCGGACGGCTCGATCCGCACGCACGCGGCCGCCGAGCAGCTCGCGACGAGGCTGGGCCGGGAATGACCGCGCTCGCCGTCCTGGCCGCGGGCCTCGGGGGCTGGCTCCTCGCGGGTGTGCCGTCCCCGCGGAAGGAGCAGCCCCAGCCGCCCGACGGCAGGTCGACCACCGGGAGGCGGGGCGCGGTGCTGGTGGCCGTGGGGTCGGCCACCGTACTGCTGCTCACCGCCCAGGGCACCGTGCTGGCGCTGGGGCTGATCGCCACCGCGACCGCGCTCGCCGGCGCCCGGCTGGTCGCCCGCGTACGGCTCCGCGCGTCCGCGGACCGCACCGCCGACCGGGTGGTGGAGGCCTGTGAGGCCCTCGCCGGCGAGCTGCGGGCCGGGCAGCCACCCTCCGCCGCCCTGAGCCATTGCGCGGAGGTGTGGCCGGCCCTGGAGCCCGTGGTGGCCGCGGACGGGCTGGGATCGGACGTACCGCAGGCGCTGCGCCGGCTGGCCGCGTCACCGGGTGCGGCCGGCCTGCGGGAGGTGGCGAGCGCCTGGCAGGTGTCGGTGGGGTCCGGCGCGGCGATGTCCTCGGCGCTGACCCTCGTGGCGGACTCCGCCCGCGAGCGTCGCGCCACGCAACGGCTGGTCCAGGCCGAGCTCGCGTCCGCCCAGGCCACCGCCCGGCTGGTCGCGGTGCTGCCGGTCGTTGCCCTCGTCATGGGGGCCGGCGCCGGCGGCGACCCGTGGGGGTTCCTGCTGCGCACCCCGGCGGGTCTCGGTTGCCTGGGCGCGGGGCTCGCCCTCGCCTACGCAGGCCTCTCGTGGATGGAGCGCATCGCGACCGCGGCGGTGGACCGGTGAGCCCGGGTACGGCGCTGGTCGCGCTGGCGGCCGCCGCCGCGGTGGCCCTGGCCCTCCCGCCGGCGCCGCCCCGGCCACCCGGAGGGCGGGAGTCGCGGGACCCGCCGGACCGGCGAGCCGGCGGCGGGCCGGAGCCGGAGGACCCGCTCCGCCGGTTCCGGCCGGCGCTGAGCCTGACCGCCGGGGTGCTGCCGTACGTCGTGCTCGGTGGCTGGGTCGGGATGCTGGCCGGCCCGGTCGCCGCGCTGCTGGCGTGGCGGGTCCTGGGGGCGATGGAGCCCGGCGGACGTCGCCGCCGGCGCGAGCGCCTCGAGACCCAGCTGCCCCATGCGGTGGACCTGCTGGCGGCGACACTGGCCGCCGGGGCCGCGCCCGCCCAGGCCCTGTCGCGGGTGGCCGCGGCGGTGGAGCCTCCGCTCCGCGACGAGCTCACGCGGGTCGAGCACGCGCTCGCGGTGGGGCGGGAGCCCGCCCTCGTCTGGCGCGAGGTGAGCCGTGACCCCGCCCTCGGCCCCCTGGGTCGCTGCCTGGTGCGGGCCACCGAGACGGGCACCTCGGTCGCGGACGCGATGCGGGCGCTGGCCGGTGACCTCCGCCGGGCGCAGCGCGGCCGGGCTGAGAGCCTCGCCCGGTCGGTCGGCGTGCGTGCCGCCGCACCGCTCGGCATCTGCCTGCTGCCGGCGTTCGTGCTGGTCGGGGTGGTCCCGCTGGTGGTGGGGTCCGTGTCGGCCTTCCTGGCCCCGTGAGGGGCCGGGTTGTGTCCACAGAACGCGGGTCCCGCTGCTGCGTCCCCGGCTTCCGAGGAGGGCCTCGAAACGGGACGCGGACGCGACGAGAGTCCTGGTCGTCAGATCGGAACAACCCGTCCGCACGACTCGCGGACGACGTCCCTGGAGGTACTCATGACCGCATCACCCGTCGCCCGTCTCCGCAACGAGAAGGGGGTCACGACCGCGGAGTACGCCGTGGTCACCGCCGCCGGCTGCGGCTTCGGCGGTGTCCTGATCAAGCTGCTCACCAGCGAGTGGGGACAGGCGCTGCTGAAGAAGATCTTCGACTTCTTCCTCGCGCTGATCGGTCTCCGCTGACCGTGCCCGACGTCCACGGACCGGCCGGCGGAGGTGGCGGCGTGACGCCTCCTCCGCCGGCCTCGGCACGGGAGGAGCGCGGCTCGGTCACCGCCGAGACCGCGGTGGTCCTCCCGGTGCTCGTCGCGCTGACCCTCGGCCTGGTGTGGCTGGTCTCCCTGGCCGCCACCCAGGTCCGCGTGGTCGACGCGGCTCGGGAGACGGCACGAGCCGCGGCGCGGGACGAGTCCCCGTCGGCCGCCGTGCGCCTCGGTGAGCGAGTTGCCCCGCCAGGCGCCCGGATCGAGGTGTCCGAGGAGGCCGGCCTGGTCCGGGTCGTGGTGACCGCCGAGGTGAGGGGCCCGGGCGGCCTGTTCGCGTTCCTGCCGACCGTCGAGGTCGACGCCGATGCCGTCGCCACCCAGGAGCCCTCGTGACCCGGCGGCGGAAGCGGTTGCCGGTCCGGCCGGGCAGGTGCCCGGCCGGCGGGCCGGCGCGCCGTGGGGCCGGCGCCCGCGACGAGACGGAGCGCGGCAGCGCCACCATCCTGGTGACGCTGCTCGTCGGGCTGCTGGCCCTGGCCGCGTTCGTGTGCGTGGTGCTCGGCGGTCTGCTGGTGGGCCAACGCCGGGCGGCGGCGGCCGCGGACCTGGCCGCCCTCGCCGGCGCGGCGGCGGTGCAGGACGGCGACGAGGCCTGCGCGGCGGCCGAGCGGGTCAGCGCCGCCAACGCCGCGCGCCTGTCCGCCTGCGAGGTGAGCGGGGAGGAGGTGCAGGTCCTGGTGCAGGTCGACGTGCCGCTCGGGCCGTCCGTCCAGACCGCGCTGTCGGCGCGGGCCAGGGCCGGTCCGGTGCCCTGATGCCTAGCGGGGAGCGTCCGGGGTGTCCCGGCGGTAGGTCTCCGTGGTGGACGGGGTGTCCGTCGACGTGGTCGGAGCGGTCTCGGCCGGGGTGACCGGGGCGGCGTGGGTGCCGGCCGGGGCCTCGGTCGTGGTCGCAGTCGTGGCCGCCGTCGGGTGGGTGGTGGCCGTGGGGGCCGGCTCGACGTGACGGGTCTCCGCCTCGCGGGCCTCGAGCCGCTTGAGCTGCTTCCGCTCCTGGCGGCGACGGCTCGCCCGGCGCAGACCCGCCCGGATCAGCTCGAGACCGAGCACGAGCAGCAGCACCGTGGCCGCGCCGATGAGGAACACCCCGAGGGTGTTGGTCTGCACGTCGAACAGCCCGAGGTCGAACTGGGCGGGGTCGTTCGAACCGCCGACCAGGGCGGCGACGAGCGCGCCTGTCGCGACGAGGACGAGGATCAGACCGAGGACCAGCATGGTTCTACCTTTCGAGAAGGACTGTCGACAGGCTAACGGGTTCCCCGTTCCGCGGCGTCCAATCCCGACCCGGGACAGTCCGCCAGGAGCACGTCGAGGAGCTGTACCGCCACGTGCTTGTCCAACGGGTTGTTGCCGTTGCCGCACTTGGGGGACTGCACGCACGACGGGCAGCCGTCGTCGCAGCGGCAGGAGCTGATCGCCTGCCGGGTCGCGGTGAGCCAGTCCGCGGCGGCGTGGAAGCCGCGCTCGGCGAAGCCGGCCCCGCCCGGGTGCCCGTCGTAGACGAAGACGGTGAGCTGCCCGGTGTCCGGGTGCAGCGCGGTCGACACGCCGCCGATGTCCCAGCGGTCGCAGGTGGCGAACAGCGGGAGCAGCCCGATCGACGCGTGCTCGGCGGCGTGCGCCGCACCCGGCAGGTCGCGCTCCTCGAGGCCGGCCTCGGCCAGGGTCGCCGGCGGCAGCGTCCACCACACCGCCGTCGTGTCCAGGGTGCGTTCGGGCAGGTCCAGCGGCTCCTCGCCGAGCACCTCCCCCGAGGGAACCCGGCGCTTGAGGTAGGAGACGACCTGGTGCGCGACCCGGACGCCCCCGAAGCTCACCCGGGCGTCGCCCCACAGCACATGGTCACGCTCGTCGGTGACGGCGATGTCGGTCAGCTCGCGGGCCGAGGTGGAGTACGACGGCTCGTCCCGGACCACCACCGCGACGTTGTCGGCGAGGTCGAGCGACAGCACCAGGTAGGTCTCGCCCTGATGGAGGTACACCGCGCCGGCGTGCGCGGTGCCGTGCGCGGAGGACTGGTCCACCGTGCCGAGGAGCCGGCCGGTCTCCTGCTCCACCAGCCGCACCGGGGCGCCGCCGGTGGAGCGGATGTCGGCCAGGTCGCTCGCGCGGCGCCGGTCGGTCCAGAACCAGCCCCGGCTCCGGCGGCGCAGCAGCCCCGCCTCGGTGAGCGCGTCGACGCCCTGCCGGGCGGCCGAGCCGAACAGCGGCAGGTCCTCCTCGGTGAGCGGTGACTCCTCGGCCGCGGCGCACAGGTGCGGGCCGAGCACGTAGGGGTTCTCGGGGTCGAAGACGTTGGCCTCGACGGGCTGGCCGATGAGCGCCTGCGGATGGTTCACGAGGTAGGTGTCGAGCGGGTCGTCGCGCGCGACGAAGACGCCGAGCGCGTCCTGGCCGCCGCGCCCGGCGCGGCCGATCTGCTGCCACAGCGCCGCACGGGTGCCCGGGAAGCCGGCCATCAGCACCGCGTCGAGGCCGGCGATGTCGATGCCGAGCTCGAGGGCGTTGGTGGCGGCCAGGCCCAGCAGCTCCCCCCGCTTGAGCGCCTGCTCGATCTCCCGGCGGTCCTCGGGCAGGTAGCCACCGCGGTAGGCGGCCACCCGCGACGACAGCCCCGGGCTCACCTCGTCGAGGAGGCGGCGGGTGGTCATCGAGACGGTCTCCGTGCCCCGGCGCGAGCGGATGAAGGCCAGGGTGCGGACGTTCTCGAGCACGAGGTCGGTGAGCAGGTCGGCGATCTCGGCGGTCGCGGAGCGTCGTACCGGCGCGCCGTTCTCCCCGCCGTGCGAGACGAAGGGCGGCTCCCAGAGCGCGAGGGCCACCTGGCCCCGCGGGGAGCCGTCGTCGGTGACCGCGACGAACGGGAGGCCGGTCAGGCGCCCGGCGGAGACCTCCGGCTCCGCGACGGTGGCCGAGGCGACCACGAAGGTCGGGTGCGACCCGTAGAGCGCGCACACCCGGCGCAGCCGCCGGATGATCTGCGCGACGTGGGCGCCGAACACCCCACGGTAGTGGTGGCACTCGTCGACGACGACGTAGTCGAGCATCGCGAAGAACTTCGACCACCGCGCGTGGGCGGGCAGCATCGAGCGGTGCAGCATGTCGGGGTTGGTGAGCAGGTACTCCCCGTGGTCGCGGGCCCAGTCCCGCTGCTCGCGCGAGGAGTCGCCGTCGTGCGTGGTCGCGCGCAGGTCCGGCACGCCGAGCCCGAGCAGGTTCCCGAGCTGGTCCTGCGCCAGGGCCTTCGTGGGGGAGAGGTAGAGGACGGTCGAGCCGCGCTGGCCGTTGGCGCGGCGGCCGGCCACCACCGACGTGAGTGCGGGCATCAGGTAGGCCAGCGACTTCCCCGATGCCGTACCGGTCGAGACCACCACGTGCCGTCCGTCGTACGCCGCCTGGGCGGCCTCGGCCTGGTGCGTCCACGGCGACTCCACGCCGCGCGCTCTCCACGCCTCGACGAGCACCGGGTCGACCCACGCCGGCCACGGCGTACGGCGGCCCGTACGGGGGGAAAGCACCTCCAGGTGGGTCAACCGGTCCTCGCGGCCGGCCGGGCGAACGAGCCGGTCCACGATCTCCGCGACGGGCGTCGACATCCCTTGGACCACGGGCGAAGTGTCGCAAACACCGGCGACAACCGCGGATGCAGCCCGGCCATGTTTGCCGGGAGTGGCCTACACCTCCACCAACGGCATGATTGAATGCTGGTTGCACCTGAGGGCACCTGTCGTGCCTTCACCTGATCGCAGCGCTGCATCGTTGAGGAGAACCACGTGGACCTGTCACTCGAGACGCGCCACGAGGATGGGCACACCATCATCGAGGTTGGCGGGGAGATCGATGTCTACACGGCACCCCGGCTCAGGGACAAGATCACCGAGCTGGTCAGCGACGGCAACTACAACCTGGTCATCGACATGGAGAAGGTCGACTTCCTCGACTCGACCGGGCTGGGTGTGCTCGTCGGCGGGCTGAAGAAGGTGCGCGCCCACGACGGGTCCATGCGCCTGATCTGCAACCAGGAGCGCCTGCTCAAGATCTTTCGGATCACCGGCCTGGCCAAGGTCTTCGCCATCCACAGCTCGCAGGCCGACGCGCTCGCCGACCTCTAGGGGGACCCATGTCCGCCGGTGCGGCTCGGACTGCCACCGCGGTCACCGTCACGATCGCGCGTGACCCTGCGCTGGTGCGCACGGTGCGTCTCGTCGCGGCCTCGGTCGCCCGCCGTACGAACAAGGACGAGGAGTTCGTCGAGGAGGTCCGCCTCGCCGCGGGTGAGGCCTGCGCGCTGCTCCTCGGCCAGTCCTTCGCCGACGGCTCCGTGGCTCCAGGGGAGCCGGTGGCCGTCCGGATCAGCTTCAACGACACGCTGGTGGTGGACGTCTCCACCTCCGGCCCGGTCGACGTGGTCGACCACCCCGACAGCGACGTCGACGGCGTCGAGCCGTGGGCCCTGCTGCGCGGACTGATCAACGACTTCTCGGTGGGACAGGACGGTGACGTCACCACCGTCTCCATGTCCTGGCCGCTCTGACGCACCTCGACCCGCCGTACCCGACGCCGACCTGGCGTGAGCCTCCTCCGGAGACGTCCGTGTTTGTCGACGTCGCGCCGTCGACCTTCTCGAAAAATGTGGCGCAGGCCACACGAACTCCTCTGTCGCTCGGTGCGCCTCTCAGTAGACTCCCGCACATTCGTGTTAGACGGATCACATACCGTCTGTCATCCGCGGAGCTGTCCACGGGTGCGGTGCACAGTCGACGGGCCCCGTGAGGCCCACCGGAGGAGGACGTATGTCCGGTCTCACCCTCGCCGCCGAAACCGGTGCGGACATCTCGCTGTCCGGCGGCAACCTGACCCTGATCATCGCCGTGGGCGGCATCGCCCTGGTCGCGCTCGCGATGGCGATGGTGTTCCGGGCCCAGGTGCTCGCCGCCGGAGAAGGCACCGAGAACATGAGAACGATCGGGCTGGCGGTGCAGGAGGGCGCCTCCGCCTACCTGACCCGCCAGTTCAAGACGCTGGCCGTCTTCGCGGCGCTCGCCTTCGCCCTCCTCTTCGTGCTGCCGGCCGACGACAACGCCATCCGCATCGGGCGCTCGGTGTTCTTCCTCGTCGGCGCCGGGTTCTCGGCCGCCATCGGCTACTTCGGCATGTGGCTCGCGGTCCGCGCCAACGTCCGGGTCGCCGCGGCGGCCCGCGACGAGGGCCGGGACCCCGCGATGCGGGTGGCCTTCCGGACCGGCGGCGTGGTCGGCATGGCCACCGTCGGGCTCGGACTGCTCGGCGCCTCGGTGGTCGTGCTGATCTACCGCGGCAACGCGCCGGCGGTGCTCGAGGGCTTCGGCTTCGGCGCCGCGCTGCTCGCGATGTTCATGCGGGTCGGCGGCGGCATCTTCACCAAGGCCGCCGACGTCGGCGCCGACCTGGTCGGCAAGGTCGAGCAGAACATCCCCGAGGACGACCCGCGCAACGCGGCGACGATCGCCGACAACGTGGGCGACAACGTCGGCGACTGCGCCGGCATGGCGGCGGACCTGTTCGAGTCCTACGCGGTGATGCTGGTGGCTGCCCTGATCCTCGGTACGGCGGCGTTCGGCGCCGAGGGACTGGTCTTCCCGCTGATCGTGCCCGCCATCGGCGCCCTGACGGCGATCCTCGGCGTCTACATCACCCGGCCGCGGCCGGGGGAGAACGGCCTGCGCACGATCAACCGGTCCTTCTACATCTCCGCGGGTGTCTCCGCCGTGCTGTGCACGCTGGCGGCGTTCCTCTACCTCCCCGGCTCGTTCGACGAGCTGACCCGGGTCGACAGCGGCGGTGGCCTGCTGGCCTCGCTGATCGGAGCGGTGCCCGAGCCCACCGGCGACCCGCGGGTGATCGCCTCGGTCGCGGTGATCATCGGCATCGTGCTCGCCGCGGTGATCCTGGCGCTCACCGGCTACTTCACGGGCACCGAGCACCGTCCGGTCAAGGACGTCGGCAAGACCGCGCTCACCGGTCCCGCGACCGTGATCCTCTCCGGGCTCTCGGTCGGGTTCGAGTCGGCGGTCTACACCGCGCTGGTGATCGGCGCCGCGGTGTACGGCGCCTTCCTGCTCGGCGGCGGCGTCACTGTCGTCTCCCTGTTCGCGGTCGCCCTCGCCGGCTGCGGCCTGCTCACCACGGTCGGCGTGATCGTGGCGATGGACACCTTCGGCCCGGTCTCGGACAACGCGCAGGGCATCGCGGAGATGAGCGGCGACGTCCACGACGAGGGCGCGGCGATCCTCACCGAGCTCGACGCGGTCGGCAACACGACCAAGGCGATCACCAAGGGCATCGCGATCGCCACGGCGGTGCTCGCGGCGACCGCCCTGTTCGGCTCGTTCACCAACGCCGTGTCCACCGCCGCGGAGAAGGCCAACCAGAACGAGACCGGGGAGGCGCTGCTCGGCCTCACCGGCGTGCTCAACGTGGCCAACCCGGCGAACCTGGTGGGCCTGCTGATCGGCGCGGCCGTGGTCTTCCTGTTCTCCGGCCTGGCGATCAACGCGGTCGGCCGGGCCGCCGGCGCGGTGGTCTTCGAGGTGCGCCGCCAGTTCCGGGAGATCCCCGGGATCATGGAGGGCACCGGCCGCCCGGAGTACGGCAAGGTCGTCGACATCTGCACCCGCGACTCGCTGCGAGAGCTCGCGACACCGGGCCTGCTCGCGATCCTGGCGCCGATCGCGGTCGGCTTCGGCCTCGGCGCCGCGCCCCTCGGGGCCTACCTGGCGGGCGCGATCGGCTCCGGCACGCTGATGGCGGTCTTCCTGGCCAACTCGGGCGGCGCCTGGGACAACGCCAAGAAGCTCGTCGAGGACGGCAACTACGGCGGTAAGGGGTCCCTGGCGCACGAGGCGACGATCATCGGCGACACCGTCGGCGACCCGTTCAAGGACACCGCCGGCCCGGCGATCAACCCGCTGCTCAAGGTGATGAACCTGGTCTCGCTGCTGATCGCCCCGGCCGTGGTCGCGCTCTCGGTCGGCGACGAGAAGAACACCGGCCTGCGGGTGGCGATCGCGGTCGTGGCCGCGGTGGTCGTGGCCGGAGCGGTCTACGTGTCGAAGCGGCGCCCGGTCGCGATCGGCGAGGAGGCGCCCGAGCCGCGGACCGTACAGGTCTAGTCGCTACCGGCGCCCGGCCGCACCCGGTCGGCGCCGGGACAGCTCCCGGAGGGCTCGTCGGCGGAAGCCGGCGGGCCCTCCGTTCTCCGTGCGGCGCAGGCCCGCGACCGCGGCGAGCAGGCGGGTCTGCGCGGCGAGCACGTCCTCGGTGGCCGGGGACAGCTCCCGCTCGCCGCCGGAGAGGAGGTCGTCGTCGGGCAGCAGGTCCGCGAGGTCGCCCACGACGTCGTACCCGCGGCTGCGGACCGCCTCGACCGCGGCCGCTGCCTCCGCCCTGGCCGGCTCGGCCAGCGTCGCGGGAAGGCGGGGGAGCGCCCCGCCGGCCCCGGCCAGGTCGTCGACCAGCGCGCGCAGCCGCTCGGGGTCGGCGGACTCCCCGGTGGCCAGGTTCAGCAGCCGCAGCACCTCCGTCGCCGCGATCGGGTCCAGCCGGCGGTGCGGGTCCGGACCGACCGCGAGGTTCCGCGGGTCGATCCCCACGGTGCGGGTGAAGCGGTGCCAGAGCACGGCGTCCTGGTCGGGGGTGTCCGGCACCGGGATCACGTGCACCTGCTCGGGCGCGAGGTAGGCCCCCCACCGCTCCAGCACGTCGCCGACGTCGTGGGAGCTCCAGAACACCCGTGCCATCCGGTGGCTGTCCCGGGCCAGCACCCGGGCGGCGTAGGTGGCGAACGGCGCCGTCCCGCCGTTGCGGACCCACTCCTGCCAGGCCAGCGGCAGCTGTCGGCCGAGGTCGCGGGCGGCGTACACCACGTGCACCTCGGCGTCGCCGAAGGAGCCCAGCACCCGCTCGACCTGGGGGAGGGTGGCGTCCGCGAGCAGCTCGTGCGAGAGCACCACGGTGCCGCGCCGCCAGTCGCGCACCGTCTCCGCGAGCCGGTCCCAGGCGCCCGTGGCCGGAGTGTTCCCGGGGCTGGCGAGCGCGAGGACGTCGAGCACCGCGTCGAGGTGGCCGCCGGCGTGGCCGAGGTGGCTGGTCGGGAAGAGGACGCCCGCCCGGGCGAGGCGGCGGCGGTGCCGGGCCAGGGACTCCCGCAGGTACGCCGTGCCCGTCAGCGGGGCCCCGACGTGGAGGTACACGCTTCTCCTCATCGGGCGGTCACTCCTCGGGCCGGGCACGAACGGGGCAGGTCGCCCGGATTCTACTGACGCTATGCTCGCTGCGATTCTCGTCCGCCCCCCGTTCTGAGGAGCGCGCCCTGTCCCGCACGGTCTACCTCCACGTCGGCGTCGCCAAGACCGGTACGACGTACCTGCAGCGCATCCTGTTCAACAACAAGGCGATGCTGCGCGAGCACGGCGTCCTCTACCCCGGCGCGCAGCGGCGGGACCACTTCCTGGGCTCGATGGACCTGCGCCAGTCCGACTTCCTCGGCCACTCCTACGAGGCGACGATCGGCTCCTGGCAGCGGCTGGTCGACGAGGTCGACGCGTACGACGGCAGCGCCGTCATCTCGCACGAGACCTTCGCCCGCACGCCGAAGGCGGTCATCCCCGAGGCGGTCGGCGCGTTCGACACCGACGACGTGCGCGTCGTGGTGACCGCACGCGACCTCGCCCGCCAGGTCCCCGCGGTGTGGCAGGAGCGGATCAAGAACCGTGGCGTCGTCGGCTACCACGAGTTCCTCGAGGGGGTCTTCCGGTCCGAGCAGGCGCGGAGGCGCACCGGCGGGTTCTGGATGCCGCAGGACCTGCTGGCGCTGACCGCGCGCTGGGCGAAGGTGGTCGGCCCGGAGAAGGTGACGGTGGTGACCGTGCCCAAGGCCGGCGCCGACCGGCAGGACCTGTGGCGGCGGTTCGCGGCGGCCACCGACCTGCCCGACCTGGAGTACGACTTCAGCGACGGCGGCTCCAACCCGTCGCTCGGCGTGGTCGAGTCCGAGCTGATGCGGCGGCTGAACCCGGCCGTGGCGGAGCTGAGCTGGCCGGAGTACGAGTCCCGGGTCAAGAAGAAGTTCGCGGAGAAGACCCTGGTCACGTTCTCCAACAGCGGGCGGCTGAAGGTCCCGGGCGAGTACCACGACGACGTCCGCGCGATCGGCGAGGAGACGGTCAAGGCGCTCGAGGCCTCCGCCTACCGCATCATCGGCGACCTCGACGACCTGCGCCCGGAGCTCGGCGAGCCCGACGGCGCCAGCCCCGACGACGTCGAGGAGGGGACCCTGCTCGACCTGTCCCTCGGCCTGCTCGGGACCTTCGTCGCCGCCAAGCCGGCGCGGTCGTCCCGCCCGCCGGCCAGCCGCCCGCGCAGGCTCGCCCGCAAGGTACGCAACCGCATCCGCCGGCTCCGCGACCGGGGCTGAGCCCCGCGCGTCCGGCCGGCGCCCCGCGCCCGCCGGCAACCTGGGTCAGCGGCGGAGCAGACCCATCTTGCGCAGCACCCGGCCGACCCGGCCCCGGTTGCGCCAGTAGAAGTCCCGGGCCCGGTCCCGTGACGTCGGCTTGTGCACCGGCCGCAGGTCGGCCTGCTCCTGGAGCTCGCGGACCTTCGAGCGCAGCATCGCGGAGTGCCGGAGCAGCCCCTGGGCGGCCCGGATCGCGGCCGGCGCCAGGTCGGCCTCGGTGAGCGCGGTGGGGGAGACGTACGTCGCGTGCGTGGCCGGGTCCGGCATCAGCTCCTCCAGGTCGCCCTCGACCTGGTAGCCCGCGCCCTTCAGCTCGTCGATCAGCTGCCGCGACCGCTGCGAGACCCACTCCAGGCGGTCCGGCGGGAGCGTCAGCCGCGGCGACTGGCCACCCAGGATCCGCTCGGCCAGCACGATCCGGACCAGCCGGTCGTAGTCGTCGTCGCGGATGCTGCGGGCGTCCTCGTTCATCCGCCGGATCAGCTCGGTCTCCGCGACCCCCATCGAGGTGTTCGAGCGCTTGGTCTCGGTCTCGTAGGCGTCGGGGTCCAGACCGGTGACGTGGCAGAAGCGCTGCCACAGGGTGTCGCGCGGGGCGCCCGGCTGCGGGACGGTGACCAGGTGGATGTTCTCCGGCGGCACCACGGTCGCCCAGCGCTGGAGCACGTAGGCCGCGTCGTGCATCCCCCAGAACAGCTCGCCGAACGGCGGCGGCGCGTCGAGGCCCTTCTCGACCAGGTCGTCCACGAACTGCTCGAGGGTGACCCGGTGCTTGTGCTTGACGTGCTCCTGCCAGTCCGACACGAGCTGGCGGGCGAAGTCGCGGGCGGAGAAGATCACGTGCACGTCGGCCGGCTGCACGCTCGCGACGCCGGCGGCGATCCGGTCGGGGCTCGAGCCGCCGAGCAGCTCGTTGGAGATGATCACCGTCGACCCGGTCCAGTCACGGGCCCGCGAGGCGACCTTCTCCCACTCCCCGGCGTAGTAGCCCGGGCCCTTCTGCCCCCAGCTGGCGCCGCGGAAGTCCTGCATCGAGCGGAAGGACTCGTCGAAGAACTCGTATGGGTAGAGCACGCCGTCGTCTGCCAGGGCCTCGCGGTTCTGGAAGAGCACCTGCTGGAGGTACGTCGTACCCGTCTTGGGTGCCCCGACGTGGAAGAACACCTTCTTGGTGGCACCTGCGGGCAGGGCGTCGCCCATCGTGGTCGCTCCTCGGGAGGGTCGGCGGATCTGAGAGCAGGGCCATCGTAGAGCGCCAAACCCTGGACCCCGGTCGCCGGGCGGGACGCTGATACCTTGGGTCGGTCCGAAATCTTCCCCGTCTCAGAGGACACGCCTTGACTGACACTGCCGAGTCAACCGTCGTGGACGCCCGCCAGGATGCTCCCGCGAGCACCAGCTTCCGCGTGGTCCACCGCACGATCTTGCGCCCGGAGCAGGAGATCGACATCCGGCCGCTCTACGTCGGGGGTGTCGCGAGCTTCGGTGCGTCGTCGGCGGCCGGCGGCGCCGCGGGGGCCATGGCTGCCGCGGGGGGCCACGAGCCCGAGCGCAGCGGCGACCCGATCGCCGGTCTCGGCGGGTTCGGCAAGATCGCGGACGACGGGGCCGTGGTCTTCCCGGAGCGCCGGCTCACGTTCGGCACCTACTTCAACGCGTTCCCGGCCAGCTACTGGCGCCGGTGGAGCGACTTCACCCACGTGCGCCTCCAGGTGACCGTGCGCGGCGAGGGCACGGTCAGCGTGTACCGCTCGACGGCCAAGGGCCACGTCCAGCGCGCGGAGTCCGAGTACTTCGAGACCGGCAGCCCGAAGACGCTGACCTTCGACCTGCCGCTCAAGCCGTTCATCGACGGCGGCTGGTACTGGTACGACGTCGAGGCCGGCGAGTCCGAGGCCGTCGTGATCGCCGGCTCGTGGGGCTTCGAGACCGACAAGGTCCGCCAGGGCACGGTGTCGATCGGCATCACCACGTTCAACCGTCCCGACTTCTGCGTCGACCAGCTCGTGAGCCTGTCGCAGGAGACCGAGGTGCTCGACATCCTCGACGAGATCTACGTCGTCGACCAGGGCACCCAGAAGGTCAGCGACGAGGAGCGGTTCAGCGACGTCGCCGCGAAGCTCGGCCCGAAGCTGCGGCTCATCGAGCAGGGCAACCTCGGCGGCTCGGGCGGCTTCTCCCGCGCGATGGACGAGGCGACCGCCAAGGGCGACGCCGACTACGTGCTGCTCCTCGACGACGACGTGGTGTGCGAGCCCGAGGGCATCCTGCGCGGGGTGGCGTTCGCCGACCTCGTGAAGAAGACCACCATCGTCGGCGGCCAGATGTTCAGCCTCTACGACCGCTCGGTGATGCACGCCTACGGCGAGACCGTGGACAAGTACCGCTGGTTCTGGGGTGCGGCGCCCAACACCAAGCACGGGCACAACTTCGCGGCCCGGTCGCTGCGCGCCACCGAGTGGCTGCACCGCCGCGTGGACGTCGACTACAACGGCTGGTGGATGTGCCTGATCCCGACCAAGGTGATCAAGGAGGTCGGGCTCTCCCTGCCGATGTTCATCAAGTGGGACGACGCGGAGTTCGGCCTGCGCGCGAGCGAGGCCGGCTACCCGACCGTCACCCTGCCCGGCATGGCCGTCTGGCACGTGCCGTGGCACGAGAAGGACGACACGATCGACTGGCAGGCCTACTTCCACCGCCGCAACCGGATCGTCGCGGCGCTGCTGCACTCGCCGTACGAGCGGGGCGGCAAGCTGGTCCGGGAGAGCTTCGAGACCCAGGTCCGGCACCTGCTGTCGATGCAGTACAGCCCCGCCGAGATGGGTCTGATGGCGATCGAGGACATCCTCGAGGGCCCGCAGCGGATGCACCGCGACGTGCTGAAGCGGCTGCCCGAGCTGCGTGAGCTGCGCAAGAACTACGACGACTCGCGCTCCGAGCCCTACCTCGACAGCTACCCGGCCGCGCGCCGGAAGAAGCCGCCGCGCAAGGGCAAGGACTCCTCCGCCCCGATCGGCCCCGTCGGCAAGCTGAAGACGGTGGCCAAGGGCGCGGTGCGCCAGGTGCTGCCTCCGCGCGACTTCGCACTGAAGTACCCCGAGGCGAACGTCCCGCACCTCGACCTCAAGTGGTGGAAGCTCATGCAGTTCGACTCCGCCCTGGTCTCCTCCGCGGACGGCACCTCGGTGTCCTGGTACAAGCGCAACCCCGAGCTGGCGCGTGACCTGATGCAGCGCTCGGTGGCCGTGCACGCCCGGCTGGCCAAGGAGTGGCCGCGCCTGGCCGAGGAGTACCGGCAGGCGCTGCCCGACCTGGTCTCGCCCGACGCCTGGCAGCTCACCTTCGAGCAGTCCAACAAGAAGGACGAGTCGAGCTGAGCCTCCCCGCGGGGCTCCGGCACGCGCTGGAGCAGGCCGACTACACGTACGACGGGGTGGCGCGGGCCCTGGGCCCGGTCGCGCACGCGGCACTGTCGCGGAACGAGACCACGCCCGGGCTGCGCGCCACCGCCGACGGCTCACCGCTGTCGACGCTGACCCGGCTCTGGCCGCTCCAGGCACCGGTCCCGCTCGCGGACGCCGAGCGGGCGCTGCCCGGGATGGTCGACGCGCTGTGCGTGACCGGGGTGCTCGAGCGGTCGGTCGGTGAGGTCCGGGCCCGCCTGGACCTGCGCCCCTACGCCGACGAGAACCGGGACTGGTGGGTCCTCAGCGACCTCACCCCCGGGCTCGACGGGGCGGGGGTGCGCGTGTCCTCCGACCACGTGCTCGGGATCAGCTCCGCCTCGTCGTCGCTGGCCCAGCTCACCGTGCGGGAACCCGCCGGCCGCGCGCTCGACCTGGGCACCGGCTGCGGGGTGCAGTCGCTGCACCTCGCCGACCACGTCGACGAGATCGTCGCGACCGACGTGAACCCGCGTGCGCTGTGGATGACCCGCCTCAACTTCGAGCTGAACCGGGTGCACGAGACCACGTCCGCGGAGGTGTGCGACGGCAGCCTCTACGAGCCGGTCCGCGGCGAGCTGTTCGACCTGGTGGTGACCAACCCGCCGTTCGTGATCTCCCCGGCCACCGGAGAGCGGCTGGTCTACCGCGACTCCGGGCTGCCCGGCGACGAGGTCGTGCGCCGGGTCGTCACCGGCGCCCCCGCGCACCTGCGGCCCGGCGCCTGGTGCCAGGTGCTCGCCAACTGGGTGCACGTCGACGGCCTGCCCTGGGACGAGCGTCTCAGCGGGTGGCTCGACGGCTCCGGCTGCGACGCCTGGGTGGTCCAGCGCGAGGTGGCCGACCCCGCGCAGTACGTCGAGCTGTGGCTCAAGGACGCCGGCCTGCACGGCACCCCGCAGTACGCCGAGCGCTACGACACCTGGCTGTCGTGGTTCGAGGAGCAGCGGATCACCGGCGTCGGGTTCGGCTGGCTGAACCTGCACAAGGTCGGCGAGCCGGGCGGTTCCGGCCGGGAGCCGGTGCTGCGGCTCGAGGACTGGCCCTACGAGGTCGAGCAGCCGCTCGGCCCCGAGGTGGCCGCCTGGGGGCGCCGTACCGACCTGCTCGCGGCCACCGCCGACGCCGCCCTGCTCGGGGCGCGCCTGGTCACCCGGGTCGACGTGCGCCAGGAGACCTTCGGGGCCCCCGGCGCGGAGGACCCGGAGCAGATCGTGCTGCGCCAGCAGCGGGGGCTGCGGCGGGCCCGCCAGGTCGACACGGTCGAGGCCGGTCTGGTCGGGGCCTGCGACGGCGACCTCACCACCGGGCAGATCCTGGACGCGCTGGCCACCCTGCTCGACGCCGAGCCGCCGGCCACCCGGGAGGCGTACCTGCCGAAGGTGCGCGAGCTCGTGGCCGAGGGGTTCCTGGCCCCGGCGGGGCTCTGACCGGACGCGCCGGACGCGTCCTGAAAACGGGGTCCGGACGGGTTGGGTCGCTCGGTAGCGTTACCGTGTCGTGCGAGTCCCCCCGTCCCGACCCGCCGAAATCCATCGAGGAGCACTGAACACGTGGCATCGAAGAACGCGGGCGCCGACAGCGGCGCCGGTCACAAGCTGGTGATCGTGGAGTCGCCTGCCAAGGCGCGCACGATCGCCGGCTACCTCGGCCGCGGTTACGTGGTCGAGTCTTCGATCGGCCACATCCGTGACCTCCCGCAGAGCGCCTCGGACATCCCCGCCCGGATCAAGGGCGAGCCGTGGGCGCGGCTCGGCGTGGACGTCGACCACGGCTTCGAGCCGGTGTACGTCGTGTCCAGCGACAAGAAGTCGCACATCACCAAGCTGAAGAAGCTGCTCAAGGACGCCTCCGAGCTCTACCTCGCCACGGATGAGGACCGCGAGGGTGAGGCCATCGCGTGGCACCTCCTCGACGAGCTCAAGCCGAAGGTGCCGGTCAAGCGGATGGTCTTCCACGAGATCACCCCGCAGGCGATCAACGCCGCGGTGGAGAACCCCCGCGACATCGACGACAACCTCGTCGAGGCCCAGGAGGCGCGCCGCATCCTGGACCGCCTCTACGGCTACGAGGTCTCCCCGGTGCTGTGGAAGAAGGTCATGTCCGGCCTCTCCGCGGGCCGGGTGCAGTCCGTGGCGACCCGGCTGATCGTGGCCCGCGAGCGGGAGCGCATGGCGTTCCGCGCGGCGTCGTACTGGGACCTCGAGGGCACCTTCGACGCCGGCGCCAAGCACGACGACCGGATGTTCCCTGCCAAGCTGCACTCCGTGGACGGCTCCCGCGTGGCCCGCGGCAGCGACTTCACCGCGCAGGGCGAGCTGAAGCCGGGCTCCTCGGTGGTGCACCTCGACCGGCCCCGCGCCGAGGCGCTCGCCTCCGGGCTGGCCGAGAGCACCTTCGAGATCCGGTCGGTGGAGTCCAAGCCCTACCGCCGGGCGCCGTACGCCCCGTTCCGGACCACGACGCTGCAGCAGGAGGCCTCCCGCAAGCTCGGGTACGGCGCCTCGCGCACCATGTCGGTGGCGCAGCGGCTGTACGAGAACGGCTTCATCACCTACATGCGTACCGACTCGATCACGCTCTCGGAGTCGGCGATCGGCGCCGCCCGCGAGCAGGTCCGCGAGCTGTTCGGGTCGGAGTACCTGCCCGACAAGCCGCGCACCTACCAGTCGAAGGTGAAGAACGCCCAGGAGGCGCACGAGGCGATCCGCCCCGCCGGCGAGCACTTCCGGACCCCGGCCGAGACCGGCCTGTCCGGCGACGAGTTCCGGCTCTACGAGCTGATCTGGATGCGCACCGTCGCCTCCCAGATGAAGGACGCGCAGGGCCACACCGTGAGCATCCGGCTCGGCGGCGCGGCCTCCACCGGCGAGGACTGCGTGTTCGCCGCCTCGGGTCGTGTGATCACCTTCCACGGGTTCCTCAAGGCCTACGTCGAGGGCTCCGACGACGAGAACGCCGAGTCCGACGACCGCGAGACCCGGCTGCCCGCGGTGAGCGAGGGCGACGCGGTGAACGCGGCGTCGGTCAAGGCGTCCGGCCACGAGACCAAGCCGCCGGCCCGCTACACCGAGGCCACGCTGATCCGTGAGCTCGAGGAGCGGGAGATCGGCCGCCCGTCGACGTACGCCTCGATCATCGGCACCATCCTCAACCGCGGCTACGTCTACAAGAAGGGCACCGCGCTGGTCCCCGCGTGGCTGGCGTTCTCGGTGATCCGGCTGCTCGAGGAGCACTTCGCCCGGCTGGTGTCCTACGAGTTCACCGCCACCATGGAGGACGTGCTCGACGAGATCGCAGCCGGCCGCCGCGAGCGGGTCGCGGTGCTCGCCGACTTCTACTTCGGTGACGGCAACGGCGACGTCGAAGGGCTCAAGCAGCTGGTCACCGAGCTCGGCGACATCGACGCCCGGGAGCTCGCGACCTTCCCGGTCGGCGACGGCATCGACCTGCGGGTGGGCCGCTACGGACCCTACGTCGAGGACACCGAGGGCAAGCGCGGCAACGTGCCCGACGACCTGCCGCCCGACGAGCTGACCCTGGAGAAGGCCCAGGAGCTGCTGGCGAACCCGGCCGGCGCGGAGAACGAGCTCGGTCCCGACCCGGAGACCGGCACCATGATCGTGGCGAAGAACGGCCGGTTCGGCCCCTATGTCACCGAGGTGCTGCCCGAGGACGCGCCGAAGAGCAGGAAGCCGCGGACCTCGTCGCTGTTCAAGTCGATGAGCCTCGACACGATCACGCTCGAGGACGCGCTCCGGTTGCTGACCCTGCCGCGCGTGGTCGGGAACGACCCCGAGTCGGGTGACGAGATCACCGCCCAGAACGGTCGTTACGGCCCGTACCTGAAGAAGGGCACCGACTCGCGCTCGATCGACGACGAGGAGAAGCTCCTCACGATCACGCTCGAGGAGGCGATGGCGATCTACGCCCAGCCCAAGGCGCGCGGCCGTGCGGCGGCGTCCCCGGGCCGGGAGATCGGCGAGGACCCCGCCACCGGCGCCAAGATCACGGTGAAGAGCGGCCGGTTCGGCCCGTACGTGACCGACGGCGAGTACAACGCCACCCTCCGCCAGGGCGACGACGAGGCGACGATCTCGCTGGAGCGCGCCGCGGAGCTGCTCGCGGAGAAGCGGGCCAAGGGGCCGGCGCCGAAGAAGCGCGGTGCGAAGAAGACCGCGAAGAAAACGGCCAAGAAGACCGCGAAGAAAGCCACGGTCAAGAAGAGCGCGACCAAGAAGGCTGCAGCCAAGAAGTCCTCGTAGGGTAGCGCTGTGAGCGATTCCGCGGTTCCCCGCAATTCCGGGACGTCGGCCGAGGAGCTGACGCACGCCCGGACGCACTCGCTGATGGCGGTGCTGCGCATCCGCGACTTCCGGCACCTGTGGATCGGGCTCGGCCTGTCCAGCCTCGGCGACTGGATGGGCCTGCTCGCGCTCACCGCGATGGCCAACCAGGTCGCGGGCGAGGCGTACGGCGACAACTACGCGGTGAAGAACTTCGCGATCGCCGGCGTGCTGTTCCTCCGCGTGCTGCCGGCCCTGGTGATGGGGCCGGTCGCGGGCTGGATCGCGGACCGCATCGACCGCCGGGTGACCCTGGTCTGGGGCGACTACATCCGCGGCGTGCTGTTCCTGACCATCCCGATCGTGGGCACGCTGTGGTGGGTCTTCGTGGTGACCGTGCTGATCGAGATCGTCAGCCTGGTGTGGGGTCCCGCGAAGGACGCCACCGTCCCGAACCTGGTGCCGCGGCACCGCCTCGAGGCCGCCAACCAGATCAGCCTCGCGACGACGTACGGCTCGGCCCTGCCCGCGGCGGCGATCTTCACCGGCCTCACCCTGGTCGACAAGCTCTACCGGAACCTCTTCGACTGGTTCCCCAACGGCCCGATCGACCTCGCGCTCTACTTCAACGGGGTGTCGTTCATCATCTCCGGCGCCGTCATCGCGGCGCTCAAGCACATCCCGCCCGGCCCCGCCGCGGGCGGAGCGGATTACGAAGGCAACGCCCTCAAGGTGGTGTGGGACGGCTGGCGCTACGTCAGCGGCACGCCGATGGTGCGCGGCCTGATCATCGGCATCGTGGGCGCGTTCGCCGCCGGCGGCGTGGTGATCGGCCTGGCCCGCACCTTCGTCGCCGACCTCGGCGGCGGCGAGCCCGGGTACGGCGTCCTGTTCGGGACGGTCTTCCTCGGGCTCGGCGCCGGCATGTGGCTGGGCCCGCGGCTGCTGCAGGGATTGTCGCGCCGGCGGTTGTTCGGCCTCGCGCTGACCGGCGCCGGGCTGCTGCTGTTCCCGCTCGCCCTGGTCCAGCAGCTCGAGGTGGTCACCGCCATCACCCTGCTGCTCGGCTTCTTCTCCGGCGTCGCCTGGATCACCGGCAACACCCTGCTCGGCCTCGAGGTCCCCGACGAGATCCGCGGCCGGACCTTCGCCTTCGTCGGCTCGATGATCCGGCTGTCGCTGGCCCTGGTGCTGGCCACCGCGCCGCTGCTCGCGGGCCTGATCGGGACGCACTCCCCGAAGATCTTCGACGTCGAGCTGGTCTACAACGGCGCCGCGTTCACGTTCCTGATCGCCGCCGTCCTGCTCACCGCCGTCGGTGTCGCGTCCTACCGTCAGATGGACGACCGGAGAGGAGTGCCGCTGGTGAAGGACCTGCGCAACGCGTTCGCCGGGTCGCCCGGGGTCTACTCCGCGACCGGGGTGTTCATCGCGCTCGAGGGCGGCGAGGGCGCCGGCAAGTCCACCCAGTCCGACCGGCTCGCCGCCTGGCTGCGCGACGAGGGCTACGACGTGCTCCTGACCCACGAGCCCGGCGACACCGAGGTCGGCCAGAAGCTGCGCCGGATCGTGCTCGACCCGGCGACCGGCGACATCTCCCACCGCGCGGAGGCGCTGCTCTACGCCGCCGACAAGGCCGAGCACGTCGACCGGGTCGTCGCCCCCGCGCTGTCGCGCGGCGCGGTGGTGGTCACCGACCGGTACGTCGACTCGACGCTGGCCTACCAAGGCGCCGGCCGGGCCCTCTCGGACCGCGAGCTGGAGCGGGTGGCCCGCTGGGCGACCTCCGACCTCCGACCGCACCTGACCGTCCTGCTCGACCTGCCGCCGCAGACCGGCCTGACCCGGTTCGAGGAGCGGGACCGGATCGAGGGCGAGTCGGTGGAGTTCCACGAGCGGGTGCGCCAGGCGTTCCTCCGGCTCGCCTCCGCCCACCCCGAGCACTACGTCGTGATCGACGCGCGCCGCCCGATCGAGGAGATCGCGGCCGTCGTCCGGGAGCGGGTCGAGCCGCTCCTCGAGCAGGCGGTCCGCGGCCCGGCCCGCGCCGGCCAGGCCACGCCGGCCGCGGCGCACCAGACCCCCGCCCACCAGAACCCGGGGCCCCCCGCCCCGTCCCTGGTCGACCGCGACGCGAGCGCGGAGGTGGAGTCGTGACCACCTCTCCCGCCCGGGTCTCCGGGCCCGCGCCCGGCACCGGGTCGGTCTGGGACGGCCTCGTCGGCCAGTCCGCGGCCATCGAGACGCTGCGCCGCGCGGTCGCCGGCCAGGGGATGACCCACGCCTGGCTGTTCACCGGCCCGCCCGGCTCCGGCCGTTCCAACGCGGCGCTGGCCTTCGCCGCCGCGCTCCAGTGCGAGCAGGGCGGCTGCGGGCACTGCCTGGCCTGCACCACCGCGCTCGCCGGCTCCCACGCCGACGTGAGCGTCACCCGCACCGACCGGGCGGTGATCCAGGTCGGCGGGATGCGCGAGCTGGTGCTGCGCTCGGCGCTGGCCCCGGTCGGCCACCGCTGGCAGGTGATGGTGGTCGAGGACGCCGACCGGCTCAACGACTCGTCGGGCAACGCCCTGCTCAAGGCGATCGAGGAGCCGACCGCGCGCACCGTGTGGCTGCTCTGCGCGCCCACGGTCGAGGACGTGCTGCCCACCATCCGCTCCCGCTGCCGCAACGTCGTGCTCGCCACCCCGAGCACCGCGGACGTCGCCGACTTCCTGGTCCGCCGCAACGGCGTGCCTGACGGGATCGCCGCGTTCGCGGCCCGCGCCAGCCAGGGCCACATCGGCCGCGCCCGCGCGCTGGCACTGGACGAGAAGACCCGGAACCGGCGGCACGAGGTGGTGTCGATCCCGTCCGGGCTGACCTCGCTCGGTGCCTGCATGAACGCCGCGGCGAACCTCGTCGACCTCGCCAAGGACGAGACCGAGGCGATCACCGAGGCCACCAACGACCGCGAGAAGCTCGAGCTCGAGGCGGTCTACGGCTCCGACCCCAAGGCCAAGCGGTCCCGGGCCTACCGGGCGGCGCTCGGCTCGCTGACCGACAGCCAGAAGCAGCGAGCCCGGCGCCGCACCCTCGACGTGGTCGACCGGTGCCTGATGGACCTGCTGTCGGTCTACCGCGACGCGATCGCGGTGCAGACCGGGGCCCCCGGCGAGCTCGTCAACGAGGAGCTGCGGGCCGAGATCAGCACGCTTGCGCGGCGGTCCACCCCCGAGCAGAACCTCCGCCGGATCGACGCGATCTTCGCCGCGCGGGAGAAGATGCTGGAGTTCACGGTGCCGCCGCTGCTGGCGCTCGAGTCGATGATGCTGTCCCTGCGGATCTAGCGGCCCCCTACAGTGGGCTCGTGTCCACGAGCCCTGCCGACCGCCGCGGCGTCGCGACGACGTCCGCCCTGGCGGCCGTGCTCGCGGTCGTGCTGACCGCCTGCTCCGGCGACCTGCTCACCTCCGGCGAGGAGCAGGAGACGCCTGCGCCGTCGCTGTCGTCGAGCCCGATCCCGGCGCCGTCCACGCGCGCGCCGCAGCAGCCGAGCCTGGACCGCTACTACAGCCAGGATGTGGACTGGAAGGGCTGCGGCGACGGCCACGAGTGCGCGACCGTGCAGGTCCCGCTCGACTACGCGGAGCCGGCCGGCGAGACGATCGACCTCGACCTGCTGCGGGTGCCGGCCGAGGGCGGGAAGGCGGTCGGCTCGCTCGTGGTGAACCCGGGCGGGCCGGGCGTGCCCGGCACCCGGTACGCCGCGGACGCCACCTCCTACTTCGGGACCGAGATCCGGCAGGTGTTCGACATCGTCGGCTTCGACCCGCGTGGCGTCGGCGGCAGCACCCCGATCGACTGTGTCTCCGACGAGCAGCTGGACGCGTTCGTGGCGATGGACCCCGACCCGGACACCGCGGTGGAGGAGCGGGCCTCCGACGCCGCGGTGGCCGCGCTCGGCCGTGGGTGCGTGGAGAACAGCGGCGACCTGGCCGGGCACATCTCCACCGTCGAGGCGGCCCGGGACATCGACGTGATCCGGGCCCTGCTCGGCGACCGCAGGCTCAGCTACTTCGGTGCGTCGTACGGCACCTTCCTCGGGGCGACGTACGCCGACCTCTTCCCGCAGCGGGTCGGCCGGATGGTCCTCGACGGCGCGATCGACCCGTCGCTGTCGAGCACGGAGATGAGCCTGGTGCAGGCGAAGGGCTTCGAGACCGCGCTGCGCGCCTACGTGGGCGCCTGCGTGGACCGGGGCGGCTGCTTCCTCGGCGACAGCGTGGACGCCGGTACGGCGCGGATCCGGAAGTTCCTCGACGACGTGGAGCGCTCGCCGCTGGACGGGGCGGACGGCCGCCGGCTCGAGATCGGGAACGCCGTGCTCGGGATCTGGGCGCCTCTCTACAACCAGGGGTACTGGCCGCTGCTCGACTCCGCGCTCCGGTCGGCCTTCGCCGGCGACGGCGCGCTGCTGCTCCGGCTCTCGGACGCGTACACCTCCCGCACGGGCGACGGGTACACCGACAACTCGCTCGAGGCGCTGTTCGCGGTGAACTGCCTCGACCACGACGACGCGATCCCGACCGCGCAGGTGGCGCCGCGGATCCCGGAGTTCGAGCGGGCCTCGCCGACCTTCGGGAAGGTGTTCGCCTACGGGCTGGCGGGCTGTGCGCAGTGGCCGGTCCCGGGGGAGCAGCCGGACGGGCCGATCGACGCCGCGGGCGCGGCCCCGATCCTCGTCGTGGGCACCTCGCGAGACCCGGCCACGCCCCTGGAGTGGGCCGAGGCGCTCGCCGAGCAGCTCGACTCCGGGGTGTTGGTGCGCCGCGACGGCGACGGGCACACCGGCTACAACGCGGGCAACCCCTGCGTCGACGACGCGGTGGAGTCCTACCTGGTCTCGGGGACGGTTCCGGAGTCCGACGTCTCCTGCTGAGCGCCGGCTAGGGGTGCACCGGCTCGGTGATCTGCTGCATCCGCCGGGTGGCCAGCTCGATCATCAGCTCCGCGGCGGGGGAGAGCGCGGCGCCCTTGCGGTGCACGATCGCGATGGTGTCGTAGCAGCGCGGCCGCAGCGAGACCCAGCCGGCGTCCGGGGCGAGCCGGGGGAGGAGTTGGTCGACCACGCCGCGCGGGACCACCGAGTCGGCCAGGCCCATCCCGACGAGCTCGACCGCGGTCTCGACGTCCTCGACCTCGATCCGGGTCGGTGGGTTGTGCCCGGTCTCGTGCAGCATCGTCCGCAGGATCAGCCGGGTGGAGTCCTCGGCGCGCCAGGTTGTCTCCGGCATCACCAGGCTGGAGCGGGAGAGCCGCTGCGCGGTGACCGGGGTGCGCAGCCGCTCGGGGTCGGCGCTGATGTAGACCAGCTCGTCGCGGGCCACCGGCCGCACCTCCAACCCCTCGCTGGCCACCGGCACCGCGATCATCGCGGCCTCCAGGCGCCCGCGGCGCAGCTGCTCCTGGACGTCGGTGGAGTTCTGCCCGATCAGCTCCACCCGCACCCCGGGGTGACGCTCGAGCACGTCCGCGATCAGCGCGGCGCCGGCGTAGAGCCGGGCTGTGCCGAACATCCCGAAGCGGATCGTGCCGGTCTCCAGCGCCCGGACCGAGGCAACCGCCCGGCGGGCCTCGTCGGCGGCGGCGAGGGTGGCCTCCGCGTGGGGGCGGAACGTGTCCGCGACCGTGGTGGGCACCATCCCGCGGCCGACCCGGCGGAAGAGCGTGACGCCGAGCGACTTCTCCAGGGAGCGGACCTGCTCGGAGAGCGACGGCTGGGCGTACCCGAGCTCCTCGGCCGCCGCGGTCAGCGACCCGTGCTCGTAGGTGGCCAGGAAGCAGCGCAGCTGGTGCAGCGAGAACAAGGAATCTCCTATAGGTCATGCTGGAAAGTAAGGCTACCTCTATGCGTCGCGGGTTCCTAGGCTTGACGTCGTCACCCGTTCCGACTCGCGGAACCGCTGATCCCCAAGGGAGGACCATCATGTTCGACATCCACTGCCCCGCGTGCGACAGGCGTCAGCTGGTCTTCCCGAGCCAGATCACCGCGATGGTCAACGACGAGCAGGGCATCGTCGTGATGTACACCTGCTGGTGCGGTGCCGCCGGCGCGTGGCGCACCGGTGCCGCGCAGGCCGACGCGGCCGTCGCCCCGGAGCACGTGCTCGCCAGCTGAGCGCAGGGCAGGATGGGGCCGTGACCCGCTACGGACCCCAGTACGGCCCCGACCTCACCTTCCTCGGCGTCGACCGCTGCGACCTCGACGAGCCGGAGACGTACGCCGGCGCGGACGTCGTGATCGTGGGCGCCCCCTTCGATGGGGGTACGTCACACCGGCCCGGGACCCGCTTCGGGCCGATGGCGATTCGGCAGACCTGCTACCTGCCGCACGACGGGTCGCGGCCCCACCTCGCGCTCCGGGTCGACGCGCTCCAGGACATCCGCGTCGTCGACGCCGGTGACGTCGAGATGTTCTCCGGGGACGTCGAGCGGTCGATCGGCTCGCTCGAGGAGGCGGTGCACAAGGTCAGTGCGGTGGGCGCCGTACCCCTCGTCCTCGGCGGCGACCACACGATCGCGCTGCCGGACGCGACCGGCGTCGCGCGGCACCACGGCTTCGGCCGGGTGTCGATGCTGCACTTCGACGCGCACGCGGACACCGGCGACATCGAGTTCGGCTCGCTCTACGGCCACGGCCAGCCGATGCGCCGGCTGATCGAGTCCGGGGCGCTGCGCGGCGACCGGTTCCTGCAGATCGGGCTGCGCGGCTACTGGCCCGGGCCCGAGACCCTCTCGTGGATGGCCGAGCAGCGGATGCGGTCGTTCGAGATGACCGAGATCGGCGCGCGCGGCCTCGACTCCTGCCTCGACGAGGCGTTCGAGATCGCCCTGGACGACTGCGAGGGGGTGTTCCTCTCGGTCGACGTGGACGTCTGCGACCCGGGACACGCGCCCGGCACCGGCACCCCGGAGCCGGGTGGGCTGTCCGCGCGCCAGCTGCTCGACTCGGTGCGCCGGATCTGCCTGGAGCTGCCGGTGGTCGGCATGGACATCGTCGAGGTGTCGCCGCCGTACGACCACGCGGAGATCACGGCCTTCCTCGCGAACCGGGTTGCCCTGGAGGCGCTGTCGGGGATCGCGGCCCGCAAGCTCGGCCTGAAGCACGACCCAGCCGGTCCGCTGCTGGAGGACCGCTGAGCGCAGGCTCTGTGGGCAGCTGGCTGCGGCTCGTTCGGTCCAGGCGCCGTGGCGAGCCCGGTTTCGGAGATCTGCGCGGGTGTCCGTATACTCGTCCGGCGTGCCCGGCCGTGGTCGGGCACGAGGCCGCCTTAGCTCAGTCGGTAGAGCGATTCACTCGTAATGAATAGGTCGTCGGTTCGATTCCGACAGGCGGCTCCACACAAAAGCCCAGGTCAGCGCCACAATGGCGATCACGACCTGGGCTTTGTTCATGCCCAGAGGCCGCTTCGTGGCCGCATTTTGGCCGTATGTGGCCTTCGGTGCCCCCGAAATGCCCCCGAGAACGTGCTGACTCATTCGCCCCGTCCGATCCGTCGAGAGCGGCCGCGACGGAGTCGAGCTCGTCGTCGTAGAGGTGCGCGTAGATGCGGGCCGTGGTGGTGATCGACTCGTGTCCCATCGCCTTCTGGATCCACCGAAGGTCAGCACCCGCGGCCCTGGCCAGGGTTCCGAACGTGCGACGGAGGTCGTGCGGGGTCACGACCAGCCCGAGCTCCTTCACCGCCTTGTCGAACCCAGAGCGCTGTCGCCAGTTCCGGTTCCGCAGGTAGCCGCCGTTCGGTGCGGTGAACACCAACGCGTCGGGCGCCTTGCCCTCGATCCGCTCGGTCAGCATCGGCAGGAGCAGGGCGGGGATCGCGACGTGCCGGTTGGACGCCGAGCTCTTGGGAGCAGCGACGTCGACACGGCCCCTGACCTCCGTCGCGCGCTCGACGATGTGCACCCGCCGGCGGACCAGGTTGACGTCGGCCACCTTGAGTGCGGCGAGCTCCGACCATCGCAGCCCGAGGTAGGTCATGGCCAGGACCAGGTCGCCCTCCTTGCCGAGCTTGTCGGCCAGGGCTTGGACCTGTGGCGCGGTTAGGAACCGATCACGGGCGGGTGGTCGCTTAGGCAGCCGCACGCCCCTGGCCAGCTGGTCGCCCGGTACCCGGCGCGTGCGCATCGCGTGGTCGAGCAGCGGGCGTCCTGGTCGTCGGCTTAGCGAAGACCAGTCGAATGGGAGCAGAACTCCAGCGGCGGGCGCGGATGCGCTTCTGCACCGGGGTACCCCCGAGCGTTAAGTCCCGGGTGCGCTGACCATGGCGGATACTTAGCTCGCCTGACGCCCGGGTTCTCCCCCTCAGCTCTGACGATCGACCCGTGGGGCACTCGGAGATCCATGGATGCCACCCACGCCTAAGGAGTCGTGCACAGACGAGCATGCAAGAGAGCATTCTCGCTAGGCGGCCCTGCCTTCTAGGCGTGCGCTCAATCTGTCTGCCCAATCGCTACTGCCGAGCGCGTGTTTTCCGGCCATGTAGAGAGAATCAATGAGACCATCTACATCTGCTTGGGCCTTGTTCAGACTGCCAATGTAGTTCCTTAATGCCACCGAGGCGGCCGACAACAAGTCCTTTCCTCGGTAATGCAGTTGTTCGTCGGATTCCTTGGCTGCCTGCTTTATTTGTTGGAGCGAAGGGTGGTTGCCATCACCATTTCGGATCCGGTCGTTGTAAAGACTTGAGCAATACCTGTCGATCTCAAGTTCCAGGGATGTCTGAGTGATGAACTTCGTGAGGTCGGCGCTGTCGAAGTCGAGTCCCCATCTCGCCGCCTCGTTTCGGCGCCTCAAACGAGAAACGGGGACGACACAATCCTTAAGTTTGCCTAGTACGACGTCGATGCCGCCGTGCTTCTTGATCTTCTCCTCCTGGCCCTTCACTCGAAGAAGGTCGCCGAGTAGGCCCATTTCAACCAACATCGACTCCAAGTCGTTGGCGTCGTAGGGAAGATATGGTCCATCTTCGCGGTAGTGGTCTGTGCAAAAATCCCTGTCGAACACCGAGACGAAGCGGGATTCTCCGAGTACCAGCATCTTTTCGCTCAGGTTCAATACGTTTACACGGCCCGCGACGTCAAGAATACGCTTTCGGTCGATCATCGACTCCAGAATAAAGGCGTCCGTTGGGCCCTCTGTGATGATGACAGGAGTACGCACTCCGCGGATGTGGAAGATGATTCTGCCAGCTCGGTCTTCGTATTCGCGGAGGGAGACGCTATTCGTCAGCGTCATCGTCAACCCCTAAAAAGGCCTCGCTTTGATCCTCATCCCGTCCGGGATCCGGAGGTGCTGAGATGCTCAGGGGCTCTTCTAGGTCCCACCGTTCGTTTACGATCGAGGGCGAATGCGTGGCGATCACGACCTGCATGGGGACAAGTTCCGCCACGCGATCGATATCCCTAACGAACGCGTGTTGCCACGCGGGGTGCAGGGAAATCTCTGGTTCGTCGATCAGAACCAATGTCCCGCGACGCGTGTCAAAGAGGAGCCTCGTATAGAGCGCCAGCAAGTGCTGCTCGCCAGACGATAATCGATTGACGTTGAGGCGTCTCCCGTGGATGTCGGTTATGTGAATGCCTTGGGCGTGAGCCGACGTTCTCTTGAATGAGGATTCCAGCTTGTCGTCCAACAGTGCCCGGAAGAGCTTGATCTTCTCGTTCAATGGCACCAAGGGCGCGAGACGTTTCTCCCAATCCTCGACGAAGGGGTCGAGGATTCTCCGAACGGTCGGGTTTGTCTTCTCGGGGAATGGGATCGGCGCGTCTCCGACGGTCAGACCATTACGGCCTAGGTCATTGTATTGGGCAACAACCTGGTTGTATCGCTCTCGCAAGGCGGGTTCATTGACAGTTTTTCTGGCGGATGCTAATGCTCGCTCCGCGAAGGAAATGTCTGCCTGCTGACTAGAGCGGATAGCATTTCGGCGTGCTCTGTCCATCTGCGCCGTCACGCGCTCGAGGTAGTGTTCGATGCGAGATGTGGCGTTTCGGCCGCTGGCGGAACGCCCGTTTCTCCATGCGGGATCATCCTCGGGAGGACTCACGTCCAGACGGCGCGTGTCGATAATGAAGGAAGGCATGTTGGGTACTTCATGCCTCAGTTGCTCCAGTCCCCATTGAACTTCAGGACTCAGCACGTTTCTGCTCGGCGCGTAGGCGCGCACGGCTGCGAGAGTAAGGTAGTCGCCGTTCCGCTCATCGCGATAGCGATCGCCCACGCGATGTATCCAGGGTGGAAGCGAGGCGCGGATGTCGTCGTCGCTGGGCATCTGGACGGTGAGGGGTTTGCCCTCAACCCCTCGTGGGTTCTTGTGGCGCAACTGTACTGAGGTGCCGTCGTCATTTACTAAGCGCTCGGCAGCGACCTGGTCTCCAGTGCTGTACGTGAGCGTGGCAACGTGGAATGGCAGAGCGCCAAGGCTGAGAGCGTCACAAACCGTCAGGGCTCGTAGGATGTGCAGTACATGCGTCTTCCCCGCGCCATTCAGTCCGGTAAGAATTGTCGGATCACTCGACCTGAATTCGATGTCGTGGTCCAGGTGACCGAAGAGACCCGTGATCGAGATCTTGGACACAAGGGGGTGCTCAACCATCGGTTTGCAGTCCCTTTCGTTATCTCCCGAGCTGCTCCAGCCGGAGGTGCGTAGTCACACGCGATCTGAATGGATCATGTGCGTAGCGGCTGGACATCCTGATCAACCGTGAGTCGAAACGAGATCACTCCTCGTGTCACATATGCAAGCGTGGCGCGCCATATTTGCTGAGTTGATGCACAGCGAGGGGAGATGCCGAGGTTCTCTTCGAAAGGTACGGGGGCGGCTTGCAGCAGTGGGGTGGTGGGAATGGTTGGCCACTATGGCGAGCAGGTGGACATGGTGTGATGGACGGGCCCGGACTGACCGCGATGATGACAACATTAATCGTTCAAGGTTCGCTGGCTACGCAAACGGTTTCATGTCCCACCTCGGGACCATTGGGTTTGTGGGCGTTCCTCAGGCGCCTGGCTTCCCCTGGTTCCTCTGGCGGCGGTATCGCCTCATTGGTCAGTCAGAACTTCCGCCCTTCCTGAACTTCCGCCATTCCTCGAGGCCACGCCGTAAGCCTTGCTCACGGCTCGACCTGCTAGTTCGCACGTCATTCCCGTCGTTCGGTCCCACGTGAGGTGAGGACTTTCCTTACTGGCTCAAGCGCGCCTTCGGCGCGGGCGCTTCGCCGGGCGGGGACACCCCCGCGCTCCGGGCCTTCGGCCCTCCGCGCACCCCGCCCGCGTCGCGCCGGCAAGGTAAGCGACCCAAGCATTTCAGAGGCCCTCCCGCACGTTGCCATGCAGAAGGGCCTCTTGGCGCCTGGCCTGACTCGAACAGCGCCGCCACCCCTGAGTTCAGTGACGCGCCGCACCAGCACGGCGCGTTGGGCAGGCTGGACGCCGAGGGTACTCTCGCCGCCGACCCGATGCGCGAGGATTTGCACGCCGGCACCCGGCCGCAAGGGCGCTGCGCGTCGCTTGGCGATGGCCTCCGGCCACCCTTTGCCCCCGGACACCGACGAGCAAGAGGGCTGGTTATCGGGTCGGTGGCTCTCCTGTGGCCGTGGCCGCATTCTGGCCGTACAGCCGAAAGAATCGAGCCCCGCGACCGGTCATGGTTCGCACGGTTCACGCGGGAACCCTCAACCAGTGCTAGCGAATCTAGCCCTCGCCGAGCCTCGTAATGAATAGGTCGTCGGTTCGATTCCGACAGGCGGCTCCACCCGATAGCCGGCGCGGCATCAGATCCTCGGCGGTGACGCCGGTGTGTGCGTACTGCTCGGCCCGTTCGTGTGCCTCCACGACCTGCTCCAGGTCGCCGAGGTTGGGGACATCATCGTCGGCGATCGCCATAGAACCGTGGACGAGAGCGAGCACGGCCTCGGTGGGGGTCGCGTCGGCGTCGAGGGCCTGCAGTACCGCGGTCGGCGCCTCATAGGGCAGTGTCTCGATGTTGTCGGCCTCGGTGACCGCCTAGGTCCAGTGCAGTCCGGTGCCATCGGTGGCCACCTCGGTGACGCCTCGGAGCCAGGCAGCGGCTGCGGTGGGGTCCAGGGTGGTCAGCAGCGTGTGGAAACAGCCGAGGGGTCGGCGTGAAGTAGGTCCCAGGCGGCCTGAACCTGGGTGGTGGGGGAGACTCGGCGCGGGAGAGGGTCGCCGCCTGCTCGGCCCGCCTGGACAGGTCACCGAGCTCGGCGCGGCTCACTGCGTCCATCTCCCGGCGGACCTCGGCCTCCACCGCGTCGATCACCCCGAGGGTCCTCGAGGATGTACAAGGTCCGGCCGACCCGGTGCCTCCTCGACCTCGGTAGGAGGTCATGCCCATTCCTCGCTAGGGCAGGTGTGGCCGCCGCAGGGCGGCCAGGGCAGCATCGAATGCGTCGCGCTCCTTGGCTCGCCGCCACGCCGTGCTGTTGGCCTCCCCGGGGTCAGCCGCGATCGCTGGGTGGTAGGTGCGCCAGCAGGCCTTGGCCGGCATCGACAGGGTCTGCGCCAGTCGTCGTCCCGCGACCGGGTGTTGGACTCGGGTGACCACCGCGGCCCGGTCTCCTGCTCCGGTCTGCCACACCACCAGCAGCTCACCGCTTTCGTCGTTGAACGCGTACCCCGTCACCAGCACCCTTCCGGTCGTCCTTCATCGCGACCCTAGGCAGCCACAGCTCGCGGTTCACCGGGCCGCCGAGGACGGTTTCGCCCACCGGCGTGACTCTCTAGCTTTGCGATGACCTCAAGCTGTCCGGCGAGGAACCAGCGCCGTGCGCCGAGTCGGGGCTGGTGGCAGGGGGTCGGTCGGTGTCGGCGAGCTGGCGACCATCGACTGATTCACGCCGAGGATGATGGGTGGCCTTGGCGATGGTGACCCAGCGCTGTTCTCCAGAAGTCCTCGAGGGGACCGGCGAGGAGAACGGTTGCCAGACGGGTGTGGCCGACGCCGAGGAGTTCGCAGGACGGGCGCCTGGAGAGCTCCTCGGTGATGCGCCGACGGTACGCTCAGGGCTACCACAGTTCGCCGAAGCGAGCCTGCTGTGAGCCGGTGCTGGGGTTGTCGGACTGATTCGATGCGGCCTCTGGCCTCTGGCCTCTGGCCTCTGACTCCGGTCCGGGCGTACATTCGTCGAACGACGGGGGAGGCGGCTGTGGGAAACCTGAGCGGCAGACGAGTGGTCGCCGGCCTCGCCGCCGCAGCCATGTTGACCGCAGCACCCCTGCTTGCCCCGCTCCCATCCACTGTGGCCGTGCCGACGGCCGCTGCGCAGCGGCCGTCCCCGGGTGTGAACGGCCGGATCGCCTTCGTCGCCGAATCCACCACAAGGTGCAGCAGCTGCTATGACATCTTCACGGTGCGTCCCGACGGCACGGGCCTGCGCCAGTTGACCCGGTCCGCGTTCGTCGGCGACCCTGCCTGGTCGCCGGGCGGGCGGCGCCTTCTCTTTACTCGAGTGCGTCCGGGGGGCAGCCACCGCACCGACATCTGGGTGATGGGCTCCGCCGGTCGGAATAAGAAGCGGCTGATCTCGCACCGGGCCTCCGACTACTCCCCGGCCTGGGCACCGAGTGGCCGACGGTTCGTGTTCACCAGCGGCCGCGGTGACATGACCCAATTGTACGTCTACTCGTTCGAGACCAGACGGGTCCGGCGCCTGCTCGACCCCACCAAGTGGCGCGCTGCGGGCAGTCCGGCCTGGTCACCGGACCGCCGCCGGATCGCGTTCATCGGGAACAGGGCCGGCGACCCCGAAGTGGACTGGCCCGACTTGTTCACCGTCCGTCCGGACGGGACGGGGCTGCGCCGGCTGACCGAGACCCCGGACCGTTTCGAGGACGCACCGGACTGGGCGCCGAGCGGCAGGCGGCTTGTCTACGCTCGCGCGCGGGGGTTCGATGCGGGGTGTACCGGCCCGTTCATCATTCGCCGTGACGGGACCGGTGCGCATCGGGTGCCGGGGGCGTGCGGTTACTGGTCGCCGACCTGGTCGCCGGACGGCCGCAGGATCGCCGACACCGGGATCTGGATCTTCGCCCCGGACGGCACCCCAAACCGGTTGCTTGTCGACAGTGGTTCGCAACCGGATTGGCAGACTCGACCCGGCACCTGAGGCTGACCCGGTTTTCCCCTCGATCGCGGTAAGCCGCTAGGCACTATTGGCGATGTATACGACCTCAGGTCGGAATTGGTCTTGGTGGCTGGGAGAGGATCAGGTCCGTCGTCAGGGGGCAGCGTCATGACCGTTGTGGAATCGGCACCCTGTCGGGGTGAGCATCGTCGGCGCGACCGCCATGGCGGTCGTCTTGGTGGTGCTCGCGTTTACCCCGTCATGGGTGACAACATCGGTAAAGCCAGCCAGCACCTGGCCCTCGGTGTGCCGCTGCTGCTGGTGGTTTGGGCACTGCTGCGCTGGCCACATCCCGGGCCGGAGCTTGCGGCTCGGCTGGCCCGCGGACTGCTCCTGATCGGAATGGCGGTAGCGGCTGGCGGCCCAGCTGATCTGATCGGTGAGGTTGGTCAAACGGCTGATGGGGCGCGGACCTTCCGATCGCGGTGTGGTTGCTTGAGGTCAGGCCCGTTCCTGGCCATGGGGTCGCTCGAACACCTCGCGGGCCCAGAGTGCACCGGCGGAGCGCTGGGCGTCGCGCTCGTGAGCCAACCGCCGGGGATCGCCACGCCGCTGCACCGTCACCACAACGAGGCCGAGGCCTTCTACCTGCTCGACGGCGAGATCACCTACGTCGCCGGTGAGGAGACGTACGAACTGTCCGCCGGCTGGTTCATGTACCTTCCCCGCGGCTTGCGTTCCGCATCCGGGGGGACCGACCGGCCCGCTTCCTCGCACTCACTGTCCCGGGCGGTCTCCTAGGGCTGTACGACGAGGTGGGGGTGCCGGCAGCTGCCATGCGCATGCCGGGCGAGGACGAGGGCCGAACGATGGCCGAGGAGATCAGCCGGTGGAACGAGGTGGGGCCCCGTTATGGCCTCGAGGTCGTCGGTCCACCCATCCCCCGAGTGAGTCCTGGCACCTCCGGGTCGCGGCGACCGCTCCCGGGCAGTGGCCGATAGGTCCGGCAGACGCGTCGGGGGGACGCGCAGCGATCTGGCACCTGCGTGTCGGCCGGTGCGAGTCTCGAGAGGGCTGCACGAGGGGACCGCCATGACCAGGTCGGCCGTGTGGGGATCGCGTGGGTGGGGCAAGGGCGCGGGTAGCTATCGCATTGACCTTGTGTGCCTCACGGGGCAAGGCTTGCACGAGGAACCCATGGAATGTGCTCGACGTACACGGCTCCGAGGAGAAGCGAATGAACCCCGAACAGCCCCCGAGGATCGTGCGCTGGACCCTGCGGCTCGAGGAGGCTGCGCCGCTCGACCGGCCAGTGCATGCGTTGGAGCCGGTGATCAAGTCCTGGTTCGGCACCGGGGCGCGAGCCTCGGTGCTGCGCGGCGAGTGGCTCGGCCATGCGGTCCACCCGCTGCTCACCGACGTCGCGCTCGGCACCTGGACCTCCGCCACTCTGCTTGACCTGTTCGGAGGGTCCGACTCGTCCGCCGCCGCCCAGAGGCTCGTCGGTGCCGGGCTGCTCGCGGCCGGCCCCACAGCCTGGACCGGATGGGCTGAGTGGTCGGCGGCCGGGTCTCGCGAGAAGCGGGTGGGCATCGTCCACGCTGTCACCAATGGCGTCGCGATCAGCGTCTACGCGGCCTCGTGGTTTGCCCGCCGGCGAGGCCGGCACGGCACCGGGGCCGGGCTCGCCCTCGCCGGAGCGGCCGTCTCGGGAGTCGCCGCCTACCTGGGCGGCCACCTCGTAGGGGCGCGCAAGGTGGCGAGCCACCATCCCGCCTATGACGACGCGCCGTCTGGGGTCTGAGGAGCGCAGTCTCGTCACCGGCGCGAAGCAGCAGTGCCGTCGGGGGAGATGACGAAGCCGGGCGTCAGTCGTCCTCGATGTAGCCCGTCGTGGGGTCAATCTGAGCAAGGAAGGTGCGGATGTTCTCCCGGTGCCCCTCCAGCGACTGACGGGGGGTCGGGCTCGAACTGAATCCGTAGCCTTCGTTCGGCCCGCTCAACCACGTGTAGTGAGTGCCGCCTTGCTCATCGGAACGGAGGTCGAACAGCTCGCCATCGACCGCGAGGGTGAACGACGGGACGCCGGATTCGCTGTCAGCCCCGTCGACCACGCCTGGAACGGCGAACGGGTCGAGGTCATTGCCTTCTGGGTAGGTCGCGTCCACAGAGCCATGGTCTGAGGTTCGAGACGCTCATGTCCACCATGAACGTGCCTGGCTGACGCACGTAGGTGCCGCGATCCGAGAGACTGCCGACGCAAGGTCGTGCACGGCCGGCGGATCGAGGCGGTTCGAGCGCGATGTGCGTCAAGATCGTGCTGTGACAGAGCCTGGGCTGGCGGCCTCCGCTGAACCTCGTCCCCCACGAGGTCCAGCCCGCCGGTGGCTCCGCGCCCGGCCGGCCGACGTCATCGACCTCTTCGTCTACGTGGTCGTCCTCAACCTCGCCATCGAGTACGTCCCATCGGTCATCAGCGAAGGCTTCACCCTCTCGCTGCTGACTGCACTCCTGCTCAAGATCGCTCTGGAACTGGTGATCGTCCTCAAGAACAAGGTCATCGTTAGGCTCCGCGCCGCGACGACCCGGCGCGCCAAGGCCGCCGCCGCCCTGTCGTTGTGGGTGGTCGCTGCCGGGAGCAAGCTGGTCGTACTCGAACTGGTCGACCTCGTCTTCGGCGACGCTGTGAGCCTCGGCGGATTCATACCCGTGACGTTGCTCGTGGTGGCCCTGCTCGGGTCACGGGCCGCCGTACGACGACTCCTCGTCGACGACACGCCGGCAGCGACCTGACCAGGGCCATTTCCGCGAATCCAGTAGCTCTGTCCGCGCAGTGCGGCACGATGAGCTGACGCAACCTCACCAGGAGCACATAGATGGTCACTCTCGCGGCACCGATGAGGCCGCTGGCGACTCTCGCGTGGGGGCTGCTGCTGGTCGTCCTCGACTTCCGCATAGGGGGCGGCGTCGACCTGTTGCCCGACCCGATCGGGTGGGTCATCGGCGCGGTAGCGGCGCACGCTCTGTTCCGGTCGGTGGGTGAGTCGCAGCCGGACGCGCGGCGGTGGTTCGCTGTCACGTCGGCGACGTGTGCCGCGGCGGTGCTGCCTGCCGTACCGGAATGGGCCGGAGTGCAGCACCCGATCATCCTCGTCGCGGTCTCGGTGGCAGAGACCGTGGTGGTGTTCGCCGCCTGCACCGGGATCATGTCGGTGCTGCCCACGCGCCGCGCCACCGCCAACGTCGTGCGGTGGTCCAACCTCGGTACGGCGGCCGCGCTAGCGGTCCTCGTGGCCGGCGCTAATGTGGAGCCCGAGCTCGCGCCGCTCGTACTTCTCACGGGCGTGGCCGCGCTGGCAGTGCTCGTCTGGTTCCTGATCCTGCTGTTCCAGGCCGCCAAGGATCCCGCTCCGGCGTACTGACGCACGAACCGCGCGGTCGCGCGCGCACTAGCCGCTCGCGTTGCGGTGGCGCCGACGGAAGGTGGCCGCACGGGTCCGGTTCTGGCAGGTGAGGGAGCAGAAGCGACGCCGCCCGGTGGGGGAGCCGTCGACGTACACGTCGGCGCAGTCCGTCCCGCCGCAGGTGCCCATCCGCTGCCCCGAGGCCTGCGCCACGTGGTCACGCAGCGCCACGGCGGCGGCGGCCAGGACGGCGTCGCGGCTGTCTTCGACCAGCCAGCTCTCGCGGAACGCGTCGCCGTCCCGTCGCACGCAGGGCCGGACGGCCACCGAGGTGAGGATGTCGTTGACGAGGGCGCGGCGTTCGTCGGCGTCAGCGGCGGCGAAGACCGGGTGGAGCCGGTCCGCGACGTCGACCAGCGTCCGCTCGTCCCACCGGACCGCAGGCTCGAGGAACCCCATCCGACCCGACACGTCCGAGGCCGGCGGGTAGGGGTCGCCCTGCTCGCCCGCCTCGAGCCGTGGCCGGCTGCCCCAGCCGTTGACGAGGTCGACCAGGGTCGCCAGCGGCATCGTGTCGACGGTTGCTCTCACCCCTCCAGAGTAACGGGTTATCTGCCTCTAGCGCGTTGCGCCGCTCGACGGATCGGCGTAACGTATTAGTTCCCGGTTGTGCGTTAGGGAGGCGTCATGCTCGATCCGGCGGTGTTGCCCGGTTTCGTCGCGGCGGTCGTCCTGGTCACGGTCGCGCCGGGTCCGGACAACGCGTTCATCGCGGCCGTCGCCCTGGACCGGGGCGCCCGTGCCGGCCTGCTCTCGGCCGTGGGGATGGCGCTCGGCATGGTGGTTCACGTGACGGCCACCGCGCTGGGCCTCGCCCTGGTGCTTCAGTCGGCGCCGGCTGCGCTCGACGTCGTACGTCTTCTCGGTGCGACGTACCTGGCGTGGCTTGCCTTCACCACGCTCCGGTCCGCGGGGAGCCGCCCCACGGCCGCGCATCGTCCGCCGCCGGACCGCAACCTCCTCGGCCGGGCGGTGCTCACGAACGTGACGAACCCCAAGGTCATCCTGTTCTTCGCGGCCTTCCTCCCGCAGTTCGTCCGTACCGGGCACGGACCGGCCGGACTGCAGCTCGCCACCCTGGGCCTCATCTTCCTGCTCGTGGGTCTGGCGGTCGATGCCGGCGTCGGGGTAGGGGCGGGCAAGCTCGGCGAGGTACTGGCGCCCGACGGGCGTGCTGCGACAGCGACGACGCGCCTCGCCGGCCTGACCTTCGCGGCGCTCGCGACGCTGCTGCTCATCGACGCGGTCCGCTGAGCAGGCGCTGCTCACTCTCTGCTCAACGACGCGTCCTCGAGCAGGCGCAGCACGAGCGCGAGGGGCGGCCACAGCGACCGGCCGCGCCGGGTCACGGCGTACGCGCGCAGGGTGACGTCGGGGCGCCGCAGCCGGAGCAGCGTCACCCCGCGCGCGGTCGGCTGGCCGGCCGGGAGCAGGCCGACGCCCAGGCCGGCGACGATCATGTCCTGCACGAGGTCGAGGCTGTCGGCGCGGTGTGCCACGCGCGGCGAGAAGTCGGCGAGGGACGCCAGCGTCAGGACGACCTCCTCGTCGGCGGTGTTGCGTGAGTTCACGATCCAGTCGCGGTCCCGGAACCGGCCGAACGTGTCGAGCGCTGTACCTCCGCGCCGTCCTTCGCCGGTGGGCACACCCAGGCCCCACTCCGTGCTCCCGAGGGGTTGGCTGACCAGGGTGCGGTCGAAGCGAGCCGGCGCCAGGTTGTAGTCGTAGGTCAGCGCGAGGTCGACGTCGTCGCCGGCCAGCAGCTCGAGCGCCTCGGCCGGCTCGTGCTCGTGGATGCTCAGCACCACCTGCGGGTGCTGCTCGGCGAGGGTGCGCGCGACCGGCAGCAGCGCCTGGCGCACGGCCGTGGCGAACGCCGCCACCCGGAGCGTGCCGGCCGGCTCGGTGGTGGAGTCGAGGTCGGCCCGCGCGGCCTCCAGGGCGGCGAGGACGTTGACCGCGTGGTCGGCGAGGCGCCGCCCGGCCGGGGTCAGCCGCACGCGACGCCCCTCGTGCTCGAGCAGCTCGGTGCCGGCCTCCCTGGCCAGGGCGGCGATCTGCTGGGAGACCGTCGAGGTCGTGACGTTCATGGTCTCGGCCACCTCGCGCATGGATCCGAGTCGTGACAGCTGCAGCAGCAGCTCGAGGCGGCGTGGGTCCATCCCCCTATCGTTCAGGATCACTGAATGGTTTGTCCATCAAGATCACGTGGACGTGAACGTTTCCGTCCGTGTGTACTGAGGTCATGAGCACGAGAGGCACTCACCCGGGCACCGCCGGGTCCGGCGCTGCGATGGCAGTGGGCGCGATGACCTGCGTCCAGCTCGGCCTCGCCGTGTCCGTCGGGCTGTTCGAGCAGATCGGCGCGCAGGGCGCGGCCTGGCTGCGGTTGTTCTTCGCGGGCGTCCTGCTCCTGGTGATCGTGCGGCCGCGGCCGGCCTCGTTGAGCCGTCGGGTGCTGGGGGCGGCGGTCGTGCTGGGGGTCGTCACGGCCGGGTTGACCATGCTGTTCATGGAGGCGGTGCAGCGGCTCCCGCTCGGGACCGCGAGCGCCCTGGAGTTCCTCGGGCCGCTCTCCGTGGCCGTCGCGCGGAGCAGGCACGTCCGGCTGCTGGTGTGGCCGGCGCTCGCCGCGGTCGGCCTGGTCCTGCTCACCCAGCCGTGGCAGGGCGGCGCGGACCTGGTCGGGGTCGCGTTCGCGCTCGGTGCGGGGGCCTGCTGGGCGGCGTACATCCTGCTCACCCAGGCCGTGGGTGACCAGGTGGCGGGCATCCAGGGCCTGGGTCTGTCCATCCCGGTCGCCGCACTGGTCGCGACCGTCGTCGTGGGGCCGCAGGGCGAGATCCCGACGCTGACTCCCGAGCTCGTGCTGGTCGGGCTCGGACTCGCCCTGCTGCTCCCCGTGGTGCCGTACAGCCTCGAGATGCTGGCCCTGCGCCGGATCACCACCGCGGCGTTCGGGACGCTGATGAGCCTGGAGCCGGCGATCGCGCTCGTCATCGGCCTCCTGCTGCTCCACCAGGTGCCGCCGGTCTGGTCCGTCCTCGGTATCGCCTTCGTCGTGACCGCGGGCATCGGGGCCGAACGGACCGGCGCCCGCGCACCCGCCGCGGCGCAGTCTCGTGAGCCCTGCCCCCTCGTGACCTGACGCTCGCGGCGCAGGTGGTCTCGGCTCTGCAGAACGGCGACGCGGCAGCCGTCGAGGACGCGGTGGTCGCCGCGTGGCGGATGCAGTCCGACAACCCGCGAGACACGGTCGGCGGCATCAAGGTCTAGAGCGCCGTGCCCGGGCGCTGCTCCTGACCTTGTGAGGGTCCCCGCCCGGGGTGTGTGCTGAGTGCACCCGGCCTGGTCTCCGGGCCGGCGACATGACGCTCACCGCTGCGTCTGCCAGCCCCGCCTTCTTCCCTGAGCGCGAAGGGAACGAGATACATGGAACCGCGTCACACCGAGTCCCGCCCGCCTCTGCGCGGGGAGGAGACCTGGACCATCCGGCTCGCCGCGGCGGCACTGCCGCTCGGCATCCTCATCGTCGTCGTCGCGACGGCCATCCATCCCCACCAGCGCGCACCCATGGACAACCCCGGCGTCTTCACCGAGTACGCCGGCACCGAGGCCTGGGTGGCCATCCACTTCGCCCAGTGGCTGGGGGTCCTGCTCGTGCTCGCCGGGCTGGTCGGGGTCTACCACGCGATCAAGCACGGGTCCGCGCTCAGCGCCGCCCTGGCGAGGTACGGCCTCGCCGCGTCCGTGCCGGCGGCGGCCGCGTTCACCGCCCTGCAGGCGGTGGACGGAGTCGCCCTGAAGTGGGCGGCCGACGGCTGGGTCGCCGCCTCGGGTGACGAGAGGGCCACCCTGTTCGCGGCCGCCAAGTCGGTGCGGTGGACCGAGTACGCCTTCCAGAGCTACTCGAACATCCTCCTGGGACTCGCCCTCGGGCTCATCGGGCTGGCCATGGCCCTCGGGTCGACGTACCCACGCTGGCTGGGAGCGGTGGCCGTCGCCTCGGGGCTCGCGTGGATGCTCCACGGAGTGATGGTGCCGTACGTCGGCCTCTTCGACTCGACCCCTCGACTGGTGGCGATGGTCCTCCTGGCGACGTGGGGGTTCGCCACGTCGTACCTGATGTGGCGCGGCACCGCGGCCCCGAGCGCAGCCGGTCGCCGGGACGTGTCAGGCGTCGGGCCGGCGGCGTCCGTCGGCTGAGCCGCGGGAAGGGACGGCGAACGGAGCCGAGGACCATCGGCTCTGGCGTCGGCGATACACGTCCCGTTGGCTGGAGGCATGACCCCGACAGGCCACCGCCGTACGGCGCGGCGGCCGGTGTCCCGCGCGGAGCGACCGGTCATCGAGCGGGCCAGCGCCACCGACCGTGCGTTCCTGGCGATGGACACCGGGCAGGTGCCCGAGCAGTTCGGCATCGTCCTCCTGCTCGACCCGGTCAGCGGGTTCGACCTCGCCCGCGCCCGCCGGGTCCTCGCCCGGCGTGCCGCTGCCGTCCCCCGGCTGCGCCAGCGGCTGGTCCGCGTGCCCTTCGGCTGCGGCGCCCCGATCTGGGCCGACGACCCCGACTTCGACGTCCGCGCCCACGTCCACGCGGTCTCCTGCCCCGAACCGGGCGACGAGCAGGCCGCGCTCGACGTCGCGCTCGGCGCGATCCTCACCCCGTTGCGACGGACGGCGCCGCTGTGGTCGGCGGTGTTCGTCACCGGCATGGCCGACGGCCGGGTCGCCCTGGTCGTCGTGCTGCACCACGTCCTCGCCGACGGGATCGGCGGGCTGGCGGTCCTCGCCCACCTGGTCGACCACGGACCCGGCGCGGCCGACGTGTCCTTCCCGCGCCCCGCGCCCACGCGAGGCAGCCTCGCCCTCGACTCCCTCCGCGGTCGTGCCCGCGCGGTGCGGCGGACCGCGGAGGCCTGGCGGCTGCTGCGGGCGTCGATGTCCGCCGACGGGGGCCTCCGGCCACCGCGGGCCGCGCCCTGCTCGCTGGTCCGGCGCACCGGGCCACGGCGCCGGCTCGGGGTGGTCCGTGCCGACCTCGGGGCACTGCGAGCCGCGGCCCACCGGCACGGTGCGACCACCAACGACGCCGTCCTCGTCGCCGTCGCCGGAGCACTGCGCCGGGTGCTGCTGGCCCGAGGGGAGTCGCTCGACGAGCTCGTGGTCACCGTGCCGGTGTCCGGCCGCCGTACCGCCGACGGGGCGCTCGGCAACATGGTCAGCCCGCTGATCGTGCCCGTCCCGGCCACCGGCGACGTGGGCGAGCGGCTGGAGCGGGTCGCTGCCGTCGTCCGCACGCACAAGGAGGCCGCGACCGGGCCGCCGCCGATCGCCCTGCTCGGCTGGCTGTTCCGGCCGCTCGCGGCTCTCGGCGGCTACCACTGGTACATGCGCCACCAGCACCGGTTCCACACGCTCGTGAGCCACGTCCGGGGCCCGGCGCAGCCCCTCGGCTTCAACGGTTCCCCGATCGTCTCCGCCGTCCCCGTCGGCCTGGGGGAGGGCGGCAACACGACGGTCTACTTCGAGGTGCTGTCGTACGCCGGCACGCTGACCGTCACGGCGGTCGTGGACCCGGAGCACTTCCCGGACCTCGACACGCTGACCGGCGCCCTGCGGAGCGAGCTGGACCTCGTCACCCGCCTGAACCGGCCCCGGGCGGATGCGCCGGCTCCCTGAGCCGGACCACCGGGAGGTTGCCGTCGGTGCTGATCGCGTCACCGCCGCCGTTGCGGGCGTGGTAGCCGGAGAAGTAGTCCTGCACCCAGCGGACCGAGGTGACCCCGTCGGCCTGCTCCATGGTCTGCAGGACGTGGTCGCGCTCCAGGTCGGTGTTCTCGCCGATCTTGTGCGTGATCTGCAGCGTGAACGCGGAGAACCCCACGCTGCGGTCGTAGGTGCCGGCGCCGACCCAGTCCACGCGCAGCCCGCCCGGCATGTACCAGCCCTCCGGGCACCTCCAGAAGCGCACGTGGTGGCGCCGGGACGGCTTGCCGACGATCTCCTGCTCGAAGGCGAGGTCCTGCCGCCGGGTGAACAGGAACAGCGGGCTGACCGGCGCCGCCGGGTAGCGGCGCCGCACGAGGGTGTCCCGGACGAGCCGGAACCCGGTCCGGAAGCTCAGGTCGTCGGCGCGGGTCCAGCCGGCGTCCCGCATCGTGCGGAGCAGCGCGTCCTCCGTGCCCATCACCGCGAGGTTCACCGGGTCGCCCAGCAGTCCCTCGTTCGTCCGTGCCCGGCCCACGAAGTAGTCGGGCACGTAGATCTTGGTGAGCAGGCGTTGGAGGCGCGGGAGGACGAGGTACGCCATCACCAGCCAGAGGACCACGAAGGCGAGGGCCGGGTCGTCGTCCTCGATGATCGGCACCACGAGCAGCTCGAAGATCGCCCACCCGGTAAGGACGACGACGCCCAGGAACACGACCCGCTTCGCGAGCCAGAGGACCGTGGCGCCGGAGCGGTGCGTCAGGCGCTGGAGCAGCCCGGCGGCACCGTCTCCCTGCTGATGCATACGTCGAGCATCCACCCGGCCGGGGCGCGGCGTACGTGGGACCGGGAAGTCGGGAGCGCGTGGGCGCCCCGCTGTCACCCGGCCATGCCACGATCGGGGCTGTGGACCCGGCAAGCTCGGCAGCGGCAAGACGACGCGGCGCGCTTCCGGAGGATGGACGGGCTGCTCGGGCTGACGGCGCGGTACGACGTCGACGTCCCGGTCGTGACCTTCCCCGACGGGCGGTCGGTCCGCGGTGACGACCGCGGCATCCACGAGGCGCTCTCCGTGTACGTCGGCCGGCCGGTGACGCTCGCGCCGGAGGAGGCCGTCGCGCACTTCGACGAGGGTCCCCTCCACCTGGTCACGACCTGGGCGCCGACGTGGTCCGGCCCGGCACGCTGGCGGTGGGGGACGCCGCGCGCCTCGTGCGCTGAACGTACGGTCCTTGACGAGCGGCGCGGCCGGCGGAGACTGGTGGCGACCCGCCACGAGAGGAGCCCCGGTGAGTGAGCCGCCCCTGGACCGGCAAACGGTGCACGAGGAACTGGAGCGAGCACGCGCCACCCTGCACGCTCTCGTGGCGGACGCCTCCGCGGCCGACCTGCGCCGGGCCACCGACGGCACCCGGTGGACCAACGGCCAGCTGCTGTTCCACATGGTGCTCGGGTACATGGTCGTCCGGGCCCTGCTCGGCCTGGTGCGCACCTTCGGCAGGTTGCCGGACGGGTTCAGCCGCGTGTTCGCCGGCGCGCTGGACGCCGGCACCCGGCCCTTCCACGTCGTGAACTACCTGGGCTCCTGCGGAGGCGCACTGGTGTTCCGCGGCGGACGGCTGACCCGGCAGCTCGACCGTACGATCGCGTCCTTGCACCGACACCTGGACCGGGAGACCGACGGGTCACTGGCCCGCCGCATGCACTTCCCGGTCGGGTGGGACCCGTTCTTCTCGGACACGATGAGCCTGCTCGACGTGTACCACTACGGGACCGTGCACTTCGCCTTCCACCAGCGGCAGCTGACACTGGGCGGCTGACACCGGGGCGGCCCGGGCCCTGGACCGACGACCAGCCCCGGAGCCACGGGGCCGGCGCCGCCGTACCCCTCGTCAGCGGCGGTGCAGCATGTGGTCGATCTCGCGCTGGATCTCGCGCTCCCCGATGTCCTGGGCGAAGTAGACGTCCCAGGCGTTCATCACCACGCCGATCCCCCAGCCGACGATGGGGAAGATCGGCCAGAAGAAGCCGTCCGGGCTCGTCACCGCCCAGATCACCACCAGGAAGGCGTTCACCAGGACGTAGACCAGGAGGTGGCCGTGGAAGTCGCGGCGCTTCTTCAGCCGCTTGATCGCCGTGTCGCGCAGCTCGGTGTCTCGTGCAGGATCGACGTTCGACATGACTGCTCCCTTCTCCCTCCGACGCTACGCGCGGACGGCCCCGGGGACAGTGCCGTTGGGCCCGACTGCACCGACACCATGGGCACGTCTTCCGGGAGCCGGTGGCCCAGCGCACGCGGTCCCGGAAACCCGGCGACGGCGGGCCGCGGGAGGCGTACCGTCAGCAGTGCGGAGCCACCCAGGCTTCCGGACCAGGGAGCAGCCATGGCTGACAAGTCGCCCAGGCAACACATGTCCAAGAAGGCCGGTAAGTCCCTCAAGGAGAAACGCGCCGAGAAGCACGCGAAGGCGGAGGCGCAGAGCAAGATCGAGATCATCCCGCACGGCAAGAAGCACTGACCACGCCCGGGCACGCCGAGGACGGTCAGGCGGTGCCGCGGTGGATGGGCTCGTGGCAGGCGGGCCCCTCCCGCAGCCACCAGCCCGCCGCGCGGCGTACCCACTCCGGCATGTCCGCGTCGTCGCGCACCTGGTGCAGGACCGGGTCCGCGGTCATCCCCGCGCAGTAGAGGGCGGCGCGGACGACGGCCTCGTTGGCCGGGCTCGCCGCGCGCAGGAGCGGCACCACCGCCGGACGACGGCTCTCGCCGGGTGCCGGCGGGAGGTGCGCCACGCAGACGTACGCCGCGGTGCGCAGCGCGTCGGCGTCGCCCTCCGCGACCCGGCACAGGAGGTCGCGCTCCGCCTCGGTGCCGATGAAGGTCAGCAGCACCAGGGTCTTCTCGACCAGCTGCGGGTCGACGGGCTCGCCGTCCAGCGCACGCGCGACGAGCCGCGCGCAGCCGGCCGCGATCCGCGGGCCGTACGGCGAGAGCGCGAGGCTGAGCGAGGCATGGAACCTGCGCTCGGCGATCCGGTGGAACAGCGCCTCCTCGACCAGCCGCTCGAGCAGCGGGTCGTCCGGCTCGCCGGAGGGACGAGCCACCCCGGAGCAGACCTTGACGACCAACGAGCGAGGCCAGGTCTTGGTGGCGACATCGCTTGCCGCCGCCATGAGCGGGTCGACGCGGGCCGCGGTGTGGGTCGCCTGGCGGATCCGGTCCTGGATGTCGTCGGGGAGCACCGCCACGAGGTCCGCGACCCGGTTGAACAGGCCACCGTCGGCGAGCCCGTCCTCGCGGACCATGCGGACCACGATGGCCTCGAGCCGGTGCATCTGCGCCTCGTCGAACTGCTTGCGGCGCACCTTCGCGGCGGCCACCCAGGCGGCGCCGTACCGGATCTGGCCCGGCGGCTGCTCGAGCAGCAGAAGGGTCAGGTCGCCGGCCTGCGGGGTGTCCATGCTCTGCAGCAGGGCGATCGGGTCCGCGACGAGCAGGGAGTCCGGGGTGGTGACGTACTGGCCGATCGAGTGGGTCAGGGCCGGGCGGGCCCGCGCATGACGTGCCAGCAGCAGGGCGGCCTCGCTGCGGGTCGCGTAGGCGGGCCCGACCGAGAGCCCGAGCTCGCGCAGCAGCCGGGTGGCCACGGTGCGCCACAGCGACGTGGGCAGGATGACGTGGTCGGTGTGGGTGGCGACGTAGCTGCCGAAGTCCAGCCAGTCGGCCCCGGTGGGCTCGCCGTCGACGACCTCCTCGAGCACCTGCTCGAAGCGGTCGGCGGACACCCGGTGGGTCTCGACGGCGGCGATCGCCGAGGCGTCCGGGCGGGCGAGCTTGCGGGCGCTGATGCAGAAGGCGACCAGCCCCGACCGGGTCAGGCCGAGGGCGGTCTCGTAGGCGGCGACCACGTCGAGGGGAGCGGCGAGCCGTCCGGTCTCCCACCGGCTCAGCCGGCTCGGGTCGGCGGACACGCCCGCCTCGACGAGGGCCGCGGAGAAGGCGCGGGCTCCGGTGTCCGGGGCGCCGTACAAGCGCCAGCTGCGCAGCAGCCACCCGACGCGGACGTCGACGGTGAAGTCCAGGCCCTCAGCAGGGGTCGGGTCGACCAGGAGGCCGGGTGGCCGGCCGCGTCGGCGGCGATCGTCCATGGCCGTTGCTCCTGTGTGGCGAGGTTGGGCGCGGTGCTCCCCCGTGAACACCGCGTCCATCATGCCCGCCTCGTGAGGGAGCATGAGCCTCGCCCCCGGCAGTGCGAAGGTAATGCAATCGACCCCAGCGAGTTCCCAAATTGACGAGCGGCGTGAGCGGAGCAACAAATGGGCGTGTGCGCTATGGCACAGTGGCCCCATGAAGGTCGCCCTGATGGTCACCTGCGTCAACGACGCCATGTTCCCGGAGACGGGGAAGGCGGTGGTGCGGCTGCTGCGGCGGCTGGGCGTCGACGTCGACTTCCCCGAGGCGCAGACCTGCTGCGCGCAGCCCATGGTCAACACGGGCTACCTCGACGAGGCGGTCCCCGCGGTCCGCACCTTCGTCGACACCTTCGAGCCGTACGACGCCGTGGTGACCCCGTCCGGGTCCTGTGCCGGGTCGGTCCGGCACCAGCACGCGATCGTCGCGCGCCGCACCGGGGACGCCGCCCTCGCCGCGCGGGTCGCCCGGACCTCGCCGCGCACCTACGAGCTCACCGAGTTCCTCGTCGACGTGCTCGGCGTGGAGGACGTCGGTGCCTACTTCCCGCACCGGGTCACCTACCACCCCACCTGTCACTCGCTGCGGCTGCTCGGGGTGGGGGACCGGCCGCAGCGGCTGCTCCGCGCCGTCCGCGGCCTCCGGCTGGTCGACCTGCCGGCGGCGGAGGAGTGCTGCGGCTTCGGCGGCACGTTCGCGATGAAGAACGCGGAGACCTCGGTGGCCATGGGCGCCGACAAGGCCCGCCACGTCCGGGAGAGCGGCGCGGAGGTGCTCGTCGCCGGCGACAACTCCTGCCTGATGCACATCGGCGGCGTGCTCTCCCGGCAACGGGCCGGGGTCCGCGTCATGCACCTCGCCGAGATCCTGGCCCGCACCGAGGAGGACGCATGACCGCCACGTTCGTCGGGATGCCGGCGTTCCCCGAGGCCGCCCGCGCCGCGCTGGCCGACACGCAGCTGCGGCAGAACCTGACCCACGCGACCGGCACCATCCGCGCGAAGCGGGCCTCCGTGGTGGGCGAGGTCGCGGAGTGGGAGGAGCTGCGCCTGGCCGGCGCCGCGATCAAGGACAACACCCTGCACCGCCTCGACGAGCACCTGCTCACGCTGGAGGCGGCGCTGGTCGAGCGTGGCGCGGTCGTGCACTGGGCCCGCGACGCCGACGAGGCCTGCCGGATCGTCGCGGAGGTGGCCAAGAGCCACTCCATCGACGAGGTGGTGAAGGTCAAGTCGATGGCCACCCAGGAGATCGGTCTCAACGAGGTCCTCGCCGAGCACGGCATCGCGGCCTGGGAGACCGACCTGGCCGAGCTGATCGTGCAGCTCGGCGACGACCTGCCCAGCCACATCCTGGTTCCCGCGATCCACCGCAACCGGGCGGAGATCCGCGAGATCTTCCGCGACCGGATGGGCGAGGTCGGCCGCCCCGCCCCCGACGACCTCTCCGACGAGCCGGCCGAGCTCGCCGGGGCTGCCCGGCTGCACCTGCGGCAGAAGTTCCTCAACGCGAAGATGGCCGTCTCCGGCGCGAACTTCGCGGTCGCCGAGACCGGCACCCTCGTCGTCGTGGAGAGCGAGGGGAACGGCCGGATGTGCCTGACCCTCCCCGAGGTGCTGGTCTCCGTGGTCGGCATCGAGAAGCTGGTGCCGACCTGGGCCGACCTCGACGTGTTCCTCCAGCTGCTGCCGCGCTCGAGCACGGGGGAACGGATGAACCCCTACACCTCCACCTGGGCGGGGGTGACACCCGGCGACGGGCCGCAGGAGGTGCACGTGGTGCTCCTCGACAACGGCCGCACCCGGGCACTGGCCGACGAGGTCGGCCGGCAGGCGCTGCGCTGCATCCGCTGCTCGGCCTGCCTCAACGTCTGCCCGGTCTACGAGCGCACCGGCGGCCACGCCTACGGCTCGGTCTACCCGGGACCGATCGGGGCGATCCTCAACCCGCTGCTCAAGGGCACCGGCGTCGACGAGCAGACCGACTCGCTGCCCTATGCCTCCACGCTGTGCGGCGCCTGCTTCGAGGCCTGCCCCGTGCGGATCGACATCCCCGAGGTGCTCGTGCACCTGCGGTCGAAGGTGGTCGACGCGCACCGCGACCAGCGTCCCAAGTCCGAGGCGCTGGCGATGCGGGCGGCCGGCTGGGCCTTCGGCGACGCGCGCCGGCTCGACCTGGCCGAGAAGGTCTCCGGGGTCGCCGGGCGGGTCGCGGGACGGCTCTCCCGGCGCAGCCTGCCCGGCGGCCGCAGCGCGGTCAGCCGGCTGCCGTGGCCGGGGTCGCGGTGGAGCGACGCGCGCGACCTGCCCGCGCCACCCCCGGAGTCGTTCCGGGCGTGGTGGCGGCGGACCCGCGGCGGGAACGAGGAGGAGCGGTGAGCGCGCGCGAGGAGATCCTGGGCGCCGTACGACGGGCGCTCGGCGACGCGGACCGGGCCGAGCAGCCGGTGCCGCGCGGCTACCGGGACGCCACCGCGCCCGAGGGGGTCGTCGACCTGTTCGCGGACCGGGTCGAGCACTACCGCGCGACGGTGACCCGCTGCTCCGCCGACGAGGTCGAGCAGGCGGTCCGTGCCGCGCTCGGGGGCGCCGGGAAGGTCGTCGTGCCCGAGGGCCTGCCGTTCCACGTCGAGGGCGCCACCGTCGACGCCGGGCTCACCGCCAAGGAGCTCGACGCGATGGACGCCGTGGTCACCACGGCCACGGCCGGGGTGGCGATCACCGGCACGATCGTGCTCGACCACGGGCCCGGACAGGGCCGGCGGATGCTGAGCCTGGTGCCCGACATGCACGTCTGTGTGGTCCGCGAGGACCAGGTCGTCGCCGGCGTCCCGGACGCGGTCGCACGGCTCGACCCGGTGCGTCCGCAGACGTGGATCAGCGGGCCGAGCGCCACCAGTGACATCGAGCTGAACCGGGTCGAGGGCGTGCACGGCCCGCGGACCCTGAACGTGGTCGTGGTGGCCCCGTCAGGGTAGGGCCACCACGAGTCTGCCGGCCTGAGCCGCAGACCGCGGCCGCGGGCGTCTAGATGAAGAGCAGCTGTGCGTTCTCGGTCTTCTCGATGAAGTCGGCGGCGCTGATGATGCCCTCGACCTCGTCGTACAGGTCCTCCTCGTCGAGGTGCATCATGTCCGCGGACATGCGGCACGCCCACAGGTGACCGCCGGAGTCGACGATCTGCTGGAGGAACTCCGGGACCTCGGGCACGTCGAGCTCGGCGATGGACCTCTTCATCCGCGAGGTGGCCATGTGGGTCATCCCGGGCAGCCCGCCGAGGCCCTGGGGCATGTGGGTCGCGGTGTTGCCGAGCGGGGTGAACTTCAGGTCGCCCATCGTCTTCTTGTTGATCATGTCGAAGCCCCAGAAGGTGAAGAACAGGTGCACCTCGACACCCTCACCGAGGGCGGCGTTCGCCAGGATCAGGCCCGGGTAGGCCATGTCGAGGTTGCCCTTGGAGCAGATGATCGCGAGCTTGCGGTCGGTCGCCGCGTCGTCGAACGACGGGACGAGCGGGGCGTTCTGGGTGGTGGTCATGGCCGGGTCTCCTCGGGTGGGTTCGCTGCGCGTCAGACGCAGCCGTGGGGCTTGGGCAGGCCGGCGACGTAGGCCATCTTCTTGGCCGGCTTCTGGGGGAACAGCACGAACAGCTGCTTGGTGGGGATGCCGCCGAGCACGCTCACCCGGCGCAGCGTCGCGGTCTCGCCCTGGTCGGCGAAGTCGGTGCGCAGGAAGCGGATCGCCTTCCAGTGCTCGTCGGACATCTCGATGCCGATCTGGGCCGCCAGCGCCTTGCCCAGGGGCTCGCTCCACTCCGTGTACTCGGTCATGAAGCCTTCGTCGTCGACGTGGATCACGTGGCCGTCGATGGTGGTGGTGGGCATGGCTACCTCTCCTGGGTCGCGGTGGTGGGTTCGGTTTCTTTGCCGGCCATCGACATGAGGGCCGGGAGCGGGATCGGCCGGCCCGGGAGCAGCACGTTCCAGTAGACCCAGCGGAACGCGAGCTTCCCGAGGTGGTTGGCGCGGGTCTCCTTGAGCAGGTCCATCGGGCCGATCCTCGGCAGCGGGTACTTGCCGGGCAGCGGCTCGGTGTCGTAGTTGAAGTCGATGAGCAGGCCCTTGCCGTCGCCCGACTCCACGAAGCAGTTCGCGTGCCCGTCGAAGGCGCCGGTCATCGGCAGGCCCGCGACGTGCTCGAGGAAGTTCTCGACGAAGATCTCGACCGAGAAGTGCGCCACCGAGCCGGCCTTCGACGCCGGGATGTCGCTGGCGTCGCCGAGCGCGAAGATGTTGTCGTGCTTGCGCGAGAGCATCGTGTGCTTGTCCACCGGGACGTAGTTGAGCTCGTCGCCGAGACCCGAGCGGGCCACGAAGTCGGCGCCCATGTTGAGGGGCACGGTCACCAGCAGGTCGAAGGGGACCTCGCGCTCGTCGTACGACACCAGCGTCTTCCGCTCCTCGTCGATCCGCTCGACCATGAAGTCGGGCTCGACCGCGATCTTCCGCTCGTCGAGCATCGACCCGAGGTGGGCCGAGGCGACCGGCTGGGTGAAGGCACCGGGGAGCGGCGTCACGTAGGTGAGCTCGACCCGGTCGCGGACACCCTTCTGGCGCAGCCACGCCTCGGCGAGGAACGCGAACTCCAGCGGCGCGACCGGGCACTTGATCGGCATCTCGGTCACGTGCACGACGAGCCGGCCGTGGTCGAAGCGCTTCAGGGCCTCCGCGAGCGCCTTGGCCCCGTCGAGGGTGTAGAAGTCGAAGATCCTGCGTCGCCACTCGGTGCCGAGCATGCCCGGGGTCTGGTCGGGGCGGGGCGTGGTGCCGCTGGCGATCACCAGGTAGTCGTAGGGCAGGGTCCGGCCGTCGGTGAGGGTGACGGTGTTCGCCTCCGGCCGGACGCGGTCCACGTCGCCGAGCACGAGGTCGACGCCGTCGGCGATGAAGGCGTGCCGGGACCGGACCACCTGCTGCTCGGTGTAGCCGCCGAAGGGCAGGAAGAGGTAGCCGGGCTGGTAGGGGTGCACGTCGTCGCGGTCGACGACGGTGACCCGCCACGCATCGCGCTCGAGACGCTTGCGCAGCTTGTTGGCGACCATCGTGCCGGCGGTGCCACCGCCCAGGATCAGCAGGTCTCTCACGGCTCCTCCTTCGGAGTTCTCGTCCGTTCACCTCCACGCTAGGCAGGCCGGGGGGTGGCGGGCAGGGCACAAGGTCCTTACCCCAGGGGGTATACGTCCCGGCGGGTCGTCGTTGTCGGAGGTATGTCCCGGTCGGGATGTAGGGCCCGGGCCGCGGTGACCATCGGCACCTGCGACCCGCCGCACGCGCCACCGACGCTGGAGGTGAGGCCTGGAGGCGATCAACGTGCGTGCATCCGTCTATCCCGTCCATGTCGATGCCACCCTCGACGCCGGTCTGAACCGATGGCTCTGGCTGGTCAAGTGGGTGCTGGTGATCCCGCACTACGTGGTGCTGGTGTTCCTGTGGCTCGCGTTCGCGGTGCTCAGCATCGCCGCGTTCCTCTCGATCCTGGTCACCGGCCGGTACCCGCGGGCCATCTTCGACTTCGACGTCGGGGTGATGCGCTGGTCGTGGCGGGTGGCCTACTACGCGTACGGCGCCCTCGGCACCGACCGGTACCCGCCGTTCACGCTCGCCGAGGTGCCCGACTACCCCGCCCACCTGACGGTGGACTACCCCGAGCGGCTCTCCCGTGGGCTGGTCCTGGTCAAGTGGTGGCTGCTCGCCCTGCCGCACTACCTCGTGGTCGCGTTCTTCCTCGGCAGCGGCTTCTACGTCGCGACCGAGATGGGGTCGGACAACGGGCAGGTGCTGTGGGGCGGCGGGCTGATCGGCCTCCTCGTGCTGATCGCCGCCGTGGTCCTGCTCTTCACCGGCGTCTACCCGCGGCCGGTCTACGACCTCGTCCTGGGCATGAACCGCTGGGTGCTCCGGGTCGCGGCGTACGCGGCCCTGATGACCGACGAGTACCCGCCCTTCCGTCTCGACATGGGCGAGCACGACCCCGGCCCGGGACAGGTGGCCGTGGCGCCGCCCGCGCCACCGCCGCCCGGTGCGGCGGCCGTGCCGGGAGCGGCTCCCGCCCCCGCCGTGGGAGCGGCCGGCGCCGAGACGACGCCGCCTGCCACGCCGGGCTGGACCACCGGCCGGGTCGTGGCGGTGGTGCTGGCGAGCCTGCTGTTCCTCGTGGCGGGAGGCCTGCTCGCCGGGGGGACGACGCTCGCGGTGGCCGACCAGACCATGCGCAACGACCGCGGCTTCATGATGACCCCCACCGAGGGGGTGGGCAGCGCCGCCTTCGCGGTCACCTCCGAGCCCATCCAGCTCGAGACCGGGACCGCCTCCGACGCCGTGCCCCGCGGTCTGTTCGGCGAGGTCTCGGTCGAGGTCACGCCGACCGGCGACCAGCCGGTCTTCGTCGGGGTCGCCGAGGCGGCGGACGCCGCGCGCTACCTCGACGGCGTGGGCCACTCCACGCTGCTCCGGTTCGCGGGGGCCGACGGCGACCAGACCCCCGTCTACCGGCAGTATGACGGCGGCGCGCCGTCCGTGCTCCCCGGGGACAGCGACATCTGGACCGCGTCGGCGTCGGGCACCGGCGACCAGCAGCTGACCTGGGACGCCGCTTCCGGGGACTGGGTCGTGGTGCTGATGAACGCCGACGGCAGCCGTGACGTTGCCGCCGACGTGGCGGTGGGCGCGACCGTTCCCGCACTGGGCTGGCTGGTGGCCGGGCTCCTTGCGGTCGGCGGCGTCCTGCTGCTCATCTCCGTCGCCACGCTGGCCCTCGCGATCCGGGGCGCGAGCAGGCGCACCCCCGGACAGACCTGAGGAGAAGGAGACCGCCATGAAGGCACTCGTCGTCTACGAGTCCATGTTCGGCAACACCGAGGAGGTGGCCCGCGCCGTGGCCGACGGCCTGCGGGAGCGGCTCGAGGTGGAGGTCGTCGAGGTCGGCGACGCGCCCGCGAGCCTCCCGGCGCCGCTCGACCTGGTCGTCGTCGGTGGACCGACCCACGCGTTCTCGATGACCCGGCAGAACACCCGCGAGGACGCCGTACGCCAGGGCGCCACGCACCCGGCCGGGACCGGGATCCGGGACTGGATCGACCACCTCGAGGCCGGGCGGCACACGGAGTACGTCGCCACCTTCGACACCCGCGTGACCAAGGTGCGGCACCTGCCCGGCTCCGCCGCGAAGTCGGCGACCAAGGCGCTGCGCCGGCACGGCTTCAAGTCCGGTGCGGGCACCGCGAGCTTCTACGTCGCCGACGTCGACGGGCCGCTGGTCGACGGTGAGCTCGAGCGGGCGCGGGCCTGGGGTGGACAGCTCGCCGCGGAGGCCCAGGCCCGGGCCGGCGCCTCCGCCTGAGACCGCCGGCCGGCTCGCGAGGTGCTCAGCGTCGGCGCGCCGGTCGGTGTGTGACGCGCCACTGTGGGCGTGTCCACCGGCTTGTCCGCGGCCACGTCGGGTACGACACTGTTCCGAGACCGCCAGCGGAAAGGGAGGGGCCTCGTTGTCCGCGCGGGTTCACCAGCACGCTGCTCTGCAGCACAACGCGATCTTCTACGACGCACCGGCCGACCTCACCACGGCGGCGGAACGTTTCGTGCGCGAGGGGCTCGAGGCCGGCGAGGTCGTGCTCGTCAACTCCGGCAGCAACCCTGTCACCGAGGCCCTCTCCGCCGTGTACGGCGACGAGAAGCGGGTCGTCTTCGCCGAGTCCCCGGTCTACGGGCGGCCGGTGTCGGTGATCGACGCCTACAAGCGGATCATGGACCGCGGCCTCGCGGCGGGCGTGCCCGGCTACCGCGCGATGGGCTTCATCGACTTCGACAACGCCGACCTGCCCTGGCAGGAGTGGCTGCTCTACGAGGCGGCGGTGAACCGGGTCTTCGCCGACTACCCGTTCCGCACCCTGTGCCCCTACGACACCACCCAGGTCGAGCCGGGGATCCTCGAGGCGATCCAGAGCGCCCACACCGGTCTGGTCACCCCGCACGGCGTCCGCCCCAACCCGACGTACCTCGACCCGGCCGACCTGGTCCGCCACGAGGGCTGGCGCACCCCGAGGGCCGCGGTACAGGACGACCCGCCGCACCTGGTCCTCGACCGCACCGAGAACCTGACCGAGCTGCGCCTGGAGCTCTTCCCGGCCACCCTGATGTCCACGGTGCCGCGCCAGAAGGTCGACGACTTCGTCACTGCCGTCTGCGAGGTGACCGCCAACGCCTGGCGCCACGGCGCGCCGCCGGTGCGGCTGCGGCTGTGGACCGAGGTGGACACCCTGCTGTGCACGGTCACCGACCAGGGTCCGGGTATCGACGACGCGTTCGTCGGCTACGCCCGGCCGAGCAGCACCGAGGCCTCGCTGGGCCTGTGGGCCGCCCGCCAGCTCTGCGACGTGCTCGACTTCGACCGCACCCGGGACGGCTTCGAGGTCCGACTGGTCGCCTACGCCTGAGCGCGGCGCATCGGCACGTGCGGGATGCCGTCGTCGAGGAACTCCTCGCCGGACGCCTCGAACCCGAACCGGCCGTACCAGCCGACCAGGTAGGACTGGGCGTCGAGCACGACCGGCCGGTCCCCGGCCGACGCCAGCGCCGCCCGCATCAGGTCCTCGGCGAGGCCGCGTCCGCGGTGGGTCGCCGCCACCAGCACCCGGCCCACCCGCACCGAGCCGTGGTCATCGAGGACCCGCAGGTAGGCCACCGGCCGCCCGTCGTCCTCCACCCACAGGTGCCGTGTCCCGGGCTCGAGGTCGCGCCCGTCGAGCTCCTGGTAGGGACACTCCTGCTCCACCACGAACACCGCCTCGCGCAGCTGCCAGAGCAGGTAGGCGGTGCGGGTGTCGAGCTCGTCGAAGGGTGCGGTGCGTACGTCGGCCACCGGAACATTCTGGTACGGCGGTTCGTTGGTCGTCGGACGGAGGGTGGGCCAGGCGATGAGCGAGACCGGTACGACGTCGGGGCGCCGGCGGCACACGGCGGGCTGGGCGGTCGCACGAGGGGAGGACGTCGACCTCGCGCCGACCCCGGAGGCCGAGCTCGACCGCCAGTTGGGGAACCTGTGCGACAAGGGCTACCCGGAGCTGGCCGGGATGAGCCCCGGCGGCCTGCGTGACCACCTCGCGCCGCTGGGCGAGCTGCTGCCGAAGGCGTTCGCCTCGACGCCCCGGTCCCTCCCGTTCCTGCTCGTGGTGACGAGCCGGCTGGTCCCCACCGTGGCCGCGGTGGAGCGGTTCGCCGTCCGCGGACGGCCCGGCTTCACCGACATGGCCGACGAGCTCGGCGGCTATGCCCCCATCCCCGAGGTCGAGCCGCCCGAGGCGGACGCCTACCTGCTGGTCGACGTGGACACCGGCGCCGGGACGCTCGGCGTCCGGCCGACCGACGCGCTGCCCGTCCTGCTCGGTGCGGGGCGCAGCCCGCTCACCATCGACGAGGGGGTGGCGCTGGTGACCCACTTCCCGAAGGTGCTCACCACGCGCAACGCCTTCCAGAGCCTGGGGTCACGCGCGGCGAACAAGCGGGTCCCGAGCTTCTGGGTGAGCAAGGGTGCGCCGCGGCTGGGCTGGTGCTGGGCCGGCAACCCGCACACCTGGCTGGGTGCGGCCTCGGCCGCGGCCCGCTACGGCAGCCGGTAGACCGCGAACTTCTCGCCGAGCCGGCCGTCGGCGAGCCCGTACTCGACGGCGGTCGCGGTGAGCTTGTCGTGCATCGCCCGGCGGATCCGCTCCGGGTCGGGGTGCTGGCTCTCGTGGCACAGGAGCGCGGCCATCTTCGCCTCGAAGTGCTCGGTCACGTCGACCACGTGGTTGTCGGTCGGGTGCTCCATCAGCCACACCTCCGACGCAGACCAGGCCTCGAGTCCCTCGTCCTCGAGCAGGTCGCGGAACGCGAACGGGTTGCCCGACGCCGGGAACAGCGCCTGGGTCGCGGCCTCCCCGCCGGCGAGGTGGTCGGGGTGGGAGGGGGCCAGGCGCTCCCAGCTCCGCTCCGGGCTCGAGATGAGCACCCGCTGCGGGCGGACCTGGCGCAGCACCCGGACCAGGTCGCGCACCAGCGCCCGGGTCACCTCCAGCTCCCCGTCGACGTACCCGAGGAACCGGACGTCCTGCACGCCGACCGCCTTCGCGGCGGCGCGCTGCTCCCGGTGCCGGATGTCGGGGATGTCGGCGCGGTCCACGGCGGGGTCGAAGCCGCCGGCCTGCCCGTCGGTGATCACGCAGTAGGTCACGTCGATCCCCGCGCCGGTCCAGGCGGCGACGGTCGCGGCGGCGCCGAAGTCGACGTCGTCGGGGTGCGCGGTGACCACGAGGGCGCGCTCGACCTCGCGGTCGGGGAGGGGGGCCGGGGTCACCCGCCCACCCTAGCCACGCCCGGAACCGGGCTCGGCGAGGAACTCCAGGGTGGTCGCCAGGGCCGGCCCGGCCTCGGGCACCGGCAGGATCGGGAAGACGTGCAGCAGGTCGGGCTCCTCGACGTAGGCGAGGTCCCAGCCGGTGCCCTCCGCCCGGCGCACCAGCTCGCGGCACTGCGGGTGGAACGTGTCGAGGGTGCCGCAGAACATCAGCGTGGGCGGCAGGCCGGCCGGGTCGCCGTACAGCGGGCTGACCTCGGGCCGGGTCTCGTCGTCGCCGCCTGCCCACCACGACCCTGCGAGCCGGAGCCTGGTGAGCCGCAGCCACGGGTCGCGGGCGTTGGCCTCGGCCGTGCCGGGCGCCGCGTTGGTGAGGTCGAGCCAGGGGCTGAGGAGGACGAGGTGCGTCGGCTGTGGCCCCGGCCGGGCGGCGAGCTGCTGCGCGAGGGCGAGAGCGAAGCCGCCGCCCGCGGAGTCGCCGGCGAGCACCACGCCGCGCGGCGACTCGATGGCCAGCTGCTCGAAGAGCGACAGCACCGCCGGGTGCGAGTCGCGCCAGGTCCACTGCGGCGCCAGCGGGTAGACCGGGAGCACCACCCGCGCGTCGAGCCGCCGGGCCAGCCGGACCACGTAGCGCCAGTGCCCCGGGTCGGCGTGGGCGACGTAGCCCCCGCCGTGCAGGTAGAGCACGGCGCGCCCCGGGTCGGTGCCCCGCACCCGCAGCTCGTGGACGGGGAAGCCGAGGTCCGTGCGGGTGGTCACCTCGCAGCCGCGCACGGTCCGGGCCGGCGGGTCGGTGGCGGCGCGGGCCTGCGCGGCCAGCACCCCGCGGCGCAGCGCGTCCGCGTCGTCGACCTCGCCGCGCCGACGCAGCACCGGCACCACCCGGGCCAGGAACTGGTGCTGCGGACTCGGCACGGGCCTCCTCCGTGGGTCGGTCGCGGGTGGTCACGCGGGTCGGGTCCGGCCGCCCGACGGACACCCTGCGGGCGCGCCTCGGGCAGGTGTAGTCTCGCACCCAGAACGACAGGGGAGCGCCGACCGGCGCTGAGAGTGCGGAAACGGCCGCAGACCCTCGAACCTGCCCCGGCTCATACCGGCGAAGGAAGTCGAGTCTCGATCGCATTCGTGCGATTCCCTCCCTGAACCTTTGGGAGTGCAGCATGTCCTCTTCAGTCGAGTCACAGCCGAACCGGGCCTCGGGCGGCCGTCGTACGACGGTCCTGGCGTCCCGCCCGCTGCTCGGTTACCGCACCGTCGACCTCGTCAGCGCCGCCATGCTCGGTGTCGCGTTCGGGGTCGTGTTCTGGGCGTGGAGCCTGGTGTACAACGCGCCCGCGGCGGCGCTGTACGCGGTCTTCCCGCCGCTGACCGCCCTGCTCGCCGGCCCGTGGCTGCTCGCGGGGGTCGTGGCGGGCCTCCTGGTCCGCCGTCCCGGCGCCGCGCTGCTCGCGGAGGTCGTGGCGGCGGCCGTGTCTGCCCTGATCGGCTCGCAGTGGGGGTGGACGGTGCTGCTGTCGGGCGCGCTGCAGGGGGTCGGCGTCGAGATCGCGCTGGCGCTCTTCGCGTGGAGGCGGTTCGGTCCGTTCGTCGCCGTCCTGGCCGGCTCGCTGGCCGCCGCGTGCGAGGTCGTCTTCTACGAGTGGTGGCAGTACGTCGTCGACTTCTCGTGGGCCTGGAAGCTCGCCTACCTGGGCGCCTTCGTCGTCTCCGGCGCCGTCGTCGCGGGTCTCGGCGGGCTGCTGCTGGTGCGCGCGCTCGCCAAGACGGGCGCCGCCAACGCGATGCCCCCCGGCCAGGAGGAGCTCGAGCGATCCGCGGTCTGACCAGCCCCGCTCCCGCCTCCGTGCCGAGGACCGGGGGTGGCCGGGTCGACGTACGCGGGCTCACCTGGCGACCTTCGGGCCGGCGCGTCCCGGTGCTCGCCGGGCTCGACCTCCGGATCGAGCCCGGCGAGAAGGTGCTGCTCGCGGGAGCGAGCGGGTCGGGCAAGTCGACCCTGCTGCGGGCCATCGCCGGCCTGCTGCAGACCACGGACGTCGGAGAGCTCTCCGGTGAGGTGAGCGTCGACGGACGGCACCCCCAGGAGCGCGCGGGAACCGTGGGGCTGCTGCTGCAGGACCCCTCGGCGGCCGTCGTCGCGGACCGGGTCGGACGCGACGTCGCGTTCGGGCTCGAGAACACCCGGACGCCGCCGGACCTCATGCCGGGCCTCGTCGCCGGGGCGCTGCGGGCCGCCGGGTTCCCCTACGACGAACGGCGCAGCACCAGGACCCTGTCCGGTGGGGAGACGCAGCGTCTTGCGCTGGCCGGGGCGCTGGCGCTGCGGCCGCAGGTGCTGCTCCTCGACGAGCCGACCTCGATGCTCGACGCGGACAACGCCGCCCGCGTACGTCGCTCCGTCCTCGCCGCCTGTGAGCAGCAGGGGACGACGCTCGTCGTCGTCGAGCACCAGATCGGTCCCTGGGTCGAGCACCTGGACCGGTGCGTCGTCCTCGACCGGTCCGGTGCCGTCATCGCCGACGGGCGCCCCGGCGAGGTCCTGGCGCGGCTGGGGGAGTCCCTCGCCGCCGAGGGGATCTGGGTCCCGGACCTGCCCGCGCCGCGGCCGCTCTCCGTGGACCCGGTGCTGGTCACGCCGACGCTCCACGTCCCCGTCGGCGAGGTGCTCCTCGCCGCGGAGCGGGTGGGCGTCACCTACGGGTCGCCGTTCGGCGGGTCCGCGGGCGAGCCGCGGAACGTCGCGCTCGACGACGTCAGCTGCGTCCTGCACGAGGGCGAGAGCGTGGTCCTCGGCGGTGGGTCCGGTGCCGGGAAGTCCACCCTGCTCGCTGCCCTCGCCGGCCTCCAGGCCCCCGACCGCGGCGCGGTCCACATCCACCCCCGGCTCGCCGGGCGGAAGGGCCGCGTCCTGCACCGGCTCACCTCGCCCGAGCTGGCGGCGCGGGTCGCCTGGGTGCCCCAGCTCCCCGAGCACGGCCTGGTCACCCACACCGTGCTCGACGAGCTGCTCGTCAGCGCCCGGGCCCTCGGGCAGCCCGCGGCCGCGGCCGAGCGGCGGGCGCGCGCACTGCTCGAGCACCTCGGGCTGGCCGCGCTCGCCGGCTCCTCGGTGCACCACCTGTCCGGGGGTGAGCAGCGGCGGCTGGTGGTCGCCGCCGCGCTGGTGCACGGTCCGGCCGGGCTGCTCCTCGACGAGCCGACGGTCGGCCAGGACCGGAACACCTGGGCGGCGGTCACCGGACTGTGCCTGGCGGCGCGGAACGCGGGAGCCGCGGTCGGCGTCGCCACGCACGACGCGGTGGCCACGCACGCCCTGGTCTCCCCCGGCGGGCGCACGCTCACCCTCGAACGGGGACGGCTGACATGAGCCGCCCGTCCTACGGCCCGCTGTCCCTCCTCGCCGCGTCGCTGCTCCCGGCGCTGGGAGCCCCCGCCATCCACTCGACGCGGCACGGCCTCGTCTGCGTCGGGGTGCTGCTCCTCGTGTCCCTCGTGGTGGTGCGGGACTGGTCCTCGACGGTGCGGCGACTCGGGCTGGTCGCGCTGGCGGCGCTCTCGCTCGGCCTGTCCACCTGGCTGTACGGCGGCCGGGACCTCGACGTCGCGGCCGGCGCGACCCTGCGCGTGCTCTACCTGGTGATCCCGGCGGCCGTGCTCACGCCGTTCATCGACCCCACCCGGCTGGGTGACCACCTGGCCCAGCGGCTGCACCTGCCGGCACGTCCGGTCGTCGCGTCGACGGCCGCCCTCCAGCGCCTGGAGGCCCTCGGCTGGCAGTGGCAGCAGATCGCGCGGGCCCGCCGCGCACGCGGTGTCGGCGCCGACGGCGGCATCCTGCACCGGGCCCGTGTCACGGCGTCGATGGCGCTGTCGCTGATGGTGTCGACGATGCGGATGTCCGGGTCGATGTCGCTGGCGATGGATGCCCGCGGGTTCGGCGCCGCACACCGCCGTACCTTCGCCGAACCGGCGCCCTGGCAGCGCCGGGACACGGCGATCCTGCTGGGGGGCGTGGCGGTCGCGGCGCTGCCCTGGCTGTACCTCGTGGTGACGGCCTGACGCGCCATCGGACCGGAGCGGGTGGTTCGTTAGAATTCCCCGGTGAAACGGCGGGCTTACGGACTCCTGGTGGGAGTCGCGATCATGACGGGTGTGCTCGCCGTCGTGGCAAGCCAGTCGCTGGGCCTGCCGATCCGCGACCCGGAGGGCTTCCTCGGACCCTCGTGGCTGCGCCTGCCGCTCCTGGTGGGCGGGGCGTTCCTCGCCGACGTGATACCGAGGGCCGCCTGGCGGTCGCGCCGTGACCCACGCGCCTTCCGGAACGAGGCCCGGGCGGTGATCGACGAGCACTGGACCCGGGAACGCATCGCGCTGGTCATCATCGGGCTGGCCAGCTTCTACGTGACGTACGTCGGCTACCGGAACCTCAAGAACTTCCTGCCCTTCATCCGCGAGGGCACGCAGGACCCGCTCCTCAAGGCGATCGACGAGGCCATCTTCTTCGGCGGCGACCCGGCGATCTTCCTGCACACCGTGCTCGGCGAGGGCGTCAGCGCGCACGTGCTGTCCTTCGTCTACCTGCTCTTCCTGCCGCTCGTGCCGATCTCGGTGATCGCGTGGCTCGTGTGGTCGCGCAACATCAGCTTCGGCTACTGGTACGTCACCGCGCAGTGCCTGTGCTGGGCGCTCGGCACGGCCAGCTACTACGCCATCCCGTCGCTGGGTCCGGCCTTCTACTACGTGTGGCTCTACACCGACCTCGACGTCACCGGTGTGACCCAGCTGCAGGACTCCCTCTCCGCCGGCCGGCTGGACGTCGTGCTCGACCCGTTCAACTCCGACGGCGTGCAGAGCGTGGCGGGCTTCGCGTCGCTGCACGTGGCGATCGTGCTCTGCGCGGCGCTCGTCGCGCAGTACACCGTGCGGCACGCCTGGATTCGGTGGGGGCTGTGGGTGTTCTTCGTGCTCACCGTCATCGCCACCATCTACTTCGGCTGGCACTACATCTCCGACGACATCGCCGGCGCCGCGATCGCCATCATCTCGGTGTGGCTCGGCGGTCTGGCGACGGGTCAGAAGTTCGAGCGCCACGGCCGCTCCTCGCACCCGACCACGTCCAGCGCCGACGTACCGGTGGAGCGGGAGACCCTGTAGCCGGCACCTCCCCCTGGAACATCTGCGGCCGCGGGGTCGGTGAAAGCAAAATCATCTGCGAAATATCGCCTCTTCGCGTCAAATCCGACATTGGGGCGATACCTTGCTTGTGGGGTAATTCAAGGGAGCTTGGGGAAGTTCCCGACCGGCTGGGGGGCCGGTTCGACTATCTGGCTCTGAGGGGCCGGGGGGAGATCTAGACGTCATGTCTACATACATCGGCGTGCGCTCGCACGCGTTCAAGGCATCCGCGGCCGTTCTTGCCGCCTTCCTGACGCTCGGCTTCGCCGGCGTCGCCAACGCGGCAGGCAACTCCGCGAACGCCGGAGCCGGCGGGGCGGGTGACGCCAGCGCGAGCGCCGGTGCCCAGGACGGTGCCATCTGCCACAAGGCCGGCAAGAAGTTCGAGCTCATCCCGCCGGACCAGGCGCCGGGACACCTGAGCCACAAGGACGACGTCGCACCCAACGCGGACGGGATCTGCCCTGCAGGGGACCCGACCGACCCGACGGACCCGACGGACCCGACGGACCCGACGGACCCGACGGACCCGACGGACCCGACGGACCCGACGGACCCGACCGATCCGACCGACCCGACCGACCCGACCGACCCGACCGACCCGACCGACCCGACCGACCCGACCGACCCGACCGACCCGACCGATCCGACCGATCCGACCGATCCGACCGATCCGACCGATCCGACCGATCCGACCGATCCGACCGATCCGACCGATCCGACCGATCCGACCGATCCGACCGATCCGACGGACCCGACCGACCCGACCGACCCGACCGACCCGACCGACCCGGTGGACCCGGTGGACCCGGTGGACCCGGTGACTGAGCTTCCGGACGAGGGTGGTCCGGTCCTCACGCCTTCGATCCCTGTCGTGGTTGACGGCCCGGAGCCCAGCGCCCCTGTGGCGGAGGAGCGCGAGACCCGCAAGCCTCGGGACGCTCGGATCCTCGGTGTGGCCAACACGGTCAGCCGGCCCGCCGCCGTGGTGCTGCCCCAGACCGGCGCACCTGCCGACCTCGGCCTCCTGGCCGGCAGCGGACTGACGCTCGTCGTCGCCGGTGGCCTGCTGCTCGCCACCCGTCGTCGCGGCCAGATGCCCCAGGCCTGACCGCGCAGAGACCAGCTGTCCCGGTCGACCCGGGAAGCTGAGCCCGGCTTGGCACCGCCCCTTCCTCCCAAGGGGGCGGTGCCAAACCCCCGAGGCCCCGTCCCCTCCTCCCGAAGGGACGGGGCCTTGGCATGTCCGCAGTCGGTCGACCCACGCACGACGGGAGCCGGTCGATCGCGCAGCAAAGAGTCGCCGGTAACGGTATAAATCGGGCATTCACGACATCCGCTAAAGTTACAACCATGTAGTTCGTCAAGATGACACGCCGTGGGGCAGAAGTTTTTTATGTGAAAACTGTTCCTTTTGTGGCAGGTGCGCACTAACGTTCCCTCGACGGTGCTGCTCGGGTGGCTCGTCTCTCAGGTCGGCAGCTGGCTTATGGGAGGGCCAGCAGCCGGTGACCGGAAGGCCGGTCGTGCTGGGAACGGCCCGCGAACCGCCGGGGAAGCGGCTCGCGGGACACACCGAAAGGGACGAACACGTGCGACTCCACCGAGCAGGTGCGCAGATGAGCAGCGAGACCGGCCGAGGCCGGCGGGTGCGGCTCCGCGTCGCCGTGACCGCGGGCGTGGCCCTAGCGGTGTCCGTGTCCGTCGTGCAGCCGGCCGCCGCCGACAGGGGCGACCGGGCGTTCCCCAGCCAGGAGCAGGTCGAGGCCGCGCAGCAGCGCGTCGCCGACAAGACCCGGGACGTCGGCGCGATCCAGGCGTCGCTCCTGCTCGCCAACCAGCGCCTCGAGCAGGCCGCGGTGGCCGCGGAGGTGGCGTCGGAGCAGTACAACGGCGCGATGTGGCGGCTCGAGGAGGCCAATCTCCAGGTCGCGAAGGCCAAGGACGAGGCGGTCGCCGCCCGGCGGACGGTCGCAGAGCAGCGCGGCGCCATCGGTGCCCTGGTCGCGGCGTCGTACCAGCAGGGCACGGAGATCACCGCGCTCGGCGCGATGATGGACGCCTCCGGCCCGGAGGGCGTGCTCGACCAGTTCGCCGCCTTCCAGGGAGCCTCCGACTCCCTGCAGGCCGACTACGACCGGTTCTCCGCCGCCGACGCCCTCGCCCAGGTCTTCGAGAGTCGCGCCAAGGACGCGCGCGCCGAGCAGGTCCGCCTCGCCGCCGAGGCCGAGGTGGCCCGGGACCGGGCCACGCAGGCGGCGGACGACGCGCAGGCGGCGGCCGCGCAGATCGCCACCGAGAAGGACCTCCTCATCCGGGAGCTCGCGGCGGCCCAGAACATCTCCGTCGAGCTCGCTCAGCAGCGCCAGACCGCGCTCGAGGAGCTCGCCGCCCAGCGCGCCGCCGAGCGGGCCCGCGCCGAGGCCGAGGCCGCCGCCCGCGAGCAGGCTCGCGAGGAGGCCGCCAAGGCGCGCGAAGATGCACGGCTGCGCGCCGAGGCCGCCGCGCAGGCCCGTCAGGACGCCCGCCAGGAGGCGCGCCAGGACGCTCGTCAGGAGCAGCGCGAGCAGGCGGAGCGGGACGAGCCCGCGAAGGTCGACAAGCCCAGCAGGCCGAAGAAGCCGAGCCGGCCCGCTCCGGCCCCCGCCCCCGCCCCGGCCCCGGCACCTGCTCCGGCCCCCGCGCCGGCCCCCAGCGGCAGCGGCGGAGCGGGCGAGGCCATCGCGTTCGCCAAGGCGCAGGTCGGTGAGCCCTACGTGTGGGGCGCCGCCGGTCCGAGCTCCTGGGACTGCTCGGGGCTGATGCTGGGCGCCTGGGGCGCCGCGGGCGTCTCCCTCCCGCACTACTCCGCCGCGCAGTACTACGCCGGCACCCCGATCTCGTCGGGCGACCTCCGCCCCGGGGACCTCGTGTTCTGGGGCTCGTCGAGCGACCCGAGCTCGATCCACCACGTGGCGATGTACATCGGCGACGGCATGATCGTGCACGCCCCGCGGACCGGCCGCCCGGTGTCGATCGACAGCCTCTACTACTGGATCCCGCCGAACTTCTTCGCCCGGGTGTAGGTCGCGTCACTTCCCGTCCGCGCGGCGGCCTGGGATTCTTGGCCCATGCCCTCTCAGTACGTGTCTCCCACGGTTGACGTCCCCGCCCTCGCGACCCTGCTCGACGGCAGGTACGCCGAGGTCCGTCAGCTCGTCCGCAAGAACCTCGCCCAGCACGGCGACATCCTGCGCGACGCCGAGGAGATGAGCCGGGCGGACTTCCGGCAGCGGGTCCTCGACGTCGTGGTGATGATGGCGCGGACCGGCCAGACCGGCATGGGGTTCCCCGAGGAGTACGGCGGAGGCGGTGACATCGGCGCCTCGATCGCGGCGTTCGAGACCCTCGCCTACGGCGACCTGTCGGTGCTGGTGAAGGTCGGGGTGCAGTTCGGCCTGTTCGGCGGGGCGATCCTCCAGCTGGGCACGAAGCCGCACCACGACGCCTACCTGGCCGACCTCGTGAGCGGGAAGCTGCTCGGCTGCTTCGCGATGACCGAGACCGGCCACGGCTCCAACGTCCAGGCGCTCGGCACCACCGCGGTGTACGACGCGGCGACGGCGGAGTTCGTGATCAGCACCCCCGACGACCTCGCCCGCAAGGACTACATCGGCAACGCCGCGATGCACGCCTCGACCGCCGTGGTCTTCGCCCAGCTCGTCGTCAACGGGCAGTCGCAGGGCGTGCACGCCTTCGTCGTACCGATCCGCGACGAGACCGGGGAGCCCGTGCCCGGGGTCCGGATCGAGGACTGCGGGCAGAAGATCGGGCTCAACGGCGTCGACAACGGCAGGCTCTGGTTCGACGGGGTCCGGGTGCCCCGGGAGGCGCTGCTCAACCGCTACGCCGAGGTCACCGCGGACGGCGCCTACACGTCGGAGATCGAGAACCCCGACCGCCGGTTCTTCACGATGCTCGGCACGCTCGTCCAGGGGCGGGTGTGCGTGGGTGGGGCGGCGATCAACGCCAGCAAGGTGGCGCTGGCGGTGGCGGTCAAGTACGGCCTCCGGCGGCGCCAGTTCGGCACGCCCGGCTCGGGAGACGAGGAGCTCCTGCTCGACTACGGCATGCACCGGCGTCGGCTGTTCCCGCTGCTCGCGCGCACCTACGCCCTGCACTTCGCCCAGGAGCGGTTGGCCGCCGACCTGCACGAGGTGTTCTCCCACGAGGACGCCTCGGAGCGCGACCGCCGGGCGCTGGAGTCCCGGGCTGCCGGCACCAAGGCGCTCGGCACCTGGCACGCGTCCCGGACGATCCAGGAGTGCCGCGAGGCCTGCGGTGGCGCGGGCTACCTGTCGGTGAACCGGTTCGACGCGCTCCGCGCGGACACCGACGTCTTCACCACCTTCGAGGGCGACAACACGATCCTGCTGCAGCTCGTCGCGAAGGGCCTGCTCACCGACTACCGCGACGCCTTCGGCGACCTCGACCAGTTCGGGATGGTGCGGTTCGTCGCCTCGGTCGCGGTGGAGACGGTGATGGAGCGCACGAGCGTGCACAAGATCCTCGACCGGCTTCGCGACGTGGTGCCCGCCAACGACCCGGACACCGACCCGGACGCGGGGCTGCTCGACACCTCCGCGCACCTGAACCTGCTGCGGTGGCGCGAGGAGCACATGCTCGCCGGGGTCGCGCGGCGGCTGAAGAAGGGGATGGACGCCGGCGGCGACCCGGCCGCGGTGTTCAGCGCCTGCCAGGACCACGTGATCGGCGCGGCGCACGCGCACGTGGAGCGGCTGGTGCTCGAGGCCTTCGTGGACAAGGTGGGCGCGATGGAGACCGGGCCGAACCGCGAGGCGATGCACCTGCTCTGCGACCTCTACGCGCTCTCGGCCATCGAGCGGGACCGGGCCTGGTTCATGGAGCACGGCCGGCTCTCCAACGCCAAGTCCAAGGCCGTCACCGCGATGGTCAACGAGCTGTGCCGGCGGGTCCGCCCGATCTGCGGCGACCTCGTCGACGCCTTCGACGTCCCGCCGGAGATGCTCCGCGCCGAGATCATCCACTAGCGAGCGGCCGGTGCCGGAACAGGAAAACGCCCCCGCAGCGATCGAGGTGCTTTCCCTCGATGCGGGGGCGTTTCAGGTCCTGACGGTGCTGGAGGCGCTCCAGGTCAGTGGCTGGCCTCGTCCTTGGCGCGCTGGAAGGAGGCGCGGACCTCGTCCTCGGCCTCGGTGCGGCCGACCCAGTTCGCGCCCTCGACGGACTTGCCGGGCTCGAGGTCCTTGTAGACCTCGAAGAAGTGCTGGATCTCGAGCCGGTCGAACTTCGAGACGTGGTTGATGTCGCGCAGGTGCTCGAGGCGCGGGTCGTGCGAGGGGACGCACAGGACCTTGTCGTCGCCGCCGGCCTCGTCGGTCATCCGGAACATGCCGATCGCGCGGCACTTGATCAGGCAGCCGGGGAAGGTCGGCTCCTGGAGCAGCACCAGCGCGTCGAGCGGGTCGCCGTCCAGACCGAGGGTGTCCTCGATGAAACCGTAGTCCGCCGGGTACTGCGTGGAGGTGAACAGTGTCCGGTCGAGCCGGATTCGACCGGACTCGTGGTCGACCTCATACTTGTTGCGCTGGCCCTTCGGAATCTCAACCAGTACGTCGAACTCCACGTCCACTTCCTCCACTCGGCGTTCTCAAGATCAGTGCGGCCTAGTGTCGCGCACAACGGAGGAAAATGCGCAGTCGGGAGGCGTTCGGCATGGCCAGAGGTGACGTACGCCACTCCGGCCGTCGGGTCGACCGCTCCGCCCGGACCGGTTCCGGAAGGCTGCTGCGCCGGGCCACCGTCGCGCTGGTCGTCCTCGTCCTGGTCCTCGCCGGCGTCTCCTACACCTTCGACCTCGGCAACCGCTGGCTCGGCTGGGACTACCCCTCGCCGGTCACCGAGCCGGCCGCGGTGGCGCCGCCACCGGGTCTGAGGCTGCCCGCGGCGACCGTCGCGGAGCCGGTGGCCGTGCCCGGCGACGCGAGCACCGCCGCGGACCCCGCGAAGGTGCGCCGCGCGCTGGCCGGGCTGCTGCGGGACAAGAAGCTCGGCCCCCGCGTCGCGGTGGCGGTGGACCAGCTCTCCGACGGGTCCCCGGTGTTCCGGTCGGGGCCGACGGTGGTCACGCCGGCGTCGACGATGAAGCTGCTCACCTCCGCCGCGGCGCTCGCCGCCCTCGGCCAGGGACACACGTTCAGCACGACGGTGGTGGCCGGCGCCACGCCACGTCAGGTCGTGCTCGTCGGGGGAGGGGACCCGCTGCTCGCGCGCACCCCGAGCGGCGACGACACCTACCCGGCCCGGGCCGACCTGCTCACCCTGGCGAAGAAGACCGCCCGCTCCCTTGACGGGCTCGGCCGCACCCGCGTCTCCCTCGGCTACGACGCGTCGCTGTTCACCGGCCCCGCGGTCAGCCCGCAGTGGCCCGCGTCGTACCTGCCCGACGACGTGGTCTCGCCGATCTCGGCGCTCTGGGTCGACGAGGGCCGGGAGCGGCCGGGGATGGTGGACCGGTCGGCCGACCCCGCCCTCGGCGCGGCCCAGGTGTTCGCGCAGGCACTCGCCAAGCAGGGGATCGCGGTCGTGGGCCGGCCCCGCCCGACCGCGGCGGACGCCGAGCCCGACGTGCTCGCGGAGGTGGAGAGCGCGCCGCTCGAGCAGGTCGTGCAGTGGGTGCTCGAGATGAGCGACAACGAGGGCGCCGAGGTGCTGTTCCGGCACGTCGCGCTCGCCACGGACCGGCCCGGGTCGTTCGTCGGGGGGAGCGCCGCCGTACGCGACGTCCTCGCCGACCTCGGGATCGACACCGCCGGTCAGCGGATCCTGGACGGCAGCGGGCTCTCACGCGACGACCGGGTCGCGGCGGAGACGCTCCTCGCGGTGGTCGGCGCGGCCGCGGACGAGGACCACCCCGAGCTGCGCCCGGTCGCGGTCGACCTCCCCGTTGCGGGCTTCACCGGCTCGCTGACCTACCGGTTCGCCACCGGCGACGACGCCGGCCTGGGCCGGGTCCGGGCGAAGACCGGCACGCTGACCGGCGTGCACGGGCTGGCCGGGACCACGACCGACCTCGACGGCACCGTGCTGTCCTTCGCGGTGGTCGCCGACCGGGTCAAGGTGGAGAACACGCTGGACGCCCGGGCCACGATCGACGAGATCGCCGCCGCCCTCGCGGGCTGCTCCTGCGGAGCCTGACCGCCCTCGGGTGTTGAGCGCACGGCGTAGGGTCGAGCCATGGCTGGCAACCGCTCCACGATGATCGACTGGGACCTCGCGGTCACCGCTGCGTCCAAGATGTCCGGACCCGGCCCGATGATCAGCCGGGGCGAGGCGGAGGCCGTCGTCGCCGAGCTGCGTGCCGGCGCACACCGCTCGACGTCGTTGGTACGCGACTACACCGGCCTCGTCGCGGAGGAGCGCAGCGCGCCCGTCCTGATCGTCGACCGGCCCGGCTGGATCCAGGCGAACGTCGACGGCTTCGCCACGATCATCTCGCCGCTGGTGGAGAAGCTGCAGGAGCGCAAGGGCGCCCCCTCGCCGCTGGCCGAGGCGGTCGGCTCCCGCGTGACCGGTCTCGAGCTCGGCGCGCTGCTCGGCTTCATGTCCTCGAAGGTGCTCGGCCAGTTCGACCCGTTCCACGCCCCCGTCGGGTCCGAGACGGCCGGGCGGATGCTGCTGGTCGCCCCGAACGTCGTCCACGTCGAGAACGAGCTCGACGTGGACCCGACCGACTTCCGGCTCTGGGTGTGCCTCCACGAGGAGACCCACCGGGTCCAGTTCACCGCCGTGCCGTGGATGCGCGACCACATCCACGGCGAGATCGCGAACCTCGTCGACTCCGTCGAGGTCGACCCGGCCAAGCTCGCGGGCATGCTCGGCGAGGGCGTCAAGCGTCTCGGTGACCTGGTCCGCGGCAACGACGACGTCAGCCTGCTCGACCTGGTCCAGACCCCGGAGCAGAAGGAGGTCGTGGACCGGATCACCGGTGTCATGTCCCTGCTCGAGGGGCACGCCGACGTGGTGATGGACGGGGTGGGGCCCGGCGTGATCCCCTCGGTCGCCCAGATCCGGGCCCGGTTCAACGAGCGCCGCAAGGGCGCCGGCACCCTCGACAAGGTGCTCCGCCGGTTGCTCGGCCTCGACGCGAAGATGGCGCAGTACCGCAACGGTGCCGCGTTCGTGCGCGGCGTGATGGACCAGGTCGGCATGGAGGGCTTCAACAAGGTGTGGGTCGAGCCCGCCAACCTCCCGTCCAAGGCCGAGATCGGCGACCCGGCCGCCTGGGTCCGCCGCGTCCACGGCTGACCTCCCGCCGCACATGGGCCCGTCCCCGGCGGTCGCCGCCGTCCGGCTGGCCGTGCGCCGCAGCCTCGCCGACCTCGACCCCGGCGCCCGCCTGCTCGTCGCCTGCTCCGGCGGCGCCGACTCCCTGGCCCTGCTCGCGGCGACCGTGTTCGAGAGCCGCCGCCCCGGACACCGGGTGACCGCGCTGACCGTGGACCACGGCCTCCAGGACGGCTCCGCCGAGCGCGCCCGGGACCTGGTGGAGCGGATGCGGTCGCTCGGAGCGGCGGAGGCCCGCGCGGTCCGGGTCGAGGTGGGTACGGCGGGCGGGCCGGAGGCCGCGGCACGGGCCGCCCGCTACGCCGCGCTCGGGCGGGTCGCGGAGGACGTCGGCGCGGACGCCGTACTCCTGGGGCACACCCGTGACGACCAGGCGGAGACCGTGCTGCTCGGGCTCGCCCGCGGGTCCGGGGCCCGGTCGCTCGCCGGGATGGCCCCGGTGTCCGGCCCCTACCGCCGCCCGCTGCTCGGCCTGTCCCGCGCGGACACCGTCGCGGCCTGTCGCGCCGAGGGCCTGGCGCCCTGGGAGGACCCGCACAACGACGACCCCGCCTTCGCCCGGGTCCGGGTGCGGCGCGAGGTGCTGCCGGTGCTGGAGCGGGAGCTCGGCCCCGGGGTGGCCGAGGCGCTGGCCCGCACCGCGCGGCTGCTCCGCGACGACGCCGACGCCCTCGACGCGCTCGCCGAGGAGGCGCGGGCCGCCGCCGCGGACGGCGACGGGCTGCGGGTCGACGTACTCCTCGCCGCGCCCGCGGCGGTGCGCCGGCGGGTGCTGCGCCGGGCCGCGCTGGCCGCAGGGTGCCCAGCCACCGAGCTCTTCGCCGTGCACGTCGAGGCGGTCGACGCGCTGCTCACCGACTGGCGCGGGCAGGCGGGCGTGGACCTGCCCGGCCCCCGGCACGCACGTCGCGCCGGGGGCAGACTGCTGTTCTGCCCAGGGCCTGTGGCAGGCTGACGTCCATGGACGAGAAGCACGTAGAAGGCGACCTGGTCAACGTCCTCTACACCGAGGAGCAGATCCAGAACCGCCTCGCGGAGCTGGCCGCCGCGATCGAGCGGGACTACGAGGGCAAGGAGATCCTGCTCGTCGGCGTCCTCAAGGGCGCGGTCATGGTGATGGCCGACCTCGCGCGGCACTTCGGCCGGCACGTCGAGATGGACTGGATGGCCATCTCCTCCTACGGCTCCGGCACCAAGTCCTCCGGCGTGGTGCGGATCCTCAAGGACCTCGACACCGACATCAACGGCCGGCACGTGGTGGTCGTCGAGGACATCATCGACACCGGGCTCACCCTGTCCTGGCTGGTCTCCAACCTCGCCTCCCGCGGCCCCGCCTCGGTCGAGATCTGCACCCTGCTCCGCAAGCCGGAGGCGCAGCAGATGAGCGTGGACGTGAAGTACGTCGGGTACGACATCCCCAACGAGTTCGTCGTCGGCTACGGCCTCGACTTCAACGAGAAGTACCGCAACCTGCGCTCCATCGGCACCCTCGCGCCGCACGTGTACTCCTGATTTTCGGCCGGTTGGGATTCACCTCGCCGATTTCGCGGAACAATGGTCCGAGACGGAGCCGGTGAGCACGCAACGAGCCTGCCGGGTCCGTTGGCTTCGACGTGTACCGTCGGAAGTCTCGAAGTAGTAGTGACTTGGCAGGAGGGCGGGGCGTAGACCCCGGCACATGGACGTGAAGCGCATTTTCCGAGGTCCCTGGTTGTGGATCGTCGTCGCGGTGGTCGGCGTGCTCGTCGCCCTGCAGTACCTCGCCCCCAACGGTGGCGACGAAGAGGTCGACACGTCCACCATGGTCGGCCACATCGAGGACGGCTCGGTCGAGAGCATCCTGTTCGTCGACGGGGACCAGGAGATCCAGGCCACCCTGGACGACGGCACCAAGCTCACCTCCTCCTGGGTCGCCGGGCAGCAGGTCAGCCTGGTCAACAAGGTCCAGGACCAGGTCGACGCCGGCACCATCGAGAAGTTCAACGTCGAGGTCCCGCGGCCGAGCCTGCTCGGCTCGATCCTGGCCACGCTCCTCCCGTTCGTCCTGATCATCCTGCTGTTCCTGTTCCTGATGAACCAGGTCCAGGGCGGCGGCGGCCGCGTCATGCAGTTCGCCAAGTCCAAGGCGAAGCTGATCAGCAAGGACATGCCGAAGACCACGTTCTCCGACGTGGCCGGGTGCCAGGAGGCCATCGAGGAGCTCGGCGAGATCAAGGAGTTCCTCCAGGAGCCGGCCAAGTTCCAGGCCGTCGGCGCGAAGATCCCCAAGGGCGTCCTGCTCTACGGCCCGCCCGGCACCGGTAAGACCCTGCTCGCCCGCGCCGTCGCCGGCGAGGCCGGGGTCCCGTTCTACTCGATCTCCGGCTCCGACTTCGTCGAGATGTTCGTCGGTGTCGGCGCCTCCCGCGTCCGCGACCTGTTCGAGCAGGCCAAGGAGAACGCCCCCGCGATCGTCTTCATCGACGAGATCGACGCCGTGGGCCGGCACCGCGGCGCCGGCATGGGCGGCGGCCACGACGAGCGCGAGCAGACGCTGAACCAGCTGCTCGTGGAGATGGACGGCTTCGACGTCCGCGGCGGGGTCATCCTGATCGCCGCGACCAACCGTCCCGACATCCTCGACCCCGCGCTGCTGCGTCCGGGCCGGTTCGACCGCCAGATCGGCGTCGAGGCGCCCGACCTCGCGGGGCGGCACATGATCCTCAAGGTCCACTCCCGCGGCAAGCCGATGGCCGAGGACGTCGACCTCCTGTCGGTCGCCCGTCGTACGCCGGGCTTCACCGGCGCCGACCTGGCCAACGTGCTCAACGAGGCCGCGCTGCTCACCGCGCGTCAGAACAGCAAGCTCATCGACGACGAGGCCCTCGACGAGGCGATCGACCGGGTCATCGCCGGCCCGCAGAAGCGGACCCGGCTGATGAGCGAGAAGGAGAAGCTGATCACGGCGTACCACGAGGGCGGCCACGCCCTGGTCGCCGCCGCGCTCCCCGGCACCGACCCGGTGCACAAGGTCACGATCCTCCCGCGCGGCCGCGCCCTCGGCTACACGATGGTGCTGCCCGACGAGGACAAGTACTCCCAGACCCGCTCGGAGATGCTCGACAAGCTCGCCTACATGCTCGGCGGCCGCGCGGCCGAGGAGATGGTCTTCCACGACCCGACCACCGGCGCCGGCAACGACATCGACAAGGCCACGTCGCTGGCCCGGGCGATGGTCACCCAGTACGGCATGACCGAGCGCCTCGGCGCGATCAAGCTGGGGGAGACCCAGGGCGAGCCGTTCCTCGGCCGCGACATGGGGCACACCCGCAACTACTCCGAGGACGTCGCCGCCGTGGTCGACGAGGAGACCAAGCGGCTCCTCGCCACCGCCCACCAGGAGGCCTTCGACATCCTCGAGGAGAACCGCGACGTCCTCGACTCGCTGGTGCTCGCGCTGATGGAGCAGGAGACCCTCGACAAGGCCGAGGTCGCCGCGATCTTCGAGCCGCTGCGCCGCCGTCCGGTACGTCCCGCGTGGACCGGGTCCCCGACCCGGGAGCCGTCGCGGATCCCGCCGGTCGAGGTGCCCAAGTCCGCCGCCAACGGCTCCGGCCCGGAGGAGACCCAGGGCGCCGTGATCCTCACCCCGCCCGGCAGCGGTGGTGACGTGCACGGCGACCCCACCGTGAACTCATGACGGTCGACCGGATCAGCCAGGAGCCGCGCGAGGACATCCCGCCCTTCGACCTCCCGCGGGCCGAGGCTGCGGTGCGCGAGCTGCTGATCGCGGTCGGCGAGGACCCCGAGCGCGAGGGGCTGCGGGAGACCCCGGCGCGGGTGGCCCGGGCCTACCAGGAGCTGCTCGTCGGGATGCGGACGAACCCGGAGGAGGTGCTCACCACCACCTTCGACATGGGCCACGACGAGATGATCCTGGTCAAGGACATCGAGCTGTGGTCGATGTGCGAGCACCACCTCGTCCCGTTCACCGGGGTCGCGCACATCGGGTACATCCCGGCGGACAACGGCCGGATCACCGGCCTGTCCAAGCTGGCCAGGCTGGTCGACGTCTACGCCCGCCGGCCCCAGGTCCAGGAGCGGCTGACCACCCAGATCGCCGACTCCATGATGAAGATCCTCGAGGCGCGTGGCGCCATCGTGGTGATCGAGGCCGAGCACCTCTGCATGACCATGCGGGGCGTCCGCAAGCCCGGCTCGAAGACGGTCACCTCCGCGGTCCGCGGCGTGATGCACAACGCCGCCACCCGGTCCGAGGCGATGAGCCTCATCATGCACGGCACCCGCTGACCCCACCTCGCTCCGACTGCGCCGCCCGGACCCCGCCCGAGCGGGCGCATCCGGGCGGCGCACGGCGCGCACACGGCGCGGATATAGGGTCGGGGACATGTTCGCCGGACCGCCCCGCCACGTCGCCGGCCTGCCCCGGCTCGGCCGCAGCCTGGTGATGGGCGTGGTCAACGTGACCCCCGACTCGTTCTCCGACGGGGGCCGCTGGGTCGACCCCGACGCGGCCCTGGCCCACGCGCGGCGGCTCGTCGCGGACGGCGCCGACATCATCGACGTGGGGGGCGAGTCCACCCGTCCCGGCGCGACCCGACCGCGTGTCCAGGAGGAGATCGACCGGGTCCTGCCGCTGGTCTCGAGGCTCGCGGCCGACGGCACCCGGGTGTCGGTCGACACGATGCGTGCCGAGGTGGCCGAGGCCGCGCTGCGCCAGGGTGCGGCCGTGATCAACGACGTCTCGGGCGGCCGCGCGGACGACGCGATGTTCGGGGTGGTGGCCGCGGCGGGGGCGCCGTACATCCTCATGCACTGGCGCGCGCACTCGGTCACCATGCAGCAGCGCACCGAGTACGTCGACGTGGTGGACGACGTGATGCGCGAGCTCGTCGAGCAGCGGGACCGGGCCGTCGCGGCCGGGATCGCGCCGGAGCGGATCGCCCTGGACCCGGGCATCGGGTTCTCCAAGACCGCCGAGCAGAACTGGGACGTGCTGGCCGCGACCGAGCGGTTCCACGGCCTGGGGCACCCCCTGCTCGTCGCCACGAGCCGCAAGCGCTTCCTCGGTGCCCTGCTCGCCGCCGACGACGGCACGCTGCGCCCGCCCCTCGAGCGGGACGACGGCACCACCGCGACCTCGGCGCTGGCCGCCGCAGCCGGAGCGTGGTGCATCCGGGTGCACTCGGTGCGGGCGACCGCGGACGCCGTCCGGGTGGCGCAGCGGTGGGCCCAGGGCCAGGAGGCGCGATGAGCAGCCAGGCTGACAGGGCCGCGGTCGTCGCGGTCAACGAGGAGTTCTACCGCGCCTTCGAGGCCGCCGACCTGGACGCGATGCGGGACCTGTGGGTCGACGACGGCGAGACGCTGTGCGTGCACCCGGGGGCGCTGCCGGTGCGCGGCACGTCCGCGATCAACCGCTCGTGGGCGCTGATCATGGCGAACACCCCCTACATCCAGTTCTTCCTCACCGACGTCGAGACCAGCGTGCTCGGGGACGTCGCGTCGGTGACCTGCACCGAGAACGTGCTGACCGCCGACGACTCGGTCGAGGAGGGGGCGTTCACCGGCGCGAAGGCGGTGGCCACCAATGTGTTCGTTCGCACAGCCGACGGCTGGCGGTTGTGGATCCATCACGCGTCCCCGGTAGTGTCGGGAGAGCACCATGAGGACTGACGACCCGGCTGCACGGGCTTCGCAGGCCGATGCGCCGCAGGGCGTGGACCGGCTCGCGGTGCGCGGGATCGAGGCCTACGGACACCACGGTGTCCTCGACTTCGAGCGCCGCGACGGGCAGGTCTTCCTGGTGGACCTGGTGCTCGGGCTGGACACCCGTCCGGCCGCGCGCACCGACGACTTGCAGGACACCGTCGACTACGGAAGCCTCGTGGCGGCGGTGAAGAACGCCGTGGAGACCGACCCTGTTGACCTGATCGAGACGCTGGCGCAGCGTATTGCTGACCTGTGTCTCACCGACAGCCGTGTGCAATGGACGGAAGTGACCGTGCACAAGCCGGACGCCCCTATCGAGGCGACGTTCTCGGACGTCACCCTGACGATTCTTCGGAGCCGATCGTGACTGAGACCCCGAACCCCCACATCGTGGACACCGACACGCTGACCGGCGAGATGCACCCCATCCGCCGCTCGGTGCTGGCTGTCGGCTCCAACCTGGGCGACCGGCTGGCCAACCTCCAGGGCGCCGTCAACTCCCTCGCCGACACCCCCGAGGTCTGGGTCACCGCGGTCTCCCCGGTCTACGAGACCCGGCCGGTGGACGCCCCCGACGACTCGCGCGACTTCCTCAACGCCGTCGTGCTCATCGACACCACGCTGTCCGCGCGCACCCTGCTGGACCGCGCGCTCGCCATCGAGGACGCCTTCGGCCGTGAGCGCAGCGAGCCCGGCGCCCCGCGCACCCTCGACGTCGACCTGATCGTGGTCGGCGACCGCCGCGCGAACGACGAGGACCTGGTGCTGCCGCACCCGAAGGCGCACGAGCGCGCGTTCGTCCTCGCCCCGTGGCACGACATCGAGCCCGATGCCGACATCCCCGACCACGGACCCGTCGCCAAGCTGCTCGAGCAGACCGGGCGCGAGGGTGTCACCGTGCGCGAGGACCTCTCGCTCGACCTGCAGTGAGCCGCGACCCGGACCCGCGCGACCGGGAGGACGACGAGCGGTACGACGACGAGCGCCCCTCCGGCCACGTCGGCACGACGCGGGTCGGGACCCTCGTCGGGTTCGGCCTGACCGGCCTGGTGCTCGGCTGGCTGCTGCGTCCGGTGGCGGTCCGGGTCAACGGGGCGGCCCCGACCGTGGGCTGGCTGCCGGTCCTGGCGCTGGCGTTCGTGGCCGTGATCATCGGCGCGGTTGCCTGGTCGACGTACCGGGCTCTGCACCGGCGCCACGAGCGGATCGAGCCGCACCGGGCGGTGAACCGGCTGGTGCTCGCCAAGGCGTGCGCGCTGACCGGGGCGATCGTCGCCGGGGGCTACTTCGGGTACGCGCTGAGCTGGTGGGGGGTGACCGCCGCGGCGCTCGGCCCGCAGCGGATGGTCCAGGCGGGACTGGCCGGTGTCGCGGGTGTGCTGATCGTCGCAGGATCGCTGCTCCTGGAGCGAGCGTGTCGCGTCCACCGCGACGACTCCGAGACCTAGGCTGCTCCTATGGCCATCTCTTCCCCGAATCGCCGCCGTCAGCGCAGCGTCCGCGTCACCGTCGCCGTCACCCTGCTCTCCGTGGCCACCGCGGCCGTGGTGCTCGCGCTGCCGACGCAGTCCCCGGCCTGGCTCAGCGTCTCCTCCGTCTTCGCGCTGGTGTGCGGCTTCGCCGCCTCGCGCATCATCTACAACGAGCTGCTGCAGAGCCGTCGTGAGGCGGCGACCGACCGCGCCTCGCAGGCGCAGGCCTACCGGAGCATGTTCTCCGAGCGCGCCGCCGAGCACGCCGAGTTCACCACCGCGATGACCGACCGGCTGGCCATCCGCGACCGTTCCATCAAGGAGCTCGAGGGCACCATCGTGCTCGCCGAGAAGCGCGCCATGGAGGCGGAGACCCGCGTGAAGCGGGAGGCCCGCCGTGCCAACGACGCGATGGAGCTCGTCGCCTCGCTCCAGGAGCAGCTCGAGATCCGCAAGGCCGAGGAGGCCGACGAGCTCGCGAGCTGGGAGGGCTGGGACGGCGTCATGGACGCCAGCACCGTCGTCGACCTGCTCGCCTGGGAGGACAAGGCGAACGCCGGGGCCGGCGCAGCCGCGGACGACCGCAAGCACGCCTGACCCGCTGACCACCCCCGCTGACCGGACGGATCCGTCCGGGCCCGCGGACCCGAGGGCGACGAACGTCCCGCGATGCGGGACAATCGACGGGTGACCTCTTCGAGCACCGACCGATTCGACGACCCCTCCTACCTCTCCGACCTCCCCGGCGGATGGAGCGTGGGAACCCCCGACGAGGCCGATGCGGCCGAGCTCGCGGCGCTGCTCCGCCGGCACGAGAAGCACGGGCGCGGCTGGGCGGGATCCGGCGAGGACGACGTCCTCGTGGAGGTCTCCGCGACCGGCTCGATGGTGCGCGAGAACATCGTGCTCCGCGACGGCGACGGCGTCATCCGCGGCTGGGCCAGCGCCCACGACCGCGCCGCCGGCCGCATGCTGCTCATCGTGATCGTCGACCACCGGCTCGACGACAGCCTGGCCGACCGGGTGGCCGAGGTGCTCTTCGAGTGGGCCGACGAGGCCGCGACCCGGGTGGGCTCCGAGCGGGGCCTGGACGTGCAGCAGATCGACAGCGGCGCCTTCGCCGACGACGACCGGCAGCACCGCTGGCTCTCCCGCGCCGGCTACACCCAGGTACGCCGCTGGTGGCAGATGAGCCGCCCCGTGACACCGGAGGAGGCCGACCTCGACCCCGAGCCCGACGCGGGCGTGGTGATCCGGCCGGTGAAGCGCGAGGGCGGCGGGATGCCGGACGAGGACGACCTGCGCACCGTCCACGACATCCTCGAGACGTCGTTCGCCGACCACTTCAACTCCCACGAGGAGACCTTCGACGAGTTCGTCTTCCGGCTCCGCGAGGACCCCGGCCACCGGTGGGACCACTGGTGGATCGCCGAGCTCGTCGACGAGGGCAAGGAGCCCGAGCCCGCCGGCACGCTCGTGGGCGCGGTCCGCGAGGGTGAGGACGGGCAGCCCGACGGCAGCTACGTGGAGTACCTCGGCGTGCTCCAGTCCGCGCGCGGCCGGGGCGTCGCGAAGGCGCTGCTCGGCACGATCATCGCCGACGCCGCCTCACGCGGCCGGGACCGCGTGGGCCTCGAGGTCGACGCGGACTCCCCGACGGGCGCGGACGCGCTCTACGAGTCGATGGGCTGGAAGACGAGCTACGTCACCCAGTCGTGGCACCGCGACGTACCCGTCGCCGACTGAGCGGCGCAGGGCCGGTCAGGCCTGCTGGACCGAGCGGCGCAGGGCCCGGTGCACCCCGTTCGGGGTGAGCACGCCGACCGTCCGCCCGTCCTCGGTCACGCCGACCACGCCCTCGTCGTACCGCATCATCGTGGCCAGCGCGTCCTCCAGCGACGCGGAGACGTCCACCGACGTGCGCACCTGGTGACCGTCGGGCGCCTCCAGGTCGCCGCGGTCGATCGGGGTGACCGAGAGGCGGCGCAGCCCCCGGGCGCTGCCGACGAACTCCGCCACGAAGTCGTCGGCGGGCTTGCCCAGGATCTGCGCGGGCACGTCGTACTGGGCGAGCCGGCCGCCCGCGGCGAAGACCGCGACCCGGTCGCCCATCCGGACCGCCTCGTCGATGTCGTGGGTCACCAGCAGCACCGTCTTCTGCAGGTCCCGCTGCAGCCGCAGGAACTCCTCCTGCAGCCGACCCCGGACCACCGGGTCGACCGCGCCGAACGGCTCGTCCATGAGCAGCACCGGCGGGTCGGCGGCGAGGGCGCGGGCCACCCCGACGCGCTGGCGTTGGCCGCCCGAGAGCTGGTGGGGGTAGCGGCCGCCGTGCTGGGCCGGGTCGAGGCCGACGAGGTCCATCAGTTCGTCGGCCCGGGCCATCGCCTTCCTCCGGTCCCAGCCGAGCAGCGACGGGACCGTGGCGACGTTGGTGCGGACGGTCTGGTGGGGGAAGAGGCCGACCTGCTGGATGACGTAGCCCATCCGCCGGCGCAGCGCGACCGGGTCGACGTGGGTGATGTCCTCGCCGTCGAGGGTGATCGTGCCGCTGGTCGGCTCGATCAGCCGGTTCACCATCTTCAGCGTCGTGGACTTGCCGCAGCCGGACGGGCCGACCAGGCAGACCAGCGAGCCGCGCGGCACGTCGAGGTCGAGCTCGTGCACCGCGACGGTGCCGTCGGGGTAGGTCTTGCCCACGCCTGCGAGCCTGATCATCGGCTGTTCGCTAGGTTCCATGTGTGGCCCTTCCCTCCCCGAGCACTGCCGTGGTGCCGGCTGCCGCCGAGCCTAACTGCATGGTCCGCAACGAGTGGGTCTGCGGGGAGTTCCTCACCAGCCGCGCCGAGCAGCTGACCGAGGCGCTGGTGCAGCACGTGTGGCTGACCGTGGTGTCGGTGCTGCTCGGGCTCGCGGTGGCGTTCCCGCTCGCGCTGCTGGCGCGTCGGCACGCCCGGGTGGAGTGGGCCGTGGTCGGCACGACCACGGCGCTCTACACGGTCCCGTCGCTCGCCCTGTTCGCCCTGCTGCTGCCGTTCACCGGCCTGACCGCGACCACGGTGGTCACCGGGCTGGTGCTGTACTCGCTGACCATCCTGGTCCGCAACATCCTCGAGGGGCTCAAGGCCGTGCCCGCCGACGTCGTCGAGGCCGCGCGCGGGATGGGGTACGGCGGCACCCGGCTGCTGCTCTCGGTCGAGCTGCCGCTCGCGGTCCCCTCGATCATGGCGGGGCTCCGGGTGGCCACGGTGTCGACCGTCGCGCTGACCACCGTGGGCGCGATCATCGACTACGGCGGCCTGGGCAACCTGCTCTTCGAGGCGGTGAACACCCAGTTCAAGCCGCAGGTGCTCACCGCCAGCGTGCTGTGCGTGGCGCTCGCCCTGGCCTTCGACCTGCTGCTGGTGGGCACGCAGCGGGTGCTGACCCCGTGGGCCAGGACGAGGGGGGCCTAGCCGTGCTCGACGTGTTCCAGGGCGTCGTCGCCTGGTTCCAGGACCCCGCCCACTGGCAGGGCGAGGAAGGAGTCTGGAACCGGCTCAGCGAGCACCTGCTCCTCACCGCGACCGCGACCGTGCTCGCGGTCCTGCTCGGGCTGCCGCTCGCGCTGTGGCTGGGCCACGTCGGCCGGGGCGGCCTCCTCGCGGTCAACATCTCCAACGTCGGGCGGGCGGTGCCCACCTTCGCGGTGCTGCTGCTGCTCTCCATCGGCCCGGTCGGCGCCGGCGACCTCGGCCCCTACGGCCGGGCCGGCCTCGCGACGCTGCTGTCGCTGGTGCTCTTCGCGCTGCCGCCGATCATCACCAACGCCTACGTGGGCATGCGGGAGGTCGACCGGGACACCGTCGAGGCGGCGCGGGGCATGGGCATGCGGGGCGGGCAGCTGCTGCGGCGGGTCGAGCTGCCGCTCGCGCTGCCGCTGATCCTGGCCGGCGTCCGGCTCGCCGTGGTCCAGGTGTGGGCGACCGCGACGATCGCCGCCCTGGTGGCCGGGCCGGGCCTTGGCCGGATCATCACGCTGGGCTTCCGCCGCCAGGACCTTCCCGAGGTGGTCTCCGGGGCGCTCGTGGTCGCGGTCTTCGCGCTGCTCCTCGAGGGCCTGATGGTGCTCGCCCAGCGGCTGCTGGACCCGGTGGCCCGCGCCCGCCGTACTCCTGCTTCTCGAGCCGGGTCGGTACGCTGATCCGAGCGGGTGTCGGACGGCGCCCACCGGACACGCGCGGTGATGACCGCGGGACACAGAAGGCGGAGCGCATGAGCATCCTCAGGCGACCCAGCAGCACCTCGGTACGACGGGCGCTCGCCGCCGTGGCAGCGACGCCCCTGCTCCTCCTCGCCGCCTGCGGCAACGGCGGCGAGGACGCGCTCGACTCCGGCAGCGGCTCGGGCGCGGGCGGCTCCGGCGACGAGGTCGTCATCGCCTACCAGGACTACACCGAGATGCAGATCATGGCGGAGATGTACGCCGCGCTGCTCGAGGACGCCGGGTACGCGCCGACGCTGAAGGGCCTCGGCGACCGCACCCTCTACGCCGGCGAGCTCGGCAGCGGCGGGGTCGACGTGGCGCCGGAGTACGTCTCCTCGATGACCGAGTACCTCAACAAGGACATCAACGGCCCCGACGCGAAGCCGGTGGCGTCCCCCGACGTGGACGAGACCCTGGCGACCCTGGAGGAGCTCGGCTCGCAGGCCGGCGTGACTCCGCTCCAGCCGGCGGAGGCCGAGGACGCCAACGCGTTCGCGGTCACGACCGAGTTCTCGGAGACCAACGGCGTGACCACGCTGAGCGACCTGGGGAACTACGACAAGCCCGTCGCGCTCGCGGCGGCCCCGGACTGCCCGGACCGCGACGACTGCAAGCTGGGTCTCGAGTCGGTGTACGGCGTCGAGATCAGCACGTTCGAGCCGCTCGGGTTCGGCAGCACCCAGACGAAGGACGCGGTCACCAGCGGCGAGGTCGAGGTCGGCCAGGTGGGCACGAGCGACGGCTCGCTGCAGAACCTCGGGCTCGTGGTGCTCGAGGACGACAAGGACTGGCAGAACGCCGAGAACCTCGTCCCGGTCGTGAACACCGAGTTCCTCGACGCCCACCCCGACGTGGCCGACGCGCTGAACAAGCTGTCGGACACGCTCACCACCGAGGACCTGATGACGCTCAACGCCAAGGTCGACTCCGAGCGCATGCTCCCCGAGGACGTCGCCTCGGACTACCTGACCCAGAAGGGCCTCGTCTGACCCCACGCATCCTGACCCGAATCAGCCCGCCGACCCGTCCCGCCCTGCCCCTGAAGCCGGCAGGATGCGGCGGGTCGGCACCGAGCGGCGGGTCCGAGTCCCGTTCCGGCCGGCGTCACGTACCCTCGTCGGCAGTCGCGTCCGTGAGCTGACCGGAGCGGCGGAAGCAGAGCGGACAGCAGGAGCGAAGGGAGACGCATGGGTACGTCAGCCAGGCGCTGCTTCGTCCACGTCGGCCGGCCAGGGAGTCTGCGGTGAGCGGGGACGGGCCCCCGGCGGCGCGAGGGGTGACCGCCGCTGCGCCGGTCGAGCCCGCGGCCCAGGACTCCGCGGTCCTGCGCGACCTGATGCTCGCCTACGCGCGGAACCGGCCGGTGCGCAAGGTCGCGGTTGTGGGCAATGCCCCGCTCCCGCCCGACGAGGCTCGCGCCGATGAGATCGACACCGCCGACCTGGTGATCCGGGTCAACAGCTTCGTGATGGACCGGCCGGGGGAGCCGCGCTGTCAGGGCGGCCGGGTCGACGTGGTGGTGTGGAACCGGATCACCCGCGCCACGGAGTTCCTCTTCGACCGCTACCGTGAGCGTCTCTACCTCATGGTCGAGCCGATGCGCATGCACGGCATCGCCGAGATGTGGCCCGCCTCCTGGCCCCAGGACCTCGGCCTCGTCGCCGTGCCCAACGGGTCGGCCGCCATCCCCCTGAGCGAGGAGCTCGACATCCCGTGGCGCGAGGAGCGGCTGGCCCCCACGACGGGCATGACCGCGGCGTACCTCGCGATCGTGCTCTTCCCCGAGTGTGACATCGTGCTGACGGGGTTCTCGTTCCTCGATGACCCGACCCAGACGCGTTGGCACCATCAGTGGGGAGACTCCTGCCCGGTCGGCCCCGAGCACCGGATCGACAACGAGTCACGACTGATGCGCTCGTGGATCGAGTCGGGGCGGGCACGGTTCCTGCGATGACGCCCTCAGCACGCTCTCGAGGAGACAAGATGACATACCTGCAGAATGCGCGTGCGCGTGGCCGGTCGCTCCTTGGGCGGAGACGACCCGCTCCGCCCGCGGACGTCCCCGACGCGACCACGCAGCGACTCGACCGTCAAAATCGTCGGATCGGCGCGCTGGAGCGGGACATGAACCGGATGGGTCCGCAGATGGCCGCCCTCGAGGCGCGACTGGAGTCGCTGCGCGAGCGGCTCGTTCGTCCCGAGGCCGCTCCCGGCGACTACGACGAGGCCCTGTCCCTCGTCGAGGAGGTACGCCGCGAGCACGAGCGGATCCGGGCCCGGATCAGCGCGGCGTCGCGGTTCGAGGAGCGGCTGCGCCAGCTCGAGGAGGAGATGGGACGGCGCTCGGCGAACGAGCCGACGGACGGGGACGGCGCGTGACCTCCTGGTCGACCCCGGCTCTGCCCAGGCTCGGGTGGGGCGACTAGCCGCCTCTGAGGCGGCGCCGTAGCGTGTGGCTCCGACAACGACCCGGAGAGGACTCCGATGAGCATCAGCGTTGGTGACACAGCGCGGATCAGCAAGACCATCACCGAGGCCGACATCCTCATGTACGCCGCGGTGAGCCTGGACACCAATCCGGTGCACCTGGACGCGGTCGCCGCGGAGAAGTCCCTCTTCGGCGAGCGCATCGCGCACGGGATGCTGACCGCGGGGCTCATCTCCGCGTGTCTGGGGACTCGTCTCCCCGGGCCAGGGACGATCTACCTCGGACAGACCCTGGAGTTCTCCGCCCCGGTCAGGATCGGTGACACGATCACCGCGCAGGTGGAGGTGGTGGAGGTCGGCGAGAAGGGCCGCGTCCGCCTGGCCACGCGCTGCACCAACGTCACGGGCGAGACGGTCCTGTCCGGCGAGGCGACGGTGCTGCCACCGCGGGGTGAGACGTGATGATCGAGCTCATCGACTGCGAGGAGTCCCATCGTTGGCTGCTGTACGAGTGGCGCAGCTCCGACGAGGTGCGGCCGTACATGTACGACCGCGCCGAGATCTCCCGGGAGACCCACGACGCCTGGTACACCCAGCTCTTGCGGCGGGAAGGGCGCAGGGGTTGGATCATCGCCATGGACGGCAAGCCGGTGGGTGCGGCGTTCGTCTCCCAGCACGACCACGAGAACCGGCGGGCCACCTGGGCGTTCTACCTGGCCGACCCGTCGACCCGGGGTCGGGGCGTGGGCAGCGCGGTGGAGTACCTCGTCCTCGAGCACGCCTTCGGCGAGCTGGGCTTGCACAAGCTGTGCTGCGAGGTGCTGTCGTTCAACACCGCTGTCGTGGCCATGCACAAGAAGTTCGGCTTCGTGGAGGAGGGGCTCCTGCGCGATCACTGGTACCGCGACGGGGAATGGGTCGACACACACGTCCTGGCGATGTTCGAGGACGCCTGGGCCGAACGTCGAAAGCGCTTCGGCGAGCAGCTGCGTTCCAGGGGGCTGATCTGATGCAGGAGACCATCCGTTTCGCCTCGACCCCGGTCGGGGAGGGGCACCCGCCGTTCATCGTCGCGGAGATGTCGGGCAACCACAACGGTGACCTCGACCGGGCTCTGGACATCGTCAGGGCCTCGGCCGAGGCCGGGGCGCACGCCCTGAAGCTGCAGACCTACACGGCGGACACGATCACCGTGGATGTGGACTCCCCGGCGTTCCGGGTGTCCTCGGGGCACGAGCTGTGGGGAGGCCGTTCGCTCTATGAGCTCTACGAGGAGGCGCATACTCCCTGGGAGTGGCACGAGCCGATCTTCGGGCTCGCCCGCGAGCTCGGCATGGTGGCGTTCTCCGCGCCGTTCGACCCCACCGCCGTCGCGTTCCTCGAGAAGCTCGAGGTGCCCGCCTACAAGGTCGCCTCCAGTGAGATCGTCGACCTCCCCCTGATCCGGGCGATGGCCGAGACCGGAAAGCCGATCATCATCTCCACGGGGATGGCCAACCTCTCCGAGATCGACCGGGCGGTGTCCACCGCACGCGAGACGGGCAACGAGGACATCGTCGTCCTGAGCTGCACGGCGTCCTACCCGGCGACCCCGGAGGGCTCGAACCTTCGGGCCATTCCCCAGCTCCGGGCACTCCTCGACACGCAGATCGGTCTCTCCGACCACACCCTCGGGATCGGCGCGGCGGTGGCGGCAGTGGCGCTGGGCGCGACCCTGATCGAGAAGCACGTGACGTTGGACCGGCACGACGGCGGCGTCGACTCGGAGTTCTCGCTCGACCCCGGCGAGCTGCACCTGCTCGTCCGGGAGACGAACACGGCCTGGCGGGCGCTCGGCACGGCGTACGTCGGACCGACCGAGGGCGAGGCCGAGGGGCTGAGGTTCCGCCGCTCGCTCTACGTCGTGCAGGACGTCAGAGCCGGCGACGTCGTCACGCCGGAGAACGTCCGGTCCATCCGTCCGGCCGGTGGGCTCGAGCCCGCGATGATCGACGTCGTCCTGGGTCGGACCTTCCGCTCGGACGCGCCCAAGGGCACGCCGCTGACCTGGAACCTCGTCTGAGCCCTTGCCCGGTCAGCGGGCAACGAGGGCGAGGAGCCGGTCGGCGACCCGGGCCCTGCCGCGTCCGTCGACCCTGGCCCACGCGGCGGAGGCGAGAGCTGCGCGCTGGGACGGGTCGCGGAGGAGGCCGCGCAGAGTGTCGTGGGCTGCGACCGCCCCCTCGCCGCGCAGCTCGGCCAGCGAGCCGAGGCCCGCAGCGAGCCTGCCGGACACCAACCGCTGGTAGCTGACGGTCTGGTTGTCGGCGACCCGCACGAGAGCGGTGGCCGCGCCGAGCGCCAGAAGCTCCCAGGTCGAGGAGCCGGCGGCGCTGACCACGAGGTCCGCTCCGACGACGAGCTCAGGCAGCCGGTCGGTCGGCGTGATCGCGTCGATGCTCTGCCCGGAGGCCAGCGGGATGGCGCTGACCTCGTCGAGCAGGTCGGAGCGGGTCACCACGGTCGCCACGAACGGCAGGCCGGTCCGCGCGAGCGCGCACGCGACGACCGGTGCCGCGCCGTACGCGTCGGTCCCGCCGAAGACCGCCATCACGGAGGGGACCGACGCCGTGGTCGCCGCCGGCGGCGCCGAGGGCCGCCGCAGCACGACGTCGTCGCGCAGGAGGGCGTAGCTCAGCCCCGCCAGCCGCTCGCTGCCGACCGGCAGCTCGACCGGGTCTTCCTCGGCGCCGATGTTCTGGTCGAGCAGGAGGTCGGCCTCGGCGCCGCGCAGCTGGTTGTCGACGAGGGCGAGCGTGGGCATCCCCGTCGCCCGCACGCCCCGGTAGACCGCACCGGGCAGCACATAGGAGTCGAACACGACGGCCGCGACGCCCTCGGCCCCGAAGAGCTCGACGTGGGCCTCGGCGGAGTCGACGGACGGGAGCAGCGCGAAGCCCCGGGTGCGGATCTGCTCGCGTGCCCACGGGACGGAGTGGGCGTCACAGACGAACACGACCTCGCAGCCCCTCGACGAGAGCTCCTCGGCCAGCGCCAGGCTGCGCATGACATGGCCGACACCGACGGTCGGCCCCACGTCACAGCGGACGGCAATCCTGGGTGCCAAGGGGCTCCTCGCCTGTCGGATCGGATCAGGGCGACCGTTACGATACTCGCGCCCGACGACACGTCACTCTCCAGCTAGGCGGACATGCATGAGCGTTCTGCAGGAATCCGACATTCTCGTCACGGGCGGAACCGGATCCTTCGGCAAGGCGTTCGTCCGCTACGCCCTCGAGAACCTGAACCCGCGCCGGCTGATCATCTTCAGCCGCGACGAGCTGAAGCAGTACGAGGTCAGGCAGCTCTTCAACGACGACAGGCGCCTGCGCTGGTTCATCGGGGACGTCCGTGACGAGCAGCGCCTGCTGCGCGCCATGCACAACGTGGACTACGTCGTGCACGCCGCCGCCCTCAAGCAGGTCGACACCGCGGAGTACAACCCGTTCGAGTTCGTCAAGACCAACGTGATGGGCTCCCAGAACGTCATCGAGGCCGCCATCGACACGGGCGTGAAGAAGGTCGTGGCGCTGTCGACGGACAAGGCATCGAGCCCGATCAACCTCTACGGCGCGACCAAGCTGACCGCCGACAAGCTCTTCGTCTCGGGGAACCACTACGCCGCGGCCTACGAGAGCCGGTTCTCGGTGGTGCGCTACGGCAACGTGATGGGCAGCCGCGGCTCGGTCATCCCGTTCTTCCGGAGCCTCGCCGAGGCGGGTCAGTCCCTGCCGATCACGGACCTGCGCTGCACGCGCTTCTTCATCACGCTCCCGCAGGCGGTGAAGTTCGTCGTCGACTCCTTCGACATGATGCAGGGTGGCGAGCTGTACGTGCCGCGCATCCCGTCGATGAAGATCACCGACCTTGCCCAGGCGATCGCACCGGGTGCGGCGATGCACGACGTCGGCCTGCGCCCCGGCGAGAAGCTGCACGAGGAGATGATCTCCCCCGAGGAGGGCCGTCGGGCCCTGCGCGTCGGGGAGCGTTACGTCCTCCAGCCCGACCTCGGCACGTGGGGGTACGAGCCACCGGCCGACGGGAAGCTGATGGAGCCGGGCTTCGCCTACCGCTCGGACAGCAATGACGAATGGTTCACGCGCGACGACATCACCCGGATCCTCGAGCAGGACATCTGACCGTGCTGCCCTACGGGCGTCAGTCCGTCTCCGAGGAAGACGTCGCCGCCGTCACGGCGGTGCTGTCCGGCGACTGGTTGACCACCGGACCCCATGTCGCCGAGTTCGAGTCCGCGATCTCGGCGATGGTCGGCGGGCACCGGGCGGTGAGCTGCACCAGCGGCACGGCCGCGCTCCACATCGCCTACGCGGCGCTCGGCCTCGGGCCGGGTGACGAGGTGGTCACGACGCCCATGACCTTCGTGGCGACCGCGAGCACGGCGTCGCTCCTCGGCGCCACGATCGTCTTCGCCGACGTCGAGGAGGACACGGCGCTCATCGACCCGGGAGCGGTGTCGGCTCTCGTGGGCGACCGGACCCGGGTCGTCGCCGCCGTGGACTATGCAGGGCACCCGTGCGACTACGACCGGCTGAACGAGCTCGCCGCCGGCGTCGGTGCGGTCACCCTCGCCGACGCTGCCCACTCCGTGGGGGGTACGTCGCACGGCAGGCCGGTCGGGGACCTCGCCGACATCACCACGATGTCGTTCTTCCCGACCAAGAACCTCACCACCGGTGAGGGCGGAGCGGTCGTGGCAAAGGACCCCGCGCTGGCACAGCGCGCAGCGGAGTTCCACAACATCGGCCTGATCCGTGACCCCGACCGCTTCGAGATCACCGACCAGGGTCCCTGGCACCAGGAAGTCCACGAGCTCGGGCTCAACTACCGGCTGACCGACATCGGGTCGGCCCTGGGGCTCAGCCAGCTGCGCCGGCTCCAGCAGTTCAAGCAGCGGCGCGCGGAGATCAAGGACCGTTACGACCAGGCGCTCGACGGAGTTGCCGGGGTGCGCGTGCCCGTGCGGCGCGACGACGTCGACCCCGCCTGGCACCTCTACCCGCTGCGGGTCCTCGACGGTCGCCGACGCGAGGTCTTCGAGAAGATGCGCGCGGCAGGGATCGGGGTACAGGTCAACTACCTCCCGGTCTACTGGCACCCTGTCTACGCGCGGATGGGCTACCGGCGCGGCATGTGTCCCCACGCCGAGGCGTTCTACGCCGAGGAGCTCTCGCTGCCGATGTTCCCCGACCTCACCGACACGCAGGTCGACCACGTCGTCGAGCAGCTGGTCGAGGCGCTGCACTGATGCGGGTCGGGATCATCACCCAGGCGCGGACGACGAGCACGCGGCTCCCGCGCAAGGTGTTGATGACCGCGGGGGGCCGCACGATGCTCGACCATCACCTCGACCGCCTCACCCGCAGCGGCCTGCCGGTCTACGTTGCCACGACCACCAACGCCACCGACGACGACATCGTCTCGCTGGCGGCAGGACGGGGGCTGCCGGTTCACCGGGGCAGCGAGCACGACGTGCTCTCCCGGTTCAGTGGCTGCGCTGCTGAGCACCACCTCGACATCGTCGTACGGGTCACGTCCGACTGCCCACTGATCGACGGCGCCCTGATCGCCTCCGCGGTGGAGGACTTCGTGGCCGCCGACGACCCGTGGCTGTACCTGTCGAACTCGCTCGAGAGGACGTTCCCCCGCGGCTTCGACTTCGAGGTGTTCAGCGCCGAGGCGCTCTTCGATGCTCAGGAGCACGCCTCGGAGGAGGTCGAGCGTGAGCACGTGACGCCCTATCTCTACGCCAACCGGACCGGGCGGATGCACCTGCGGAACACGGCCTGGCCCGAGGACAAGTCGGCCTACCGAGTCACCCTGGACACCGCAGACGACTTCGAGCTGCTCCGCCGGCTCATCGAGGAGCACCAGGCGCACACCCTGTCCTGTGCCCAGATCATCGAGGTGCTCGACGCCCACCCCCGTCTCGCCGCCATCAACGAGCACGTCGAGCAGAAGAAGCTCGGCCGGTAACCACGCTGCGGCCCAGCAGTATCCGGCCGCCAGGCCGGGGTGCTACTTGTCGATGTCGCCGACGACGAAGAACATCGAGCCGAGGATCGCCACCATGTCCGCGACGACGCAGCCGGTGAGGACCTCCGGAAGCACCGCGATGTTGTTGAACGACGCGCTGCGCAGCTTCATGCGCCACGGGGTCTTCTCGCCCCGGGAGACGAGGTAGTAGCCGTTGATGCCGAGCGGGTTCTCGGTCCAGGCGTACGTCGACCCCTCCGGGGCCTTGAGGATCTTCGGCAGCCGCACGTTGATCGGCCCCCGGTCGAGCGAGCGGAGCCGGTCGAGGCAGGCCTCCACGATGTCGAGCGAGACCTGCACCTGGTCCAGCAGCAGCCCGAACCGCGCGTAGCAGTCACCCTCCGCGCGCAGCGACAGCCGCATCACGCCATCGGCGACGAGCTCGTCGTAGGCGAGGTACGGCTCGTCGCGCCGGAGGTCGAAGTCCACCCCGGAGGCCCGCGAGATCGGTCCCGAGACGCCGTACGCGTCGATCAGCTCGCGGGAGAGGATCCCGACGTTCTGGGTGCGGGCCTGGAAGATCTCGTTGCCGAAGATCAGGTCCTCGATCTGCGGCAGCCGGGAGCGGACCGCCGTGACCGCCTGCCCGCACCGGTCGAGCCAGCCGGCCGGCAGATCCTCCTTGAGCCCGCCGACCCGGTTGAACATGTAGTGCATCCGGCCGCCGGAGAGCTCCTCCATCACCGCCTGGATCGTCTCGCGCTCCCGGAAGGCGTAGAACATCGGCGTGATCGCGCCGAGCTCGATCGGGTAGGAGCCCATGAACATCAGGTGGTTCAGCACCCGGTTCAGCTCGGCGAGCAGGGTCCGCAGCCACACCGCCCGCGCGGGCACCTCCATGCCCAGCATCCGCTCGACGGCGAGCACCACGCCGAGCTCGTTGGAGAACGCCGAGAGCCAGTCGTGCCGGTTGGCGAGCACGATGATCTGCCGGTAGTCGCGCACCTCGAACAGCTTCTCGACGCCGCGGTGCATGTACCCGACGACGGGTTCGCACGCCACGATGCGCTCGCCGTCGAGGGTGAGCCGGAGCCGCAGGACGCCGTGCGTCGCGGGGTGCTGGGGGCCGATGTTGAGGACCATGTCCTGGGTGGCCATCCCGGGGCCGCCACCACGCTCGTGGTCGCCGAACCCGGCCGCACCCGCACCCACGCCGACCACGATCTGCTCGGGGCGTTTCATCGGTCTGCGCTCAGTCACGGGGCCCATCGTCCCACGGCGTCTAGGCTCGACGCGTGAACGATCTCTTCGCCCCGCCGGGCAACGAGTGGCGCCCCGTCTCCCCGCAGCTCGGCCGGATGCGGCGTACCGTCCTGGCCGTCCTCGTGGCGGTCGCCGTGGTGGTGTCGCTGACGGCCGGGCTCGTCCTCGGCCTGCTCGGCTGGTTCGGCAGCCTCGCCGCGCTCTGGCTGGTGCTCGGCGCGGCCGGCTGGGTGGTGATCGGCCGCAATGCCCGGTCGTGGGGGTACGCCGAGCGGGACGAGGACCTGTTCATCAAGCACGGCGCGCTGTTCCGCGAGCTGGTCGCGGTGCCGTACGGGCGGATGCAGTTCGTGGACATCACCTCCGGCCCGGTCGAGCAGCTCTACGGGGTCGCGACCGTGCACCTGCACACCGCGAGCGCCAGCTCGAACGCCCGGATCCCCGGCCTCCCGGCCGCGGAGGCGGCCCGGCTCCGCGACCGGCTGACCCAGCTCGGTGAGGCGCAGGCGGCCGGCCTGTGACCGACCGCCCCTTCCGGAGGCTCTCGCCGCTGACCCCGGTGGTGCGCGGCTTCATCGTGGTGGTCGCGGCCGGGACGACGGTGCTGCGCGACGTGACCCGCGGTGACCTCGGGCCGGCCGCGGTCCTGCTCGGGATGCTGCTCGTCGGCGGCGGCGTGTTCGGGATCGCGTCGTGGTACCGCACCAAGTTCTGGATCGAGGCCGACGAGCTCCGGGTGGACACCGGGGTGATCAGCCGGCAGTCCCGGAGGATCCGGATCGACCGGCTCCAGGGCATCGATATCGTGCAGCCGTTCGTGGCGCGGCTGTTCGGGCTCGCCGAGCTGCGCATGGACGTCGCGGGGGGTCACGCCCGGGAGGGGTCGCTGGCCTTCCTCCCGCTCGGCGAGGCCCGCGAGCTCAAGGACCTCCTGCTCACCCACCGCGACGAGGTCCGGGCGCGTACGGCGCCGCCGGAGGCACGGCTCGCGGTGGAAGGGCCGGCGCCCACGGCGGAGGGGGCGACCCCGACCCCGCAGAGCGCCCCGGTGGCCGCCGTACCCGCTCCGCCGGGGCCCGAGCGGGTCCTCGCCCGGGTCGACCTCGGCACCCTGATGCTCAGCACCCTGCTGTCCGTCGAGACGATCGTGCTCGTGGTCCTCGGGACCGGCCTCCTGGCGGTGTTCGTGGCGAGCGGGGAGTGGCTCGGCGCCTCAGCGGTGGCACCGCTGCTCGCCGGCCTCGGGGTCGTCCTGTTCAAGCGGGTCTCGGGCAACTACGGGTTCACCGTGTCGGAGACCCCGGCCGGCCTCCAGGTGCGCCGGGGCCTGTTCGACCTCACCGCGCAGACCATCACCGTCGCCCGGATCCAGGGGCTCGTGGTCACCGAGCCGCTGCTGTGGCGGTGGCTGGGCTGGTCCCGCCTGGACGTCTCGATCGCGGGCTACGGCGACTCCTCCGAGGACGAGGGGCCGGCGCCGTCGACGGTGCTGCCGGTGGGGCAGCGCGCGGCCGTGGCCTTCCTGGCGCGCCACGTGCTGGCCGGGGACGAGGTCGCGCAGGCCACGCTGCACCCGGCACCGCGGGGGGCGCGGTGGGCGGCCCCGGTGGGCTGGCGGTACATGGCGGCCGGCGCGACGGACCGGCTGGTCGTCTCGCGCGAGGGGTGGCTGACCCGACGTACGCACGCCGCCCCGCACGCCCGCGTGCAGTCCGTCCGGGTGACCCAGGGGCCGTGGCAGCGCCGGCTCGGCCTGGCCGACCTGCACCTCGACAGCCCGCCCGGGCCCACCCGGGTGCGCGCCCGCAACCGGGTCGCGGCCGAGACCCGGGAGTGGTTCGATGTGGAGGTGCGGGTGAGCCGGGAGGCCCGGCGCCGCCTGGGCAGGCCGGCTAGCCCTTCAGTGCCCCCGTCGCCCTGAGCGCGGACCAGACCTCGCGGCGGAAGTGCGTGGCGATCGTGGTCGTGAAGTGGTTCCGGTTCTTCCAGACCACGATGCCGTCGACCACCGGCAGGCAGCGGGGAGCGCCCACGCAGATGATCGGGTTCACGTCGAGGGTGAACACGTCCGCCGAGCGTTCCGAGGCGATCCGGTAGTAGGCGTCGCTCACCGGCGTCTCGGCAGGCACGGGCACCTCGCACTGGTCGAGCCGGGTCGCGGTGGCCAGACAGTCCAGCGGGTCCATCCCGGGGGTGCCCAGCATGCTGGTGACCACCAGGGCCCGCCGGCCCTGGGAGGTGATCGTGTCGAGGGTCTCGGTGGTGGCCGCGAAGTTCAGCTCCGAGAGCGTCTCGTCCGACCCGCCGTCGCGCACCAGGTTCCCCGCCCACTCCGCCTCGTCGTCACGTGGGAGCGTGGCCAGGACGACCAGGTCCGGGTCGAGCACGGGCAGGGCCTCGTCGTACCACTCCGCGCGCAGCGACCGGCACTTCCGCTGGTTCTCCAGCGGCTGGGTCACGTTGACCAGCCCGGCCTGCCAGGAGCAGGCGGGCATCACGTTGAGGGACAGGGTCAGGTCGTGCTCCTGCGCGAGCTTGATGAACATCGGTCCGAGCATCCGCGCCTGGCTGTCACCGACGAGGGTGATGTGGGGGCCGTCGCCGCGCACCACGACGCAGTCCTGCGGCCGCTCGACGGAGCAGGGCGGCATCGGGCCGGTGTCGTCGAGCACCGCACGCCAGTCGATGGCGGGGACCGGCGCCCGGCGCTCACGGTCGGTCGGTCCGACCGTCGTGGAGGCCGGGGTGGCGGTTGCCGTCCCGCCCGGGGTCGACCCCGGTGCCCAGCTGACCGCGGCCGCCTGCACCAGGCGTGGCTTCCGGTCGCTCTCGAGGACCACGGGGACCACGGCGGTCGCCACGAGGGCGCTGGCGGCCACGCCGGCCACGACCGTGCTCCAGGTGTACCGGCGCAGGTGGCTCACCGTGCGGATCGGCATCTCGAACAGCTCGTAGGAGAGGACCGCCAGGCCGGTGCTCAGCACCGCTGAGATCACCGCCAGGACCGCCGGTCGGACCGCGAGCACCTCCTGGAGGACCAGGATCACCGGCCAGTGCCAGAGGTAGGTCCCGTAGGAGACCTTGCCCAGGTAGACCGGCGTGCGGCCGGAGAGCCGGCGGCTCAGCCAGCCGTCGTCGGACAGCATCAGGCCGGCGACCAGGACGGCCGAGGCGAGCGTCGCGCCGACCCCGCGCCACGACGGGCTCAGCTCGACCGCGCCGCTGCCCAGCAGGAGCAGCCCGGCGAGGCCGGCGAGTGCGCCCGTGCCGGCGAGCGCGGACCCCGGCCGCCTGGCCAGGCCGCGCAGGGTCACCGCGAGGAGCGCGCCCGCGAGCAGCTGGTACAGCCGGGCGTCGGTGCCGTAGTAGGCCCGGTTCGGGTCCACCCCCGCCCAGGCGAGCTGGCTCGCCAGCGACAGGGCGAGCAGGCCGGCCAGCGCGGCGGCGGTGGCACCGGCCCAGCGGCGGGAGGCCCGGACGAGCAGGAGCAGCAGGACCGGGAAGACGACATAGAACTGCTCCTCGATCGCCAGCGACCAGAAGTGCAGGAAGGGGCTCTCGTCGACCCCGGTGGCGAAGTAGTCGTTCTGCTGGGAGAGGAAGTTCCAGTTCGCCACGTAGAGCAGCGCGCTCTGCGCGTCGGTGACCAGCGGGACGCGGCGCACCAGCGACGTGGTGAGCAGGAACATCAAGCTGGTGGCGACCACGACCACCACCGCGGCGGGCAGCAGCCGGCGGACCCGTCGGGCGTAGAAGCGTCCCAGCGACAGCCGCCCGGTGCTGTCGAGCTCACTCAGGATCACGTTCGAGACGAGGAAGCCGGAGAGCACGAAGAACAGGTCCACCCCGATGAAGCCACCGCCGACCGACGCGAGGCCGCAGTGGAAGAGCAGCACGAGGTAGACGGCGACGGAGCGCAGCCCGTCGAGGGCAGGGCGATAGGACCAGGGCACGAGCAGAGAGAATGGAGCAGGACCTGGCCCGATGTGTCCTTTTTGCGAAGTCTGCCGGGATCGGCAACAGTGCGCCGCCGAGCCTCCGGGAGGGTCAGGCGTCGAAGGGCTGCGGCACCCCGGCCGCGGACACCATCCACCAGAATCCGCCGAGCCCGGTCTCCTCGGTCAGCTCCGCGGCCTCGCCGGCGCGCGAGAGCGACGCGACGTAGCCGGCCGGGTCGGTGCCGGCCAGCGCGAGGTCGGGGCGCCGCCCGGAGACCCCGAGGGCGCGCAGCGCGTCGGCCTGCCGGAGCAGCCGGGCGTCCGTCCGCCCGGCCACCGAGTCCACCGCGACGTGGGCGGTGACGTCGCGCGACCCGTCCGGGAGCACGTCCACCTCCGTCCCGCGCAGGTAGGAGCGGAGCGAACCGTACGGCGGCCGGTCCGGCGCGGTGTGGCCGTAGTCCACCGCCACCGCGAGCCCGTGCCGCACCCGTCGTACGACGTCGGCCCAGGCGGCGTCCCGGGTGGTGCCGACCTCCGCGCGGGCACCCGGCTCCCGCGAGCCCAGGGGCCACCACTGCTCGCACCAGGCCGCGAGCGACGCCGGCACGGAACGGTCCGCCAGGGAGGCGCCGAGGCTCTCCGCGCCGGTGGCCGGGTCGACGTGCACCACGCGCGGGACGCCCCTCGGGTCGACCTCGACCACGTGGCAGGGGATGTTGTCGAGCCACTCGTTGGCCACCATCAGCCCGTCCACGGACTCGGGCAGCGCCGGCGTCCAGTCCACCGCCGCGGGCAGCTCCTCGGGGCGTCGGGCGACCTCGACCCCGAGCAGGGTCAGCGACGGGTCGATCCGGTGCATCTCGGCGAGCAGCTCGCCGCGGCCGGCGCCCACGTCGACGACCGTGTCCAGGCCGGCCCGGCGGACCAGCTCGACCAGCGAGGCGGCGAACAGCGGGGAGGCGTGCACGGAGGTGCGGAAGTGCGCCGACGGCGACTCGCGGCGGAAGAAGCCCGCCGGACCGTAGAGCGCCGCGTCCCAGGCGTTCTTCCACGCCGGGTCCGAGGTCGGCGGCGGCATGGCGGGCATCCCGAGGGACGTCAGGCTGGTCATGCGGTCAGGTTAACCGGGGCAGCCCTGCGGGTATGTGCTGTGACGGAGCCCACGCGAGAGCCGGGTTCCGGCCCCCCTGGCGCGAGCGTACGCTCGTCCTGCACGAGCCCAGCAGAACGTCCGGTACCCCGAAGGCAGGGGACTGGAACGAAAGGTGAGTTCGATGACCCGTATCGGGGTTGTTGGTGCCGGTCGTGTCGGCGCCGTCCTCGCGGCCGCACTGCGCGCCGCAGGCCACGAGATCGTGGCCGCCGCCGGTGAGTCATCGGCCTCGCGTACCCGCATCGAGACGCTGCTCCCCGGCGTCCCCGTGCTCAAGCCGACCGCCGTCGCCCGCGCGTGCGACCTGCTGCTGCTCACGGTCCCCGACGACATGCTCGACAACGTCGTGAACATGCTCAGCGCCAGCGGCGCGATCCGGCGCGGCCAGTACGTCGCGCACACCTCGGGTCGGCACGGCCTCGCCGTGCTCGGACCGGCCGCCGACCGGGGCGCCCACGTGCTGGCCCTGCACCCGGCCATGACGTTCACCGGCACCGACGTCGACCTGGCCCGCCTGGACGGGTGCGTCTTCGGGGTCACCGCCCCCACCGACACCCGGGAGCTCGTCGAGACCCTGGTCGCCGACCTCGGCGGCGTGCCGATGTGGGTACCCGAGGAGCGGCGCACCCTCTACCACGCCGGCCTCGCCCACGGTGCCAACCACCTCGTCACCCTCGTCGCCCAGGCGATGGACCTGCTCCGCGCCTCGGGCGCCGAGGACCCCGCGGCGACGCTGCGCCCGCTGCTCACCGCGGCCCTCGACAACGTCCTCTCCTACGGCGACGCGGCGCTGACCGGGCCCATCGTGCGCGGCGACGTCAACACCGTCCGGGCCCACCTCGTCGACATCGCCACCAGCTCGCCGTCGACGCTCGAGTCGTACGTCGCCATGGCGCGGGCCACCGCGAACCGGGCGGTCCTCGACGGTCGGCTGCTGCCGATCCGCGCCGCGAAGCTCGTCGGCATCCTCAACGACGCGCTCACCGAGCACCGACGGGCCCACGCGTGACCGCCTTCCCCCAGGCCGGTCCCCGCCGGCCGGTCGTCGCGGAGACCCGCGCCGAGCTCGGCGAGGCCCTCGCCGCCGTCCGCGCCCGCGGCGGGAAGGTGGCGTTCGTGCCCACCATGGGCGCGCTGCACGAGGGTCACGCGACGCTGGTCCGCGAGGCCGCCTCCCGGACCGGCGGCACCGACGCGGTCGTGGTGTCGATCTTCGTCAACCCGATGCAGTTCGGTCCCCACGAGGACCTCGACCGATACCCGCGGACCTTCGACACCGACCTCGAGGTGTGCGCCGCCGAGGGGGTCGACGTGGTCTTCGCGCCGTCCGTCGACGAGGTCTACCCGGGCGGCGAGCCGCAGGTGACCGTCGAGCCCGGACCGCTCGCGGAGGTGCTCGAGGGCCGGACCCGGCCCACGCACTTCCGGGGCGTGCTCACCGTGGTCGCCAAGCTCTTCGGCCTGGTCCGCCCCGACCTGGCGTTCTTCGGCCAGAAGGACTACCAGCAGCTGGTGCTGATCCGCCGGATGGTGGCCGACCTGTGCATGGGCATCGACGTCGTCGGGGTCGAGACGGTGCGCGAGCACGACGGGCTCGCCCTGTCCTCGCGCAACCGCTACCTCGACGAGGAGCAGCGCGTCCTCGCGCTCGGCCTCGTGCGGGCCCTCCGCGCCGGCGCCGAGGCAGGGGCCGGCGGCCCCGCGCACGCGCTGGCGGCGGCGCGCGCCGTACTCCAGGACTCGCCCGGGGTCGCCCTGGACTACCTCGAGCTGACCGCGCCCGACCTGGGCCCGGCGCCGGACGAGGGGGAGGCCCGGCTGCTCATCGCGGCCCGGGTCGGCAGCACACGCCTCATCGACAACACGCCCCTGTGCCTGGGGCGCGCTGGGCACCACCACGAACGAGCAGGGAGCAGCTGATGTTGCGCACCATGATGAAGAGCAAGATCCACCGCGCGACGGTGACGCAGGCAGACCTGCACTACGTCGGGTCGGTGACCGTCGACGAGGACCTCCTCGACGCCGCCGACCTGCTGCCCGGCGAGCTCGTGCACATCGTCGACATCACCAACGGCGCCCGCCTGGAGACCTACACGATCGCCGGCGAGCGCGGCTCGGGCGTGATCGGCATCAACGGGGCCGCCGCGCGCCTGGTGCAGCCCGGCGACCTGGTCATCCTCATCGCCTACGGGCAGATGGAGACCGCCGAGGCGCGCGACTTCGTGCCCAGCGTGGTCTTCGTCGACGCCGACAACCGGGTGGTCCGCACCGGCACCGACCCGGCCGAGGCGCTGCCCGGCACCGGCCTGCTCCGCGGAGACCTCACCTACTCCGGCGCCCGGTGAGCGACCGGCGCGCATGAGGACCGGGGCCGTCCTCCCAGAACGCCTCGAGGCCCCGCCTCCTGGCTGGACGACGGACGCCGACGTGGTCGTGATCGGCTCCGGCATCGCGGGCCTCAACGGAGCGCTCCGGATCCGCTCGGCCGTGCCCGGCAGCCGGGTCCTCGTGGTCACCAAGGACCTCCTCTCCGCCGGGTCGACCACCTGGGCCCAGGGCGGGATCGCCGCAGCACTCGGGCCGGAGGACACCCCCGAGCAGCACCTGCACGACACCCTGGTCGCCGGTGCCGGCCTCTGCGACGTGGAGGCGGTCCGCACCCTCGTCACCGAGGGTCCGGAGGCGGTCCGGGCGCTCATCGACCTGGGCACCGAGTTCGACCAGACCCCCGCCGGCGAGCTGTCGCTCACCCGGGAGGGCGGGCACCTCCGGCGGCGCGTGCTCCACGCGGGGGGCGACGCCACTGGCGCCGAGATCCAGCGCGCCCTGGTGGCGGCGGTGGCCGCAGAACCCGGCATCACGGTCATCGAGCACGCCCTGGCGCTCGACCTCGAGCTGGCCTCCGACGGCGCGGTGGCCGGGGTGACCCTGCATGTGATGGGCGAGGGCCAGGAGGAGGGGGTCGGGGCGGTCCGCTGCCGCGCGGTGGTGCTGGCCAGCGGTGGCATGGGCCAGGTCTACGCGGCGACCACGAACCCGCCGGTCTCCACCGGTGACGGGATGGCCCTCGCGCTGCGGGCGGGGGCGGTCCTGCGGGACCTCGAGTTCGTGCAGTTCCACCCGACCGTGATGTGGCTGGGGGAGGAGTCCTCGGGGCAGCAGCCGCTGATCTCGGAGGCGGTGCGCGGCGAGGGCGCCTTCCTTGTGGACCACGCCGGCGCGCGGATCATGGAGGGCGTCCACCCGCTGGCCGACCTCGCGCCCCGCGACGTCGTGGCCAAGGCGCTCATGCGCCGGATGCGGGAGACCCACCGGCCGCACGTGTGGCTCGACGCGCGGCACTTCGGCGCCGAGAAGTGGGCCAGCCGCTTCCCGACCGTCCTCGCCTCCTGCCGCGACCACGGGATCGACCCGGTCACCGACCTGATCCCCGTGGCACCGGCCTGCCACTACGCGTCGGGCGGGGTCGCGACCGACCTCGACGGCCGGTCCTCGGTCCCGGGGCTCTACGCCTGCGGGGAGGTGGCCTGCTCCGGGGTCCACGGCGCGAACCGGCTGGCGTCGAACTCCCTGCTCGAGGGGCTGGTGTTCTCCCGGCGGATCGCCGCCGCCGTGGCGCGCGACCTCCCGCCCGCCCAGGAGCCGGCCGCCGACCGCCGTACCCGGGGGCTGGTGCCCGCGGTCGTCGCTTCCGCGGTGCAGGACGTCATGACGCGGTACGCCGGGGTGCTCCGCTCCGACGAGGGGCTGCGCGAGGCCGCGCGGGACCTCGGGGGGCTCGCGGTGACGCCGGAGGGCTCGACCCCCGGGACCGCGTCCTGGCGGGCCACGAACCTGCTCACGGTGGCGAGCGCGCTCGTCGAGGCCGCGCGGACCCGGGAGGAGACGCGGGGTTCGCACTGGCGCGAGGACTTCCCCGAGACCGACGACGCGGCCTGGTCCGGGCACCTCGACGTCCGCATGGAGCCCGGCGGCCGGCTGTGCCTGGACTACCTGCCCGGGACGGAGCCCCCGCCCCGGGCCCCCATGGCAGGATCGCGACCGTGACCATCGCCCGCACGCCGTTCCCCGACCTGCCCACGGCGCTGGTCACCGAGCTCGCCGACGCCGGGCTCGACCCGCGCAGGGTGTACGACGACGTGGTGGCCGCGGTCGACGAGGACCTGCCGGGCGACGACGTCACCACGGAGGCCACCGTCCCCGCCGACAGCGTGGCCTGGGCCGACCTCGTGGCGCGCGCCGACGGGACCGTGTGCGGCACCGCGGTCGCCGAGCTCGTGCTCCGCTTCGTCGCCGGGGACGACCTCGGGGTCGAGCGGCGGGTCCGCGACGGCGAGCGGGTCGCCCGCGGCGACGTCGTGCTGAGCGTGCACGGCCCGGTCGGCCTGCTGCTCACCGCCGAGCGCACCGCGCTGAACTACCTGGGCCACCTGTCCGGGGTCGCCACGGCCACCGCGACCTGGGTCCGCGCCCTCGCCGACACCGCCGCGCAGGTGCGCGACACCCGCAAGACCGTCCCGCACCTGCGGGCCCTCGAGAAGTACGCCGTGCGCTGCGGCGGCGGGGTGAACCACCGCGGCTCGCTGTCGGACCAGGCACTGGTCAAGGACAACCACGTGCTCGCCGCCGGCGGGGCGGTGGAGGCGTTCGAGGCGGTACGGCGCCGCTACCCGACCGTCCCGGTGCAGATCGAGGTGACCTCGCTGGAGCAGCTCACCGACCTGCTCGCGGCCGGCGCCGACTCGGTGCTGCTCGACAACATGGACTGCGACGAGATGCGCGAGGCCGTGGCGGTCAACGCCGGGCGCGCGAAGCTCGAGGCGTCCGGCGGGCTCACCATCGAGCGCGCCCGCGAGGTCGCCCTGACCGGGGTCGACTACCTCGCGGTGGGCGCGCTGACCCACTCCGCGCGGGTGCTCGACATCGCGATGGACCTGCGCGTCGGCACGGGGCGCCCGGACGCGGGGCGCCCGGACGCGGGTCCCTCGGGCGCCGGCGGCGCGGCCGCCGTACCCGGGGAGGCCTGATGCTGCTCTGCGCCGACATCGGCAACAGCCACACCACCTTCGGCCTGCTCGAGGGCGGCGACGTCCTCGACCACTGGCGGGTGGCCACCGACGAGCGCCGGACCGCCGACGAGTGGGCGGTGCTGATCAAGAGCCTGCTCGCCGACTCCGCGGTGCCCGGGGCGCTGCGCGGCGTCGCGGTCTGCTCCACGGTCCCGTCGGTCCTGCACGAGTGGCGCGAGATGCTGCGCGGCTACTTCGGCGACGTCCCGCACGTCGTGGTCGAGCCCGGTGTGCGCACCGGGGTGCCGGTGCTGATGGACAACCCGCGCGAGGTCGGCTCGGACCGGATCATCAACGCGCTCGCCGCCGCCCACCTGTACGACGGCCCGTCGATCGTCGTCGACTTCGGCACCGCCACCACCTTCGACGTGGTGAGCGCGAAGGGGGAGTACGTCGGCGGCGCGATCGCGCCCGGCATCGAGATCTCGCTCGAGGCCCTCGGCCGCCGCGGTGCGCAGCTGCGGTCGGTCGAGCTGCTCCGGCCGCGCAGCGTGATCGCGAAGAACACCGTCGAGGCCCTCCAGTCCGGGGTGCTCTACGGCTTCGCCAGCCAGGTCGACGGGATCGTGACCCGGATGGTCGCCGAGCTGCGCCGCGACCTCGCCGACGTCACCGTGATCGCCACCGGCGGGCTCGCCCCGCTCGTGGTCGAGGAGTGCGCCACCTTTACCGAGCACCAGCCCTGGCTCACCCTGCTCGGCCTCGAGCTCGTGTTCACCCGCAACCAGACCTGACCCGCCCACCGCTTAGGCTTGGGCACCATGACCGACCAGACGCCAGCCGTGTCCGCTGCCTCCGAGGAGGAGTCCCTCCCCGAGCAGATGCGGGTGCGGCGGGAGAAGCGCGAGCGTCTGATCGAGGCGGGCCGCAGCGCGTACCCGCTGACCGTCGAGCGCAGCCACACCCTCACCGAGATCCGCGAGAAGTTCGACCCCCTGATGGAGCGGGGCGAGCTCGCGCCGGACACCCGCACCGGTGACCAGGTGGCCATCGCGGGCCGCGTGATCTTCCTCCGCAACACCGGCAAGCTCTGCTTCGTCCGCCTCCGTGAGGGCAACGGCACCGAGCTCCAGGTCATGCTCTCCCTCGCCGACGTCGGCCAGGAGCAGCTCGACGAGTTCAAGCACCTCGTCGACATCGGCGACCTGGTCGCGGTGCAGGGCGAGGTGATCACCAGCCGCCGCGGCGAGCTGTCCGTGCAGGTCGCCGCCTGGCAGATGGTCGCCAAGACGCTGCGCCCGCTCCCGAACGAGTACAAGCCCCTCTCCGACGAGGCCCGGGTCCGGCTCCGCTACGTCGACATGATCGTCAACCCCGAGTCCCGGTCGATCGTGCGCACCAAGGCCACCGTCCTGCGCACCCTCCGCTCCGTGCTCGACGGTCAGGACTTCGTCGAGGTCGAGACCCCGGTCCTGCAGCTGACCAACGGCGGTGCGGCGGCGCGTCCGTTCCGTACCCACCTGAACGCCTTCGACCAGCCGATGCTGCTCCGGATCGCGCTCGAGCTCGACCTGAAGAAGGCCATGATCGGCGGCGTCGACCGGGTCTACGAGATCGGCCGGACCTTCCGCAACGAGGGCCTCGACTCCACCCACGCGGCCGAGTTCTCGATGCTCGAGGCCTACCAGGCGTACGGCGACTACAACACGATGGCCGAGCTCACCCGCACGCTCGTGCTCGAGTCGGCGCGCGCGGTCGGCCGCACGGTCATCCCCGCCCGGGACGGGTCCTACATCGACCTCGAGGAGCCGTGGCGTCAGGCGACCCTGTTCGAGCTGGTCTCCGAGCGGCTCGGCGAGGAGGTCGACGTCACCACCTCGCACGAGACCCTGACCAAGTACGCCGACCGCCACGGTGTGGAGCTCCAAGCGCACTGGAACGCCGGGGAGGTCGCGCTGGAGCTCTACGAGAAGCTCGTCGAGCACACGCTGATCAAGCCCACGTTCGTGCGTGACTACCCCGAGTCGGTCCGTCCCCTCGCCAAGCCGCACCGCGAGCACGCGGGCCTCGTCGAGGCGTGGGACCTGATCATCAACGGCATCGAGCTGGCCCCGGCCTACTCCGAGCTCAACGACCCGGTCATCCAGCGCGAGCGCCTCGTGGAGCAGTCGCTGCTCGCCGCCCAGGGCGACCCGGAGGCCATGGAGCTCGACGAGGTCTTCCTCCGGGCCATGGAGTACGGCATGCCTCCCGCCGGCGGGATGGGCATGGGCATCGACCGTCTGGTCATGCTGCTGACCGGCGTCGGGATCCGCGAGTCGATCCTCTTCCCGCTGCTGCGCCCGGAGTGACCGGCCCGGCCGGGGTCGGACGCCGTCCGTTCGGTCCCGTTCGGGTGGTTCGTGGGGGTCGGCGGACCTGACAGGTCCAGACACCTCGCGGGACGAGTCCGGCGGTTTCTCGGCATGCGCCGGCAAGCGGCGTCCCCGCGCGTCTTCCGGGGCGTCCGCGGACGTCCCGGGACGGTCGGAGGGGGAGCCGGTGGGACGGTTCCCCCGGGGGCGCGGGAAACAGCCGGGGGGACCCGCGGGAAACGGCCCGCGCTCGACGGTGCGGACCACGGCGGGGACTCTTCCGCCGCGCTCGTCGTACGAATGCGGACCGTCGAGAAAATAGCGCCGCGATCCGCGTCCGGGTGTCGAAAGCCGCTAAACGCGGGGGTCGACAGCCGCATTCGGCGACAGCCGAAATGTGTACCAGGCAAACAAGGTCGGGCGCTTTCCCGGGCGAGATGTCGTGCAGGAAATCACGACGGTCCGGCGGATCGCCCACACCTGCCCGGGCTCGGCAGCGTGCCCGGCTCCGCACGCCGCAGGGTGATATCCGGTTCGCGGGTCCTCGACGGCGGAGGCGGCACGACGCGGCATTCGGCGAATGCGCTCGCCCGTCGGGTGGACGGCAATCGCGCCGACCCGTCCGACCGGTGGAATGCTGCGGTAATGACCGTCGGCTAATCGTGGAAAGGGTATGTTCATTCCAGCGGATATGTTTTCCGGTACTTCCGTGGAATCGACACCTCGATGATGCAGGAAAGGCCAGGCACAGGAATGGCACAGCGAGTGAACGTAATCCTCGTCGACGACCTCGACGGCAGCGACGCGACCGAGACCGTCACCTTCGGGATCGACGGGGTCGACTACGAGATCGACCTGAACGACGCCCACGCGGCCACGCTGCGCGAGGCCTTCTCCGCCTACGTCGAGGCCGGCCGCCGTGTCGGGGGCCGTCGCCGCAGCAAGGGGCAGCGCGCCTCCGGAGGGGCCGCGGCAGGGGGCACCAGCGCCGCGGACATCCGTGCCTGGGCGCGGGAGAACGGGTACGACGTGCCGGAGCGCGGCCGCGTCTCCGCCGAGGTGCGCGAGGCGTACGCCGCCGCGCACTGAACGCCCGGCTCAAGCCCGCTTCGGCGGGCGTTCGCTCTCAGCGAAGCGTGGAAGCGTCGGAGCGGGGAACACGTAGGCTGGCCGCGGGGTTGACCCATCCGTAGCCAGTTCACACCGGCACAACGGGGCACAGACATCCCTGTCCGTGCGGACTAGAGTGCACGGAATACGGCCCCGCCGAAGCGTCGGCGGTGAGCATGCAAGGAGCGATGGATAGATATGTTCGAGCGGTTCACAGACCGAGCCCGACGGGTGGTCGTCCTGGCGCAGGAAGAAGCCAGGATGCTCAGCCACAACTACATCGGCACCGAGCACATCCTCTTGGGCCTGATCCACGAGGGTGAGGGCGTCGCCGCCAAGGCGCTCGAGAGCCTCGGTATCTCGCTCGAGGCCGTGCGCGCACAGGTCGAGGAGATCATCGGTCAGGGCCAGCAGGCCCCGAGCGGTCACATCCCCTTCACCCCGCGCGCCAAGAAGGTGCTCGAGCTGTCCCTGCGCGAGGCGCTGCAGCTCGGCCACAACTACATCGGCACCGAGCACATCCTGCTCGGCCTGATCCGTGAGGGCGAGGGCGTCGCCGCCCAGGTGCTGGTGAAGCTCGGCGCCGACCTCAACCGGGTGCGCCAGCAGGTCATCCAGCTGCTCTCCGGCTTCCAGGGCAAGGAGACCGCCACCGCCGGCACCGCGCCGGAGGGTGCTCCGTCCTCGTCGCTGGTCCTCGACCAGTTCGGCCGCAACTACACGCAGGCCGCGCGCGAGGGCAAGCTCGACCCGGTCATCGGGCGCGAGAAGGAGATCGAGCGCGTGATGCAGGTGCTCTCGCGCCGGACCAAGAACAACCCGGTCCTCATCGGTGAGCCCGGCGTCGGCAAGACCGCGTGCGTCGAGGGCCTCGCCCAGGCGATCGTGCGCGGCGACGTGCCCGAGACGCTGAAGGACAAGCAGATCTACAGCCTCGACCTCGGCTCGCTGGTCGCCGGCTCCCGCTACCGCGGTGACTTCGAGGAGCGCCTCAAGAAGGTGCTCAAGGAGATCAAGACCCGCGGCGACATCATCCTGTTCATCGACGAGCTGCACACGCTCGTGGGGGCCGGTGCGGCCGAGGGCGCGATCGACGCCGCCTCGATCCTCAAGCCGATGCTCGCCCGCGGCGAGCTGCAGACGATCGGTGCGACGACCCTCGACGAGTACCGCAAGCACCTCGAGAAGGACGCCGCGCTCGAGCGCCGGTTCCAGCCGATCCAGGTGCAGGAGCCCTCGATCGCGCACACGATCGAGATCCTCAAGGGTCTGCGCGACCGCTACGAGGCGCACCACCGGGTGACGATCACCGACGAGGCGCTCGTGGCCGCGGCCACCCTGGCCGACCGCTACGTGTCCGACCGGTTCCTGCCCGACAAGGCGATCGACCTGATCGACGAGGCCGGTTCGCGGCTCCGCATCCGCCGGATGACCGCGCCGCCGGACCTGCGCGAGTTCGACGACAAGATCGCCGACGTACGCCGCCGCAAGGAAGGCGCCATCGACAGCCAGGACTTCGAGGCTGCCGCGTCGCTGCGCGATGAGGAGAAGAAGCTCATCATCGCCAAGAGCGAGCGCGAGAAGCAGTGGAAGGCCGGCGACATGGACGTCGTCGCGGAGGTCGACGAGGAGCTGATCGCCGAGGTGCTCGCCGTGGCGACCGGTATCCCGATCGTGAAGCTCTCCGAGGAGGAGTCCACGCGGCTGCTCAAGATGGAGGACGAGCTGCACAAGCGGGTCATCGGCCAGGAGGAGGCCGTCAAGGCTCTCTCCCGGGCGATCCGTCGTACCCGCGCCGGCCTGAAGGACCCGAAGCGTCCCGGTGGCTCGTTCATCTTCGCCGGTCCGTCCGGCGTCGGTAAGACGTGGCTGTCCAAGACGCTCGCGGAGTTCCTCTTCGGCGACGAGGACGCGCTGATCCAGCTCGACATGTCCGAGTTCAGCGAGAAGCACACCGTCTCGCGGCTGTTCGGCTCGCCTCCCGGCTACGTCGGCTACGAGGAGGGCGGCCAGCTCACCGAGAAGGTGCGCCGCAAGCCGTTCTCGGTCGTGCTGTTCGACGAGGTCGAGAAGGCCCACCCGGACATCTTCAACTCGCTGCTGCAGATCCTCGAGGAAGGTCGCCTGACCGACTCGCAGGGCCGGGTCGTGGACTTCAAGAACACCGTCATCATCATGACCACCAACCTCGGCACCCGCGACATCGCCAAGGGCGTCAACCTCGGCTTCCAGCAGACCGGTGACACGCAGGGCTCGTACGACCGGATGAAGGCCAAGGTGTCGGAGGAGCTCAAGCAGCACTTCCGCCCCGAGTTCCTGAACCGTGTCGACGAGATCATCGTGTTCCCGCCGCTGTCGCAGGAGCAGATCGTGTCGATGGTGGACAACATGATCGGTGCGGTCGAGACCCGGCTCAAGGACCGGGACATGTCGATCGAGCTGACCACCGCGGCGAAGGAGCTGCTGGCCAAGCGCGGGTTCGACCCGGTGCTCGGTGCCCGGCCGCTGCGCCGCACGGTCCAGCGGGAGATCGAGGACGTGCTCGCCGAGAAGATGCTGTACGGCGAGGTCGGCCCCGGTCAGATCGTCCTGGTCGACGTCGAGGGCGAGGGCCCGGAGGCAGGCTTCTCCTTCCAGGGGACGCCGAAGTCCGAGCTGCCCGACCTGCCGCCGATCGAGACCGCGGGCACCGGCGAGCCGGAGTAGGAGTAACCCCGGACTCGCCGCGTCCCGGCGGTACGACGACGCCGAGCCGTCGCATCCCGACCCTTCACAGGGGACGGGTGCGGCGGCTCGGCGCATTTCCCGGTCAGCGGCGGCGGGGTCAGGGGAGGGCGTACGTGTCGGCGGAGAGCCGCGCGACCAGGCCGTCGTGGACCAGGCTGTCCAGGCAGCGCGAGCGTTGTACGGCGTCGCTCCACACGGCCTCCAGCCGGGAGCGGTGCACCGGCTCGTGGGCGTCGCGCAGCACGCCGAGCAGCCGCCCGCGGCACTGCCGGTCGGTGCCCGCCCAGGCCTGGCCGCGCCGGGGCGGCCCGTCGTACGCCGGCATCCCGGCCCGCTGCCACGCGCACAGGTCGGACACCGGGCAGGAACCGCACCGCGGCGTGGCCGCCGTGCAGACCAGGGCGCCGAGCTCCATCACCGCGACCGCCCAGGTGGCCGCGGTCGGCTCGTCGTCGGGCAGCAGCCCGGTGGCGAGGTCCCGCTCGGCGCGGGTGACCGAGGCGCCGGGGAACTCCACGCCGGTGAGGCTGCGCGCGAGGACCCGCCGCACGTTGGTGTCGAGCACGACGTGGCGCTGCCCGAACGCGAAGGAGGCGACCGCGGCCGCGGTGTAGTCGCCGACGCCGGGCAGCGCCCGTAGCTCCTCGAGCGAGGAGGGCACCTCGCCGCCGTGCTCGGTGACGATCGCGGTGGCGGCGCCGTGCAGACGCAGGGCCCGGCGGGGGTAGCCGAGCCGCCCCCACGCGCGTACGGCGTCCCCGGTGGAGGCCGCGGCCAGGCCGGCCGGTGTCGGCCAGGTGTCCATCCACGCGGCGAAGACGGGCAGCACCCGGGCCACCGGGGTCTGCTGGAGCATGAACTCGCTGACCATGACGGCCCACGGGGACGCGTCCGGCTCGCGCCAGGGCAGCACGCGGGCGTGGTCGTCGTACCAGGTCAGCACCCGCTGGTGGAGGCCCGCCGGGCCCTCGGGAAGGTCGGTCATGGTGCCGCGATCGTAGCCAGGACGACCGTCACGCCGCGTGGCCGGTGTGCCTTCCGGGAAGCCCGTCGCCGACTCGTTACGGTGTGCGCATGAGCACGGTGACCAGGCCCAGAGGACCGCTCCCGCGGAGGGTCTACTGGGTGCGACGGCTGCTGGTGCTCGGCATCGCGCTGGCCCTGGTCTTCGGGATCGGTCGGCTGCTCGGCGGCGGCCCGGCGCAGGACGACGACCCCTCGGCGCAGCCCGCCGCGGCGACGGCGAGCTCGGCCACGCCGTCCATGCAGCCCTCCGCGTCCGCGGCGCCGGTCACCCGGGCCGGGAGGAACGACCGGCCGGTCAAGGTGCGCACGCCGCTCGCGGTGCCCACGGGCCCGTGCCTCGACGACGACGTCCGCGTCGTGCCCTCGGTGGACGGCACCGCCTACGCCGGGAACGACGTGACCGTGACCCTGAACCTGTCCACGAGCGACTCGCCCGCCTGCACCTGGGAGGTGTCCCCCGAGTCGGTGGTGGTGAAGCTGACCTCGGGCAGCGACCGGATCTGGTCGACCCAGGACTGCCCGGGCGCGGTGCCTCGCCAGCAGGTGACGCTGCGCCGGGAGAGCACGACCACGGTCGGGGTGGTCTGGTCGGGTCAGCGCTCGGACCCCAGCTGCTCGCGCACCACGTCGTGGGCCGAGCCCGGGTTCTACCACGCCTCCGCTGCGGCGCTCGGCTCCGAGCCGGAGGACCGCCAGTTCCAGCTGGCCGCGCCGCAGCCGGCCACGATCACACCGTCGCCCACCCCGGAGCCGACGACGAGGTCCTGACCGCACCGGGCGGCGGGACGTGGGCGAGCCCTGAGGCCGCGGTCAGACGTAGCGCTCGAGGATGCTGGACTCGGCGAGCCGGGACAGCCCCTCGCGCACGCTGCGGGCGCGGAGCTCGCCGACGCCCTCGACGGCCTGGAGGTCGTCGATCCCGGCGGACAGCAGCTTCTGCAGGCTGCCGAAGTGCTCGACGAGCCGCTCGACGACCGCGCCGGGCAGGCGCGGCACCTTCGCGAGCAGCCGGTAGCCCCGGGGCGTGACCGCGCTGTCGAGGTGCTCGGTGGGGCCGAGCCCGAGCGCACGCGCCACGGCGGCCACGTCGACCAGGTCGGTGGCGTTGAGGCCCTCGAGGGCCGAGAGCACGTCCTCGGGCTTGCGGGCCCGGCGGCCCTGCGGCAGGTAGTCGCGGACCACGAGCTCGCGCTCCATGTCGACCCCGGTGACCAGCTCGTCGAGCTGGAGCGAGAGCAGCCGGCCGTCGCTGCCGAGCTCGAGCACGTAGTCCTCGATCTCGCGGGCGATCCGGGTGACCATCTCGAGCCGCTGGGCGACCACGGCCACGTCGCGCGCGGTGACCAGGTCCTCGATCTCGAGGGCGGAGAGGGTGCTGGAGACCTCGTCCAGGCGGAGCTTGTAGCGCTCCAGGGTGGCGAGGGCCTGGTTCGCGCGGGACAGGATCTGGCCGGAGTCCTCGAGCACGTAGCGGGTGGCGCCGACGTACACCGCGATGATCTGCATCGACTGCGACACCGAGATCACCGGGAAGCCGGTCTGCCGCGCGACCCGGTCGGCGGTGCGGTGCCGGGTGCCGGTCTCCTCGGAGTAGATCGTCGGGTCCGGCATCAGGTGGACCGCGGCGGTGATGATCCGCGAGGCGTCCTTGTCGAGGATGATCGCGCCGTCCATCTTCGCCAGCTCGCGCAGGCCGGTGGCGGTGAACGGCACTTCGAGGGTGAACCCGCCAGTGGAGATGGAGTCGACGGTCTTGTCGTTGCCGAGCACGATCAGCGCGCCGGTGCGCCCGCGCAGGACGCGTTCGAGGCCGTCCCGCAGCGACGTCCCCGGCGCGATGTTGGCCAACGTCGTCCGCAAGCGGAGGTTCTCGTCCGAGCGGTCGTTCGCGGCCACGGTGCTCCCCTGGTAAGTGCCTCTGACGTCGGTCAGTGTAGGCGATCGGGGGCCGTGCGGCCGCCGAGTTCCCCAGGCGTTACCAGGGCTACACCGAGCGGCCGCCGGGCTCCTGGACCAGCCCCAGCCGGGGGCGCTGCGGGGAGGACTCGTTGGGCCGGATCAGCGGGGTCGCGTCGGTCTTGCTGAGGTCGAGCACCCGCAGCGCCGAGTCGATGTCCGGTACGGCGACCACCTGCATGCCCTGCACCTCGCGGACCGAGCCTCCCGCCCGCCCGGAGTCGTTGGGCACGATGGCCGAGCGGAACCCGAGCCGTGCCGCCTCGGCGAGCCGCTGCGGGAGGTCCCGGACCCGGCGCAGCTCACCGGCCAGGCCGAGCTCGCCGATCGCCACCACGTCGGTGGGGATCTCCTTGTCCTTCCAGGCGGAGGCGATCGCGATCGCGGCGGCGAGGTCGCCGGCCGGCTCGGCGATCTTGGCCCCGCCGACCGTGGACAGGAACACGTCGTGGTTGTGCAGCCGGATCCGGGCGCGCTGCGAGAGCACGGCCACGGTCATCGCCACGCGGGCGCCGTCCACGCCCGACGTGGTCCGCCGGGGGCGCTCGGCCGCCGACGGGGTGACCAGCGCCTGCACCTCGGCGAGGATCGGGCGCCGACCCTCCAGGGTCACCGCCACGCAGGTCCCGGGCACCGGCTCGTGGTGCCGCGCGACGAACAGGCCGGCGGGGTCGGTCACCGCGACGATGCCGTCGGCGGAGAGGTCGAAGCAGCCGACCTCGTCGACGGGGCCGAACCGGTTCTTCACCGCGCGCACCATGCGCAGCCGCGAGCTGCGCTCGCCCTCGAAGTGCAGCACGACGTCGACGAGGTGCTCGAGCACCCGTGGCCCGGCGATCGAGCCGTCCTTGGTGACGTGCCCGACGAGGACGGTGGCGATGTTGCGGGTCTTGGCGACCCGGATCAGCGCAGCGGCCACCTCCTTGACCTGGGTGACGCCGCCGGGCACCCCGTCGACGTCGGAGGCGCCGATGGTCTGGACGGAGTCGACGACGAGCAGCGCCGGCTTGACCTGGTCGATGTGGCTGAGGACCGCGCCGAGGTCCGTCTCCGCGGCCAGGAACAGCTCGTCGTGCACGCCGCCGGTGCGGTCCGCGCGCATCCGCACCTGTGAGGCGGACTCCTCGCCGGTGACGTAGAGGGTGCGGGCGCCGCCGCGGGCTGTCTTCGCGGCCACCTCCAGCAGCAGCGTGGACTTCCCGACGCCGGGCTCGCCGGCGAGCAGCACCGCGGCACCCGGCACGAGTCCGCCGCCGAGGACCCGGTCGAGCTCGGGGACGCCGCTGGTGGTCGCGCGGGAGTCCTCGGTGGCCACCTGGCCGATCGGCACCGCCGGCGAGGTCACCGGCCCGGCCGACGTACGCCCCTGGGCAGCGCCGGCCTCGGCGACGCTGCCCCAGGCCTGGCACTCGCCGCAGCGGCCGACCCACTTGCCGGTCTCCCAGCCGCACTCGCTGCAGCGGTAGGTGGTGCGGGGACGCGCGCTCGACTTGGCCATGGCGGTGACGCTATGCCACCGCGCCGACAAACCCGCGCAGATGGCTTCCGGGGCGTCCCGTGAGTCCGGTTGACTCCCGCGAGAGCGGCGGAGATGATGCGAACAGGAATTGGATCGATCCAGATGCACGAGACGGGGAAAGCGGAACCGATGGCGCGACACAGCGGCCCGGCTCCCACGCTGGCCACGGTGGCCGACGTGGCAGGCGTGTCCCGGCAGACGGTCTCCAACGCGCTGAACAGCCCCCACCTGCTGCGTCCCGAGACGCTGGAGCGGGTGCAGCAGGCCATCGACAGCCTCGGCTACTCACCCAACCGCGCGGCCCGCAACCTGCGCACCCGCTCCTCGCACCTGATCGGCCTCCGCGTCGACCCGGCGCTCGAGGGCACCGCCAACGTCACCATGGACCGGTTCCTGCACTCGCTGGTGGAGAGCTCCAAGGACGCCGGGTACCACGTGCTGCTGTTCTCCTCCGAGGGGTACGTCGACGAGGCGACCGTCCACGGCGTGGACCCGGTCGCCGGCTACGAGGACCTGCTCCGCTCCACCGCCGTCGACGCGTTCGTGGTCACCGACACCTACCGGGGCAACCCGCAGGCGGGCTGGCTGGAGTCGCGCGACGCGCCGTTCGTGGCGTTCGGCCGACCGTGGGACGTGCCGGCCGCCACCCACCCCTGGGTGGACGTGGACGGCGCCGCCGGGGTGGCGCTCGCGATCGACCACGTCGTGGAGCGCGGCCACACCCGGATCGCCTGGGTCGGCTGGCAGAAGAACTCGTTCATCGGCGAGGACCGCCGGTCGGGCTGGGTGGAGTCGATGCACGGGCACGGGCTGTCCACGAGCCGGCTCAGCGCCCGCGGCGAGGACACCGTCGCGTTCGGCCGCCGCGCCGCGCTCGCGCTGCTCGAGACCGAGCGGCCGACCGCGTTCGTGTGCGTGAGCGACACCGTGGCCATGGGCGTGCTGCACGCGCTGCAGGAGTCCGACCTCCGGCCGGGCCGCGACATCGCCGTGGTCGGCTTCGACGACTCGGTGGCCGCGCAGGTCGTCCCGCCCGGGCTGACCTCGGTGCGCCAGCCGCTCGAGCAGGTGGCGCGGGAGATCGTGAACCTGCTCGGCCAGCGCCTCTCGCACAAGCCGATCGAGCAGCCCGGCCGGCTGCTCTCGCCCACGCTGACCGTGCGCTCCTCCAGCTGACTCCGGGAGACGGTCAGTACCGGCGCCACCACAGGTTGACCGCGTAGTCCACGGTCAGCCCCTCGTGGCCGGCGAGCGCCCGGTCGGCGACCTGAGGCGGCAGCTCGATGCGTACGACGGACTCCAGGTCGTCCCTGCGGTCGAAGCGCCACTCGACGTCGAGCGGGACCCGAGACCACCCCTGCACCGACCAGAACCGCTCCACGGCGTCCGGGTCGTAGGTGGGGTGGGCCTGCCGGAACCAGCAGCCGAACGTGCTGCGCCCGGCGTCGTTGTCGACCACGAACCCGACGCCCCCGCGCCGTACGACCCGGTCGAGCTCGCGGAGCCCCGGCTCGCAGCCGGGTCCGAAGAAGTAGGCCCAGCGCGCGTGGACCACGTCGACGCTCGCGTCGGCCACCGGCAGCCGCTGCGCGGCCCCCTGCTCGACCCGGACGGTGGCCAGCCGCGCGGTGCGGCGGCGGGCGAGCGCGACGAGGTCGGGGTTCGGCTCGACGCCCACGACGCCGTGGGCGTCCTCGGCCCAGCGGGGGAGGTGGAACCCGGTGCCGCAGCCGACGTCGAGCAGGTCACGGCCCGCCCAGTCCCCGATCTCCCGCATGGCGGCCTCGATGCGCCGCTCGGGGTCGACGCAGCGGTTCTCCAGCTCGTAGACCGCGGGGTGGTTCCAGATGTTGGGGCTGGGGATCGCCCCGTCAGATGCGGACAACGCCGTCCGCGGTGGCGAACTGCGCGGCCACGATGCCCGGCGTGCCGTGCGGGGCGACCCAGTCGACCTCGACGTCCTCGAGCGGGTCGGCGGTGTCGCCGAGCCACTGGCGCACGCGCGCGGGGTCGCCGGCGATCTCGAGCCGGTCGAGGTGCAGCCTGCCGCTGGCGCCGGCGCTGGGGTGCTGGTCGGCCGGGGACTCCCACTGCACGAAGAACGGCAGCTGCGGGTCGGACTGCAGGCCGGTCACGCCGATCTGGCGCCACCGGAGCTCGACCCCGTCGGGACGGTGCCGGTTGCCCTGCGCGGACTCGCGGCCCAGCCGGGACTCGACCGGGGCGATGTCGTCGACGGCGACGACCCAGCCCATCCAGCCGCCGCCGAGCTCGGACCGCGCCCGCACGGCCTGGCCGAACGGCGCCTTGTCCGAGGCCGGGTGGTCGAGGACCTCGACGACCTCGAGGTAGGTCCCGGCGCTGAGCGGGAGCACGACGTTGCGCGTACCGAAGCGCGGGTGGATACCGCCGTCGCGGAACTCCTCGCCGAGGAGCTCACCGATGCGGCGAGCGGTGCTGACGAGTCCGTCCGGTCCGGCGGCGAACGAGAGGTGGTCCAGGCGCATGTCAAGCATTCTCACCAATGATCTGGGGCACCCTGACGGCGGGGTCCGATTACGGACGGTGCGGCCCGTCCGCGGCCACGGTCCTTCGGCCCCTTGTGCGTGACCTCACATCGGGTGAAGGGTGAGGTCAGGCAGCATCCACGAGGAGGTAGACGTGGCAGGCAGGAGCAGCGGGAACCAGCCGAACGGAGACGCGCCCACCGCCGGCGCCAGACCAGACGCGATCCGGAACGTGGTCCTGGTGGGCCCGGCCGGGTCGGGCAAGACCACCCTCGTCGAGGCGCTGCTCGTCTCGGCCGGCGTGCTCAACAGACCCGGGTCGGTCGCCGAGGGGACCACGGTCAGCGACCACGACGACGCGGAGATCCGGCAGCAGCGGTCGGTGGGCCTCGCGCTCGCCCCCCTGGTCCACGACGGCGTGAAGGTCAACCTCCTCGACACCCCCGGCTACGCCGACTACGTGGGCGAGGTCCGGGCCGGGCTGCGGGCCGCCGACTGCGCGATGTTCGTGGTCGCCGCCAACGAGGGCGTGGACGAGGCCACCCGCCAGCTGTGGCGGGAGTGCGCCCAGGTGGCCATGCCGCGAGTGGTCGTGGTGACCAAGCTCGACCACGCCCGCGCGGACTACGCGGCGGTCGTCGCGGGCGCGCAGCAGTCGTTCGGGGACAAGGTCCTGCCGGTCTACCTGCACGAGGGCGACGACGTGGTGGGCCTGCTCACCGGCGACGACCCGGCCCACGAGGAGGAGCGGGGCGCCCTGATCGAGGGCGTGATCGAGGAGTCCGAGGACGAGACGCTGATGGAGCGGTACGTCGGCGGGGAGGCCGTCGACCGGGACCTCCTGGTGCAGGACCTCGAGCGGGCGGTCGCGCGCGGCTCCTTCTTCCCGGTGCTGCCGGTGTGCTCCACGACCGGGGTCGGCACGCGCGAGCTGCTCGACATGGTGGTGGCCGGGTTCCCCTCGCCGCTGGAGCACCCGTTGCCGGAGGTGTTCACCCCCGAGGGCAGGCCGGGCCCGGCGCTCGCCTGCGACCCCGACGGGCCGCTGGTCGCCGAGGTGGTCAAGACGACCTCCGACCCGTACGTCGGCAGGCTCAGCCTGGTCCGCGTCTTCTCGGGGACGGTCCGTCCCGACTCGACGGTGCACGTCTCGGGCCACTTCACCTCGTTCTTCGGGGCCGACACCACGCACGAGGACCACGACGAGGACGAGCGGGTCGGCGCGCTCTCCGCCCCGCTCGGCAAGCAGCAGCGGCCGGCGGCGCTGGCGGTGGCGGGCGACCTGTGCGCGATCGGGCGGCTGAGCCGCGCCGAGACCGGGGACACCCTCTCGGACAAGGACACCCCGCTGGTGCTGCGCCCGTGGTCGATGCCGGAGCCGCTGCTCCCGGTGGCGGTCGAGGCGCACGCGAAGGCCGACGAGGACAAGCTCTCCCAGGGCCTTCAGCGGCTCGCCGCCGAGGACCCGACGCTGCGGGTCGAGCACAACGCCGAGACCCACCAGATCGTGCTGTGGTGCATGGGGGAGGCACACGCCGACGTCCTCCTCGACCGGCTCGGGTCACGCTTCGGCGCGACCGTGGACCAGGTGCCGCTGCGGGTGCCGCTGCGCGAGACCTTCGCCGGGCTCGCCAAGGGCCACGGCCGGCACGTGAAGCAGTCCGGCGGGCACGGGCAGTACGCGGTGTGCGACATCGAGGTGGAGCCGCTCCCCGAGGGCAGCGGCCTGGAGTTCGTGGACAAGGTGGTCGGCGGCGCCGTACCCCGGCAGTTCATCCCCAGCGTGGAGAAGGGGGTGCGCGCGCAGATGGAGCGCGGGGTGTCCCGCGGCTACCCGGTGGTGGACATCAAGGTGACGCTGACCGACGGCAAGTCGCACAGCGTCGACTCCTCGGACATGTCCTTCCAGACCGCGGGCGCGCTGGCGCTGCGGGAGGCCGCCGCGGCGACGAAGGTGGCCCTGCTGGAGCCGGTCGACGAGGTCGCCGTGCTCGTGCCGGACGACCTGGTCGGCTCCGTGATGAGCGACCTGTCCGGACGGCGCGGGAGGGTCCTCGGCAGCGAGCCCGCCGGGGACGAGCGCACCCTGGTGCGCGCCGAGGTGCCGCAGGTGGAGATCGTCCGGTACGCCGTGGACCTCCGCTCGTTCTCGCACGGCGCTGCCACCTTCACCCGCCGGTTCGCGCGCTACGAGCCGATGCCCGACAACGTCGCCCAGCGGGTCCTCGCCGAGACCTGACCGTCGCGGGCCGGACCCGCGTCACGCCGTGTCTCGTCGCGCGGCAGGGTCAGTGCGGGTCGGCGGGGTGGAGCGCGAGGGCGGAGCGTGAGCGCAGGTGCGCCTCGCAGTGCCGGACCAGCTCGTCGTACGCCGGCTGCCCCATCAGCTCGACGAGCTCGGGGCCGTTGGAGACGTAGACCGGCTCCGGGGCCACGTGCGCCTCGGTGTTGCCGCTGCAGTACCAGTCGAGGTCGTGCCCGCCGGGGCCCCAGCCGCGCCGGTCGTACTCGCCGATGGAGACCTCGGAGTAGGAGGTGCCGTCGGGCAGCTCCACGTCGCGGAAAGTGCGCCGGATCGGCAGCTGCCAGCACACGTCGGGCTTGGTCTCGAGCGGGTGCTTGCCGATCCGCAGCGCGAGCCCGTGCAGGGCACAGCCCTCGCCGCCCTCGAAGCCGGGGCGGTTGAGGAAGATGCAGGCACCCTCGTGGACCGCGGTCTTCCGGTCACCCTCGTCGTCGGTCTCGATCCAGGCGTTCTTGCGGCCGGCGTCGTGGAACTGCCAGTGCTCCCGGTCGAGCATCTTCACGAACGTCCGGACGCGCTTCTCGTCGTCCTCGTCGGAGAAGTGCGCGCCGAGCGTGCAGCAGCCGTCGTCGGGCCGCTCGGCGTAGATGCCGGGGCAGCCCTGGCCGAAGATGCACATCCAGCTCGACGTGAGCCACGTCAGGTCGCAGCGGAACATCTGGTCGTCGTCGGCGGGGTCGCGGAACTCCACCCAGGCGCGGGGAAAGACAAGATCTACCTCTGGCACGGGGCAACAGTACGTGCTGGGCGGGTAACTTCGTCCCCATGAGGCTCGGAGTGCTGGACATCGGTTCGAACACCGGACACCTGCTCGTCGTCGACGCGCACGGGGGCGCCGCGCCGATGGCGGCGTACTCCTACAAGGAGCCGCTCCGGCTCGCCGAGCACCTCGACGCGGACGGGGCGGTCACCCGGGCCGGCATCGACGCCCTCACCGACTTCGTCTCCCACGCCCTGAAGGTCGCCGAGGACAAGGGCTGCGAGGAGATCCTGGGCTTCGCGACCTCCGCGGTCCGGGACTCGGAGAACACCGACGCCGTGCTCGGGCACGTCAAGAAGCGGACCGGGGTGGACATCGGCGTGCTGCCCGGCGAGGACGAGGCCAGGCTGACCTTCCTCGCCGTACGGCGTTGGTTCGGCTGGTCCTCGGGACGGCTCGCGGTCTTCGACATCGGCGGCGGCTCCCTGGAGATCGCGGCGGGGTCCGACGAGGCGCCCGTCGTGGCGCAGTCCCTGCCGCTCGGCGCCGGCCGGCTGACCCGCGAGTGGCTGGCCGAGGACCCGCCGAGCGACGAGACGGTGCGCGAGCTGCGCCGCAAGATCCGCGCCGACATCGCCCGGGACGCGGGGTCGCTGCTGCGCGGCGGACGGCCGGACCACGCGGTCGCCACCTCCAAGACGTTCCGCTCGCTGGCCCGCGTGTGCGGCGCGGCGCCGTCGGGGGAGGGGCTGCTGGTACGGCGGATCCTGCCGGCCGACGTGCTCGCCAAGACGATCCCGCGGCTGGTCTCCATGCCTCGCGACAAGAAGGCCGAGCTCCCGGGCGTCTCGAACGGCCGCGCGCACCAGCTGCTCGCGGGCGCGCTGGTCGCCGACGCGGTGATGGACATCTTCGACCTCGACGAGCTCGAGATCTGCCCGTGGGCGCTGCGCGAGGGCGTCATCCTCGAGCGTCTCGACCAGATCAGCATCCTGGGCTAATACGCTGGGGACCGTGACCGACGCCAGCGCACCACGGGGGCCCCGCCCGGGAGGCCTGGTCGCGCTCTCCACCGCGTCGGTCTACCCCGAGAGCACCGCCACCGGCTTCGCGCTCGCGGCCCGGCTCGGCTACGACGCGGTCGAGGTGATGGTCGGCATCGACCCGGTCAGCCAGGAGGTCGACGCGGTCCGGCACCTGTCGGCCTACCACGAGATCCCGATCTGCGCCGTGCACGCGCCCTGCCTGCTGATCACCCAGCGGGTGTGGGGGACCGAGCCGTGGGCCAAGCTGGAGCGGAGCGCCGAGATGGCGCACGAGGTCGGCGCGGACGTGGTCGTGGTGCACCCGCCGTTCCGCTGGCAGCGCGACTACGCCCGCAACTTCGTGGAGGGCATCGCCGATCTCGAACGGCGTACCGGCATCGCGTTCGCGGTGGAGAACATGTACCCCTGGCGCGCGTCCCGCCGCGAGATGCAGGTGTACGTCCCGGGCTGGAACCCCGCCCACCACGACTACGCCAACGCCACGATCGACCTGTCGCACTCCGCGACGTCGCAGTCCGACGCGGTGGAGATGGCCAGGGCGCTCGGCGACCGGCTGCGCCACATCCACATGACCGACGGCACCGGCTCCGCGAAGGACGAGCACCTGGTGCCGGGCCGCGGCAGCCAGCGGTGCGCGGAGCTGCTCGAGCACCTCGCGCAGAGGGACTTCCGCGGCCACATCGTCCTGGAGATCAACACCCGACGCTCCGGGTCCCGTGAGGCCCGCGAGCTCGACCTGATGGAGGCGCTCGCCTTCGTGCGGCTGAACTTCGCGGCCGCCGAGGACACGGTGCTCCCGTGACGGGGCTGGCCGTGGAGATCCGCGACCTCCACGTCGTACGGGGCGGCCGGCGGGCGGTCGACGGCGTCACCTTCACCGTGCCCACGGGCCAGGTGACCGGCCTTCTCGGGCCGTCCGGCTGCGGCAAGACCAGCCTGATGCGCTGCATCGTCGGCGTGCAGGTCGTCGAGGGGGGCACCGTGAGCGTCGGCGGGATCCCCGCCGGCGCCGCCGAGCTGCGCGACCGGATCGGCTACGTCACCCAGGCACCCAGCGTGTACGACGACCTCACCGTCGAGGAGAACGTCCGGTTCTTCGCGCGGGTGCTCGGCGTGCCAGCCTCCGAGGTGGGTCGCTGCATCGAGGCGGTCGACCTCGCGGACCACCGCACCCAGGTGGCGAGCCGGCTCTCCGGTGGGCAGCTGTCGCGGGTCTCGCTGGCCGTCGCACTGCTCGGCAGCCCGGACCTGCTGGTCCTCGACGAGCCCACGGTCGGGCTCGACCCCGTGCTGCGCCGCGACCTGTGGGGGCTGTTCCACCGGCTCGCCGACGCGGGGACGACGGTGTTCGTCTCCAGCCACGTGATGGACGAGGCCGAGCGCTGCGACCGGCTGCTGCTGATGCGGCAGGGCCGGCTGCTCGCCGACGCCGCCCCCGCGGACCTCCTCGAGAGCACCGGCGCCCGCAGCGTCGAGCACGCCTTCCTCACGATCGTGGACACCGTCTCGTGAGCGCGCGGATCCTGTTCGCCGTCGCGGGCCGGGTGCTCACCCAGCTGCGGCACGACCACCGCACCGCGGCGATGCTGCTCGTGCTGCCCTGCCTGGTGCTGACGCTGCTGTGGTGGATGTTCGACGACCGCGGCTTCGGCTTCGACAACCTAGGGCCGCCGCTGCTCGCGCTGATCCCGTTCATCGTGATGTTCCTGGTCACCTCGGTCACCACCCTGCGGGAGCGCTCCTCGGGCACGCTGGAGCGGCTGCTCGCGATGCCGACCGGGAAGCTCGACCTGCTCGGCGGCTACGCGATCGCCTTCGGGCTCGTCGCCGCGGTGCAGTCGGCGCTCGCGGTGTTCCTCTCGGTCTGGGTCCTCGGGCTCGACATCGCCGGCCCGGTGTGGATGCTCACGGTGGTCGCGGTGGCCGACGCCGTCCTGGGCACCGCGCTCGGCCTGTTCGTCTCCGCGTTCGCGCGCACCGAGTTCCAGGCGGTGCAGTTCATGCCCGCGGTGGTGATCCCCCAGATCCTGCTGTGCGGGCTGTTCATCGAGCGCGCGCTGATGCCGCCGGTGCTCGAGGCCGTGTCGAACGTGCTGCCGCTGTCCTACGCCGTGGACGCGATGACCACCGTGGCCACCACCTCGTCCCCCGGCCTCGGCGGCGTCGACGGCAGCGTGTGGGGCGACCTCGCGGTGGTCGCCGGGTTCGCGGTGGTCTCGCTGGCTCTGGGGGCCGCCACGCTGCGTCGGCGTACGGCGTAGCCTGTGGATGCCGTGGGTGCGACGAGGCGCCCGAGGCGGACACGAGGAGGAGATGGGTGTTACGTCAGCCGCTGCTGTTGCTCGCGCGCAGCACGAAGGTGAAGGACCTGGTCAGCACGATGCCGGTCTCGAGCGGGATCGTGAACCGCTTCGTGCCCGGCGAGACCACCGACGCCGCGGTCACGGCGACGCACGACCTGATCGAGTCGGGTCTGCACGTGACCCTCGACTTCCTCGGTGAGGACACCCTCGACCGCGAGCAGGCCGACCAGACGGTCGCGGCCTACCTCGACCTGCTCTCGTCGCTGTCCGAGCGTGGCCTGGCCCGCAACGCGGAGGTCTCGGTGAAGCTCTCCGCGATCGGGCAGGCGCTGCCCGACGAGGGCGAGAAGGTCGCCCTCGAGAACGCGCGGACGATCTGCCACGCCGCCCGCAACGCCGGCACCACGGTCACCCTCGACATGGAGGACCACACCACCACCGACTCGACGCTCGGGATCCTGCGCGAGCTGCGCAAGGACTTCCCCGAGACCGGCGCGGTGCTCCAGGCCTACCTGCGCCGCACCGAGGCCGACTGCCGCGACCTCGCCTACGAGGGCTCGCGGGTCCGGCTGTGCAAGGGCGCCTACAAGGAGCCGGAGTCGGTCGCCTTCCAGGACCGCGCCGAGGTGGACAAGTCCTACGTGCGCTGCCTCAAGGTGCTGATGGCCGGCCAGGGCTACCCGATGGTCGCCTCGCACGACCCGCGGATGATCGACATCGCCGGCGCGCTGGCCACCCGCTACAACCGCACCCAGGGCTCCTACGAGTACCAGATGCTCTTCGGGATCCGTCCCGACGAGCAGCAGCGGCTCGCGGAGTCCGGCGAGAAGGTGCGGGTCTACCTGCCGTACGGCGGCGAGTGGTACGGCTACCTCATGCGCCGCATGGCCGAGCGCCCCTCCAACCTGCGATTCTTCCTGCGGTCGCTGGTCTCCAAGAGCTGACAGGAGGCGTGGCATGACCCAGGTAGCCATCCTCGGCGCCGGAGTGATGGGGGAGACCCTGCTCTCCGGGCTGATCCGCGCCGGCCGCCGTACCGCCGACCTGATGGTCGGCGAGAAGCGGCCCGAGCGTGCCCGCGAGCTCGAGGAGCGGTACGGCGTCGAGGTGCTCGGCAACGTCGAGGCCGCCCGGAAGGCCGACACCCTCGCGCTCGTGGTGAAGCCGCAGGACATGGAGGACCTCCTCAAGGAGATCGCCCCGGTCGTCCGGCCCGGGCAGCTCGTCGTGTCCCTGGCCGCGGGCATCACCACCGCCTTCATCGAGGCCCACCTCCCCGAGGGCGCCGCGGTGGTCCGGGTCATGCCGAACACCCCGGCCCTGGTCGACGAGGGCATGGCGGCGATCTCGCGCGGCTCGCACTGCGACGAGGAGCACCTCGTCGAGGCCGAGTCGCTGATGGCCTCCACCGGCAAGGTGATCCGGGTGCCCGAGCGACAGCAGGACGCGGTCACCGCGATCTCGGGCTCCGGGCCGGGGTACATCTTCTTCGTCGTCGAGTCGATGATCGAGGCCGGCGTACACCTGGGGCTGCCGCGCGCGACGGCCACCGAGCTCGTCGTGCAGACGGTGGTCGGCTCCGCGAAGCTGCTCCGCGAGACCGGGGAGCACCCGACCGTGCTCCGCGAGCGGGTCACCTCGCCCGCCGGCACGACCGCGGCCGCGATCCGCGAGCTGGAGGACCACAAGGTCCGGGCCGCCTTCCTCACCGCGATCGAGGCGGCCCGCGACCGCTCCCGCGCACTGGCCGAGGGCCTCTGAGCGGGCGACCCGTCGCTTCGGCGGTTCAGGTGAGGCCGATCGCCTCCCGGGCCGCCGCGAGCACCGGGGCGGTCTCCGCACGGCACCGCTCCGCGCCCTCCGCGTAGACCCGCGCCACCACGTCGGGCGAGGCCGCGAGCTCGGCGTACCGCTCCTGCAGCGGCAGCAGCACGCCGAGCACCGCCTCGGTCGCACGCTGTTTGAGGTCGCCGTACGACGTGCAGCCCGCCGCGGCCGCGTCGACGCCCACGCCCTCGCAGGCCGCGACGACCTCGAGCAGGTTCGACACCCCCGGCTTCGCCTCGCGGTCGTGGCGTACGGCGCCCGGGCCGGTGTCGGAGTCGGTGACCGCGCGGGCGATCTTGCGACGGACGGTCCGCTCGTCGTCGAGCAGGTGGACCAGCCCGGCGCCGGACTCCTGGGACTTGCCCATCTTCGACGTCGGGTCCTGGAGGTCCATGACCCGCGCGCCGGCCGGCGGCGTGGTGACCTCGGGGACGGTGAACACCTCGCCGTAGGTGCGGTTGAAGCGCAGCGCGAGGTCGCGGGTGAGCTCGACGTGCTGGCGCTGGTCGTCGCCGACCGGGACCCGGGACGCTCGGTAGAGCAGGATGTCCGCGGCCATCAGCACCGGGTAGGTGTACAGCGACACGCGGGTCCGCGGGCGGCCCCGGCCCTTCTCCTTGAACTGGATCATCCGGTTCAGCTCGCCGGTGTAGCCGGTGCACTCGAGCAGGTAGGCCAGCTCGGCGTGCGCCGGGACGCGGCTCTGCACGAACAGCGTGGCCCGCTCCGGGTCGAGCCCGGCGGCGAGCAGGAGCGTCGCCGTCTCGCCGGTGAGCGCGCGCAGGGTCGCCGGGTCGTGCGGCACGGTCAGGGCGTGCAGGTCGGCGATCCCGAAGAAGCAGGTGGCGTCCTCCTGCTCGGCCGCCATCGGCCGCAGGGCGCCGAGGTAGTTGCCGAGGGTCAGGTGGCCGGTCGGCTTGAGCAGGCTCAGCCGCCGGTCGCCGTACGGCGTGGTGCCCGGACCGGGCAGGGGCGTGCTCCGGAGGGTCGGGGTGGTGGTCATGCGTGGGTCCTCTCGGGGGATGAGCCCGAAGGAGCCGCAGCGGAAACGACGACGGCCGCCCTCGGGCGGCCGTTGTCGACGTGCTCTCGCGAAGCGTCGAAGGGTGGTCCGCCTAGTCGGCGGGCCACCACGAGGTCACGAGCTGCGAGCGCATGTGCAGCAGGGTACCGCCCCGGGCCGTGCGGCGCCGGGTGACAGCAGGCGGGTCAGCGGGTCCGGGGGAAACCCAGGTCGACCTGCGACGTGGCCGGGTCCGGCCAGCGGGAGGTGACCACCTTGCCGCGCGTGTAGAAGCTGACCCCCTCGGGGCCGTACATGTGGGTGTCCCCGAACAGGGAGGCCTTCCAGCCGCCGAACGAGTAGTAGGCCACCGGCACCGGGATCGGCACGTTGATGCCGACCATGCCGACCTCCACGTCGAACTGGAACCGCCGGGCCGCACCGCCGTCGCGGGTGAAGATCGCGGTGCCGTTGGCGTAGGGGTTGCCGTTGACGACCGCGAGCGCCTCGTCGTACGTCTCGGCGCGGACCACGCACAGCACGGGCCCGAAGATCTCGTCGGTGTAGACGCTCATGTCGGGAGTGACGCGATCGAGCAGCGTCGTGCCGAGGAAGAACCCCGTCCGGGGAACGTCGGCCTCGCGACCGTCGACCACGACGGTGGCGCCGGACTCCGCGCCGGCGGCGACGTACCCGGCGACCCGGTCGCGGTGCTCGGCGGTGATCAGCGGACCCATGTCGGTGTCGGGGGAAGCGCCGTCGCCCACCCGGAGCTTGGGCAGCCGGGCGGCGATCGCGTCGACGAGCCGGTCGCCGACGTCCCCGACCGCCACGGTCACCGAGATCGCCATGCAGCGCTCGCCGGCGGCGCCGTACGCCGCGGAGACGGCCGCGTCCGCGGCCAGGTCGACGTCAGCGTCGGGGAGTACCACCATGTGGTTCTTCGCGCCGCCGAGCGCCTGGACCCGCTTGCCGTGGGCGGTGCCGGTCTCGTAGATGGAGCGGGCGATCGGCGTGGAGCCCACGAAGCTGACCGCGGCCACGTCGGGGTGGGCCAGCAGGCCGTCGACCGCGACCTTGTCACCCTGGAGCACGGTGAAGACCCCGTCGGGCAGCCCGGCGTGCTGCCACAGGTCGGCGAGGAACAGGGAGGCGGACGGGTCCTTCTCGCTCGGCTTGAGCACGAAGGCGTTGCCGCACGCGATCGCGTTGGCGCACATCCACAGCGGCACCATCACGGGGAAGTTGAACGGGGTGATCCCGGCGACCACGCCGAGCGGCTGGCGGATCGAGTACACGTCGACCCCGACGCTCGCCTGCTCGGAGAAGCCGCCCTTGAGGAGCTGCGGGACACCGGTCGCGAACTCCACGTTCTCCAGTCCCCGGGCCACCTCGCCCGCCGCGTCCGCGAGCACCTTGCCGTGCTCGGCGGTGACCACCGCGGCGAGCTCGTCGGCGTGCCGGTGGAGCAGCTCGCGGAAGGCGAACAGGACCGAGGAGCGCTCGGACAGGGAGGCGTGCCGCCACTCCGCGGCGGCCCGCTTCGCGTCGGCGACCGCGGCGTCCACGTCCGCCTGGTCGGCGAGCAGGACCTCGGCGGTGCACTCGCCGGTGGCCGGGTTGTGCACGGGCGCGGTGCGGGTCGACGAGCCGGGCGTCGAGACGCCACCGATCCAGTGGTTGATGCGTGCTGTCACATGTCGATACTACGCAGGGAGTCGGGCCTGGCAACCGGATCCGTTGTCATCGAGACGACACTGCGTCGTGATCGATGGCTGCCGGCCCGCGGCCCGGAGGCAGGTAGTAGCGTGACGACATGGCAGGCCGCGCGTGCGTCGTGTTCGACAAGACGCTCACCGACTACGACTTCGGCCCCAGCCACCCCATGTCCCCGCTCCGGGTCGACCTCACCATGCGCCTGGCCGAGAGCCTCGGCGTCGTCGGCGGCCCCCGCTCCACGCTGGACGTGGTGAACGCCCCGATGGCGACGGACGAGCAGGTGGCCACGGTCCACACCGCCGAGCTGATCGAGGCCGTGAAGGCGATGAGCCTCGACCCCTACCAGGTCGACGAGGTGCACGGGCTGGGCACCGACGACAACCCGGCCTTCGAGGGCATGCATACCGCCGCCTCGCACATCGTCGGCGCCTCGGTGGAGGCCGCGCGACGGGTCTGGAGCGGCGAGCACCTGCACGCCGCCAACATCACCGGCGGGCTGCACCACGCCATGCCGGACAGGGCGAGCGGCTTCTGCATCTACAACGACGTCGCCGTCGCGATCCGCTGGCTGCTCGACAACGGGGCCGAGCGGGTGGTCTACGTGGACGTCGACGTGCACCACGGCGACGGGGTCGAGAAGGTCTTCTACGACGACCCGCGTGTGCTCACGGTGAGCCTGCACGAGACCGGGCAGATGCTCTTCCCCGGCACCGGCTTCCCCGCCGACACCGGCGGCCCCGATGCGCAGGGCAGCGCCGTCAACGTGGCGTTGCCACCCGGGACGGCCGACGCAGGATGGCTCCGCGCCTTCCACGCCGTCGTGCCGCCGCTGGTGCGGGAGTTCAAGCCCGACGTGCTGGTCACCCAGCACGGCTGCGACTCCCACATCGACGACCCCCTGGCGCACCTGAGCCTGACGGTCGACGGTCAGCGGGCGGCGTACCTGGCGCTGCACGACCTCGCGCACGAGGTCTGCGACGGCCGGTGGGTGGTCACCGGCGGCGGGGGCTACTCCGTGGTCGACGTGGTGCCGCGAGCCTGGACGCACCTGCTGGCGATCGTGGGCGGCTCACCGCTGGACCCGCACACGGAGACGCCCGACGACTGGCGCGAGCACGTGCGGACGCTGCTCGGGCGTACGGCGCCGTTCCGGCTGACCGACGGGCGTACGCCGGCGTACCGCGACTGGGCCGAGGGCTACGACCCCTCCACCTGGCTGGACCGGGCGATCCACGCGACTCGCGAGGCGGCCTTCCCGCCGAACGGCCTGGACTATCTGCCCTGAGTGGGGATCCGGCGGCGTGTTCCACTCGACACGCCGGCGATATGTAAAGGTTGTCCGAAAAGTCACCCCTTCCCCACGGGTCACTCTAGGCTCTATTCTCACGTGAGCACATACGTAAGGTCTCCGGCGGGGAAGCCGGAGGGCGTCGTGTGCTGTGAAAGAGCGGTGCATCATGGCCTCAAACAACCCCGGGGACATCTCCGAGGTGAAGTTCCTCACCGTGGCGGAGGTCGCCACGGTGATGCGCGTGTCCAAGATGACGGTCTACCGTCTGGTCCACTCCGGAGAGCTCCCCGCCGTGCGCGTCGGTCGCTCCTTCCGGGTCCCCGAGGACACCGTGAACGAGTACCTGCGCAAGAGCTTCTACCAGACGGGCTGACCGCTCGGACCCAGAAGACGTGAACGACGAAAAGGTGGCGGCCCCCGCGGGGGCCGCCACCTTTCTCGTGTGTCCGGGTCTGCTGCTCGGCGCCGGGGTCAGAAGCGCATGAAGTTCGCGGCGACCACCCAGCGGCCCGAGGAGTCCGGCGTCGCACCGACCCCGATCCGCCGGGACTTGCTGCTCAGCAGCACCGCGCGGTGGCCGTCGGAGCGCATCCACATCCGGACCAGGGTGCGCGGCGTGATCGCTCCGCGGCCCAGCGTCTCGCCGGCATAGACCGCGGCGCAGCGGTTCAGCACGTCCAGCATCGACTGGTGGTAGAACTCGTCGGTCCTCGCGAGGTACCTGCTCCAGTCCTCGGCGACGTCGTCGGTGCAGCTGGCGAGGCGGAGCCGGCCCAGGCCGTGGCTGGCGCGCCGCTTGTTGACCAGGCGCTGCACCTTGGTCTCGTAGGTGGACGGCGTCATCGAGAGCGCCGAGGTCTCGGTCTGTGCCGCCCCGGCCGGTGCGGCCGTGGACAGCCCCGTCCCGGTGGTGACGAGGGTGACGGCGAGGCCGGCGACGAGCAAGCGGGCGGCGGCGAGCGGGCCGCGCGGGCGCTGAACGCCCAGGGTTCGTGTGTCCATCTCTAAGGCCCCTCCCAAGGCCTCATGGGCGTGGCCCGCGGCCGCCCGCGATGTGCGGGATGCGGCGTGGGCCACGAAAAGCGCGTTATGTGCTGCTGACGGAAGAGTTACCCAGTGTGAGGTGCGACATAAACCTTGAAACGAGTGCGGCGACGGTGCGACTTGTCGCTGCTTTCACAGTATGGGTGAAAGGTGGGTCTTCTGCGAACTGTTGTGAAGAAAGATGTCAAGAGGACACTCTGAGTAGGTCTCGACTACTTGGTCCATCTTCACCATGGCTTGCCCGGGAAGTCCACTTCCGGGGGACTTTGCAGCGATTCGGGACACGCGGCAGTGCGGAGCCGGGGTGACCGGTTTCATCCTGCTCGGGACTGGCGGATAGGCTGGGGGCTTCTGGATCGCCGTCGCGCCTGTGCGGCGGCGATCGACTCGAGGCTCGAAAGGTCCACCGTGGGTTCTGTCATCAAGAAGCGCCGCAAGCGTATGGCGAAGAAGAAGCACCGCAAGCTGCTCAAGAAGACGCGCATCCAGCGTCGCCGCCAGGGCAAGTAGGCCTGAGGCCAGGGGGTCAGCAAGGTGGGGCGCGTCGTGCTCGTGACCGGGGTCTCGCGAGGCCTCGGTAGCCGCTTCGCGCGCCTCGTCTCCGCCGACCCCGGCGTCGACCGCGTGATCGGGGTCGACGTCGTGCCCCCACGGGGGGACATGGGGGACGTCCGGTTCATCCGGGCCGACATCCGCAACCCGGTGATCACGAAGGTGATCGCGGGGGAGGAGGTCGACACCGTCGTCCACCTGAGCGTGCTCGCCTCGCCGGGCAGCGCCGGGGGGCGCTCCTCGATGAAGGAGCTCAACGTCATCGGGACGATGCAGCTCCTCGCGGCCTGCCAGAAGGCGCCGGGCCTCCGCCACCTCGTCGTGAAGTCGTCGGCGGAGGTCTACGGCTCCTCGAGCCGCGATCCCGCCATGTTCCGCGAGGACATGGGACCGAAGCGGATGCCCCGGTCGGGCTTCGCCAAGGACGCGATCGAGGTCGAGGGGTACGTCCGCGGGTTCGCCCGCCGGCGCCCCGAGGTGTCCGTGACGATGCTGCGGCCCGCGACGCTGATCGGGCCGACGGCCGGCTCGCCGATGGTGCAGTACTTCCGGCTGCCGGTGCTCCCTACCGTGCTCGGCTTCGACGCGCGGCTGCAGTTCCTGCACGAGAGCGACCTGCTCGACGCGCTGCGCCACGCCACGACCAGCGGCGTGCACGGCACCTTCAACGTGGCCGGCGAGGGCGTGCTGATGCTCTCGCAGGCCGTCCGCCGGCTCGGGAAGCCCTCGGTCTCGTTGCCCGGCTTCGCCTTCAACAGCGTCGGCCAGATGCTGCGCCGCTCGCGCGTGGCCGACTTCCCGCCGGACCAGCAGAGCTACCTGACCTTCGGCCGCGGTGTCGACACGCGGCGAATGCGCGACGTGCTCGGCTTCGTCCCCGCCTACACGACCGAGGCCGCCTTCGAGGACCTGTGCCGCGAGCTCGGCCCCGGCCTCGTCTCGCCCGAGCGGGTCGCGACGGTCGAGGGTGCGGTCGCCCACGCTCTGGGGAGTGCCCGTGGCTGACGCCGAGATCATCCCGCTGGGCACCCGTGGGCGCCCGGGACGCGGCACCGGAAGCAACAAGCCGTCGGCCGCGGCACGGAGCCTCGCCGGCGGCGCCGCCAAGAGGCCGGGCGATGCCCGGCCCACCCCGAAGAAGCGGACCGCGCCGCCGCGACCTGTCGACGAGCCCGCCGAGACCCCTGGTGAGGCGGCCGTCGGACCGGCGGACGAGCGCGTCGAGCAGCCGGTCAAGGAGGCGCCGGAGCCGACGTACGACGGCCTCCAGGAGGCCTCGGCAGTCGAGCCGGACCCCGGCACCGCAGGCGCGACGTCGGGCACGAGCACCCGTGACCGCGCGCCCGGTGCCGGCATCCCCGTCTCCGACTGGCTCAACGCCTTCACCCATGCGTCGAAGGAGGTGTTCGGGGAGGCCTGGGAGCCGCGCCTCGCCCAGTTCCTCGCCTTCCTGCGCCGCCGCGTCACGGGCGACTACGCCGTGGACGAGTACGGCTTCGACCGCGAGGTCACCCAGCGTTTCTTCCTGGCCGCGGTCCGGCCGATCGCCCAGAAGTGGTTCCGGGTCGAGGTGCGCGGCGCCGAGAACATCCCGGTCGAGGGCGGCGCCCTGGTCGTCTCGAACCACTCGGGCACCCTCCCGGTCGACGGGCTGATGACCGCGGTGAGCATCCACGACCACACCGGGCGACACCTGCGCCCGCTCGGCGCCGACCTCGTGTTCCGACTCCCGCTGGTCGGGGAGATCGCCCGCAAGGGCGGGGCGACGCTGGCCTGCAACGACGACGCGGAGCGCATGCTCAGCGGCGGCGAGCTGGTCGGCGTCTGGCCCGAGGGGTTCAAGGGCATCGGCAAGCCGTACTCCGAGCGCTACAAGCTGCAGCGCTTCGGGCGGGGCGGGTTCGTCTCGGCCGCCCTGCGCACCGGCGTCCCGATCGTGCCCTGCTCGGTGGTCGGTGCCGAGGAGATCTACCCGCTCGTGGGCAACATCCCGTCGCTGGCGCGGCTGCTCGGCGTTCCCTACATCCCGATCACGCCGTTCTTCCCGCTGCTCGGCCCGCTGGGCCTGGTCCCGCTGCCCTCGAAGTGGCTGATCGAGTTCGGGGAGCCGATCCGCACCGACTCCTACGACGAAGGCGCGGCCGACGACCCGATGCTGGTGTTCAACGTGACCGATCAGGTCCGGGAGACCATCCAGCAGACGCTGTACTCCCTGCTGATGCAGCGCAGGTCGGTCTTCTTCTAGGAGTACGCGCGACCGGTCTGCTGTGCTCGCCGCCGGGGCGAGCCGCCCGTCACGGCAGAAGCGTCGGGTCGGTGTCGGGGAGGATCGTCTCCACCGCGTCCTCGAGCTCCTCCTCGACCTCGCCCACGGTGTCACCGAGGTCCCCGGTCGTCCCCCCGGAGCCGTCCGCCGTGCCGCCGCCGGTCACGCCGGGCTCGTTCGCGGTGGTGGTGTCCTGGGGGAGCACGTCCCCGGGGTCGGGCAGCAGGCCGGTGAGCCCGTCGCTATCCGGGGAGGGCAGCACGTCGGGCGCGGGGGCAGTCCCGCCGGTGGAGGACCCGGGTGCGTCGCCCGTCCCTGCACCCTGCTGCGAGCCCGAGCCGTCGGCGCTGCCACCGCGGCTGCCGGTCACAGCCCCTTTGGGGACCACCACCGGGTGGTCGTTGTCGAGCGCGGCCGACGACGCGCGCTGGAGAGCGCGGTCGACCTCGGCGCGGGCGAGCAGGATGCCGGGCAGCTGGAGGTCGGGAAGGTCGTCTCCACAGGTGGCGCAGAGCTCGCTCGCCTCGGCGTCGATGTCGCGCAGGGCCAGGGCCGCCGCGGTGACCTCTTCCTCGGCCTCCGGCGGAACGGAGCCGGCGAGGGCGCCGAGCTTCTCGATGCCGTCGGCGGCGAACGTGCGCACGGCGACGATGTCGTCGGGGTCGCGCGTCTCGCGGAAGGACTCGAAGAGCAGAGTCGAGCCCTCGTCGGCAGCGCCGCGGAACTCGGCGAGGGTGCCGGGAACGCGCGGCTCGCTCTGGAACGAGTCGGAGGCCAGCAGTCCCTCGACCTCGGTGAGGCGGTCGTTGGCCTGGTCCAGCAGGTCCCGGCCCTTGCCGCCCGGGCTCAGGCTGAGCCCGGCGTCGGCGAGCTCGATGCCGCGCTTGACCGGGTAGAGGGTGTCGCCGGGGAGGGCGCTCTGCGCGGCCGTGGCCATCGTCGCCGTACCGCCGACCAGCACTGCGACCGAAGCGGCCACGGCGATCCGGCGCTCGCGGGTGCCGCGGGTACGGGTGGGCAGGGTCAGCGCCGCGTTGGCGGGGGTGAGCAGCGACTCGGCCTCGGCCATGAGCCGGTCGCGCAGGTCGCGGGTGAACTCCTCGCGGGGCGCCACCGGGGCCTGGGTTCGCAGGACGGAGACCACGCCGAGCAGGTCGACGACCTCGCGGCTGCGGCCGGTGGGGCCGCTCGCGTCGCCGTCGACTGCGGTGGCGAACTCCTCCGCGCTTCGTCGCGCGGGGAAGAGGGGGGTCATCGCGGGTGTCCTGTCCGTCGGTCGTGGTCCGTCAGGACTCTCAACGACCTAGCGCGCACGGAGGTTACGGCGTGGGGTGGAGCGCACGGCGGCCGGCCCCCGGAGCGGGCGGGCCCGGAGGTCGGTGACGTCGTCGCACGCGTCATCGGATGCCCTCCGGAAGCAGCTTGGCCAGGTTGCGGACGCCGCGGAGCTGGAGCTGCTTGACCGCGCCGTCGCTGCGCCCGAGGACCTTCGCGGTCTCCGCGATGGAGAGGCCCTGGAGGAAGCGCATGATCAGGCACTCCTGCTGCTCGGCGGGCAGCTCGCCGAGCGCCGCGAGCAGCGACTCGTTGGTGAGCGAGGCGAGGACGGCGTTCTCCGGGCCCTCGGTCACCGAGTCGTGCGCGCTCATGTCCTCGGTGGCGAGCTCGAGCCGGGTCCGGCCGGCCTTGAAGTGGTCCGCGATCAGGTTCCGGGCGATGGTCATCAGCCAGGCGCCGAAGTCCTTGCCCTGCCACTTGAACGAGCTCATGCTGCGCAGGGCGCGGAAGAAGGTCTCCGACGTCAGGTCCTCGGCCAGGGTCACCGAGCCGACCCGGTAGTACAGGAAGCGGTAGACCGAGGTCTGGTAGTGGTCGTAGAGCAGCCCGAACGCCTCGGAGTCGCCGCCGCGGGCGAGCTCGACGAGCGCGATGATCCGGGTGGCCTCGGCCTCGTCGGCCTCCGAGGAGCAGGCCTGCCCGGAGTCGTCGGAGCCTCGCGGCCCGGCGCCCGGCGTCTGGTAGTCGACCGCCTCGGAGAGCAGCCAGCCGGTGGCGGGGGCCCCGGCGGTCGCCGGCTCGAGGGCGTGCAGCAGCGCGAGGCGCAGGGCGGTGAAGCCGTGCGCGAACTCAGCGTTGCGCGTGAACATGGAGTGTCTCCCTCCCCGGCTCCCACGGCCGGGTCCCTCATCCCCAGGCTAGGGGGGTTGGACGGAGTTGTGAACCGGTGAGTAACTTCCAGTTGCACCAACTCTGTGTGTTCCCCCTCACACAGTTTGCCACTGTTCAGTGCACTTTACGCCTGATGGCCAGCGCCGCCGCGACGCTGCCGCTGGCCGCCCCCGCGGCACCCGCCGCGAGCAGGCCGGCGCGGGCGGCCTTGCGCCCGGTGCGGTAGTCGCGGATCCGCCAGCCGTTGGCCCGGGCGTGGTCCCGCAGCCGGGAGTCGGGGTTGATGACGCAGGGGTCGCCCACCAGGCTCAGCATCGGCAGGTCGTTGAAGGAGTCGGAGTAGGCCGAGCAGCGTTCGAGGTCGAGTCCCTCGCGCTCGGCGATCGCGCGGACCGCCTCGCCCTTCGCGGGACCGTGCAGCAGGTCCCCGACCAGCCGGCCCGTGTAGACGCCGTCGACGTGCTCGGAGACCGTGCCCAGCGCCCCGGTCAGCCCGAGCCGGCGGGCGATGATCGTGGCGATCTCGATCGGCGCCGCGGTGACCAGCCACACCCGCTGGCCCTGGTCGAGGTGCATCTGCGCGAGCGCCCGCGTGCCCGGCCAGATCCGGTGCGCCATCGCCTCGTCGAAGATCTCCTCGCCGAGCGACTCCAGCTCGGCGACGGTGTGGCCCTTGATGAAGTTGAGCGCCGACGACCGCGCCTCGGCGACGTGCTCGGGGTCCTCGACTCCGACGATCCGGAAGTAGGCCTGCTTCCACGCGGCGCCCAGGATCTCCCGGGTGGTGAAGAAGTGCCGCCGGTGCAGGCCCTTGGCCAGGTGGAAGATCGACGCGCCCTGCATGACCGTGTTGTCCACGTCGAAGAAGGCAGCGCTGGTCGGGTCCGGCGGTGTCGCCAGCGCCGACTCCACCTCCGCCGAGGACGCGGCGGCCTCGCCGGCGAGGACGGACCGGGTGCGCAGGTCGGCGGCTCGGGGATGGCGTGGCCCCGGCCGTCTGCTGGGGTGGGCGGCATTCACACGAGCAGCCTAGTGTCGAGCCGCCCTCGAAGTGCGTATGGGAGACTCGCGCATGTGAGTGACGCCGGGAATCTCGCCGACCTTGTGGTGCGCGCCGCGCGCGAGAGCCCCGACCGGGTCGCCCTCGTGGAGGCCGGGACCGGGCGCCGTACCACCTGGGCGGAGCTCGACGCCGAGGTCGACCGGGTGGCCGGAGGGCTCGCCGCGATGGGCCTGGTCGCCGGGTATCGCGTCGTCATCGTGGTGGGCAACCGGCTCGAGTTCGTCACCACCTACCTCGGGGCGCTGCGTGCGCGGCTGGTCGCCGTGCCGGTGAACCCCCGCGCCGCCACCGGCGAGCTGGTCCGGATGGTCGCGGACTGCGGCGCCCGGGTCGTGGTCGGCGACGCCACCACCATCACCTCCGTGCGGGCCGCCGTCGCCGGGCTCCAGGACGCGCTGGAGGGGGCGGAGGAGGAGCTGCGCAGCCGCACCCCGGTGCCGCGCATCGTGGTCTGCGGCGCCCTGCCGGTCCCGGGGGAGACCGCCTACGCCGACCTCGTCGCCCGTGGGGAGCCGCCCGCCGCCGTGGCCGCGGCCACCGACCCCGAGTCGCTCGCGGTGCTGCTCTACACCAGCGGGACCTCCGGCCGGCCCCGCGCCGCGATGCTCAGCCACCGGGCCCTGCTCGCCAACGTGGAGCAGGCCTCGGCCGTCGAGCCGCCGATGGTGCGGCCCGACGACTCCGTCCTCGGCGTGCTCCCGCTGTTCCACGTCTACGGGCTCAACGCCGTGCTCGGGCAGGTCCTGCGGCAGCGTGCGCGCCTGGTCCTGGTCGCCTCCTTCGACGTCGAGGGCTCCCTCGACGTGGTCGAGGACGAGGCGGTGACCGTCGTACCGGTGGCGCCGCCCGTGCTGGCGTACTGGATGGGCGTGGACGACCTGCGCCGGCGGCTCGACGGGGTCCGGGTGGCGCTGTCGGGGTCGGCGCCGCTGTCGCCCGAGCTGGTCGACGCGTTCGTGCGGCGGACCGGGGTGCCGGTCCACCAGGGCTACGGGCTGACCGAGGCCTCCCCGGTGGTCACCTCCACCCTGTGCAGCGGCACGGTCAAGCCGGGATCGGTCGGGTCGGCGCTGCCGGGGATCGAGATCCGTCTCGTCGACGACCACGGCCACGCCCCCGACGGGGAGGACCCCGGGGAGATCCTGGTCCGCGGCGCGAACCTGTTCAGCGGGTACTGGCCAGACGGGGCCGACGGCCCGGACGCGGACGGCTGGTGGCCCACCGGCGACGTCGGCTTCCTCGACGGGGACGGCGACCTGTTCCTCGTGGACCGGCTCAAGGAGCTGGTCATCGTGTCCGGCTTCAACGTCTACCCGAGCGAGGTGGAGGACGTGGTCGCCGAGGTCGAGGGGGTGGCCGAGGTCGCGGTGATCGGGGTCGACGACCCGCACACCGGCGAGGCGGTCGTCGCCTACGTGAAGCCCGTCCGCGGGACGATGCTGTCCCCGGACCAGCTCGCCGACCGGGTGCGCGAGCACTGTGCCGCACGACTGGCCCGGTTCAAGCAGCCCGGCGCGGTGAAGGTCGTCGACGACCTCCCGCACACGGTGACCGGGAAGGTGGCCAAGGGACGGCTGCGCGCCACCGAACGCCGCCGGGCGCTGGGGCTGCTCGAATGAGCGGGCCGACCGAGCTGGGCGAGACCCCGCCGCGCGTGGTGCTGTACTCCAAGCCCGGCTGCCACCTGTGCGACGACGCCCGGGCCGTCGTCGAGGCAGTCTGCGAGGAGCTCGGCGAGACGTACGACGAGATCGACATCACCACCTCGGAGGAGCTGATGCGCAGCTACGGCGAGGAGATCCCGGTGACCTTCGTCGACGGCCGGCAGCACGACTTCTGGCGGGTCGACCCGGCGCGGCTGCGGGCGGCCCTGACCGGGCGGTGAGGCGGCTTCGGGTACCCCGAATCGGGTGAGACAAGTCACGTGTGCTAGCGGGAGCTACCGCTCAGTTTGTTCCCACGTTCACAAACTCCTACAGTGACGTTGCTGCCGGTTGACCGCAGGGTCCCGAGAGACGGGTGTCCCGTGCCCTGGCAGCGTTCAGGAGAATCGTGACCTCAGGACGCAGCAGCCGCGGAGGGGCCCCCACCACCGAGGGTGTCTCCCGGACGGCCTCTGCCAAGGCGCCGGAGCGGGGTATCCCCGAGGCGACGGTGGCCCGGCTCCCCGTCTACCTGCGGGCCCTGATCACGCTGTCCGACCGCGAGATCGCGACCTGCTCCAGCGAGGAGCTCGCGGCCGCCGCCGGCGTGAACAGCGCCAAGCTCCGCAAGGACCTGTCCTACCTCGGCTCCTACGGGACCCGCGGCGTCGGGTACGACGTGGAGTACCTGCGCTACCAGATCGCCCGCGAGATCGGCGTGACCCAGGACTGGCCGGTCGTCATCGTCGGCATCGGAAACCTCGGCCACGCCCTCGCCAACTACTCCGGGTTCAGCTCGCGCGGCTTCCGCATCGTCGCCCTGCTCGACAGCGACCCCGCCCGGCACGGCGAGCCGCTCGGCGACCGCTTCATCCGCGACTTCGCCGACCTCGAGACGATCGTCCGCGAGCACGACGTGGCGATCGGGGTCATCGCCACCCCCGCCCATGCCGCGCAGGACGTCTGCGACCGCCTCGTGGCCTGCGGTGTGACCAGCATCCTCAACTTCGCACCGAGCGTCCTCTCGGTGCCCGAGGGAGTCGACGTGCGCAAGGTGGACCTCTCCATCGAGCTGCAGATCCTCGCCTACCACGAGCAGCGCAAGTCCGCGGCGTACGACGCCGACGCGCTGACGGAGCCGGAGATCGCCGCAGCGGTCGTGGAGTCCGCATGAGCGTCCTCGTCGTGGGTGTCTCCCACAAGACCGCGCCGGTCTCGGTGCTCGAACGTCTCGCGCTCGACGCCGACGGCGTCGCCAAGCTCGTGCGCGAGGTCATCGACTCCGACCACGTGCTCGAGGCGACCGCGCTCGCGACCTGCAACCGGATCGAGGTCTACGCCGACGTCGACCGGTTCCACGGCAGCGTCGAGACCGTCTCCCGGCTGCTCTGCGAGCGCGCCGGCGAGAAGCCCGAGGACGTCGTCCCGCACCTGTACGTCCACTACGACGACGGCGCCGTCTCCCACCTCTTCGGGGTCGCGGCCGGCCTCGAGTCGATGGTCGTCGGCGAGGGCCAGATCCTCGGCCAGACCCGCGACGCGCTGCGCGTGGGGCAGGAGCACGGCACCATCGGCCCCTCGCTCAACCTGCTGTTCCAGCAGGCCCTGCGGGTCGGCAAGCGCGCCCACGCCGAGACCGACATCGACCGCGCCGCGCCGTCGCTGGTCAGCGTCGCCCTCGAGCGCGCCACCGAGCACGTCGGGCCGCTGGCCGGCAAGCACGTGGTCGTGATCGGCGCCGGTGCCATGGCGAGCCTCGCCGTGTCCACGGTCAGCCGGTTCGGCGCCGGGGACGTCGTGGTCGCCAACCGCACCGACTCCAACGCCTCGCGGCTCGCCGAGCAGTACGGCGGCCGGGTGGTGCCGCTCGCCGACATCGACGAGGCGATCGCCGCCGCCGACGTCCTCATCTCCTGCACCGGCGCCGCCGGCGTGGTGCTCCCGCTGGCACAGATCGCCGCCGCCCGGGTGCACGCCACCGACCCGCTCGCGGTGATCGACCTGGCACTCCCGCACGACGTGGACCCGGCCGTGGCGGAGCTGCCCGGCATCTCGCTGATCGGCCTGGCCCGGCTCGCTGCGGAGGTCCACGACAGCGACACCGCGAACGACGTCACCTCCGTGCGCGACATCGTGTCCGAGGAGATCCAGGCGTTCCTCTCCGCCCGCCGGTCCGCGAGCGTCACCCCGACCGTCGTCGCGCTGCGCACCATGGCGACCGGGGTCGTCGACGCCGAGCTGGACCGGCTCGTGAGCCGGCTGCCCGAGCTGGACCCCGACGTCCGCGCCGAGGTCGAGCTCGCGATCCGCCGCGTCGCCGACAAGCTGCTGCACCAGCCGACGGTCCGCGTGAAGGAGCTCGCCCACGAGACCGGTGCGGTCTCGTACGCCGCAGCGCTCGCCGAGCTGTTCGCGCTCGACCCCGAGGCCGTGGACGCCGTGACCCGGGCGGAGGGAGTGTGATGACCGAGACGACCGCCACCCCCACCACGCCGTCGCAGACCGCGGAGGTCCCGCTGCGCGTGGGCACCCGCGCCTCGCTGCTCGCCCGCACCCAGAGCGAGCAGGTCGCGGCGCTGCTGCGTGAGGCGCTCGGCCGCGAGGTCGTGCTGGTCGAGGTGACCACCGAGGGCGACATCTCCGCCGCCCCGCTCGCGTCGATGGGCGGCGCCGGGGTGTTCGTCAGCGCCCTGCGTGACGCGCTGCTCCGCGGCGACGTCGACCTCGCGGTGCACTCGCTGAAGGACCTGCCGACCTACCCGCAGGAGGGCGTCACGCTCGCCGCCGTACCGCCGCGGGAGGACCCCCGCGACGTGGTGGTGGCACGGGACGGGCTCACCCTCGGCGAGCTGCCGGCCGGCTCGACCGTCGGCACCGGCTCGCCGCGCCGGGCCGCGCAGCTCGCGGCGCTCGGCCTCGGGCTCGACGTGGTCGACATCCGCGGCAACGTGGACACCAGGATCCGCAAGGTGACCTCCGGGGAGCTCGACGCCGTCGTGCTCGCCCGGGCCGGGCTCGCCAGGATCGGCCGGGTCGACGAGGCCACCGAGGTCCTCGACCCGTTGCAGATGCTTCCCGCACCCGGGCAGGGTGCACTGGCAGTGGAATGTCGCAGTGACGAGGAGTTCCTGGCCGACCAGGTGCGCCTCGCGCTCGACGACGACCGCACCCGCGCAGCCGTCACGGCTGAGCGGACCGTGCTCAACGTGCTCGAGGCCGGCTGCTCCGCGCCGGTCGGGGCGCTCGCCGAGATCGCCGAGGGCGACCACGGCGACGAGCTGTGGGTCCGCGCGGTCGCCCTGTCGTACGACGGCGCCGTCGCCGTACGACGCTCTGCCACCGGCACACCCGACGACGCTGTCGGAGTGGGCCAGCGCCTCGCAGCAGAGATGCTCGAAGAAGGCGCAGACACACTCATCAGTGAGCGCGTGTCATGACCGCACGGCCGAACCAGACCAGCAAGAAGGCGACTGTGAGCAAGACCGCTACCAAGACCGCAGCCACCCAGAGCGTCGAGACGAGCACCACCTCGCCGGCGCCGAAGAAGACAGCTGCCGCGTCGGCGGCGGGTGCGGCGACCGCTCCCACCGTGGAGAAGGCCGCGCCCAAGCCGTCGGCGCCCGTCGGCTACGTGTCGTTCGTCGGCAGCGGGCCCGGGGACCCCGAGCTGCTGACCGTGCGTGCCGTCGAGCTGCTGCGCGAGGCCGAGGTCGTCGTGACCGAGGTGCCCTCGCACATCGAGCTCGTCCGCACCCTGCTCGGCGTCCCGGCGCCGCGGGTGGTCGTCGACGAGGACGGCAACCCGGTGGGCGAGGAGCCGGCCGGCGGACCCGAGTTCGTCGACGGCGGCTTCGGCCAGGACGGCCAGCCGCTGACCCACGCCGCCCGCGCGAAGGTCGTGGTCAAGCAGGCCAAGTCCGGCCGCCGCGTGGTCCGGCTGATGGCCGGCGACCCGTTCGTCTACGCCTCCGGCCCCGAGGAGGCCCAGGCCTGCGTGAAGGCGGGCATCGCCTTCGAGATCGTGCCCGGCGTCTCGTCGGTCACCGCGGTCCCGGCGTACGCCGGCATCCCGCTGACCACCAAGAACAACCGCGAGATGGCGGTGGTGACCTGCTCCGACGCGAAGGTCGACTGGTCGCAGTACGCCGACAACCGCACCCTGGTGCTGCTGTCCGCGGTCAACTCCATCGCCGACATCGCCAAGGCGCTCGTCGACGCCGGCCGCTCCGCGGACACCCCGGTGTCGATGACCCGCGTCGGCACCACCACCGAGCAGTCCACCGTGGTCTCCACGCTGGACCGGATCGCCGCCGACGCGCGCGCCGCGAAGATGAGCCCGCCCGCGATCACCGTGGTCGGCGACGTGGTGGACCTGCGCGGCGCACTGTCCTGGTTCGAGACCAAGCCGCTCTTCGGCTGGCGCGTGCTGGTGCCGCGCACCAAGGAGCAGGCCGGCTCGCTCTCCTCGCGGCTGCGCGGCTACGGCTCGGTGCCCGAGGAGGTGCCGACCATCTCCGTCGAGCCGCCCCGGAACCCGCAGCAGATGGACAAGGCGATCCGCGGCCTGGTCGAGGGTCGCTACGAGTGGATCGCGTTCACCTCGGTCAACGCGGTGAAGGCGGTGCGCGAGAAGTTCGACGAGTACGGCCTCGACGCCCGTGCGTTCTCCGGCCTCAAGATCGCCGCGGTCGGCGAGAAGACCGCCGCCGCGATCGCGGCCTGGGGCCTGCGCGCCGACCTGGTGCCCGGCGGCGAGCAGTCCGCCCGCGGCCTCCTCGAGGACTGGCCGCCGTACGACGAGGTGCTCGACCCGATCAACCGGGTCTTCCTGCCCCGCGCCGACATCGCCACCGAGACCCTCGTCGCGGGTCTCCTCGAGCTGGGCTGGGAGGTCGACGACGTCACCGCCTACCGGACGGTGCGCGCGACGCCCCCGCCGGCCCCGACCCGCGAGGCGATCAAGTCCGGCAAGTTCGACGCGGTCGTGTTCACCTCGTCCTCGACCGTGCGGAACCTGGTCGGCATCGCCGGCAAGCCGCACGCCTCGACGATCATCGCGGTGATCGGCCCCGCGACGGCGAAGACCGCCGAGGAGCACGGCCTGCGGGTCGACGTCCTCGCGCCGTCGCCGTCGGTGGAGGACCTCGTCGACGCGCTCGCGGACTTCGGCGCCTCCCGTCGCGCGGCCCTGCTCGAGGCCGGGCAGCCGGTGACCAAGCCGTCCGACCGTCGTCCCTCGGCGCGCCGCAAGGCCACCTGATGCCCTTCCCCGAGGTGCGTCCGCGCCGTCTGCGCCGGACGCCGGCCCTGCGGCGCCTGGTCGCGGAGACGAGCCTCGAGCCGCGCCGGCTGGTGCTGCCGGTGTTCGCCCGCGAGGGCGTGAGCGAGCCCATCCCGATCGGCAGCATGCCGGGCGTGGTCCAGCACAGCCGTGACTCGCTGCGCCGGGCCGCGAACGAGGCCGCCGAGCTCGGGCTGGGCGGGATCATGCTGTTCGGCGTCCCCGAGACCAAGGACGCCACGGGCAGCTGCGGGCTCGACCCCGATGGCGTGCTCAACGTCGCCATCCGCGACGTCGTCGGCGAGGTCGGCGACGCGCTGCCGGTGATGAGCGACCTGTGCCTCGACGAGTTCACCGACCACGGCCACTGTGGCGTGCTCACGCCCGAGGGTGCGGTCGACAACGACGCGACGCTGGCCGTCTACGCCGAGATGGCGGTGGCCCAGGCCGCCGCGGGCGTCGACGTGGTCGGCCCCAGCGGGATGATGGACGGCCAGGTCGCGGTGATCCGGCAGGCGCTCGACGCCGCGGGCCACCAGGACGTGGCGATCCTCGCCTACTCCGCGAAGTACGCCTCGGCCTACTACGGCCCCTTCCGCGAGGCGGTGGACAGCTCGCTCAAGGGCGACCGCCGCACGTACCAGCAGGACCCCGCCAACGCCGACGAGGGCGTGCGCGAGGCGCTGCTCGACGTGGACGAGGGCGCGGACATGGTCATGGTGAAGCCGGCGCTCGGCTACCTCGACGTGCTGCGCGCGGTCCGCGAGGCCGTGGACGTGCCGGTCGCCGCCTACAACGTGTCCGGCGAGTACGCCATGGTCGAGGCGGCCGCGGCGAACGGCTGGATCGACCGCGAGGCCACGATCCTGGAGTCGCTGACCTCGATCCGCCGGGCGGGCGCGGACATCGTGCTCACCTACTGGGCGAGCGAGGCCGCGCGCCTGCTCCGCGGCTGACGGACCACCCCGGCGCCGTGACGCAGGGGGTCAGCCCAGCTTGTCGGCGATGCAGGCGTCGAGGTTCAGCGCGAGCACGCCCTCGGCGATGCACTGGGCCTCCGCCTCGGCGTAGCTCAGCGTGCCGCCGGTGGCCTCGTCGGTCGGCTTCGTGACCTTGTCGGTCGTGTCCTCCACCGTGCCGGTGGTGTCCTTGACGGTGTCCTCCACCGCGTCCTTCGTGGACTCCACCGGGTCCTTGGTCGGCTCTTCGGGGACCGGGTCGGGCGCCACCTCGTCGGTGCCGCCGTCCGGGGTGCTGCCGCCCCCGTCACCGCCGTTGTCGCCGACGGTGCCGCCCCCGGACCCGCCGGAGGAACCGGACGTGCTGCCGCCGCCGGCCGTGCCCTTGCCGCCCGTCTTGCCGCCGCGCGTGCCGGCCGGAGCGCCGACGGCGCTCGGGGTGCTCGGCGAGAAGACCGTGGGGGCGGCGATGCCGTTCGGGACGGAGCTGAAGTCGCCGTCGAGGTAGGCGTTCATGATCGAGATGACCAGGTCGACGTACTCGGAGCTGTGGTTGTAGCGGTACACCGCCGCCTTCTGTCCGCCGTACGTCGCGAGGTCCTCGTCGCCGGAGCACAGGTAGACCGCGGTCGCGAGCGCCGCGTCGTCGATGTCCTGGGGGTCGCGCGTGCCGTCGCCGTCGCCGTCGACGCCCACCACGGCCCAGGTGCCGGGGATGAACTGCATCGGGCCGACCGCACGGTCGTAGACCTGGTCGTCGTCGAACCGGCCGGCGTCGCTGTCGCGGATCTCGGCGGTGCCGTTGCTGCCGTCGAGCGGGATGCCGTAGATGCCGGGGGTGCTCTTGCCCTCGTCGGTCAGCGTGTTGCCGCCGTACCGGCCGTGGTCGGACTCGACCCGGCCGATCGCGGCGACGAGCTGCCAGGACAGGTTGCAGCCGGGGTCGGCGGCGTTGATGACCTGCTCCGCGCGCTGGTAGGCGGCCAGGGCGGCGGAGGGGATGCCGTTGGTGGAGGAGCTCGCGATGATGCTCGCCCCGCCGCCCTCGGGGACGCCGGGGGCGATCGACCCGGGCTGGCTGACGCTGGCGGGGGCCTCGAGCGCCTCGGTGGGCACGGTGGTGCCGTCGGGGAGCCGGCTGGGTCCGTCGGTGGCGGCGGTCGCGCTGCTGGTGACGGCCAGGCTCGTGGTCCAGGCGCCCGACAGCAGTGCCAACGGCACGAGGGCCGTCGCCTTCTGCCAGCTGCTCAGCCGCTTGTGTGCCTTGTGAGACATGCGGTCTCTCTCCCCATTTCCCTGATCGTGCCCGGGTCCCCAATACCCGAGATCTCCCTCACGTACACCAACGAGCGGGCGGGCCGCAGGTTACGCACCGGTAGCCGACGTGTCGCCGGGGTCCCGGCGTGTCGGGTGGAGCCGCGCGGGGGGCGCGGTGTAACGGGCTTTGAGCAGTCTCACAGGACCGGGGCGGCCCCTCGATTCGTCTGCGCGCTCCGGCTCGGGGAGAATGGCCGGGTGAACTCCGCCAGTCCCCAGCACCCGTCCGCCCCGCAGCCGGCCCGGTCGACGGCACAGTCGACCGCTGGGTCCGCAGCGCTCTTCGAGCGGGCGCACGCGGTCACCCCGGGAGGCGTGAACTCGCCGGTCCGGGCGTTCAACGCCGTGGGCGGCACGCCCCGCTTCATCGAGAGCGCCCGCGGCGCCTACCTCACCGACGTCGACGGCAACGAGTACGTCGACCTCGTGTGCAGCTGGGGGCCGATGCTGCTCGGGCACGCACACCGCGACGTGCTCGCGGCCGTCGCCGAGGCCGCGGCCCGCGGGACGTCGTACGGCACCCCGACCCGGCCCGAGGTGGAGCTGGCCGAGGAGATCGTCGCCCGCACCCCGGTGGACAAGGTCCGCTTCGTGTCGTCGGGCACCGAGGCCACCATGTCCGCGATCCGGCTGGCCCGCGGCTTCACCGGTCGGGAGCTGGTCGTGAAGTTCGCCGGCTGCTACCACGGCCACGTCGACTCGCTGCTCGCCTCCGCCGGCTCGGGGCTGGCAACGTTCGCGGTGCCCGGCACCCCCGGCGTCCCCGCGGCCTCCACCGCGGCCACCCTGGTCCTGCCCTACAACGACGTCGAGGCGGTCCGTGCGGCGTTCGCCGAGCACGGCGACGACATCGCCTGCGTGATCACCGAGGCCGCCCCCGGCAACATGGGCGTCGTCCCGCCGGCGCCGGGGTTCAACGCGTTCCTCGCCGAGACCTGCGCCGCGCACGGCGCGCTGTTCGTCAGCGACGAGGTGATGACCGGCTTCCGGGTCACCCGCTCCGGCCAGTGGGGCCTCGACGGCGCCGTCGAGGGCTGGCGTCCCGACCTGGTCACCCTCGGCAAGGTGATGGGCGGCGGCTTCCCGGCCGCGGCCTTCGGCGGCCGGGCCGACGTGATGGCGATGCTCTCGCCCGAGGGGCCGGTCTACCAGGCAGGCACGCTGTCGGGGAACCCGGTCGCGACCACGGCGGGCCTCGCCACGCTGCGCCTGGCCACCGACGACGTCTACGCCCACATCGACAAGGCGTCCCTGCTGCTCCAGGAGGCGGCCTCCGCCTCCCTGCGCGAGGCGGGCGTCCCGCACCTCGTGCAGAGCACCGGGAACATGTTCAGCGTCTTCTTCGTCGAGGAGGACGTGACGTCGGTGCCGAACTTCGAGGTCGCCGGCACGCAGCGCGTGGACCGGTTCAGGGCGTTCTTCCACGCGATGCTCGAGCAGGGCGTCTACCTCCCGCCGAGCGCCTTCGAGTCGTGGTTCCTCTCCGCGGCGCACGACGACCGCGCGCTCGACAAGATCATCTCCGCACTGCCCGCCGCCGCCCGCGCGGCCGCCGCCGTACCGACCCCCCAGGGAGCCTGATGAAGACCGTCGTCCACCTGCTGCGCCACGGTGAGGTCTACAACCCCTCCGGCGTCCTCTACGGCCGCCGGTCCGGCTACCACCTCTCCGACCTCGGAAAGCAGATGGCCCAGCGCGTGGCCGACACGGTCGGCGACCGCGACATCACCCACGTGGTCTCCTCGCCGCTGGAGCGGGCCCAGGAGACCGCGGCACCGCTCGCGGTCGCCCGGGGCGTCGACCTCGCCACCGACTCGCGCGTCATCGAGTCCACCAACGTCTTCGAGGGCGAGACCTTCGGCGTGGGAGACGGCGTGCTCCGCCAGCCGCGCGCCTGGCGCCACCTGTGGAACCCGTTCAGGCCCTCGTGGGGTGAGCCCTACAAGGAGATCGCCGCGCGGATGATGGCCGCGGTGTTCGACGCCCGCGACGCCGCCGAGGGGCACGAGGCCGTCGTGGTCTCCCACCAGCTGCCGATCTGGATCACCCGGCTGCACGTGGAGAACCGGTCCTTCCTGCACGACCCGCGCCGGCGGCAGTGCACGCTGTGCAGCCTGACCTCGCTCACCTTCGAGGACCACAAGCTCACCACGGTGCGCTACTCCGAGCCCGCCGCCGACCTGCTCCCGCTCAAGGACCGCAAGGCGCCGTTCTCGGCAGGCGGCGCTCCCGCGGACGAGAAGCCCCCGGCCGCGGGAGCCTGAGCGTGACCTCTCGCTCCCGTCGTACCGCAGCCGCCCTCGCCGCACTGGTCGCCAGTGCGGTGCTCGGCGCCTGCTCGAACGAGGTGGGCAGCTCCGGCGACGCGGGCTTCGTGTCCGGCGAGGGGATCATCACGCGGCTGCCGGTCGACGAGCGCGCGACGCCGGGGGAGGTGTCCGGCGAGACGATCGACGGGAAGCCGATCTCGCTCGACGACTTCGCCGGTCGGACCGTCGTGGTCAACGTCTGGGGCTCGTGGTGCGCGCCCTGCCGCTCCGAGGCGCCGGACCTGGTCGCGGCGTCGAAGGAGCTCGCCGACGACGACGTGGCCTTCCTGGGCATCAACTCCCGCGACCTCGACCAGGTCGCGGCGCGGGCGTTCGTGCGCCGCTTCGAGGTGCCCTACCCGAGCATCTACGACCAGCGCGGCCGCACCCTGCTGGCCTTCCGCGACACGCTCCCGCCGAACTCCATCCCGAGCACCGTGGTCATCGACGACCAGGGCCGGGTGGCGGCCAGCGTCCTCGGTGAGGTCACCAGGAGCACGCTCGTCGGCCTGGTCGAGGACGTCCAGGCGGAACGGGGCTGATCGCGGTGCCTCTTCCCCTGGAACTCGGTGACTGGTTCGCCAGCACCGCGCTCTCCGGCTCGATGCTGCTCGCCGTGCCCGTGGCGCTCGCGGCCGGGCTGGTCTCGTTCTTCTCGCCGTGCGTGGTGCCGCTGCTGCCGGGCTACCTGTCCTACGCCACCGGGCTGTCCGGGGCCGACCTGGAGTCCGCGCGCCGCGGCCGGATGGTGCTCGGCACCTCGCTGTTCGTGCTCGGGTTCTCCGCGGTCTTCGTGGCCCTCGGCACCGCCTCGGGCGCGCTGGGGGACTGGCTGATCGTCTACTCCCGCGAGATCAGCGTCGTGCTCGGCGTGCTCACGATCCTGGTCGGTATCGCCTTCCTCGGCTTCATCCCGTGGATGCAGCGCGACGTGCGCGTGCACAAGGTGCCGTCGGTGGGTCTCGGCGCCGCGCCGCTGCTCGGCGTGCTGTTCGGCCTGGGCTGGACGCCGTGCATCGGCCCCACGCTGTCCGCGGTGCAGGTGCTCGCCTTCCAGGAGGCCACGGCGGGCCGAGGCGCGCTGCTCAGCCTCGCCTACTGCCTCGGGCTCGGCGTCCCGTTCATCCTGGCCGCGCTGGCGTTCCGCCGGATGCTGGGCGCGGTGCACTGGGTGCGCCGGCGCCAGGTCTGGGTCACCCGGCTCGGCGGGCTCATGATGGTCGCGGTCGGCGTCCTGCTCGTCACGGGCGTCTGGGACCTGTGGGTCGCCTACCTCCGCGGCTGGATCGGCTCCTACGCGGTGGCCGTGTGACATGACCGCCCCCGCCGCACCTCCCTCCTCGCCCCCTGCGCTGACCCCGGTGGAGCTCGGCCGCTGGGCGTGGCGCCAGCTGACCTCGATGCGTACGGCGCTGATCCTCCTGTTCCTGCTCGCCCTCGCCGCGGTCCCCGGGTCGATCGTGCCGCAGCGCGACATCGACGCGATCGCGGTCGGCCGGTGGCAGGACTCCCACCCCGAGCTGACGCCGGTCTACGAGAAGCTCGGGCTGTTCTCGGTCTACGACTCGGTGTGGTTCAGCTCGATCTACATCCTGCTGATGATCTCGCTCGTCGGCTGCATCCTGCCGCGCACGCGGGTGTACTGGCGCGGCATGCGGGCCCGGCCCCCGAAGGCGCCGCGGAACCTCGGGCGGCTGCCCGAGTCCCGGTCGTTCGCGGTCGACGTACCGCCGGCGTCGGCGCTGTCCGCCGCGCGGGAGGCGCTGCGCAGCCGGCGCTACCGGGTCGACGTGCACGAGGGCGACGCCGGGCGCGGGGGGTCGGTGGCCGCGGAGCGGGGCTACCTGCGCGAGGCCGGGAACCTGCTCTTCCACGTCTCCCTGCTCGTCGTCCTGGTCGGCTTCGCGATCGGCAGCCTGTGGGGCTACAAGGGCGGCGTCATCGTCGTGAACGGCCAGGGGTTCTCCAACTCGCTGAGCCAGTACGACGACTTCGCGCCCGGCGCGCTGTTCGGCCCCGACGACCTCTCGCCGTTCGAGTTCACCGTGGACGACTTCCGGGTGAAGTTCCTCGAGTCGGGGGAGCAGGCGGGGATGCCCACCGAGTTCTCCGCCGACCTGACCTACACCGAGCGGCCGGGCGCACCCGAGAAGAAGTACGACCTCGCGGTCAACCACCCGCTCAGCCTCGACGGCGGCTCCGTCTTCCTGGTGGGGCACGGCTACGCGCCCCGCGTGACGGTCCGGGACGGCGAGGGCAACGTCGCCTACCAGGGGCCGTCGATCTTCCTGCCCCAGGACTCGTCGTTCGCGTCGTTCGGCGTGATCAAGGTGCCCGACGCGCTCCCCGAGCAGCTCGGCTTCGAGGGCCTGTTCCTGCCGACGTACGGCTTCTCGATGGAGCGCGGGCCGTACTCGCGGTTCCCGGACGCGCTCGACCCGGTCCTGTCGCTGCTGCCCTACCGCGGCGACCTGGGCCTCGACACCGGGGAGCCGCAGTCGGTCTACGAGCTCGACAAGGACAAGCTCGACGTGTTCGAGAAGGACACCGGCGCCGACTTCCGGCTCGACATCGCCCTCGGCCAGACCAAGCAGCTCCCGAACGGCGCCGGGTCGATCACCTTCGACGGCGTGGACCGGTGGGTGAAGCTGCAGGTCAGCGACAGTCCCGGCAAGCGGATCGCCCTCGGCGGCGTCCTGCTCGCCATCACCGGCCTGCTCGGCTCGCTGTTCATCCGCCCGCGCCGCGCCTGGGTGCGGGTGCGTGAGGAGGACGGGCGTACCGTGGTGGAGCTGGCCGGACTGGACCGCAGCGCCGGCGGCGACCTGGGGGACGAGGTCGACGAGCTCGAGAGGCGCCTGCGGGAGCGTCTCGCGGCAGGAGCTCTCCCCGACCCCGACGCCAGTCCCGTCACCACCGGCACCAACCCCCGGAAGGAGTAGCCGTGAGCACGGCTGACTTTGCGGCCTTCAGCAACAACGCCATCGCGTTCGCGTCGGTGGTCTACGTCTTCGCGTTCGTGGCCCACCTGGCCGAGTGGGCGTTCGCGCGCTCCGTACCGGTGACGGCTCCGGCGGGTTCCTCGGCGGTCGCCGCCGCGGAGCCGGTCGCGGTGGGGACGTCGGGCGCGCCGGTCACCTCCGGGGTCGACACCCCGGGCGGTGCCGCGGGTGCGTCGTACGACAGGCGCGCCGACGAGGGCCGCGCGGAGGACGGGCGCGCCGGACGCGGGCCGGACGCCGGGGAGCTGTCCGGGCGCGCGCTGAGCGTCGAGAAGCTCGGCCGGATCGGCGTCGCGCTGACCGTGCTCGCCGCGCTGCTCCACCTCGCGGGACTCGTCACCCGCGGCCTCGGGTCGGACCCGGTCCGGGTGCCCTGGGGCAACATGTACGAGTTCTCGGTGGCCGGCGCCTTCGGCGTGACCCTGATCTACCTCGTGCTGCTGCGGAAGTACGCGCTGCGCTGGATGGGCGTCCTCGTGACCGCGTTCGAGGTCGTCGTGCTCATGCTCGCGGTGCTGCTGCTCTACGTGCCGGCCGGGCCGCTCGTGCCCGCGCTGCACTCCTACTGGCTGGTGATCCACGTGGTCGCCGCCGTGATCGGCGCCGGCGCCTTCGCCGTGGGCGCGATGGCCTCCGCGCTGTTCCTGGTGAAGGCGCGGGCGGAGGCCCGCGGCACCCTCCGGACCACCGGGTACGTCGCGCGACTGCCGGAGTCCTCGGTGCTCGACCGGATCGCGTACCGCGTGCACGCGTTCGGCTTCCCCATCTGGACGTTCGCCGCGCTCGTGGCGGGACCGATCTGGGCGGAGTACGCCTGGGGACGCTACTGGGGCTGGGACCCCAAGGAGGTCTGGGCGTTCATCACCTGGGTCGTCTACGCGGCGTACCTGCACGCGCGGGCGACCGCCGGGTGGCGGGGCAAGGGCGCGGCGGTGATCGCGCTGATCGGGTTCGCGACGGTGCTGTTCAACTTCGTCGGGATCAACCTGTTCGGCTCAGGCCTGCACTCGTACTCCGGCCTGGACTGATCCGGACCCGCAGCGGAGGACCGTGTGCGACGGTCCCCGTCCGAGCGGGGACCTGACTACTCGGGGCGGTGCTGCTGGTCCGCCTCGGAGTCGTCGGGGCGGGGCGCCTTGGGCTCCTCGGGGGCCTTGTCGGCCGGCTTCGGCGGGACCGGGCCGGGCTGACCGGGCGGCGTGGCCTCGGGGCCGGGCTGCTTCCCGCGGGACGCGCGGCGACGGCGCCGCTCGAGCTCGCGGAGGAAGTCCTCGTCGTCGTCGGGAGCGACCGCGCGCCGGGGCGGCTGGACGGTCCTCCGACCGGCGCTCCGCTTCCGGCTCCTGCGGCGCTCGAGCATCCAGAACCCGGCGTACACGACCGCCGCGAAGAGCACGATGACCAGCAGAATCTTTCCCACGGTCCAAGAGTAGGCGCACAGGCAAAGGCCTGCGCGGGGACGGCCAGATCGTCTGCGGAGCGTGACGTCTACCCTGGTGATGTGAAGGAATTCGTGGTCTACACCCTGGCCAGGCTCGGGCTGTTCGTCGCGTCGTACGCGCTGGTCGTCGGGGTCTACCTGCTCGTCACGGGTGGCGAGGCGGTGCCGCTGATCTGGCCGTTCCTGGTCGCGGTCGTGATCTCCGCGGTCGCGTCGTTCTACCTGCTCCGCGGGATGCGGGAGCGGTTCGCGCTCGTGGTCGAGGCCCGGGCGAACCGGGCGTCGCAGAAGTTCGAGGAGATGCGCGCCAAGGAGGACGGCTCCGACCGCACCTGAGTCGGTGCCGCGGGTCGCAGGGACCGGGGGAGTAGCCTCCCGGCGGGAGGGAGAGCCATGGAGTCGCACAAGGACGGATGCTGCACGGTGGCCATCCGCGCGGACCGTGGCGACCGCGCCTGGGTCAACGAGGCAGTCCGGAAGGTCGAGGCGGACAGCAACCGCTCGGCCGACACCCACCTGCACGTGTTCCCGCTGCCGGCGGAGTGGGACGTCGACCTGTACCTCAAGGACGAGTCGGTCCACCCGACCGGTTCGCTGAAGCACCGGCTCGCACGCTCGCTCTTCCTCTACTCGCTGTGCAACGGCTGGATCCACGAGGGCACCACCGTCATCGAGGCGTCCTCCGGGTCGACCGCGGTGTCCGAGGCGTACTTCGCCCGCCTGCTCGGCCTGCCCTTCGTGGCGGTGATGCCGCGGAGCACGTCGCAGGAGAAGATCGACCTCATCGAGTTCCAGGGCGGGCGGTGCCACCTCGTCGACGACCCGTCGGCGATCTACGAGGAGTCGCGCCGGCTCGCCGCCGAGACCGGTGGGCACTACATGGACCAGTTCACCTACGCCGAGCGCGCGACGGACTGGCGGGGCAACAACAACATCGCCGAGTCGATCTACGACCAGCTCTCGCAGGAGCGTCACCCGATCCCGGACTGGGTGGTCGTGGGCGCGGGCACCGGCGGTACGTCGGCCACGATCGGGCGCTACGTCCGGTACCGCCGCCTCGACACCCGCCTGTGCGTGGTCGACCCCGAGAACTCCGCGTTCTTCCCCGGCTGGGCCGAGGACGACCCGGCGTACACCACCGGCTGCGGGTCGCGGATCGAGGGGATCGGGCGGCCCCGTGTGGAGCCGTCGTTCATCCCGTCGGTCGTGGACGCGATGATCCGGGTCCCCGACGCGGCGTCGATCGCCGCGGCCCGGTGGTCCAGCGCGGTCACCGGCCGGCTCGTGGGCGCGTCGACGGGTACGGCGATGTGGGGATCGCTGAAGCTCGTGGCGCAGATGCGGTCCGCCGGGCGTGCCGGGAGCGTGGTGACGCTGCTGTGCGACGGTGGGGAGCGCTACGCGCACACGTACTACTCCGACGCGTGGCTCGGGGAGCAGGGCATCGACGTGGCGCCGTACCTCGCGACGCTGGAGAAGTTCGCCGAGACCGGCGAGTGGGTCGAGCCCCGGGACTGACTGGGTGTTGTCCCTGTTGCCGTTCCGGCGGACGACACGCAGCAGGTGTTCCGGCCCATCCGACGCGACCGGCGTACCAGGAAGTGCTTGAAAGAAGTCCGGGAGGCGGTGTCGGATCGGGGCAGAGGTGTTCGTCGTAGGGGTGAGCGGCCGCCCAGGAGGGGCGCCCCAAAACCACAGGAGATGATCCGAGATGCAGTACCTGGTTTCCGTGATCGACGACGGCACCGGCCTGGCCACCCCGACCGAGGAGGCCGACATCGACGCGTTCAACGACCGGCTCCGGGCCGAGGGTCACTGGGTCTTCGCGGGCGGCCTCGGGTCGCCCGACCCGGCCACCGTCATCGACAACCGGGGTGACGAGGCGGTGTTCACCGACGGCCCCTTCGTGGAGTCGAAGGAGTACCTCGCCGGCTTCTGGATCATCGAGGCCGCCGATCTCGACGTGGCGCTCGAGCTCGCCGCCGAGGGGTCGAAGAGCTGCAACCGGAAGGTCGAGGTGCGGCCGTTCCTGTGAACAGGCTCGAGGTCCGGGAGGCGATCACGCAGGCCCACCACGAGGAGTGGGCGCGGGTGGTCGCCGCCCTGACCAGGCGTTTCGGTGACCTCGACATTGCTGAAGAGGCCGCGGCCGAGGCGTTCGCGACCGCCGTCGAGCGGTGGCCGGCCGACGGCGTACCGCCCAACCCTGGCGCGTGGCTGACCACCACCGCCAACCGCAAGGCCATCGACCGGATCCGGCGCGAGAACAAGCGTGGCGACAAGCAGAAGGAGGCTCAGACGTTGTACGACGACGAGCCGCCCGAGCCTCTGGGCGCCATCGACGACGAGCGGCTCCGGCTGATCTTCACCTGCTGTCACCCGGCGCTCGCGACGGAGACCCGCGTAGCGCTGACGCTGCGCATGGTCGGCGGTCTGACCGTGCCCGAGATCGCCCGTGCCTTCCTGGTGCAGGAGACCACCATGGGGCAGCGGATCACCCGCGCGAAGGCCAAGATCAAGGCGGCTCGCATCCCGTATCGGGTGCCGTCCACGGAGGACCTCCCGGCACGCGTCTCCGGCGTACTCGCCGTCCTCTTCCTCGTCTTCAACGAGGGCTACCTGGCGACCGGACCCGACACCGATCCCGTACGTCACGACCTGACCGCCGAGGCGATCCGGCTCACGCGCCTGGTCCGTGCCCTCATGCCGGAGGACGGTGAGGTGGCCGGGCTGCTGGCACTCATGCTCCTCACCGAGGCCCGCCGCACCGCCCGGGTTTCGCCGAGCGGCGAGCTGGTCAGCCTCGACGAGCAGGACCGCGGGGCCTGGGACGCGGCGCTGATCGCCGAGGGGCATCGGCTGGTGCGCGAGCGCCTGGCCGCCGGGGAAGCTCCGGGGCGCTACCAGATCCTCGCAGCGATCAACGCCGTGCACACCTCCGCCCGCGAGGCACGCGACACCGACTGGTCGCAGGTCGTCGCCCTCTACGACCAGCTCGTCCGCCTCGACCCCTCGCCGATCATCGTGCTCAACCGGGCCGTCGCGGTCGCCGAGCTCGACGGTCCGGAGGTGGCACTGGCGGTCGTCGACCGGCTCGAGGACAGGCTCGCCGGCTATCACGCCTACCATGCGACCCGCGCCGACCTGCTGCGCCGGCTGGGCCGCAGCCAGAAGTCACGCGCGGCGTACGACCAAGCCATCGAGCTCGCGGGCAACACCGCCGAAACCGCCTACCTGACACGCCGCCGCGACCAGCTGGCCTGATGCCTGTGCGGAACCCCGTGCAAGGCGGCGCCCGGCGACGATGAAGTACGCCGCGCCGGGCAGACGGCGGCGTGGTAGGCCAAGTCTCACAAGCAGTCCGCGGCAGGTCAGGACGTCGGTTCGGGCACGTCGTTTTTTGGGGCGAGGCGGAGACGAAGCCCGCTTGACCGGCATACCCTGCAGCCGAAGCCCACCAGCCAAGGACCCCGCCATGACCGAGGCGAACCGCCGCACGCCCGAAGCCATCCTCGCAGCGCACCAACAGACCATTGCAGAGAACCGGCGCCTGGTCGCCCAGGTTCTGCGCTACCTCGCGGTCGTTCTCGTGGCGGTCGCCGGCACCGTCTTCGGGCTCATGATGCTCGCCTACTTGGTATCGGGCGACAGCCGGTACGACCGCGACTGGCCGGGCCGGTACTGGTTCGCGGTACTGCCGCTGCTCGTCGCCGCTGTCGGATTGAAGGCCACCGGGGACAGGGTCAAGAACCCTTCGTCCAATTCCTGACCAAGGCGCGACCGTCCACAGGCACACGCCCGCGCGGATCGCGGCTGCTCCGGACGTTCGACGATGTCGCCCACACGGACAGACTCAGCCATTACCTAGTCGATGCGTCGCACTACCATGCACACTCCCGTGGCTGTCGCGTCCGAGGTGTGCGGTCACACCAAGCCTCACGCCACGCAGAACTCGTTTCCTTCCGGATCGTGCATCACCACGGAGTACCGCTGCAGGGTGTCGGTGTCGATCCTGACCGGATGGTCGACGGTGGCGCCGAGGTCGACCAGTTCGGCAACCTTGGCGTCGACGGTCGCGACGATCTCCTCCATCGGCGCGGAACGGTCGGCCACGAAGATGTCGAAGTGGAACCGGGTCTTGCCGGTCTTCTTCTCCGGCACCGGCTGGAACCAGATCCTCGGCCCTTCGCCTGCCGGATCGACGAGCCTGTCGATGTAGTCGTCCGGGTCCCCGCCGAGATCCTCCTCGGGCACGACGGACTGGTAGTAGGCCAGCCAGGAGTCGAAGCCGTCGGGCGGCGGCTGGGGCACATAGCCCAACAGCGGGGCCCAGAACCGCGCCATCCGCGCCGGGTCGTTCGAGTCGATCGTGAGCTGCCAGGTCACCATGCTGAGAACCTAGACCGGCGCACCGACAGCGTCCGCCTCCCCGGGTCACACCGGGCGATGAGGAGCCCCAGCGCGTTGTCAACGTTCTATCCGCGACATGAGCAACGTTGGGCGGGGTGTTCTGCGGCCACTAGGGCTACGTCGGCGGTTGAGTACGTCCACTCATTGGCATTGTCCGCTCAGCGGCTGCTCCGGGATGCTGACGGAGGGCACCACGTGCCACTCTGTCCGCGTGGAAGGGAATGCACTGAACAGGGAGCCCGGCAGGCAATGGGCATGGCTGATCCCGTGGTTCTCGGGCGGCTTCGCGTCCCTGGTCAGCAACGTCACGGGTGCAGATCGTGTCAGTTTCTTCGTTGTAGGAATGACCGCCGGGACGATCTGGCAACTGTTGTTCCGGCGCGATCTCGCGTCTCGTCTGACCTTCATGGCTGTGGTCGTCACGGTCGGCGTGGTTGCCACCCTGGCATCGCGTCGGGAGTTCGTCTGGGAGGACATGAACACGGCGGGTCTCGGCGCCATCGGGATCTTGCTCGGACTTATCTACACCGAGCACTACCTGCGCTGGCGGGATCGCACGGCGGAACGCCGTCCCACTGAAACCATCGCAGAACCGCGGCGCTGAATCGCCCTAACCGACGCCACCACCCCGGACTGACTCGGTCCCCTGTGCGAACGCCCTGTGATCGGCTACTTGTTGACTGGACGCACGATCGGGCCGTTGCGAGGCTTGGTCGAGGTGTCCGGCGGGACGCTCTTTCTAGCGGCTGCCCACCGGTCGAGCTGGCCAGCTGGCACCGAATGGGGACACGTCCAGTGAGCACGAAGGGCGGATTGAATCAGGCTGCGCCTTCGGTGATGATCAGTGAGAAGTGGGTCTCGAGCGGGGTGACCGTGGCGAGGCCGGCTTCGGTGTCGTCTCTCGCGCCGTCGGTGTGGTCGTTCTGGCCGGTGGCCGACTTGGTCCAGGGGTCGGTGACCTTGCGGGTGCCGGTGTGGTCGACGAGGTAGATGCTGCCGTGGGGTGCGCGCCAGAGGTAGATGCCCGGGAAGGGCTGTTCGACGGCCCAGTTGCCGTGGGTGCGGACCCGGTGATGGAACCGGCCAAGCGGGCCGAGGTTGTCCATCCGGGTCTGCCCGGTGCGCAGTGCGCTCTCGGTGAGCCCGTCTCCGGCGCCCGCTGGCGGGTCGTCATCGCGGGCCGAGGCGTCGCCTGCAGCGGGAACACCGTGCCGGTAGGGCCGGGTGTGGTCGAGGTCCATCCGGCGGCTGGTGTTCGACGCGTACGGGAACACGTCGGCCGGGGTGCGCAGGTGCACCGCCTCGCGGAGCCGGTCCGGGACCTCGTAGGCGTCCACGGCCGCCTGGCCGGCGAGGTCGATCACCGGCTTGATGGTGAACCGGCTGGTCGGGCCGAGGAAGTCCCGGACGTACCGCGCCGAGACCGGTCCCTCGCCCTCCCAGCGGGCGACCCCGTGGCCGGTGGCCAGGGTGTGGTCGGTCAGGTGCACGTACAGGGTCACCGTGGGCAGCAGCCGGGCCCAGTCCACCCCCACCACGTGCCCACGCCCGGCAGCGGGTGCGGGCAGGTCGGCTGGCCGGAACCATGCCGGCTGCGTGAACGGCGACGGGTCCCCTGTCGGTGGCTGTGCGTCGCTGGCCGGTGGTGACGTCGAGCCTGCCAGCGTCGGCCTTGCTCCGCAGGTGGGGCAGGGCAGAGCTGTCCCCTGGCCGGGGTCGGGTGGGTCGTCGGCGTCGTTCTCGCCCGGGTGCAGGTCGCGTTCGCCGAGCCTCGGCGGCCCGGCATCCGGCCCAGACGTCGAGTCCGACCCTGAATCCGAGGTGGTGCTGGATGCCGGACCAGACGCCGGGCCGTCGAACGGCAGCGGCATGTCCTCGTCCTCGTCCGAACCACCGAACGTCGAGCCGCTTGCTCCGGCGTCTGCGCCGGGAGCCGGACCACCGGCAACAGGGACCGGGGCTGAACCGGGTGCGTCGTCGTCCGACGCATCGCAGCCCGGCTCGGTGCCAGCCTCAGACCTGGCTGCGCCCGGCCCGGCTGCGCCCGGCCCGGCGGCGCCCGGACCGGCGGCCTTCGGACCGGCGGTGCTCGGGTCGGACGGGTCGGAACGGGTGTGGCCGGCGCGGCTGTGGGCGTGTTTGTAGGCGGTCAGCAGCTCGACGGCCTGGAGCGGGTTGGCGAGCAGCAGCATCGCCTTGACCCGCAGCTCGTCCGCGTTCTCGGTCTCGCCGAGCGCCCGCAGCGCCTGGCACAGGTAGTCCAAGGTGGCGTCGATCCTCGTGATCACCGCCGCGGTGGACCTCACGTACAGCGTCTTCTGGCCGTGCTCGTTGGACCGGCCGACCTTCGCGAACTGCTCCGCCGCGGCCGCCGCCTCCCGCGCCGCCGCCGCCTCCGGGTCCGCCTCCACGACCCGGGCCTCCAGCACCGTCTCGAACCTCGACCAGGACAACCGGCCGTCGGCGTACTCCGCCACCCCGGCATCGACGAACAACGCCTGCTCGAGTGTCAGGTCCCGGGTCGCCACCGCGACCTTCCGCGCCACCCACGTCGCCACCTCACACGCCATCACGCGGGCCCACAGCCGGGGCAGCCGGTGCCGCACATCGAGGACGTCGGCCAGCAGCGCCCGCGCGGCGTAGGTGGAGATCTCCAGCTCCCCGGCCACCTCCGAGGCGGCGAACTCCCGCACCAGCGGCGTCCCCACCCCACCCAGGGACACGACCCGCTCCATCCCGGTGAACACCCCACCCGCCCCACCCGCCCGGCCCGCCTGGGCCGCGGACCTCTGCCGGGAGTCGGCGTGGCACAGGTCCGCGAAGTGCGCCACGAGCAAGAACACGTCCCGCTCCGCCTCCACCCGGACCCGACGCAACCGAGCCAGCGACGCCAGCGTCCCCGCCGCGTCCTGGTCCTCGATCACCGCCTCCATCACCCCAACCTACGACCGACCACCGACACTTTCCGGCCACCGGGAAGGTCGAAGATCGTCCGACCTCCGCTGTCCGAAGAGCCCGATTCGACCCCCGACGGGCAGATGGGGAGAACCGCGCGGCGCGAGACCTCGAGGCGCCACACGGAGCGGTCGACGGCATGACGGACGGGACGAGGGGTACCTGCGGTGCGACCCGTACCTGCACCAGGAGTGTCCATGCACCTGCCCGCACCCCGTGGCCCGTTGAGCGCCCACCTCGTCGACGTACTCGCCGGCGAGGTCGTGCTCGACGCCACGTCCGTGGCTGCCGCACGCGCGGCAGCCGGCACGTCCGCGCCGCTGACCGACGACGACCTGCACCTGTCGCTGTGGATGCTCTACGAGCTGCACTACCGCGGGTTCGACGGGGTCGACGACGGCTGGGAGTGGGAGCCGCAGCTGCTCGCCGTCCGCCGCGAGCTCGAGACGGTCTACGAGAGAGCGCTCCGCACCGCGTGCCGCAAGGCCGTGGACGCCGGTGTCGCCGCGGCGGGTCCCGACGCCGACCTCCCGGAGCAGCTGTTCGGACTGGTCTCCTCGTTCGACGGGCCCTCGCTCGCCAAGCACCTGCACCGCGAGGCCACGGCCGAGCAGTTCAAGGAGGTGCTGGTCCACCGCAGCATCTACCAGCTCAAGGAGGCCGACCCGCACACCTGGACGATCCCGCGGCTGCCCGACGGTCCCAAAGTCGCCCTGGTGGAGCTGCAGTACGACGAGTACGGCGCCGGCCGCGCGCACCGGCAGCACGCTCACCTCTTCGCCGAGGGCATGGCCACCTGCGGTCTCGACCGGACCTACGGCGCCTACGTGGACGCCGTACCCGGCCTGACCCTCGCCCTGAGCAACGCGATGAGCCTCTTCGGCCTGCACCGCCGCCTGCGTGGCGCGTCCGTCGGCCACCTCGCGGCACTGGAGGCGACCAGCTCGCTGCCGTGCAAGAAGTACGTCGGGGGCATCCGCCGGCTCGACCTGCCCGAGGAGATCGCGGAGTACTTCGACGAGCACGTCGAGGCCGACGCGGTGCACGAGCAGGTCGCGGTCCGGGACATCTGCGGGGCCCTCGTCGAGCAGCAGCCGGAGCTCCGCACGGAGGTCTTGTTCGGCGCCGCGGCGTGCCTGCTCACCGACTCCCTGCTGGCCGAGCACGTGCTCACGAGCTGGCAGCTCGGCCTCGGGTCCCTGCGGCAGCCCCAGCAGACCGAGGCCGTCGCGTGAGTGCGACCGCCCGCAGCATCGCGGTCGGTGAGGGCGAGGTGACGCTCGAGTCCGCGACCGCGGAGGTCACGACGCGCGTGTGTCCGAACGGGCCGGTGCTGGTGCGGGGCGCGGACGCCGTACGCGACGAGGACGGCACGCTGCACCCGGCGACCCGGCCGGTGGTCGCGGTGTGCGCCTGCGCGAAGTCGCAGCGGATGCCCTGGTGCGACGGCACCCACAAGGTGGTTCGGCGCGGCTGACCCGCCGAACGAGTGACGCCTCGACACCTCACGAGTGACGCCTCAACGCCGAACGAGTGACGCCTCAACGAGGGAGCAGGAGGGCGAGGAACAGGACGCCGCCGTAGACCAGCTCGGCGGTACCGGTCCGCTGCAGCACCGGGACGAGCCCACGCCCCGTCGTACCGCTCAGGACGAGCCTCAGCGCGGGCACGGCCGGCACCAGGAACACCACGGCCAGCAGCGTCAGCCACGTGGTCTCCAGGGCCACGCCGACGAGCGCGACGACGGCGAGCCCGACCAGGAACGCGTAGAGGTACCGGGTCCGCTCCTCGTCGAGCACCACGGCCAGCGTCCGCTTCCCGACCTCCCGGTCCGTGGGGATGTCGCGCAGGTTGTTCGCGACCAGGATCGCGCAGGCCAGCGCCCCGATCCCGACCGCGGCGTAGAGCGACGCCAGCGGGAACGACCCGGTCTGGACGTACGTCGTCCCGGTCACCGCGACCAGGCCGAAGAAGACGAACACCATGACCTCCCCCAGCCCCAGGTACCCGTAGGGCTTCTCGCCGCCGGTGTAGAACCAGGCCGCGACGATGCACACCGCGCCCACCAGCACGATCCACCAGGCAGTGGTGACCGCCAGCACCAGGCCGACCACGGCCGCTACCCCGAAGGCGAGGAACGCCGCCCTCCTCACGTGCGCGGCCGTCGCCACGCCGGAGCCGACCAGCCGCAGCGGCCCGACCCGGTCCGCGTCGGTGCCGCGGATCCCGTCGGAGTAGTCGTTGGCGTAGTTGACCCCCACCTGGAGCGCCAGGGCGACCACGAGCGCGAGGGACGCCTTCCACCACACCGCCGAGTCGAGGAACGCCGCCACGCCGGTCCCGGCGAGGACGGGGGCCACGGCCGCGGGGAGGGTGCGCGGGCGCGCGCCTTCGAGCCACTGTGCAGGGGTTGCCATAGCGGTGGATTGTGTCAGGCATAGCGTTGTCTCTCGTGAGCAGCCTTCGACCCGTGCGCGGCACCCCCCGTGAGGTGTACGCACTGCTCTCCGAGTGGCAGGCCGCGCCCCAGGAACCCGAGCCCCTGGTCATCGAGACCTCGGGCTCGACCGGCACGCCCAAGCACGTCGTCCTCTCCCGCCGCGCGATGCGGGCCTCCGCGACCGCGACCGCCCTGCGGCTCGGCGGGCCCGGCCAGTGGCTGCTGAACCTGCCCGCGACGTACGTCGCCGGGGTCCAGGTGCTCTTCCGCTCGCTGCTGTCCGGCATCGACCCGGTGGTGCTCGAGGAGCACGCCGACTTCGCGGCCGCCACCGACGCGATGACCGGCTGGCGGCGCTACGTCTCGCTGGTCCCGACCCAGCTGACCCGGATGCTCGCCTCGCCGCGCGACGTCGAGGCGCTGCGCACGTTCGACACCGTCCTGGTCGGCGGCGCCGCGGTGGAGCCCGCCCTGCGACGGGCCGCGGCCGCCGAGGACGTGCACGTCGTCGCGACGTACGGGATGAGCGAGACCTGCGGCGGCTGCGTCTATGACGGGGTCCCGCTCGACGGGGTCGCGGTCAAGGTGGGCGGCGACGGGCGCGTCCGGATCGGCGGCCCGGTGCTCTTCGACCGGTACAACGGGCAGCCGGGGCTGACCGCGGAGGTGATGGAGGACGGCTGCTTCCTCACCTCCGACCTCGGCCGCCTCGACGATGACGGCCGGCTGCAGGTCCTGGGTCGCGCCGACGACGTGGTGGTCTCCGGCGGCGTCAAGGTCCCCGGGCCGGCGGTCGCGCGCCGCCTCCGGGAGCACCCGCGGATCCAGGCCGCCGAGGTGGTCGGCGTGCCCGACGCCGAGTGGGGCCGGCGGGTGGTCGCGGTCGTGGTCTCCCCGTCCGGCACCCCCGCCCGCAACGTCCCGCCACTGGACGACCTGCGCAACTGGGTCTCCCAGGTCTACCCGCGTGAGTGGGCGCCCCGCCAGCTGGTCCGGGTCGCGGAGATCCCGCTGCTGCCCAACGGCAAGGTCGACCGGCTGGCGCTCGAGCGGGTCGCCGCCGAGGGGACCGGCCGCCCGTGACCGCACCCGCGGCCCGGGAGACGCACGTCTTCTCGATCCCGATGACCACCCGCTTCCGCGGGATCACCACCCGCGAGGGCATGCTCCTGCGCGGTCCAGCCGGCTGGGGAGAGCTCAGCCCGTTCCTGGAGTACGACGCCCGGGTCGCCGCGCCCTGGCTGCGCTGTGCGCTCGAGGCCGCGGACCAGGGCTGGCCGGAGCCGCTGCGCGGCACGGTGCCCGTCAACGTCACGGTCCCCGCCGTCGGCCCCGAGCAGGCCGCCGCGATCGTCCGCGCGGGCAACGGCTGCACCACGGCGAAGGTCAAGGTCGCCGAGCCGGGGCAGACCCGCGCCGAGGAGGAGGCCAGGCTCGAGGCGGTCCGCGACGCCCTCGGGCCCGCCGGCCGGATCCGGGTCGACGCCAACGGCGGCTGGTCGGTCGACGAGGCGGTCGAGGCGGTCCGCGCACTCGACCGCGCCGCCGGCGGCCTGGAGTACGTCGAGCAGCCCTGCGCCTCCGTGGAGGACCTGGCCCGGGTCCGCCGCCGGGTGGACGTGCCGGTCGCGGCCGACGAGTCGATCCGCCGCGCCGAGGACCCCTACCGGGTGCGCGACCTGGAGGCCGCCGACGTCGCGGTGCTCAAGGTGCAGCCGCTCGGCGGGGTCCGCGCGTGCCTGCGGATCGCCGAGGACATCGGCCTGCCGGTCGTGGTCTCCTCCGCGCTGGAGAGCTCGGTCGGGATCGCCGCCGGGGTCGCGCTCGCGGCGGCGCTGCCCGAGCTGCCCTACGCCTGCGGCCTCGCCACGGTCCAGCTGCTCACCGGCGACGTGGTCGCCCACCCCCTCCTCCCGCGCGACGGGGCGCTGCCCGTCGTACGCCCCGAGGTCGACCTCGCCGCCCTCGACCGGGTGCGCGCGAGCCGGGACCGTGCCGACGACTGGCGCGCGCGGCTGGCCGACATCGAGGCGCTCGGGCAGGATCAGTCCTCGTGACCACGCACCCGGCCGCTCCCGCCAACCCGTCGACCGCCCTGGCCGCCGTGCTCGTCGACGAGCTCGTGCGCTGCGGGGTCCGCGACGTCGTGCTCGCGCCCGGCTCCCGGTCCGCCGCGCTGGCGTTCGCGCTGCACGCGGCGGCCGACGCCGGCCGGGTCCGGCTGCACGTGCGGATCGACGAGCGCTCGGCCGGCTTCCTCGCCCTCGGCATGGCCCGGACCTCGCGCAGGCCGGTGCCGGTGGTGACCACCTCGGGCACCGCCGTGGCGAACCTGCACCCCGCCGTCCTCGAGGCCGCGCACGCCGGGCTGCCGCTGGTCGTGCTCAGCGCCGACCGGCCCGCGGGCCTGCGCGGCACCAACGCCAACCAGACCACCGACCAGGTGAAGATCTTCGGCGGCGCGGTCCGCGCCTTCGCCGACGTCCCGCCGGCCTTCGCCGGCACGAGGGGCGTGAACGGGGTGAGCGAGGGACACCAGGTCGCCTCCTGGCGCTCCCTGGTCGCCCGGCACCTGGTCACCGCGACCGGCCGCGGCGTGCAGCCCGCGGGGCCGGTGCACCTCAACGTGCAGTTCACCGACCCGCTGACCCCCGACGTGGACGGCGGCTGGACCGACCCCTGCCACGGCCGTCCGCACGGCCAGCCCTGGACCGAGGCCCCGGACCCGGCGCGTCCGCAGCCCGAGCCCGTCTCCGCGGGACGCCGGACCGTGGTGGTCGCCGGCGACGACGCCGGGCCGCCTGCGCGGGTGCTCGCCGAGCGTGCCGGCTGGCCGCTGCTCGCGGAGCCCACGAGCGGCTCGCGCACCGGCGGGAACGCGATCCGCACCTACCGCCTGCTGCTCGCCGACGAGGAGCTCGCCGGCCGGATCGAGCAGGTCGTGGTCTACGGACACCCCACCCTGTCCCGGCCGGTGACCCGGCTGCTGTCGCGCGGCGACGTCGAGGTGGTCGCGGTCCCCGGTCCGGCCGGCTGGACCGACCCCGGGCACCGGGTGTCCCGCGTCGTCGGCGCCGCCTGGCCCGACGACCAGCCCGAGGAGGACCTGGCCTGGACCGCGGAGCCGCGGGAGCCCCGCACCGCCCGCCCCGCCTCCGCCTGGCTCGCCGAGTGGCGGCGCCGGGACGCCGAGCTGAGCGACCGCCTCGACGCCCTCCTCGCGGCCGAGCAGGGGTTGACCCCGCACCACGTCGCGGGCGCGCTGAGCGCCGCCCTCCCGCCCCACGGACTGCTGTTCGTCGGGGCCTCCAACCCGGTGCGCGACCTCGACCTGATGGTCGCGGAGTACCCCGTCGGCGAGCACCGGATGGTCGTCGCCAACCGGGGCCTGGCCGGCATCGACGGCACGGTGTCCTCGGCGATCGGCGCGGCCCTCGCCCGGCCGCGCACCAGCCGGGCCTTCGCCCTGCTCGGCGACGTGACCTTCCTGCACGACACCAACGGGCTCGTGGCCGGGCCCGGCGAGGAGCGTCCCGACCTGATGCTCGTGGTGGTCAACGACGACGGCGGGAGCATCTTCGCCTCGCTGGAGCAGGGCGCGCCGTCGCACGCCGACTCCTTCGAGAAGCTCTTCGGCACGCCCCACGGCGTGGATCTCGCCGCCCTCTGCGCCGCCACCGGCACGCCGCACCGTCGTGTGGCCACCCGCGCGGAGCTCGCGGCGGCGCTCGACTCCCCGGCCGGCGGTGTCGAGGTGGTGGAGGCCGTCGTACGACGCGACAACCGGCGCGACCTCGACGCCGCGATCCGGGAGCTCGTCCACCCCGTCTAGCTCACGGTCGTCCCCGCGGTGGGGGTTGCCCGCGGGGGTTGAATGGGCGGGTGCATGTCGCGCTCGCCCTCGTCCCCCTGCTGATCGTCGTCGTCGCGGTCAGCGGCCTCTGCCGCCGCTATGAGCTGCCCGCGCCGCTGGTCCTGATCGCGGTGGGCATCGTCGGGTCGCTGCTGCCGTTCCTGGGCGAGGTACGGCTGACCGAGGAGATCGTGCTGGTCGGGCTGCTGCCGCCGCTGCTGTACGCCGCCGCGCTGCAGACGTCGCTCGTGGACTTCAACGCCAACCGCACCCCGATCCTGTTGCTCTCGGTGGGCCTGGTCGCCTTCACCACGGTCGGGGTCGCGCTGGTGGTCCACCCTCTGCTGCCCGGCCTGTCCTGGCCGGCCGCGTTCGCGATCGGGGCGGTGGTCGCGCCGCCCGACGCGGTGGCCGCGACCGCGATCGCGCGCCGGATCGGGCTGCCGCGGCGGATCGTCACGGTCCTCGAGGGCGAGTCGCTGCTCAACGACGCCACCGCGCTGGTCGCCCTGCGCACCGCGATCGTGGGGTCCACCGGCGTGGTGGTCCTCGGCCTCGACTTCGCCCTCGCCGCGGGCGGCGGCGTCGCCGTGGGGCTCGCCGCCTACGCGCTCGTCGCCTTCGTCCGCCGACAGGTCACCGACCCGGTGCTCGACACCAGCGTCTCGCTGCTCACGCCGTTCGCGGCGTACGTGGTCGCGGAGGAGATCCACGCCTCGGGCGTGCTGGCCGTGGTGGTCGCCGGCCTGCTGCTCGGGCACAACGCGCCGGTGCTGCAGACCGCCTCGTCGCGGATCTCCGAGCGGCTCAACTGGCGCACGATCTCGTTCCTGCTCGAGAACACCGTGTTCCTGCTGATCGGCCTGCAGGCCCGGTGGATCTTCGCCGAGGTGGGCAACAGCACGCTCTCCCTCGGCCGGATCGTGGGCGTGTGCGCGGCCGCGATCGCCGCCACCGTCCTGCTGCGGCCGATCTGGATCTTCGCGTTCCGGCTGGTCCTCCTCGCCCCGACCCGGGGCGAGACGAGCCGGCCGGTGCCGTCGTGGAAGACCGCGGCCATCACCTCGTGGGCGGGGATGCGCGGGGTGGTGACGCTGGCGGCCGCGTTCGTCATCCCCGAGGACGTCGAGCACCGCGAGGTGCTGCTGCTGATCGCGTTCACCGTCACGGCGGCGACCCTGTTCGGCCAGGGGCTCACCCTGCCCTGGCTGGCCCGCCGGCTCCAGGTGCCCGCGCCCGACCCCCGGCAGGACGCCCTGGCGCGCGCCACCCTGTTCCAGGACGCCTCGGCGGCCGGCCTCGCCGTGCTCGACGAGCACGCGGGGGAGGAGGACCCCTACGACACGGTCGCGGCGCTGCGCCGCCGTACCGAGCAGCGCGACTTCGCCGCCTGGGAGCGCCTCGGCCGGACCGCCCCGGACACGGAGGCGCCGAGCGAGGTCTACGCGCGGCTGCGGCTGGAGATGCTCCAGGCCGAACGGCGCCGGGTCCTCGAGGTGCGCGACACGGGCCGGGTGCCGCACGAGGTGGTCGAGGACGTGCTGCACGCCCTCGACGTCGAGGAGTCGATGCTCGACCTGGCCGACCGGCAGGACCGCGTCCGCGAGGACCTCGTCGGCAACGCCGCCACGGGCGTGGTGGCGCCCAGCCCGACCACCGGCTGCGCGCACCTCCACGAGGCCCCGGTCGACGCCGCCGTGCCCGAGGACGCGGTCTGCACCGACTGCGTCGCGGAGGGCACCACCTGGGTGCACCTGCGGATGTGCCTGGCCTGCGGACGGGTCGGTTGCTGCGACTCCTCGCCGCGGCGGCACTCGACGATGCACCACCAGCAGACCGGTCACCCCGTGGTCCGCTCCGCGGAGCCGGGGGAGACCTGGCGCTGGTGCTTCGTCGACCAGCTCGTCGGCTGAGCCGGCCGAGGCACCTGCGTGGGCGCCGGGACCGGCGTACGTCCTCTAGACGCCGGAGATCGCGTCGCGGACCGGCACGAACTTCGCCTGTGCCTCGGCCAGCTCGGCCTCCGGCTCCGACGACGCGACGATGCCGCAGCCGGCGAAGAGCCGCACGGTGCGCCCCATGACCTCCGCGGAGCGCAGCGCGATGCCCCACTCGCCGTCGCCGGAGGCGTCCATCCAGCCCACCGGCCCGGCGTAGCGACCGCGGTCCATCCCCTCGATCTCGGAGATCACCGCCTTCGCCACCTCGGTGGGCGTCCCTCCCACCGCGGCGGAGGGGTGCAGGGCCTCCGCGAGCTCCAGGCAGGTGGTGTCGTCGTCGATCACCCCGGCCACGTCGGTGGCCAGGTGCATCACGTTGGGCAGGTGCAGCACGAACGGCGCCTCGGGCACGTTCATCGACGTGCAGTGCGGGGCGAGCGCGTCGGCCACGGAGCGGACGGCGTACTCGTGCTCCTCGAGGTCCTTCGAGGACCGGGCCAGCGTGGCGGCCAGGGCCAGGTCGCGCGAGTCGTCGCCGGTACGGCGGATCGTCCCGGCGAGCACGCGCGAGGTGACCAGCCCGCGCTCGCGGCGGACCAGCATCTCCGGGGTGGCCCCGAACAGCCCGTCCACGTGGAAGGTCCAGCACATCGGGTAGCTCTCGGAGAGCCGCTGCAGCGGCCAGCGCACGTCGATCTCGTCGTCGGCGGTGGCCAGCAGGTCGCGGGCGAGGACCACCTTCTCCAGCTCCCCGGCGGTGATCCGGCGGACCGCCTCGGCGACGACGCGCTCCCACTCGGTGCCGCTGATCGCGCCGTCGACGAACGTGACCCCGGCCGGCGGCGCGGGGGCGTCGGCGGGCCGCACGGCGGCGGGGGAGGCGATCGTGGCGCGGCTGACCGTGGTCACCCAGGTGGTGCCGCCGCGGCGCCCGACGACCACCTCGGGCACGACCAGCACGCTCTCGCCCGGCTCGTCGGCGAAGGCGAAGGAGCCGAACGCGACCAGGCCGGTGCCCGGCTGCGCCACCTCGTCGCGGACGACGGCGGAGCGCGCGTGCTCCTTCCACCACTCCGAGGCGTCGCGGAAGCGCGTGGGTCCCTTGGTGCGGATCGAGGCCGCCGCACCCCAGCCGACAAGGCCCTCGCCACGCCGTACCCACGCCAGCGACTCCTCGCGCGGGACCAGCGCCAGCAGCGGGGAGTCGTCGTCCAGGGCGACGGTGCGCACGACGAGGGGAGTCGCGTCGGCCGAGCCGGACGGTCCCGACAGAACGGAGGTCACAGTGGCCAAGCGTACGGCGGCGGGCCGGAGCGCCATGACTAAGGTGTCTGCGTGACCCGAGCAGACCTGGACAAGAAGCCCGCCGACGTCGCCGCGATGTTCGACGACGTCGCGCGCCGCTACGACCTCACCAACGACATCTTGTCCCTGGGCCAGGACCGTCGCTGGCGCCGCGACGTGATCGACGCGGTCGACCCGCAGCCGGGGGAGCGGGTCCTCGACCTCGCCGCCGGGACCGGCACGTCCAGCCAGCCGTTCGCGGACCGCGGTGCGCGGGTCGTCCCCTGCGACTTCTCCCTCGGCATGCTCCGGGTCGGCAAGCAGGCGCGACCCGCCCTGCCGTTCACCGCCGGCGACGGGACCCGGCTCCCGTTCGCCGACGGCACCTTCGACGCGGTCACGATCTCGTTCGGGCTGCGCAACATCGTGGACACCGACGCCGGCCTGCGCGAGCTGCGCCGGGTGACCCGCCCCGGCGGCCGGCTCGTGGTGTGCGAGTTCAGCCACCCGACCTGGGCGCCGTTCCGGACCGTCTACATCGAGTACCTGATGAAGGCGCTGCCCTCGATCGCCCGGGCGGTCTCGTCCAGCCCCGACGCGTACGTGTACCTCGCGGAGTCGATCCGCGCCTGGCCCGACCAGGCCGCGCTGGCCGACCGGATCACCGCGGCGGGGTGGACCCGGACGAAGTGGCGCAACCTGTCGGGCGGCATCGTCGCGCTGCACCACGCCACCGCGTGATTTAGCGCACCGCGGCGTTGCCGAAATGAGCGAGGCACGTCATGGTTTCGGCCGGTTGCGACACGGGTAGGGGCGCGTTCGCGCGATGTGACGCAGACCTCTAGACTGTGCCGCAGTGGCAGTTAGTGAAGCTTTTCACTAAGTCACGAAGGGTCGGGAACCGGCCCGCCACACACGGAGGACGAGGTGCTGCACCCCATGAGCCGGACGACCGCGGACGAGCGCCAGGCGGACGTGATCGTCGTCGGTGCCGGTCCGGCGGGCGCGGCCACGGCCTACCACCTCGCCACCGCCGGGGTGGACGTGCTGCTGCTCGAGAAGAGCGCCTTCCCCCGCGACAAGATCTGCGGCGACGGGCTCACCCCGCGCGCGGTCAAGCAGCTGGTCAACCTGGGCCTGGACCTCGACGCTCCCGGCTGGCAGAGGAACAAGGGGCTGCGCATCGTCGGCGCCGGGCACCGTCTCGAGCTGCCCTGGCCCGAGCTGTCCTCCTACCCGCCGTACGGCATGGTCCGCACCCGCATGGACCTCGACGAGGTGCTCGCCCGGCACGCCGAGAAGGCCGGAGCCCGGCTGATGGAGCGCACCGCGGTCAGCGGGCCCGTCGTCGACGAGCGCACCGGTCGCGTCACCGGCGTCAGCGCCCGCCCGGTCGACGACCGTGGCCGCCGTACCGGCGACGAGGTCACCTACTCCGCCCCCGTCGTGATCGCCTGCGACGGCGTCTCCGCCCGCATCGCGGTCTCCCTCGGCCTCGAGCGCCGCGAGAACCGGCCGATGGGCGTGGCCGTGCGCGCCTACTACACCACCCCCCGCCACGACGACCCGTGGATGGAGTCCTGGCTCGAGCTGTGGGACGGCACGCCGGGGGAGAGCAACCTGCTCCCCGGCTACGGCTGGATCTTCGGCGTCGGCGACGGCACCGCGAACGTCGGGCTCGGAATCCTCAACACCTCCAAGGCCTTCCAGCACGTCGACTACAAGGACGTGCTGCGCCGCTGGCTGGCCAACACGCCCGCGGAGTGGGGCTTCCGCGACGAGAACATGGTCGGCAGGATCGGCTCGGCCGCGCTGCCCATGGGCTTCAACCGCAAGCCGCACTACACCCGCGGGGTCCTCCTCGTCGGCGACTCCGGCGGGATGGTGAACCCGTTCAACGGCGAGGGCATCGACTACGCCCTGGAGTCCGGCGAGATGGCCGCGCGCACGGTGCTCCAGGCGCTCGCCCGCCCGGAGGGTCCGCAGCGCGAGCGGGTCCTCGAGGGGTACGCCGCGGCGCTGGAGGCGGAGTACGGCGGGTACTTCACGCTCGGCCGCGTCTTCGCCAAGATGATCGGCAACCCCACCTTCATGAAGCAGGCCACGAAGTACGGCCTGCCCCGCGAGGCGCTGATGAAGTTCATGCTCAAGCTGATGGCCAACCTCACCGACCCGCGGGACGGCGACATGGCGGACCGCGTCATCAACGCCCTGAGCAAGGCCGCACCGGCCGCCTAAGCACGCAAGCCACGAGACAGACAGGAGGGTTCGTAGCGATGGAGCTGTACATGCCCGTCGTGGCGCTCGGCATTATCGCGACCGGGTTCGCGGTGTTCTCGATCGTCATGAGCGCCGTCGTGGGGCCCAAGCGGTACAACCGGGCCAAGCTCGACTCGTACGAGTGCGGCATCGAGCCCACCCCGCAGCCTGTCGGCGGTGGCCGCTTCCCGGTGAAGTACTACATCACCGCGATGCTCTTCATCGTCTTCGACATCGAGATCATCTTCCTCTACCCCTGGGCCGTGGCGTTCGACAACATGGCCGTCTTCGGGCTGGTCGAGATGATCCTGTTCATCCTTACCGTCTTCGTCGCCTACGCCTACGTGTGGCGTCGTGGCGGCCTCGAGTGGGACTGAGAGTGACCCATGGGTCTTGAAGAGAAGCTCCCCAGCGGAGTCCTGCTGACCACGGTCGAGGGCGTGGCCGGCTACTTCCGCAAGGCGTCGTTCTGGCCGGCGACCTTCGGCCTCGCCTGCTGCGCCATCGAGATGATGACCAGCGGCGGCCCGCGGTACGACCTGGGCCGGTTCGGCATGGAGGTCTTCCGGGCCTCGCCCCGCCAGGCCGACCTGATGATCGTGGCCGGCCGGGTGAGCCAGAAGATGGCCCCGGTCCTGCGCCAGATCTACGACCAGATGCCCGACCCCAAGTGGGTGCTCGCAATGGGCGTGTGCGCCTCGTCGGGCGGCATGTTCAACAACTACGCGATCGTCCAGGGCGTCGACCACGTCGTGCCGGTCGACATGTACCTCCCCGGGTGCCCGCCGCGTCCGGAGATGCTGATCGACGCGATCCTCAAGCTGCACGACCAGGTCCAGCACTCCAAGCTCGGCGCGAACCGCCGGGACGAGATCTCGGACGCCGAGACCGGCGCGCTCAACGCGCTGCCGACCTCCGACATGAAGGGGCTGCTCCGGTGACGCCCAAGGAACCCGGCGAGTTCGACGAGGTCACCCCCGGCACCGACCCGGACGCCACCGACCTGATGCCCGAGAACACGCTGCCGGTCGAGCCCGGCGCGCTCGGCCCCGAGGTGGTCGACGTACGCACCGGCATGTTCGGCGTGCACGGCTCCGGGGACACCTCCGGGTACGGCGGCATCGTCCGGCCGGTCGCGATGCCCGGCGGCACCCCCCGGCCGTACGGCGGCTGGTTCGACGAGCTCGCGACGAGCTTCGAGTCCGCGCTCGCCACCGCCGGCTTCACCGACGCGATCGAGAAGGTGGTCGTGCACCGTGGCGAGATCACCTTCTTCATCCGCCGCCACGACCTGCTGAGGGTCGCGGAGACGCTGCGCAACGACCCGGCCCTGCGCTTCGAGTTCTGTTCTGGCGTCTCCGGCGTGCACTACCCGAACGACAAGGACCGCGAGCTGCACGCGGTCTACCACCTGCTGTCGATGACCCACAACCGCCGGATACGGCTCGAGGTCACCTGCCCCGACAGCGATCCCCACATCCCGTCGGTGGTCGCGATCTACCCGACCAACGACTGGCACGAGCGCGAGACCTACGACTTCTTCGGCATCGTCTTCGACGGGCACCCGTCGCTGACCCGCATCGAGATGCCCGACGACTGGCCGGGTCACCCGCAGCGCAAGGACTACCCCCTCGGTGGCATCCCCGTGGAGTACAAGGGCGCCACCATCCCACCGCCGGACCAGCGGAGGTCGTACAGCTGATGAGCCAGACCACCCAGGGGACCCAGGACCCCTACGCACCGCACGAGGCAGGCGCCTCCGACACGACGACCGGCAAGGTCTTCACCGTCACCGGCCAGGACTGGGACGACGTCGTCTCCGGCCTCGCCGAGGAGGGCGAGGAGCGGGTCGTCGTCAACATGGGACCGCAGCACCCGTCCACGCACGGCGTGCTCCGGCTGATCCTCGAGCTCGAGGGCGAGACGGTCACCGAGGCCCGCTGCGGCATCGGCTACCTGCACACCGGCATCGAGAAGAACATGGAGTTCCGCTCCTGGACGCAGGGCGTCACGTTCTGCACCCGGATGGACTACCTGTCGCCGTTCTACAACGAGATGACCTACGTGCTCGGCGTGGAGCGGCTCCTCGACATCGAGGACGACATCCCGGAGAAGGCCCAGGTCATGCGGGTGCTCCTGATGGAGCTCAACCGGATCTCCTCCCACCTCGTCGCGATCGCCACCGGCGGCATGGAGATCGGCGCGCTGACCGTGATGACGATCGGCTTCCGCGAGCGGGAGCTGGTGCTCGACCTGTTCGAGCTGATCACCGGCCTGCGGATGAACCACGCGTTCATCCGGCCCGGCGGCGTCGCCCAGGACCTGCCCCCGGGCGCGCTCGACGAGATCCGCGACTTCATCGCGCTGATGAAGAAGCGGCTCCCCGAGTACGCCGACCTGTGCAACGCGAACCCGATCTTCAAGGCCCGCCTCGACGGCGTCGGCCACCTCGACCTCGCCGGCTGCCTCGCGCTCGGCATCACCGGGCCGGTGCTCCGCTCGACCGGCTACCCGTGGGACCTGCGCAAGACGCAGCCCTACAGCGGCTACGAGGACTACGACTTCGAGGTCGTCACCCGCGACAGCATGGACGCCTACGGCCGGTTCCGGATCCGTCTGGACGAGATGTGGGAGTCGCTCAAGATCGTCGAGCAGGCCGCCGACCGGCTCGCCGGGCTCGAGGGCGCGCCGGTGATGGTCGCCGACAAGAAGATCGCCTGGCCCAGCCAGCTCGCGATCGGCAGCGACGGCATGGGCAACAGCCTCAACCACATCCGGCACATCATGGGCGAGTCCATGGAGGCCCTGATCCACCACTTCAAGCTGGTGACCGAGGGCTTCCGGGTGCCGGCCGGCCAGGCCTACGTGCCGATCGAGTCGCCGCGCGGCGAGCTCGGCGCGCACGTCGTCTCCGACGGCGGCACCCGGCCGTTCCGGGCGCACTTCCGCGACCCCTCGTTCACCAACCTGCAGGCGACCTCGGTGATGAGCGAGGGCGGCATGGTCGCCGACGTCATCGTCGCGATCGCCTCGATCGACCCCGTGATGGGTGGAGTGGACCGATGACCCTGAACCACGACCCCGCGCTCGACGCCGGCTCCGGCCGCCTGCCCGAGGAGACGCTGCGCGAGCTGCGCGCGATCGGCGCCCGCTACCCGCAGGCGCGGTCGGCGCTGCTGCCGATGCTGCACCTCGTGCAGAGCGTCGAGGGACGCGTGACCTCGCGTGGCATCGAGGCCTGCGCGGACATCCTCGGCATCTCCGCCGCCGAGGTCTCCGGCGTGGCGACCTTCTACACGATGTACAAGCGCCGCCCGGTCGGCGACTACCACGTCGGCGTCTGCACCAACACGCTGTGCGCGGTGATGGGCGGCGACGAGATCTTCGAGCGGCTCAAGGGCCACCTCGACGTCGGCAACGACGAGACCACCGACGACGGCAAGGTCACCCTCGAGCACCTCGAGTGCAACGCGGCCTGCGACTACGCCCCGGTGATGATGGTCAACTGGGAGTTCATGGACAACATGACCCCGCAGTCGGCCACGCAACTCGTCGACGACCTGCGCGCGGGCACGGAGGTCCGCTCCACGCGCGGGGCCCGCATCTGCACGTGGCGGGAGGCCGAGCGCGTGCTCGCCGGCTTCCCCGACGACCGCGCCGACGAGGGCCCGGCCGCGGGACCGGCCTCGCTGGTCGGCCTCGGCATCGCCCGCGAGCGCGGCTGGAAGGCCCCCGAGGGCCGCACCGCCGCGGGCACCACCAGCGGCACGCCCGGCGCGACCGCCGCCGCGGAGCAGGCCGACACCAGCCGTGCGGAGTCGGAGACCAAGGTCGAGCAGTCCCCGACGGACACCGTGGGCGGCAAGGGCGACGAGACCTCGACCGGTGAGGGGAAGAAGCGCTGATGACGGACATGCTGACCCCGGTGCTCTCCGACAACTGGGACACCGAGCGGCCGTGGACCCTGGAGTCCTACGAGCAGACCGGCGGGTACGCCGCGCTCGACACCGCCCTGGGCATGGGCCAGGACGCGGTCATCGACCTGGTCAAGGAGTCCGGCCTGCGCGGCCGGGGCGGCGCGGGCTTCCCGACCGGCATGAAGTGGGGCTTCATCCCGCAGGGCGACGGCAAGCCGCACTACCTGGTGGTCAACGCCGACGAGTCCGAGCCGGGCACCTGCAAGGACATCCCGCTGATGATGGCCTCGCCGCACACCCTGGTCGAGGGCGTGATCATCTCCTCCTACGCGATCCGCGCCAACCACGCGTTCATCTACGTCCGCGGCGAGGTGCTGCACGTGGTCCGCCGCCTGCAGCGTGCGGTCCAGGAGGCCTACCTGGCCGGGCACCTCGGCCAGAACATCCACGGCAGCGGCTACGACCTCGAGCTGACCGTGCACGCCGGCGCCGGCGCCTACATCTGCGGCGAGGAGACCGCGCTCCTCGACTCGCTCGAGGGCCGCCGCGGACAACCCCGCCTGCGCCCGCCGTTCCCCGCCGTGGCCGGCCTGTACGCCGCGCCGACGGTGATCAACAACGTCGAGTCCATCGCGTCCGTGCCGTGCATCGTGCGCAACGGCGCCGAGTGGTTCGGGTCGATGGGCACCGAGAAGAGCAAGGGCATGACGCTCTACTCCCTCTCCGGCCACGTGAAGCGTCCCGGGCAGTACGAAGCGCCGCTCGGGATCACCCTGCGGCAGCTGCTCGACCTCGCCGGCGGCGTCCGGGAGGGGCACGAGCTGAAGTTCTGGACCCCGGGCGGGTCGTCCACCCCGATCCTCACCGCCGAGCACCTCGACGTGCCGCTCGACTACGAGGGGGTCGGCGCGGCCGGCTCGATGCTGGGCACCAAGGCGCTCCAGATCTTCGACGAGACCACCTGCGTGGTCCGCGCGGTGCTCCGCTGGACGGAGTTCTACAAGCACGAGTCGTGCGGCAAGTGCACCCCGTGCCGCGAGGGCACCTGGTGGCTGGTGCAGACCCTGGCCCGCCTCGAGCAGGGCAAGGGCAGCGAGCAGGACCTCGAGAACCTGCTCGACACCTGCGACAACATCCTGGGCCGCTCGTTCTGCGCGCTCGGCGACGGCGCCACGAGCCCGATCACCTCGTCGATCCAGCACTTCCGGGACGAGTACGTCCGTCACCTCACCGAGGGCGGCTGCCCGTTCGACCACGCCGCGTCCACCCTCTTCGCCCCCGCGGGAGCCACTGCATGAGCGTCTCCACCAACCGGCCGGACGCCGGTGCCGTCGAGAAGGCCGACCTGGTCACGGTGACCATCGACGACGTCGAGGTCAGCGTCCCCAAGGACACCCTGGTGATCCGCGCCGCCGAGCAGATCGGCGTGCAGATCCCGCGCTTCTGCGACCACCCGCTGCTGGCCCCGGTCGGCGCCTGCCGCCAGTGCCTGGTCGAGGTGCCCGACGCCGGCAACGGCAGGCCGATCCCGAAGCCGCAGGCCTCGTGCACCCTGGCCGTCGCCGACGGCATGGTGGTGCGCACCCAGGCCAGCTCGCCGGTCGCCGACAAGGCACAGCAGGGCGTGATGGAGCTGCTGCTGATCAACCACCCGCTCGACTGCCCGGTCTGCGACAAGGGCGGCGAGTGCCCGCTGCAGAACCAGGCGATGTCCAACGGCCGCGGCGAGAGCCGCTTCGTGGAGACCAAGCGCACCTTCCCCAAGCCGATCAACATCTCCGCGCAGGTGCTGCTCGACCGCGAGCGGTGCGTGCTGTGCGCCCGCTGCACCCGCTTCTCCGAGCAGATCGCCGGCGACCCGTTCATCGCGCTGGTCGAGCGGGGTGCCCTGCAGCAGGTGGGCATCTACGAGAAGGAGCCGTTCGAGTCCTACTTCTCGGGCAACACGATCCAGATCTGCCCCGTCGGCGCGCTGACCTCGGCGTCGTACCGCTTCCGGGCCCGCCCCTTTGACCTGGTCTCCTCGCCGTCGGTGTGCGAGCACTGCGCCTCGGGCTGCGCGCTGCGCACCGACCACCGGCGCGGCAAGGTCACCCGCCGCCTCGCCGGCTTCGACCCCGAGGTCAACGAGGAGTGGAACTGCGACAAGGGCCGCTTCGGCTTCATGTACGCCCGGCAGGCGGACCGGCTCACCCACCCGCTGGTGCGTGACGAGGACACCGGCGAGCTCCGCCCGGCGTCGTGGCCCGAGGCGTTCGCCGTCGCCGCCCGCGGTCTCGCGGCCGCCGGCTCCGTCGGCGTGCTGACCGGTGGCCGGCTCACCGCCGAGGACGCCTACGCCTACGCGAAGTTCGCCCGGGTCGCGCTCGGCACCAACGACATCGACTTCCGGGCCCGACCGCACTCCGCGGAGGAGGCCGACTTCCTCGCCTCCACCGTGGCCGCGCGGCCCGGCGTCACCTACGCCGACCTCGAGCGCGCCCGGACCGTCGTCCTGGTCGGCTTCGAGCCCGAGGACGAGTCGCCGATCGTGTTCCTGCGGCTGCGCAAGGCCGCCCGCAAGGGGCTCAAGGTCTTCTCGGTCGCGCCGTTCACCTCCCGCGGCCTGCAGAAGATGCACGGCACGCTGGTCCGCACCGCCCCGGGCGCCGAGGCCGAGGCCGTCGAGGCGCTCGCCCACGACGGCGAGGTCGCCCTCGACGCCGGCGGCGTGATCCTGGTCGGCGAGCGGATGGCCGGCGTACCCGGTGCGCTGTCCGCGGTCGCCGCTCTCGCCCGTACGACCGGCGCCCGGCTCGCGTGGGTGCCCCGCCGGGCGGGTGACCGCGGCGCGGTCGAGGCAGGCTGCCTGCCGAACCTGCTCCCCGGCGCACGCCCCGTCGCCGACGCGGCCGCCCGGGTCGACCTCGGCACGGTCTGGGGGACCACGGTGCCTACCGAGCCCGGCCGGGACGGCGACGCGATCGTGGCCGCGGCCGTGGCCGGTGAGCTGCACGGCCTCGTCGTCGGCGGCGTCGAGCTCGCCGACCTGGCCGACCCGGCCGCCGGTCTCGCCGCGGTGCGGGCCGCCCGGTTCGTGGTCAGCCTCGAGGTCCGGGCCAGCGAGGTCTCCCCGCACGCCGACGTGGTGCTGCCCGTCGCCCCGGTGACCGAGAAGTCCGGCACCTTCGTCGACTGGGAGGGCCGGGTCCGCACGTTCGACCACGTCTTCCGCGAGCCCGGCTCGCTGCCCGACGTCCGCGTCCTGGCCGGGATCGCCGAGGAGATGGGTGCCGACCTCGGTTTCCGGACCATCGAGCAGGCCCGCGCCGAGATGACCGAGCTCGGCCCCTGGGACGGCGACCGCGTCGCGGTCCCCACCGTGTCCCCCTCGGGCTCCGACGCTGCCGCGGCGCGGCGGCCTGACGAGCACGTGCTCGCGACGTGGAAGCTCCTGATCGACGACGGGCGGATGCTCGACGGCGACGAGTACCTCAAGGCGACCGGCCGCCGTCCGGTGGCGCTGGTGTCCGCGGGCACGCTCGCGGGCCTCGGGGTCACCACCGGCCAGCTCGTCACCCTCTCCTCGGAGCGGGGCTCGGTGGAGCTGCCCGTCGGCGTCGCCGACCTGCCCGACGGGGTGGTGTGGGCGCCGGAGAGCTCGGGCGGGATCCGCCTCTCCCGCGATCTCGGTGCCGGGGCCGGCGCCGTCGTCCGTCTCGAAGGAGGCCGCGCATGACCAGCTCGCTCGTGAGCCAGGGGGACCTGGTGCTCGCCGCCGAGGACCTCTCGATGTTCGGCCAGGACCCGTGGTGGCTGGTCGTCATCAAGGCGGTGCTGATCTTCCTGGTGCTCGTGCTGCTGACGCTGTTCAACATCTGGTTCGAGCGGCGCGTGGTGGCCCGGATGCAGCACCGCATCGGCCCGAACGTGCACGGCCCCTTCGGCCTGCTGCAGAGCCTCGCCGACGGCGTGAAGCTCGCGCTGAAGGAGGACATCATCCCCAAGGCTGCCGACAAGGCGGTCTTCCTGCTCGCCCCGGTGCTCTCGGTGGTGCCCGCGTTCCTGGCGTTCGCGGTGATCCCGTTCGGTCCCGTCGTCGACGTGCCGTTCACCGACGACATGACCACCCCGCTGCAGCTGACGGACATGCCGGTGGCGGTGCTGTTCGTGCTCGCGGTCGCCTCGATCGGCATCTACGGCATCGTGCTCGGCGGCTGGTCGAGCGGGTCGACGTACTCCCTGCTCGGCGGCCTGCGCAGCTCGGCGCAGATGATCTCCTACGAGGTCGCGATGGGCCTCGCCCTGGTCGCCGTCTTCCTGTACGCCGGCTCGATGTCGACCAGCGCCATCGTGGACGCGCAGGAGCGGATCTGGTTCGGGCTGATCCTGATCCCGTCGTTCGTGATCTACGTGATCGCGATGGTGGGGGAGACCAACCGCGCCCCCTTCGACCTCCCCGAGGCCGAGGGTGAGCTGGTCGGCGGCTTCCACACCGAGTACTCCTCGCTGAAGTTCGCGCTGTTCTTCCTCGCCGAGTACGTCAACATGACCACCGTCTCGGCGCTGGCCACCACCTTGTTCCTCGGCGGCTGGCGCGCCCCGTGGCCGCTGTCGGCGGTCAACGACGGCATGTTCAACGAGGGCTACTGGCCGGTGCTGTGGTTCCTCTCCAAGATCCTGCTGTTCATCTTCTTCTTCATCTGGCTGCGCGGCACCCTGCCGCGGCTGCGCTACGACCAGTTCATGGCGTTCGGCTGGAAGCGGCTGATCCCGGTCTCGCTGGCCTGGATCGTGGCGGTGGCGACGATCCGCTCGCTGAGCCTCGACGGCGGCTTCGACCGGACCTACCTGCTCGGCGCGCTCGGCGTGGTCGCGGTCCTCTTCCTCGTGCTCTTCTTCCTCGGCGGCGAGGAAGAGGAGGAGCAGGCGGAGGCCGAGGAGCGGCCGTTCGACGCCTTCGCGGGCGGCTACCCGGTCCCGCCGATGCCGCACCAGGTCGCGCAGGCCCGGAGCCAGAGCCCCACTGTCGCCTCGAGCACCGCTTCGGAGGGATCCGCGTAATGCCCACACTCAAGGAACAGTTCTGGGACCCGGTGGCGGGTTTCGGGGTCACCTTCCGCACCATGTTCAAGAAGGTCGTCACCGAGCAGTACCCGTTCGACAAGAAGCCGACGGCGCCCCGGTTCCACGGCCGGCACCAGCTCAACCGCTGGCCCGACGGGCTCGAGAAGTGCATCGGCTGCGAGCTGTGCGCCTGGGCCTGCCCGGCGGACGCGATCTACGTCGAGGGCGCCTCGAACACCGAGGACGAGCGGTACTCCCCGGGGGAGCGCTACGGCCGCGTCTACCAGATCAACTACCTGCGCTGCATCCTGTGCGGGCTGTGCATCGAGGCGTGCCCGACCCGCGCGCTGACGATGACCAACGAGTACGAGCTTGCCGACAACAACCGCGCGGACCTGATCTACGAGAAGCAGGACCTGCTCGCGCCGCTGCTGCCCGGCATGGAGCAGCCGCCGCACCCGATGCTGCTCGGCGACGACGACGGCGACTACTACCGCGGCAACCTGCGGCCCCGTACCGCCGAGACGCACGAGAGCGAGGAGCACCGGTGATCGGATTCTGGCTGCTGGCGCCGGTCATGGTGGCCGCTGCCCTCGGCATCCTGTTCACCCGCAAGGCCGTGCACGCCGCGCTGCTGCTCGCCGTGGTGATGATCGGCCTCGCGGTGATGTACGCGCTCCAGGACGCCCCGTTCCTGTTCGCGGTGCAGATCATCGTCTACACCGGCGCGATCTTGATGCTGTTCCTGTTCGTGCTGATGCTGGTCGGCGTCGACGCCTCCGACTCGGTGGTGGAGACGATCAAGGGTCAGCGGCTGATGGCCACGGTCGTCGGCCTGCTCTTCGGCGCCGTCCTGGTGGTCGGGGTCGCGCAGGTCACCGTCGGCGCGGTCACCGGCCTCGACGAGGCCAATGCCGAGGGCAACGTCCCCGCGCTGGCGCAGCTGCTGTTCTCCACCTACGTCTTCGCCTTCGAGGCGACCAGCGCGCTGCTGATCACCGCCGCGATCGGCGCGATGGTGCTCGCGCACCGGGAGCGGCTCACCCCGAAGGTCGGCCAGGCCGAGCGTGCCGCTCAGCGGATGCGCGACTACGTCGACCACGGCAAGCACCTCGGCCCGCTGCCCTCGCCGGGTGTCTACGCCCGGCACAACGCGGTGGACACCCCCGCGCTGCTGCCCGACGGCTCGGCCGCCGAGACCTCGGTCTCCCGCACCCTCACGGCCCGCGGCACCGTCCGCTCCGCCCCTGCCCTCGCCGACGACGTCACCGTGCTCTCCCGCCAGATCGGCCACGACGGCCGCCGCGACGGGGAGAGCGGTACGACGGGCAACGGCCGCGACCGCGAGCCGGGGGACCAGGCATGACCCACGCAGACACCCGTCCGTCGCGCCCACACCTCCGGGGAGGAACCGCATGAGCGAGACGCCGTTCATCGTCTTGTCCGCGATCCTGTTCACGATCGGCTGCGTGGGTGTGCTCACCCGCCGCAACGCGATCGTGGTGTTCATGTGCGTCGAGCTCATGCTCAACGCGTCCAACCTGGCGCTGATCACGTTCGCCCGGGTGCACGGCAACCTCGACGGCCAGGTCGCGGCGTTCTTCGTCATGGTCGTGGCCGCGGCCGAGGTGGTCGTCGGGCTCGCCATCATCATGACCATCTTCCGCACCCGTCGCTCGGCCTCGGTCGACGACGCGAGCCTGCTGAAGTACTGAAAGGCACCGTGTCGTGACGTTTCTGGCATCTGCACTGTCGACGAGCGCGTCCGTCGAGCCCCACGTGCCCGTGGTGGACCCGGCGGCGGCCGACGGGGTGTTCTCGCTGCTGTGGCTGGTCATCGCGCTGCCCGCGCTGGGGGCGGCGGTGCTGCTCCTCGGCGGGCGCCGTACCGACGCCTGGGGGCACCTCCTCGGTGTCGCCACCGTGGCCGGCTCGTTCGTGCTCAGCCTGGTGGCCTTCGTCGGCCTGCTGGGCCGGGGCGCCGATGACCGCGCCTTCACCCAGCACCTCTACACCTGGATCGAGGCCGGCGGGTTCCGGGTCGAGGCGTCGCTGCTCTACGACCCGCTCTCCGCGCTGTTCCTGCTGCTGATCACCGGGGTCGGCGCGCTGATCCACCTCTACTCGGTCGGCTACATGGCGCACGACCCACGCCGTCGCCGGTTCTTCGCCTACCTGAACCTGTTCGTCGCCGCGATGCTGGTGCTGGTGCTCGCCGACGACTACGTGGTCCTCTTCCTCGGCTGGGAGGGCGTCGGCCTCGCGTCGTACCTGCTGATCGGCTTCTGGCAGCACAAGCCGTCCGCGGCCGTGGCCGCCAAGAAGGCCTTCGTCGTGAACCGGGTCGGTGACCTGGGCATGGCGCTCGGCATCATGCTGATGTTCGCCACCTTCGGCAGCACCGCGTTCGCCGAGGTCTCCCGGGTCGCCACGGAGGCGACCGACGGCGTGCTCACCGCGCTCGGCCTCCTGCTGCTGCTGGCCGCCTGCGGCAAGTCGGCGCAGGTGCCGCTGCAGTCCTGGCTGCTCGACGCGATGGAGGGCCCGACCCCGGTGTCGGCGCTGATCCACGCGGCGACGATGGTCACCGCCGGTGTCTACCTGGTCGTCCGGTCGAACTTCATCTACGAGAACGCCCCCGTGGCACAGACCGCGGTGGTCGTCGTCGGCGCGGTCACGCTCCTGTGGGGTGCGGTCATCGGTTGCGCCAAGGACGACATCAAGAAGGCGCTCGCCGGGTCGACGATGAGCCAGATCGGCTACATGATGCTCGCCGCGGGCCTCGGTGTCGCCGGCTACGCGTTCGCGATCTTCCACCTGCTGACCCACGGCTTCTTCAAGGCCAACATGTTCCTCGGCGCCGGCTCGGTGATGCACGGCATGGACGACGACGTCGACATGCGGCACTACGGCGCGCTGCAGAAGGCGATGCCGGTCACCTTCCTGACCTTCGCGATGGGCTACCTCGCGATCATCGGGTTCCCCGGGTTCTCGGGCTTCTGGTCCAAGGACAAGATCATCGAGGCCGGGTTCGAGGACAACCTGGTCGCCGGCCTGGCCGCCCTGCTCGGCGCCGGGATCACCGCGTTCTACATGACCCGGCTGATGCTGATGACGTTCTTCGGCGAGAAGCGCTGGGAGAAGGGCGTGCACCCGCACGAGTCGCCCAAGGTCATGACGGTCCCGCTGATCGTGCTCGCCGCCCTGTCGGTGCTCGGCGGCGTCATGCTGCTCGGGGACTGGATCGTCGGGTTCCTCGCGCCGGTGGTCGGGGAGGCCGAGCACCACACGCCCGCCGTGCCGCCGATCGTGATGACCCTCGTCGTGGTCGCCGTCGTCGCCGTCGGTGTCGCCACCGCCTGGCTCCTGGTGGGGCGCCGCGAGGTGCCGCGTACGGCGCCGCAGCGGGTGTCGGTGTTCACCCGGGCGGCGCGAGCCGACCTGTACGGCGACGCGATCAACGAGGCCCTGTTCATGCGCCCCGGCGACCGCTTCGTGGGTGACCTGGTGACCTTCGACAACGCCGGCGTCGACGGCGCGGTCAACGGGACCGCCGCCGCGTTCGGCGGGATGTCGGGCCGGATGCGCCGCTGGCAGAACGGCTTCGTCCGCTCGTACGCGCTGTCGGTGCTCGTCGGCGCGCTCGTGGTCCTGGTCGCGATGCTGGCGGTGAACCTGGCATGACCCCCATCCCCCGTAACTGCTCGCTCCGCTCGCACCCGCGCGGGGAACCCGGGATCGCGAGCCCCACGTTGGTACTCGACTCGAGGCTGGTGTCGTCGCTGTGAGCTTTCCCTGGTTGACCGTTCTCATGGCGGTGCCGCTCGTCGGCTCCGTGGTGGTGGCGCTCCTCCCCGCCCGGCTCGGAGGCGCCCTCACCAAGCAGGTCGCCTTCGGTGTCTCCCTGCTCACCCTCGGGATCGCCGCGGCCGTCGGCGCCGGCTACGACGTGGGCGGTGGCTTCCAGTACACCGAGGAGCACGAGTGGATCGCCGCCTTCGGCGCCCACTACGCGCTCGGCGTCGACGGCATCGGGCTCACGCTGGTGCTGCTCACCGCGATCCTGACCCCGGTGGTGATCCTGGCGTCGTGGGACGACGGCGACGCCGGCCGCTGGGGCGTGAACGCGTTCTTCGCCTGGATGCTGGCGCTCGAGGGCCTGGCCATCGGTGTCTTCGCCGCGACCGACGTGTTCTTGTTCTACGTGCTGTTCGAAGCCACGCTGATCCCGATCTACTTCCTGATCGGCGGCTTCGGGGGAGCCCGGCGCTCCTACGCCGCGGTCAAGTTCCTGCTCTACTCCCTGCTCGGCGGCCTGCTGATGCTGGCCTCGGTGATCGGCCTGTACGTGGTCTCCGCGGACAGCGAGACCGGGCCGACGTACCTGCTCTCCGAGCTGAGCCGGATGGAGATGGACCAGAACGTCGGCCGCTGGCTGTTCCTGGGCTTCTTCATCGCGTTCGCGATCAAGGCGCCGATGTTCCCGGTGCACACCTGGCTGCCAGACGCCGCGTCCGAGGGGACGCCCGGCACCTCGGTGCTGCTGGTCAGCATCCTGGACAAGATCGGCACCTTCGGGATGATCCGGTTCTGCCTGGGCCTGTTCCCCGAGGCCTCGCAGTGGGCGACCCCGGTCGTCGTCGCGCTCGCGGTGGTCTCCGTGCTGTACGGCGCCCTGGTGGCCGTCGGCCAGGACAGCATCCCGCGCCTGATCGCGTACACCTCGGTGTCGCACTTCGGCTTCATCGTGCTCGGCATCTTCGTGATGAACACGCAGGGCCAGACCGGCTCGACGCTGTACATGTTCAACCACGGCCTCTCGACCGCGGCGCTGTTCCTGGTCACCGGATTCCTGATCCGGCGCCGCCGGTCGCAGCTGATCAGCGACATGGGCGGCGTGGAGAAGGTCGCCCCGGTCCTGGCCGGGGTGTTCCTCGTGGCCGGACTGGCGTCGTTGTCGCTGCCCGGCCTGTCGCCGTTCATCTCCGAGTTCCTGGTGCTCGTCGGCACCTTCGTCTACTCGTGGTGGGTGGCCGTCATCGCGACGCTCGGCATCGTCCTGGCCGCGCTCTACATCCTCGTGATGTACCAACGCACGATGACCGGCGTGCCGGTCCCGGCCGTGGTCGGGATGAAGGACCTCACCCGCCGCGAGATCTCGGCGCTCGCGCCGCTGCTCGTGCTCATCGTGGCGCTCGGCTTCTTCCCGCAGCCGCTGACCGCGATCATCAACCCAGCCGTCGAGGACACCCTGCAGCAGGTAGGCGTGTCCGACCCCGCCCCGGACGTCCCGGTCACCGCCGGCCCGGGTGAGGAAGAGGAGAGCCACTGATGTCATCGGCCGCCGTGCTCGCTGCTGAGTTCCAGGCTCCGAGCTTCGAGTACAGCCTGCTCTCGCCGCTCCTGGTGATCTTCGGGGTGGCGATCACGGGCGTGCTCGTCGAGGCCTTCGCCCCGCGCGGGTCGCGCTACCTGCTGCAGGCCGTGCTCGCGGTCCTCGGTGTCGTCGGCGCCCTCGTGGCGACCGTCATCGTGGGCCTCAACCTCGTGTCGCGCGGCGGCGGGACCGCGCACGGCTCGATCGCCGCCGAGGGCGCCATCGCCGTCGACGGACCGTCGATCTTCATCTGGGGCACGGTGCTCGTGCTCTCGCTGGTCAGCGTGCTGCTCTTCGCCGAGCGCCGGCTCGAGGGCGGCGTGCTCTCCTTCGCCGGCCAGGCCGCGGCGCTGCCGGGCACCGAGGCCGAGCGCGAGGCCTCCACCCGGGGCCTCGAGCACACCGAGGTGTTCCCGCTGATGATGTTCGCGGTGGGCGGCATGATGCTGTTCCCCGCCTCGAACGACCTGCTCACGATGTTCGTCGCGCTCGAGGTGCTCTCGCTGCCGCTGTACCTGCTGTGCGGGCTCGCCCGGCGCCGGCGGCTGCTGAGCCAGGAGGCCGCGCTCAAGTACTTCATGCTCGGTGCCTTCAGCTCCGGCTTCTTCATCTACGGCATCGCGCTGGTCTACGGCTACGCGGGCTCGATGAACTTCGCCGCGATCAGCGCCGCGGTCTCCGGCCGCGCCGGCGGCGAGGGCCTGCTGCTCGGCGGCATCGCGCTGCTCGCGGTCGGGATGATGTTCAAGGTCGGCGCGGCGCCGTTCCACGCCTGGACCCCCGACGTCTACCAGGGCGCCCCCACCGCGGTCACCGCGTTCATGGCGGCCTGCACCAAGGTGGCCGCGTTCGGTGCGCTGCTGCGGCTGTTCTACGTCGCCTTCGGCGGCGCCCGCTGGGACTGGACGCCGATGGTGTGGGTGATCGCGATCCTCACCATGGTGGTCGGTTCGGTGCTCGCGCTGTCCCAGACCGACGTGAAGCGGATGCTGGCCTACTCCTCGATCGCCCACGCGGGCTTCCTGCTCACCGGCTTCGTCGGCGCGCAGCAGGTGGCCGACGTGGGCATCGGCGAGATCACCTCGCTGCAGGCGGTGCTGTTCTACCTGGTCACCTACGGCTTCACCACGGTCGCCGCGTTCGCCGTGGTGACCGTGGTCCGCGACGCCGGTGGCGAGGCCACCCACCTGTCCCGCTGGTCCGGGCTGGGCAAGGAGTCCCCGGTGGTCGCCGGTGTCTTCGCCGTCCTCCTGCTCGGCATGGCGGGCATCCCGCTGACCAGCGGATTCACCGGAAAGTGGGCGGTGTTCACCACCGCGCTGGCCGGCGGCGCGTGGCCGCTGGTGGTCACCGCGGTGCTGTTCAGCGTGGTCGCGGCCTTCTTCTACGTGCGGGTGATCGTGCTCATGTACTTCTCCGACCCGGTCGGCGAGGGACCCACCGTGGCGACCCCCAGCATCCTGACGACTATCGTGATCGCCGTGGGCTTCGCGGCGACGCTGGCCCTGGGCGTCGTACCCGGCCCGGTCCTGGACCTGGCCGCCGCCGCCGGAGAGTTCATCCGCTGACCCTTCCGCCTCGGCGGGAGCGACGAGAAGGAGCACCACCGCGGTGACGTCATCACCCGCGTCGTCCCTGGCGCTGCCCATCCTGGACTCCGAGCTGGAGTCCCGGCTGCGCGCGCGCATGCAGGAGGTCGAGGACGCCCTCGAGGACGCCATCCAGAGCGAGGCCGCGTTCGTCACCGAGGCGGCGCGGCACCTGATGCACGCCGGCGGCAAGCGGTTCCGGCCGCTGCTGGTGCTGCTCGCGGCGGAGACCGGTGACCCGGCCGGCGACGGGGTGGTCACCTCGGCCTGCGTAGTCGAGCTGACCCACCTGGCGTCGCTGTACCACGACGACGTGATGGACGAGGCCGCGCTGCGCCGCGGCGCGGAGTCCGCCAACGCCCGCTGGGACAACCTGGTGGCGATCCTCACCGGCGACTTCCTGTTCTCCAAGTCCTCCGAGCTCACCGCCCGCCTCGGCGCGGACGCGGTGCGGATCCAGGCCGAGACGTTCACCCGCCTCGTCGAGGGGCAGATCCTGGAGACGCTGGGCCCCGGCGAGGACGAGGAGCCGCTCGCGCACTACCTGCGGGTGGTGGCCGGGAAGACCGGCTCGCTGATCGCGACCTCCGCCCGCTACGGCGCGCGCTTCAGCGGGGCCCCGCTCGAGGTCGAGGAGGCGCTGACGGCGTACGGCGAGCGCGTGGGCACCGCCTTCCAGCTCTCCGACGACATCCTCGACATCGCCAGCGAGTCCGACGAGTCCGGCAAGACCCCCGGCACCGACCTGCGCGAGGGCGTGCCCACCCTGCCGGTGCTGATCGCCCGGCAGTCGAGCGACCCGGCCGACGCGCGGCTGCTCGAGCTGCTCGCGGCGGACCTCACCGATGACGCCCTGCACGCCGAGGCGCTCGACCTGCTCCGCAAGCACCCGGCGATGGACGAGGCGCGGGCCTACGTCATCGAGCGGGCCAACGAGGCGCGCGAGCTGCTCAAGGTGCTCCCCGAGGGGCCGGTCCGTGACGCGCTCGACGCGTTCGCGGCGATCATCGCCACCCGCACCTCCTAGGACCCGGTCCACCCGGAGACACAGGCGAAGCCACGTCCCGGCCGTTGCGGCGGCCGGGACGTGGCTTTTTCTCGTGGGTGGTGCGGGGTCAGCTCTCGTAGGCGACGATCACGCTCGGCCGCGGGAACGAGTCCGTGTGCGGCCAGGTGCTCGACGGCTGGTCGAAGCTCGCGCCGTCGGTCTCACCGGGGTGCTGTACCGCCGCGAAGACGCTGAGCTGGTCCTCGCTGACCAGCGGGCCGCAGGTCTCCGCGCCGACCGGGACGGTGAGGAACTGCTCGACCTTGCCCCGCTCGGCGCCGGCCACCGGGACCCGGAACAGGCCGTCGTTGGAGCCCAGCGAGTTGCCGTCGGTGGAGATCCACAGGTTGCCGAGCGCGTCGAAGGCGACGTTGTCGGGGCAGCTGACCGGGCTGACCTGCTCCTTGGGGTAGCCGGCGAAGTAGGTCTCCGGGGCCTCCGGGTCGCCGCACACCAGCATCAGGCCCCAGGTGAACGCGGTGGAGGTGTGGTCGCCGGCGTCCGGGGTGACCTCGAGGACGTAGCCGTTGCGGTTGCCGCTCGCCGAGGTCAGCGGCGCGCCGAGCTCGGAGCGGACCATGCTGGAGGTCAGCGGGTTCGCCTCGTCCGCGGGGTACTTCTTGCCCCGGTCGGAGTTGTTGGTCAGTGCGCAGTAGACGCGGCCGTTGACCGGGTTCGGCTCGATGTCCTCGGGACGGTCCATCTTGGTCGGGCCGACCTTGTCGGCGGCGAGCCGGGTGTCGACGAGTACGTCGACCACGCTCATCCCGTCCACGAACGACTCGGTGTCGCTGGCCAGCGCGATCCACTCGCCGAGGCCGTCGTACTCCGGGGCGGCGTCCGCGGCCTCGTCGGTGAAGCGGGCGACGTACAGGGTGCCCCTGCTGAGCAGCGTCAGGTTGTGCTTGCGGGCGGCCTGGGTGTCGCGGGGGTCGTACTTCTCGGCGGAGACGAACTTGTAGATGTAGTCGCCCCGCTCGTCGTCGCCCATGTAGACGACCGCGCGGCCGTCGCGGGCGATGGTGGCGTTGGCGCCCTCGTGCTTGAACCGGCCGAGCATCGAGTGCTTGCGCGGGGTCGACCTCGGCTCGAGCGGGTCGACCTCGACGATGTAGCCGAAGCGGAACGGCTCGTGCGGCTCGGCGGTGAGGTCGAAGCGCTCGTCGACGTCGCTCCAGCCGCGGCCGTCACCGGCGAGGCCGTAGCGGGCGTAGGAGGCGGCGTACCGGCTGTCGAGCGTGCCCGACTTGTCGAAGTAGCCGTTGAAGTTCTCCTCGCCGGACAGGATCGTGCCCCAGGGCGTGGTGCCGCCGGCGCAGTTGGCGAAGGTGCCGAGGACGTTCTTGCCGGACGGATCGGCGCTGGTGCGGAGCCGCTCCGTGCCGGCGGCGGGGCCGTCGACGAGGAACGGCGTGTTCGCGGTGATCCGGCGGTTGAGCCGGGCGCCGCGGTGGTTCGACCGCTTCCAGGAGCCCGGCTTCCGGCCACGCTCGATCTGCACGACGGACATGCCGTGCGAGGCGATCGCGATCCTCTTGACCGTCGCGTCGTCGTAGACGCCGGCGGGGAACATCAGCTCCTCGTCGGTGTACTCGTTGTTGGCGACGAGCACGGCGCTGCCGGCGGTGAGCGGGACGACGCCGACGTAGTCGCAGTTGTAGCCGAACTGGCGCTCCGCGGACGCCGGGGTCTGCGCGAACGCGTCGAACGCGGGGGCGTCGGCGGTGACCGGGTCGCCCCAGCGGACCAGGACTTCGTAGGTGTAGCCGCGGGGGACCGTGACGTTGTCGCGGACGTTCGGGGCGACCGGCGTGAAGTCGGCCGAGCCGATGCCGGCCGCGGCGGCGCCGGCGCGCCGGGCCGCCGGGGCGGGGGTCGCGGCCGCGGCGGCCGACGGGTTGAGCAGCCCGCCGAGGACCAGCGCGCCGGCGCCGACACCGCCGGCCTTCAGGACCGAGCGGCGGGCCAGGGCGCCCTCGACGAGCGAGGAGAAGTGGGGGTTGTCCGACGTGTTCGGGACGGGCTTGTCGCAGGCGTTGCCGCACCGGTAGTGGCAGGTCATGCTGCTGCGCGAGCCGTGCGGTCCCGAGTTCAGCAGCGGCAGGAGCCGCAGGCCGTTTCTGGGGGTCAAGGTGGTGCTCCTTGGGTCTCGTAGTCGTCCGTGACGCTAGGAAGACAAGGCGATCCCGAGGGATAGCCGGGGTGGACGCCGGGTGAACAAATGCCACGAACCGCGCATCGTTCACCGGGCGTCGCGGCGCTCTACGCCGGGCTGGTCGACCGCGCGGTGGCGGGACTCTCGCAGGGTGCCCGCGCGGGACTAGAGGGCGCTGGCCTCGGCTGTGAGCCGGAGCTGGCGGCGCCGGTAGGTCAGCGCCTCGAAGGTGAAGATGGCCAGCGCCAGCCACACCAGCGTGAAGCCGACCCAGCGCATCGCGGGCATCGGCTCGCCGAACAGGAAGACGCCGAGCGCGAACTGGATCGTCGGGGCGACGTACTGCAGCAGCCCGATCGTGGTCATCGAGACCCGCGTCGCAGCGGCCCCGAAGCAGATCAGCGGGATCGCGGTGACCACGCCGGTGCCCACGATGAGCAGCACGTGGCCGGCACCCTCGGTGGTGAACGTCGAGGTGCCCTGGGCGCCGAGCCAGAGCAGGTACCCCGCGGCGACCGGGGCGAGCACCAGCGTCTCGACGGTGAGGCTCTCCACCGCGCCCGTGTTGGCCTTCTTCTTCGCCAGGCCGTAGCTGCCGAACGAGAACGCGAGGACCAGCGCGACCCAGGGCGGCCGGCCGTACTCCACGGTGAGGCCGACCACGGCGACGGTGGCGATCCCCATCGCCACCCACTGCATCGTGCGCAGCCGCTCGCCGAGCACCACCACGCCCATCAGCACGGTCACCAGCGGGTTGATGAAGTAGCCCAGGGACGTCTCGACGACGTGGCCGTTGTTCACGCCCCAGATGTAGGTCCCCCAGTTGACCGCGATCACGACCGCGGCGAGCGCGAGGATCCCCCGGGTGCGGGGCGAGGTGAGCACCTTGCGGAGCTGGCGGCGCCGGCCCAGGGCGAGGATCAGGCCGGCCATCACGGCCATCGACCAGAAGATCCGGTGCGCCAGGATCTCGATCGCGCCGGCCGGCTCGAGCAGCGGCCAGTAGAGCGGGAACAGGCCCCACATGGCGTAGGCGGCGAAGCCCAGGAGGAAGCCGCGTCGAGTCTCTGCCACGCCGGAAGCCTAACCGAGGCGTAAGGGGCAAAAGAAATGTTTGCCACTGACCGAGACGCGGGCTGCCTCAGACGGGTGGGGTGCTTGCGGACCTTCGGCCCGGGCATGCCGGCCCCCACCCGCCTACCGTCGGAAGAGGGCGGGTGCGCCCCGCCGTCGAGGAGGTCCCATGGTGGTTCGACGACTACTCGGGCCGTTCGCAGGCCGGGGACCCCTGCCCGCCCTGCTGGTGCTCGCGGCCCTGGTCCTGGCCCTGCTCCCGGGGCGGGCGGCCGTGGCGGACGAGGAGCCCCAGGAGCCGGTGGTGCCGTTCCTGGCCACCGAGGTGACGAGGTCGGCGGCGCGGACGGTCACGTACGGCGACCGGGTCGCCGTCGAGGGGCAGGTCGTGTTCACCGACCCGCTGGGTGAGACGAGGTACGCCGTGGACGACGCCGAGGTCACCCTCGAGCGCCGGTACCTGCGGGAGGACACCTGGACCTCGGTCGGCACCGGCGTCACGGACGGGGACCTGCCCGTCTACCGGTTCGAGGAGAGGGCGGTCCGGAGCGCCGCCTACCGGGTCACCTACGCCGGGGACGCGACATTCCTGCCGTCCTCGGCGCAGGCCACGGTCCGGGTCCGCCGCGCGGCCACCTCCACGGTGACCGAGCCGCGGGACGAGGTCTTCCGGCTCCGGGGCAGGGTGTTGCCGACGTACGCCGGCCTGGTGTACCTGACGCGCCGGAGCTGCGCGGACTGCGGGTGGACCACGGTCGGCTCCGAGCGCGCCACCGAGGACGGCAGGTACCGGTTCGCGCTCACCCTGCCCGAGACGGGCACGCGCTGGTTCCGGGTGCGGGTACCGGCGAGCCAGGCGTACCTGGTCGGCTACTCGCAGACCTGGCGGCTCGTCCGGGCCCGGTGAGGGTCACACGACCGTCCAGGTGTCCCCGCTGTTGAGCAGCCCGGCGAGCGCCTGCCGCGTGTCGGTCTCCCCGGCGGCCGCGGTCTGGATCTGCTCGCGCGCCAGGTCGTCGTACGTCGGATGGTCGACCTGCCGGAAGATCCCGATCGGCGCCTGGTTCAGGTAGCCCGCGTCCGTGAGCCGCGAGAGCGCGAACGCCGTCGTGGGGTCCTCGGCGTGCGCGTCGTGCACCAGCAGGTTCTCGGCCGGCTCACCGTCGGGGTTGTCCGGCCCGGCGACGTCGACGACCCGCAGCGTGCCGGTCGCCGGGTCGCGGACGACGCCCTTGGAACCCTCGGTGCCGAACCGGACCGGCTCACCGTGGACGAGCGGGATGATCGCGTCGGCCTTCGTGTCGTTGTCCTTGATCGCGTCGAACGCGCCGTCGTTGAAGATCGGGCAGTTCTGGTAGATCTCGACCAGCGCCGTACCCCGGTGGGCCGCAGCGGCCGACAGCACCGAGGTGAGGTGCCTGCGGTCGGAGTCGATGGTGCGCGCGACGAACGTGCCCTCCGCGCCGAGCGCGAGCGAGACCGGGTTGAACGGGTTGTCCAGCGAGCCCATCGGGGTCGACTTGGTGACCTTGCCCAGCTCGGAGGTGGGGGAGTACTGGCCCTTGGTGAGGCCGTAGATCCGGTTGTTGAACAGCAGGATCGTCATGTTCACGTTGCGGCGCAGGGCGTGGATCAGGTGGTTCCCGCCGATGGACAGCGCGTCGCCGTCCCCGGTGACCACCCACACCGACAGGTCGCTGCGCGAGGTGGCCAGACCCGTCGCGATCGCCGGCGCGCGGCCGTGGATCGAGTGCATGCCGTAGGTGTCGAGGTAGTACGGGAACCGCGACGAGCAGCCGATGCCCGAGACGAAGACGATGTTCTCGCGCTTGAGGCCGAGGTCGGGCAGGAAGCCCTGCACGGCGGCCAGCACGGCGTAGTCGCCGCAGCCGGGGCACCAGCGGACCTCCTGGTCCGACGTGAACTCCTTGCGGTTCTGCGGCGCGTCCGCGGCGGGGACGTCACGCAGGCCCGGGAACGGGAGAGACTCCGTGGTCATCGGGCTGCCTCCTTCTCGGCGGTGTCGGCGTCCCCGAGGGGGTCGCCGGTCGAGGTGGTGGCCTCGACGAGGTCGGTGATCGCGTCGGCGAGCTCGGCGGCGCGCAGCGGCAGGCCGCGCACGTGGTTGTAGCCCACGACGTCGACGAGGTACCGGGCGCGCAGCAGCATCGACAGCTGGCCGAGGTTCATCTCGGGGACCATGACGGCGTCGTACCGCTTCAGCACGTCGCCGAGGTCCTTCGGGAACGGGTTGAGGTGACGCAGGTGGGCCTGGGCGACGTGCAGCCCGGTCTTGCGGACCTGGCGCACCGCGGCGCCGATCGGGCCGTACGTCGACCCCCAGCCCAGGACCAGCACGTCGGCCTCGCCGGAGGGGTCGTCGACCTCGAGCGGCGGGATCGTGTCCGCGATCCGCTCCACCTTGGCCTGGCGGGTGCGGACCATCAGGTCGTGGTTCGCCGGGTCGTAGGAGATGTTCCCGTGCCCGTCGCCCTTCTCGAGGCCGCCGATGCGGTGCTCGAGGCCGGGTGTGCCCGGGACGGCCCACGGACGGGCCAGCGTGTCCTCGTCGCGCAGGTAGGGCCAGAACTCCTCCTGGCCCTTGGCGCCGGTGTGGTTCGGCTCGGTGGCGAACTGCGGGTCGATCATCGGCAGGTCGTCGGTCTCGGGGATCCGCCACGGCTCGGAGCCGTTGGCCAGGTAGCCGTCGGAGAGCAGCATCACCGGGGTGCGGTAGGTGACCGCGATCCGGGTCGCCTCGACCGCGGCGTCGAAGCAGTCCGCGGGGGACCGGGGCGCCACGATCGGGATCGGGGCCTCGCCGTTGCGGCCGAACATGGCCTGGAGCAGGTCGGCCTGCTCGGTCTTGGTGGGCAGGCCCGTGGAGGGGCCGCCGCGCTGGACGTCGACGACGAGCAGCGGCAGCTCCATCATCACCCCGAGGCCGATCGTCTCGGACTTCAGCGCGATGCCGGGGCCGGACGTGGTGGTCACGCCGAGCGCGCCGCCGAACGCCGCACCGAGGGCCGCGCCGACGCCGGCGATCTCGTCCTCGGCCTGGAACGTGGTCACGCCGAACCGCTTGTGCTTGCTCAGCTCGTGGAGGATGTCGGAGGCCGGGGTGATCGGGTAGGAACCGAGGAACAGCGGCAGGCCCGACTGGGTGGACCCGGCGACCAGCCCGTAGGCCAGCGCGAGGTTGCCGGTGATGTTGCGGTACGTGCCCGACTCCATCGGCGCCGGCTTGATCTCGTACTGGACGACGAACGCCTCGGTGGTCTCGCCGAAGTTCCAGCCCGCCTTGAACGCGGTGACGTTGGCGTCGCGGATGTCGGGCGCCTTCGCGAACCGCCGCTCGAGGAACGTGATCGTCGGCTCCGTGGGGCGGCCGTACATCCACGACAGGAGGCCGAGCGCGAACATGTTCTTCGCGCGGCCGGCGTCCTTGCGGGACAGCCCGAACTCCTTGACCGCCTCGACGGTCATGTCGGTCAGGTCGAACGCGTGCACGGCGTACTCGTCGAGCGCGTCGGTCTCCAGCGGGTTCTCGGCGTAGCCGGCCCGGTTCAGGTTCCGGGTGGTGAAGTCGTGGCTGTCCACGATCACCGACGCACCCGGCTTGATGTCGCCCAGGTTCGCCTTGAGCGCCGCGGGGTTCATCGCCACCAGCACGTCGGGGGAGTCGCCCGGGGTGAGGATGTCGTGGTCGGCGAAGTGCACCTGGAACGACGAGACACCCGGGAGGGTCCCGGCTGGGGCGCGGATCTCGGCGGGGAAGTTCGGCAGCGTCGAGAGATCGTTGCCGAACGTCGCGGTCTCCTGCGTGAACCGGTCCCCCGTCAGCTGCATGCCGTCACCGGAGTCGCCCGCGAAGCGGATGATCACGCGGTCGAGCTGCTTGACCTGCTTGGTCACGCTGTCGCCTTCTTTCCGCGGACCGGCCCTCCGTCTCGCGGGGGCCGCAGCCCGTTACTTAGGTTGCCCTTCCTCCGTCACTCTACGACCGCACCCCAGCCCGGACACGCGAAGTCCAGATCACGGGCGGATACGCCCATTGTGTCGCGGATCACTCCTGTAGCGCTGCGGTTTTCTTTGCCAACTCGTCGGCGCGCCTTCCGGCGAGACCGACCACTTAAGTCTCCAAAGTCGAGTAGTTTAGGTAACTCAAGTGACCAACGCTCGCGAGCGTGGACGAAGGAAGAGACACCATGAACTTCAAGAGCAAGGCCGGGGTCGCCGCATCGGTAGCGGGGTTGCTGACGCTGGCGGCCTGCGGGGGTGGCGCGGGTGCGAGCAGCGGTGAGGCGGGGTCGAGCTCGCTGGGCCTCGTCGGGTTCTCCGTGCTCGAGGCGGCCAACAAGCCGATCATCGAGGGCTTCGAGGCGACCGAGGAGGGGAAGGGGGTCGGGTTCGAGACCTCGTACGGCGCCTCCGGCGACCAGAGCCGCGCCGTCGAGGCCGGCCTCGACGCCGACTACGTGCACTTCTCGCTGGAGGGCGACGTCACCCGCCTGGTCGACGCCGGACTGGTCGCCGACGACTGGAACACCGGCCCCACCGACGGCATCGTGACGCAGTCGGTGGTGGCGCTCGTGGTCCGCGAAGGGAACCCCAAGGACATCCAGGGCTGGGACGACATCGTCAAGCCAGGCGTCGAGATCATCACGCCCAACCCGGGATCGTCGGGTTCCGCCCGCTGGAACATCCTCGGCGCCTGGGGCCACGTCATCGCCTCCGGTGGCAGCGAGGACGACGCCAAGGCGTTCCTCACCAAGTTCTTCGAGAACACCGTCGCCCTGCCGGGCAGCGGCCGGGACGCCACCACCGCCTTCAGCAGCGGCAACGGCGACGTCCTGATCTCCTACGAGAACGAGGCGATCCTGGCCCGCGCCGCGGGCGAGGAGTTCGACTACGTCATCCCGGACGACACCCTGCTCATCGAGAACCCCGGGGCGGTCCTCGAGGACGCGGACCCGAAGGCGCAGGCGTGGCTGGACTACCTCCTCGGCAAGGAGGCGCAGACCGAGTACGCGAAGAGCGGTTTCCGGCCCCTGGTGGACGTCGACGTCGAGGTGGAGGGTGCGAACGACCCGGGCAACCCGTTCCCCGAGCCGCCCCGGCTGCTCACCATCGAGGAGGACTTCGGAGGCTGGAGCGAGACCGCCGACAGGTTCTTCGACGAGGAGACGGGCATCGTTCCCGCCATCCAGAAGGCGACCGGCAAGGAATGAGTACGGTCGTCACCAGGGTCCCGGGGCGGGTGGCTCGCAGGCGCCGCTCGCCCCGGACGGGTGCGCTCGGTGTCACCTCCGGCCTCGGGCTCGGGGTCGCGATGCTCTGGTTCAGCCTGCTGGTCCTGATCCCGCTCACCGCCGTGGTCGCCACGACGGTCGGTGGCGGCTGGGACAGCTTCGTCGCGGCGCTGACGAACGAGCAGACTGCCGCCGCGGTCCGGCTCACCGTCGAACAGTCGCTCCTGGTGACCGCGGTGAACGTGGTCATGGGTACGGCGATCGCCTGGGTGCTCGTGCGCGACCGCTTCTGGGGAAGGGCGGCGCTCGATGTGGTCATCGACATCCCGTTCGCCCTGCCGACGATCGTTGCTGGCCTGGTCCTGCTCGCGCTCTACGGCCCGGGAAGCCCGCTCGGTGTGGACGTCGCGAACACCGGCAGCGCCGTCTTCCTCGCCCTGGCGTTCGTCACGCTGCCCTTCGTCGTTCGCACGGTGCAGCCTGTTCTCGAGGAGCTCGAGCACGACGCCGAGGAGGCCGCCGCCTCGCTCGGTGCCACCGGGCTGACGACCTTCCGGCGCATCATCCTGCCGAGCCTCGCGCCGGCCATCGCGGCGGGAGCCGCGCTGTCCTTCGCGCGTGGGATCAGCGAGTACGGCTCGCTGGTCCTGCTCAGCGGCAACCTGCCGCTGAAGACCGAGGTCGCCTCGGTCCGCGTGCTCACCTACGTCGAGAACGGAGATCCCGCGGCGGCGGCCGCCGTCGCGACGATCATGCTGGCCGTCGCGGTCACCGTCATCGTGCTGCTCGACGTCCTCCAGCGAAGGGTGGCGCGTCGTGGTTAGGACTCCGGCACCACTCCGCTGGCTGCTCCGCGTGGTCACCATCGGCTACCTGTTCATGCTCATCGCCTGGCCGGTCTCGCTCGTGGTCCGCACCACCTTCGAGGGCGGCCTGGCCAACCTCCAGACGGCGCTGAGCGACCCGGAGGTCGTCCACGCCCTGCAGATGACCGGGATCGTGGCCGGAGTCGCGGTGGTGGCCAACCTGCTGTTCGGGGTCGGCATCTCGCTGCTGCTGGTGCGCTACGAGTTCCCCGGCAAACGAGTCCTGTCGACGCTGATCGACGTACCCCTCTCCGTCTCGCCCGTGGTCGTCGGCCTGGCGCTGCTGCTGGTCTACAACAGCCGCGACGGCTGGCTCGGCCGGCCGCTCGACGCCGCCGGACTCCAGGTCATCTTCGCCACGCCCGGGATGGTGATGGCGACGGTGTTCGTAGCGCTGCCGCTGGTGATCCGCGAGGTCGTCCCGGTCCTCGAGGAGGTCGGCGACGAGCAGGAGCAGGCGGCGCGCAGCCTCGGCGCGAACGGCGTCCAGACCTTCTGGCGGGTCACGCTGCCGAGCATCAAGTGGGCGGTGGTCTACGGCGTCGTGCTCAGCCTCGCCCGCTCCCTGGGCGAGTTCGGCGCCGTGAAGATCGTCTCCGGGAACGTCGTCGAGAAGACCCAGACCACCACGCTGGTGGTCGAGCAGACCTACCAGAACTTCGAGCAGGGCACCGCCTACGCGGCCGCGTTCCTCCTCGCGTTCGCCTCCGTGCTGTGCATCGTCATCGTCTCCATCCTGCGACCCAAGGACCCGGCATGAGTATCGAAGTAGCGGGGGTCAGCAAGCGTTTCGGCGACTTCGTGGCTCTCGACGACGTCTCCGTCACCATCCCCTCCGGGCAGCTCACCGCGCTGCTCGGGCCGAGCGGCGGTGGCAAGTCCACGCTGCTGCGGATCATCGCTGGCCTGGAGTCCTCCGACACCGGCACGATCCACATCGAGGGCACGGAGGCCACGCACCTGCCGGCACAGAAGCGCAACGTGGGCTTCGTCTTCCAGCACTACGCCGCCTTCAAGCACATGAGCGTGGCCAAGAACGTGGCTTTCGGTCTCGAGATCCGCAGGAGGCCGAAGAACGAGGTCAGGGCGAGGGTGGACGAGCTCCTCCGGCTCGTGCACCTGCAGCAGTTCGCGCACCGGCTGCCCGCACAGCTCTCCGGGGGCCAGCGGCAGCGGATGGCCCTCGCCCGGGCGCTCGCGGTCGAGCCGACCGTGCTCCTTCTCGACGAGCCGTTCGGTGCACTCGACGCGAAGGTCCGCAAGGAGCTGCGGGACTGGCTGCGCCGGCTCCACGACGAGGTACACGTCACCACCGTCTTCGTGACCCATGACCAGGAGGAGGCCCTCGAGGTCGCCGACGAGATCGTCGTGATCAACGAGGGGCGCATCGAGCAGGTCGGCACCCCGGACCAGCTGTACGACGAGCCGGCGAACGACTTCGTGATGAGCTTCCTCGGCCCGGTCACCCGGCTCGACGGTGAGCTGGTCCGGCCTCACGACCTCGACGTGCTCGACCACGACCGGGTCCTCGGCGCGACCCCGGGGACGGTGACCCGGGTGGTCCGGGTCGGGTTCGAGGTGCGGCTGGCCGTGCGCACAGCGGTCGAGCCGGACGTGAGCGTCGTGCTCACGCGCGCGGAGGCCCGCGGGCTCGGTGTGGACGTCGGGTCGCCGGTGTGGCTCGTGCCGACCCGGGGGGCCACCACGGTCCCGGTGATGCCGAGGGCGACCGCGGGCTGACGGAGCGGGCGCGGGCTGACGGAGCGGGCGCGGGGGTCCCGCTCCGTCAGGACCAGTAGACGACGACCTTGTCGCCGATCTGCACCTGCTCGAACAGTGAGGCGATCGCGTCGTAGTCGCGGACGTTCACGCAGCCGTGCGAGCCGCCGTTGTAGCCGTTGGCCGCGAAGTCGGGCGAGTAGTGCACGGCCTGGCCGCCGCTGAAGAACATCGCGAACGGCATCGAGGTGTCGTAGAGCGAGGAGACGTGGTCGCGCGACTTGTAGCTGATCGCGAACTGCCCCTCGCGGGTCTCCATGCCCTCCTGGCCGAAACGCACGTCGAGCGTGGTGAGCACCTTGCCGTCGACCACCCAGCGCAGGCTGTTGCTGGACTTGTCCACGCACAGTGCCCGGCCGGTCAGGCACCGCGGGTCGAGGGTCGAGCCCTCGGCCGGGTCCGGGGGACGGTTCGCGAGCTCGTCGGCGGTCGGCTCGGCGGTCATGCCGCGCAGCAGGTCGAGCGTGCGCTGGTCCACCTTGCCGGTGACCGGGATGGCCCGCTTGGCCTGGAAGCCGCGCACCGCCTCCACGGTCTGGTCGCCGTAGGTGTCGCCGACGTCGCCGAAGAACCAGGCGATCTGGCGCAGCCGGGCCTGGATCTCCCGCACCTCGGGGGAGACGTCGCCGGCCTCGAAGAGCGCCGGGCCCGCGCGGTTGAACATCTCGTCGCCGGTCGGCTGGCGGGTCATCGCGGCCAGCCGGTTCCAGGTGCGGTCGAAGACCGCCCCGGTCACCTCGAACCCGCGCTTGTCCTGGAAGCCGCGGACCGCCGCGACGGTCTGCTGGTCGACGACGCCGGTCATCGGCGGGGTGTACCAGGCGAGCTGCGAGAGCCGGGCCTGGAGCTCGCGCACCCGGACACCGCGGTCGCCCTGCTCCAGCAGCGGCTCGGGCTCCGGCTTCGGGGTCAGCACCTTCACGTCCTCCACCGGCTGGGTGGGGGTGGCCGGCCGGGTGGACTCCGGCCGCGCCGGTCGGGTGGGCTCCGTCGTGGACGCGGTCAGTGCCGCCGTCCCGGTCGCCTGGCTGAGCGTGATCACGCCGAACGCCGCTACCGCGGACACGGCCAGCACCACCAGCGAGGTGATGAGGGCCCGTGCGATCTTTCGTCCCCGTCGCATGTCGTACGTCCTCCCGAGTGGACCTGCCCCTGTGGCGTCCTCTCTTGCACAAACAGACGCCGTACGTCGGCGGATGGTTGCTTTCGTCAAGGGCTAGGTCGGACCCCAGCACCGTACCTACGCAAAGTGCGCATGTGAACGAGCCATGCCGCACGACGTGCGCGGGCGGTGCAGGGTCGGTGCGGGTCGGCACCCGGGGCCCTAGACTCGCCCCGTGGCGGACTACTACACGGCTTACCTGCCGCTGCTGGCGATTCTCGCCCTCGGCGTGGGCCTCGTGGTGGCCATGTTCACCAGCAACCGGCTGCTGCGGCCGACCCACCGGACCGCGGAGAAGATGCTCACCTACGAGTGCGGCGTCGACCCCGTCGGCGAGGGCTGGGCGCAGAGCCACGTGCGCTACTACGTCTACGCCTACCTCTACGTGATCTTCGCCGTGGACGCGGTCTTCCTCTTCCCGTGGGCCACGGTGTTCGGCGGCCTCGGCTGGATCTCCGTCGGGGAGATGGGCGTCTTCATCGGCTTCATCGCGGTCGGCCTCGTCTACGCGTGGCGGAAGGGGGTGCTGACGTGGACCTGACCTCCTCCACGCCCGGGGCGGTGGCGCCGACCGTCACCGACCTGGGCATGCCCCACCACGGGCCCGCGCCGAGCCTGGGCGGGCTGCAGAAGCTCGCGCCGAAGCCGGCGCGGTACCTGCTGAACTGGGGGCGGAAGTACTCCCTGTGGGTGTTCAACTTCGGGCTCGCCTGCTGCGCGATCGAGTTCATCGCCACGTCGATGGCCCGCCACGACTTCATCCGGCTCGGCGTGATCCCGTTCGCGCCCGGCCCGCGCCAGGCCGACCTGATGGTGGTCTCCGGGACGGTCACCGACAAGATGGCGCCGGCGATCAAACGGCTCTACGAGCAGATGCCCGAACCCAAGTACGTGATCTCGTTCGGCTCCTGCGCGAACTCCGGTGGTCCCTACTGGGACTCCTACTGCGTGACCAAGGGCGTGGACCAGGTCATCCCGGTCGACGTGTACGTGCCCGGTTGCCCGCCGCGCCCCGAGGCGCTGCTGCAGGGCATCCTCAAGCTCCAGGAGAAGATCGACGGCGAGTCGCTGCCCGACCGGTACCGCCGCGACGACGCCGCGTCGGTGACGCGCGGGCTCGTCGCACCGCCGCCCGGGGCGGTCACGTGAGCCGCTCCACCGAGCTCTGGCCGGGACGCGTCCGGGCCGCCTTCGCGGAGACCTTCGGGGACGCGGCCACGGTCGACGACGGGTTCGGCCCGGTCACGGTCGACGTACCCCTCGAGCACTGGGTGGCCGCCGTCGAGGTCGCCCGCGACGGCCTCGACTGCACCTTCTTCGACTGGTTGTCCGCGGTCGACGAGCTCACCGACGGGTTCCGGGTGGTGTGCCACCTGGCCGACCACCGCCCCGGCGCGGTCGACCACCTCGTGCTGCGCACCCTGGTCGCGCGCGACGCCGCGTCGGTGCCCTCGGTGGCGCACCTGTTCGCCGGAGCCCGCTGGCACGAGCGCGAGACGCACGAGATGTTCGGCCTCGACTTCACCGTCGAGGGCGACCCGCTCCCGCTGGAGAAGCTGCTCCTCCCCGAGAACTTCGAGGGCCACCCGCTGCGCAAGGACTTCGTCCTCGCCTCCCGCGTCGCCAAGCCCTGGCCCGGCGCGAAGGAGCCGGGGGAGAGCGACGCGGGGCACGCGGCCGCCGCCGGGCGCCGCCGTACCCGCCCCGCCGGCGTCCCCGAGCCCGAGCAGTGGGGGCCCCGGGAGCCCGGCAGCCCCGCCCCCGACCCCCTCGCCGCGGCCACCCCCAGCGGCCCCGCCGCACGACCCCGCCGCACGCCGCGCGCCGCCTCGCGACCGGACGACGGAGGGGGCGCGGCCGTGGACGGGCCCGGCAGCCCCGGCCAGGGGGGTGGAGAGGATGGCTGAGCTGGTCGAGGTGCTGCTGCGCGTGGCCGTCGTGCTGCTCGCCTTCCTCGTCGTCCCGCTGCTCGTCGGCCAGGTCGAGCACAAGGCCATGGCACACATGCAGTCGCGGGTCGGCCCGATGTACGCCGGCGGCTTCCACGGCTGGGCGCAGCTCGTCGCCGACGGGGTGAAGTTCGTGCAGAAGGAGGACGTGGTCCCCGCGGCCGCGGACCGGACCGTGTTCAAGATGGCCCCGGCCGTCGCGCTGCTGCCGTACCTGGTCGCGATGGTCGCGATCCCGATCGGCCCCGGGCTGGTCGGCCAGGACCTCGACATCGGCCTGTTCTTCGTGGTCGCCGTGATGGGCGTGGGCGTGGTCGGCACCCTGATGGGCGGCTGGTCGAGCGCCAACAAGTTCAGCCTGCTCGGCGGGATCCGGGTCGCCGCGCAGCTGATGGCCTACGAGCTGCCGTTCGTGCTCGCCGCCGCGTCGGTGGCGATGGCCGCCGGCACCCTGTCGCTGACCGGCATCGTCGAGGCGTGGAACCCGTGGTGGCTGCTCTGGCAGGCCCCCGCGGCGCTCGTCTTCTTCGTGGCCGGTCTCGCCGAGCTGCAGCGCCCGCCGTTCGACATCCCGGTCGCCGACGCCGAGCTCGTCTTCGGCCCGTACACCGAGTACGGCGGGCTGCGGTTCGCGCTGTTCATCCTCGCGGAGTACGCCGGGATCGTGGTGCTCTCCGCGCTCACCGCGGTGCTGTTCCTCGGCGGGTGGCACGGGCCGTGGGAGGACCAGGTCGGCTGGCTGTGGACGCTGGCCAAGACCGGCCTCGTGGCGTTCGTGGTGGTGTGGGTGCGGGTGGCCTACCCGCGCCTGCGGGAGGACCAGCTGCAGCGGCTGGCCTGGCAAGGACTGGTCCCGCTGGTGCTCTTCCAGCTGGCGGTCACGGCGATCGGAGTGGTGGTGATGAGCTCGTGAGCTTCCCCGGCAAGGGCCTCCTGAAGGGCCTGGCGGTGACCATGCGCACGATGACGAAGCGGTCGGTCACCGCGCACTACCCGGACGCGCTCCCGGAGCTGCCGCCGCGCAGCCGCGGGGTGATCGCGCTGATCGAGGAGAACTGCACGGTCTGCATGCTGTGCGCCCGCGAGTGCCCGGCGTGGTGCATCTACATCGACTCCCACAAGGACACGATCCCGGCGACGACCGAGGGCGGCCGGGACAAGAGCCGCAACGTCCTGGACCGGTTCGCGATCGACTTCTCGATCTGCATGTACTGCTCGATCTGCGTGGAGGTCTGCCCCTTCGACGCGCTGCACTGGAGCCCGGAGTTCGAGTACGCCGAGCTCGACATCCGCGAGCTGACCCACGAGAAGGAGCGGCTGCGGGAGTGGATGTGGACGGTGCCCGCACCGGCCGCGCTCGACGAGGGCGCCGAGCCCGCGAAGGAGATCACCACCGCGCAGAAGGCCGCGGAGCGGCAGGGACGGCCGACGCCGTGACGGTGGTCGAGGTGCTGTTCCTGCTGCTCGGCCTGGTCGCGGCCGGGTCGGCGCTGCTGGTCGTGACCACCCGGACGATGGTGCACGCCGCGCTGTGGCTCGTGGTCACGCTCGGCGCGGTCGCGGGGATCTTCCTGCTGCTCGCCGCGGAGTTCGTGGCGTGGGTGCAGATCCTGATCTACGTGGGCGCGGTCGTCGTGCTCCTGCTGTTCGCGCTGATGCTGACCAAGGCGCCGACCGGGCCGCAGCCCGACCTCGACGCCCGGCGGGCGCTGCCCGCGGTCGCGGTGGCGGGGCTGGTCCTCGCGGTGCTCGGCACCACCGTCGTGGCCGGCTTCCACGGGGTCGAGCTCGACCTCGACGGCGCGGTCGTCGGGTCCGCGCAGACCACCGGCGCGACGATCTTCCAGCAGTGGGTGCTGCCGTTCGAGGTGCTGAGCGTGCTGCTGCTCGCCGCCCTCGTCGGGGCGATCGTGCTCTCGCGCGGGACCGGCCGCCGGGGCGGTGAGTGATGCCGCTGTGGTGGCCGTTGCTGCTGTCGAGCCTGCTCTTCGCGATCGGCGTGTACGGCGTCCTGGTGCGCCGTAACGCGGTGCTCGTGCTGATGGGCGTGGAGCTGATGCTCAACGCGGTGAACCTCAACCTGGTGGCCTTCGACGCCTACTTCCGCGACGTGCTGCACGGCGGCCAGACGTTCGCGCTGTTCGTGATCGTGATCGCCGCCGCCGAGATCGGCCTCGGCCTCGCCATCGTGCTGCTGGTCTTCCGCACCCACGGGCAGATCGACGTGGACACCATGCGCGAGCTCGCCGACCGCGAGGAGCCGGCGGTGGCCGAGCGATGATCTGGGTGGTGCTGCTGGTGGTCCTGGTCCCGTTCACGTCGGCCGGGCTGTCCCTGCTCGTCGGCCACGGCGGGGAGGTGGCGGAGCGGGGGATCGCGGTCGGTGCCGGCGCACTCGGCCTGGCGCTGGCCGGCGTGGTCGCCTTCCCGCACCTCGGCGACGCCACCCCGCTCGCGCACGTCTTCGCCGCCACGACCGCGGCCGGACCGCCGATCGAGCTCGCGTTCTACGTCGACCCGCTCAGCGCGGTGCTGCTGCTCCTCGCGCACACGGTGGCGTTCCTCGTCCAGGTGTACTCGCTGGGCTACATGCACGGCGACCCGCGCTACCCGTCGTACGCCGCGCTGGTCTCGCTGTTCACCGGCGCGATGACGCTGGTCGTGGTCGCCGACGACCTGTGGGTGCTGCTCGTCGGCTGGGAGCTGATGGGCGCCTGCTCCTACTTCCTGATCTCGCACCACTGGGAGCTCCCCGAGGCCCGGGCCGGGGCGGTCAAGGCGTTCCTGATGACGCGTACGGCGGACCTCGGCCTGTTGTTCGCGATCCTCGTGCTCGGCCTGCGCTTCGACAGCTACCGGATCAGCACCGTGATGGCCGCGATCGCCGACGGGGGCTTCGGCCGCGACGACCTGTGGCTCCCGGCGGTGCTGCTCACCGCGGCCGTGGTCGGCAAGTCCGCGCAGTTCCCGCTGCACACGTGGCTGCCCGACGCGATGCCGGGCCCCACGCCGATCTCGGCGCTGATCCACGCCGCGACGATGGTCGCCGCCGGGGTGTTCCTGGTCGCCCGCACCTACCCGCTGTTCCTCAGCGCCCCGGCGGCGCTGAACCTGCTCGCTCTCGTCGCCGCGGTCACCATGCTCCTCGCCGCGTTCTACGCGCTGTTCACCTCCGACCTCAAGCGGGTGCTGGCCTGGTCGACGGTGAGCCAGCTCGCCTACATGTTCGGCGCGCTCGCGGTGGGCGCGTGGTCCGCCGGGGTGCTGCACCTGCTCGCGCACGGCGCGTTCAAGGCGCTGCTGTTCCTCGCCGCGGGGGCGGTGGTGCACGCGGTCGGCTCGACGTCGATGACCGCGATGGGCGGGCTGCGCGACAAGCTGCCGGACACCTTCCTCACGATGAGCATCGGCTTCGGGGCGCTGGCCGGCGTCGTCCCGCTGGTCGGCTTCTTCACCAAGGACGCGGTCATCGGCGCCACCTGGGACGCCGCGCTGCACGGGCGGCTGGTGTGGCCCTGGCTGGCGTGGCTGCTCTTCGCCTCCGCGGTGGTCACCGCGGTGCTCACCGTCGCCTACTCCCTGCGCGCCTGGCTGATGGTCTTCCTCGGCAGCCCCGCCGGCGCCGACCTGGCCGAGGGCGAGGTGCCCGAGATCGCGGAGGCGCCGCCGTCGATGAAGGTCCCGCTGTACCTGCTGGCGTTGCCGACCGCCCTCGGCGGCCTGGTCGTGGTCTACCCCGAGGCGGTCCTCGGATCCGGCGAGTACCACCTGCTGCACCCGGAGCTGGGGCTGGTGATGACGGTCCTCGTCGCGCTGACCGCCGCGGTCGTGGTCCGGGCCTGGCGCCGCAGCGGAGGCCGCGACCCGTGGCGGCCCCGGGTCCTGCCGCAGCCGCAGGTGGACCGGGTCTACGACATCGGGCTGGTCCGCCCCGTGATGCGCCTGGCCCGGCTCGCCCGGGCCGGTGACCGCGACGTGATCGACGCCTACGCCGACGGCGCCGCGGCGGGCGCGTGGGGCCTGGGCCGGGTGCTTCGGCTGGCGCAGAACGGGAACGTCCAGGGCTACCTGATGGTGGTCGTGGTCGGTGCCTGCGCGCTCGCGGTGGTGGCCGGGGTGGTCGCGTGAGGACCGCCGTCGCCCTGAACGGGCTGCTCGCCGTGCCCGCGCTCTTCGCGCTGCTCACCGGCCTCCTCTCCCGGCGCGAGCGGGCGGCCGTCGCCGCCGCGGTGACCGGGTCGCTGGTCACCCTCGCCTGGTCGGTGTGGACGGTGTCGTCGTACGACGGCGGCCTGACGCCGGGCAGCACGGTCGACGTGGACTGGGTCGCGAGCATGGGCATCGGCTGGCGCCTCGGCGTGGACGGGATCTCCGCGCCGCTGGTGCTGATGACGACGCTGATCTTCGCCTGCTGCCTCGTGGCGCTGGTGCGGCACGACCCGCCGGGTGGCGGCCGGGTCGGGCTCGCGGTGCTGCTGCTGGTGATCGAGTCCGGCGTGCTCGGCAGCTTCCTGGCGCTCGACATGGTGCTGTTCTTCGTCTTCTTCGAGGTCGCGCTGATCCCGATGTGGTTCGTGATCCACACCTGGGGCGACGAGCACGACGAGCCGGGCCGGCACCGCGCCGCCGTACGGTTCCTGGTCTTCACCGTGACCGGCTCCGCGCTGATGCTGGTCGGCTTCCTGGTCGCCCGCACGCGCACCGGCACCTTCGACATCGTGGGGACCGCCGCGTCGTACGACGCCTCCGGCCCGCTCGCGCTGACCGCCAGCCTGCTGGTCGCGCTGGGCCTCGCGGTGAAGACCCCGCTGTGGCCGCTGCACATCTGGCTGCCCGACGCCCACTCCAAGGCCCCCACGGTCGGGTCCGTGGTGCTCGCGGCGGTGCTGCTCAAGCTCGGCACCTACGGCTTCGTCCGGTTCTGGATGCCGCTCACCTCGCCGGAGTGGCTGCTGGTGCCCGTGGTCGCGGCGCTGGCCGTGGTCGGCATCGTGTACGCCGCGCTGGCGTGTCTCGCGCAGACCGACCTCAAGCGGCTGATCGCCTACTCCAGCGTGGGCCACATGGGCTTCGTGGTGCTCGGCGCGGCGACGTTCACCGTCGACGGCGTGCAGGCGGCGGTCTACGCCAGCGTCGCGCACGGGCTGATCACCGGCTTGCTGTTCTTCGTCGCCGGCGCGATCAAGGACCGCTACGGCACCACCGACCTCGCCCGGCTCCGGGTGCTCTACGGCCGGGTCCCGCGGCTGGCCGGGGTGTTCGCGTTCGCCGCGATGGCCTCCCTGGGCCTGCCCGGGCTGGCCGGGTTCTGGGGCGAGATGCTCGCGATCCGGTCCGCCGTGGACCCGGCCGCCGCGCTGCCCGGGACGACGTACGCCTGGCTGGCGTTCGTCGCCGCGCTCGGCATCATCCTCACCTCGGCCTACTTCCTCGCGGTGATCCGCGGCATGCTCCAGGGCGGCCCGGTGCGGCCGGTGCACGGCGTCGACGCGACCGTCGAGCTCGTCGCGCCGGCCGTGGCCGACGACGTCTCGGCGGTGCGGACCCCGGACCTGCACGCGCTGGAGTGGGTGGCGTGGTCGCCGCTGCTCGCTCTCACCCTGGTCCTCGGCGTCGCGCCCGGACTCCTGCTCACGCCGGTCGGTGACGCCGTCGCCGCGTTCTTCGGAGGGCTGTGATGGTGGACCTCGGCGGTGGCGTCCAGGCGATCGACTGGCTCGCGGTGGCCCCGGTGCTCGTGGTCGCGTGCGCCGCGGTCGTCGTGCTGCTCGCCGACGCGTTCGCGGGCCCGCCCCGGTCCCGGAGGCAGGCGCTCGTGCCCGCCGCGCTCACCCTGGCCGGCGTGGCCGCGGCCGCCGTCCCCGCGGTGCGGCTGTGGGGGGAGCGACGCTCCACGTTCTGCGTCGGCGGCGTCCTGGAGGGGCCCGCGGCGTGCTCCTTCGTGGTGGACCCGGTGACCCTGGTGTTCTGGGGGGTGGTGCTCTTCGGGACCGCGGTGGTCGCGCTGCTCGGAACCGCCGCCGTGGCCGAGGGCCGCACCCCGCAGGGGGAGTGGAACTTCCTGCTGCTCTGCTCCGCGACGGGCGCGATGGCGATCGCCGCCTCCCGCGACCTGGTCACCCTGGTGGTCGCGCTCGAGGTGGTCTCCCTGCCCGCGTTCGCGATGGTCGGTCTGCGCCGGGACGATCCCCGCGCGGCCGAGGCGTCGATGAAGTTCTTCCTGGTCTCGGTGGTCTCCACCGCGGTGATGCTGATGGGTGTCTCGCTGGTGTACGGCGCCACCGGGTCGATGTTCCTCACCCAGGTCGACCAGGCCCTCGTCACCGGCGCCGGGCCGCGCGAGGTGGCCGTGGCCGGCGCCCTGCTCACCGTGGTGGGCCTGGCGTTCAAGGTGGCCGCGGTGCCCTTCCACATGTGGGTGCCCGACACCTACGTGGGGGCGCCCGTCGCGGTCGCGGCCTACCTCTCGGTGGTGTCCAAGGCGGCCGGCTTCGTCGGGCTGATGCTGGTGCTCGGCCTCGGGCTGCGGGACCTCGCACCGGTCTGGGCCCCGCTCGTGGCGGTGCTCGCGGCGCTGACCATGACCGTCGGCAACGTGCTGGCGCTCGGGCAGCAGCACGCGGTGCGGCTGCTCGCCTGGTCGTCGGTGGCGCAGGCCGGGTACATGCTGGTGCCGTTCGCCGCGGTCGGCGCGGCCGGCGCGGCCGGCTCGGCCGGCGCGGCCGGCTCCGGGGCGGGCGGCCTGGAGCCGCTCGGCGCCTCGGTGGGGTACCTCGCGATCTACGCGTTCGTCAACCTCGGCGCGTTCGCCGTCGCCGCGGTCGTCGGCACCCGGCACCCGCGGCAGCGGCTGACCGACTACCGCGGGCTGGTCCGCGAGGAGCCGCTGGCCGGGTGGGCGCTGGTCTTCGCGCTGGTCGCGCTGGCCGGCCTGCCGCCGGGCGTGGTCGGCCTGCTCGCGAAGGTCGTGGTGTTCTCCTCCGTGTCGAGCGCGGTCACCTGGCTCGCGGTGGTGATGGCCGTGAACGTCGCGATCGGCCTCGTGTACTACGCCCGCTGGCTGGTGGAGCTGTTCCGTCCCGCGGAGGTCCCGGGCCGGTCGACGTACGACGTGCCGAACGGGGTCGGTGTCGCGGTCGGGATGACCTTCGCCGCCGGTGTCGTGCTCTCGGTGTTCCCGGGCCTCCTCCTCGACCCCGTCCTCGCCATCTTCTGAGCCCCGACCTTCGGCGTTGAGAGGTCACTCGTTCGGCGTTGAGGCGTCAGTCCGTCGGCGTCGAGAGGTCACTCGGTCGGAGCATCAGGGCCGCGCACGGTCGACGTAGGTCAGCATCCGGTCGAACATCGAGGTCGCCTCGCGCAGGTCGGCCGAGACCTCCCGCGGTGCCCACTCCGGGGGCGCGGGCAGCTCGTCGGCCCGCTCGGGAGCGAGCTCGCGGGCCAGGGTGAGGGCGATCCGCGCGGCCTCCCGTACGACGGTGGGGTCGAGGCTCCACACGGCCTCGAAGCGGCGGTCGGCGTCGCGGACGGCCTGCTGGCCGGGGACCTCCCACGCCGACAGGAACGCCGGGAAGTCCGGAGCGTCGCAGACCAGGAACCACTCGCGGCGCATGGCCGCCCGGTCGGGCAGGTGGACCCGCAGCGGCGTGCCGGCGCCCGACTCGTGCGGGGCCGTGAGGGCGGCGAAGACGACGGCGGCGTGCGCCGTACGGGACAGCTCGCGCCAGCGGGCCTCGGCCTGCCGGAGGAAGCGCTCGTCCTGGAAGCCGGCGACCAGCAGCGGCTCGCGGGAACGTGCGCAGCACTCGTCCTCCATCGCGTGGGTGAGGGCGAGCAGCGTGGACTTGCGCAGGGTCCGGGTGACCAGGGCGGGGTGGCGGCGGCGGACGCCGGCGAACACCGAGTGGTCGGTGGCCGCGGACTCCCGGGTCGTCGCCGCGATGGCGGCCTCGAGGGTGAGGCCGCGGGCGCGGTGCTCGAGGACCTGGCGCACCTGGCTGACGTGGTGCTCGGTGTAGCGGCGGTGCCCGCCGGGACGCCGTACCGGCTCGGGGAAGCCGTGCCGCGTCTCCCAGGTGCGCAGTGTCGCCGCCGACAGCCCGGTGCGCTCCGCGAGGTCGCTGATCGAGAAAGCCGCCGCGGGGTCTTGCGGAATCTTCTGCACCGTGTCCATGCTAGAAGCATAAATCTAAACAGGCTGTTTAAGAAAGAGCCTGTTTTCCGTGGCGGCGGCCGGTCCGGCCCCCGCACCAGCAGGAGGTAGTGAGATGACCGAGAACCGTGTGCTCCAGCCGGACGTCGTGGACTGGACCGACCTGGGGCGTCAGATGTGGACGTTCCTCACCGGCCGCGACGCCGCGGTCAACTACAGCTTCGTCGACATGACCGTCGAGGTGCCGCGCGACACCGGGGTCGACGCCCCGCGGGCGACCTGGAAGATCGACGGGACGCTGCGGATCACGACCAGTGACAACGAGACCGCCCGGCTGCGCGAGCGGGGGAACTGAGCGATGGCCGGGCGGCTCCTGGTCGACGCCGACATCCGGATCTCCCTGATCCCGGGCAGGTCCGGCGAGCCCGCCGTGGAGGCGCGGCTGCGCGGGTCGGGAACCCGGCTGGAGCTCGCCGTGGACAACCCGCAGGCGCTGGCGGACCTGCGCGGGCGCCGCATGGTGGCGGGTATCGCGGACCAGCTCGCGCACGACGGGCTCACCGTGCGGGTGGTCGCGGACGGCGCCGAGCTGATGGTGCTCGGGGTGCCGCGCACGTCGTGGCTGCAGCGGCGGGTCACCGGCTCCCGGCACGTGAAGGTGCATCGACGCGGAGCCTTCGCTGCCCTGGCGCTGCGTCGCCCCGCCGGAGGCGCGAGCCCGGTGCTGCCCAGCGGTGACCTCGGGCCGCCGCCCACGCCGCTGCCGCTGGCGCCGACGTTCCTGCGCCGGCGTCGCGGACCGGTGACCACCACCCACGACCCCGAGGGCGGGGGCGATCCGCGCCTCGTCGCGCCGCCCGGGCACTGGCCGTGGGACGTGCCGGCCGTCTTCCACCTCCGGCACGGCGTGACCACGATCGGCAGCGACCCGGCCAACGACATCGTGCTCGAGGGGCTCGACCCCTACCACGCGGAGATCCGCCGGAACGCCGACGACGAGTACGTCGTGGTCCACCTCGGCCGGTCCGGTCTCAGCCGCCTCAACGGCGAGCCGGTCCGCGAGCGCATCCTGCGCACCGGGGCCCGGCTCGAGGTCGGCGAGTGGACGATGGTCTACGCCCGTGAGGAGTACGCCGACCACGGACGCCCGTACGGCGGCCGGGTGGGCGGCGAGGTCGGCCACCAGAAGGCTCAGCCCCCGTTGCGCGCGGTCCCGAACGTCGCGAGCTTCGACCGGAGTCCCCGTCCCGACAACGACCGGTGAGGAGCCTGTTGAGAGGTCAGTCGTGCGGTGTCGAGAGGTCAGTCGTGCGGGCACGAGGGGTCAGTAGTTCCGCGGCCGCCGTACGACAGACGCCTCAACGCCTCACGACTGACGCCTGAACGCCGAAGGAGTGACGCCTCAACGACGGGGGCGAGGGGGTCGGGGGTCGAGGGACGGTCAGCGGTAGTTGTTGAACTGCACCGCGAAGTCGTAGTCCTGCTCCTTGACCAGGGCGATCACGGACTGCAGGTCGTCGCGCTTCTTGCTCGAGACGCGCAGCTCGTCGCCCTGCACCTGGACCTTGACGCCCTTGGGGCCCTCGTCGCGGATCAGCTTGCCGATCTTCTTGGCGTGCTCCTGGCTGATCCCCTCCTTGAGCGCGACGGTGATCTTGGTGTCGCGGCCGGACTGGCGCGGGTCGCCGGCGTCGAGGATCTTCAGCGACTGGTTGCGCTTGATCAGCTTGTCCTTGAACACGTCGAGCACGGCGAGCGCGCGGTCCTCGGCGTTCGCGGTGATCTCGACCGCCTGGTCGCCGGACCACTCGATGGTGGCGCCGGTGTTCTTGAAGTCGAAGCGCTGGGTCAGCTCACGCTGGGCCTGGTTCAGGGCGTTGTCGATCTCCTGGTGGTCGAGCTTGCTCACGATGTCGAACGACGAGTCGGCCATGACGGCGGTTCCTCCAGGAGCTCAGGGGCGATTTAGTCCTCGGGTGGTGCTGCTGTATTCTTTCGTGTCGCTGAGCCACAGGCCAACTGGGGTCAGCATGGCAGGTTGCCCGAGCGGCCAATGGGAGCGGACTGTAAATCCGTCGGTGTATACCTACGCAGGTTCGAATCCTGCACCTGCCACACACACGAAGGGTCCTGACCAGCGCAGACGCGGGTCGGGGCCCTTCGTCGTTGTCCGGCCGCGTCCGACCAGAACCGGCTGTTTGCGGCTGTCCGTGGAGAATGCGTTGGGAAGTTCGGAGACACCCCCGCGGACCTGCCTGGAGTGTGGGCCAGAAGGAGGCTGCAAATCGGGCGGTCGTCATCGGCAGCGGCCGGAGCTGGATCGCGTGGCACAGGCGCGGCTTCCTCGCGCTTGTCGCCAACGCGGCTGACAGACGAAGCGTTCCGAGTTTGGCCGTAGAAGTCGCGTCCAGACGCAGCGGAAAGACGCACTACGCGCAGTGACTCAGATCGTGCGTTGACCGGCTGGGCGGTCAGTTGGGAATGCCTGCTCTCGCATCGAGCTGTTGGCGCTTGAAGCCCGCGATGTCAAGGATTGGCGTCGCTCGCGCGATCTGGTCTCGGACCCGCTGCAGCTGCAATGAGGCGCGGTGGGCATCTTCGGACTCCCACACCTCGGTGACCCAGACGCCGTCCGCGTCGGTCTCGTCGATCGCAACCAGATACAGCCGACATCCGGGCATCCGCGCGTCGTGCTCACCCTCTGCCAGCAGGGCCAGCAGTTCGTCGCGCTTCCCCGGCCTGGCGGCCAGGCGACCATGCAGCATGAACATGCCCGGATGCTAACGGCGTTCCATCTGGCAACTGTGACGGCACTCGGTCCCTTGGCTAATTCGCATCAGGTGCGGATGGGGCACGTGCCCTGCCGGGCGCCCGATGAGGATCGACCCGGGGTCAGCTCGTCTTCAGCTCCTCGGCAAGCATGACGATGATGCCGCTGGGGCCGCGGACGTAGGTGAGCTTGTACATGTCCCCATAGGTCGCCACGCCGCGCAGTGGGTGGCAGCCGTGCCTCGCGGCGCTCTCGAGGGCCTCGTCGATGTCGTCGACCGAGAAAGCCACGCGGTGCATGCCGATCTCGTTAGGGCGGGTGGGCTCCGTCTCGATCGCGTCGGGGTGGATGTACTCGAAGAGCTCGAGACGACCGTTGCCGTCTGGCGTCTGGAGCATGGCGATGTGGGCGTGGTTGCCGTCGAGGCCGACGGCTGTGTCGGTCCACTCTCCACTGACAGTGTCACGGCCGAGGACGGTAAGCCCGAGGTCGGTGAAGAAGGCGATCGTCGCTTCGAGGTCGCGGACGGCGATCCCGACGTTCTCGAGCTTGATGGGCATGCGTTGCACGTTACCGAGTGAAGCGCGATTCGCTCGAAGTCAGCTGGCTGCCGGTTTCGGGTCGGCCGTGGCCAGGGACCCATTTCGTAGACTCCAGCCTTCGGTTCTCGGTCTACCTCTGGTGTGAGGGCTCGGAACCTGACCGGTCCTCCGGACGCCGCGTCTGGGTTACCGGGTCGAGCTCCCTGCTGCTGTGCCGTGAAACGGAACCTTGCCCGAGAGCGCGTCGCGCGCGACCAGCGGCTTGCGAGACAGATGCTGGATGAGTCCGCCGGCGGCGGAGTTACGCAGCCGCTCACGCGGCGAAAAGACGCAACTTCTGGTGGAGCGGGCGACTCGCACCCGCGCGACTAACGCGGTCAGGCGGACGCGATCGTGCGAGTCATGACGCAGTTCTTCTGCCCCTTGGGCCGCTCGTAGGTGAAGCCGGCTTCCTCGTACATCTTGCGGGTGCCGTTGTAGAGGAAGGAGGACGACATCTTCTTGCCCTCCGGCTGCTTCGACATGTCGTGCGGGTAGCCCTCGACCACCCCGCCACCGGCCTTGGCGACGAGGTCGAGAGCGCCGCGTAGGGCCAGCGCCGCGACCCCGTGCCGCCGGTAGCGACGGTCCACAAAGATGCACGTGATCCGGTAGTCCGGAGGGCGTCCCAGTCCCGCCTCGTACTCTTGACGGTGGTGGATGTTGGGCAGTTCCTCGGGCGGTCCGTACTGTGCCCAGGCCACCGCCTCGTCGCCATCGAAGACCAGCGCTGCGTGTGCACGCCCCTCCGCAACCATGCGGCACTTGAGGTCGCGGTTGCTCTCGTAGGTGCGGTCCTTATCGCGGGACAGCGTGTGGAACCAGGTGCACCAACACCCGCCGAACACGCCGTTGTGCCGTGCGACCAACTCGGCGAAAGCGGGCCAGGTGTCGGGCGCCAAGGGCCGGATCGTGAGGTCATCCACGTCCATCGAAGTCTCGGCGGGCATGCAGTCAGGTTAGGGCGAATTTCGGACGATCACCTGCCGGATTTGTTAACAGCACCGGCCGCAGTCAGGAGCCGAGGTCCAAGCGGCTCCACTCCGCATCACTGCAGTCCAACCATCGCGCCTGCGCACTATGGGTCCCCACGCGCCGGCAGGTGGCGGAAAGGCGCACTTCCCGTCTGCTCTGCAAGTTCCCTCAACGCGGCAGGTCCGGGCGATTGAAGCCTTGGGACGGTCGCCCGGTGCTCGCTACCCGGGATGAGGCGCGTGGGCTCGACAGAATTCGCGCACGGCGTCGTTCACTCGCTCGGGTCGCTCGAGATTGCTCAGGTGGCCTGCGTCCTCGATCACGACGAGTCTCGTGTCCGCTATCGCCTCCTCGAACTGGTGGGCGACGGTGAGCGGCGAGCGCGCATCCAACTGTCCCCAGATCAGCAGCGTGGGCACGGATACGTGACGCAGTAGGTCGCTCAGGTCGGCCTCGGCCATGATGGCCAGCTGGCGCCCGAGGGTGGCGGGTCGGACGTCGGCGGCGATGGCGGAAAGCAGCGGCACCAGCCTCGGTGGCGGATCGGTGGCGAAGAGTCCAGGGAGCGTGGGGTCGAAGTGCTCGTGCGGCGCGGCGAGCATCTGGCGCGCGCCGGCAACCCGCGCTTCGACCTCGTCTGCGGGCAGCGATCCCTTCCAGCCGGCGTAGGTGTCGATCATGATCAGGGTGGCGACGCAGGTCGGGTGGCGACGGTAGAGCTCGAGCACCACGGTGCCACCCCAGGACAGGCCGGCGATGTGCGCGGGCCCGAGCCCAAGCGCTTCGATGAGTGCTGCGAGCACGTCCGCAAAGCCTGTCAGCCCGAAGTCCTCCGGCAGGTCTGACGACCGGCCAGCCCCTGGTTCGTCCCATGCCACAACCGTGAACTCGTCGGCCAAACCGGCAAGCTGTGGTTGCCAGATGCGGCTGTCCTCAGCTGCACCGTGGACAAAGACCAGGGGCGGCCCGGCACCGACCCGCTGGTAGGCGATCTCGAGCCCGCCCGCCTCGACAAACTCCACCATCGAACGGTACTCCGCAGAGCCCCGATGCGTGGTTCCCCGCAGCGAGGCCATTGCGACATCAGGAGGCCCGTCGGAACGCCCGCCTCGGAGGCACGACCGCGCGATCACCAGCATGACAACCAGGTCCGCGAAAAGTCTGCATGGTCGGCAGGCGCCGGTATGACGCGAGGTCAGGGTTCAGGGCTGAGTCGCCGTCGTGGCTCAGGGTATGAAAGACCTGCCAACACTCAGAGGACGCCTATCGTCCGGAATCGGTGCGAGGCTGTGGGCATGACCACTTCGACCGACTTCTCGGTCACTTGGAGCCAGGCGCTGGCCTGGCGGTTGGAGCGACACCTGCTCGACCCGGTCGGGTCCGAGTCGGTGGCCGACGTCGTACGCCGGCTCGGTGCGGTGCTGTCGATGGATGAGTCCCTCGCCGAGCTCGCCGTGCGGACCCGTCGTACGAGGTCGCGGTCCGGCGAGCTTGCGAAGGCGCTGGCGGACGGGACAGTGATCAAGGCGTTCGCGTTCCGCGGGTCGATGCACTACCTCTCGCCCGAGGACGGCGGCATCTACCTCGCGCTCCGATCGGCCGGGCGGCAGTGGGAGTTGCCGAGCTGGGTGGAGTACTACCGGCTCAACGCATCTGACTGGCCCGACTTCCGGGCGGCCGTGCGCGAGGCGCTTAGCGATGGGCCGTTGACCATCTTCGAGCTCGGTGACGTGCTGACGAGACACCGCGCGTACCGGCACCTGAAACCGGTCTTCGACGAGGGCGCGGGCACGCTGGTCAAGCCGCTGACGTGGCAAGGGGACATGAGCTTCGGGCCACCCCGCGACGGGCAGCACACGTTCCAGCGCCTCGACCTCAACCCGAGGTGGACGGGCGTCCCCGACCTCGACGACGCGGGTCCTCGGGCCATCACGGCTTACCTCCGGATCTACGGACCGGCGACGTGCGACCACATCCACTACTGGCTCGGCAACGGCCTGAGTGCCGGCCGCAAACGGCTCAACGGCTGGCTGTCTGAGCTCCGCGACCAGCTGGTCGCGGTCGACGTCGAGGGCACCACGGCGTACGTCGTTGGCGAGGATGTCGACTCCATCGTCGCCGCGCGGCCCTCGAACGCGGTGCGGTTCCTTCCGGGGCACGACCAGTGGGTGATGGGACCCGGCACCAAGGACGTCCACGTCACCCCGCAGTCCCAACGGGTTCTCGTCACCCGCAAGGCCAACTTGGTGATCGTCGGCGGTGTCGTCTGCGGGACATGGGTGCGGAAGGGCGACGAGCTCATGGTCGTCTGGCGCGACGAGCGGCGGCGACCCGAGCGGGCCATCGAGCAGGAGGTCGAGCGACTGGCCGTCATCCTCGGCCGCGACCTGCACCTGAGACTGACCTCGTAGCTGCCATCGAAGTGTCACCGGCTCCTGGTCACTTGACTGCCCGAGAGTGTTTGCGGCGGTGCTCGTCTCCAGCAGCGCGCTAGCGATGCCCGTCTAGCAGAACCGGACGCCGGTCGCGGTGACCAGTGCGGGGAGACGAGACTGCCGGAGAGGGAAGTGCGGTTGGGGGGACTCTGTCCGGTAGGTGGCGGAGTGACGCACCCATTGGTAGTGCCTGTAATCACCTGCTGCGGGGACCTGACAGCCAAACGCGAAAGGACCATCACGGGCCCCGCCGTGCATCAGAATCTGTAGTTGTGGTTAAGGGAAAGCGACGAGTTCCAGCACCGTCCGTCGAACAGGGGTCAACCCATCCGGGATGAGGCGGTGGCTGCTCGGCGGCCACAGGGTTGACTCTGGAACCGATCGCTGCGTTGCTCGACCTGACCCTGAAGGGAAGCCTGCTGTGACGACGAAGAGTGACTTTAGTGAGGACGAGTGGTCCCGAATCGTGCGGGCACCGTTGGTGGCCGGGATGGCGATCACGCTCGCCGACCCCGGCGGCCCCATCGAGGCCACGAAGGAAACGGTCGCGACGCTCAAGAGCTCTACGAACCCTCCGAGCCGTGAGCAACTGCTAGCCGAGGTGGCCCTTGAGATTCAAGCCATGACGCAGCAGAAGCGGAGTCCGCTCAGCGGGTACCGACCCGCGGCGGACGGGCCTCCCGCGGGGGTGCAGGTGCTTGAGGAACTGCGCGCCGTGCAGACACTGGTCGCCGCCAAGGCGCAACCCGACGAAGCAGCAGCGTTCGGGCAGTGGCTGGTCGCCGCTGCGCGGGCCGCGGCCGATGCCGCTAAGGAAGGCGGTTTCATGGGGTTCGGCGCACAGCAGGTCAGCGACCGCGAGGAGGCCATGCTGAACCAGGTCCGCACGGCCGTTTCCGGGTGACCCTCCCGTAGGTGAGCTTGTACACGTCCCCATAGGTCGCCACGCCGCGCAGTGGGCGGCAGCCGTGCCTCGCGGCGATCTCGAGGGCTTCGTCGATGTCGTCGACCGAGAAAGCCACGCGGTGCATGCCGATCTCGTTAGGGCGGTGGGCTCGGTCTCGATCGCGTCGGGGTGGATGTACTCGAAGAGCTCGAGACGACCGTTGCCGTCTGGCGTCTGGAGCATGGGCGATGTTGGCGTGGTTGCCGTCGAGGCCGACGGCTGTGTCGGTCCACTCTCCACTGACCGTGTCACGGCCGAGGACGGTAAGCCCGAGGTCGGTGAAGAAGGCGATCGTCGCTTCGAGGTCGCGGACGGCGATCCCGACGTTCTCGAACTTGATGGGCATGCGTTGCCTCTTACCCAGCCAGCGCGATTCGCTCAGGTCAGCTGGCGGCTGGTTCTGCCGCGGGTCAGGCCGGGACTGAGATCCCCTGCAGCCAGGCCTGCCAGGCCGGCTCTTCGCGCCGCACGTAGTCCGCTGCGTCTGCGGAGAACAGGTACGCCCGTACGCCCGCCGTCGCCTTGCCGCCGCCCTCGTCCCACGCGAAGACGCTGAGCATCCCGGGCACCGGCGCGGTGAGCCGGACCAGCGTCTGCCGCTCGTCGACGCGCTCGACCGTGCCGGTGGCGCCGCGCACCTCGACCGTCGCGCCCTCGTCGCCCAGCCCGAGTGCGTCGTGCAGGGTCGACCAGAGCGCCTCCGCGTCGCCGGGGTGGGAGGCGGTGACCTCCAGGTGTGTGGCCTCCTGGCCGGGGAAGTGCGACAGGTAGAGGCGCAGGTTGTCGAAGAACGGCATCCAGCCGGGGCCCATGGTGTCCCAGAACTCCGACTCCCAGGCGGCGCCGGTCCCGAAGCCGCTGCTGGTGACGCGCACGACGCAGGTGCCACCGGACTGTGCCTCGACGAGGAACTCCGACGTCAGCGGGCTGAGCGCATCCGGGTCCTTGCCCATGAGGGCGGCCCAGTCCTCCTCGTAGACGAGGCGGCGCGGCGGCTCCCATGCGGTGACCCGGCCGTCCGAGCCCATCTCGGGGCCCATGGTGAAGTGCAGGGAGCCGCCCTCGCGCTCCTCCATGTCGGTCGGCGCGAACCAGGCGCTCATGCCCTTGGCGGTGGCGATGGCTTGCCAGACCTGCTCCGGGGTGCCCGGGACCTCGACGCTGAACTCCAGGCGGTACGGGACGTTCGGGGTCGTGCTCATGTGCTCTCCTCAGGAAGTGGGTGGGCGGCGACGAGGAGCCGGTGCGGGCGCCCGTCGTCGTGGTGGTAGCGAGCGGCCAGGTCGAGCACCGCGGCGGTCAGGTCGTCCGCGAAGGCGGCCCGGTCGGCGGCCGAGCGGAAGCCGATCTGCGTGTCGATGGTCAGCGTCGGCAGGCGCTTGCCGGACGCGCCGGCCCGGCGCGCCAGGGCGCCGACCTCGCGCACAAGCCGACCGGCCAGCGCGACGAGGTAGCCCGCCGACAAGTGGTCGGCGTTGGCGTCCGGGTCGGCCGCGGCCGCGCTGAGGGCCGCCGGCGACACGACGTACGACGCCGCCGACGCCTGCAGCACCCGCTCGGTGATGCCCCCGTGCCGGCGCTCTCCGGACAGCGCCACCAGGCCGTGCGCCTCGAGCGCCTTGAGGTGGTAGTTGACCTTCTGGCGCGTGATGCCGACTCTGGCGGCGAGCCCGGCGGCGGAGGCCGGGACGGCCAGCTCGCCGAGCAGCCGGGCCCGGACTGGATCCAGCGCGGCGGCGGCTGCCTCCGCGCTTTCGATGACCTCGACGTCCTGCATATCGCCACCATGCTCTTGACTAGAAAAGTTGTCAAGGGTGCTTGTGGCCACGGCGGTGATGAGGACGGCGTCACTGAGTGAGGTTCACCCGACCGGCCGCGGCGAGGACCCGCAAGGCATTCAGGGTCACCATCAGGTTGGGTTCGCCGGCGCCACCCCAGTCGACTACCTCGGGAGGCTTCCTGCTGTCGCCCGTGCGCCACCACTGTGCCTGCGCGTTCCACCGTCCGTCCGGCCTGCGCTTCTTCTCGAGCAGGTCCAAGGCATCGGCTGCCCGCGGGTCGCCGCACCGGCCCCCGCGCGCGATGACGATCAGGGCGGAGAGCACGTCGTAGTGCCAGTACGACGGGTAGGGCATCGCCAGCCAACGGGCATTGATCGGCTTGTCCGTGCCGCCCCGCCGAAACACCCGATGCTGGAGGAACAGCTCAACGGCCAGCTCTGCGGCCTCGCGGGCACCGGCGTGACCGGTGGTCGTGGCGTACTCCTGCAGGCCCCAGGCTGTGCGCAGCGACTCGTGGAACGACGACCGGTGCCCGTCGGCCTGGTTGTCGCAGTTCCATCCGCCGTCTGGCCACTGCCAGGAGATGATGGCCTCGGCAAGTCGTCGGGTGCGTTCGTCTCCTGCGAGTCCGAGCCGCGTACACGCGCCGAGCGCGTTGCCATGGACGCTGGCGTGCGAACGCGGCAGCCCGTTGACCACCCGTGGCGGGTTCCTCAGACCGTTGACGACCCAGGCGAGGACATGTTCAGCGGCGGCTGCGACGCGCGGGTCGCTGACCGGCGCCGCGAGCTCGGCCAACGAGACCAACCGCCAATGCGCGCCGGTCCACTTGCGGTACGGATCGCCTCCGAACCCGCCGTCCTCCTGCTGCCCGGCAAGCAACGCCGACTGCCACGGCCCGGCCGTGGGGGCTGCTAGGCCAGAAAGCGAGTCTTCTCCCAGCAGATCGCGACGGGCCAGGTATCGCACCGACGGCTCCTCCGCCGTGAGCAGCCACGCCAACGCGTCCGCAGTCTCGGTGTCCACGGCGGCAGACTGTCAGATCACTCGACCGGTGGGGCCCACTGCTGACGAGTCCGCGGCGACCCCCCATCCGAAACGGTGCTCATCGCGAAAGCGTCGGAAAGGGGCACCTTGCAAGCGGCGCTCGAAGGTCGGGCGTTCGTTAGTGGTCCTCGCCCCAGTTGGCGATCAGTACGGCCACCGGCGGAAGCACCGCGGCGACGACAGACATGGCGACAGCCGCTGTCGTGGACCACAGCCGGACCACGTTCCACGCCAGCACAATCAGTGCCAGACAGGTGCCCATCAGGGCGAAGTACCAGCGTTGGCGGCGACGCAGGCGCGCGCCCTGCGCCTCGGCGACGTCGCTGACGGAAAGGCGCCGGCGGTCTCGTCTCATCACTCCTACCTTGCCACTCTGCCATGCCCGCCTCCACCAGAACTGGGAGCGGATGGCACTTCGACAGGAGCACGGGCGCCGGCATGGTGAAGCGGTGGGTGACGGCGCGGCGTGGGGAAACCGTGCGGAAATGGGACGGGGGAGCGGTGAACCCACAGGTCAACGAGTGGGCATCGGCGTTCGGTAGATCCGTCGGTGTATACCGACGCAGGTTCGAATCCTGCACCCTGCCACACACACGAAGGGCCCTGACCAGCGCAAGACGCGGGTCGGGGCCTTCGTCCTCGCCGGTGGCGGCGTCAGGGTGCAGGCGCGAGTACGTCTGGTCCGACGCGGTGGCCGTTGTTCCGGGCGCCCAGGGAGCGGAAGGACCAGCCGGCCCTCCGCCAGCGCTCGGCATCGAGCGTGTTGCGGGCGTCCAGGATCCGGGGCTCCGCCACGAGGGCGTGCAGCCGGTGCGGGTCCAAGGACGCGAACTCCGTCCACTCGGTGAGGTGCAGCACCAGGTGTGCTCCGTCGACGGCGGCCTCGACGTCGTCGACGTAGGTGAGGGCAGGGACGACCCTGGCGGCCGTGACGTTCGCACGCGGGTCGTACACGGCCACGTCCGCACCCTGCAGGTGCAGCCGCGCCGCGACGTCGAGCGCCGGTGAGTCGCGTACGTCGTCGGTGTCGGGCTTGAACGCCGCACCCAGGACGGCGACCCGTCGGGCGAGCACGCTGCCCCGGCACTCCTCGAGTGCCAGGGCCACCGTCCGCTGACGCCGCCTGGTGTTGATCCTGTCCACGTGGTCGAGGAAGGCGAACGCCTCCTCCGCGCCGACGTCGGCAGCGCTCGCGGTCAGGGCGCGGAGGTCCTTGGGCAGGCAACCCCCTCCGAACCCCAGCCCGGGGGCGAGGTAGCGGTGGCCTATCCGCAGGTCGTAGCCGAGGGCCTTCGTGAGGGCCAGCACGTCCCCTCCGGCGGCCTCGCAGAGCTCGGCCAGTGCGTTGGCGAAGGAGAGCTTCGTCGCCAGGAACGCGTTGGCGGCCAGCTTCACCAGCTCGGAGGTCGCGGGATCGGTGACGACCACCGGTACGTCGGCGTCCAGGAGGCCCCGGTAGATGCCCCGGAGCGTCCTCTCCGCCGCGGTCGACGTCAGCCCGAAGACGAGCCGGTCGGGCGTCAGCGTGTCGTCGACCGCGTGCCCCTCACGCGTGAACTCCGGGCTCCACGCCACCTCCACCGCGACCCCGGGCGGAGCCAGCCGGTCACAGAGCTCGCCCAGCTGCGCGGCGGTGCCGACGGGCACCGTGGACTTTCCCACCACGAGCGTCGCCCGGGTCAGGCGGGGCACGAGGTCCGCGACGGCGGAGAAGACGTGACTCGTGTCCGCAGCGGCTCCGTCCGGTCGCTGCGGTGTCCCGACGCAGACGAAGTGCACGTCGGCGTGGTCGGCGAGCTCGGCGAGGTCGGTCGTGAACCGGAGCCGGCCGGAGGAGGTGTGCCGGTACAGGAGGTCGGCCAACCGCGGCTCGAAGAACGGGAGAACACCGGCGTCGAGCGCCTTCACCTTGGCGGCGTCGACGTCGGCTGCCACCACGTCGTGCCCGAGCTCGGCCAGACAGGCCGCCTGGGTCGCGCCGAGGTACCCCGCGCCGATGACTCCGAGGCGTGCGCCCATCCGAAGACCCCCTCCGTGCTCTGTGAAGAGCCGGCGACCACCCGGGAAGGGTTGGTCGGGTGAGCACGTCTGCCCGAGCACCGTGCAGTGTCACCTCGAGTATCGGACGGCGGGGTCCGTGCCCTCAACCCGCGCGCATGACCATCTGTCGAACGACCCGAGCGGTTCACCCGGACACCGCCGATCCGGGTGGCGACGGCACCTCGCTCCCGGCTGCGTGGGTGGGCTCACACGGTCGCGCGGGCGCGGCACCATGACGCGGATGGGCGGTGGTCCTGACACGACGGCTGCGCTGTACTTGGGGTAGCCACACTCTGGGGGGGGCATGACTGGGAAACGCATGGTGGTCACGGGAGGGGCGGGGTTCCTCGGGTCGCACCTTTGTGAGCGGCTGCTCGAGGACGGCCACGCGGTGCTCTGCGTCGACAACTTCCTGACCGGGGTGCCGGACAACGTCGGCCACCTCCTCGGCGACGACGGGTTCGTGCTCCGACGCGTGGACGTGAGTGAGCCGATCCACGTCGACGGTCCGGTCGATGCCGTGCTCCACCTGGCCTCGCCCGCCTCGCCCGTCGACTACCTCCGGCTGCCGATCCACACCCTGAGGGCGGGCTCTCTCGGAACGTTGAACGCCCTGGAGCTCGCCGCGGAGAAGCACGCCCGGTTCCTTCTGGCGTCCACTTCGGAGACGTACGGCGACCCGCAGGTGCACCCGCAGCCGGAGACCTACTGGGGCAACGTCAACCCCGTCGGGCCGAGGTCGGTCTACGACGAGGCCAAGCGCTTCGCCGAGGCGTCGACCGCGGCGTACCGCAGGAGCATGGGTGTGAACACGGGGATCGTCCGCATCTTCAACACCTACGGTCCGAGGATGCGGCCGCACGACGGGCGGGCGATCCCGACGTTCATCGACCAGGCACTCGCCGGCCGGCCGCTGACCGTGGCCGGCGACGGCTCGCAGACGAGGTCCGTGTGCTACGTCGACGACCTGATAGACGGGCTCGTGCGGATGCTCGACGCCGACCACCCGGGGCCCGTCAACATCGGCAACCCTCACGAGCTGACGGTCCTCGAGCTCGCGGAGACGGTCCTCGAGCTCACCGGGTCGCGATCCGAGATCTGCTACGTGCCCCGTCCCGTCGACGACCCCGTCCTCCGACGGCCCGACATCACGGTCGCGCGTACCGCCCTGGGCTGGGAGCCGGAAGTGGGGCTCACGGACGGGCTGCTGCGCACGATCGCGTGGTTCCGGGACTGCTCCGCGGTCCTCCAGGCGGCGGCACGGTAGCCACCGGGCCAAGCCGCAGACGAACTTGCCTGTCGGTCCACGAGTGGCGCCGACCCAAGATCCTGCAGAAGCGAGCCTAAGGAAGGAAGCCCAGCCGCGCGCCGATCGTGCGAAGCTCCTCGAAGCGCCACTGAATCGAGTCGCGAGGCGTTGACCGGACCGCGATCCAGCGGAAGTGGAGATAGAGGCGTGCCATGTCCAGTCTCGACTGGGAGTCGGAGGGTGGCCCGGCAGGCCAGCGCGCATGGGCATATGCGGCGCAACAGGCTTCCACGACGTCTGGCTGCCATCGCTCGACGAGGCTGGCGAGATCGATCTCGCCGGCCGCCAGGGCAGTCGACTCCCAGTCGATCGGTCGGATGTCTCCCTCGTGCACGAGCACGTTCCGGGGGTAGAACTCCCCGTGTATGGGAACAAGCTCTCCCTCCGTCAGGAGGTCGAGCGAGCGTTCGAACCCCTCCTTGATCGGCTCCAGCTGAGCGTCGTGAGGTCCGGCACGGGCAACGGAGTCCGCTGCGCGCTGCGACCAGCCGAGGTAGTAGTCGTGTCCATGCCGTCTGGCCAGCGAACGCGGCGGCTCCAGTCGCCGTTGTGTGACGAGCAGCTGGAACTCCGCGATCCACACCGCGGTCCGCAGCAGGGACAGCCGCCAGTCCCGGGTCTCGTTGACCCGGAGGGCGTCGTCCAGGTACTCGATGACAAGCAGGGCGTGGTTCCCCGTTCCGTCGGTCCACGCCCCGTAGAAGCGTGGTGTCGAAACGCCCGCTCGAGCGAGTAGCTGCCGGTAGACCTCCGCCTCGTAGGCGACGCCGAGTCGGTGCCCGTGGGAGCCGTCGCTCGCGCCGGACTCGTGCTTGCAGAAGAGGCGCACGACCTGCTTGTCGGCCAGCCGGCACGTCACGATCTCGGCCGGGAACGTAGCTACATACGCGTTGGGTCGCCGGTCGAGGACGAGTGCCTCGGCGTCACCGAGCGCGACGCGAAGGCGGTGATTGAGCGTCCTCAGGTCCGGCAGCTGGGCTGCGGTGCCCGTCATCAGACCTCCATGCCCAGGACACGCATCGACTCACCCAGGTGGCGACGGTAGTCGCCGATCCTGCGAACACCGCGATACGGCCATGCCGTGCACAACCCGCTGCATTCCCAGTCGATCGACGCCACCAGGCGGAAGATCCGCCCGACCGTGAAGGCGAGCCTGGCGTGCTCACCTGCGGATCTGCCGCCAGGAAGCTGATCGAGTATCCACGGGATCTCCTCCCAGCGGTTCTCGACCGCAAACTCCTCCAGGTCCGGGACCGGCACCCCCCACCCCGCGGTCTCCCAGTCGAAGGCGACGAACTGAGGCTCCCCGGAGAGTCTGCGAATCCGGGCGTTCTTGGGGACGAGATCGCCGTGGACGAGGCCCGGCCGGAGACCCTCGAGCGGGGCACCGGCGATGTCCCACTGGTGCTCCAACAGCAGGCAGCGCTCCACGGCAGCCGACAGCCGCGATCTTCCTTCCGGGTCGATCCTGGGGTTTCCCTGCGCCTTCGACATCGCCTCGATCACGCTGCCCAGACGGCTGCGGTAATGAGCAGGTCCGCGGTCGGGCAGCACCAGGTCGAGGCGCATCTCGGAGGTGGCCGAGTGGAGGGCTCCCAGCCAGCGTGCTGCGAGCCCACGGTGCTCGAAGGTCGCGGGGGTGTAGACATCTCCGTCCACGTCTTCCATGAACAGCCAGCACTGGTCCTCGTCGTGGGCGGGGACGACCCCGTAGAAAGCCGGGCCGCAGCCAGGAACCGCGGGGAGGACGTGCTCGTACACGACTGGCTCGACCGCAGCTGCGGAGAGGCGCTTGGCGATGACGTCGCGTCCGCCCGGACCACAGCCGTGGAGGCAGCAGACCTCGGGCTCGTCGTGGTGCCTCTTCAGCACCTCCACGCGCCTCGGCAGCGGTGACCTCGTCCCGAGACCCCTCCAGGCGTCGGCGACATCCGCGAAGAGATCCGGAGCGGCGGGCTCGCTGACGTCGCCGCTCTTGACGACGCGGGCACGTCCTGACGACACCCCGTCGGTCATGCGGGCAACCCGGCCTCCGGCGAGCTCGATCCGCTGGTCGCACCCCTCGAGCGTGCCCAGCCGGTGCGCGATCAGGAAGGTGGTGCGCCCCTCCATGAGCCGGTACATCGCCTCCATGATCGCCTTCTCGGTGCGGACGTCGACCGCGCTGGTCGGCTCGTCGAGGACGAGCACCGGGGCGTCCTTGAGGAAGGCCCGTGCCAAGGAGATGCGCTGGCGCTCACCGCCGGAGAGGCGCACGCCGCGCTCGCCGACGAGGGTGTCGAAACCGTCCGGCAGGGCCGCGATGAAGTCGTGGGCTCCGGCGGCGGCGGCAGCAGCGGTGATCTCCTCGAACGACGCCTCCGGCCGTGCGTAGGCGATGTTCTCGCCGATGCTCGTCGAGAACAGCAGCGGCTCCTGCAGGACGACGGCGAACTGCCTGCGCAGGTCGACGAGGCGATAGTCACGCAGGTCGACGTCGTCGAGGAGGATCCGCCCCTCGGTGGGGTCGTAGAAGCGGTTGAGCAGGCTCACCAGTGTGGTCTTGCCGGCCCCGGTGGCTCCGGACACGCCCACGCGCATGCCGGGCCGGACGTGCAGCGAGACGTTCTCCAGGACGGGACGCTGGGCGTCGTACCCGAAGGAGACGCCGTCGAGGACGAGGTCGCCGCGCGCGCGGACCAGCGCACGTGCCCCGGGGCGCTCCCGCACGTCGGGCTGCTCGTCGAGCACGGCGAAGGCACGCTCCGCGCTCGCGAGGTGGCCCTGCAGCGAGCCCGCCTTCTTGCTCATGGTCCGCAACGGTGAGTACAGCTGGGCGAGGTAGGACATGACGAGGACGAGCTCGCCGACGGTGATCACACCTGCCTGCACGTGCAGTGCGCCCACGAAGAGGACCACGGCACTGCCCACGGCGGTCGTGAGGCCGACCAGGAGCGCGTAGCGGCCCGACACCACGGCGTAGTGGACGCGCGCCCACATCCCCTCGTGGAACCTCCGGGTGAACCGCTGCTCCTCGTGCTCCTCCTGACCGAAGGCCTGCACCACCCGGGTCGCCGCGAGCGTCTCCTGGGCCATGGACATCGCCCCGCTCTCCAGGCGCTTGACGCGCCGCGACTGGGTGCGGAGCCGGGCACGGTAACGCCAGGACACGGCGAGGAGGACCGGGGAGACGGCGACCGCGACGAGCGCCAGCTGCCAGTCGATCACCGCGGTCACGTAGAGCATCGACACGAGGGTGAACGTCGCGGTCAGGAACGACGGGATCGAGTCCACGGCGATCTGCTGCACGGCGAGGGCGTCGTACTGGATCCGGTACGTGGAGTCGCTCGTCCCTCTCAGGTCGTGGTAGGAGACGGAGAGCCGCTGCAGATGGCGGAACAGGCGGGTACGGAAGTCGAGCAGCAGCCGCTCACCGGTGAGGGCGCGGACGACCGCGGTGCCGAGGCTCTGCAGCTGCGTGAGCAGCGCAACGGTCACGAACAGCAGGGAGGCGGCGAGGAGGAGCGCCGTGTCGGAGCCGGCCGGGAGGACCGGCTCGAGGACCGGCGGCACGGGCTGGGCGCCGAGCACGCTGTCGACCACGATCTTGAGGGGCACCGGGGCGAGCAGCGCGAGCGGCACGGCCAGCATGCTCAGCGCGTAGAGGCCCGCGATCCACAGCCGGTAGGGCCGCAGCTCCCGCCCCAGGCGTCGGAGGAGCTGACGCTCGCCGTACGACGTCCCGCCCTCGCGCCGCGCGCCGGTCATCGTCCCAGGCCTCCCGGTGCGGCGTCACCGGCGTCACCACCGGTGCCCTTGGGAGTCGTGGCCGGCACCCGGACCGCGGCGACGGCGACGGCGGTGGCCCGTCCGCACTCGACGGCGAGGCGCAGCGCCACCGCGGTGAGCAGGACCGCCAGGACGCCCGTGGCGACGACGGCCCCGCCGGCCGCGGTCACCGCCGCCAACCCGGCGAGCGCGACGCACAGGACGACGGCGGTCCCGGAGCAGCGCGGCCACGCCAGGTAGCGGGTCAGCTGGCGTCCGCCGCCGTGCTCCTCCACCGCGATCCGCAGGCGTGCCGCCCCGAGCAGGCCGCCGCCCACGTGCAGGTCCCACCGGTCGAAGTCACCACCCCGGTGGAACGCGGCGCCGGCGGAGCGGAGCGCATCCTCGACCCGGCGCACCCACGCGTCCGGCGGCTCCCCGTGCTCGCTCCAGACCTCGAGCGAACGCCGTCGCGGCAGCGTCGGGCTCCGGCCGCCACGAGCGCGCCAGGGGGTCAGGCCGTGCCTGACGCGTCCGTCCAGCCGGGCGACCGGCTGCGCGAGGTAGAGCCCGGCGACGAGGGCGCGCAGGCGCAGCGTCTCCCAGCGCGAACGGGGAGCGGTGGGGAACCGCGCCCGTGCGGCGCCGCGGACCGCCTGCGTCAGGAGCGGCGCCAGACACGCGGCGAGGACGGGCAGGGCCAGGAACAGCGGCGGCCAGGTGACCCCCAGCAGGGAGACCGCGGCGAGCGCGGCGATCCCCAGGTACCACTCGGGCATCAGGGGGAGCGAGGCGAGAGTCCCGTCCGCCGGACGGTAGAGCTGCTGGAAGGGGCTGCTGCCCCAGGTGCCGTAGTACACCCGCCAGCGACGCGGAGGCGGGAGGTTCACACCGCGCCCGTACAGCCGACCGCTCCAGGCCAGGTGACCGGGAGCGTTGTACCGCTCGGGCCACTTGCGCTCGAGCAGCGCCTCGGCCCGGCCGTAGCCGCGCTGCTGCCGCCAGTACATCCGCAGCGAGTTGCGCCGGTGGTGCCACACGACGGCGGCGGGGTTGAAGCCCAGCGTCCAGCCGCGCTCCTGCAGTCGCCAGCAGAGGTCGACGTCGTCGCCGGCGGTCCGGAACCGCGGGTCGAAACCGCCGACCGCCTCGAGGCACTCCCGGCGGAAGGCCATGTTGCAGCCGGGGATGTGCTCGGCCTCCCGGTCCGAAAGCAGCACGTGGACCGGACCGCCGGGCGCGTTCGCCACGCAGTCCGCGATCGCGCCGTCGCCCGCGGGCGGGAGGTTGGGGCCGCCGACGCCGGCGTGGTCGGTCGTGCGGAACGTGAGCGCGAGCAGGGTCAGCCAGTCCGGGTCCGGCCGGGCGTCGTCGTCGGTGTAGGCGACGACGTCACCGGTCGCCGCGGTGAGGCCGGTGTTCCGTGCGGCGCTCAGGCCGCGGTTCTCGGTGCTGATCACCCGGTACGGGTACGCGGCGGCGATCGCGGCCGTCCCGTCCGTGGACCCGTCGTCGACCACGATCACCTCGTAGTCCGGGTAGTCGAGCTTCAGCAGGCCGTCGAGGCAGTCGCGCACGGTCGCCTCGCCGTTGTAGGTGCACACCACCACCGACATCCGGGGCCAGTCGGCGCCGGGCGCGGGCGGCATCCGGGCGAACGCCGCGCTCACCGATGCCAGCGCGGGCTTCGGTCGCCGGTCGCGCGTCGTCAGGCCGAAGTCCCAGTCCTCGATGTCGTGACCGCCGCGGTGCCACTCGTCGGTCCAGCCGAAGACGAAGGCGCCGGCGCAGCCCGCATCCGCCGCGGTCTCGACCTGCCAGCGCAGCACGCGGGCCTGCTCGTCGAGGCCGTGACGGCGGCTGTCGAGCCCGATCTCGGCCATGACCAGGGGGGAGTCACCGGCGAGGTTCTGCAGCCGCGCGAGGTAGGCCTCCAACGGCTGCCGGTCCTCGAGGTAGACGTTGAACGTGGCCAGGTCGAGGAACGGCAGCTCCAGGTACTCCGTGGTGGGGAAGTTGACGTAGGTGACGAGGCCACCCGGGTCCTCCTCCTTCGTCGCCACGTAGAGCCGCTCCAGGAACCGCTCGACCGGGCGGCGGCCGTGCCAGCGCACGATCGAGGCGGGGATCTCGTTGCCGACCGTGTAGCAGAGGATCGCGGGATGGCCGGCGCACGTCCGGACCATGTCGCGCACCCGGTCCTCGATCGCGCGAGCGCGGGCCCGGTCGTCCAGGAAGGTCACGTGCTGCTCCCACGGCAGACCGACCATCACCCGCAGGCCGTGGGCGGCGGCGCTGTCGAGCACCCACCGGGGCGGGACGACGTAGGTCCGGACCGCGTTCATCCCGTGCGCGGCGATCGCGGCGAAGTCCGCCTCGACCACCTCCGGCAGGGGGAACTCGCAGCCCTCGTCGCGCGGCCTGAAGGTTCCGTAGGTCACGCCCCGGGCATAGAACTTGTCCTCCCCGTCGAAGAGGAACTTCCCCCGGACGGAGAGGCGCGGCAGGAGGTCGTCCCCTGACCGTGGTCGGGGAGGTGACGACCCGAACATCCCCATGACAGCGCGGCCCCCTCGTGCATCGGCGACACCGGCGTCGCTGCCGGACGACCCGACGCAACCCGCAGCCCCATGCCTCCCCATTGGATCGTCCGGGAGGGCCTCACCGGAATGGCTCAGGGGGAGCCTCGATGCCGGGCGGACGGATGGCCCGACCTGACCCCCGGCGACGCGCGAACGGGTCAGCCGGCCATGGCCTGCCACGCCTCCCGGAGAGCCTTCTTGTCGACCTTGCCGTAGACGGTGAGCGGCAGCTGGTCGACCTGGTGGACGGCCTTGGGTCGCTTGTACGCCGACAGCGAGCCGCGGCACTGACGCGTCACCTCGGTCTCGTCGAGCGTCACGCCCTCGGAGGCGACCACGAACGCCACGACCGCCTCGCCCCAGTCGGGATGAGGTACGCCGACGACGGCGGCCTGCGCGACGCCCTCGACCTCACGGAGGGCGGCCTCGACCTCGCTGCAGTAGACGTTCATCCCGCCGGTGATGATCATGTCGTTCTTGCGGTCCAGCAGGTAGAGGTAGCGCTCCTCGTCGAGGTAGCCGATGTCACCGGTGCGCAGCCAGCCGTCCTGGAGCGTGCGGGCGGTCGCCTCGGGCAGGCCGTGGTAGCCGCTCATCGTGTAGGCGGTACGCGCGACGACCTCGCCCTCGGCGCCGGCCGGGCAGTCCCGGCCGTCCTCGTCGACGATGCGGACCTCGGCCATCGCAGTGGGCTGGCCGCAGCTGCGCAGCCGGTGCCGGTGCTGCTCGTCGGTGACGTGCGCCTCGCGGGTGAGCCTCGTGATGAAGTTGGGCGCCTCCGACTGACCGTAGAGCTGCATGAAGACGGGACCGAACCGGTCGAGCCCCTCCGCGAGCCTCTCCGGCGACATCGGCGCGGCGCCGTACAGGATCGTGCGCAGCGACGACAGGTCCCAAGCTCCCTCGGCGGCCCGGTCCAGCAGGCGGTAGATCATCGTCGGCACCATGAACAGGAAGCTCACCCCCTCCTCGGTCACCGCGCGCAGCACCGCGGTGGCGTCGAAGCCCCGCTCCACGTGGCTGACCGCCCCGGCCAGCAACGCCGTCTGGAGCAGGAAGCCCGCGCTGTGCGGCAGCGGCGAGGAGAGCAGCAACCGCTCCTCGGAGCGGATCTCGGTCTCGATGCGGTGCGCGAGCAGGTTCAGCGCGAGCTGCTGCTGCAGGTGTACGACGCCCTTGGGACGTCCCGTCGTCCCGCCCGTGTAGAGCATCAGCCCCACGTCGGTCGCGGAGACCTCGACCGCGGGCGGGTCTTCCGACCGTCCGGCCAGGGCGGTGGACCACGGCAGGGCGTCCGGAGGTGGCGCCTCGTCGGCGTCGAGCGCGACCACCGTGCGCAGTGCCTCTCCCGCGCGCAGACAGGACATCGCGACGTCGAGCTGCGAGCTGGACGCCACGGCGACGACGGCCCCGCTGTCGCGGAGGATGTAGGTGGCCTCGCCGGGCGAGAGCATGTCGTTGAGCGGCACCTTCGCTGCGCCGAGCTTGACGACCGCGAGGTCGGCGACCACGTACTCGGCGCAGTTGGACATCATCAGCGCCACCGGCGTCCCCGGTGCGACACCGAGGGCGAGCAGGGCGTGGGCAAGCCGGTTGGCCGCCCGGTCGAGGTCGCCGTAGGTCCAGGCGGTCCCGTCCACGACGACCGCGGGGCGCGCGGCGTGCTTGGCCAGGGCCCCGGCCATGAGGGTCTGCAGGGTCAGGGGGAGGTCGTTCATCGCAGCCGTTCCAGGATGCTCGCGTAGTTGGCGACGGCGGTGCCGCCCATGTTGAAGACGCCGGCCCGGGTGGCATCGGGGACCTGCATCGCGCCCGCGGCCCCGGTGAGCTGCATCGCGGCGAGGACGTGCTGGGACACGCCGGTGGCGCCGATCGGGTGGCCCTTCGACTTCAGGCCGCCGGACGGGTTCACCGGCAGCTTCCCGTCCCGGTGCGCCCAGCCCTCCTCGACCACGACCCGCCCCTCGCCGGGGGCGCACAGCCCGAGCATCTCGTACTCGATGAGCTCGGCGATCGTGAAGCAGTCGTGGATCTCGAGCAGGTCGAGGTCCCACACGGTGGCCCCGGCGGTGGCCAGCGCGCTCTGCCAGGCCCGGCGGCCGGCCTCGAACACGACGGGGTCGCGCCGCGACAGCGGCAGGTAGTCGTTGCGCTGGGCGATCGCCCGGACCGCGACGGCCGGTGCCTCCGCCGGAGCCGCGCCCGCGCGGGTCAGCACGAGGGCGGCCGCCCCGTCGGAGATCGGGGAGCAGTCGGTGCGCCGGAGCGGGCCGGCCACCACGGGGTTGCGGTCGGAGACGGTGTCGCAGAACTCGACGCCGAGGTCCTTGCGGAGCTGTGCGAACGGGTTGTGCACGCCGTGCCGGTGGTTCTTCGCGGCGATTTCGGCGAGCACGGTTCCGTGGTCGCCGTACCGGGCGAAGTAGGCCTCGGCGATGCGCGCGAAGATCTCGGCGAAGCCGACCGGTGAGTCGGACCCGGCGCGGTCGTAGTCCGCCCCGAGCAGCGCCCGCCCCGCGGTGCGCGGGTCGCCGTCGGTCATCTTCTCGACACCGACGACGAGCACGGTCCGGGCGTCTCCCGCCGCGATGGCGCGCACGCCCTGGAGCACGGCGGCCGACCCGGTGGCGCAGGCGTTCTCGACGCGGGTGGCCGGCGTGAACCGGAGGTCGTCGTCGGCCTGCAGGACCAGCGAGGAGGAGAAGGTGAGCGGGCTGAGCCCCCCGTTGTAGTGGCCCAGCACGATCTCGTCGACGTCGGCCGGCGCGAGGCCGGCGTGAGCGATCGCGTCACGCGCGACGGTGGTGACCAGGGACTCCACCGTCTCACCGGTCAGACGGCCGAACGGGGTGTGCGACCAGCCGATCATGTCGGCACGGCGTTCCACGGGTCAGCTCCCGTCGACCGGAGCGGTGACGCTCATCGAGTCGGTCATCGGGATCACGGCGGCCAGCCCGCCGTCGACGGGGATGTTCGTCCCGCTGATGAACCGCGCCCGGTCACTGGCCAGGAACCGGACCAGCTCGCCGACGTCCCACCCGCTGCCCTCGACCCCGCCGGCGCCGACCGGGGCGACGTTGCGGCGCCGGACGCGGTCCTCCTCGCTCAGCCCCTGGGAGTGGACCATCGGCGTGTGCAGGAAGCCCGGCACCAGGGCGTTGACCCGGATCCCCTCGGGGCCGTGCATCGCGGCCATCGCACGGGTGAGGTTGGTGACGGCACCCTTGGTGGCGCTGTAGATGACCGAGGGGTGCGCGCCGAGGACGCCGGCGATCGACGAGGTGTTGATGATCGACCCGCCGCCCCGCTTCCGCATGTGTGGGATGACGAAGCGGGACATCAGCACCATCGAGGTGACGTTGATGTCGAAGCAGCGGTCCCAGGCGTCCAGGTCCACGTCGACGACCGAGCCGCTGGGGCCGACGATCCCGACGTTGTTGAACAGCACGTCCACACCGCCCCACGCGTCGACCACCGCCGCGACGACCGCCTCGCAGTCCTCTACCCGGGACACGTCCGCGGGCAGCACGAGGCACTCGCCGCCGGCACCTTCGACCAGCTCGCGGGTCTCGGTCATGTTCTCGGCGACCGAGTCGACGAGCGCGACCTTCATGCCGGACTGGGCGAGCAGGACGGCGGCCGCACGGCCGTTGCCGATGCCCGAGGCGCGGGAGCCGGCGCCGGCGATGATGGCGACCTTGCCGGCGAGGTCGTCGGGGCGGGCCTGTTCAGGGGCGTTCATGGGATTCCTTCCGTGGTTCGGTCGGGGCGCGGGAGCGGTCTAACGGGGGAGGGGCTCGCCGTGGGTCTCGCGGAGGCTGAGGTAGGTCAGCAGGGACACGGCGGCGCAGGCCACGAGGTACCAGCCGAAGAGGGCGCCGTGGCCCGAGCTCTGCAGCCAGGTCGCGATGTAGGGTCCGGTGCCGCCGAAGACCGCCATCGCGATGTTGTAGGGCAGGCCGATGCCGGTCGCCCGGACGCGGGCGGGGAACAGCTCCGACATCACCGCGGCGGACACCGAGGACCACCCCGACAGCAGGGCGAGGCCGATGCACTGGATCAGCAGCAGGCTCCAGACGCTGGAGCTGAGCCCGTTCAGCATCGGCACGGTGCCGACCACGAAGCCGAGCGCGAAGACGATCAGCGTGGGCTTGCGGCCCACCTTGTCGGAGATGGTGCCGGTGATCGGCTGGAGCAGGGTGAAGAACACCAGGGAGACCGAGGAGACGACGAGGGCCTGGGTCTTGTCGAAGCCGACGCTGATCGCGGCGTACGTCGGCAGGAAGACGGCCCACACGTAGAACAGCACCGCGGGTGCCATGGTGATCCCGATGACCTGCAGGCTCTCCCGCGGGTGGGCCTTGAGGAACTCGAACGGGCTGGGACGGCGCACGCGGCCGCTGCGGATGTCCTCGGCCACCGTCGAGGTCTCCTGGGCGTGACGGCGGATCCACAGGCCCACCGCCCCGGCCAGCGCGCCCATGAGGAACGGCACGCGCCAGCCCCACGAGCTCATCGCCTCGTCGCTGAGCGAGGAGGCGAGCGCCGCGGCGGTACCGATCGCGGCCAGGTTGCCGGTCATCGCGCCGATGTAGATGAAGCTGGAGAACAGTCCGCGCCGGTTGGCCGGTGCGGACTCCACCAGGAAGACCGAGGCGGCGCCGAGCTCACCGCCGGTTGACAGGCCCTGCACCAGCCGCGCGACGACGAGGAGGAGCGGGGCCAGCAGGCCGACCTGGGCGTACGTCGGGGAGAGCCCGATCGTCAGGTTCGCGGCGCCCATCATTGTGATGGACAGGGTGAGGGCGGCCTTGCGCCCACGCCGGTCGGCGACCGCGCCCATGACGAGCCCGCCCACCGGGCGCATCAGGAAGCCCGCGGCGAACACGGCCAGGGCAGACAGCAGGGGCACCATGCTCGAGGCGTCGCTCGCGGGGAAGAACTGCCCCGCGAAGTAGACCGCGAGGATCGAGTAGGCGTACCAGTCGAACCACTCGACGATCTGGCCGACCGTCGCGGCGACGAGCTGCCGGCCGCGGTGGGTGACGGTGGGCGCGACGGTTTCTTGCACAGCGGACATGTGGGATCACACTCTCGGGAGGAGCGGGCCTTGCCGGTGGCCCGGTTGCCGGTCCCCGGCAATGCCTCGGTGGCACGGGCGCAGACGCCCTGCGCTGGGGTTGCCCACAACCATGCAGTGTGACCCGCATTACCGTCGACGGCTGAACCACCAACGCTGTGCCTGATCTCGTTGGAGGTTCCTACAGCGGAACGGGGCCGGTGTCCACGTCACCGACCTCGAGTGCCCACAGCAGCTCGGCGACCACCTCGGTGGACTCCAGCGTCCTGCCGGTGAGGTCGGCGAACCGTCGCAGCCGGTAGCGGAGCGTGTTGGGGTGCAGCACGAGCGCCTCGGCGGTACGGGTGATGCTCTGGCCGTGGGCGAGGTACGCGCGCAGGGTCTCCTCCAGGACGGCGCCGAAGTCCCCCGCGGCGCGCAGCGGCGTGAGGTACCGGTCGCGGAGGAACCGGGTCACCTCGGGAGCGGTGGCCGCGGCGAGCCGCCAGGTCAGGTCCTCGAGCCCGAAGACGCCACTGGGGTGCAGCCGGTGCGCCACCTCGCACGCCTGGCTCGCGGTGCGGAACGACGCCGCCACGTCGCGCAGCGAGCCGAACGGCCCGATCCCGACCACGTGGGCGCCGTCGTCGGTGGGCCGCCTCGCCACGATCCCCACGCACTCGCCGCCGTCCACGGCGACGAGGGCGGAGCGGTCGGGCAGGCTGCCGCTGCGCTCGAGCTCGCGCCGCACCCGCTCCGCCGTCCCGGGCTCGACCAGGCAGCGGACTGCGGCGTACGGCCCCTCGGGGTCCAGCCGGTACGTGGCGAGGTCGGACGCCGACTCGGCGACTCCGAGACGCCCCCGCAGCATCGCGCGGACGTAGTCGGTGCGGCGCTGGGCGTCCTGGAGGGCGCTGTCGAGGTCGAACGCGTGGTAGGCGGTGATCACGCGGGTGGTGAACGCGTCACCGACCACCCACAGCAGCCGGGAGCCGGCCAGCGCCGTGTCGGTGGGTATGCCCTCCTCGAAGCAGATCTCCACGAACCGCTCCTGGATCAGTCCGATCGAGACCCGGAAGGCACGGATGATCTCCTCCACCGGGATGCCATGGGCGAACCGCTCCCGGGTGGTCTGCTCGGCCTCGGCCAGCTCGCCGGCCACAGGAGGCCGGCCGGACCGGAGGGCGCGGACCGCGATCGTGAGGTTCCGGCGGACCGACACCTCGAGGTCCGCGGGGTCGACGGTGGCGTAGGAGTCCAGCTCGTCGAGGACGCGGGAGATCGTCACCGGGGTGAGCTGGGCGATGTCCTGGTCGAGCCGGACGACGACGGACTCCGGGATCTCGACCGGGCCACGGTCTGGCATGGCACTCCTCGTGGCGTCGAAGGTCGCGTCGATCGTAGGCGCCACGAGGAGGTCACGCCGCGGTGCGTCAGGTCAGGTTCTTCACCCGGTTCAGCATCGGGATGCTCGGGAACTCGTCGGAGCGGACCCGGCCGAGCAGCTCCTCGACGTAGGCCGGCACGTCGTCGGGGGTGAGCAGCTCCTCGATCATGTCGAGCATCGTCGACGAGGGGTACTGGTCCGCCTGCAGCTTCTGCATCAGCGTCTCGAGCATCTGAGCGCGGACGTCGTACCTGTCCTGGTTCGGCATGGGCCCTCCCTGTTTCCGGTCGTAAAGGAAGAGGTACCGCGCGCGGGCCGCGCTAAACGCTGTCCCCCTCACCGGTCGCGCGGGCGGTGTCCCTCGGGACCACGCTGCCACACTGGCGGGTGTGCGGGTAGCGAGGGCGCGGGAGGGCAGGTCGACGGGACCTGCTGGTCTCGACCGGTCCCGGCGGTACGGCGCCGGGCGGCTCCGGCTGCCGGCCGCAGGGCTGGTCGCGGGCCTCGTCCTCGCACTGCTCGGCGCGTGCGGCGCCACGACCCCCACCGCACCCGGCCCGCGCCCCACCACCCGGCCCGCGCAGGGCTCGGTGACCAAGGTGCTGGTGTTCGTCGAGGAGAACCACACCCTCGACCAGATGCGCGCGCAGATGCCCTACACGTACCGGCTGGCGACGCGGTTCGGGTACGCCGACCACTACTACGCCCTGGCCCACCCGTCGCTGCCGAACTACCTCGCGATCGTCGGTGGCCGACAGTACGGCGTCACCGACGACGACCCGCCGGCCGCCCACCCGCTGCGTGGCCCCTCCGTCTTCGGGCAGGCCCTCGCCCACGGGAGGACCGCCGCCGTCTACGCCGACGGGATGCCGGAGAGCTGCGCGCTGGAGGACGGCGGCGACGCGTACGCGGTCCGCCACAACCCGTGGGCGTACTTCGTGGACGAGCGGGCCGGGTGCGAGAAGCACGACGTGCCGGTGGGCGAGCTCGCGGACGCGATCGCGGAGCAGGCGCTGCCGAACGTCGGCCTGGTGGTGCCCAACAAGTGCCACGACGCGCACGACTGCGACCTCGCGGTGGCCGACGCGTGGTTCCGGGGGTGGATGGAGAAGATCATGGCCGGCCCCGACTGGCGGTCCGGCCGTCTCGCGGTCGTGCTCACCGCCGACGAGGACGACATGTCACGGGACAACCTGGTGCTCACCGTGGTCGCCCATCCCTCGCTGCGGGGGAAGGTGGTCAGCGAGCCGCTCGACCACTACGCGCTGACCCGCTTCCTCGAGGACGTGGCGGGGGCGCCGTACCTCGGGAACGCCCGGACGGCGACGTCGCTCGGCGACGCGTTCGGCCTCCCCGTCGGGTGACGTCTGCGGCAGCTGAGGTGTCCGGCCTCACGCCCACTCGGGCACCACTCGGGCTCCGATTGCGCCCATACGGGCACGCGAACCTGGTCATGCCCGGCTGAACGAGCCGAGAATGGCCGTGAACCGGGCGCCACTCAGGCGTCCGTACGAGGCCACTCGGGCTCGCCTGAGTCCTTGCCCTGCGCCAGAGTGACTAGTGGCGCCTGTCACACCGGAACGACCGGGAGACCTGGTCGTGTCGAGGGGAGTCGAGTCGTGGAAGCTGCCGAGCGTCAGGACCAGATCCTGCTCCGAGCCCGTGCGGACGGGCGGGTCGACGTCGGCAAGCTCGCGGTGGACCTGGGGGTGGCGGCCGAGACGGTACGGCGTGACCTGCGCCAGCTCGTGGACCGGGGCGTCCTGCAGCGGGTGCACGGCGGCGCCTACCCCGTCGAGAGCGCAGGCTTCGAGACCAACATCGCCCACCGGTCCTCCTCCCTGATCGCCGAGAAGCGCCGGATCGGGGCCGCGGCGGCGGAGCGCCTGCACGGCGCGGAGACGGTCTACATCGACGAGGGGGTCACCCCGCAGTTCGTCGCGGAGGCGCTCCCACCGGAGGTCCGGCTCACCGTGGTCACCTCGTCCCTGCTCGCGGCCACGGCGCTCGCCGAGTCGCCGTCGGTCACCGTGCTGCTGCTCGGAGGGCGGCTGCGCGGCCGGACGATGGCGACCGTGGACCACTGGGCCACCCAGATGCTCGGCGAGCTGGTCATCGACCTTGCCTACCTCGGCGCCAACGGGATCTCGCGCGAGCACGGCCTGACCACCCCGGACCCCGCCGTCGCCGCGGTGAAGAGCCAGGTGGTCGCACGCGCCCGACGGAAGGTCTTCGTCGGGCTGCACACCAAGTTCGGCGTCTCCAGCTTCTGCAGGTTCGCGCAGGTCGCGGACTTCGAGGCGCTGGTGACGGACACAGGTCTCAGCGCCGGCGAGGCACACAGGTTCGCGGTGCTCGGCCCCCAGGTCATCCGGGCCTAGAGGTCCGCCCGGAGAACGTCAGTCCACGTCGGGCCCCGGCCCGGCACTGAATCGGAGGTAGCAGTGGTGAAGAAAACGAGGCAGAGGGCCACCCTCGCGCTGGCGTTCCCGGTCGTCGCCGCCCTGGCGATGTCCGGCTGTGCCGGCGCCGGCGGCGGAGGGGGCGGCGGCGAGGGTGGCGGGGAAGGCGACTCCATCAACGTGCTGATGGTCGGCAACCCGCAGATGGTCGACATCGAGAAGCTGACCGAGGACACCTTCACCAAGGACACCGGGATCCAGGTCAACTACACGATCCTTCCCGAGAACGAGCTGCGCGACAAGGTGACCCAGGACATCGCGACGCAGGCCGGCCAGTACGACGTGGCGACCATCGGCGCCTACGAGGTCCCGATCTGGTCGGAGAACGACTGGCTGCACGAGCTCGACTCCTACGCCGACGCCGACAAGTCCTTCGACAAGGACGACCTGCTCGACCCGATCGTGCAGTCCCTGTCCAGCGAGGACGGCACCCTCTACGGATTGCCGTTCTACGGCGAGTCGTCCTTCCTGATGTACCGCGAGGACGTCTTGAAGAAGGAGGGCATCACGATGCCCGAGCGGCCCACCTGGGACGAGGTCGCCGACATCGCGGCCAAGGTCGACGGGGCCGAGCCGGGCATGAAGGGGATCTGCCTGCGCGGCCTCCCCGGCTGGGGCGAGATGTTCGCGCCGCTCACCACGGTGGTCAACACCTTCGGTGGCACCTGGTTCACCGAGGACTGGCAGGCGCAGGTGAACGCCCCCGAGTTCAAGGAGGCGACCAACTTCTACGTCGACCTGGTCCGGGCGCACGGCGAGCCGGGCGCTGCCCAGGCGGGCTTCACCGAGTGCCTCAACGCGATGAGCCAGGGCAAGGTGGCGATGTGGTACGACGCCACCTCCGCCGCCGGGTCGCTGGAGGACCCCGAGGTCAGCAAGGTCGCGGGCAAGGTCGGCTACGTCTTCGCGCCGGTCAAGGAGACCGAGAGCTCGGGCTGGCTGTGGGCCTGGGCCTGGGCGATGCCGAAGACCACGCAGAACGCCGACGCGGCCGCCAAGTTCATGCTGTGGGCCTCGAGCAAGGAGTACGAGGAGCTCGTCGGCAAGGAGCTCGGCTGGGCCCGGGTCCCCGCGGGCAAGCGGGAGAGCACCTACGAGATCCCGGAGTACAAGAAGGCCGCTGAGGCCTTCGGCGAGATGACGTTGAAGTCGATCCAGGAGGCGAAGCCCACCGACCCCGGTGTGCAGCCGCGTCCCACGGTCGGCGTTCAGTTCGTCGCGATCCCGGAGTTCCAGGACCTCGGCACCAAGGTCTCCCAGGACATCGCCGCGGCCATGACCGGCCGGGGCACGGTCGACGAGGCCCTCGACAAGGGGCAGCAGCTCGCAGAGGAAGTGGCGTCGGAGTACGCCAACTAGCAACCTCGCCGGGGTGGCCTCCGCAGGGTGGCCACCCCGGTCCCCGGGCACGTCGTCGCCGGCGTCGTGCCGTACCTGGAGGAACCATGACTGCACTCGCGCCGGACACCGAGCCGGCTGTACGCCAGCAGGAGCCACGCTCCGCGAAGGAGAAGTGGCGGCTGAGGGGGCCCCTGCTCCCCGCCCTGATCTTCACGATCATCATCACCCAGATCCCGTTCCTGGTGACGATCGCGATCTCCACGCTGAACTGGAACGTCCTCCAGCCCGGCGACAAGAGCTTCCTCGGGCTCGGCTACTACGAGTCCTTCGCCGGCCTGGACAACTACGTCACGGTCTTCACCGACGCGCGGCTGCGCACCGCGGTGGTCAACACGATCACGCTGACCGTCTCGGTGGTGGTCTTCAGCCTGCTGCTCGGGCTGGCCCTGGCGATCCTGCTCGACAAGAAGTTCCCCGGACGGGGCCTGGCGCGCACCCTGCTGATCGCGCCGTTCCTGGTGATGCCCGTGGCCTCGGCGCTGATCTGGAAGCACGCGCTGTACAACCCGGACTACGGCCTGTTCAACGGAGTCCTGAACTGGATCTGGCAGCTTTTCGGAGCCGAGCAGGGGCCGACCATCGACTGGGTGTCGTCCTTCCCGATGCCGGCGGTGATCGCCGCGCTGGTGTGGCAGTGGACGCCGTTCATGATGCTGATCCTGCTCGCCGGCCTGCAGTCCCAGCCCGGTGACGTCCTGGAGGCCGCCCGCATCGACCGGGCCGGCAGCTTCCAGACCTTCCGGTTCATCACGCTGCCGCACCTGCGCCAGTACATCGAGCTGTCGGCGCTCCTCGGCTCCATCTACGTCGTGCAGACCTTCGACGCGATCTTCACCATCACCCAGGGCGGCCCGGGGGCGGCGACCACCAACCTGCCCTACGAGATCTACCTGACCATGTTCCGCAAGTACGAGTACGGCGAGGCGGCCGCGGCCGGTGTCGTGGTCGTGATCGGCACCATCATCGTGGCCACCTTCGCGCTGCGCGTGATCTCGTCACTGTTCAAGGAGGAGGTCTCCCGATGACCGCCGTACTCGAGAACCGCTCGTCGACGACCCAGCCGCCCGCGACCCGGCGTCGCCGGCGCAAGGCCAAGGACGACACCGCAGCCTCCGCCGGAGTGCTGTGGGCGATCGGCGCCTGGGTCCTGACCCTGGTGTTCTTCGCCCCGGTCGCGTGGATGGTGCTCACCTCACTCCACAACGAGTCCGACGCCGCGACCAACCCACCGTCGGTCTTCGCGCCGGTCTCGATGGACAACTACGCGGCGCTCTTCGACCGCGGCGTGACGCCGTACCTGATCAACTCCGCGACCGCGAGCATCATCTCCACGCTGCTGGTGCTGCTGCTCGCGGTCCCGGCGGCCTACGCGCTGTCGATCAAGCCGGTCGAGAAGTGGACCGACGTGATGTTCTTCTTCCTGTCCACGAAGTTCCTGCCGCCGATCGCCGCGCTGCTGCCGATCTACCTGATCGTCAAGGACATCGGGATGCTCGACAACGTGTTCACGCTGGTCGTCCTCTACACGTCGATGAACCTGCCGATCGCGGTGTGGATGATGCAGTCCTTCCTCGCGGAGGTCCCCAAGGAGATCCTCGAGGCCGCCGAGGTCGACGGTGCCGGGCTGCTCCGGACCCTGGTGAGCATCGTCGCGCCGGTGGCCGCGCCGGGCCTCGCGGCCACCGCCCTGATCTGCTTCATCTTCAGCTGGAACGAGTTCATGTTCGCGGTGAACCTGACCGCGGTGCGCGCCGCGACGGCGCCGATCTTCCTGGTCGGCTTCATCTCCAGCCAGGGACTGTTCCTGGCGAAGCTGTGCGCCGCCGCGACCCTGGTCTCCCTCCCGGTGCTGATCGCCGGCTTCGCCGCCCAGGACAAGCTCGTCCGGGGTCTGTCCCTGGGTGCGGTCAAGTAGCCCGCACGGCTCGAGCGCGCCGGCCCTCACCGGCCGGCGCGGAAGGAGGGATCCATGCGTGTCAGCGTGCTGCGCGGAGCCGGGGACCTGCTGGTCGAGGAGCGGCCGGACCCGGCCCCCGGACCGCACGAGGTGCTCGTGCGGGTGGCGTCCGTGGGGGTCTGCGGCTCCGACGTCCACTACTTCGAGCACGGCCGGATCGGCAGCTACACCGTCGACTCGCCGCTGGTGCTCGGGCACGAGCCCTCCGGGGTGGTGGTGGACGTCGGTGCGGCGGTGACCCGGCTGTCGGTCGGGCAGCGGGTCTCGCTCGAGCCGGGCGTCCCCGACTTCTCCTGCGCCCAGTGCCTGGCCGGCCGGTACAACCTCTGCGAGGGGATGCGGTTCTTCGCGACCCCGCCGTACGACGGAGCCTTCGCCGAGATGGTCACCTCGCACGAGCTGTTCGCCCACCCGGTGCCGGACTCGCTGAGCGACGACGCGGCCGCGCTGCTCGAGCCGCTCTCGGTCGGACTGTGGGCGTGCCGCCAGGGCGGGGTGAGCGCGGGGTCCCGGGTGCTCGTGACCGGGGCCGGCCCGGTCGGCCTGGTCGCCGCCCAGGCCGCCCTCGCCCTCGGTGCCGCCGAGGTGACCGTCACCGACGTGAACCCGCACCGGCTCGCCCTCGCCCGGGAGCTGGGTGCCACCGGCACCGTCGACGTGGGCAGCACCCGCCTGGCCGAGGCCGGGGTCGAGCCGGACGTGCTGCTCGAGTGCTCGGGCCACCCGGTGGCCACGGTGGAGGCGATCCGCACCGTCGCCCGCGCGGGCCGGGTGGTCCTGGTCGGCATGGGCGGCGACGAGCTCGCGCTGCCGGCGAGTCGGGTCCAGGAGTACGAGCTCACCGTCACCGGCACCTTCCGCTACGCCCACACCTGGCCCGCGGCGATCGCGCTCGCCGCCTCCGGCCGGGTCCAGCTCGACCGCCTGGTCACCGGCCACTACGGCCTCGACCAGGTCCGCGAGGCGCTGACGGTCGCCAGGACCGACCCGCACGCCATCAAGCCCGTCGTCCGGCCCGGGGCCTGACGCCCCGTTCACCAGCACGGAGATGCTCATGAGGAACCTCGAGACGAAGACACTGGCCGAGATCGGCGCGGACCTCCCCGTGCCGTCGTACGACCGCGACCGCGTGCGCACCGGGATCGTGCACTTCGGGGTCGGCGGCTTCCACCGCGCGCACCAGGCGATGTACGTCGACGCGCTGATGAACCGGGGCACGGCGATGGACTGGGGCATCACCGGGGTGGGGGTGCTGCCGCAGGACAGGCGCATGCACGAGGTGATGAGCGCCCAGGACTGCCTCTACACGCTGGTGGTCAAGCACCCCGACGGGAGGCTCGAGCCGCGGGTGGTCGGTTCGCTCGTCGAGTACCTCTTCGCGCCCGACGACCCCGAGGCCGTGCTGCGGCGGCTCGTCGACCCGGCCACCCGGATCGTGTCGCTGACCATCACCGAGGGCGGCTACCACGTCAACCAGGTCACCGGGGAGTTCGACGCCGACGACCCCCACATCCAGGCCGACCTGCGGCCCGGCGCGCTGCCGAGCACCACGTTCGGCTTCGTCACCGAGGCGCTCGCCCGGCGGCGGGACGCAGGGACCGACCCGTTCGTGGTGATGTCGTGCGACAACATCCAGGGCAACGGCGAGGTCGCGCACAAGATGATCGGCGCCTTCGCCCGGCTCAAGGACCCCGGGCTCGCGGACTGGCTCGAGGAGCACGTGGTCTTCCCGAGCTCGATGGTCGACCGGATCACCCCGGTGACCACCGACGCCGACCGGGCGCTGCTCGCGGAGCAGTTCGACGTCCAGGACGGCTGGCCGGTGGTGTGCGAGCCGTTCACCCAATGGGTGCTCGAGGACCGGTTCCCGCACGGCCGTCCGCCGTGGGAGGAGGTCGGCGTGCAGGTCGTGCCGGACGTCGAGCCCTACGAGCTGATGAAGCTCCGGCTGCTCAACGCCAGCCACCAGGCGATGTGCTACCTCGGCTACCTCAGCGGCTACCGGTACGCGCACGAGGTGTGCGCCGACCCGCTGTTCACGGGGTTCCTGCTCGGCTACATGGACGAGGAGGGGACGCCGTCCCTGGCGCCGGTGCCGGGGGTGGACCTCGACGCGTACAAGAGGCAGCTCGTCGAGCGGTTCGCCAACGCCGAGATCCGCGACACCCTCGCCCGGCTGTGCGCGGAGAGCTCGGACCGGATCCCGAAGTGGCTGCTGCCGGTGGTGCGTCACCAGCTCGCGACCGGCGGTGAGATCCGCCGGTCGGCGCTCGTGGTCGCCAGCTGGGCGCGCTACGCCGAGGGCGTCGACGAGGAGGGCGAGCCGATCGACGTGGTCGACCGGCGCCGCGACGCGGTGACGGCCCGGGCCGCGCAGCAGCGCGAGGACCCGCTGGCGTTCCTCCGTGACCGGGACCTGTTCGGGGACCTCGCCGAGGACGCGCGGTTCACCACGGAGTACCTCGCGGCCCTGGAGTCCCTGCACGCCCACGGCGCCCACGCCACGCTGGAGCGGTGGGAGACGGCGTGACCGCGACGATGCGCAGCGTGGTGCTGCCCGGGAACAGCACCGTGGAGCACGTCACCCGCGACGTCCCCGAGCCCGGGCACGGGCAGGTGCTCCTGGCGATGAAGGCGTCCTCGATCTGCGGCAGCGACATCCGGGCGATCTACCGCGAGCACCTCGGTCGCGGGCCCGAGGCCTACCAGGGCGTGGTCGCCGGCCACGAGCCCAGCGGCGAGGTCGTCGCGGTCGGCCCGGGCTGCCACCGGCTCACCCCCGGCGACCGGGTCGTGGTCTACCACATCGCCGGCTGCGGGATGTGCGAGGAGTGTCGTCGCGGCTACCTGATCGGCTGCACCGACCCCTCCCGCGCCGCCTACGGCTGGCAGCGCGACGGGGGGCACGCGGAGTACCTCCTGGCCGAGGAGCGCACCTGCCTGCTGCTGCCCGAGGAGCTGTCGTACGTCGACGGCGCCCTCGTGTCCTGCGGGTACGGCACGGCCTACGAGGCGCTGCACAAGCTCGACGTCTCCGGCCGGGACACCCTACTGGTGACCGGGCTCGGTCCGGTGGGGCTGGCCGCCGCGCAGCTGGCCCGGGCGATGGGGGCGGGGCCGATCGTCGGCACCGACGTGGTCCGGGAGCGGCTCGACGTCGCGGTCGAGCTCGGGCTCGTCGACGAGGCACTGCCCGCGGACGGCGCCGCCGACGAGCGGCTCACCCGGTTCACCGACGGTCGGGGGTTCAGCGCCACGCTTGACGCGTCCGGTAGCGCCGCGGCCCGGCACCTCGCCCTGTCCCACACCGCGCGCTGGGGCCGGTGCGCCTTCGTCGGCGAGGGCGGTGAGGTCTCCTTCGACGTGTCGCACCTGCTGATCCACAAGCAGGTCACGCTGCACGGCTCGTGGGTCACCTCGATCGGGCACATGGAGGACCTGCTCGGCCACCTGGCCCGGTGGGAGGTGCACCCCGAGGACATCGTCACCCACCGGTTCGGCCTCGCCGACGCCGCGGCGGCCTACGATCACGCCGACCGGGGAACCACCGGGAAGGTCTGCATCGTCTTCCCGTGACCGGCCCGGGTCCGACCCCGGAGCGACACCGTGAACACGCCCGCCACCGGGCGCACCAGGAAGGAGCCGGCCATGCCGTCAGGGCAGCAGGACCGCACCCTCGTCGCGGGGGTGGACTCCTCGACGCAGTCGACCAAGGTCGTCGTGTGCGACGCGGCCACGGGGGAGGTGCTGCGCGAGGGTCGCGCCGCGCACCCCGAGGGCACCGAGGTGCATCCCGACCGCTGGTGGGACGCCTACCGCGAGGCCACGGCGGGCGGGCTGCTCGACGGGGTGGCCGCGGTCGGGGTCGGCGGGCAGCAGCACGGGATGGTCGCGCTCGACGAGGCCGGGGACGTCGTACGCCCGGCGCTGCTGTGGAACGACGTGCGCTCCGCGCAGGCGGGTCGGGACCTGGTCGCCGAGCTCGGCGGCCCCGAGGCGTGGGCCGACGCGGTCGGGCTGGTGCCGGTGGCCAGCTTCACCGTCACCAAGCTCCGCTGGCTGGCCGAGCACGAGCCGCACCACGCCGCCCGGGTGGCCGAGGTGGTGCTCCCGCACGACTGGCTGACCGCGAAGATCCTCGGCGACGGCAGCCTGGCCCCCGGGCGTACGTCGACCGACCGCGGCGACGCCTCCGGCACCGGCTACTGGTCCCCGGCCACCGGGAAGTACCGCGAGGACCTGCTCGAGCTGGCCTTCGGGCGGGTGGTGCGCACCCCGCGCGTCCTCGGCCCCGCCGAGCCCGCCGGGGTCACCGACGCGGGGATGCTGGTCTCCGCCGGCACCGGCGACAACATGGCCGCCGGCCTCGGGCTCGGCCTGGAAGCCGGCGATGTCGTGGTCTCGCTGGGCACCAGCGGCACCGTGTTCGGCGTGCACACCGAACCCACCGCGGACGCCACCGGCACGGTCGCCGGCTTCGCGGACGCCACCGGACGGTTCCTGCCACTGGTCTGCACCCTCAACGCCGCGCGCGTGCTCAGCGCCGCTGCGAGCATGCTCGGCACCGACCTGGCAGGTGTGGAGCGGCTCGCCCTCGAGGCCGGGCACGGCGCCGGCGGGCTGACCCTGCTGCCGTACCTCGACGGCGAGCGGACCCCCGACCTGCCGCACGCCGCCGGCACGCTCGGCGGGATCCGCCGCGGCAACGCCACTCCGGGCAACCTCGCGCGCGCCGCGGTCGAGGGCATGCTCTGCGGTCTCGCCGACGGCCTCGACGTGCTCCGCGAGCAGGGCCTCGACGTGCACCGGGTCTTCATGATCGGCGGGGCAGCCCGCTCCGCCGCGGTGCAGCAGGTGGCGCCGGACCTGTTCGGGGTCCCGGTCCTGGTGCCGGAGCCGGGGGAGTACGTCGCGCTCGGCGCCGCCCGGCAGGCGGCCTGGGCGCTGGCCACCCACGACGGGCGGCCCGGGCTGCCGCACTGGGAACGCTCCGCCGCCGTGGTCGCCGACCCCACCGACCGGGCCGCCGGGGCCGAGGTCCGTGCCGCGTACCGCGCGCTGCGGGAGAGCACCCACCCGGAGACCCGGGCGTAGCCGCGGGCGCCGGGGAGCGCTACCGCGCGGCCGGGAGGACGGTGCCGCGAACCTCGCCCAGGCCGATCCGGCCATAGGCGCCGGGCGCGGTGTAGCGCAGCACCACCTCGTCCCCGTCCTCGAGGAAGGTGCGCTCCGCACCGGCCACGGTGAACGGCTCGCGGCCGCCCCAGGAGAGCTCGAGCAGGGAGCCGCGCTGGCCGCGTTCGGGCCCGCTGATCGTGCCCGACGCGAACAGGTCCCCGGTGCGCAGGGAGGCGCCGTTGACGGTCATGTGGGCGAGCATCTGCGCGGGGGACCAGTACATCGAGGAGTACGGCGGCGTCGCGACGACCTCGCCGTTGAGCTCCACCTCGACGGCGATGTCGTAGCCGGCGCGGTCGCCGACCCGGAGGTACTCCAACGGCTCGGGGTCCTGGCCCGGCAGGTCGACCCGGGCGTGCTCGAGCGCGGCGAGCGGGGTCACCCACGCGGAGACCGAGGTCGCGAAGGACTTGCCCAGGAACGGGCCGAGCGGCACGTACTCCCAGGCCTGGACGTCGCGCGCGGACCAGTCGTTGAGGCCGACCACGCCGAACACGTGCTCGGCGAACGCGCCGGTGGGGACCTGCTCGCCGAGCGCGCTCGGGCGGCCGACCACGAAGCCGAGCTCGGCCTCGATGTCGAGCCGGGTCGAGGGGCCGTAGGTCGGGGTGTCCGCGTCGGGGGCCTTGCGCTGGCCGCGCGGGCGCCGTACTTCGGTGCCCGAGACCACCACCGTGCCCGCCCGGCCGTGGTAGCCGACGGGCAGGTGCCGCCAGTTCGGCAGCAGCGGCTCGGCGTCGGGACGGAAGATCCTCCCGACGTTGCTCGCGTGGTCCAGCGAGCAGTAGAAGTCCACGTAGTCCGCGACCTCGAAGGGCAGGTGGAGGGCGACCTCGGCCAGCGGCACCAGGGCCGGCTCCACGAGGGAGCGCTCGGACTCGCTGCCGAGGATCTCCACCAGCCAGGCCCGCACGTCCGCCCAGGTGCGGGGACCGGCGGCGAGGAACGGGTTCAGCGTGCCGGCCTCGAAGAGGTGCGCCGCCTCGAGCATGTCGCCGGCCGCGGCCGGTGCCAGGTCGAGCACGAAGTCGCCGACGCGGACGCCGACCCGGGGGTCCTCGTCCGGCAGCGAGAAGACGCCGTACGGCAGGTTGTCGAGGTCGAACAGGGAGCCGGCGGCACCGTCGACCCAGGTCGTCGGGCGGGCTCCGGGAGCGGGGGTGGGTGCGGTGGTTGACACCCTCCCCACCCTAACGCAGACTCGATCCAGAAACGGACGCATCTGTCCGTTAATCGAAACCCGGAGAGAACCGCGCGATGGCTCACTACCAGCAGGTCGGCACCGTCCCCGCCAAGCGGCACGTGCAGTTCCGCGACGACGACGGCGCCCTGCACTACGAGGAGCTGATGGGGGAGGAGGGCTTCTCCTCCGACTCCTCCCTGCTCTACCACCGCGGCGTCCCGTCGGCGATCGTCGACTCCCGGGTGTGGGAGCTGCCCGACCTCGCCACGACGCCCAACCACCCGCTCAAGCCGCGGCACCTCAGGCTGCACACCCTCTTCGGCGGTTCGGCCGGCGACCTCGACGTGGTCCAGGGCCGTCGGCTCGTGCTCGGCAACGGCGACGTGCGGATCTCCTACGTGGTCGCCGGCGCCCCGTCGCCGTACTACCGCAACGCGGTCGGCGACGAGTGCGTGTACGTCGAGTCCGGGCAGGGTGTCGTGGAGACGGTGTTCGGCGCCCTGACCTTCCGCACCGGCGACTACGTCGTGATCCCGCGGGCGACCACGCACCGCTGGCTGCCCGAGGGGGAGGTGCGGGCGTACGTCGTCGAGGCGAACAGCCACATCGCGCCGCCGAAGCGCTACCTCTCCCGCTACGGCCAGTTCCTCGAGCACGCGCCGTACTGCGAGCGCGACCTCACCGTGCCGGCCTACCCGCTGCTCGTGGAGGGCGCCGACGTCGAGGTCCTCGTCAAGCACCGGGGGAACGGCGCCGCCGGCCTGGTGGGCACGCGGATGGTCTACGCGACGCACCCGTTCGACGTGGTCGGCTGGGACGGCTGCCTCTACCCGTACACGTTCAACGTCGAGGACTTCGAGCCGATCACCGGGCGGATCCACCAGCCGCCGCCGGTGCACCAGGTCTTCGAGGGGCACAACTTCGTGATCTGCAACTTCGTGCCGCGCAAGGTCGACTACCACCCGCTCTCGGTGCCCGTGCCGTACTACCACTCGAACGTCGACAGCGACGAGGTGATGTTCTACGTCGGCGGCGACTACGAGGCGCGCAAGGGGTCGGGCATCGGCATCGGGTCGATCTCGCTGCACCCGGGCGGCTACGCCCACGGCCCGCAGCCCTCGGCGATCGAGGCCTCGCTCGGCGTGGAGCGCTTCGAGGAGCTCGCGGTCATGGTCGACACCTTCCGCCCGCTGGAGCTCGGGGAGGGCGGGCTCGCCGCCGAGGACCCGGCGTACGCCTGGACCTGGTCCGGCCGCGGACCGGCGGACGGGGGCGACGGCGGTCCGGCGGTCTACTCGAACAGCTGAGGCAGATGTCCGTTTCGTCCGACATGCCCGGACGGAGGGACTGCTTCCGGTCTCGGAACCCTAGACTCCGCACGTGACCGTGGACGACCGCCGCGACTCCTTCGTGACGCGCCTGCCTCCGCACCCGTCCAGCGTGCGGCGGGCGCGCATGCTGGTGCGCCAGGGACTCGCCGCGGCCGGCCGGGAGGAGCTGAGCGACGCCGCGGAGCTCGCCGTCAGCGAGGTGGTCACCAACGCCCTCGTCCACGCGGGAACGTCGATCGACGTCGCCGTCCGGGTCGTCAGCGGCGGGGTGCGCGTCGAGGTGCGCGACGGCAGCCGGCACGCACCGGCACCGCGCCGCTACGCACCCACGGCCGGCACCGGGCGGGGCCTGATGCTGCTCGAGGAGATGGTCGACACCTGGGGCGTGGTCGCCCAGGAGCGCGGCAAGACCGTCTGGTTCCAGCTCGACTCCCACGGCGAGCAGGCCGGTGACGTCGCCCCGGAGCAGGCGGGTGGCAGCGCGCCGCGGCCCCCCGGAACCGAGGCGGTCCAGCTCTTCGCCTTCCCGCTGCTGCTGCACCACGCCTGGCACCAGCACGCGGAGTCGCTTCTGCGCGAGTACCTCCTCGCCAGCCTGGACCCCGAGGGCGGGCCGGGTGCGGCCGCCGAGGGCCCCGACCCGATCCAGGTGCACGCCGACGCCAGCGAGGCGCTGGCCGTGCTGAGCGAGCACGTCCCGCGTCCCGACGTCGGTGACGACCCCGGCTCCGTGATGAGCACGGCGATGGAGCCGGACGTGTCGTGCCCCCTGGTGTCCCTGCCGGTCCAGCGGGGAGCGGCGGCGCACTTCGAGACCCTCGACCGCGCCCTCGACCAGGCCCTGCTGATGGCGGACGACGGCCTCCTCCTGACCGCGCCCACGCAGCCCGAGGTCCGGATGCTGCGCCGGTGGATCTGCGCCCAGGTGCGGACCCAGCTCGCCGGCGGGGAGGCGGAGCCGTTCTCGGTGGCGGACCAGGCGCCGCCGGAGGCGCGGCACCCGCTCGTCTTCGACACCGCCGCGGTCGACGGCTCCGCGGACCCGGTGGTCGCGGCCGACGACGCCAACCGGATCGTGGCGGTCAGCGACCCGGCGCTGGAGATCCTCGGGTACGACGACCGCAGCGAGCTCGTGGGCCTGCGCCTCGTCGCGATCATCCCCGACCGCTACCGGCAGGCCCACCTGGCCGGCTTCACGCTGCACTTCCTCACCGGCCGGGCCCCGCTGCTCGGCGCCACGGTCGCCGTACCCGTGCGCCGTCGCGACGGCAGCGAGCGGCCGGTGGAGCTGACCCTCACCTCGCACCGCGCGCCGCACGGGCGGACCGTCTTCCTCGGCGACCTCCGACCGGCGCAGTAGGGCGCGGACCGGCCGCCCGCTGCACGACGGTCGGCTCCGAGGTCTCGTCCCCCGACAGGGCGGCGGAGGTGTTCTCCGCCTGTCCGCGCGACCCCGCGCTGCTGTCCCTCGGTTACCCGGGTGTTCCGTGGGGCTGTCGAAAAAGTGAACGCACACCCATTGCGATCACCCACCAAGCGGCCCTAGTGTTCCATGAGTCAGAACTTGCATTCCACGATATGGAAACGATCCCGTTCTGGGACACCACTCGCAGCGAGGGAGCGCGCATGGACACGCCTGAGGGCATCGAGATCACCGGCCCCATGAACGATCGGTTCGACGAGATCCTGAGCCCGCGGGCGCTGGAGCTGGTCGGCCTGCTGCACCGCGAGCTCGACGGCCGTCGGCGCGAGCTCCTCGCCCAGCGCGGCAAGCGGATCGAGGAGTTCGCCGCCGGCGGCACCCTGGACTTCCTCGAGGAGACCAGGCGCATCCGCGAGGACGACTCCTGGAAGGTCGCCGAGCCCGCCCCGGGCCTGGTCGACCGCCGGGTCGAGATCACCGGGCCCACCGACCGGAAGATGACGATCAACGCCCTCAACTCGGGCGCGAAGGTCTGGCTCGCCGACCACGAGGACGCGAACACCCCGCTGTGGGAGAACGTCATCGGCGGCCAGCTGAACCTCCGCGACGCGATCGACGGCACGATCGACTTCACCAGCCCCGAGGGCAAGAGCTACGCGCTGCGCGACGACGTCGAGCACGCCACGATCGTGGTCCGGCCGCGCGGCTGGCACCTGCCCGAGAAGCACATCCTCGTCGACGGTCAGCAGACCTCCGGCGGCCTCGTCGACTTCGCGCTGTACCTCGTCACGTCCGGCCAGAAGCAGATCGACCGCGGGATGGGCCCGTACTTCTACCTGCCGAAGATGGAGTCCCACCGCGAGGCGCGGCTGTGGAACGACGCCTTCAACCTCGCCCAGGACTTCCTCGGCATCCCGCGCGGGACGATCCGCGCCACCGTGCTGATCGAGACCTACCCGGCCGCGTTCGAGATGGAGGAGATCCTCTACGAGCTCCGCGAGCACTCCGCGGGCCTCAACGCCGGCCGCTGGGACTACATGTTCAGCGTGATCAAGAGCTTCCGCACCCGCGGCAAGGAGTTCCTGCTGCCCGACCGGAACTCGGTCACGATGACGGTGCCGTTCATGCGCGCCTACACCGAGCTGCTCGTGCGCACCTGCCACAAGCGCGGCGCGCACGCCATCGGCGGGATGGCGGCGTTCATCCCCAGCAAGGACCCCGAGATCAACGAGGCCGCCTTCGCCAAGGTCAAGGACGACAAGACCCGCGAGGCCAACGACGGGTTCGACGGCTCCTGGGTCGCGCACCCCGGCATGGTCGAGGTGTGCCGCGAGGCGTTCACCGCGGTCCTCGGCGACCGGCCGAACCAGATCGACAAGCTGCGCGAGGACGTGAGCGTCACCGCGGCGCAGCTGCTCGACGTCGCCTCCACGCCCGGCGAGGTCACCGAGGAGGGCCTGCGCGCCAACATCAGCGTGGGCATCCAGTACCTCGAGTCGTGGCTGCGCGGCTCCGGTGCGGTCGGCATCAACAACCTGATGGAGGACGCCGCCACCGCGGAGATCTCCCGCAGCCAGGTGTGGCAGTGGCTGCACAACGACGTGGAGCTCTCCAACGGCCACCGGGTCACCCGCGAGCTCGTCGAGAGCATCATCGAGTCCGAGATGGCCTCGATCCGCGAGCGGGTCGGCGAGGACGCGTTCGCGTCGGGCCGCTGGGACGACGCCCGGGCCACCTTCACGGAGATGGCGCTGGCTGACGAGTATCCCGACTTCCTCACGCTGCCGGCGTACGAGCGGATGCCCTGATCCGCGATGAGTGGCACGCACGGGACGAACCGGACCGCGGGTCCGGAGACGGGGCCGGTCCCGCCGGAGGCCACCCAGGCCACCGGTGAGACCGGGGACCGGGACCGGGCCCTCGCCGCGGTCACGCAGCGGGCCCGCGAGGTGGTCCCCGAGCCCGGGGTGATCACCGACCACGCGCGGCTGCGCACCTACGAGTGCGACGGCCTGGCCCACTACAAGGTCACCCCGGGACTGGTGGTGATCCCGGAGACGGTCGACCAGCTCGCCGCCGTCGTCCGCGCCTGCGCCGAGCACCAGCTGCCCTTCGTGGCCCGCGGTGCCGGCACCGGCCTGTCCGGAGGGGCGCTGCCCCGCGCGGACGGAGTCCTCGTGGTGACCTCACGGATGCGGACGATCCGGGAGGTACGGCGCGAGGACCAGCGTGCCGTCGTGGAGCCCGGGGTGATCAACCTCGACGTGACCCGGGCGGCGGCCCCGCACGGCTACTACTACGCGCCCGACCCGTCGAGCCAGCAGATCTGCTCGATCGGCGGCAACGTCGCGGAGAACTCCGGCGGCGCGCACTGCCTCAAGTACGGCTTCACCACCAACCACGTCCTGGGCGCCGAGCTGGTCACCCCGGACGGCGACGTGGTCCAGCTCGGCGGCGCCGCGCCCGACGCCCCCGGCTACGACCTGCTCGGTGCGGTGGTCGGCTCCGAGGGGACCCTCGGCATCGTCACCGCGGCCACGGTCCGGCTGGTGCGTGCGCCGGAGGAGGTCCGCACGATCCTCGCCGGCTTCGCCTCCACCGACCACGCGGGTGCGGCCACGTCGGCGATCATCGGCGCCGGGATCGTGCCGGCGGCCATCGAGATGATGGACGCCCTCGCGATCGAGGCGGCCGAGGAGGCCGTGCACTGCAACTACCCGGCCGGCGCCGGGGCGGTTCTGGTGATCGAGCTGGACGGCGCGGCGGTGGAGGTGGAGCACGAGTTCGGCGAGGTCGAGCGGCTCTGCCGGGAGCACGAGGCGTTCGAGCTCCGGGTCGCCACCGACCCGGCCGAGCGCGCGCTGATCTGGAAGGGCCGCAAGTCCGCGTTCGCCGCGGTCGGGCGGATCAGCCCGGACTACATCGTGCAGGACGGCGTGATCCCGCGGACCGCGCTGCCCGAGGTGCTGCGCGCCATCGCGGACCTCTCGGAGTCCTCCGGGGTCCGGGTCGCCAACGTGTTCCACGCCGGCGACGGGAACCTGCACCCGCTGGTGCTCTTCGACGAGTCGGTCGAGGGTGCGGGGGAGGCGGCCGAGAAGGTCAGCGGCGCCATCCTCGACCTGTGCATCGGCCACGGCGGATCGATCACCGGCGAGCACGGGGTCGGCATCGACAAGGCGGCCTACATGCCGCGCATGTTCAACGACGAGGACCTCGACACCATGCAGCTGGTCCGCTGCGCCTTCGACCCGAACAGCATCTCCAACCCCGGCAAGGTCTTCCCGACGCCGCGGCTGTGTGGCGAGGTGCCCGGGAAGCGCAAGGGCGTGCACCCGCTGCAGGAGTCCGGTCTGGCGGAGGTGTTCTGATGGCAGCGACCACCACGGTGGACGAGGCGGCGAGGCAGGCGCTCGCGTCCGCGTGCGAGCGGGTCGAGGACGCGACCGCGGCGGACGAGGTCGACGGGGTTGCCCCGGGGCTGGTGGCCCACCCGGGCTCGACCGCGCAGGTCGCGGAGGTGATGCGTGCGGCCGCCGGCCACGGGCTCACCGTCGTGGCCCGCGGACGCGGTACCAAGACCACCTGGGGCCTACCGCCCGCGAGGGCCGACCTGGTCGTGGACCTCAGCGGGATGGACCAGGTGCTCGACCACGCGGCGGGGGACCTGATCGTCGAGGCCCAGGCCGGCACCCGGCTCAGCGACGTCCAGCAGGCCGTCGCGGGGGCCCGGCAGCGGCTCGCGATCGACGAGACCGTGTCCGGCGCCAGCGTCGGCGGCACCCTCGCCGCCGGTACCAGCGGCCCCGGCCGGCTGGCCACCGGCACCATGCGCGACCTGCTCATCGGGGTCACCGTGGTGCGCGCCGACGGCGTGGTGGCCAAGGCCGGCGGCCGGGTGGTCAAGAACGTGGCCGGCTACGACGTCGGCAAGCTCGTGCACGGCTCCTTCGGCACCCTCGCCGTGGTCACCGAGGCGCTGTTCCGGCTGCACCCGCTGCCCGCGGCCCGCAGCTTCGTCTCCGTCCCGGTCGAGGACGCCGCCCACGCGCACCGGCTGACCCAGTCGGTGGTGCACGCCCAGGTCGTGCCCGGCGCGCTCGAGGTGGACATCCCCGCCGACGGCCCCGGCACGCTGACCGTCCTGCTCGAGGGCATCGTCGAGGGGGTGCTCGGCCGGACCTCGTCCACGCTCGACCTCCTCGGCCCGGCCGCGGCGGTGTCCGACGACGCCCCGGACGGCTGGGCCTCCTACCCGTGGCCGGTGGACGCCGCCGGCGACGAGCGGGCCACCGCGCTCAAGCTCACCTTCGCCCTGTCCGGGCTCGCCGACGTGCTCGAGGCGGCCCGCGACGCGGGCACCCCGGTGCACGTCCGCGGCTCCGCGGGCACCGGCGTGGTGTACGGCGCCGTACCCGCCGGCACCGACGTGGCCGCGGTGTCCGTGGCGGTCGACCGGCTGCGCGCGACCTGCACCAGCCACGGCGGCAGCCTCGTCGTGCTCGACGCCCCCGCCGCGGTGAAGCAGGCCGTGGACGTGTGGGGCCCCATCCCGGCCATCGACCTGATGCGCCGCGTCAAGGACCGGTTCGACCCAGACCACCGTCTCGCTTCGGGCCGGTTCGTGGGAGGTATCTGAATGACACAGCACGCACAGCAGCAGCCCAGCGCCGGCCCCCCGGCCGACGGCGGGTCGGTGAGTCTCGGGATGCCCTCGCTCATGGGCGCCTTCGACGACCACAACCCGCCGGACGCCGCCCTCGTCGGCGACTGCGTGCACTGCGGGTTCTGCCTGCCGACCTGCCCCACCTACGTGCTGTGGGGCGAGGAGATGGACTCCCCGCGCGGGCGCATCTACCTGATGAAGGAGGGCCTCGAGGGCGAGCCGATGTCGGACTCGATGGTCCAGCACTGGGACGCCTGCCTGGGCTGCATGGCCTGCGTGACCGCCTGTCCCTCCGGCGTGCAGTACGACAAGCTGATCGAGTCGACCCGCGCGCAGGTCGAGCGGCGCCACGAGCGCGACGGCAAGGACAAGGCGCTGCGCGGGCTGATCTTCTCGATCTTCCCGCACCCGAAGCGGCTGCGGCTGCTGCGCGGACCGCTGCGCGGCTACCAGAAGCTCGGGCTCGACCGCCTCGTCCGGCGGACCGGCCTGCTGGAGCGGATGGCGCCCCAGCTCGCCGCGATGGAGGGCCTCGCGCCCCGCCTCGGGCGGCCCGAGCCGCTGCCGCCGCGGATCGAGGCCACCGGCACCCGACGCGCGGTGGTCGGCCTGCTCACCGGGTGCGTGCAGGGCGCCTTCTTCCCCGGCGTGAACTCCGCCACCGCCCGCGTCCTCCGGGCGGAGGGCTGCGAGATCGTCGTACCCCCCTCGCAGGGGTGCTGCGGCGCGCTGTCCGTGCACAACGGCCGGGAGGCCGAGGCGCAGAAGTACGCCCGGTCGGTGATCGACGCCTTCGACGACGCCGACGTCGAGTACATCGTGGTCAACGCCGCCGGCTGCGGGTCGACGATGAAGGAGTACGCCGACCTGCTCGCCGACGACGCGCGGTACGCCGAGCGGGCGAAGGCCTTCGCGGAGAAGGTGCGCGACGTCTCGGAGATCCTCGCCGAGCTCGGTCCGGTCGCCCCGCGGCACCCGCTGCCGATGAGCGTGGCCTACCACGACGCCTGCCACCTCGCGCACGCCCAGGGCGTGCGCAGCCAGCCGCGGCAGCTGCTCACGGGCATCCCCGGCCTGGAGCTGCGCGAGATCGCCGAGGGAGAGCTGTGCTGCGGCTCGGCGGGCATCTACAACATCCTCAACCCGGAACCGGCCCGCGAGCTCGGTGACCGGAAGGCCGCCAACATCGTGGCGACCGGGGCCGAGGTCCTGGTCACCGCGAACCCCGGGTGCCTGATGCAGGTCACCTCCGCCATCGAACGCTCCGGACACCCGATGGGCATGGCCCACACGATCGAGGTGCTCGACGCGTCCATTCGTGGGCTGCCCGCCCACGAGCTCACCGCAGCAGCACAGCACCGCCCGTAGGAAGCACCCGTCACGCTCCACTCACAACCCGAGGTAGAGGCATGTTCCAGCAGATCCTTGACCCGGTCGGTGGGTCGCTCGTACTGAGCGCCCTCTCAGCGGCCATCCCACTCGTCACGTTGTTCATCCTCCTCGGAGGACTGCGCATGAAGGCCTGGATGGCCGGGCTCATCTCGCTCGCGGTCGCGCTGTTCGTGGCGGTGGTCCTGTTCGAGATGCCGTTCGGGCAGGCCCTGCTCGCCGGCAGTGAGGGCGCCGCGTTCGGCTTCTTCCCGATCCTGTGGATCGTGATCAACGCGATCTGGGTCTACAACCTCACCGTGGAGACCGGGCACTTCGGGGTGCTGCGCCGCTCGTTCGAGCTGGTCAGCCCGGACCACCGGATCCAGGCGATCATCATCGCGTTCTGCTTCGGCGCGCTGCTCGAGGCCCTGGCCGGCTTCGGCACGCCGGTGGCGATCACCGTGGTGATGCTGCTCGCGCTCGGCTTCGAGCCGATCAAGGCGGCGGCGGTGGCGCTGATCGCGAACACCGCACCGGTCGCCTTCGGTGCGCTGGCCACTCCGATCGTCACGCTGGCCGAGGTGACCTCGGGCGTCAACAACGACCCGCGGCTCAACATCGACACCCTCGGTGGCATGGTCGGCCGGCAGACGCCGATCCTCGCGGTGATCGTGCCGCTGGTGCTGGTCCTCGTGGTCGACGGCAAGCGTGGCCTGCGCCAGACCTGGCTGCCCGCCCTGGTCGCCGGTCTCTCCTTCGGTGTCGCGCAGTTCGTGGCGGCCAACTACATCTCGGTCCCGCTGACCGACATCGTGGCCTCGCTGGTCGCCGCCGCTGCCGTGGTCGGCCTGCTCCGGGTGTGGAAGCCCGCCGAGGCGATCACCACCGCCGAGACCGAGACGACCGGTGCCGCCGGAGGTGCCGGCGGTGTCGGCGCCGAGTCGACCGTGGGCGGCCAGGCCACCCGGCACGCTGCCGCGAACGCGCCCGGTGGGACCTCCCGGACGGGTTCCGGCACGGGCGCCGGCACCGACGGCCCGGTCAGGGACGGCCGCGGCGAGGTCGCGAAGGCCTACGCGCCGTACCTGGTGATCATCGCGATCTTCTCGATCGCCAACATCCCCGCGGTCAAGGAGGCCCTCGCCCAGGAGCCGTGGACCTTCGCGTTCGCGTGGCCCGGGCTCGAGGTCGCGAACTCCGCCGGTGAGCCGCTCGCGTCCACGACGTTCAACTTCAACTGGTTCCCGGCCGCCGGAACCCTGATGATCTTCGCCGGCATCATCACCGCGCTGATCCTCAAGATCTCCCCGGCCCGTGCACTCAAGACGTACGCCGCGACGTACCACGAGCTGCGCTGGGCGATCGTCACGGTGATGGCGGTCCTCGCCCTGGCCTACGTGATGAACCTGTCCGGCCAGACCACGACGCTGGGTGTCTGGCTCGCCGGGACCGGCGGCCTGTTCGTGCTGCTCTCGCCGATCCTCGGCTGGATCGGGGTCGCGGTGACCGGCTCGGACACCTCCGCGAACGCGCTCTTCGGCGCTCTCCAGGTGCAGACCGCGGCCCAGGCCGGGCTCGACCCGGTCCTGCTCGCCGCGGCGAACTCCTCGGGTGGCGTGATGGGCAAGATGGTCAGCCCGCAGAACCTCGCCATCGCGGCGGCCGCGGTGGGCATGGCGGGCCGGGAGGGTGACATCTTCCGCAGGGTGCTGGGATGGAGCCTGGTGCTGCTGGCGTTGATGTGCCTGATCGTCTTCCTGCAGTCGACGCCCGTGCTCGGGTGGATGGTTCCCTAGCGAGGTCAGAGGTGGCGGACATGGACGGAGCTGCAGAGGTCGCGGACGCGCGCGTTCGCGCCCCGGGCTCCGTCCAGTCCGTCGACCGGGCCCTCGACGTGCTCGAGACCCTCGCCGGGTCCGACGCGCCGATGGGCGTGGGCGAGGTGGCGGAGCTGACCGGGCTGCCGCAGGGCACCGCCCACCGGCTGCTCCGCAGCCTCCAGGCCCGCGGCTACGTCCGCCACGACATCTCCCGCAAGTACTCCGTCGGCTCCGCGGCGCTGCGCCTCGGCGAGGCGGCCCAGCGGTCCCTGGCGCGCACGGCGCGCCCCTATCTCAACGAGCTCGTCGCCCTGTCCGGGGAGACCGCCAACCTCGCGGTCCTCGAGGGCGACGACGTCGTCTACGTGGCGCAGGTGCCCTCGCCGCACACGCTCCGGATGTTCGCGGAGGTCGGCCGGCACGTCCCGCCGCACTCCACGGCGGTCGGCAAGGTGCTGCTCGCCGCGCTGCCGCAGGAGCGGGCGATCGGGCTGGTGCGCCGTACCGGCCTGCCGCGCTACACCGAGCACACGATCACGAGGGTGGCCGACTTCACCGCCGAGCTCGAGCGCACCCGCGAGCGCGGCTGGGCCGCGGACGAGGGGGAGCAGGAGATCGGCGTGCGGTGCGTCGCGGTGCCGGTCGGCGAGGGCCGCAAGGTGACCGCGGCGCTGTCTCTGTCCGGGCCGGCGGAGCGGTTCGCCGGGTCGGCCGAGCCGGGCCTGGTCGAGCAGATGGTCGCCGTGGCGCAGGCGTTCGCCGCCAGCCTCGCCGGCGCGGAGGCGCGGGCGGCCACCGGGCCCGCCTGACTGGTTCCGCCCGGCGTGGAGGTTCGGCCGCCGGTCCGCGGACCGCGGAGGGGGCTCAGGCGCCGGTGCTGCCGATGCTGCTGCCTGCGGCCCCGCCGGCGGTGGTGCCCGTGGTGTGCGCGACGAGGTAGCCGTCGATCTCGGCCGACAGCGCGGCCTTGCCGGCGTCGTCCATGAACGACGCGTCCACCGCGTTGTGGGCGAGCCCGGCGATGCCGGCCTCGTCGAGGTCGAGCAGCCGGGCGGCGATCTCGTACTCCCGGTTGAGGTGGGTGCCGAACATCGGCGGGTCGTCGCTGTTGACGGTGACGGTGACGCCGGCCTGCACCATGGCCCGGATCGGGTGCACGTCGAGGTGCTCCACGGCCCGGGTGGCGATGTTGGAGGTGGGGCAGACCTCGAGCGGGATGCCGTGCGCGGCGAGGTGCTCGAGCAGCGCGGGGTCCTGCGCCGCGGAGGTGCCGTGGCCGATCCGCTCGGCGCCGAGGTCGTTCAGCGCGTCCCAGACGGTCTGCGGACCGGTGGTCTCCCCGGCGTGGGGGACGCTGCGCAGCCCGGCGGCCCGGGCCTGGTCGAAGTACGGCTTGAACTGCGGCCGCGGCACCCCGATCTCGGGGCCGCCGAGGCCGAACCCGACCAGGGAGGACGGGCCGTGGTCGAGCGCCGCGCGCAGGGTGCCCTCGGCGGCGGGCAGGCCGGACTCGCCGGGGATGTCGAAGATCCACTGGAGCGCGATGCCGTGGTCCCGCTCGGCGGCCACCCGGGCGTCCTCGATGGCCTCGACGAACAGCTCCGGCGCGATCCCGCGCAGCTCGGACGTGTACGGCGTCATGGTGAGCTCGGCGTACCGGATGTTCTGGCCGGCCATCTCGCGCGCGACCTCGTAGGTGAGCCGTCGTACGTCCTCGCCGTCCACGATCAGGTCGACCACCGACAGGTAGACCTCGACGAAGTGCGCGAAGTCACGGAAGGCGAAGTACTCCGCGAGCGCGGCGGGGTCGCTGGGGACCCGGCCGGGGTGGCGCGCGGCGAGCTTCGCGACGGTCTCGGGCGAGGCGGAGCCGACGTGGTGCACGTGGAGCTCGGCCTTCGGCAGGCCGGCGATGAACGCGGCGTACGGTGAGGGGGAGTGCGGCGTCTGGTTCGTCGAGACCATGGGGCACAGTGTGCAGCATGGTGCCCGGCGGGGTTTGAGTCGCCGTGGTTGAGGCACTAGGAAGTACTCAGAAGACGGAACCGCTCGGAGGCACCGATGACCACGCACGCACCCAGGGAAGACATCGACGAGGCAGACGTCGAGGTCAAGAAGCCGAAGCGTGCCGCAGCCGGCGCCACCGCCGTCGCGGTCTCGATGAAGCGGGCGATCAGCCAGATGGGCGTTTCGCGCACCGCCCGGACCCTGCTGCGGCTGAACCAGGCAGAGGGCTTCGACTGCCAGGGCTGCGCGTGGCCCGACCCCGACCCGTCGCACCGGCACACCGCCGAGTTCTGCGAGAACGGCGCCAAGGCGGTCACCGAGGAGGCCACGAAGCGCCGCGTCGACCCGGCGTTCTTCCGGCAGCACTCGGTCCGCGAGCTCGCGGACCGCACCGACTACTGGCTGGGGCAGCAGGGCCGGATCACCGAGCCGATGGTGCTCCGTGAGGGCGCCACCCACTACGAGCCGATCTCGTGGGACGACGCGTTCGGGCTGGTCGCGGGCCACCTGAACGGGCTCGCCAGCCCCGACGAGGCGCTGTTCTACACGTCGGGACGCACTTCCAACGAGGCGGCATTCGCCTACCAGCTCTTCGTGCGCGCCTACGGCACGAACAACATGCCCGACTGTTCGAACATGTGCCACGAGTCGACCTCGATCGCTCTCGCCGAGGTGATCGGCATCGGCAAGGGCAGCGTGTCGCTGCAGGACGTGCACGAGGCGAAGCTGATCGTCGTGATCGGGCAGAACCCCGGCACGAACCACCCCCGGATGCTCACCGCGCTCGAGCAGGCCAAGAAGAACGGCGCGAAGATCCTCGCGGTGAACCCGCTGAAGGAAGCGGGGCTGATCAAGTTCAACAACCCGCAGAAGCCGGCCGGCCTGATCGGCCACGGCACCGAGCTCGCCGACGAGTTCCTCCCGGTCCGGATCAACGGGGACCTCGCGCTGTTCCAGGCGATCGGCCACCTGCTGCTGCAGACCGGCCACGTCGACCACGACTTCGTTCAGCGGCACACCACCGGCTTCGACGAGTGGGCCGACAGCCTCAAGGAGCTCGACTGGGCGGCGGTGGAGCGGGCCACGGGCCTGAGCCGCGAGCAGATCGAGATGGCCGCGCAGATGTTCCGCGACTCCGACGCGACGGTCATCTGCTGGGCGATGGGCATCACCCAGCACCGCAACGCGGTGGCCACGATCAAGGAGATCACCAACGTCGCCCTCATGCAGGGCAACATCGGCAAGCCCGGCGCCGGCCTCTGCCCGGTCCGCGGGCACTCCAACGTGCAGGGCGACCGCACGATGGGGATCTGGGAGCGTCCGCCGCAGCACTTCCTCGACGCGATCCAGGCGGAGTTCGGGTTCGACCCGCCGCGCGAGCACGGGCTCGACACCGTCGAGTCGATCCGGGCGCTGCGCGACGGCAAGGCGAAGGTCTTCATCGCGATGGGCGGGAACTTCACGGCCGCCGCGCCGGACACCGACGTGACCGAGCAGGCGATGCGCAACGCCGACCTCACGGTGCAGGTGTCGACGAAGCTCAACCGCTCCCACGTCGTACCGGGCAAGTCCGCGCTGATCCTCCCGGCTCTAGGCCGCAGCGAGAAGGACATGACCGGCGGGCGCGAGCAGCGGGTCACCGTCGAGGACTCCATGTCCGCGGTGCACGCCTCCAGGGGGCCGCTCAAGCCGGCCAGCAAGCACCTGCGCAGCGAGGTGGACATCGTCTGCTCGCTCGCGCTGGCCACGCTGGGCGACCGCTACGACATCCCGTGGGAGTCGTTCCGTTCCGACTACACCGAGATCCGCCGCCGGATCAGCCGCGTGGTGCCGGGCTGCGAGGCGTACGACGAGAAGGTGGACCGTCCCGGTGGGTTCGTGCTGCCGCACCCGCCGCGTGACACGCGGACCTTCCCGACCAAGGAGGGCGCGGCGGTCTTCACGGTGAGCCCGCTCGACATCCTCCATGTGCCCGAGGGGCGGCTGCTGCTTCAGACGCTGCGCTCGCACGACCAGTTCAACACCACGATCTACGGGCTCGACGACCGCTACCGCGGCGTCTCCGGCGGGCGTCGTGTGGTCTTCCTGCACCCCGCCGACATCGACATGCTGGGGCTGGAGGTCGACCAGTTCGTCGACCTGGTCAGCGAGTGGGAGGACGGCTCCGAGCGCAAGGCCAACGGCTTCCGGGTGATCTCCTACGACCAGCCGAGGGGCTGCGCCGCGGCGTACTACCCGGAGACGAACCCGCTGATCCCGCTGGACTCCACCGCGATCGGCAGCAACTGCCCCACGTCGAAGTCGGTCATCGTGCGGCTGATCCCGGCCGACGAGACGCCGGGCGGGGCGATCTCGGGAGCCGGTGGTTCGCTCGGCAAGGACGAGGGGCACAAGTCCCGGGTGGCGCCGAACCAGCTGAGCTGACGGTCCGTCGGTCCTCGCGTCGGGTTTGCGGCGGGGCCCGGGAAGCCTCCGCCGAAGGGCGGCCGAGCACGTGCTCGGCCGCCCTTCGGCGTCTGTCGGAGCGTCCGCTCGCCTGGGCGCGGAGCTGCCGCCGGAGCTGCAGCGATTCCTTGCGTCCTTGTCCTCTCTCGGAGAACTGTCGGTGGTCGGCTCTAGACTCGAACACATGTTCGACACACTCGGAGGACTCGACCCGGCCGCGGTGGTAGACCGTGCGGTGGCCCGGCGGCGTGCCGCGGATGCGGCGGAGGCGGAGCTGTTGGGGTTGGCCGCGCACTGGGCGGACCTGCACCCGGTGCCGGCCGGGGACGGGTCGCCGGACCGGGTCCGGGTGCCGGGGATGGAGCGGTCGATGCGGTTGGCCGGACCCGGGACGCCGGAGGTGGCGGAGTTCGCGGCCGCGGAGCTGGCCTCGGCACTGGGCCTGTCGACCGCGGCCGGGCAGCTGCTGGTCGGCGACGCGTTGGAGCTGCGGCACCGGCTGCCGCGGTTGTGGGCGGCGGTGGCGACCGGGACGCTGCCGGCGTGGCGGGCCCGGCTGCTCGCACAGCGCACCCGGTGCCTGCCGGTGGAGGCCGCGGGCTGGGTGGACGCGCAGGTGGTCGGGTTCGCGCACAAGATCGGCACCGCCCGGGTGGTCGCCCTGGTCGAGGCCGCGCTGCTCCGGTTCGACCCCGAGCAGGCCGAACGGCGGGCGCTGGCGGCCGCGGAGCGGCGCGGGGTGTGGGTCGGCGACGAGATGACCGACGGGACCCGGTCGATCCGGATCGAGGCCGACGCACTGGACGCGGCCGCGTTCGGGGCCACGATCGGCCGAATCGCCGACGTGCTCGGCGCGCTCGGCGACGACGACCTGGCCGACGTGCGCCGGGCGAAGGCGGTCGGCGTGATCGCCGACCCCCAGAGCACCCTGGACCTGCTCAGCGGCCCCGGGCCCCAGGCCGACCAGGAAGAGAACCCGGGCGCTCTCGACACCGCGCGGACCGCCTCTCGCCGCCGCGGCGGCCGGGCGGCGCGGGTGGTGCTCTACGTGCACCTGCACGCCGACGCCCTCCGGTTCCACGGTGCCCCCGCGACCGAGGCCGGACGGGGCGGGGCGGTCGGCCGGGTCGAGGGTCTCGGGGCGGTCACCGTGCAGCAGATCCGGGACTGGGTCGGCCGGACCGACGTCACCATCACCCCGGTCCTCGACCTCGGCGACCGGGCGAGCGTGGACGCCTACGAGGTCCCGGACCGGATGCGGGAGACGGTGCTGCTGCGCAGCCCGTGCTGCCCGTTTCCCTGGTGCAACAACCTCACTCGCCGCAAGGACCTCGACCACGTCCGGCCCTACCTGCCGCCCAGTGCCGGCGGACCACCGGGGCAGACCACCCCGGGCAACCTCGCCCCGCTGTGCCGGCGACATCACCGGCTGAAGACCCACGGCGGCTGGAGCTACACCCAACCCGAACCCGGCACCTACCTGTGGCGCTCACCCCACGGCCGCCGCTACCGCGTCGACCACACCGGCACCGCACCCCTCGACCACACCGCCTGACCGCGAACCCACGCCACGGGGCGGCGGAGCCTGCCCTCCACCGCCCAGCCGGCCCGACCCTGAAGCCCAAGACCTGGTCGGGCATGCAGAAGGGGCGGCGGAGCATGTGCTCCGCCGCCCCTTCGTGGGGAGCGATTGCGCCCGGGCGTCAGCCCGCGAAGAGCGTGCTCGCCTTGCGGACGGTCTCGAAGAGGCCGTACGCCAGCGGCAGGCCGACGAGCGCCCAGCTGGCTGCGATACGTGCGGTCATGGTCAGCTCCTCACGCCGGCAGCGGCCGGCTCGGGCTCGGTCTCGGTCTTCGGCTCGTGGTGCTTCTCGCTGACCGGCTTCACCATCAGGTTGGCGAGGAACCCGACCGCGAGCAGGCACACCATGGTGAGCAGCGCCGGGCGGTACGCCTCGGCCGTGAGCTCGCCGGGGGTGCCCTGCGCATCGAGGAAGGCGTTCACGATGAGCGGCCCGGCGACACCGGCGGCCGACCACGCGGTCAGCAGGCGGCCGTGGATCGCGCCGACCTGGAAGGTACCGAAGAGGTCGCGCAGGTACGCCGGGACCGTCGAGAACCCACCGCCGTAGAACGACAGGATCACGAACGCCAGCAGCACGAACAGCGCCGTGGACGTCTGGCCGATCAGGGCCAGCGTGATGTACGCCGCCATCCCGACGCCGAGGTAGACCATGTAGATCGGCTTGCGGCCGATGTGGTCCGAGGTGGTCGACCACGCGAAGCGGCCCGCCATGTTCCCGATCGACAGGACGCCGACGAAGCCGCCGGCGACCGTGGCGCTGACGGCAGAGGTGCCGCCCTCACGGAAGAAGTCCTGGATCATCGGAGCGGCCTGCTCGAGGATGCCGATGCCCGCGGTCACGTTGCAGAACAGCACGGTCCACAGCAGCCAGAACTGCGGCGTCCTGATCGCGTTGTTCGCGGAGACGTTCGCGGTGGTGACCATCGCCCGCTCCTTGAGCTGGGCGGGATCGAAGCCCTCGGGCTTCCAGTCGTCGGCGGGGACCCGGACGGTCGCGGCCCCGAACATCATGAACACGAAGTAGACCGCCGCCAGCGTCAGGAAGAGCATGGCGACCGCGGAGCCGCTGGCGACCGAGGTCGGGTCGGTGGCGTCGTACGACGGGTCGTAGAGCGCCATGAGCCGCGAGCTCAGCGGGCTCGCCACGAGCGCACCGCCGCCGAAGCCCATGATCGCCATGCCGGTCGCCAGACCCGGACGGTCCGGGAACCACTTGATCAGCGTGGAGACGGGGGAGATGTAGCCGATACCGAGGCCGATACCGCCGATGACGCCGTATCCGAGGTAGACCAGCCACAGCTGGTGGGTGCTGATGCCGAGCGCACCGATCAGGAAGCCGGAGCACCAGAAGACCGCGGAGACGACCATCGCCGCGCGCGGGCCGTTGCGGTCGACCCAGGTGCCGAAGAACGCGGCCGACAGGCCGAGCATGACGATCGCGATCGAGAAGATCACGCCGATCGCGGTGAGGCTGGTGTCGAAGTGGGCCACGAGCGCGTTCTTGTACACGCTGGTGGCGTAGACCTGGCCGATGCAGAGATGAACCGCGAGCGCGGCGGGTGGGATCAGCCAGCGGCTGTACCCCGGGCCGGCGACGATGCGCTGCCGGCTGAGGATGGACGACATACGGGCTCCTCGGGAGTGGTGTGCGTTGGGTCACGGTGCCCAAAGTGGTGGATTTTTACACCACAACCAACCACGCCCGGGGGACCCTGCCCCGCCCGGGGCTCCTCAGCCCGAGACCATCTCCAGCACCCGCAGCAGGAAGATCACCGCCACCAGCGCGCTCAAGGTGGTCACCACCGACGGCAGCCGCTCCTCCCACGCCGCCTGAGGTGTCGCGTGGTGGGCGCGCAGCAGCGTCTGCACGACCAGGACACCGACGAGCGCGATGACGGGAAGCGACTCCATCGCCCTACCTCCCCCGCTCCACGACGGCCGGCCGGAACACCCCGGCGACGACCAGCTGTACGGCGGCGCCGCCCACCGTGACCACGGAGAGCGCCAGCAGACCTCCCAGCGGCGACCACATGTCGGTGAAGACCATGACCTGCCCCACCACCACCCCGAGCCCGATGCTGACCGCCGCGCCCAGCGCCAGCTCCAGCAGCGGGCTCCCCACCCGCAGCAACGGCACGAACGCCATCCCGGGGCAGACCAGCAGGAACCAGCCCACCAGCAGCGGCTGGAGCGGCGCCCCGAACCCGGCCACCACGCTGGTGACGGCCAGCAGCGCGGAGAGCGGCGCGAGCACCGCCCACGCCGAGGGCCGGCTCATCGGGCACCACCCGTGGCCGTCGGTTCGCCGCTCTCGACGAGCTGGGTCCGCAGGACGAAGACGCTGGCGTCCTCGTTGTGGAGGACGGCCCGGAACGCGCGTGACTTCAACAGGGCCTCCTCGATCGACTGGAGCCCGCCGCCGGGCATCTCGCCGAGGGCCTCGGTCTCGGCCTTCTGGGAGCGGGTGATGACCAGGTACGACGCCGCGTAGGAGGAGTCGCCCATCCAGCGTCGGAGCACCCGGACCGGGTGCTGCACCATCTCGAGCCGGTCCTCCTCGGCCTCCCGGGCGATCGGCACGTAGGTGAACCGGTCGTAGTTCTCGAACTGCGCGGGGTAGTTGCGCGAGCCCTCCACGAGGAGGGTGCCGGGCGGCGCCACGTCGTACACGTACTCGGCGGCGGCCACCTCGCGCTCGGTGAAGTGGTACTGCCGGTCGTTGCCGAACAGCGAGAACAGCAGACCGACCATCAGTGCGAGGCTGACGCCCAGCAGCACCCGCATGCGGTGCGGCGTGACCACGGAGCTGGGTGGCCACAGGAGCGCGGCGGCGAAGAAGGCCAGGCCCGGCAGCGCGAACAGGTACGCCCGGAACAGGATCTCGTGTCCGTACGGGCTGAACATGACGATCGTGAACGGCACCGCCGCGAGGAAGAACGCCGTGTAGCCGCGGTGCCCCCGCCGCAGTCGCGCGATGACCCCGGCCCCGGCGAGCAGCACCACCGCCACGGTCTGGGCCCGGCTCATCATCGACACCAGGAGCTGGCCGGTGCTGATCGCGTCGTACTGGATCAGGGTGCCCTCGACGTTCTCGTCCACCGCGCCGATCGCGGCGAGCGCCTCCGTGAGGGTGGTCTCGGTGAACGGCGCGGCGACGTACAGCAGCCAGCCGCCCACCAGCACCGTGACCAGCAGCGGGAGGGTGGTGGCGTTGGTGCGCTGAGTCAGCACCAGCACGGTCACCGTCAGGAGCGTCACGACCGGGGTCAGCTGGTGCGTGCTGACGATGCAGAACAGCAGCAGCAGGACCACGCCCATCAGCCCTGCGCGCCGGGCGGGGGTGGTCACCGCGTGGGTCACGCCCGCGGCCGGGCGCCCCGGGAACCAGTGCACCAGCAGTGCCACCACGAGCAGGTACCACGCGTAGCTGATCGCCTGCGGGGACCAGTAGCCCTGGCCCACCCAGTTGCCGAGCACGAAGATCCAGGCGGCCACGGCCACCGTCCGCGGGTCGTCGGTGAGCCCGCGCAGCAGCGCCACCACCGCGGCGACGGTGAGCAGGTTGAAGAAGACCTCCGCCCAGGCGGCGTAGCTCATCGCGGAGTCCAGCCCGGCGAGGTCGGTGAGCATGGCGTTGAAGGCGAAGAAGCCGGGCCAGCTGTGGTAGACGGTGAGGACGTCGATGAACGGGTCCACCCCGCCCGTCCGGTCGATGTAGTCGACGATCCCGGCGTGCTTCCAGGCCCAGGAGTACCGCGCCGTGTCGTACACCAGCGGCGGGGTCAGGTAGACCATCAGCGTGAGCGCCAGCGGGTACGCCGTGAGCAGCCGTGCGCCCGTCCCGGGGACCCGGAGCAGCGCCAGGCCGAAGCTCAGGGCCAGCGCGGCCAGGGCGACGAAGGCGGTCACCGGCAGCACCGACACCAGGCCGAGGTCGGTCATCTCCCCGGGGTCGACGCGGGACAGCGACCAGAACCACAGCGCCATCACGGCCGCGATCTCGGCGAAGGCGGTGACCGTGGCCCGGTCCGGTGTTCCTCGCGCGTGGCGTCCCGCCGGCTCGGCGTCCGTCGAGGTCACGATGGCCATCTCGTCTCCCGCGTCATGCCGAGCTGGTCGTGGACTCCTGGGGCGGGCTGCCCCACGGGGCCCAGGCGAGCCCGGGATGACCGGCCTGGTCGAGCTGGTCGAGCTGGTCGAGCACCACGTCCACGTTGCGCGCGGCCCACACCGAGCGCGGAGCGTAGTGGTCGGTCTTGGCGACGATCCCGCTGACGTGGTGCAGCCAGGTGAGCAGCACCAGCACCGGGTCGTCGAGTGGGTCTCCGGTCGGCTCGGCCGCCTGGTTCCCCGGCTGTACGGCGCCCGCCGCCCCGTCCCGCGCCCGGGGCAGCAGGTCGCACACCAGGTCGCCGAGCTCGCGGCCCTCGGTCAGCATCCGGACGGTCAGCAGGAGGTGGACGACGTCGACCTGGGGCAGTCCGGTGGACGTCGCGCGCTCCCAGTCCACCAGCCCGCACACCTGCCGGCCGTCGGTGGAGAGCAGCACGTTGCCGGGCGCGAGGTCGCCGTGCACCCAGCCGACGCTGACCTCCCGGCCCTCGAGCCCGGCCCGGAGCACGTCGCGCAGCCGGTCCAGGGCGGCGGGGATCGACCGTCCGGCGTCGGTGTACCAGCCGGCCAGGACCGCGACCGGCTCGTCCACCCAGGCACGGAGCAGCGGATCGTCGACGCGGGCCGCCCTGCCCGTGCTCGTGTGCAGCGTCGCGGCCGACGCCAGGAGGGACGCCACCCCCGCGTCGCGGGCGGCGGAGCCCAGCACCGCGCGGCCGTCCTCGCCCGGCAGCAGCTCCTCGACCACGACCAGGTCGCCCCGGGCGGTGCGGGCGCTCCCCAGCCGGCGCGGCAGCACGCACGTCCACGCCCCGAGCCGCGGGTCGCCGGCCAGGGTGTCCACGACCCCGCCGGTGTGGGTGAGCGCCTCGGTGCCCGCGGGGGTCCGGGCGTACTTCAGCAGCGCCGCGGGGGAGCCGGCGCCGAGCAGCGCGACGGACACGTCGCCCACCGTCGTCACCACGCGCAGCACCCGCCACGCCGGGTCCAGCCCGAGAGCCCGGGCGACGGCGGGGTAGTCGGAGCGCAGCAGCCGGAGCTCCCGGCGCCGGCGCACCCGCTCCCGGACACCGCGGACCGGGCGCACCAGCCGGGTCAGCAGGCGCGCGTCGAGGTGAGGCAGCCACAGCGGCAGCAGCACGGTGAGGAGCACGCCCGTGGCGGCGACCGCCTGGGTGAGCAGCCAGGCCACACCGATCCCGGCCAGGCCGTAGGTCTCCAGCAGCAGAGCGCTCAGCGCGAGCGCTCCGACGTTGACCACCAGCGTCACCACGACGAGCCGCAGCATCCGGCCCTGCACCCGCTCCACCGCGCTGTAGACCACGATCACCGCCGACGGGATCGCCGACAGGGCCAGCAGCCGGAGGACCGTGGTGGCGCCCTCGGCGTACTGGGGCCCGAAGACCCGCATCATCAGGGGTGCGAGGAGCACCGTGGCGGCGACGAGCGGCGCGAGCAGCACCCCGGTCTGTACGGCGGCGCGGTAGCTGTACTCACCGAGCCGGGCCGGCTCCGTCGCCCCCTCGACCAGCAGGGAGGTCGCCATGCCCCGGCTGACCAGGTAGAGCGTGTAGGAGATGCTCCACGCGATCGAGAAGTACGCCGCCTCCGCGTCCCCGGAGAGCTCCAGCACCAGGATCGGCAGGGCACTGATCAGCCCGGTCCCGGCCAGCGCCACGACGTAGTCGGCCGCGACGAAGCGGGCGATGGGGCGCACCGCGACCGACGCCCGCGCGGGCGCGGCGTCCGCCACCCGGCCGGCCACCAGCCGACGGAACATCAGCACGTTGCCGACCACGAGCAGCGGGACCATGGACACCGTCCAGGCGAGGAAGATCCCGGTCCGCATCGCCACCACCGCGGGCAGGAGCAGGACCAGCAGCTTGACGGCGCCGAAGACGGTGTTCTTGCCGAGGACCCAGCTCGAGCGGCGCAGCCCCGAGAGCGCGCCGTCCTGGAGGACGAAGAGCGACCACAGCGCCAGCGCCAGCATGAACCAGGCGGACAGGCGGGGGTCGCGGCTCACGAACGCGAGCTCGGGCGACCACCGCGCGGTCCCCGCGAGGAACACCAGCCCGACCACGACCGACATCCCCACGCTCGCCAGGTAGCAGCCGAGGATCACCCGCCCGGTGCGCCGACCGGCACCGGGCAGGAACCGGTTCAGCACGTTGGACAGGTTTAGCTGCGAGATCGTCGAGAGCAGGGTCAGCGCCGCGATCAGGGCGGCGTTCACCCCCACCGTGCCGACGTCGTACCTTCGTGCCGCGACCACCCAGAACGCCATGCCGAGGACCGCGGCGCTCCCGGAGTTGAGCACGAGCGCGTAGCCGTTGCGGATCAGCGGGTGGCGCAGGTGGCGCAGCAGGCGCACGCGCAGGCCGGCCGGCGGGTTCCTCGGTGTGGCCATGGCTCACGGCCTGCGTTTCCACACACGCACGTAGTCCACCACCATGGCGGCGGGGAACTCCGTGGCCGCGGTCGGCGGTCCCGGCCAGTCCCCGCCGACGGCGAGGTTGAAGATGAGGTACATCCGCTCGTCCGGGACGTACCGCTCCCGCTTGAAGGTCCACATCCGGCGCCCGTCGACGTACCAGACGAGCTGCTCGGGGGACCAGTCCAGGGTGTAGCGGTGCCACGTCGCGGTGGTGTCAGGGAGGCGTAGTCCGTCGCCGGGATTGCGCTCCCGGCCGTGCTCGTCGGTGAAGTGGAAGTGCGCGCGCACGAGCCGCGGCGTGTGCCCGAGCACCTCGACGACGTCGATCTCGGGATCGGACCGGTGGCTCACGGGCAGCATCCACATCGCCGGCCAGAGCCCCTGGCCCTCGGGCAGCCGCATCCGCGTCTCGACCCGGCCGTACCGGAACCCGAACCGCGGCGGCTTCGACAGCCGGTCGGTACTGCGGCCGGTCGTGACCATGCCGGAGGTGAAGGGGTAGATGCGCCCGTCCGAGCCGCGCACCGCCTGCCGGCGGGCGGTCAGGCGCAGCACGCCGTCGTCGACGCTCACGTTGCCCCTGCGGTACCACTGCCGCTCGTTGTTGCCGCTGTTGGTGCAGCCGTCGTCGTCCCACCAGTAGCAGGTCGTCCACCGGCCGCGGTCGAGGCTCGACCGGTCGAACTCGTCGCCGAAGACCTTCCGCCAGCCGGCCATGGCGTCGGTGGGCTCGCTCTCGGGGACGAGGCAGCTGGTGAGGCCGGCCGCGAGGACCAGGGCCACCAGCACCCCGAGCAGGCGGAGCGACGGCCTACGCACCGCGGAACCCGATCACGCGTTTGACCGCACCGCGCAGCGCGGCGTCGGCGCGGGTGAGCGGCAGCCGCTCCACCCAGTACTCCGCGTACGGCGTCGCGACCGCGCCGAACCGGCTCTTGAACTGCGACAGGCCGTCGGAGTCCCCGGACTCGCCCATGTGGTAGCTGGCGCAGCCGGCCCGGCAGGCGTCCTCGATGGCCACCTTGTGCAGCAGCCGGTTGGCCTGGGAGGGGCCGGCCAGCTCGGGGTCCATGGCGCCGCGGGTGTAGTGCGCGTTGCGGCCGCGGAGCACCAGGATCGCGGCGGCCGGCTTCCCCTGGTACCAGGCCACCGACACGCGGCACCCCTCGCCCATCAGGTCCGCGATGGTCGCGAACTTGTGCAGCGGGTCCCGCCGGTGCAGCCGCAGGTGCGCGAGCCGGGAGGGCTCGTGCTGGTGCTCGGCCCACCGGTCGGTGGACATCTCCAGCAGGCGGTAGAGCTCCGGCAGCAGCCGCCCGGTCGTGTCCGTCTCGACCTCGACGCCGAGCTGCTCGGCCCGGCGGACCTGGGTCCGGGTCTGGGAGCGGAACCGCTCCCGCCAGACCACGTCGAACCCTCCGCTCAGGTCGAGGACGTGCGCGCAGGCCGGCCGGGTGGAGACACCCGTCCGGCCCCGTGCGGCCCGGGCCCAGGCCTCCGCGTGCTGCGGGTTGGGCCGTACGTGGATGCGCAGTGCCGGTTCTCCCCGGAGGTCGTCGAGCACCGTCGCGACCAGGCCGGGTGTCACCTCCCGGTCGGAGAGGAGTCCGCCGAAGCCCCAGCCGTTCGGCATCGACTCGCGGCCCGCGGCGTGCGGGGGCCGGTGCGCCCGCCGGGCCAGGGGCAGCAGCGCGCTGCCCCCGTCGGCGGTGCGGTAGAGGCGGCTCGCGTCGACGTACCCGCCGTTGGTGCAGAGGGCGTCGAGCCACTCCGGGGACTGGGTGGGCATCGCCTGCGGGTCGGCGGCGACCAGCTCCCGCCAAGCCGACCGCGGCGCGGGGGAGACGACGGTGGGCGGAGCCCGCCCGACGCCGGTGGTGGCGTGCCGTGTGGTGCTCATGCGTGCCGCCCCTCTCGGGCGCCGGGCGAGACCGCGTGCACGCCACGGCGGACCGCACGCCACGCGCCCGTCCGCCAGCGAGACGGGTACGGCGCCTGGGGGAGGCCGTGACCCTGCAGCAGCCGGTCGAGCTCGGGCACGGTGGTGTCCGCGTGGACGATGATCCGGGCGAGGCCGAACACGTCGTCCTCGGTGGAGGACATGGCGTGACGGACCGCCGCGGCCGAACAGAAACCCGCGTCCACGACCTGCTGACGCACCCGCGGCCCGTGGTAGCCGTGCGGGTAGGCGAAGCTGCGCATCGGCCGCTGAAGGTGGTCCTCCAGCACGCGCCGGCTTCGGACGATCTGGTCCCTCGCGGCGCGCTTCCCGATCTCGTCGAGCTTGGGGTGGGTGTGGCTGTGGGCGCCGACCTCCACGCCGCGCTCGGCGACGTCCTGGAGCTCGGCCCACGTCAGCATCCGCCGGTCGCCCTCGCCCTCGCGCTCCAGCCACCGTGCGGTGCGCCCGACGTACCCGGAGGTGACGTAGAGCGTGGCGGGGAACCCGTGCCGCTCGAGGACGGGGAGCGCCGCGGTGTGGAAGTCGGCGAACCCGTCGTCGAAGGTGACCAGCACCGGCTTCTCCGGCAGGGCGGGTCCGTGGCCGGTGGCCGCGCCCTCGAGCCGGCTCACCGTGACTGGCCGGTAGCCCTCCGCCGCGAGGTGGTCCATGTGCGCGGCGAACAGCGCCGGGCTGACCGTCCAGGGACGGAAGCGAGGCGAGGCCTCGTCGGCGATGCTGTGGTACAGCAGGATCGGCACACGGCTCATCGGGTGCTCGCCGCCTTCGCGCGGCGTGCGTCCTGGGCGCCCCGGGCGTAGGCGAGGGGGCCCTGGGCGACGCCGAGCAGCCGCAGCCGCAGCAGCTCCCGCCGGCGGGCGGACGGGTCCTCGGACCCGTCCACGTCCTCGCCGGAGCGTGCAGCCCCGGACCCGGTCAGCAGGTGCCGTACGGCGCGGGGTCCGAGCCGGACGAAGTCCACGAGCACCGACGGCCGCCGTACCGCAAGCCGGGTGAGGTACGCCGACAGCCCCGCCCCGTAGTCGAGGGCCTGGGCGCGCACGGCCTCGAGCTCGCGCCGGTGGTGGTGGTGGTGGTGCACGATCGCCGCTGGCTCGTAGACCAGCGCGTACCCCGCCAGGATCACGTCGACGAAGGCGGCCAGGTCGTCGCCGCCCCGGCCGCGGCTGCCGGCCCCGAGCGCGGGGTCGAAGCCGCCGAGCTCGCGCAGCACGGAGGTGCGGAAGGCCATGTTGGCGCCGGAGCCGAGGCTGCCCGCGGTGTAGGGGAAGAGCGGGTCCGCCGGCCGCGAGCCGTCCAGGTTGAACCGGCGCCGCTCGAAGCCCTTCCCGAAGTCGCCCTGCTCCTCGATCAGCGCCTGCGCGACGGTCTCCAGCTCGGCGGGCCAGATCAGGCCGGTCACGCAGCCGACGTCGTCCGCCGCGGCGAGCTGCGCCACCAGCGCGCGGACCCAGCCGGGGTCCACGACCACGTCGTCGTCGGTGAACGCGACGACCGGGTTGTGCACGAGGCTCAACCCGGTGTTGTGGGCGCGCGCGAGCCCCGGTACGTCGTCGCGCACGTACCGCACCTGTGGGTAGCGCCGTGTCACCACGTCGTAGGTGGCCGACGAGCTCGGGGCGTTGTCCACGACGACCACGTCCAGGTCCGGGTAGCCGGTGGCGAGGACGGAGTCCAGGCAACGGCACAGCGCCTCGGGCCGGTCATGGGTCGCGATCACCACCGACGCCGCGAGCCCGCCCGGCATCGCCGCGCCCGCAGCCGTCTCGTCGGGGGAGGACTCCCCGGGTGCGGCTGCGGCCTGGAAACGGGCGCGGATGGGGGTCAGCTCCCTGGCGCCAAGACCACCCGCGACGAGATCGGTGTCCAGCACACCCACGGGCCGGCCGCCCTGACGCACCAGGACACGGCCACGCTCGTAGGTGCGGCCGGTCTCGAGGTCCACCTGAGGCGCGACCGGCCGCGGGTCGGTGAGCTCGAGCTCGACGAGGCGCACCGGTCGGAACGGCCGGGTCGGCCCGTCGGCGTCGGCCACGGGAAGCTCCTCGGCCACGGGAAGCTCCTCGGCCACGGGAAGGTCCTCGGGCACGGGAAGGTCCTCGGGCACGGAGAGGTCCTCGGGCACGGAGGCCGGACGGCGCCGGCGCCACTGCCCGTACCGGCCGTGCGCGTAGCCGGCCGCGGTGACGGTCAGCCCCAGGACGATCATGCCGGCGCGGGCGAGCCCGGCGGCGTCACGCTCGCGGACCGCCGCACCCACCCCTCGCGCGACCCCGGACGGCAGGGTCCGGGTGACGTAGGTGCGCTCCGTGCTCAGCCCGTCGTGGGCCCCGACCAGCTCGGACACGGCGGCCTTGGAGTGCCCCTCGGCGAGGCAGCGCCGGGCGAAGTACGACACCCTCTCGCGGGCCGGGGTGACCCGGTGCAGGACGCGCGCGGTGGGCTCGAAGACGATCCTCGCCTCCGGCCGGCGACGCCGGACCCGGATGCACAGCTCGGTCTCCTCGCAGCCGGTCGGCGCCGTGCCGACCCGGCCGACGGCGGCGGAGAACCGCTCACCCTCGGCGAACACCTCGGCCCGGAAGGCCATGGCGGCGCCGATGACGTTGCGGACGTCGCCGCCGTGCTCGGGGAGCCCGCGGTAGGAGCAGCCGACGATCCAGTCGAACTCGCGCGGCCACCAGCGCGGGCGCTCGCTGCTCCAGCGGGGGAGGGCGGCCCCTCCGACCGCGACCACCTCTGGCTCGGCGAACGGTGCGAGCAGCCGCTCAAGCCAGTCCGGCTCCGGGACCGCGTCGTCGTCCAGGAAGGCGATGATGCTGCCCGAGGCCGCCTCGACGCCGGTGTTGCGGGCTCCCGAGAGTCCCCTCCCACGGTCGTTCGCCACGACGGCCACGCGCGACCCCCACGCCTGCTCCGAGCGCAGCCGCAGGACGTCGTTGTGGTCGATGACGAGCACCACCTCGTCGGGACGGCGGGACTGGCTCTGCAGGGCCGCCAGCGCGTCGGTGAGGTCTCCCCAGCGATCCTCGGTGAAGGCGCACACCACCACGGAGACGGTGTGGTCCCCCGCGCCGGCCGAGGACTGGGTCACCGCTCGACCGCCGGGTGCCCGTTGCTGCTCCGCGCCCGCGCCGCGGTGGGCTGCTCGGGGATCAGCGGAGTCACCTGCGCCTGGAACGACCCGGTGGCGTCCACGACCGCGTCGTCGTGCTGCGCCACGGCCGGGGTCGGCTCGGGCAGCAGCCCGTGCACGGCCTCGCGCGGCGCGGCCATGGTGCCGTGGTAGCGCGCCGACAGCGCCGGGCTCTCCGACCAGATCCGGCCGACCACGCGGAAGCCGTCGCGGATCGCGCTGAGGTTGCTGACCCCGTGGATGCGCCGGCACTCGTAGCTGGGCACCTCCCAGACCCGCAACGCCGCCTTCGCCGCGCGCACGTTGATCACGGTCTCCACCTCGAAGCCGCGCCCGAAGGGCGATTCCGCGTCGGTGACGCCGGCGGCGCCGAGCTGGGGACGCGGGGTCTCCAGCAGGGTCAGGCAGTCTGCCCAGAACGCGTTGAAGCCGTAGCAGAGGTCGGTGTAGCTGGTGCCGTAGATCCGGTTGACCAGCCCGCACAGGGCCCGGTTGCCGAGGCGGCGCGACCGTGTGATGTCGGCGCTGCCCCCGCCCTGCGCGAACCTCGAGCCCTTGACCAGGTCGGCCCCGGCCACCAGCGCCCCCACGAACCGCGGGATCTCGGCGGGGTCGGTGGACCCGTCCGCGTCGAGCGTGACCAGGATGTCGCCCCGTGCCTCCGAGAGCCCGGTCGACAGGGCGTTGCCCTTGCCGTTGCCGACCTGCCGGACGATCCGCACGTCGGGGCGCAGCGAGCGCGCCACCTCGATGGTGTCGTCGGTGGAGCTCCCGTCGACCACGATCACCTCGTAGAGGTGCGCCGGGAGCCGCGCGAAGACGGCCGGGAGGTTCCGAGCCTCGTTCCTGGTCGGGATGACCACGCTGACGCGTGGGTGCTTCAGGTTGCGTCGAGGCCGGTCGTGGACCAGGCACCCGACGGTGTGAATCTGTTTTGTGGTGGAGTCTTCCCCAGTGTGCGCGTGCCCCATCGATACCCGCCCCAATTCACGACCAACCACGGCCGATCGCCGTTTCCCCGTTGGCCTTTCTAGATTTCTTCGACCGTACGGGCACGGCGCGATCGGCCGCTACGAAACCGAAGAAAAACATTGCCATAGTGTCGCTCGACACAGGCATTTAACGGGCAAGCCTTTACCTTTTCCGCAAGCCTCTCGCGGCTGCCGGAACCCCTGCCCATACAGGTGAACGGTGGAGGATCGATGACCGTAAGTGCTGTTCGCGACAACCGGGTAGGACTTCGGGACAAATGTCCGAAATGGCCAATGTCCGAAATGACTGTCGATGGTCGTTATCTCTTTTATCGACGGAGTGCGAGATATTCGACCTGATTGCCGCTACGCCGCGATACTCACGATTAGCCGTAATAAGGCGACGCGCGGACCGGGGTACGTCGTCAGCGTGAAATCGCGCCGACCATGTTCAGGGCCAGCTCGCAGTAGTGGGCCGCGACGTCCTCGGGGTCCCACTCGCCCTCGTCGCGGAACCACCGGGCCACGTCGATGCCCAGGGAGAGCAGGGCGAGCGCCGTCATCCTCGGGTTCGAGGTGGTGAACGCGCCGAGGCGTACGCCGTCCTCGACCACGTCGCGCAGCTCCTGCTCGATCGCCCGGCGCAGACCCGCGATCTCCTCGAGGTGGGCGGGGCTGAGTGCCGCGAGCTCGTAGTTCACGATCCGGGCGCTGGTGTGGTTGCGTGCATGGTGGACCACGAATCCGCGCACCACGGCGACCAGCCGGCCCACCGGCTCGTCCGCGCTGGCCACCCCCTCCTGGACCAGGCGCAGGGTCAGCTCGTGCCCGGTGCGGGAGATCAGGTGGAGCAGGTCCTCCTTGGATCGGTGGTGCACGTAGAGCGCGGCCGGGCTCATGCCCGCGGCGGAGGCGATGTCGCGGGTCGTGGTGCCGTGGAAGCCCTTGGAGGCGAAGGACTCGACCGCGGCCGCGACCAGCCGGTCCCGGGCGTCGGTCCTGGTGACCTGGCTCACAGGGTCACCGGTCCGCGGGGTGTTGACGGGGGAGTGGCACGTCGGGAACGCTAGGCCACACGCCGTGAGATAAGCAAGCGCTTAGTCACGCTCGTGACCGTCCACCAGCTGTGAGGTTTTCGTTGAAGCGCTCGATCTATGACTCCGACCACGAGGCGTTCCGCGACTCCGTCCGGGAGTTCCTGGACCGTCAGGTCAAACCGCACCTCGAGGAGCACGTCGCGGAGAAGTCGATGCCGCGGGAGCTGTGGCTGGAGGCGGGGAAGCAGGGCTTCCTCGGCCTGGAGATCCCCGAGCAGTACGGCGGCTCGGAGGCGGGTGACTACCGGTTCAACGCCGTGCTCACCGAGGAGCTCGCCAAGGTCAACATGGCGCTGCCGTCCTGCGTCGGCATCCACGCCGACATCGTGGCGCCGTACCTGGTGCACCTGACCACCGAGGAGCAGAAGGAGCGGTGGCTGCCGCGCTTCTGCACCGGCGAGCTGCTCACCGCGATCGGGATGACCGAGCCCTCCGGCGGGTCCGACCTCGCGGCGCTGAAGACGACCGCGGTCCAGGACGGCGACGACTGGGTCCTCAACGGCTCGAAGACCTTCATCACCAACGGCTACTCCGCCGACCTGGTGCTCGTCGCGGCCCGGACCAGCCCGGAGAAGAAGGCCCGCGGCATCACGCTCTTCGCCGTCGAGGCCGGCATGCAGGGCTTCTCCCGCGGCCGCAAGCTCGACAAGGTCGGGCAGGACGAGTCCGACACCGCGGAGCTGTTCTTCGAGGACGTCCGGGTGCCCTCGGCGAACGTCGTCGGGGAGGTCGACAACGGCTTCATCCACATGATGCAGTGGCTGCCCCAGGAGCGCCTCGGCTCGGCGGTGACCAACCTCGCCCACGCCGCGCAGATCCTCGAGGAGACCATCGAGTACGCCCGCGAGCGGAAGGCGTTCGGGCAGTCGATCGGCGCCTTCCAGCACAACAAGTTCCTGCTCGCCGAGCTGGTCACCCGGGTCGAGGTGACCCAGGCGTTCGTGGACCAGGCGGTCATCGCGCACACCCAGGGGGAGCTCACCCCGATCGACGCCGCCAAGGCGAAGTGGTGGACCGCGCAGGTGCAGAACGAGGTCCTCGACCACTGCGTCCAGCTGTACGGCGGCTACGGCTTCATGAACGAGTACCGGGTGGCCCGCGCCTGGCGCGACGCCCGCGTGACCAAGATCTGGGCCGGCTCCAACGAGATCATGAAGGAGCTCATCGGCCGCGACCTCGGTTTCTGACCCACCACCCCCACACCCGGTCGCGACGCGGCCAGGAAGGCCGGCTCATGCCTGAAGCAGTCATCGTCTCCACCGCCCGCTCGCCGATCGGACGCGCGTTCAAGGGCTCCCTCAAGGACATGCGTCCCGACGACCTCGCCGTGCAGATGGTGCGGGCCGCGCTGGCCAAGGTGCCGGCGCTCGACCCCTCGGACATCGACGACCTGATGCTCGGCTGCGGGCAGCCCGGAGGTGAGTCGGGCTTCAACATGGGCCGGATCGTCGCCGTCCTCGCCGGCCTCGACCGAGTACCGGGCACGACGGTCAACCGCTACTGCTCCTCCTCGCTGCAGACCACCCGGATGGCGCTGCACGCGATCCGGGCCGGTGAGGGCGACGTGTTCGTCTCCGCCGGCGTGGAGACCGTCAGCCGCTTCACCAAGGGCAGCGCCGACAGCCTCCCCGACACCCGGAACCCGGCCTTCGACGAGGCCGTGCTGCGCACCGAGAAGCTCGCGGCCGGCGGGCAGACCTGGTCCGACCCCCGCGAGGACGGCGACCTCCCCGACGCCTACATCGCGATGGGGCAGACCGCCGAGAACGTCGCCCAGCTGATGAACGTGAGCCGCGAGGACCAGGACGCGTTCGGCGTCCGCAGCCAGAACCTCGCCGAGCAGGCGCTCGCCAACGGGTTCTGGGAGCGCGACATCACCCCGGTCACCCTGCCCGACGGCAGCGTGGTCAGCACCGATGACGGGCCCCGCGCCGGGGTCACGATGGAGGCCGTCTCGGCGCTCAAGCCGGTGTTCCGCCCCGATGGGACGGTGACGGCCGGCAACTGCTGCCCGCTCAACGACGGCGCCGCCGCGGTGGTGATCATGTCCGACACCAAGGCCGCGGAGCTCGGGCTCACCCCGCTGGCCCGGATCGTGTCCACCGGCGTCACCGCGCTCTCCCCTGAGATCATGGGCCTCGGACCGGTGGAGGCCTCGCGGCAGGCGCTCGCCCGGGCCGGGATGACCATCGGCGACATCGACCTCGTGGAGATCAACGAGGCCTTCGCGGCGCAGGTGGTCCCGTCCGCCCGTGAGCTCGGCATCGACGTCGACCGCCTCAACGTCAACGGCGGCGGGATCGCGGTCGGCCACCCCTTCGGCATGACCGGCGCCCGGATCACCTCCACGCTGGTCAACTCCCTGCAGTTCCACGACAAGCAGCTCGGTCTGGAGACCATGTGTGTCGGCGGCGGCCAGGGCATGGCGATGGTGCTGGAGCGTCTGTCGTGACCCGCCGGTTCGAGGGCAAGGTCGCCCTGGTCACCGGCGCGAGCCGGGGGATCGGCCTCGGCATCGCCGAGCGGCTCGTCGCCGAGGGAGCCAAGGTGTGCGTCACCGCGCGGAAGCAGGAGGCGCTCGACGAGGCCGTCGCGTCCCTCGGCGGCCCCGAGCACGCGATCGCGGTGGCCGGCAAGGGTGACGACGTCGAGCACCAGGTGGACGCGCTCAAGCGCACCGAGGAGGCCTTCGGCGCCGTCGACCTGCTGGTCAACAACGCCGGCATCAACCCCGTCTACGGGCCGATGGTCGACCTCGATCTCGACGCCGCCCGCAAGATCTTCGAGGTCAACTGCCTCGCCGCGCTGTCCTGGGTGCAGCAGGCCCACCGGGCCGGCATGGGCGAGCGGGGCGGCTCGGTGGTCAACGTCTCCTCCGTGGCCGGCCTCAGGCCCGCCCCGGGAATCGGCTTCTACGGCGCCAGCAAGGCGATGCTCGCGCACATCACCGCCGAGCTCGCCGTCGAGCTCGGCCCGGACATCCGGGTCAACGCGGTGGCCCCGGCCGTCGTCAAGACCCGCTTCGCGACCGCGCTGTACGAGGGCCGCGAGGAGGAGGTGGCCTCCGCCTACCCCCTCAAGCGGCTCGGCGTGCCGGAGGACATCGCCGGCGTGGTGGCCTTCCTCCTCTCCGACGACGCGGCCTGGCTCACCGGCCAGGTGCTCGTCGTCGACGGCGGGGTCACCCTGACCGGAGGTGTGTGAGGTGGACGTTCGCGGCCGGGGCGTCGTGGTCACCGGCGCCGGGCACGGCATCGGCCGGGCGATCGCACGCCGGATGGCGGCCGAGGGGGCGCAGGTCGTGGTCAACGACCTCGACGCCGAGGCGGTGACCGCGGTCGCCGAGGAGATCGGCGGCCACGCCGTCCCCGGTGACGCCGCCACCGAGGCGGGGGTCGCCGCGCTCGTCGAGGACGCGACCGAGCGGCTCGGGGCGGTCGACGTCTACTTCGCCAACGCCGGGATCGACCTCGGCGCCGGCCTCGACACCCCGGAGGCCGACTGGGCCCGGGCGCACGAGGTCAACGTGATGGCCCACGTCCGCGCGGCGCGCCTGCTGGTCCCGCGCTGGCTGGAGTCCGGCGGGGGCCGTTTCGTGGTCACCGCGTCGGCCGCCGGCCTGCTGACCATGCTCGGCAGCGCGCCGTACTCCGTCACCAAGCACGCCGCGGTCGCCTTCGCCGAGTGGCTGTCGGCCACCTACGGTCACCGCGGCGTGACGGTGCACGCCATCTGCCCGCAGGGCGTGCGCACCCGGATGCTCGAGGCGGCAGGACCGCTCAAGGACCTGCTCAGCCACGACACCGCGCTCGAGCCGGAGCAGGTCGCCGACGCCGTCTGGGAAGCCTTCCAGGACGACCGGTTCCTGGTCCTCCCGCACCCGGAGGTCCAGGGTTACTACGAGCACCGCGCCGCGCACACCGACCACTGGCTCGCCGGGATGCGCAAGCTCCAGCGACGCCTCGACACCCCGGCCGCCCACGGCGACGGCTGAGACTTAAGGACCCGGACCACCCGTACGACCGTCGACCCGACCGACGTACACCCGCCCAGCACGAGGAGAGCACGTGAACGACCAGACCACCCGCACCGCCATCGTCACCGGAGCAGCCCGCGGCATCGGCGCGGCCGTCGCCCGCCGGCTCAGCCAGGACGGGTTCGCCGTCGCGGTCCTCGACCTCGACGAGGCCGCCTGCGGCCCGGTGGTCTCCGAGATCGAGGCCGCCGGTGGCCGCGCGCTCGCCGTGGGCGTCGACGTCGCCGACGAGCAGGCCGTGCAGACCGCGGTGACCAGGGTCGCCGAGGAGCTCGGCGCGCCGACGGTGCTGGTCAACAACGCCGGCATCACCCGCGACAACCTGCTGTTCAAGATGACCACCGACGACTGGGACGCGGTGATGAACGTGCACCTGCGCGGCTCGTTCCTGATGAGCAAGGCCACCCAGAAGTACATGACCGAGGCCGGCTGGGGCCGCATCGTGAACCTGTCCAGCGTCTCGGCGCTCGGCAACCGCGGCCAGGCCAACTACGCCGCCGCGAAGGCGGGCCTGCAGGGCTTCACCAAGACCCTGGCGATCGAGCTCGGCAAGTTCGGCGTCACCGCCAACGCGATCGCGCCCGGGTTCATCGAGACCGAGATGACCGCCGACACCGCCCGCCGGGTCGGGGTGCCGTTCGAGGAGTTCAAGGCCGCGGCCGCCGCGCAGATCCCGGTCGCCAGGGTCGGCCAGCCCGAGGACATCGCCGCGACGGTGTCGTTCTTCGCCCGCGAGGACGCCTCCTTCGTCTCCGGGCAGGTCATCTACGTCGCAGGAGGTCCGCGCGCATGAGGACCTTCCACGGACTCGACGAGCTCGAGAAGGCGGTCGGCACCCACCTCGGGTACAGCGACTGGCAGACGATCACCCAGGAGCAGGTCAACCTGTTCGCCGACGCGACCGGTGACCACCAGTGGATCCATGTCGACCCCGAGAAGGCTGCCCAAGGGCCGTTCGGCACGACGATCGCGCACGGCTACCTGACCCTGTCGCTGGTCCCGTCCCTGGTCTGGCAGATCTACACCGTCGAGGGCCTCCGGATGGGCGTGAACTACGGCTCCAACAAGGTGCGGTTCCCCGCGCCGGTCCCGGTGGGCTCGCGGGTCCGCGGCGGCGCGGAGCTGCTCGAGCTCGTGCGCGGGCCGCAGGGCGCGCAGGCCACGGTGCGGGTCACCATCGAGCTCGAGGGCAGCGACAAGCCGGCCTGTGTCGCCGAGACCGTCTCGGTCCTGGTCGACTGATGCCCGAGCAGCGCACCGGCGCCGTCGACCCGCCCGGCCTGGACCTGACCCGGTTCGAGACGTTCTTCGAGTCCGTCCGGCCGGGTGCGGTGACCGCTCCGCTGCGTGCGGAGGTGATCGCCGGCGGCAAGTCCAACCTCACCTACGAGGTCACCGACGGCGAGCACCGGTGGATCGTGCGCCGGCCGCCGCTCGGTCACGTGCTGGCGACCGCGCACGACATGGGGCGCGAGTACCGGGTGATGACGGCGCTCCTGCCGACCGACGTCCCGGTGCCCGCGACGTACGCCCTGTGCGAGGACCCCGACGTGCTCGGCGCCCCGTTCTACGTGATGGAACGGGTGGAGGGGACGCCGTACCGGCTCGCCTCCCAGCTCGAGCCCCTCGGGGCCGAGCGCACCGCCACCATCTCGGCCCGGATGGTCGACACCCTCGCGGCGCTGCACCGCGTCGACCCGGGCGAGGTCGGGCTGGACGGTTTCGGGCGTCCGGAGGGCTTCCTGGCCCGCCAGGTACGGCGCTGGAAGAAGCAGCTCGACTCCTCGCGGAGCCGGGAGCTGCGCGGGGCCGACGAGCTCTTCGCGAGCCTCTCGGAGCGCCTGCCCGAGGAGTCCGCGCCCGGCATCGTGCACGGCGACTACCGGCTCGACAACCTGCTCGTCGACGACGGCGACCGGGTGGCCGCGGTGATCGACTGGGAGATGGCCACCCTCGGCGACCCGCTCACCGACGTGGCGCTCCTGCTGGTCTACCAACGCATGGCCTCCCTCGACTCCGGGAGCGCCGTCGCCGACGCGTCCCGGGCCCCCGGCTTCCTGCACGACGACGCGATGCTGGAGCGGTACGCCGCGGGCAGCGACCGGGACCTGTCCGACATCGGCTTCTACCTCGGCCTGGCCCACTTCAAGCTCGCGGTCATCCTCGAGGGCATCCACTACCGCTACACGCACGGGCAGACCGTGGGCGCCGGGTTCGACACCGTCGGCGCCATGGTCGAGCCGCTGATCGCCGCCGGAAACGCCTCGATGAAGGAGCACCGCTGATGGAGTTCGCCTACGACGCCACGACCGAGGAGCTGCGCGAGAGGCTGCTCGCCTTCATGGACGAGCGGGTCTACCCGGCCGAGCCCGTCTTCGCCGAGCAGATGCGCGAGCTGGAGAACCCGTGGGCCTGGACCCGGGTGCCGGTCCTCGCGGAGCTGCGTGCCGAGGCCCGGTCGCGGGGGCTGTGGAACCTCTTCCTCCCCGGCGACCACGGCGCCGGGCTCACCAACCTCCAGTACGCGCCGCTCGCCGAGATCACCGGCCGCAGCGGCCACATCGCCCCGGCCGCGCTGAACTGCGCCGCGCCCGACACGGGCAACATGGAGGTGCTCGCGATGTTCGGCACCGACGAGCAGAAGAAGCAGTGGCTCGAGCCGCTCCTCGACGGCCAGATCCGGTCCGCGTTCGCGATGACCGAGCCCGACGTCGCCTCCTCCGACGCCACGAACATCAGCACCCGTATCGAGCGCGACGGGGACGACTACGTCGTCAACGGGCGCAAGTGGTGGATCACCGGGGCGATGAACCCCGACGCGCAGATCCTGATCGTGATGGGCAAGACCGACCCGACCGCCGACCGGCACCGGCAGCAGAGCCAGATCCTGGTGCCCCGCGACACCCCGGGGCTGACCATCGAGCGCGGCATGGAGGTCTTCGGGTACGACGACCGCGACCACGGCGGCCACGCCGAGCTCGTGTTCCGCGACGTCCGGGTCCCGGCCACGAACCTGATCGGCGGCGAGGGCGACGGGTTCGCCATCGCGCAGGCGCGGCTCGGTCCCGGCCGGATCCACCACTGCATGCGCTCGATCGGGGTCGCCGAGCGCGCCATCGAGCTGATGTGCGCCCGGGCGTCGGAGCGGGTGGCCTTCGGCAAGCCGATCGCCGACCAGGGCGTCGTACGCGACTGGATCGCCGAGTCCCGGGTGCGCCTCGAGCAGCTGCGGCTGCTGGTGCTCAAGACCGCGTGGCTGATGGACACCGTCGGCAACAAGGGCGCGCACACCGAGATCCAGGCGATCAAGATCGCCACCCCGAAGACCGTCGAGTGGATCCTCGACAAGGCGATCCAGGTGCACGGTGCCGGCGGCCTGAGCCAGGACTTCCCGCTCGCGTCGTCGTTCGCCGGCATCCGCACGCTCCGCTTCGCCGACGGCCCGGACGAGGTGCACAAGAACGCGCTGGCCCGCAACGAGCTCAAGCGCCAGGCCGCGGCGAGGAACGCGTGAGCGAGTCCGCCGGCCAGCTCGCCGACCTGCGCGGCCGGGTCGAGGCACTGCTCGCCGCGCACGACCCCGCGACGAGCGATCGGCTCGACTTCCTGCGCGCCCGTTTCGACGCGGGGCTGGCGTGGGTGCACTTCCCCGAGGGGCTCGGCGGGCTCGGCCTGCCGCGCAGCCTCCAGGGGTACGTCGACGAGCTGCTCGCCCGCGCGGGCGCGCCGGACAACGACCCGCGACGGAACGGGATCGGCCTCGGCATGGCCGCCCCGACCATCCTCACCTTCGGCACCGACGAGCAGCGTCGGACCTTCCTCCGGCCGCTGTGGACGGGGGAGGAGGTGTGGTGCCAGCTGTTCAGCGAGCCGGGCGCCGGGTCCGACCTCGCCGCAGTCGGCACGCGCGCCGTCCCGGACCCCCACGACCCGGGGACGTGGGTGGTCAACGGGCAGAAGGTGTGGACCTCGAGCGCCCACAAGGCACGCTGGGCGATCCTCGTCGCCCGGACCGACCCGGGGGTGCCGAAGCATGCGGGGCTGACCTACTTCGTGTGCGACATGACCGACCCGGGCGTCGACGTGCGCCCGCTGCGCCAGATCACTGGCGAGGCCGAGTTCAACGAGGTCTTCCTCTCCGACGTCCGGATCCCCGACGCGCACCGGCTCGGCGCCGTGGGCGAGGGGTGGCGGGTCGCCAACGCCACCCTGATGAACGAGCGGGTCGCGATCGGCGGCCACGCCGCGCCCCGCGAGAGCGGGATGGCCGGCGTGGTCGCGCGCACCTGGCGTGAACGCCCCGAGCTGCGCACCCCCGAGCTGCACGACCGGCTGCTGTCGCTGTGGGTCGAGGCCGAGGTCGCGCGGCTGACCGGCCAGCGGCTGCGGCAGAAGCTCGCGGTGGGTGAACCCGGGCCGGAGGGCTCGGCGATGAAGCTGACCTTCGCCCGGCTGGCCCAGGAGCTGAGCGGGCTCGAGCTCGAGCTGCTCGGCGAGGAGGGGCTGCGGTACGACGAGTGGACGATGACCCGGCCCGACATCGTGGAGTTCACCGGCCGCGACGCCGGCTACCGGTACCTGCGCGCCAAGGGCAACTCGATCGAGGGAGGCACCTCGGAGATCCTGCGCAACATCGTCGCCGAGCGGGTACTCGGGCTGCCCTCCGAGCCTCGGGTCGACAAGGACATCCCCTGGAAGGACCTCCCGCGATGACGACTCCTCCGACGAGTGCTGTCCCGACCCCGGCCGCTGCTTCGGCTGCCGCTTCGGCTGCCGGCGACCCCGCGGGTGTGGATGCCGCCGCGGCACCTTCCGGCGGCGGGCTCGACCTGCTCTACACCGACGTCGAGGACGCGCTGCGCGCCAGCGTGCGCGACCTGCTCACCGCGCGCTGCACCCCAGACGCGGTGGTCGCGGCCTACGACGGCGACCGCTCGCTCACGGCGACGCTGTGGAAGGCCCTCGCGGTCGACCTCGGCCTGGCCGGACTGCTGGTCCCCGAGGAGCGCGGGGGTGCGGGCGCGTCCGCGCGCGAGGCCGCGGTCGTGCTCGAGGAGCTCGGCCGCTTCGCCGCACCGGTGCCGTTCCTCACCAGCGCCGTGGTCGCGACGACCGCGTTGCTCGCCTCGATGGACGACGACCTGCTGGTCCGCCTCGCGGCCGGCGAGCGGACGGCCGCGCTGGTCGTCCCGCTCTCCGCGGACGCGGCCGGGTTCCGGCCGGTCGTACGCGTGCAGGAGGACGGCACCCTGCACGGACGGGTCACCAGCGTGGCGGGCGCCGTCGAAGCGGACGTGCTCGTGGTGCCCGTCGCCACCGGCGGCGGGGTCGCGCTCCACGCGGTCGAGGCGTCGGCCGCCCGGGTCGACCACGTGGTGTCGCTCGACATGACGCGGCCGCTCGCCGACGTCACGCTCGACGGGGTCCGCGGCGAGCTGGTCGTCGGTGCCGACGCCGGCGCCGACGCCGTACGCCTGGCGCTGGAGACCGGGGCCGCGCTGATGGCGTCGGAGCAGCTCGGGGTCGCGCAGTGGTGCCTGTCCGCCACGGTCGGCTACCTGCTCGAGCGCCGGCAGTTCGGTCGTGTGGTCGGCGGGTTCCAGGCGATCAAGCACCGGCTCGCGGACCTGTACGTCGTGGTGGAGTCCGCGTCCGCCGCGGCACGCCACGCCGCCGTGACGGCAGCCGAGCAGGACCCGGACCGCACCGTCGCCGCCTCGGTCGCGCAGGCCTACTGCTCGGGTGCGGCGGTACGTGCGGCGGAGGAGTGCGTCCAGCTGCACGGCGGGATCGGGATGACCTGGGAGCACCCGGCGCACCTGTACCTCAAGCGCGCGAAGGCGGACCAGATCACCTTCGGCACCCCGGGCCGGCACCGGGCTCTGCTCGGTGAGCTGGTGGACCTCCCCGCCTGACCCGCCGCTACCTCGCTGCGCCCGGGCCAGGCCAGAACCGAGCGCAGAGCTGCGCGGCAACAGTGCTCCTCCACTTCGCTGAGGCCCGGCAATGATGCGACGCCGCGCGGGGCAGCCGTGATGAAGACGGCGCTGGGTACCGGCGGCGCCGAGTCTGACCAGATCCGAACCACGGATGCGGTCGAGGCCGGCCAGAAAGCGTCCACAGACGGTGCGGTGAGGAAAGGCTCCCCAGCTCGAAAGGGCGTTCGGACAGGGGAGCGGGCGCGCTCCTAGCGTGGGGACGTGGACATCACCGAGGACGCACCCGCCACCGGGCAGGCACACGCCGTCGCCCGATGCGCGGACGCGCTCCTCGGAGCACTCGACGGCGTGGCGACGTCGCCTGCCTGGTCGATGACTGCTGCGGAGCAGAGGGAAGCGCTGGTCGCGCTGACCACCGCCCAGGCGCGGCTCACCGAGCTCCGGTTGCGGGTGCTCGCGGCGGCGGAGAAGAACGACGTCGGCGCCGGCACGGCCGCCTCCTCCGCGGCGGCGTGGCTGGCCCACAGAACGAAGGAGACCAGGGTCCGGACGGGCTCCGACCTACGGCTCGCGGAGCACCTCGACACGTCCTTCGAGACGACGCGAGCTGCCCTCGCCCGAGGGCGGCTGAACGAGGAGCAGGCTCGGGTGATCGTCCGGGCAGTGCTCGACCTGCCCGACCGAGTCCCGGCGCATGACCGGGGGCGCGCCGAGGCCCACCTCGTCGCCCAGGCCGAGCATTTCGACGCCAAGGCGCTGCGGATCCTGGGCCGCCGGCTGTTCGAGGTGATCGACCCGGACGCGGCCGACGAGCAGGAGGGCAAGAAGCTCGAGGACGAGGAGCGGGAGGCCCGCCGCACCGCCCGGTTCTCCCTGCGGGACAACGGCGACGGCAGCTGCACCGGCAGCTTCAAGCTCCCGTCGCTGCACGCCCAGATGCTGCAGAAGGCGCTGCACGCACTGACCTCGCCGCGCAGGATCGGTCCCGAAGGCCGGGTCGACGCCGAGGGGCAGAAGATCCCGCACGCGACCCTGCTCGGGCACGGGTTCATGGAGCTGATCGAGCACCTGCCGACCGACACACTTCCTCGCTGCGGCGGACTGTCCGCCACCATCGTGGTCACGATCGACTACGCCGACCTCGTCTCCGGGCTCGGGGCGGCCGGTCTCGACACGGGCGGTCGCATCTCGGCCGCCGAGGCCCGCCGCCTCGCCTGCGACGCGGGCATCATCCCGCTGGTGCTCGGCGGTGACTCGATGCCGCTCGACGTCGGCCGCGAGCGGCGCTTCCACACGCGGTACCAGCGACTCGCTCTTGCCCAGCGCGACGGCGGCTGCTCCGCCGAGGGCTGCGACCGCCCGCCGGGGTGGACCGAGGCGCACCACGAGACGCCGTGGGCAGGCGGCGGCGCCACGAACGTCGCGCAGGGGCGTCTCCTGTGCTCATGGCACCACCACGTCGCCCACGACCGCGGGTACACCGCCCAGCGACAACCCGACGGTCGGCTCCGCATCCACCGACGGACGTAGGTCGGCTCCGCTTCCATCGACGGACGTAGGCCCTGGACACGGCGCAGCCACGCTGCAAGCACGTGCTCAGGTCGAGGCTTCCCCCGGAGGACGTAGGCCACCGCCGATGATCAGGCGACGGAGCGGTAGACGTCCTCCAGGCCGCGGACCAGCGCGTCCAGGCCGAGCTCGAAGCTGTCGTGGTCGATGCGCTCGGCGTCCGCCCGGAGCCGGTGGGCCTGGGTGAGGTTGGGGTAGCGGTCCAGGTACACCTGCACGTCGTCGGCGAAGCCGCTCGCGAACGGCGTCGAGGCGGCGCCGATCACCAGGTACTTCACCGAACCCGCGATCATCGTGGCGTAGCGGGGCGGCCAGCCGGCCTGAACGAGGCCGCCGTGCACCGCGTTCGCCATCGCCAGGAAGTCGTCGCGCTGCCCTGCCCCGGACGCGACCAGCGGTACCGCGTTCGGGTGCGAGGCGAGCGCGTCGCGGTAGGAGCGCGCCCACGTCCGCAGCCCGGTCCGCCAGTCGCCGTCGGCGAACCCGGAGGCGTCGACCTGCCGGGTGAGCAGGTTCGCGACCGCGTCGAGCACGTGGTCCTTGGTGGGGTAGTGGCTGTACAGCGAGGCCGCCTGCACCCCCAGCTCGGCAGCGAGCCGCCGCATGGACAGCGTGTCGAGCCCGTCGGCGTCGATGAGCCGCAACGCCGTGTCGCGGATCCGGTCACGGCTGAGCAGCGGCGTACTGGGGCGCGGCATCGCATCTCACCTCTTGTGAAAACTAACGGCGTAAGGTTAGCGTGGACACCAACCTAACACCGTTCGGTAAGTTCCGGCGTCCAGGTGGAGCCGCGCCGGCCGGACGGCGCACCAAGACCCCACACAAGCTCGGAGGAAGCCACATGGACCTGGCCCTGACGGAGGACCAGCGCAACTTCCAGGCGCTCGCGCGCGAGTTCCTCGACAAGGAGGTCGTGCCGCACCGGGCCGCCTGGGACCGCGCCGAGTCCGTCGACACCGCGATCATCCCCGCGCTCGGCGAGATCGGCTTCTTCGGGCTGACCATCCCCGAGGAGTACGGCGGCCTCGGTGGCGACTACCTCACCTACTGCCTCGGCATGGAGGAGCTCGGGCGCGCCGACTCGTCCGTGCGGGGGATCGTCTCGGTCTCGATGGGTCTGGTCGGCAAGTCGGTCCTGGCGCACGGCACCGAGGAGCAGAAGCAGCGGTGGCTGCCCGGCATCGCCGCCGGCACCCTGCTCGGCTGCTTCGGCCTCACCGAGCCCGACACCGGGTCGGACGCCGGCAACCTCCGCACCCGCGCCACGCGGGACGGTGACGACTACGTGCTCAACGGCGCCAAGATCTTCATCACCAACGGCACCTGGGCCGACGTCTGCCTGGTGTTCGCGCGGACTGGCGAGGCGGGACCCAAGGGCGTCTCGGCCTTCCTGGTCCCCACCGACACCCCCGGCTTCGGCCGCACCGAGATCAAGGGCAAGCTCGGCCTGCGCGGCCAGGCCACCGCCGAGATCGCCCTCGACGACGTGCGCGTGCCGGCGAGCGCGATGCTCGGCGCCGAGGGGGAGGGGTTCACGGTCGCGATGCAGTCGCTCGACAAGGGCCGCGTCTCGGTCGCCGCGGGCTGCGTCGGGATCATCCAGGGCTGCCTCGAGGCGGTCGTCTCCTACAGCACCGAGCGCACCCAGTTCGGCCGCCCGCTGGCCTCGTTCCAGATGGTCCAGGACATGGTCGCCGACATCTCCGTCGACGCCGACGCGGCGCGGCTGCTCACCTGGCGCGCCGCGGACCTGATCGAGCGGGGCGAGCCGTACGGAGTCGCCGCCTCCAAGGCGAAGCTGTTCGCCTCCGAGGCCGCCGTCCGCGCCGCGAACCTCGCCATCCAGGTGTACGGCGGCTACGGGTACGTCGACGATTACCCGGTGCAGAAGTACATGCGCGACGCCCGCGTGATGACGCTCTACGAAGGCACCAGCCAGATCCAGAAGCTCCTCATCGGGCGCGCCGAGACCGGCGTCAACGCCTTCCTCTGACCGCTGCGTTCCCCTCCTCGAAAGGCAGTCCCCCTATGGCTCGCAAGACCCCCCAGTCCCCGCTTGGCCTGTTCGGTACCGATGCGTTGGTCGGGGAGGAGGAGCTGGCGATCCGGGACACGGTGGCCCGGTTCGTGGAGCAGCGGGTCCGGCCGGAGGTGGCGGGCTGGTACGAGGCGGCGGCGTTGCCGGTGCGGGACCTGGCCAGGGAGCTCGGGTCGTTGGGGGTGCTGGGCATGCACCTGGACGGCTACGGCTGCGCGGGCACCTCGGCGACCGCGTACGGGTTGGCGTGCATGGAGCTGGAGGCCGGCGACTCCGGGCTGCGGTCGCTGGTCAGCGTGCAGGGGTCGCTGGCGATGTATGCGATCTACCGGCACGGCAGCGAGGAGCAGAAGCAGGCGTGGCTGCCGGCGATGGCCGCCGGTGAGGCGATCGGCTGCTTCGGGCTGACCGAGCCCGACTTCGGGTCCAACCCGGCCGGGATGCGCACCCGCGCCCGCCGGGACCCGGGCGGGGACTGGGTGCTGTCGGGGTCGAAGATGTGGATCACCAACGGGTCGGTCGCCGACGTCGCGGTGGTCTGGGCCCAGACCGACCCCGACGACGACACCGGCGACGGCACCGGCGACGGCAACGGCACCGGCGACGGGCGGGGTGGGCCGGTGGTCCGCGGGTTCGTGGTGCCCACCGACACCCCCGGGTTCTCCGCCCCGGAGATCACCCGGAAGATGTCGCTGCGCGCCAGCGTCACCTCCGAGCTGGTCCTGGACGGGGTGCGGCTGCCCGCGGACGCGGTGCTGCCCGGGGCCAGGGGGTTGTCCGGGCCGCTGTCGTGCCTGAACGAGGCCCGGTACGGGATCGTGTTCGGTGCCCTGGGCGCGGCCCGGGACTGCCTGGAGACCACGATCGCCTACGCCGGCGAGCGCGAGATCTTCGACAAGCCGCTCGCCGCCTACCAGCTGACCCAGGCCAAGCTGGCCGACCTGACCCTCGAGCTCGGGAAGGGGATGCTGCTCGCGCTGCACCTCGGCGCTTTGAAGGACGCCGGGCGGCTGCGCCCCGAGCAGGTGTCGCTGGGCAAGCTGAACAACGTCCGGGAGGCGATCGCGATCGCCCGGGAGTGCCGCACCATCCTCGGCGCGGCCGGGATCACCCTGGAGTACCCGCTGATGCGGCACGCCAACAACCTGGAGTCCGTGCTCACCTACGAGGGCACCTCCGAGGTCCACCAGCTCGTCATCGGCCAGGCCCTCACCGGCCACGGAGCCTTCCGGTAACCGTCGCGACAGATCGAGAGGAACCCCATGCCCGTCGACCCGCACCTCGCCGGACTGCTCCAGATGATGGAGACCGCGGCGGCGCCCCCGATGTCCGAGGGGACGCCGGCCGAGGCCCGCGCCGCCTTCCGCAAGCTCTCCGTCGACGCCCGCCAGGCGCACCAGGTGGTGCCGGTGGCGAGCGTCGAGGAGGTCGCCGTCCCGGGTCCCCCCGGCGACCTCGCCGCCCGGGTCTACCGCCCCGAGGAGAGCGGGCCGGTGCCCACCGTGGTCCTCTTCCACGGCGGCGGCTGGGTGGTCGGCGACCTGGACACCCACGACAACGCCGCGCGCAGCATCTGCCGCGACGCCCGGGCGGTCGTGGTCTCGGTTGACTACCGGCTCGCCCCCGAGGCGCCGTTCCCCGCGGCCGTGGACGACGCGGTCGCCGCCACGGCGTGGGTCGCGGAGCACCTCGCCGACCTCGGCGGGGACGACCGGCTCGCGGTGGCCGGCGACAGTGCGGGCGGCAACCTCGCCGCGGTCGTCGCGCAGCACGCCCGGGACACGGGCGGTCCCGCGATCGCCGCCCAGCTGCTGGTCTACCCCGCGGTCGACGTCCTCGGGGAGTTCCCCTCCCGCGCCGAGAACGGCACCGGCTACTTCCTCGACCTGCCCACGATGGCCTGGTTCATGGGCCACTACGCCGGCGGGCACGACCGCCTCGACGACCCGCGGCTGTCCCCGCTGCGCGCCCAGGACCTCGGCGGGCTCCCGCCCGCGGTCGTGGTCACCGCGGAGTTCGACCCGCTGCGCGACGAGGGCGAGGCGTACGCCGAGCGGCTGCGTGCGTCGGGGGTGCGGGTCGACGTACGGCGGTTCGACGGGATGATCCACGGGTTCTTCGACATGGGGCTGTTCTCCCCGGGTGCCCAGAAGGCGGTCGACGAGACCTGCGAACGGTTCGCGGAGCTGCTGGGGGGTTGAGGAGGGTCAGCCGTCGGCGTCGGCGGCGCGACGGGCACCCACCGCGACCAGGCCCAGCGCCAGCAGCAGCCGGTCGCGCGCGTCGGCCAGGCTGCGTCCGGTCAGCGCCTCGATCTGCTTGAGCCGGTAGATCACCGTGTTCCGGTGGCAGAACAACGCCTCCGCGGCATGCGTGGGGGAGCCGTTGTGGTCGACCAGCGCGCCCAGCGTCTCCAGCAGCACCTCGGCCTGCTGCGGGGGCAGCGCCAGGACCGGGCCGACCGTGACCGAGAGCAGCACCGAGGTGACCTCCGGGCTGCCGCTGAGCAGCACCTCGGGCAGCCGCTCGGTCACCGACACCAGCTGCTGGGCGCCGCGGGGGACGGTCTCGGCGGCTCGCGCGGCCAGCTGGTAGGCCGTCGCGAACCCGGCGACCCCCTCCGCGGACGGGGCGACGCCGACCCGGCCCGCCACGCACGGCTCGAGCAGGGTCACCGTCTGCCGGACGCCGTGCTCCCCGGTGGCGACCAGCCCGAAGTAGGTGCCTCCGCGCACGTGCCAGTGCGAGACCACCCCGGCCCGTTCCAGCCGGTCCTCGGGCGCCCGCAGCGGCTCGTCGAGCGAGCCGTCGAACGGCGCCACGACGCAGACCACCGGCTCGTCCACGCCGACCCCGAGGATGTCCCGCGCCTCGCTGGCGAAGCCGGGATCGGCGCCCCGCCCCTCCACCAGGCCGTCGAGGAAGCTCTGCTGGCGCTGCAGGTCGCGACGCTGGAGCCGTGCGCTCTCGCGCCGGTAGGACTCGACCAGGGTGGCGTTCTGCACGTCGAGCGCGTTCCACACCCGCTGGCCGGCCATCAGCAGCACGTGGTCGTCGACGTGCAGCCGGTCGGCGCGGCTCTGCTCGAGCAGCGCCTCCCACAGCACCCGGGTGCCGAGGCTGTAGGCGTTGAGCACCAACTCCATCGGGACGCCCTGCCGCGCACGCCGCCGCCCGGTGTCGCGCCAGACGTGGACCGCGCGCTCCTCGGGGTCGGCGATGCCGGCCATGGTCCGGATCCCGCGGCGGACGTGCTCGCGGGTGTTGGAGCGGACGTCGGCGCGCAGCTCGGGGCCGGCCTTGTCGTACCACTCCCGGTCCTTCTCCAGCAGGGTCAGCGCGATGTCGTCCGCGATCGCGTCCGCACTGCCGAGCAGGGACGCCCAGGCGTTCCTGATCTGCTCCTCCAGCTCCTCGTCCACGACCGGCCGGGAGCCGCCGGCGGGCCTGGCCCCGGTCGAGGCGCGAGAGGGTTCCATGGGGACAGGTTCGCACCGAGTGCACAGTTCGACCAGCCTCCGACCACTATTTGGGGCGTTTCGCACGACCCTTCCTGTGCGCTGCGTCCATATCGCTTTCTGTGCGCAGAGACCAAAGTGGTGCCGGTCACAACCACCGGATCCCGGGAGATCGTGTGAGCGAGCAGGCCGTCACAGCCACGCAGCAGGACACCACGAGCGCCTTCGCCATGACCGGGGTCGACGTGGCGTTCGGTGGCATCAAGGCTCTCACCGGGGTCTCCCTCGACGTCGCGCCGCGGCAGGTGCTCGGGGTGATCGGTCCGAACGGCGCGGGCAAGACCACGCTGTTCAACGTCGCCTGCGGCTTCGTGCAGCCCGACGCCGGCACGCTGCACTGGCAGGGCCGCGAGCTCACCGGGCTCCGGCCCCACCAGCTCGCCGGCCTCGGCATCGGCCGCACCCTCCAGGGTCTCGGGCTCTTCGACCGGATGAGCGTCCTCGAGAACGTCATGGTCGGCGCCGACCGGCACGCCCGGTCCGGCTTCCTCTCCGCGCTGCTCGCCCTGCCGCGCAGCGGCACGGAGGAGCGGGCCCTGCGCGAGCGGGCGCTGGCCGTCCTCTCCGAGCTCGGCATCGCCGACCACGCCGCGCGGCTCCCCACGAGCCTGCCCTACCCGGTCCGCAAGCGCGTCGCCCTCGCCCGTGCCCTGGTCAGCGAGCCCGACCTGCTGCTGCTCGACGAGCCGGCCAGCGGGCTCTCCAACGATGAGATGGACGAGCTCGGCGCGCTCATCCGCGGGCTCGCCGGTCGGATGTCGGTGATGCTCGTCGAGCACCATATGGACCTGGTGATGAGCGTCTGCGACGACATCGTCGTCCTCGACTTCGGCCGGGTGATCGCCCGTGGCGGTCCGGAGGAGGTCCGGCGGGACCCCGCCGTGCTCGCCGCCTACCTCGGCGACGAGGTCGGCCACCACGAGGACGCCCCCGCGGACGGACCTGCGGACGGACCGGCCGCCACCGCCGGGCACCCCGGACACAACGACCCGGTCGGAGGCTGAGCCATGCTGCAGGTGCAGGACCTGACCACCTCCTACGGGCCGGTGAAGGCACTCGACGGGGTGTCCTTCGAGGCCCCGCGCGGCAAGATCACCGCCGTGCTCGGCGCCAACGGCGCGGGGAAGACCACGCTGCTGCGCACCGTCTCGGGGCTGATCCGCCCCGCCCGCGGCGCGGCGTACCTCGAGGGCGCGGACCTGACCCGCACCCCCGCCGAGGCCATGCCCGGTCTCGGGCTCTCGCACGTCCCCGAAGGCCGCGGGGTGATCACCGAGCTCACCGTCGAGGAGAACCTCCGTCTCGGCGGGCTGGCCCGGGCCGACCGCTCCCGGCCCGCCGACCTCGAGCGGGTCTACACGCTGTTCCCGGTGCTCAGCGACCGGCGCCGCGCCCTCGCGCACGTGCTCTCCGGCGGCGAGCGGCAGATGCTCGTCATCGGCCGGGCGCTGATGGCGACCCCGAAGGTGCTGCTCCTCGACGAGCCGTCCCTCGGGCTCGCGCCCCGGATCGTGGCCCAGATCTTCGACCTGCTGCGCGGCCTCGTGGAGTCCGACGGGCTGACCGTCGTCCTCGTCGAGCAGAACGCCCGCAGCGCCCTGTCCATCGCCGACTTCGGCGTGGTGCTCAACCTCGGCCGGCTCATCGTCCACGACGACGCGGCCACGCTCGCCGCCGACGAGAAGCTCCGCCACGCCTACCTCGGATTCTGACCGCACCGCGACCACGGGAGACCTCGTGCAGCAGTTCCTCACCACCGCGTTGACCGGGCTGACCCTCGGCATGGTCTACGCCGCCTTCGCGCTGGCGCTCGTGCTGATCTGGCGCTCGACGCGGATCGTCAACTTCGCCCAGGCGCCGATGGCGATGATCACGACCTACGTCGCGCTCGTCGTCATCGACGCCGGCTACTCCTACTGGATCGGGTTCGCGGTCGCGCTGGTCGCCGGCCTCGTGCTCGGCGCGGTGGTCGAGCGGGTCGTGGTCCGACCGGTCGAGGGCAAGTCCGAGATCAACGCGGTGATCCTCACGCTCGGCCTCTTCATCGTCATCCACGCGCTGGCGGCGGTGATCTTCGGGTCGCGCTACCGGTCCTTCCCGGCGCCGTTCGGCCTGCGCGGCTTCCAGGTCGGCGACCTGAACCTCGCGATCACCGGCTTCGGGATCTTCACGATCGTGGCGGTGCTGGTCGTGATGGCGCTGCTCGTCGCGCTGTTCCGCCTCACCGACCTGGGGCTGATGATGCGGGCCTCGGCCTTCAACGCCGAGGTCGCCCGGCTGCTCGGGGTGAAGGTCGGCCGGATGCTCACGCTGGGCTGGGCGCTCGCCGCGCTCGTCGGCTCGCTCGCCGGGCTGCTCATCGCCGGCGGCAGCCTGGTGCACCCGTCGTACATGGACTCCGTCGTGGTCTACGGCTTCGTCGCCGCGGTGCTCGGCGGGCTCGACAGCCCCGCGGGCGCGGTGGTCGGCGGGCTGCTGCTCGGGGTGTCGCTGAGCTTCGTCAGCGGGTACGTCGGCTCCGAGCTCGTCGCGCTGGCGGCCCTGGTGATCCTCATGCTGGTGCTCCTGCTCAGACCCGGTGGCCTGTTCTCCCACGCGGCCGAGCGGAGGGTCTGACATGCCAGCGCTGCCCGCACGCCTGAGCAGGGTCTCCGAGTCGACCCTGCTGCGCCACCTCGTCCTCGCGCTCGCCGGGATGGTGGTCATCGTCCTGGTGCTCGAGAGCACCAGCGCCTTCCGCAACGGCCAGCTCACCGCGATGGCCTACCTCGGCATCGCCGCCGGCGGGCTCACCGTGCTCACCGGCCTCAACGGCCAGCTCTCGCTCGGCCACGGCGCCTTCATGGCGATCGGGGCGTACACCACCGCGCTGTTCCTCCAGGACACCGAGCCGGCGCTGCCCGTCGTCGGTGTGCTCGTGGTCGCGACCCTCGTGACGCTGCTGGTCGGCGCGGTCGTGGGTGTGGCCGCCGCCCGGCTGCACGGGCCCTACCTCGCCGGTGCCACGCTGGCCCTCGCGGTCGCGGTCCCCGGGATCGCCGTGTACTTCACCGACACCCTCGGCGGCGAGCAGGGGCTCAACGTGCTGCTGCCCGAGATCCCCGACTGGTTCGCCGACGCGGTCTTCTTCCTCACCGCAAACGACATGACGACCACCCGGTACGTCGCCTACATCGGCTGGATCGCGCTGGTCCTCACCTTCGTGCTGCTCGCGAACCTGTCGCGCAGCCGGGTCGGCCGGACCTGGCGGGCGGTCCGCGACGACGAGGTCGCCGCCGAGATCGCCGGGATCAACCTGGCGCGCGCCCGGGTCCTCGCCTTCGTCGTGAGCACCGCCTGTGCGGGGCTGGCCGGCGGTGTGATGGCGCTGGCCGTGCGGATCACGGCGCCGAGCGGCTTCATGCTCACGCTCTCGCTGACCCTGCTCACCGCGGTGGTGCTCGGCGGCCTCGGCAGCCTGCTCGGCGCGCTGATCGGCGCGGCCCTGCTCACGTTCCTTCCCCAGGTGGCCACCGGCTTCGGGGCCGACCTGGGGCTCAGCGACGTGCAGTCCGCCGAGCTCGCGCCGCTGGCCTACGGCCTCGTGATGATGCTCGTGATCCTGCTCGCCCCGGCCGGGATCGTGGGCAGCGTGCGGGGGTGGTGGGCCAGGCGGGGGACGTCGGCATGACAGGTCGGGCAGGGCGGCTCCGTCGTACGACGGGCCGGCACCACGGGATCGCACACAACAGGAGGCAGGACACCATGAGGAGATGGACCAGGAAGCTGACGCTGGTCACCGGCGTCGTCACGGCCGGAGCGCTGGTCGCCGCGTGCGGCGCGGGCAGCAGCCGCGAGGCCAGCGGCGGGGAGGCCGGAGGCGCCTCCGACGTCGGGATCACCGAGGACACCGTCACGATCGGCGCCCACTTCCCGCTGACCGGTGTCGCCGCGCCCGGCTACAGCGAGATCCCCACGGGCATGAAGGCCTACTTCGACTACGTCAACGCGCAGGGCGGGGTCGACGGCCGCAAGATCGAGTTCGTCGTCCGCGACGACGGCTACAACCCGACCAACACCAGCCAGGTCACCAACGAGCTGGTCCTCAAGGACGAGATCTTCGCGATGGTGGGCGGCCTGGGCACCCCCACGCACGCCGGGGTCGTGGACTTCCTGAACTCCGAGAAGGTGCCGGACCTGTTCGTCTCCTCCGGGTCCATCCAGTGGGGTGACGAGCCCGACGTGAAGCCCTACACGTTCGGCTGGCAGCCCGACTACGAGAGCGAGGGCAAGATCATCGGCCAGTACGTCGCCGAGAACATGCCCGACGCCAAGGTCGGGCTGTTCCTCCAGGACGACGACCTCGGCCGGGACAGCGAGAAGGGCGTGCGGCAGTTCATCGACGACCAGATCGTCGCGGTCGAGCGCTACACCTCCGGCAACACCGACGTCGCGCCGCAGATCGCGGGCCTGCAGGCCAAGGGCGCCGACCTCGTGCTCAGCTTCAACACCCCGTCGTACACCGCGCTCAGCCAGCTGGTCGCGATGAAGCTGAACTACCAGCCGCAGTGGTTCTACGCGAACATCGGCTCCGACCCGACCCTGGTCGGCTCGCTGCTGTCGAAGTTCTCCGAGGGCGCCGTGGACGGTGCGAGCCCGCTCGACGGCGTGCTCACCACCGAGTACATCGCGGGCGTCGACTCCACCGAGGACCCGTGGGTCAAGCTGTGGCAGAAGGTCTGGGACGAGCACGGCGAGAACGGCGAGCTCACCAACTACCGGATCTACGGCATGGCGAAGGCCTACGCGTTCGTCCAGGCGCTGATGGCCGCCGGCCCGGACCCGACGCGCGACGGCATCGTCGAGGCGGTCGAGCAGTGGGACCCGGCGACCCCCGGCCCCGAGCTCGCACCGTTCCGGTTCACCGCGGACAGCCACATGGGCATCGCCGGCATGCAGGTCGTCGAGCTCAAGGGCGGCGCCGGCGAGCCGCTGACGCCGGTGCTGACCACCGACATCGGCGACGCCCCGATCGAGGAGGACACCTCCGGACAGGCGGACGACGCGCCGCCGGCCAGCGGTATCCCCGAGGTCGAGCCGGTCGGCTGACCGAGCCGCACCCGCGGGTGGGCCGCGCCGGACCGGCGCGGCCCACCCAACGGACAACCCGACGGACAACCCGGCCCACCCGGCAGACAGCCCGGCACGCCCCCACGCCCAGAACTCCCGCAACCGCCCACACCGACCCCGCACCCACGTCCGGTGGAGGACCTCGATGACCACCCTTTCGCTCGCCACCGTGCTGGCCGAGTCCGCACGCCGTACCCCGGAGAAGGTGGCCCTCGTCGAGGGCGACCTCCGGCTGACCTACGTCGACCTGTGGCGCGACGCCCGCGCGTACGCCGCCGCCCTGCACGCCCGCGGGGTCCGGCCCGGCTCCCGCGTCGCGCTCCTCGCGCCGAACGTCGCCGACTTCGTCCGCGCCTACTACGGCATCCTCGCCGCGGGTGGCGTGGTGGTCCCGGTGCCGACCCTGCTCAACGCCGACGAGGCGTCGCACATCCTCGGCCACTCCGGCGCCGAGGTGCTGCTCCACGAGGCGAGCTTCGGCGCGGTCGCCGGCCCGGCGGCCGAGCGCACCGGCATCCCCGCGTGGGACGTCGCCGGGTTCGCCGACGGGGTGGAGCCGCTGCCACGCCTGGTCCCCCGCGAGGCCGAGGACCCGGCGGTGATCTTCTACACCAGCGGTACGACGGGCCGCCCCAAGGGCGCGGTGCTGACCCACCTGAACCTGGTGCTCAACGCCACCGCGAACGCCTTCGACGCGAACCCGTTCCTGCGCGACGACGTGGTGATGGGCTGCCTGCCCCTGTTCCACACCTTCGGCCAGACGGTCTCGATGAACTCCACCTTCCGGGTCGGCGCGACGCTGGTGCTCCAGCCGCGGTTCGACGCCGCGCGGGCGATCGAGACCATGCGCGCGGAGGGCGCCACGCTGTTCTTCGGGGTGCCCACGATGTACGTGCAGCTGCTCGAGGCGGCCGCCGGCGCGGATGAGCTGCCCCGGCTCCGCGACTGCGTCTCGGGCGGGGCGTCGCTCCCGGTCGCGGTGCTCGAGCGGTTCGAGGAGGTCTACGGCACCACCGTGTTCGAGGGCTACGGGCTCTCGGAGACCTCGCCGACCGCGTCCGTGAACCAGCCGTGGTTCGGCACCCGGGCCGGCACCGTCGGCCACCCGATCTGGGGGGTGGAGGTGGAGATCGCCGACGAGACCGTCGAGGACCGGGTCGACCTGCTCCCCGACGGGCAGCTCGGCGAGATCGTGATCCGCGGCCACAACGTCTTCGCGGGCTACCTCGACGACCCCGAGGCCACCCGGCAGGCGGTCGTGGACGGCTGGTTCCGCACCGGCGACATCGGACGCAAGGACGCGGAGGGCTTCATCTCCATCGTCGACCGCAAGAAGGACCTGATCATCCGCGGCGGCTTCAACGTCTACCCGCGCGAGGTCGAGGAGGTGCTCGCCCGGCACCCTGCCGTCGCCCAGGTCGCGGTCATCGGCGTACCCGACCCCGAGCGCGGCGAGGAGGTGTGCGCGGTCGTCGTACCCACCGCCCCCGACGCCGTCGACGGGCAGGACCTCCTCGCCTGGGCCCGCGAGCAGCTCGGCCGGCACAAGTACCCGCGCCTGGTCGAGGTCGTCGACGAGCTGCCGCTGGGCCCCAGCCACAAAGTCCTCAAACGCGAGCTGCGAGCGCAGTACGCCGGGATCGCCACCAGAGAGAAGGCACAGTCATGGACCTGACCCTGTCCGAGGAGGAGCGCGAGATCCGGGAGTGGGTGCGCACCTTCGTCCGCCGGGAGATCATGCCGCTCGAGCCCGAGGTGCTCGCGCGCGAGCGGCGGAACGAGCGCGGGCTGAGGGCCGAGGAGCTCAAAGCCCTGCAGGACAAGGCGAAGGAGTCCGGCTTCTTCGGGGTGCACACCCCCGAGGAGTACGGCGGGATGGGGCTCGGCGCGGTGATGAACGCGCTCGTCGAGGTCGAGCTCGGCCGCTCCTTCGTGCAGTTCAAGTTCGGCGGCGACGCGGACAACATCCTCTACTCCGCCAACGACGCCCAGAAGGAGCGCTACCTGCTGCCCACCATCGCGGGGGAGCGCAAGAGCTGCTTCGCGATCACCGAGCCCGGCGCCGGGTCGGACGCGCGGGCGATCCGCACCACCGCCCGCCGCGACGGCGACGAGTGGGTGATCAGTGGCGAGAAGACCTTCATCACCGGAGGCGACGAGGCCGACTTCACCATGGTCTTCGCGGTCACCGACCCCGACCTGCACCGCGAGGGCCGCACCGACGAGTCGGTCACCTGTTTCCTGGTCGACCGGGACATGGGCTGGAAGTCGGAGTACATCGACACCATGGGGGAGTGGGGGCCGGCGTCGCTGGTCTTCGACGACGTCCGCGTACCGCACGAGAACATCCTCGGCGAGGAGGGCAAGGGGTTCGCGCTGGCGATGCAGTGGATCGGCAAGGGCCGCTACCTGCTGCCGGCCCGTGCCCTCGGCGCCTGCGAGCGGCTGGTCGAGATGGGCATGGAGCACGCCCGCAACCGGGTCACCTTCGGCCAGCCGATCGCGGAGCGTCAGGCGATCCAGTGGATGGTGGCCGACTCCGCCACGGAGATCGAGGCGCTGCGCTGGCTCGTGCTGGCGGCCGCGTGGCAGGTCGACGCGGGGCTCGACTCACGGCAGTCCCAGTCGATGGCCAAGCTGTACGGCGGGGTGAAGGCCAACGAGATCGTGGACCGGGTTCTGCAGATGCACGGCGGCATGGGCTACACCCGCGAGCTCCCCGTCGAGCGGTGGTACCGCGAGCTGCGGCTGCTGCGCATCTACGAGGGGACCGACGAGATCCAGCGCCGTACCCTCGCCCGGAACCTGCTCCGCGGGCACGCCTCCGTCCGGGGCCACCTGGGCTGAGTTTCTGCAGGATCGTGCAGTGCACGTTCATGAGGGGCCGTTCCGGTCCCGTTCGGCTGCGCGGTGCCACACACTTGAGTCACCGGCCCGCACAGAGTCGTGACAACTGAACAAGCTTGAGACGAGGACGGACCCGTCAAACCCCCCCATGTGACGGTCCCTCCCAGTGCCAATCCCCCCCAGGCCCGTCTCAACACGCGAAGGCCGTCCATGGTTTCCATGGACGGCCTTCGCGTCTTGTCGTGCCGGACCTCTCGCGGCTGCTCCCGGGCGTCCCGGGACCGGCCCGGACGGCCCGGACGACGTGCGCCGCCCGGGCCGTCCGCGCTCACTCGGAGAGGCGCTCGCCGGACTCGGTGTCGAACACGTGCACGTGGTTCGGGTCGGTGGTCACGTAGATCATCTCGCCCTTGTGCAGGTTCTTCCGGGCGTCGATGCGCACGACGATGTCGCTCGGGGTGCCCTCCACGCCGCTGGTGCCGTAGACGTAGGCGTCGGCGCCGAGCTCCTCGACGACCGTCACCTTGACGGGCATGCCGCCCTCCTCCTTGGTGGTGATCCGCCACGCCTCGGGGCGGACACCGACGGTGATCGCGCCGCGCATCTTCGACGAGGCGGTGCGGTCGACCGGGACCTCGTACTCGCCGATCCGCGCGGCGCCCTCGCCGGCCTTCGCCTGCACGAGGTTCATGGCGGGGGAGCCGATGAAGCCGGCGACGAACAGGTTCGCCGGGCGGTCGTAGAGGTTCAGCGGGGTGTCGACCTGCTGGAGGATGCCGTCCTTCATCACCGCGACGCGGTCGCCCATCGTCATCGCCTCGACCTGGTCGTGGGTGACGTAGACGGTGGTGATGCCCAGGCGCTGCTGCAGCGCGGCGATCTGGGTACGGGTCGAGACGCGCAGCTTCGCGTCGAGGTTCGACAGCGGCTCGTCCATGCAGAACACCTGCGGGTGACGCACGATCGCGCGGCCCATCGCGACGCGCTGGCGCTGACCGCCGGAGAGGGCCTTCGGCTTGCGCTCGAGGTAGTCCTCGAGGTCGAGGAGCTTGGCGGCCTCCGCGACGCGCTGCATCCGCTCCTCCTTGCCGACCTTGGCCATCTTCAGCGAGAAGGCCATGTTGTCGGCGACGGTCATGTGCGGGTAGAGCGCGTAGTTCTGGAACACCATCGCGATGTCGCGGTCCTTCGGCGGCAGGTGCGTGATGTCCCTGTCGCCGATCAGGATCTTGCCGTTGGTGACCTCCTCGAGGCCCGCAAGCATCCGCAGGCTGGTCGACTTGCCGCAGCCCGAGGGGCCGACGAGCACCATGAACTCGCCGTCCTGGATCTCCAGGTTGAGGTTGTCGACCGCCGGCTTGGTCGACCCGGGATAGAGGCGCTCGGCGTTCTGGTAGGTGACTGAAGCCATGCTGGTTCATTCCCTTCACCGGCAGGTACGTGCCGGACGATCCGTAGTAAAGGTTTCGGCCCTCGCCAATCGGCGAGAGTGCCACATGTTGTGAGTGACTCTAGTCACAAGCCCCATCTGGTGGAAGGGCGGGGCCCCGGGCGGCGCTGCCGCCCCCGGCCTCGCGGGCCCCGCAAAAGGCTGGTCGGCAGGGCGCCGCTGGTCCTACTCTGGTCGGGTGGACGCGGGGCGCGAGCCCCATGGGGCGGATCATGGTCCACGCACAGGTCGGTGCCGTGCGGGCGCAGCCGGGGAGCTGCGGACGGACGGTGTCGGAGGAGGAAGGCCGCCCCATGGCGCACCAACGCTGCACGCTCTGCCGCAACCCGATCCGCTCGCTCGCCGTCTCCCGGTCCGACGAGGACGGGGAGGCGTGGTTCCACACCGACTGCTGGGCCGACGTCCGCCTCTCGGAGCAGCGGGACTACGAGGAGCTCGTGCGCGCCGTCGGGATCGACGCGCTGATCGCGCCGTACGTCTGGCCCACGCCGCTCCCGGCCGGCAGTCGCCGACCGGTGGTGACGCTGGTGGACCAGCGCCGGGCGACCTCCTGACCCGTCACCTGACCGAGGGGCTCCCTCCGCGGAACCCGGGTGGGGGCGGCGGCCGTGAGTAGCATGCCCGCATGACCGATCCTCGCGCAGGCACGCCCGCCCAGCCCTCGGACCTCGTCGACGTCGCGCACCTGGTCACGGCGTACTACACCGGCGTCCCGGACCCCGCCGACCCCGACCAGCGGGTCGCCTTCGGCACCTCCGGGCACCGCGGCAGCAGCCTGCGCAACGCCTTCAACGAGGCGCACATCCTCGCCACCACCCAGGCGATCTGCGACTACCGCCGGGAGCAGGGGTACGACGGCCCGCTGTTCCTCGGACGCGACACGCACGGCCTCTCCGAGCCCGCCTGGGCCACCGCCCTGGAGGTGCTCGCCGCCAACGACGTCACCGTGCTCGTGGACGACCGGGACGGCTACACCCCGACCCCGGCGGTCTCGCACGCGATCCTGCGCGCCAACCGCGGCAAGCGTCCCGGCGCCTCCGGGCTCGCGGACGGCATCGTCGTCACCCCGTCGCACAACCCGCCCGGGGACGGCGGCTTCAAGTACAACCCGCCGAACGGCGGCCCCGCCGACGGTGACGCCACCTCGGTGATCGCCGACGCGGCCAACGCCTACATCGAGGCGGGCCTCCAGGGGGTGCGCCGGGTGCCCTTCCCGCGCGCCCGCGCCGCGGCCGGGTCCTACGACTTCCTCGGCACCTACGTCGACGACCTGCCCTCGGTGGTCGACCTGGACCGGGTCCGCGAGGCGGGTGTCCGGATCGGCGCCGACCCGCTCGGCGGCGCCAGCGTCCACTACTGGGGCGAGATCGCCGACCGGCACCGGATCGACCTCACCGTGGTGAACCCGCTCGTGGACCCGACGTGGCGGTTCATGACCCTGGACTGGGACGGCAAGATCCGGATGGACTGCTCCTCGCCGTCGGCGATGGCCTCGCTGATCGAGCGCCGCGCGGAGTACGACATCGCCACCGGGAACGACGCCGACTCCGACCGGCACGGCATCGTCACGCCGGACGCCGGGCTGATGAACCCCAACCACTACCTCGCGGTCGCGATCGGCTACCTGTACGGCGGTGCCCGCCCGGGCTGGGCGGCCGACGCCGCGATCGGCAAGACCCTGGTCTCCTCGTCGATGATCGACCGGGTGGCCGCGTCGGTGGGGCGGACCCTGACCGAGGTCCCGGTGGGCTTCAAGTGGTTCGTCCCCGGCCTGTTGGACGGGTCGATCGGGTTCGGCGGCGAGGAGTCCGCCGGGGCGTCGTTCCTCCGCTTCGACGGCTCGGTGTGGACCACCGACAAGGACGGGATCATCCTGGCGCTGCTCGCCTCGGAGATCCTCGCCGCGACCGGTTCGTCCCCGAGCCGGCACTACGCCGACCTGACCGCGAAGTACGGCGACCCCGCCTACGCGCGCGTGGACGCGCCCGCGACCCGGGAGGAGAAGGCGAAGCTGGGCGCGCTGTCACCGGCGGACGTGACCGCGGAGACGCTGGCCGGCGAGGCGATCACCGCCCGGCTCACCGAGGCCCCCGGCAACGGCGCGAAGATCGGCGGGCTCAAGGTGACCACCGAGAACGCCTGGTTCGCCGCGCGTCCCTCGGGCACCGAGGACGTCTACAAGATCTACGCCGAGTCGTTCAAGGGCAGCGACCACCTCGCCCAGGTGCAGGCCGAGGCCCGTGAGGTGGTCTCCGCCGCGCTCGGCTCCTGACCACGCGGGGCGTCGCGGACGCGCGACGCGGATGGCCGGCCCGAGGCCGCGCCGGGGGTGCGGGGTTGCTCAGCCGGCGAGCGTCGCGGCCAGCGCGGCGATGTCACGAGGGCCGACGCGGCAGCAGCCGCCGACGTACGACGCTCCCGCGGCCACCCAGGCCGGTGCCAGGGAGACGTCGTACGACGTGTGGCCGCTCCACGTGTGCGTGCCGCTGTCCCAGCCCTCGCCGCTGTTCGGGTAGGCGACGCCCGGCCGGCCGGTGACCCGTGCCGCCACCTCCAGGGCGGCGCCGACCTCCTCGGGGGCGCAGCAGTTCACCCCGGTCGCGACCGCGTGCGGGCTGTCCGCCACGACGGCGTACGCGTCCTCGAGCGGCTGGCCCGCCCGCGTGCGCAGCCCGTCGGTCGAGTAGGACAGCCAGTAGGGGAGGCCGACTTCGTCGAGCAGCGGCACGAGCACCGCGGCCTCGTCGGCGTCGGGGATGGTCTCCACCGCGAACAGGTCCGGGCCGGCGGTGGCGAGCAGCTCGAGCCGGGGCAGGTGGAAGTCGCGCAGCGCGGCGGGGGCGAGGCCGTAGCGGCCGCGGTACTCCGAGCCGTCGGCGAGCACGGCGCCGTACGGGCCGACCGACGCCGCGACCAGGCGGGTGACACCGTCGCCGGACAGCTCGTCGCGCACCTCGCGGGCGACCTCGACGCTACGCCGGACCAGCCGTTCGGCCTGGACCTTCTCGAGCCCGGCGCGGACCAGCCCGGGCACGCTGGCCTGGTAACTCGCGGTCGTGGCGACCTGCGCCCCGGCGAGGAAGTAGGCGCGGTGCACCGCCGCGATCTCCTCGGGGGCGGCCGCGAGCAGGGCCGCGGTCCACAGGTCGGAGGAGAGGTCGTGGCCGCGCTCCTCGAGCGCGTTCGACAGCCCGCCGTCGAGGATCACCGGTCGCAAGGGGCGGGTCGTCAGGTCGGGGCGCGGGGTGGTCACCGGCTCAGGATAGGTCGGTCGCCCCGGACCCTCGCCGCGCGTCGCCCGGCTGTGGACGCCCGGGGTGGCGCGGGGTCCTCGCCGGCCGGCGCTCAGAGCGCGGCGGCCGCCCGGGCCAGGTCGGCGACCCGGTCCCAGTCGCCGGCCTCGAGGGCGTCGGCCGGGGTGATCCAGGAACCGCCCACGCAGCCGACGTTCGGCAGCGCGAGGTAGCCGGGGGCGTTGTCGGGCGAGATGCCCCCGGTGGGGCAGAACCGCGCCGCCGGCACCGGCGACGAGACCGCCCTGAGGAAGCCCTGGCCACCCGAGGCCTCGGCGGGGAAGAACTTCATCTCCTGCCAGCCGCGCTCGAGCAGGTCGAGGACCTCCGACACGGTGGCGACCCCGGGGAGGCTGGGCAGGCCGGTGTCGTCCATGGCCGCGAGCAGCGACGGCGTGCTGCCCGGCGAGACCAGGAACTGCGCACCGGCGTCGGCGGCCTCCTTGGCCTGGCGCGGCGACACGATCGTGCCCGCGCCGACGAGGATCTCCGGCACCTCCGCCGCGATCCGCTCGACCGCCTCGAGGGCGGCCGGGGTGCGCAGGGTGAGCTCGATGACCGGGAGGCCGCCGGCCACCAGGGCCCGGGCGACGGGGACGGCGTGCTCGACGTCGTGGAGGACCACGACGGGGACGACCGGGACGCGGTCGAGCAGCGTCGGGGCGGTGCCCGCGGGGGTGGTGTTCTCAGACATGCGATGCCTCCTGCGGCACGAGAGCGGTGGGGAAGACGCTGGCGCCCTGGTCGGCGGGGCCGACCGCGGTGCGGAAGCTGGCGAACAGGTCGCGTCCGGTGCCGACCCACTCGCCGGCGCTGGGCGCGCGGCCGGTCGCCGGGCGTGCGGCGAGCTCCGCGTCGCCGACGTGCAGCTCGAGCAGGCCGCTGGCCGCGTCGACGGTGACCAGGTCGCCGTCCTGGACCCGGGCCAGCGGGCCACCGGCGGCGGCCTCGGGGGTCAGGTGGATCGCCGCGGGGACCTTGCCCGACGCGCCGGACATCCGGCCGTCGGTGACCAGCGCGACCTGGTGTCCGCGGTCCTGGAGCACCCCGAGCGCGGGGGTCAGCTTGTGCAGCTCGGGCATGCCGTTGGCGGCGGGCCCCTGGTAGCGGAGCACCGCGACCAGGTCACCGTCGAGGGTGCCCTGCTCGAACGCCGTGAGGAAGTCCGCCTGGTCGTCGAAGACCCGCGCGGGCGCGGTGACGATCCGGTGCTCGGGCTTGACCGCGGACACCTTGATCACGCTGCGGCCGAGGTTGCCGGCCAGCATCCGCAGGCCACCGTCCTTGGAGAACGGGTCGTCGACGCCGCGCAGCACGTCGGTGTCGTGGCTGGCCTCGGGGCCGTCCACCCACGTCACCCCGCCGTCGCCGTCCAGGCGGGCCTCGGCCGCGTAGCGGGACAGGCCCGGGCCCACCGCGGTCCGCACGTCGTCGTGCAGCAGCCCGGACTCGAGCAGGGTGCGCACCACGAAGCCGAGACCGCCGGCGGCGTGGAAGTGGTTCACGTCCGCCTGGCCGTTGGGGTAGATCCGGGCCAGCAGCGGCACCACGGCCGAGAGCTCGGCGAGGTCGTCCCAGGTCAGCGTGATCCCCGCGGCGCGGGCGATCGCGACCAGGTGCATGGTGTGGTTGGTGGAGCCGCCGGTGGCGAGCAGCGCGACGCAGCCGTTGACGATCGCCTTCTCGTCGACGACCTCGCCGACGGGGGTGAAGTCGTCGCCGAGCGCGGTCAGCCCGGTGACCCGGCGACCCGCCTCGGCGGTGAGCGCCTCGCGCAGCGGGGTGCCCGGGTTCTCGAAGCTCGCGCCCGGCAGGTGCAGGCCCATGACCTCCATCAGCAGCTGGTTGGAGTTCGCGGTGCCGAAGAAGGTGCAGGTGCCGCTGGAGTGGTACGACGCCGCCTCGGCGTCGAGCAGCGCCGCCCGGTCGACCTTGCCCTCGGCGTAGAGCTGGCGGACCATCGCCTTCTCGCCGTTCGGCAGTCCCGAGGACATCGGGCCGGCCGGCACGAAGACCGTGGGCAGGTGCCCGAAGCTGAGCGCGCCGATCAGCAGGCCGGGGACGATCTTGTCGCAGACGCCGAGCATCAGCGCGGCGTCGAACATGTCGTGGGAGAGCGCCACCGCGGTCGCCATCGCGATCACGTCCCGGCTGAACAGCGACAGCTGCATGCCGTCGCGGCCCTGGGTGACGCCGTCGCACATGGCGGGCACGCCGCCGGCGAACTGGGCGATCCCGCCGGCGCGGACGACCGCCTTCTTCAGCTGGGCGGGGTAGCTCTCGAACGGCTGGTGCGCGGAGAGCATGTCGTTGTAGGCGGAGACGATCGCGACGTTGGGCTTGACCAGTCCGCGCAGCGCCTCCTTGTCGGCGGGGCCGGAGGCGGCGAAGCCGTGCGCGAGGTTGGCGCAGGCGAGGCGGCCGCGGGCGGGGCCGCGCTCGGCGGCCTCACGGATCCGGGCGAGGTAGGCCTGGCGCTCGGGTCGGCTGCGCTCGGTGATGCGGGCGGTGACCTCGGCCAGGACCGGGTGCACGGGGGCGGGTGTGGGTGTGGTCATCAGATGCTGCCTTCGTACCAGGCGCGTCCGTCGCGCTCGATGAGGGTGGTCGCGGCGGTGGGACCACTGGTGCCTGCGGGGTAGCGGCGCGGGCCGTGCTCGGCCTGCGCCCAGTTGATGAGGATCGGCTCGACCCACGCCCACGCGGCCTCGACCTCGTCGCGGCGCATGAACAGGGTCGGGTTGCCGCGCACGACGTCCATGAGCAGCCGCTCGTAGGCGTCGGGGGAGCGGCGCTGGAAGGTCTGCTCGTAGTTGAGGTTGAGCGAGACCGGGCGGAGCCGGATGCCACCGGGGCCGGGCTCCTTCGCGGTCATGTGCAGCCGCATCCCCTCGTCGGGCTGGAGCTGGATGACCAGTCGGTTCGGCTCGCTGGTGCCGTCGCTGCCGGGGAACATCGGGTGCGGGACCGGCTTGAACTCGATCACGATCTCCGAGCAGCGCCGGTCCATCCGCTTGCCGGTGCGCAGGTAGAACGGGACACCGGCCCAGCGCCAGTTCTGCACCTCGGCCTTGATCGCCACGAACGTCTCGGTGCGGCTGTCGGGGTGCTCGACCTCCTGCTGGTACGACGGGACCGCCGACCCCTCGGCGAGGCCGGGGCCGTACTGTCCCGCGACGGTCAGCCGGCCGACATCCTGCTGGGTCATCGGGCGCAGCGCCTGGAGGACCTTGAGCTTCTCGTCTCGCACGGTCTCGCGGTCGACGTACGTCGGCGGCTCCATCGCCACGAGGCAGAGCAGCTGCAGCAGGTGGTTCTGCACCATGTCGCGCAGCGCGCCGGAGGCGTCGTAGTAGCCGCCCCGCGTGCCGACCCCGAGCGACTCGGCGACGGTGATCTGCACGTGGTCGATGCAGGCGTTGTTCCACAGCGGCTCGAGGAACGTGTTGGCGAACCTGGTGACGAGCAGGTTCTGCACGCTCTCCTTGCCGAGGTAGTGGTCGATCCGGAAGATCTGGTACTCGTCGAAGACCGCCCCGACCGCGTCGTTGACCTCGCGTGCCGAGTCCAGGTCGTGGCCGATCGGCTTCTCCAGCACCACCCGCGAGGCCTCGGTGACCAGGCCGTGCTCGGCGAGCCGGGCGGACACGGGGCCGAACAGCTGCGGCGAGCAGGCCAGGTAGAAGACGCGGACCACGTCGGGGCGCGGCTCGAGCAGGTGGGTGAGGTCGGGCCAGCCGTCCTCGTGGGCGAAGTCGACCTCGACGTAGGAGAGCCGGGCGATGAACCGGTCCAGCGCGGCGTCGTCGATCTGGTCCGCGGGCACGAAGCGGGGGATCTCCCCGCGGATCTTGTCCCGGTAGCCGGCGTCGTCGAGGCCGGCGCGGGCGGCGGCGACGACCCGGGTCTCGGGAGTCAGCTGGCCGTCGCGGTCACGGAGGTAGAGGGCGGGCAGCAGCTTGCGGACGGCGAGGTCGCCGGTCCCGCCGAAGACGACGAAGTCGCAAGGTGCCACGGAGGTGGTGGCGGGCATTCGGTCTCCCGGAGGGCGCGAGGGTGGGTCGACTCACCACCGTAGAGATACTTATGCTCTTTGCCAAGCACCACTTCCGCATTTTGAAATGCAAAAGTGAGAAGGGGTGTCGGAACGGCAGGAGGTGGTTCAATGCCCCACATGCCACTGCGCCCCTCCCTCGTGCCCGCCACCGCTGGTGAGGTGTTCGCGCTGATCCGGGAGGGCCGGGTCACCACCCGCACCGACGTCGGACGGCTCACCGGTCTCTCCCGCACCGCGGTGACCGCGCGGCTCTCCTCGCTGCTCGAGGCCGGCCTCGTCGTCGAGGACGACGAGGGCCCCTCGACCGGGGGTCGCCCGCCCGCGCGGCTCCGCTTCGACACCGACGCCGGGGTGGTGCTCGCCGTGGCCGTCGGCCGCAGCCGCACCCAGCTGGCCGTGTGCGACCTCGCCGGCGAGGTGCTCGTGGCCGAGGACGTGGACCAGGAGGTCGGCGTCGCCCCCGACGAGCTGATGCCTGAGCTGGCCAAGCGGCTCGGGCGCCTGCTCGAGCAGGCCGGCCGGCCGGTCGCCGACGTCAAGGGCGTCGGGGTGAGCATCCCCGGCACGGTGGACTACGAGCGCGGCGCGAGCCTCGACTCCCCGATCATGGTCGGCTGGGACGGCGTGGTGCTGGCGCCGTACCTGACCGGCGGCGCCGTCGGCATCGAGGCGCCGGTGTACGTCGACAACGACGCCAACGTGATGGCGCTCTCCGAGCGGCACGGGCACCTCGAGCGGCTCGACAACGTGCTGCTGGTCAAGGCGTCGACCGGCCTCGGCGCCGGGATCGTGTCCGGCGGGGTGCTCCAGCGTGGCGCGCTCGGGGCCGCCGGCGAGATCGGGCACACGAAGACCCCGGCCGCGGAGGGTGTGGTCTGCCGCTGCGGCGACGTCGGCTGCGTCGAGGCGGTCGCCGGCGGCTGGGCGCTGGTCCGGGCGCTGCGTGAGCAGGGCCGCGAGGTCGGCCACATCCGCGACCTGGTGGCGCTCGCGCTCAACGGCGACGCGGAGGCGCGGCGGCTGCTGCGCGAGAGCGGCCGCCGGCTCGGCGAGGTGATCGCGGGGGCGGTGAACCTGCTCAACCCCGAGGCCGTGGTCATCGGCGGAGACATGGCGCTGGCCTACGACTCGCTCGTGGCGGGTCTGCGCGAGACGGTCTACGCGAACGCGACGGCGCTGAGCACCCGGCAGCTCGACATCCTGCCGACCACGCACGGCGAGCGCTCCGGCGTGGTGGGCTGTGCGGCGATGGTGCTCGAGGAGATCCTCGCGGTGCGCGCCGTGGGGCGGGGGGGGGGCGCCCCGGGCCCCGCGGAGCGCGGCGGCGCAGGCGTAGGGGTCGGCGATCCCGGCGTACCGGGTCTCGAGGTACTCCTCGATCCCCTCGAAGCCGCCCTCCCGGCCGAGGCCGGACTGCTTGACGCCGCCGAACGGCGCGGCCGGGTTCGACACCACGCCCACGTTGACGCCGAGCATCCCGGACTCGATCCGCTCGGTCAGCCGCACCGACCGGCTCAGGTCGTTGGTGTAGGCGTAGGCGACCAGGCCGAACTCGGTGTCGTTGGCCATCGCGATCGCGTCGTCCTCGTCGGTGAACGTGACGATCGGGGCGACCGGCCCGAACACCTCCTCGGTGAGGATCCGCGCCTCGCCGGTGACGCCGGTGAGCACGGTCGGCGGGTAGAAGTAGCCGGGCCCGTCCTGGGGCTCGCCCCCGGTGGTGACGGTGGCGCCCTTGGCGATGGCGTCCTCGACGAGCTCGTGCACCTTGGTCCGGCTCTTCTCGTCGATGAGCGGGCCGATCTTGGCGTCGTCCTCGGTGCCGCGCTTGACGGGCAGCGTCCTCATCTTCGCGGTGAGCTTCTCGGCGAACTCGTCGGCGACGTCGGCGTGCACGATGAACCGGTTCGCGGCGGTGCAGGCCTCGCCCATGTTGCGCAGCTTGGCGAGCATCGCGCCCTCGACGGCCTTGTCGAGGTCGGCGTCCTCGAAGACCAGGAACGGCGCGTTGCCGCCGAGCTCCATCGACGTCCGCAGCACCTGGTCCGCGGCGCCGCGGAGCAGGCCGCGGCCGACCTCGGTCGACCCGGTGAAGGAGAGCTTGCGCAGCCGCGGGTCCTGCAGCAGCGGGCCGGTCACGTCGGAGGCCTTGCTGGTGGGTACGACGTTGAGCACGCCCTTGGGCAGGCCGGCCTCCTCGAGCACCTGGGTCATGAGCAGGGTGGTGAGCGGGGTCAGCGTCGCCGGCTTCACGACCATGGTGCAGCCGGCCGCGATGGCGGGCGCGATCTTCCGGGTGGCCATCGCCAGCGGGAAGTTCCAGGGGGTGATGAACAGGCAGGGCCCGACCGGTCGCTTGTGCACCAGCACCCGCGTCCTGCCGTCGGGGGCGACCGAGTAGCGCCCGGAGATCCGGGCCGCCTCCTCGGAGAACCACCGGAGGAACTCGCCGCCGTAGGCGACCTCGCCCCGTGCCTCCGCGAGCGGCTTGCCCATCTCCAGGGTCATCAGCAGCGCGAAGTCGTCGGCCCGCTCGGTGACCAGGTCGAAGGCCCGGCGCAGGATCTCGGCCCGCTCCCGCGGGGGAGTGGAGCCCCAGGAGGCCTGCGCGGCCGCGGCGGCGTCCAGGGCCGCCATCCCGTCCTCGGGGGTCGCGTTGGCGACCGTGGTGAGCACCTCGCCGGTGGAGGGGTCCTCGACGTCGAAGGTGGCGCCGTTCGAGGCGTCCCGCCAGGTGCCGTCGATGTACAGGCCGGTGTTCAACCCGGCGATCAGCTTCTGCTCGTTCTCAGCGGTGGGCACGACAACCTCGCTTCGTCTCGTCGGTGGTATCGCCAGTCTGTCCCCTCGGCGGCCCCGAGCAAACTCCCGGCGCGGTCCAGACAGACCCACGGCGAACACTTGACGGTTCAAGTATCTAGGCGTACTGTTACTTGAAAGTTCAAGTTTGCCTACGTACTCCAGGAGATCTGTCATGGGACTGTTCAACCGCAACAACAAGGCCACCGCCTCCACCGTGCTCGCCGGCTCCGCTGAGTCCGGCTCGGTCGCGACCGCCGAGCGTCCGGTCTTCGACGCGGGCACCTCCGCCGTCGACGACATCAGCGGCGACTACACCATCGACCCGGCGCACACCCGGATCGGCTTCTCGGCCCGCCACGCGATGGTCACCACCGTCCGCGGCCAGTTCGCCGAGCTCGAGGGGTCCGCCCACATCGATGCCGCCGACCCGGCCGCGTCCTCGGCGAAGGTCAGCATCCGCACCGCCAGCATCAGCACCGGCCAGGCCGACCGCGACGGCCACCTGCGCTCGGGTGACTTCTTCGACGTCGAGACCTTCCCCGAGATCGCGTTCGTCTCGACCTCGGTCGCCCGCAAGGACGCCGTGACCTGGACCGTCACCGGCGACCTCACCATCAAGGACGTCACCCGCCCGGTCAGCATCGACTTCGAGTCGACCGGCTCGGCGCGTGACCCGTTCGGCAACCTGCGTGTCGGCTTCGAGGGTGCGACCACGGTCAACCGCAAGGACTGGGGCCTCACCTGGAACGCCGCGCTCGAGACCGGCGGCGTGCTGGTGAGCGAGAAGATCAAGCTCGAGTTCGACGTCTCCGCGATCGCCGTCCAGAACGGCTGACGCGAGGTCGTCCCGGCGTCAGCGCCCGGACTCCTGTGGAGGAGCCCGTCCCCGTCGAGGGGGCGGGCTCCTCGCGTTGCGGGAAGTCCGGCTCAGCCCTCGGTGGGGCTCGACAGCCCGAGGACCACCTCGGGGAGCACGGTGTCGAGCAGCTGCTGCGGGCGCAGGGTGCCCTCGCCGAGATGCTCCTGGGCGATGCTGTGCATGTAGAGCGCGACCGCGGTCTCGGTCATCTGCTCCAGCGGGATCTTCGGGGTGCGGCCGAGGCGCGCGATCACCACGCCGATCACGTCGACGAGCTCGGCGTGGAAGCGTCGGGTGTGCTCGTTGAGCACGGTGCGGGCCTCGTCGTTGCGCAGTGCGAGCAGCACGAACTCGGTGTGGATCAGGTACCACTGCCGGCCGTACGGGTGCAGGCTCTCCAGGATGAGCCCGAGCGACTCGAGGGAGAAGTCACCCTCGGGGATCGACTCGATGACGCCCCGGACCGCGGCGAGCATCCGGCTGGCCTGGTCTTCGAAGACCGCGAAGAAGACCTCTTCCAGGCTGGAGAAGTTCGAGTAGAACGCCCCGCGGGTGAACCCGGCGGCGGCGACCAGCTCGTCCACCGTCACGCGCTTGACGCCCTGCTCGGCGAACACGTCGAGCGCCGCGGCGAGCAGGCGTGCGCGCGTGTTCTCGCGTCGGCGCACGGCGGCGGAGGCGGGTACGGCGGGCACGGCGATCACCTTAGTGCGCGGAGCCGCGGCCCGACGCGGGCGTGGGCGGCCGGGTGTGACGCGGATGACGACCTCCCGTTGGATACAGGTGTGTATCCAATACGCTAGCGTACTGAACCATGTCGTCCTCCCTCTACCGCCTCGGCCGCCTGATGGCGCGGCGTGCCCGGCTCGTCCTCGTGGTCTGGCTGCTCGCGGTGCTCGGGGCGGGGCTCGTCGCGGTCGGCGCCGGGGGGACGCTGCAGGAGGACCTGACCATCCCCGGCACCGAGTCGCAGCACGGCCTCGACGTGCTCGAGCGGCAGTTCCCCGAGGTGGCCGGCACGTCCGGCCAGGTGCTCTTCCGGGCGCCGGCGGGGGAGCAGGTGCGCGGCTACCGCGGCCAGGTCCGCGCCGTCCTGGACAGGGTGGAGCGGGTCGAGCACGTCGTGCTCGCCACCGACCCGTTCGGCAGGCAGCAGCGCCTCTCCCTCTCCGAGGACGGCCGGCATGCGCTCTCCCAGGTCCAGCTCGACCTCCCTCTCGACCGGCTCGACGACGCCACGGTCGCGGAGATCGAGGAGGCGGCCCGGAGCCTGCCCGGGAGCAGCGACCTCGAGGTGCACCTCGGCGGGACGATCTTCACCAGCACCACCGTCCACGCGAGCCTGACCGAGGCGCTCGGCGTGGTGGTGGCGCTCGTCGTGCTCGCCGTCACCTTCGGCTCCCTCCTCGCGGCCGGGATGCCGATCGTCACCGCGGTGCTCGGGGTCGGCGTGGCGATGGCCGGCATCCTCGCCGCCGCCTCCGTCACCGACATCAGCAGCTCGACGCCGACGCTCGCGCTGATGATCGGCCTCGCCGTCGGCATCGACTACGCGCTGTTCATCGTGTCGCGGCACCGCAGCCAGCTCGTCGAAGGCCTCGACGCCGAGGAGTCCGCGGCCCAGGCGATGGCCACCGCGGGCAGTGCGGTGATCTTCGCCGGGACCACGGTCGTGATCGCGCTCTGCGGCCTGGTCGTGGCCCGGATCCCCTTCCTGGCCGTGATGGGCGTCGCCGCCGCGGTGGCGGTGGCCGTCTCGGTCCTCGTCGCGCTCACCGCCGTACCGGCGATGCTCGGCCTGGCGGGGGAGCGGCTACGCCCCCGGCCCGGGTCGCGGGCGGCGCGGCACGCCCTGGTCGAGCACGGTGACACGCACACCCTCGGCGCGCGCTGGGTCGCGCTCGTCACCCGGGTGCCGGCGCTGACCGTGCTCGTGGTCACCGCGGGGCTGCTCGTGATGGCGCTGCCGGCCAAGGACCTCGCGCTCGGCCTGCCCGACACCGGCACCGCCCCGGCGGGGTCCACGGAACGGGTCACCTACGACCTGGTCGCGGAGGCCTACGGGCCGGGGTTCAACACCCCGCTGCTGGTCACCGTCGACATCATCCGCACCACCGACCCGATCGGCGTGATGGACGACCTCGGGCGCGACCTCGCCACGCTCGACGGGGTCGAGGCGGTCGCGCTGTCCACCCCGAACCGCAAGGCCGACCTCGGCATCGTGCAGGTCGTCCCCGAGGCCGCGCAGGCCGACACTGCCACCGCGGAGCTCGCCCAGGAGATCCGCGACCGGGCCGGCGCGCTGGAGGAGCGGTACGGCGTCACCGACCTCACCGTCACCGGGCACACCGCCGTCAGCATCGACGTCTCCGCGCGGCTCGCGGCCGCCCTGCTGCCGTTCGGGATCGTGGTGGTCGGGCTCTCCCTGGTCCTGCTCGCGATCGTCTTCCGGTCGGTCGCGGTCCCGGTCAAGGCGACGCTCGGGTACCTGCTCTCGGTCGGCGCCTCCTTCGGCGCGGTCGCGGCCGTCTTCGAGTGGGGCTGGCTCGCCGACGAGCTGAACGTCGCCCGGGTCGGGCCGGTGATCTCGTTCCTGCCGATCATCTTGATGGGCGTGCTCTTCGGGCTCGCGATGGACTACGAGGTCTTCCTCGTCTCGCGGATGCGGGAGGAGTTCGTCCGCACCGGCGACGCCCGGCGCGCGGTCACGAGCGGGTTCACCGCCAGCGCCCGGGTGGTGACCGCGGCGGCGGTGATCATGATCAGCGTCTTCGCGGCGTTCGTGCCGCACGGCGACGCTTCCGTGAAGCCGATCGCGCTCGGGCTCGCCGTCGGGGTCTTCGTCGACGCGTTCCTGGTGCGGATGACGCTGGTGCCTGCCGTGCTCGCGATGCTCGGCGACCGGGCCTGGTGGCTGCCCGGGTGGCTGGACCGCCGGCTGCCCGTGCTCGACGTCGAGGGGGTCGGCCTGGGGCGGCACCTCGCCCACGACGCGTGGACGCGCGAGCACGGGGCCGCCGTGGTCCGGGCGGAGGGCCTGCGGGTCGAGGACAGCGACGGCTCGGTCGTCCTGGACGGGGTGGACGCCGTCGTACGCCCGGGGGCGCTGGTCGTGGTGCACGCCGAGGACCGGGTCGCCCGCCGCGCGCTGCTCGCCGCGGTCGCCGGCCGGCTGGACGCGTCGTCCGGGACGCTGGTCGTGCTCGACCGCGTGCTGCCGGAGGAGGCGGCCGCCGTACGACGCCGGGTCCCGCTGCTCGAGCGCTTCCCCCGGCTCGACGAGCTCGAGGCGCTCGGTGGGCGTCGCCGGAACGACGACCCCGTGCTCGTCGTGGTCGACGGCGTGGACTTCTTCGCCAGCGACGACGAGCTCGACCGGAGGTGGCAGGCACTGCGCCGGCTGACCGAGCGCGGGGTCGCCGTCCTGGCCGGCGCCACGCACCTCCCGGCCGACGGGGTCACCGGGGTCGCACGCCTGGACACCGCGGCCACCCCGACCCGTACCGATGAGGAGGCCTCGCTGTGAAGCGACCCCACCCGACCCGTGTCCTCGTGGCCGCGGTCCTGCTGCCCGTGCTCTTCGGGTCGCTCGTGCTCTGGTCGCTCGGCGACCGGGTGGAGCGGCTCGACTCGGTCCCGGCCGCGGTGGTGAACCTCGACGACCCCGTGCGGACCGGCAGGGGCGAGGACCGGCAGACGGTCGCGGCCGGCCGGCTGCTCGCCGCGGGCCTGACCTCGCCCACCGACGAGTCCGAGCAGTCCCTGGGCTGGGAGCTCACCGAGGCCGAGGACGCCGAGGCGGGCCTGCGCGACGGCAGCTACTACGCGGTGGTCACGATCCCGCGCGGCTTCTCGCGGACCGTCGCGGGAGTGTCCGGGGCCGACCCCGAGCGTGCCGAGATCACGGTGCGCAGCAACGACAGCTCCAGCGCCCTCGTGGGCCTGCTGAGTGACCGGATCGGTGACGTCGCGGCCGCGCGGCTGAACCAACGGATCACGGCCACGTTCGTCGAGGGGGTGTACGCGCAGACCGGCGAGCTCGAGGCGTCGCTCGGCAGGGCCGAGGACGGCGCGGACCGGCTCGCGGACGGCGCCGCCCGGCTCGGCGAGGGCACCACCGCGCTCACCGACGGCGCGGGCTCCCTCGCGCACGGACTCGACCGCCTCGCCGAGGGAGCCACCCGGCTCCGGTCAGGCGCGACGAGACTGGCCGACGGCGCCGCGCGTCTCTCCACCGGGACCGGGCGCCTGGCCACCGGCGCCGACGACCTCTCCGACGGTGCGCGCGAGCTCGCCGGCGGGCTCGGCACGCTGCACGAGCGGACCGAACCGCTGCCGGGGCAGACGTCGCGCCTCGCGGACGGCGCCGGCCGGGTCGCCGACGGGGTCGACGGCTGGTCGCGGGTGCTGCTCGCGTGGAGGTCGGCGTGCCAGTCCGACCCGGTTCTCGCCGGCAGCCACGCCCGGCTCTGCGCAGCCACCGTCCAGGCGGTCGGCGCCGATGGCGGCAACGCGGAGGCGCTCACCTCCGGCTCGCGTCAGGTGGCGGAGGGAGCCGACACGCTGGCCGCGGGTACACCGGCGCTGGTGGACGCGGTGGGTCGTGCGCAGGACGGCTCGGCCCGGCTGGCGGGCGGCGCCGACCGGCTCGCCGCCGGAGCACGCAGGCTGGACGCGGGCACCGGACGCCTGGGTCAGGGCGCCGGGCGGCTCGGGGACGGTGCGGTGCGTCTCGCCGCAGGTGCCGCCTCGGCGAGCGAGGGCGCCTCCCGCCTCGCCGACGGGTCGACGCGGCTCGCGGACGGGTCCGCCCGGCTCGGCAGCGGCTCCCATGAGCTGGCCGACGGGCTGGCGCAGGGCGCCGACCGGATCCCGTCGTACACGCCGGAGCAGCGCAGGCAGATCGCCGACGTCGTCGCGCAGCCCGTCGCCATCGAGGCGGACCGGCTCAACGAGGTGCCCTCCGGCGCGTCCAGCCTCGCTCCCGGCGTGCTCGCGCTCGCCCTGTGGCTCGGTGCGTTCGTCACCTACCTGGTGCGGCAGGCGTTGCCGGGCCGCGCGCTCGCGGCGGCGCGCCCGGCGTACCGGGTCGCGCTCGCCGGCTGGCTCCCCGCGGTCGCGATCGGCGCGGCGCAGAGCGCGCTGCTCTTCGCGGTGCTCGGCGCGTTCGACGTGGTGATGGACTCGCCGGTCGGGGTCGCGGCGTTCCTGCTGCTGCCGGCCGCGGTGTTCGCGGCCGTGAACCAGGCGTTCGTCGCGGTCCTCGGCCCTCGGCGCGGGTGGATGGTCTCGATCGTCCTCGCGGTGCTCCAGGCGGTGTCCCTCGGCGGGCTGGTGCCGATCGACACCGCACCGCCGGTCCTGCAGGCGTTGAGCGGCTTCCTGCCGGTCTCGCTCGCCGCGGAGGCGGTCGGTGACCTGACCCTGGGAGGCCGGGTCGGTTCCGTGGCGTCGGCGGCGCTCGCGCTGGTGGCCTGGGGAGTGGTGGCGCTGGCGGTGACGACTGCCGCGGCACGGAGGCGGCAGCGGCTGAGCGTCGCCGACGTACGACGGCACGTCGCGACGTCACCCGGCTGAGGTCGCTGGTCCGGGCCGCGGGCGAGTGCTCAGGTGCGGCCGTTCGTGGGTCTGCCCGGCGCTTCTGAGGTACCTGCGCGGACGGTTGCCCGCGCGGGGCTGTCTGCCGCAGCAGCGACTAGGGATGACGTCCGATGTGTGTCGCCCGTCTTACGGCGAGTCTCGAGATGTCGACAAGGAGTCGACGCACGAGACCAGGAGACAGCGATGTACCCGACCAACGACCCTGCCGCCGCCATCCGGATCGCCAGTGACCGCATCGACGAGCGCGTGGCCCAGGCCGCGCAGCGTCGTGCCGCGAAGGCGGCCTCGAAGCGAGCGGTACGGGAAGAGGCCACCCGGGTCCGGCTGACCTTCCGGCACGCCGGAGGGCGCTGGGTGGTTCCGTTCGCCCGCGACCCGCTGACCCGCTGAGCCGGTCGACCCGCTGACCTGCGGCTGTGGGCTGTGCCGCTACCTGTCACTCCCGCGGAGTGCGGTGGCGGATCGCTCTTGCCTGCCTGAACGGTGGCGCCCTAGGTTCCACCCATGCGCTCTCGCACCGAGGACATGTGGTGGGGCACCGCGATCGAGGCGCCCGATCCGGGCGCCCTGGCTGCGTTCTACTCCCAGCTGCTCGGTTGGCCCATCGGTCATCAAGAGCCGGGCACCGCCATCGTGGCGGCGCCCCAGGGGTCGATCTATCTCGTCTTCCAGCAGGCCGAGGGCTACGTGCCGCCGGTGTGGCCGCCCGTCGACGGGCAGCAGCGCACGATGATGCACTTCGACTTCCAGGTCGGGGACCTCGACTCCGCGGTAGCCGACGCGGTCGCCCTCGGGGCCGAGCTCGCCGACGACCAGCCGCAGGAGCATGTCCGCGTGCTGCTGGACCCGGCCGGGCACCCGTTCTGCCTCTGTCGCGACGACGAGCAGTGAACCGAGGTCCCACCGTGACCGGCGCGCGACCGCCTCACCCGAGGACCGCGGACGCGATGGCGAAGTAGATGACCAGGGACAACAGGTCCTGGACGACCGTCGCCAGCGGGCCGCTGCCGAACGCAGGGTCCCGGCCCAGCTTCGCCATCAGCCACGGCAGGGACATCGCCACGACGGTGGCCACGGTGCAGGCAGCCATGAGCGACAGGCTCAACGTGAGTGCGAGGTCCGCCGAGCCGAGGATCAGCCACACCGCGGGCACGGTCACCGCCGCGAGCACCAGCCCGACCAGCAGGCCGGTGAGGGACTCGAGCCGGAAGACCCGCCGGATCGGTACGCCGACCGAGAGGCCGCGGATGACCAGCGCCTCGGTCTGGGTGCCGACCGCGTCCGCCATGTAGACGATGCCGGGGATGAAGAACGCCAGCCGTACGTCGGACGCCAGGTCCTCCTCGGCCCCGCGCACGAGCATCGCCGCGCCGGCGGACCCGAGGAGGCCGAGCACGAGCCACGGGAGCCGGTGCCACAGCCGCTCCCCGATCGGCTCGTCCATGGCATGACGTGCCGACGCGGACGAGGTGAGGAAGCCACCCAGTCGTGCCAGGTCCTGGTCGTGCTCCGTGAGCAGCACCGCGAGCAGGCGGGACGGTGGCACCAGGCCGCGGAAGGTCCCGTCGGCGTCGACCACGGCGAGGCTGGACTCGCCGTGGTGGGCCGCTTTCCAGGCGGCCTCCTCCTGGTTCAGCCCGGGCGCCACCACGGGCGGGTCCGTGTCCATGAGGTCGCGGGCTCGCAGGTGCGGGTCCGCCGCCAACGCCGTCTCGAGGGGGATCAGCCCGAGGAGCCGGTGGGCGGCGCCGTCGCCGTACGTGCACACCGCGACGTCGGCGGCCGACTGGAAGCGCCCACCGACCAGCATCGCCTGCAGGTCCCCCGCCGTCGTGTCCGGGCCGCACAGGGGTACGTCGGTGACCGTGTAGCTGTCGACCGAGCCGGGCAGGAGCGGTTCGGGCCGTCCGGGCAACGGTGTGAACGGGACTGTCACCTCGTCATCGTCCCAGCGCGGGACTGTCCTGCGGGGCGATTGCGCGACCTGCGGCCGGTGGCGGGCGTGTGGTGCCGTCGACGCCGCGCGCTACTCGGCTCTCGCGCTCGACCGGCAGTCGTCCTCGTCGGCGTAGCCCGGTAACGCGCAGGCACCGTCGAGCAGCGCCCGGCCGCGGAGCGGCGAGGAGAGCCGGACCTCGAACCGGTACAGCTCGTTCGCCTCGCTGCAGGAGAGCGCCCACGTGCGCGTGCGCACCGTGACCACGACCTCGTCCGGGCTCTCGTCGACGTCGATGTCCGCGCTGTCCTGGCAGGGGCTGTCGACGTACGACAGGCGCACGAGCTGGCCGTCGACGTCGGCGGGCTTCACCCACGGGCGGGGCTCCCCGCCCCCACCGAACTGGCTCCATCCGATGGCGGAGGCCACCACCGACGCGCCCGCTGCGGTCACCACGGCGACGATCGCCGCCGACCCGCGTTGCCTGGCCCTGGCCACGTGCTCCGTCCCCCGTTCGTGCTTCGACCGCCCGGCCGCGACCCGCCCCGGCCGACCGGCTCACCTTCGACGTTCGACCGGAACGGGAGCGTGGTCAACCGGTTTCCGGCACCTGTCGCCGTTTCGTTGCGAAGCCCTGACCGGGACGGGACCCGATACCCGCCCACACCGCAGATATCGGGCGTGGCAGCCGAAAGATGAGCCCTTCCTGCCCACGACGCCGGAGCGGCACCCGGGGGACCGGACGGGCCCGCACGAGCGCTCAGCGACCGGCGAGCAGGTCCTCGAACGACGTGGGGGTCTCGAACGGGTCCACCCGCTCGGTGCGCGCGGCCGGGGGAGCGGCGGCGACGAGGCGGGCCAGCTCGCCCGAGGCGCGGTCGATGCGCTCGACGAGGCCGCCGTGCGCGTCGCCGCGCGATCCCCAGTCGTCGGTCGCCGCGAACACCGCGGTCGGCACCGTGACGGCGTGCAGGTAGGCGAACAGGGGCCGCATCGCGTGCTCGAGGGCGAGTGAGTGGCGAGCCGTACCTCCGGTCGCCGCCATCAGCACCGGCGTGCCCGACAGCGAACCCTGCTCGACGACGTCGAAGAACATCTTGAACAGGCCGCTGTAGGAGGCGTTGAACACGGGCGTGACCACGACCAGCCCGTCGGCCTCGAGCACGAGGTCGATCGCGCTGCGCAGCCCGGGACCGGGGAACCCGGTGAGCAGGTTGCCGGCCAGCGCCTGGGCGTGCTCGCGCAGCTCGACCACCTCGACGTCGACCGCCTCCCCGCCGAGCTGGGCGGAGAGCTGCCGGCGGACCGACTCGGCGAGCCGGTCCGCGAGGAGCCGGGTGGAGGACGGCTGGCTGAGACCGGCGGTGACCACCGCGATCCTGCGCGGGACTCCGGCACCGTGGCCCCCGTTCGTGCGAGCGGCGGTCATCGGGCGTCCTCCGCGGTCCGGCCGGTCACGTCGTCGGTGGCGTGCACGCCGCTGTCCCGCGCACCGCCGGCCGCGGCGACGAGGCTGGCGTGGTTCGGGGCGTCCGGCACGTGCGCGGGTCGGAGCCGGGCGAACTCCTCGCGCAGCACCGGCACCACCTCCGAGCCGAGCAGGTCGAGCTGCTCGAGCACGGTCTTCAGCGGCAGGCCGGCGTGGTCCATCAGGAAGAGCTGCCGCTGGTAGTCGCCGACGTACTCCCGGAAGCCCAGCGTCTTCTCGATGACCTCCTGCGGGCTGCCCACGGTCAGCGGGGTCTGTGAGGTGAACTCCTCCAGCGACGGGCCGTGGCCGTAGACCGGCGCGTTGTCGAAGTACGGCCGGAACTCGCGTACGGCGTCCTGGCTGTTCTTGCGCATGAACACCTGGCCGCCGAGCCCCACGATCGCCTGGTCGGCGGTCCCGTGGCCGTAGTGCTCGAAGCGGCGGCGGTAGAGGCCGACCATGCGCTCGGTGTGCTCGGCCGGCCAGAAGATGTGGTTGGCGAAGAAGCCGTCGCCGTAGTACGCCGCCTGCTCGGCGATCTCGGGGCTGCGGATCGACCCGTGCCACACGAACGGCGGGACCCCGTCGAGCGGGCGCGGCGTGGAGGTGAAGCCTTGCAGCGGCGTGCGGTACTTGCCCTCCCAGCTCACGACGTCCTCGCGCCAGAGCCGGTGGAGCAGGTGGTAGTTCTCGATCGCGAGCGGGATGCCGTCGCGGATGTCCTTGCCGAACCACGGGTAGACCGGGCCGGTGTTGCCACGGCCCATCATCAGGTCCACGCGGCCGTCGGTGAGGTGCTGGAGCTTGGCGTAGTTCTCGGCGATCAGCACCGGGTCGGTCGTGGTGATCAGCGTGGTCGCCGTGGAGAGCACGATCCGCTCGGTCTGGGCGCCGATGTAGGCCAGCGTCGTCGTCGGCGCGGAGGCGATGAACGGTGGGTTGTGGTGCTCGCCGGTGGCGAAGACGTCGAGCCCGACCTCCTCGGCCTTCCGCGCGATCGCGACGGTCGCCTTGATGCGCTCGTGCTCGGTCGGCGTCCGCCCGGTGGTCGGGTCGGGCGTGACGTCGCCGACGGTGAAGATGCCGAACTGCATGGGAGTCCTCCGAAGGGCTGCGGGGATAGTTTCCACTTCAACTATCTGCCGTCTCAACGATGCCAGGGGCCGGCCTATTCCGCCACCTCCCGGTCCCGTCGCCGCGCCCGGCTACTGTCGCGGGTGTGCTGAAGCTCGGACGCCGCGAGTTCGCCGACACCGACCTGCTGGTGATGGCGATCGTGAACCGCACCCGTGACTCCTTCTACGACCGGGGCGCGACCTGGGAGGAGGGGCGCGCCCTCGAGCGCGTGCGCCAGGTGGTCGCCGAGGGCGCCGACATCGTCGACGTGGGCGGCGTCAAGGCAGGCCCCGGCGAGGACGTGGACGCCGCCGAGGAGGTCCGTCGTACGGCGGGCTTCGTGGCCGCCGTGCGCGCGGAGTTCCCCGACCTCGTGATCAGCGTCGACACGTGGCGCGCGGAGGTCGGCCGGGCGGTGTGCGACGCCGGGGCGGACCTGCTCAACGACGCGTGGGGCGGGTACGACCCGGTCCTCGCCGAGGTGGCGGTGGAGTACGACGCCGCGCTCGTCTGCACGCACACCGGCGGGCTCGCCCCCCGCACCCCGCCGCACCGGATGTCGTACGACGACGTGGTGCGCTCGGCCATCGACGACACCGTCGCCCTCGCGGAGCGGGCGGTGAGCCTCGGGGTCGACCGGCGCAGCGTGCTCATCGACCCCGCCCACGACTTCGGCAAGAACACCTGGCACTCCCTCGAGGTGACCCGCCGGCTCGACGAGATGACCGCGACCGGCTGGCCCGTCCTGGTCTCGCTCTCCAACAAGGACTTCGTGGGGGAGACCCTCGACCTGCCGGTCGGCGAGAGGCTCGCGGGGACCCTCGCCGCGACCGCGGTGAGCGCCTGGCACGGCGCGCAGGTCTACCGGGTGCACGAGGTGCGGGAGACCCGCCAGGTGCTCGACATGGTGGCCGGCATCAAGGGCACGCGGGCACCCGCCCGGGTCGTCCGCGGCCTGGCATGACGAGCGTCACGGCTGTGTAACTCCCTGTTTCCCTTTGTCCCGATCGGGTAGGCGGACGAACGGTCTGAAGTAAAGGAGACGCGATGACCGACTCGTCCGCACCCACACCCCCGACCGGCAGTACTTCGCCCCACACGCCCGCCGGACCACCCGGAGGCACGGCCACCAGGGCCGAGAGGTCCTCCGTGCTGCGCCGCGCGATCGGTGCCTCCGCGATGGGCAACGCCACCGAGTGGTTCGACTACGGCGTCTACGCCTATGCCGCGGTCTACATCCAGCAGGTGTTCTTCCCCTCCGACAACGAGAGCACCTCGGCGCTGTACACGCTGCTGGTCTTCGCGGTCTCCTTCCTGGTCCGCCCCCTCGGCGGCCTGGTCCTCGGTCCGCTCGGCGACCGCCTCGGCCGCAGCCGCGTGCTGGCCGCCACGATCGTGATGATGGCCGCGGCCACCTTCTTCGTGGGCGTCCTGCCCGGCTACGAGACGGCCGGCATCTGGGCGCCGATCGCGCTCGTCGTGCTGCGCATGGTCCAGGGCTTCTCGACCGGTGGTGAGTACGGCGGCGCCGCGACGTTCATGGCGGAGTACTCCCCGGACCGCAAGCGCGGGTTCTTCGGCAGCTTCCTGGAGTTCGGCACCCTCGCCGGCTTCACCCTCGGCGCGCTGGTCGTGCTCGGCACCGAGCTCGCCGTGGGCAAGGAGGCCATGGGCGAGTGGGGCTGGCGGATCCCGTTCCTGCTCGGCGGCCCGCTCGGCCTCGTCGGGCTCTACCTGCGGACGAAGATCGAGGACACCCCGGTGTTCACCGAGCTCGCCGAGAGCGGGGAGGTCGAGGAGCAGGCCACCACGACGCTCAAGGACCTGGTCCGCGACTACAAGCGCCCGCTGCTCGCGCTCGGCGGCCTCGTGGTCGCGCTCAACGTCACCAACTACACGCTGCTGGCGTACATGCCGACCTACCTCGAGCAGAAGATCGACATGAGCTCGACCGCGTCGCTGACCCTGATCATCATCGGTCAGCTGGTGATGATGCTGGTGATCCCGTTCTCGGGCCGCCTCTCCGACCGGCTGGGCCGCAAGCCGATGTGGTGGGTCTCCCTCGGCGGCCTCTTCGTGATGGCCGTCCCGATGTACCTGCTGATGGCGCAGGGCTTCGTCGCCGCCCTCGTCGGGTTCGCCGTGCTGGGCCTGCTCTACGTGCTGCAGCTGAGCACGATCTCGGCCACCTTCCCGGCGATGTTCCCCACGCACGTGCGCTTCGCCGGGTTCGCGATCGCCTACAACATCTCGACCGCGCTGTTCGGCGGCACCGCCCCGGCAGCGAACGAGAAGCTGATCGCGATGACCGGCAGCGAGCTCGTCCCGGCCTACTACATGATGGCGGCCTGCGTCGTCGGCGCGGTCGCGCTCCTGTTCGTCCCGGAGACCGCCCGCGCCTCGATCCGCGGCACCGGCGTGCCCGGCGTCGACACCGAGGTCAAGCCGCTGCAGCCGGCCCCGGCCGCGCGCGCCTGACCCGGCGCCCGACGCCGCGAACCGCTCGACCCGTCGCCCGGGTCTCCCGCCGTGCCCGTCACGCGCGAGGAGGCCCGGGCGGCGGCGTACCCTCGCGCTGTGATCGTCGCCGCCGTGGTCAGCCCGCACCCGCCGCTGCTCCTGCGCGAGCTCACCGGACGCGTGGACGTCGCGGCCGGGCTCCGCGCCACCGCGGTCTCCGCCCTCGCCGGGGCGACCGCCTCCGCCCCCGACGTCGTGGTGGTCGTCGGCGGGGACCACACCGGCGGCGCCTGGGACCCCGGTCTCCCGCTCGACGTCCGCCGCTTCGGTACGACGGGCGCCCGCCCGAGCCCCGGCACCCCGACCCTGCCGCTCAGCCTCGCGGTCGGCCGCCGCCTCCTCGACGAGGCCGGCTGGTCCGGGCCGACCCGGATGCACACCGTCGCCCGCGACGCCTCCGCCGCCGACGTCGACGCGCTGGCGGGGGAGCTGACCCGCCCCGGCGAGCGGGCCGTGCTGCTCGTGCTCGGCGACGGCAGCGCCCGGCGCGGGGAGAAGGCGCCGGGCTACCTCGACGAGCGGGCCTTCCCGTACGACGACGAGCTCGCCGGCGCCCTCGCGAGGGGGGACGCCGACCTCCTCGAGCACCTCGACCCCGGCCTGGCCGACGAGCTGATGGTGCTCGGCCGGTCCGCGTTCGCGGTGCTCGGCGCCGCCGTGCGCCGGGAGGGCGCCACGCCGCAGGCCCGGCTGCTGCACCGCGACGACCCGTTCGGGGTGACCTACCTCGTCGCGCTCTGGCAGCTCGCCTGACCCGACGCCCCGCGCGCGGTCACCGGCGCGCGACGAGGAGCGCCTGGGCGGACCGCGCGACGAGCCCCTGCTCGTCGTACACCTCGGAGACGGCCATCCCGACGCTGCCGCTGCTGAGCGTGGTCTGCGCGTCGAGGCAGACCCACGCGCCGACCGGAGGGCGCAGCACGTGCACGGTGAGCTCGGTGTTGAGGAACGCCCACCGTGCCGGGTCGAGCTCCGCCGAGACGCCGGACGCGGAGTCCACGCACGCCATCAGCCGCTGCAGCGGCGACATCGACTCCCCGGCGACCAGGTCGACGGTCGGCCGCATCCACACCACGCCCGGGCCGGGCTCGGTCACCGCGCCCTTGACCCAGCGCCAGTCGACCGCGTCGAGGTAGCCGCCGAACCAGCTCGTCGGGCGGTCGTGGTGCTCGCCGTCGGCGGGGACGTGCCCGAGCGGGGTGGCGGCCTGCCGCGGGCCGTCGTCGGTCAGCGGGAACCGCCAGGCGGAGGCACGCGCGACGGGCCGGCCGCGCTCCTCGTCGTACAGGGTGGCCTCGCACAGCTCGACCGCGCGTCCCGGGCGCACGACGGACGCCGACACCGACAGCGGGCCGACCGGGACGGGCCCGAGGAGCTCCATGGTCAGCCGCCCGACCGAGCGCGGAGAGCCGGTGTCGAGCGACTCCACGGCCCGGGCCAGCAGGGCTGCCGGAGGGCCGCCGTGCTGGCTGTCGGGGCTCCAGGGGCCGGCGGTGGTGGGCTCGGGCAGTAGGGTCTCGCGACCCGTGTCCGAGGTGCCCTGGGTCACGTAGAAAGAGGTGCTCACGGGAGCCTTTCCGCTCGATTTCATTTCCGTCGGCAGCGTGTGTATTCTTCCTTGTCGCTTGCCCCTTTAGCTCAGTCGGCAGAGCGTCTCCATGGTAAGGAGAAGGTCTACGGTTCGATTCCGTAAAGGGGCTCTGGGTTGGGAAGCCCGGCCGGGAAACCGGTCGGGCCACCCCGTCCCGGTGGCGGGGTAGCTCAGGTGGTTAGAGCACACGGCTCATAATCGTGGTGTCGCGGGTTCGAGTCCCGCCCCCGCTACTCAGACCACGAAAGTCGCCGACGGCTTGCGCTGTCGGGCAGACTTGGTAGGACCGGCAGTACTCACGACGAAGAAGAGGCACCCCGTGGCCAGCAAGAGCTCCGACGTCCGTCCCAAGATCACCTTGGCGTGCGTGGAATGCAAGGAACGCAACTACATCACCAAGAAGAACCGGCGCAACGACCCGGACCGTCTTGAGATGAAGAAGTTCTGCCCGCGCTGCCGCACGCACACCGCGCACCGAGAGACCCGCTGAGGCTCGGCGCAACCGCTTCCGCGAGAGGGCGGCACCCGTCACGGGTGCCGCCCTCTCGTGCGAGTTGCGGCCGCCTGCCTCGCGCCTCGCGGCCCGGCCGCCGGAGCCTCCCGCCGCTCGGCCGTCGCGCCGGCCGCGGGCGCGCTGCTGCTAGCGTCACGCACATGGCTGTCGACCCCTCCCTGGCGGGCCGGACGTTCCCGCCGACCGAGCCCTACGAGGTCTCCCGCGAGAAGATCCTCGAGTTCGCCCGTGCCACCGGATCCGTATACGACGGCGAGGCGGCACCCGCCACGTTCCCGATCGTCGTGGCCTTCTCCGCGATGACCGCGCTGATGGAGGACCCCGACGTGGGGATCTCCCTGCACCGGGTCGTGCACGGCGAGCAGCGGTTCACCTACACGCGGCCCGTGGTGGCCGGCGACCGGCTCTCCGCGACGCTGACCGTCGACTCGCTGCGCCAGATCGGCGGCGCCGACATCATCGGCACCCGCAGCGAGCTCACCGACGCCGACGGCACCCACGTCTGCACGGCGTTCGCGACCCTGGTCCACCGCGGGGAGGACGCATGACCACCACCTTCGAGGCGGGCCAGGCCCTGCCCACCCAGACCTTCCGGGTGACCCGCGCCGACCTCGTCCGGTACGCCGGCGCGAGCGGCGACTTCAACCCGATCCACTGGTCCGACCGGGTCGCCGGCTCCGTCGGTCTGCCCGGCGTGATCGCCCACGGGATGTTCACCATGGCGCTCGCCGCCCGGGCCCTCGACAGCTGGGCCGGCGGCACCGGACGCGTCCGCGAGCTCGGCTGCAAGTTCACCAAGCCGGTCGTCGTGCCCGACGACGACGAGGGCGTGACGGTCACCGTCGACGGCACCGTCAAGGCCGTCACCGACGAGGGCGTGCAGGTCGCGCTCGAGGTGACCTGCGGCGGCGAGAAGGTGCTCGGCCAGCCCAAGGCGGTGCTGCGTGGCTGAGCGCCTCGCGGACCACACCACGCTGCGCCTCGGCGGTCCCGCCGGCACCTTCGCCGACGCCACCACCGAGCGGGAGCTCGTCGACCTGGTCTCGCGCGCGGACGCCGCGGGGGAGCGGGTGCTCCTCGTCGCCGGTGGCAGCAACCTCGTCGTGGGTGACGACGGCTTCCCGGGCCTCGTGGTCCGGGTGGCCACCCGCGGCGTCGAGCTCGACCAGGACACCTGCGGCGGCGCCGTGGTGACGGTGGCGGCCGGCGAGAGCTGGGACGCGTTCGTCGCGCACGCCGTACGCCAGGGCTGGGTCGGCGTCGAGGCGCTCTCCGGGATCCCCGGCAGCGTCGGCGCCACCCCGATCCAGAACGTCGGCGCCTACGGCCAGGAGGTCTCCGAGACGATCGCCTCGGTGCGCTGCTGGGACCGGCGCGACAACGCGCTGCGGACCATCGCCGCGGCCGACTGCGGCTTCGGCTACCGGACCAGCCGGTTCAAGCAGGACCCCGAGCGGTACGTCGTCCTCACCGTCACCTTCCAGCTCCGGCTCGGCGACCTCGGGGCGCCGGTGAAGTACGCCGAGCTCGCCCGCACGCTCGGCGTCGAACCCGGGCAACGCGCCCCGATGACCCAGGTGCGGGAGACCGTGCTGGGGCTGCGGCGCGGCAAGGGCATGGTGCTCGACGCCGACGACCACGACACCTGGAGCGCCGGCTCGTTCTTCACCAACCCGTTCCTCACCGAGGAGCAGTCCGCGCGGCTGCCCGCCGACGCGCCGCGCTGGCCCCAGCCGGACGGGTCGGTGAAGACCAGCGCCGCCTGGCTGATCGAGCACGCCGGCTTCTCCAAGGGCTACGGCAACGGGCGGGTCGGCCTGTCCACGAAGCACACCCTCGCCCTGACCAACCGGGGCGCGGCGAGCACCGCCGACCTGGTCGCGCTGGCGCAGGAGATCCGGCACGGCGTGCACGACCGCTTCGGTGTCTGGCTCGTCAACGAGCCCGTGTTCGTGGAGTGCGAGCTGGTGGCCGGCTGAGCCGTGCGCCGGCTGTCCCGGTCAGTTGTAGCTCGACCACGTACCGAGGCCGATGATGCCGAACATGAAGATGAAGAAGAGGATCCCGAGCGCGAGCAGCACCGTGCCGACGATCCCGAGGATGTAGCCGGCCTGCACCGCGCCCCGCCCGCCGAGCTGGCCGTGTGAGGCGTCGATCTCGTCGAGGGCGCGCTTGCCCATCGACCACGCGAACGGCGCGATCAGCTGGCACACCACGATGCCGAGGATGCCGAGCACGAGGATGGTCGTGGAGCGCGGGTGGTCCGGGGCGTACTGCACCGACGGCTGCGACGGGTAGCCCTGCCCGTAGGGCGGCTGCTGGCCCTGCTGCTCCCAGTAGCCCGGCTGGGCACCGTACTGGCCGTACTGCCCGCTCGTGTCGCCGTACTGGCTGCCGTACGGCTGCCCCGGCTGGTCCTCGCCGGGGCGCTCGCCCTGCGAGGCGTCGCCGTACGGGTCCTGCGGGTCCTGCGGGTTCTGCGGGTTCTGGTCGTCCCCCGGTGTGTTCGTCATGCGGCCTAGTCTGCCAACCAGGCCTTGACCTCGCCGAGCATTGACGACTTCGTGTCCTCCGGGGCGCGGGAGGCGCGGATCGACATCGCCGCGAGCTCCGCGAGCTGCTCGTCGTCGAGGTCGTGCGCAGCCCGCATGGTGGCGTACTGCCCGGCGAGCCGGGAGCCGAACAGGAGCGGGTCGTCCGCGCCGAGCGCGACCGTCGCGCCGGCTTCGAGCAGGGTCGGCAGCGGCACCGAGGTCAGGTCGGAGTAGACGCCGAGCGCCACGTTCGACACCGGGCAGACCTCGAGGGCGACCTCCTCGCGCGCGACGCGCTCGAGCAGCGCGGGGTCCTCCGCGACGCGCACGCCGTGCCCGAGGCGGTCGGCGTGCAGGTCGTCGAGGCAGGTCCGCACGCTCGCCGGCCCGAGCAGCTCGCCGCCGTGCGGGGCCAGCATCAGCCCGGCCCGCTCGGCGATCTTGAACGCGGCCGCGAACTCCGTGGTCGCCCCGCGGCGCTCGTCGTTGCTCAGGCCGAAGCCCACCACGCCGCGGCCGGCGTACTGCGCCGCGAGCCGGGCCAGCGTCCGGGCGTCCATCGGGTGCCGGGTGCGGTTGGCAGCGATCACCACCGCGATCCCCAGGCCGGTACGGCGGGAGGCGTCGCGGACGGCGTCGAGCACCAGGTCGGTGAACGCGGTGATCCCGCCGAACCGGGCGGCGTACCCCGACGGGTCCACCTGGATCTCCAGCCAGTGCGAGCCGTCCGCCACGTCGTCCTCGGCGGTCTCGCGCACCAGCCGGCGTACGTCGTCCTCGGTGCGCAGGACGGACCGCGCGACGTCGTACAGCCGCTGGAACCGGAACCAGCCCTTCTCGTCGGCTGCCGACAGCCGCGGCGGCCAGTCCTCGACCAGGGCGTCGGGCAGCACGATGCCGTCGCGCTCGGCGAGCTCGAGCAGCGTCGTGTGGCGCATCGACCCGGTGAAGTGCAGGTGGAGGTGCGCCTTGGGCAGGGCCGTGAGCGAGCGCGGCTCGGGGTGCTGGGTCATCGCCGGGGCGACGTCTCAGGCGAAGAGCTTCTGGACCCGGGTGATGCCCTCGACCAGGTCGTCGTCGCCGAGCGCGTAGGAGAACCGGAGGTAGCCGGGGGAGCCGAACGCCTCGCCGGGGACCGCGGCCACCTCGACCTTGTCGAGGATCAGCTCGGCGAGCTCCGCGGAGGTCTGCGGGGTGACCCCGTCGACGGTGCGGCCGAGGAGGCCCTTGACCGAGGGGTAGGCGTAGAACGCGCCCTTCGGCTCGGGGCAGAACACCCCGTCGATCTCGTTGAGCATCGCCACGATCGTGCGCCGGCGGCGGTCGAAGGCCTTCTTCATCTCCTCCACCGCGGACAGGTCGCCGGAGACCGCGGCGATCGCGGCCCGCTGGGCGACGTTGGAGACGTTGGAGGTGGCGTGCGACTGCAGGTTTGTGGCCGCCTTGACGACGTCCCGGGGGCCGATCACCCAGCCGATCCGCCAGCCGGTCATCGCGTAGGTCTTCGCGACCCCGTTCACCACGACGCAGCGGTCGGCGATCTCGGGGACCGCCACCGGCAGCGAGGCGGTCTCGAGCCCGTCGTACACCAGGTGCTCGTAGATCTCGTCGGTCATCACCCACAGCCCGTGCTCGAGGGCCCAGCGGCCGATCGCCTCGACCTCGTCGCGGCTGTACACCGCGCCGGTGGGGTTGGAGGGCGAGTTGAACAGCAGCACCTTGGTCCGGTCGGTGCGCGCCGCCTCGAGCTGCTCGGGGGTGACCTTGTAGTCCTGGGTCTCGTCGGCGAGCACCTCGACCGGGACCCCGCCGGCGAGCCGGATCGACTCGGGGTAGGTGGTCCAGTACGGCGCCGGCACGATCACCTCGTCGCCCGGGTCGAGCATGGTCGCGAACGCCTCGTAGATGGCCTGCTTGCCGCCGTTGGTGACGAGCACCTGCGCGGCCTCGACCTCGTAGCCGGAGTCGCGACGCGTCTTCTCCACGATCGCCTGCTTCAGCTCGGGGAGGCCGCCCGCCGGGGTGTAGCGGTGGTTGCGGGGGTCGCGGCAGGCCTCGACGGCCGCCTCGACGATGTAGTCGGGGGTGGGGAAGTCCGGCTCGCCAGCCCCGAACCCGATGACCGGGCGTCCGGCGGCCTTGAGCGCCTTCGCCTTCGCGTCGACCGCGAGGGTGGCGGACTCGGCGATGCCACCGATCCGTGCGGACACGCGACGGTCGGTGCTGGACGCGGGGCTGATCGAGGTTTCGGTCATGGGGTTATCGTTCCACTGACAGCACCTGAGCGGCACCCGGGTCCGCACCGTGGCCCGGACACCACGCGAGGAGTACGGCGGGGGATCCGGCCTCGGTTCGACTTAGGCTCGGTGTTCCCCGTAGAATCCTCGTCTTGGTGGTTCTCACCCTTGGTTGTCATGCCCGCAATCTCGCAGCGCAGGCCGCACCTGCGCCTCGGGGTCGCGTCGTACGGCGCTCGGGGCGAGCGGCCTCCGAAGGGCACTAGCTCAACTGGCAGAGCATCGGTCTCCAAAACCGAAGGTTGGGGGTTCAAGTCCCTCGTGCCCTGCAAGACCCTCCCGGGGACCAGCCCCGGGCAGGCGTACCACGCCAGCCGGCGACGCACAGGAAAGGTGGAGGACAGTGTCGGAGAGCCGCTCCGTTTCTTCGTCGAGTGACAAGCGCACCAGTCCTGTCACCTTCTACCGCCAGGTCGTCGCCGAGCTGCGCAAGGTCGTGTGGCCGACCCAGCAGCAGCTGATCACGTACTTCCTCGTGGTCCTGGTGTTCGTGCTCGTGGTCATGACGATCGTGTCGTTGCTCGACCTGGCCTTCGGTAAGGCCGTCTTCGCCGTCTTCGGCGAGTGACCTCGGGCATCCGGTGCACTCCCGCACAGCATCAACAGTGAAGGTGATTGGTTAACCGTGTCGCAGTCGTACGACGAACAGCCCGAAGGCACGCCCGAGGGCAGTGACGCTGCCGAGGCTCCCGTCGAGCCTGCGGTCGACCCGGCCGTCGCCTCGCTGGAGGAGACCTCGTTCGAGGACGCCGTCGCCGCCGAGGAGGCCGACGCGGCCGACCTGGCCGACACCGCCGACGTGGAGGACGGCCTCCCCGAGGTCGACGCCGCGCTGGCCGCCACCGACGAGCCCGCCGCCGGCGGTTCGGACGCCGAACCCGCCGAGGCAGGCGAGGTCGAGGCCGTCGTCGAGGGCGAGGCCGCTGCCGAGGACCCGCTCGAGGAGTTCCGCCGCACCCTGTGGTCCAAGCCGGGCGACTGGTTCGTGATCCACACCTACTCCGGTATGGAGAACCGGGTGAAGGCCAACCTCGAGAACCGGATCACCTCCCTCAACATGGAGGACTACATCCACGAGGTGATCGTCCCGACCGAGGAGGTCGCGGAGATCAAGAACGGTCAGCGCAAGCTGGTCCGTCGTACGGTCCTCCCCGGCTACGTCCTGGTCCGCATGGACCTGACCGACGAGTCCTGGTCCGCGGTCCGGCACACCCCGTCCGTGACCGGCTTCGTCGGGCACAGCCACCAGCCGGTGCCGCTGAGCCTCACCGAGGTCGAGAACATGCTCGCCCCGGCCGTCGTGGCCGAGGTCGAGGCGTCGACGCCCGAGCAGGCCGGCGCCCCCGCGGCCGCGAAGAAGAAGGTCGAGGTCGCCGACTTCGACGTCCAGGACTCGGTCATGGTCGTCGACGGCCCGTTCGCCACGCTGCACGCGACGATCACCGAGATCAACGCGGACACCCAGAGGGTCAAGGCCCTCGTCGAGATCTTCGGCCGGGAGACCCCGGTCGAGCTGAGCTTCAGCCAGATCCAGAAGGTCTGACCTTTCCGACCTGAGCTGCCGCTCGAGAACCGCTACATCACGTAAGGACCCAAGGAAACATGCCTCCCAAGAAGAAGATCGCTGCGCTGGTCAAGGTGCAGCTGCAGGCCGGGGCGGCAACTCCTGCACCTCCGGTGGGTACCGCTCTCGGTCCCCACGGTGTGAACATCATGGAGTTCTGCAAGGCCTACAACGCCGCCACCGAGTCGATGCGCGGCAACGTCATCCCCGTCGAGATCACCATCTTCGAGGACCGCTCGTTCACCTTCATCACGAAGACGCCCCCGGCGGCTGAGCTGATCAAGAAGGCGGCGGGTCTCCAGAAGGGCTCCGGCGTCCCGCACAAGGAGAAGGTCGGCAAGCTGACCAAGGACCAGGTGCGCGAGATCGCGACGACGAAGCTCCCCGACCTCAACGCCAACGACATCGACGCGGCGATGAAGATCGTCGAGGGCACCGCCCGTTCGATGGGGATCACCACCGACTGACGTCGGTCGTATCCAACAGCACCACAGAAACCGTGGCAGGGCCGCTGACGCGCCCCAACGACCACACCTGGTACCTACCGACAGAAAGAGGGAAACCAGTCATGCAGCGCAGCAAGACGTACCGCGCCGCGTCGGAGACTTTCGACAAGGACGAGCTGTACAGCCCCCTCGCGGCCATCAAGATCGCGAAGACCGGCAGCAAGAAGAAGTTCGACGAGACCGTCGACGTAGCGATGCGCCTCGGCGTTGACCCGCGCAAGGCGGACCAGATGGTCCGCGGCACGGTCAACCTCCCGCACGGCACCGGCAAGACCGCACGGGTCCTGGTCTTCGCCAACGCCGAGAAGGCCGAGGCCGCTCGCGAGGCAGGCGCCGACGTCGTCGGTGGCGACGAGCTCATCGAGAAGGTCAACGGCGGATGGCTCGACTTCGACGCCGTCGTCGCGACGCCGGACATGATGGGCAAGGTCGGCCGCCTCGGTCGCGTCCTCGGTCCCCGTGGCCTCATGCCGAACCCGAAGACCGGCACCGTGACGCCGGACGTGGCCAAGGCCGTGTCCGACATCAAGGGCGGCAAGATCGAGTTCCGCGTCGACCGGCACGCGAACCTGCACTTCATCATCGGCAAGACGTCGTTCTCCGAGGCCCAGCTGGCCGAGAACTACGCCGCCGCTCTGGAGGAGGTGCTTCGTCTGAAGCCGTCGAGCTCCAAGGGCCGCTACCTCAAGAAGGTCACCGTCTCCACGACGATGGGCCCCGGCGTCCAGGTCGACCCGAACCGTACGCGCAACGTCGCCTCCGACGACGAGGCCTGAGCAGCACAGCCGAGCGACGAGCCTGACGTACAGGGCCGGTCATCCCGCGAGGGGTGACCGGCCCTGTCGCATGTCGGGTGGCCGCGACACCTGCCGGGCAGGATGCGCCGGGCCGGGTTACTCGACGAAGACGCGCTCGTCGACGAGCTGTTCCTTGACGCCCTGGCCCTCGGCGTCGAACCGGCCCTGGTCGAACCGCTTCTGGAACTCGAGGTCGACGCCGTCCTTGCCGTTGCGGTTCTTCTCGATGCTGAGCACCGCCCACTGCTTGAAGCGCTCGGCGTTGCCGATGTCGTAGACGAGGTGGTGCCGGGCGACCACGTCGAACTTGTTGTTCAGGATCAGCACGGTGTCGGCCTCGTAGGCGAGGGCCGAGGAGCCGCGCAGGTTGTTCACGCGCAGGCGCTTGCCGGTGGTGAGCCCCTCCTTGTCGGCGGCCACGATCGCCAGGACCGGGATGTCGGTGTCGAGCGCGAGGTCCTTGAGCCCCTCCACGACCACGGTGACCCGGTCGTCATCCGCCGCGGGCGCGTTGGGCACCTTGACCTTCTGCAGGTAGTCGACCACGACGAGCGGCAGCCGGCCGGTCTCGTGCTTGACCTCCTCCACGGCCTCCCGGATCACGTCGAGGGTCGTCGAGCTCCCCGTGGAGCGGTGCAGGATCACCCGGTCGGCGTACCCGGCGACCGTCTCCAGCGCCTTCGTGCCGCCGTCGGTGTCGGCGAGGCGCTCGGCGATCGTGCCCGTGCGCCCGTCCGCGGCCTCGAACGACGCGCGCACCCGGCTCAGGCTCGGGGCCTCGGTGTCGTTGAGGATCCCCGCCTCCATCGCGACCAGCCGGATCAGCAGCGTCTGCGGGTCGTGCTCGAAGGAGAAGAACAGGACCGAGCGCCCGGACAGGGCGACGTTGCGGGCCACCTGGAGTGCCAGGGTGGTCTTGCCGAGGCCCTGCGGTCCCGCGAGCAGGATCAGGTCACCGGAGCGGAAGCCGCCGCCGAGGTGGCGGTCGAGGGCGCCGAACTCGGTCGGCCAGACCCGGGCGGCGGCGTGCGAGCCGGCGCGCAGGCGGCCGTCGGCCTGCTCGAGGACGCCGGTGAGGGACTGAAGCGAAAGGTCCATCTGTTCATGGAAGCACCGGCTCCGGGCTGCTGTGGGGCCTTTGCCGGAATCCGTCACCCGGGGGAGTGGCCCACGGGGCCCCGGGAGCGCTGGCCCCGATTTGGAGGACGACGCCGGTGTCCCCTAGAGTTCTCGCTGAAACCAGAGACCGCCGGTCGTCGGCGTGCCCTGACCCTTCCGGGTCGAGGTGCCCGACTGAAGGTCCCGCGAAGCGGGCGGCCTGCGCAGGTGACACCGAGTGACTTCCGACCCGAGCGGTCGACGTACGCCCTGTGCCTCCTGTGCCAGGGCGTTTTTTCTTCCCGGTCCACGACGCGGCCTCCGGACACGTTCGCAACAAGTGTCGATGAACGGCCGTGATCCCCACGGCGTTCGTGTACGCGGAAGGAGACCCATGGCGCGGCCAGACAAGACAGCAGCCGTCGCAGAGCTCGTGGAGTCGTTCCAGGACTCTGCAGGTGCTGTGCTGACCGAGTACCGCGGTCTCACCGTTAAGCAGCTGCAGGACCTGCGGCGCGCTCTCGGCGAGAACGCCTCTTACGCCGTGGTCAAGAACACGCTCACCCAGCTGGCCGCCTCCGAGGCGGGTGTCGAGGGATTCGACGCCCTGCTCACCGGACCGACCGCCATCGCCTTCATCAACGGCGACGTGGTCGAGGCAGCCAAGGGTCTGCGTGACTTTGCCAAGGCAAACCCCTCTCTCGTGATCAAGGGCGGCGTCCTGGACGGCAAGCCGCTCGACGCGACGGAGATCGCCAAGATCGCTGACCTCGAGTCGCGCGAGGTTCTCCTCGGCAAGCTCGCGGGCGCGATGCTGGCATCGCTCAGCCAGGCCGTCTACCTGCTCAACGCGCCTCTCTCCCAGGCCGCCCGTCTCGCGGGTGCGCTGCAGGAGAAGGCTCAGCAGGACCCGTCGATCCTCCAGGGTGGTGCCGGCGAGCCGGCAACCGCGTCGGATGACGCCTCGAACGAGGCCGAGGAGGACACCGCGGAGGCCCCGGTCACTGACGAGGCTCCCGCGGCCGAGGAGTCGGCTGACGCCGCCTCCGAGGAGACCACCGAGGCTTAACAGGCCCGGGCCGACCAACACCCACACCCGATCCCCGCAGACGCGGGGGTCAGTCACACGGAAGGAAACGCCACCATGGCGAAGCTCACCACCGACGAGCTGCTCGACGCTTTCAAGGAGATGACCCTCCTCGAGCTCAGCGAGTTCGTGAAGCAGTTCGAAGACACCTTCGGCGTCACCGCCGCTGCCCCCGTCGCCGCTGCCGCCGCCCCGGCCGCCGGTGGCGCCGGTGAGGCTGCCGCTGTCGAGGAGCAGGACGAGTTCGACGTCGTCCTCGAGGCTGCCGGCGAGAAGAAGATCAACGTCATCAAGGAGGTGCGCGCGCTCACCAGCCTCGGTCTCAAGGAGGCCAAGGAGCTCGTGGAGTCCGCGCCCAAGGCCATCCTCGAGAAGGTCAACAAGGAAGCCGCCGAGAAGGCCAAGGAGTCCCTCGAGGGCGCCGGCGCCAAGGTGACGGTCAAGTGACCTTGGCTGACGCCTCGCGGTCCTAGACCGCATCGCCGAGACGGCGGTCGTCCCTTCGGGGGCGGCCGCCGTCTTCGCGTTCCACCGCGTTCCCCGCGCTGCCCCGGCCGGGTGCCGCGGGCACCCAGGCCCCCGCCCGCCCGTGTGCCGATCGTGCCGGGTGTGACCGATGTGGCACGGAGGTGACGTTTGAAGGTCTGCCGCGTAACTCGACGCGCGTTTACTCGTTGGTAGGGAAGGGCAGAAGGTGCCGGAGGGGGCACCTTGTGGCTACCCGCGGCTTTCGGGCCACTACGTCGGACAAGGGAGGGCGCGTGGGCGTCGAGATCAAGGTGGACGGGCTCACGAAGTCCTTCGGAAAGCAGCTGATCTGGGGTGACGTCTCCCTGACCATCCCGGCGGGCGAGATCTGCGTGATGCTCGGTCCGTCCGGCACCGGCAAGTCGGTCTTCCTCAAGACCATCATCGGGCTGCTCAAGCCCGACCGGGGCAGCATCGTGATCGAGGGTCTCGACATCGCGAGCTGCTCGGAGAAGGACCTCTACGAGATCCGCAAGCTCTTCGGCGTGCTGTTCCAGGACGGCGCGATGTTCGGGTCGATGAACCTGTACGACAACGTCGCCTTCCCGCTGCGCGAGCACACCAAGAAGTCCGAGTCCGACATCCACAAGATCGTCATGGAGAAGATGGACCTGGTCGGGCTCATCGGTGCCGAGGACAAGCTGCCCGGCGAGATCTCCGGCGGTATGCGCAAGCGCGCCGGCCTGGCCCGCGCCCTCGTGCTCGACCCCGAGATCGTCCTCTTCGACGAGCCCGACTCCGGTCTGGACCCGGTGCGTACGGCGTTCCTCAACCAGCTGATCGTGGACCTCAACGCGCAGATCGACGCGACGTTCCTGATCGTCACCCACGACATCAACACGGCCCGGACCGTGCCGGACAACATCGGCCTGCTCTACCACAAGCACCTCGCCATGTTCGGCCCGCGGGAGATGCTGCTCTCCAGCGAGGAGCCGGTGGTCCGGCAGTTCCTCAACGCCCAGCGTGTCGGCCCGATCGGCATGTCCGAGGAGAAGGACGCCGACGAGCTCGCGCAGGAGAAGGACCAGGAGCTCCCGCCGCTGCCGCCGATCCCGATGCAGCTCGAGCCCTCGAACGGCATCGCCCGGCGCAGCCAGCGCGAGCCGGGGGCCTGGTGCCGAGAGCACGGGGTGACCCCGCCGCCCGGGTCGTTCGACCAGAACATGTCCCTGGCGACCGGGGCCTGACCGATGTCCTCGATCACCTCGTCGAAGGTCCTCGCACCGGTCGGCACCGCGGGCAAGCTCTTCGCCTTCGGTCTCGACGTGGCGCGCGGGCTCTTCAAGCGCCCCTTCCAGCTGCGGGAGTTCCTGCAGCAGGCCTGGTTCATCGCCTCGGTCACGATCGTCCCGACGGCCCTCGTCGCGATCCCGTTCGGTGCGGTCATCGCGCTCCAGGTCGGCGGTCTGATCAAGCAGTTCGGTGCCCAGTCGTTCACCGGCTCCGCCGCGGTGCTGGCCGTGGTCCGCGAGGCCGGGCCGATCGCCACGTCGCTGCTGATCGCCGGCGCCGGCGGGTCCGCGATCGCCGCCGACCTCGGCGCGCGGAAGATCCGCGAGGAGCTCGACGCGATGATGGTGCTCGGCATCGACCCGATCCAGCGGCTCGTCGTACCCCGCGTGCTCGCCACCATGCTCGTCGCGGTCTTCCTCAACGGCCTGGTCAGCGTGGTGGGGGTGGCCGGTGGCTACGTGTTCAACGTGGTCCTCCAGGACGGCACCCCGGGCGCCTACCTCGCGAGCTTCACCGCGCTCGCCCAGCTACCGGACCTGTGGCAGGGCATGGCGAAGGCGCTCGTCTTCGGACTGATCGCCGCGATCGTCGCCGCCTACAAGGGGATGAACGCCGCGGGTGGCCCGAAGGGCGTCGGTGACGCCGTGAACGAGGCGGTCGTCATCACCTTCATGCTCCTGTTCGTCGTCAACTTCGTGATGAGCGCGATCTACTTCCAGCTCGTCCCGCCGAAGACAGGTTGATCGCCATGTCGAGTATGGGAACGACCCTGCGGTCGATCTACCAGAAGCCGCTGAGGTCGCTCGACGGCCTCGGCGCGGAGCTGGCCTTCTACGTGAAGGCGATCGCGTGGACGCCGCGCACCGTCCGCCGCTACAAGAAGGAGATCCTGCGTCTCCTCGCGGAGGTCACCCTCGGCTCCGGCGCGCTCGCCGTGATCGGCGGCACCGTCGGCGTGATCACCGCGATGGCGTTCTTCACCGGCACCGAGGTGGGCCTCCAGGGCTACGCCGCGCTGAACCAGATCGGCACCGCGGCGTTCTCCGGCTTCGTCTCCGCCTACTTCAACACCCGCGAGATCTCGCCGCTGGTGGCCGGGATCGCGCTCGCCGCGACGGTGGGCTGCGGGTTCACCGCCCAGCTCGGCGCGATGCGGATCTCCGAGGAGGTCGACGCGCTCGAGGTGATGGCGATCCCGTCGCTGCCGTTCCTGGTCACCACCCGGATCATCGCCGGGCTGATCGCGATCGTCCCGCTCTACGTGGTGGGCCTGCTCTCGTCGTACTTCGCCACCCGGCTGACCGTCACGCAGTTCTTCGGGCAGAGCGCGGGCACCTACGACCACTACTTCAACGCCTTCCTGCCGCCGGGCGACGTCCTGTGGTCCTTCGGCAAGGTGCTCGTCTTCGCCGTCGTCGTGATCCTCATCCACTGCTACCACGGCTACAACGCCAGCGGCGGCCCCGCCGGAGTGGGCCTGGCCGTGGGCCGCGCCGTGCGGACCTCCATCGTCGCCATCAACGTGATCGACCTGTTCCTGTCCATGGCGATCTGGGGCACCACCACCACCGTCAGGCTGGCGGGGTAGCTGTCATGAACCGTCAGTCCAGAGGCTTCAAGCTGGCCGTCGCGCTCGAGCACCGGGCGTTCGGCGTGGCCTTCCTCGCCCTCCTGCTGCTCTTCGGCTGGCTGACGTACGCCATCTTCAACAAGAAGTTCACCGAGTACGACGAGGTGGCGCTCCGGTCCTCCAAGATCGGCCTGCAGCTCGGCGCGCGCGCCGACGTGAAGATCCGCGGCGTCCAGGTGGGGGAGGTGCTCGCGACCGAGGCGACCCGGGAGGGGGCCACGCTCACGCTGGGCCTCTTCCCCGACTCGATCGACACCATCCCCGCGAACGTGACGGCGCGGATCATCCCCAAGACCCTGTTCGGCGAGAAGTACGTCGCCCTCCAGCTGCCCGCGCGGCCGGACACCGAGCCGATCGCGGCCGGCGACGTGATCGAGCAGAGCGAGGTCAGCATCGAGGTGGAGCGGGTGCTCAACGACCTCTACCCGTTCCTGCGCACGGTCCAGCCGGCCGAGCTGAACTACACGCTGACCGCGATCGCCGACGCGCTCGAGGGCCGGGGCGAGGCGATCGGCAACAACCTGGCCGTCCTGGACGGCTACCTCGAGCGCACCAACCCGCAGCTGCCGGAGCTGGTCGAGGACCTGCGGCTGCTCAGCGAGGTCTCGGACGTGTACCGCTCCGCGGTCCCCGAGATCGCCCGGACGCTGCGCAACAGCGTGACGACGGGCGCCACGTTCATCGAGAAGGAGCAGAAGATCAAGTCCCTGTTCGAGGACGTGGCGAGCCTCTCGTCGACGTCGAAGGACTTCCTGGAGCAGAACGGCGAGAACATCATCCGGCTCGGTGAGCTCGGCGCCGCACAGCTTCCGGTGTTCGCGAAGTACGCGCCCGAGTACCCCTGCCTGCTGGGAGGCATCGTGGGCATCGGCCCCATGCAGGCGGAGGCCTTCCGCGGGTACACCCTGCACATCAACCTCGAGACCCTGCGCAAGCAGCCCCGGGGCTACGGCGCCCAGGACCAGGCGGTGTACGGCGACCGGCGCGGCCCGGCCTGCAACAACCTGCCGAACCCGCCGTGGACCCAGGACAACCTCCCGCCGGACGCGCTGGTGCCCGACATCGTCGACGGCGTCGACGAGCCGACCGGCAAGCAGCGGGTGGCTCCCACGCTCGACCTCACCTCCGGCTTCGCGGGCACCGCCGCCGAGCGCGGCGTGGTGAACTCCGTGGCCGGTCCGGTGCTCGGGATGCCGGCCGCGGAGGTTCCCGACGTGGCGTCGCTGCTGTTCGCGCCGCTGGCCCGCGGGACGGAGGTGGCCGCGCGATGAGCGTCCGTTCCGTGTTCGCCGCCGGCTCCAACCGGGTGCTCGGCGTGGCCTTCCTCGTCCTGCTGCTCACGTTCGTGTGGGGGACGTACGCGATCTTCACCAAGAAGTTCGTCGACGTCGTCCCCGTGACCCTGAAGACCTCCAACATCGGCCTGCAGCTGCCCGCTCTGGCCGACGTCAAGATCCGTGGCGTGATCGTGGGGGAGGTGCGCGAGATCGCCTCCGACGGCGAAGGGGCCCGCCTCGAGCTCGCGCTCGACCCGGCGAAGACCGAGACCATCCCGGCCAACGTGACGGCGCGGATCATCCCCAAGACCCTGTTCGGCGAGAAGTACGTCGCCCTCCAGGTCCCCGCCCGGCCGGACGCCGAGCCGATCGCGGCCGACGACGTGATCGAGGAGGCGGAGGTCTCGATCGAGGTCGAGAAGCTGCTCAACGACCTCTACCCGTTCCTGCGCACGGTCCAGCCGGCCGAGCTGAACTACACGCTGACCGCGATCGCCGACGCGCTCGAGGGCCGGGGCGAGGCGATCGGCAACAACCTGGTCGTGCTCGACCGCTACCTCGAGCGCACCAACCCGCAGCTGCCGGAGCTCATCGAGGACCTGCGGCTGCTGTCCCAGGTGTCCGACGACTACGCCGGTGTGATGCCCGAGCTGGCCCGGCTGCTGCGCAACGGCGTGACGACCGGGAACACGTTCGTGGAGCAGGAGGCGAAGATCCAGGCGCTGTTCAACGACGTCGCCGGGTTCTCCACCACGTCGCGGGACTTCCTGGAGCAGAACGGCGAGAACATCATCCGGCTCGGCGAGGTGAGCGAGGCCCAGCTCCCGCTGTTCGCCGAGTACGCCCCGCAGTACCCCTGCCTGCTCGAGGGGATGGCGGACTGGATCCCCCGGATGAACAGCGGCTGGCGCGGACACACCCTGCACATCAACCTCGAGACGCTCAAGAAGCAGCCGACCGGCTACGGCACCGCCGACGACCCGGAGTACGACGCGAACAACGGCCCGCACTGCGAGACGCTCCCGAGCCCGCCGTACTCCCAGGCCAACCCCGGCCCCCAGCCCCGGATGTCCGAGGTGGACGACGGCGTGGAGGACCCGCACGTGAAGTTCCGACGCCGCCCCGCCCCCGCTCTCGACCTCACCTCCGGCTTCGCCGGGACGGCGGCCGAGCGCTCGGTCGTCGCAGCCCTTGCCGCCCCCGTGATGGGAGTTCCCACCGATGACGTGCCCGACGTGGCGACACTGCTCCTCGGCCCCCTGGCCCGCGGGACGGAGGTGAGCGTGCGATGAGCCTCCTGGACAAGAGGACCGCGAGCGACGCGGTCAAGCTGATGGTGTTCATCGTGGTCACCACGGTCGCGACCAGCCTCCTCGTGATCACGATCGGCAACCTGTCGTTCTCGGCGATGAAGGAGTACAAGGCGGTCTTCAGCGACGCCACCGGCGTCGTGAACGGCGACGACGTGCGGATCGCCGGCGTCAAGGTGGGCAACGTCGAGGACGTCGAGATCGTCGACAAGGACAAGGCGCTGGTCACGTTCAAGGTCGACGCCGACTCGCAGCTCGCCCGGAGCACCCAGGCGCAGATCCGGTACCGCAACCTGGTCGGTCAGCGCTACATCGCGCTGACCCCCGGGGCGGGTTCACCGTCGCTGCTCGCGGACGGCGACACCATCCCGCTCGAGCAGACCACGCCGGCGCTCGACCTGACCGTGCTGTTCAACGGCTTCAAGCCGCTGTTCGAGGCGCTCTCGCCGGAGGACATCAACAAGCTCTCCTACGAGATCATCGCGGTCTTCCAGGGCGAGGGTGGCACGCTCGAGAGCCTGCTCGCGCACACCGCCTCGGTGACCAGCACGCTGGCCAGCCGCGACCAGATCATCGGGCAGCTGATCACCAACCTCAACGAGGTCATGGTGACGCTGGGCGACCGGGACGACGAGCTGTCCAGCCTGCTGATCCGGCTGCGCGAGTTCGTCTCCGGTCTGTCCCAGGACCGCGAGGCGATCCTCGGGTCGCTCGACTCCATCTCAGAGCTCGCCGTCGAGACGTCGGGCCTGGTGACCGGGATCCGGAAGCCGCTGGCCAAGGACGTCAGCGAGCTGCGCCGCCTGACGGGCACCCTCGACGCGAACAAGGGGGAGCTCGACCGGGCGATCAAGGTGCTGCCGATCAAGCTGAACAAGATCGGCGCGACCGCGACCTACGGCTCCTGGTTCAACTTCTACCTGTGCAACTTCGACGGCCGGGTCAAGCTCCCCGGCGGGACCACCGTCCCGGTCGACTACAGCACCGACTCGGCGAGGTGTGATCTCGGATGAGCGTCCCCTTCCGCGAGCGGAACCCCGTGATCGTCGGCGCGGTCAGCCTCGCCGTGATCACCGCGATGATCATGGCCGCCTTCCGCGCCGAGGACCTGCCGCTGATCGGCGGCGGCGACACCTACTACGCGGCCTTCAGCGAGGCCGGTGGCCTCAAGGCCAACGACGAGGTGCGCGTGGCCGGCGTCCGGGTCGGCAAGGTGCAGAGCGTCGACCTCGACGGCGACCACGTGCGCGTCGAGTTCACCGTCGAGCGCGGCGTCGACTTCGGTGCCGAGACCGCGGCGAACATCAAGGTGAAGACGCTCCTCGGCGCCATGTACCTCGCGCTCGACCCGGCGGGCTCCGGTCAGCTCGAGGAGGGCGCGGAGATCCCGCGGGAGCGCACCACGTCGCCGTACGACGTCGTCGACGCGTTCGAGGGGCTGGCCAGCACCTCCGAGCGGATCGACACCGACCGTCTCGCCACCTCCCTCGACACCCTGTCCACGCTCATGCAGGACACCCCCGAGGAGTTCCGGGGCGCGCTGCGCGGGATGTCCGCGCTGTCGCAGAACATCGCGGCCCGCGACGCCCAGCTCAACGAGCTGCTCGGCAACATGCAGAAGGTGTCGAAGGTCCTCGCGGACCGCAACGGCGACCTGGTCACGCTGATGGAGGACGGCGACAAGCTGTTCCGCGCGCTCGTCGCCCGGCGCGAGGCGGTGCACAACCTGCTCGTGGCCACCAGCCAGCTCTCCCGGGAGCTCACGCTCCTGGTGCGCCAGACCCGGGCCGACCTCAAGCCCGCGCTGGACAACCTCGACAGCGTGGTCGACATGCTCAACCGGAACCAGGAGAACCTCGACAACAGCCTGCGGCTGATGGCGCCGTTCTACCGGGTGTTCGCGAACACCCTCGGCACCGGTCCGTGGTTCGACACCTACATCCAGAACCTTCCGCCCGTGCCCCAGATCGGAGGGAACTGACATGAGTGCCGTCTCGAAGCTGGGCGGGCTGACCCGCATCCTCTCGCTGGTCGCCGTCGCGGCCGTCCTGGTCGCCGCCACGCTGACCCTGCTCCCCGGCGAGGAGAAGAAGTACGTCACCGCGAGCTTCCCGCGGACCGTCTCGCTCTACGAGGGCTCCGACGTGCGGATCCTCGGCGTCCCGGTCGGCGAGGTCGAGAGCGTGACCCCGTCGGGCACCGACGTGACCGTGAAGATGTGGTACGACGCCCAGTACAAGGTCCCCGCGGACGCCAAGGCGATCATCATCTCCCCGGCGATCGTGGGCGACCGGTTCGTCCAGCTCACCCCGGTCTTCCAGGGCGGTGACGTGATGGCCGACGACGCCACGATCGACGCCGAGTCCACCTCGACCCCGCTCGAGCTCGACGAGATCTACCGGAGCATCGACGACCTCACCGTCGCGCTGGGCCCCGAGGGCGCCAACAAGGAGGGTGCCCTGACCCGGCTCCTCGACTCGACCGCGCGCAACTTCGCCGGGCAGGGCGAGCAGTTCAACCAGACCATCCAGGACCTCGGCAAGCTCACCGGCACCCTGGAGAACAACAAGGAGGAGCTCTTCGGGACCGCGCAGCAGATCCAGCGCTTCGTCGGCGCGCTCGCGCGCAACGACCAGACGGTCCGGCGGTTCAACCAGTCGCTCGCGGCCGCGGCCGACGTGCTCGAGGGGGAGCGGGACGACCTGGCCGCCTCGCTGCGCAACCTCGGGGTCGCGATGCAGGAGGTCTCCGGCTTCGTCCGGGAGAACCGCTCCGCGCTGACCGAGAACATCGACGGGCTGAACCGGGTCACGAAGATCCTCGTCAAGCAGCGCGACGCGCTGTCGGAGGTGCTCGACGTGGCGCCGCTGACGCTGAACAACCTGTTCCTCACCTACAACCCCGACACCGGCACGCTCGACACCCGGGCCAACCAGGGTGAGCTCGGGGGCCAGATCGAGTCCGACCCGGCCGCGTTCCTGTGCTCGGTGCTCCGGCAGGCCGACCCGAGCGGCGAGTCCTGCTCGGCGGTGCGGGAGGCGCTCCCGCGGGCCGCCGCCCTCGACCGGGGCGCCCCGCAGGACAGACCGACCGAGAGGGTCCCCGTGGAGATCGTCGACAAGTCCCTGGCCGGCCTCGTGGAGGTGAAGTGATGCGCCGCACCACCCCCCGCACCCACCGCACCCGGGCCGGACGCGTCGCCGCGCTGGCCTGCGTCGGCGCCCTCGCGCTGAGCGGCTGCGACTTCAGCGTCTACGACCTGCCGCTCCCGGGCGGTGCGGACCTCGGGGACGACCCCTACTCCGTGCGCGTGCAGTTCCGTGACGTGCTCGACCTGGTCCCGCAGTCCGCGGTCAAGGTCAACGACGTGACCGTGGGCAAGGTCGACGACATCGAGGTCGACGGGTTCACCGCCGAGGTCACCCTGCTGTTGCGCGAGGACGTGAAGCTGCCCCAGAACTCGCTGGCCGAGATCCGGCAGACCAGCCTGCTCGGCGAGAAGTTCGTCTCGCTCGAGGCCCCCGAGACCGGGGCGAGCCGGGACCTGCTCTCCGACGGCGAGCTGATCCCGCTCGAGAGCAGTGGCCGCAACCCTGAGGTGGAGGAGGTGCTCGGCGCGATGTCGCTGCTGCTCAACGGCGGCGGGGTGGCCCAGCTCAAGACCATCGCCACCGAGCTCAACAAGGCCCTGGACGGTCGGGAGAGCGACGTGAAGTCGGTGCTCCGGCAGCTCGACACGTTCATGGGCCAGCTCGACCGGAACAAGCAGGACATCGTCGAGGCGATCGAGAGCCTCAACCGGCTCGCGGTCTCGATCAACAAGCAGCGCGGCTCGATCGAGCTCGCCCTCGACGAGATGCCCCAGGCGCTCGCCTCGATCGACCGGCAGCGCGACGACCTGGTGAAGATGCTGCGCGCGCTCGACGAGCTCAGCGCGGTCGGCACCGACGTGATCCGGCGGTCCAAGACGGCCACGATCAACAGCCTCGAGCTGCTCGACCCGGTGCTCACCAAGCTCGCCGACGCCGGGGACGCGCTGCCCAAGGCGTTCCAGGTCTTCCTCACCTACCCGTTCGTCGACGAGGTGGTCGGGCGCAACCCGGTCCAGGCGGCGAACCTGCACATGGGTGACTACACAAACCTCTCGATCCAGACCGACATCGACCTGACCCAGGGCCTGCCCGACGTCCCCGGCCTGCCCGGCGCACCGGAGATCCCGCTCCCTGACCTGGTCGAGCAGTGCCGGAAGACCCCGGCCAAGCCGATCTGCGACACCCTCGAGGACACCGGGGACAACCTGCCGAACGTGCCGGTCCCCACCGTGGAGAACCCCGACCTGACCGGCGACGGCTCCGGCGGGACCGGCGGCGGTGACGGAGGGTCCGGCGACGGCGGCACCGGCGGGACCGGCGGCGACGGCTCCGGCGACTGCGGCATCCCGCTGCTGTGCCGGACGGCGCCCGGCGGCGCGGCCGGCTCCGGCGGCTCGGGCGGGCCGCGGGACACCATGACCAGCTTCGCGGACCTCGGCTACGACCCGACTCTCAGCGTGCTGCTGACCCAGGGGATGGTGCAGCGATGATCACCCAGCGGACCAAGCTGCAGCTCATCGTCTTCGTGCTGATCACGCTGGTCGGCGTCGCGTACGTCGGCGCCCGCTACGCCCGGCTCGACCGGCTCGTCTTCGACGACTCCTACCGGGTCGTGGCGCACTTCGCCGACTCCGGCGGCATCTTCGAGGGCGCCGAGGTCTCCTACCGCGGCGTCAGCGTCGGCCAGGTCGGCGACATGGTGCTCACCGAGGACGGCGTCGACGTCCTCCTCGACATCGACGACGACAGCGAGAAGATCCCGCTCGACACCAAGGCACTCGTCGGCAACCGTTCGGCGGTGGGGGAGCAGTACGTCGAGCTCCAGCCCAACACCGACTCCGGCCCGTACCTCGGCGAGGACTCCGAGATCGCCATGGACCAGACCGAGACGCCGATCCCGACCACGAAGCTGCTCGTCGACCTCGACAAGATGGTGAACTCGGTCGACAAGGACAGCCTGCGCACCGTGGTCTCCGAGATGGGCAAGGCGTTCAACGGCACCGGTGACGACCTCGGCCAGATCATCGACACGTCGAACTCGTTCATCGAGACCGCGAACGACAACTTCAAGATCACCTCGGCCCTGATCCGCGACAGCAACACCGTGCTCCGGACCCAGCGCGACAGCGCGTCGGACATCCAGAGCTTCGCCCGCGACCTCGCGCTGCTCTCCGACACGCTCGTCGCCAGCGACGGCGACCTGCGCCGCGTGATCGCCAACGGCAGCGCCACGGCGAACGAGCTGCGCCGGTTCATCGAGGAGAACGAGGTCAACCTCGGCCAGCTGATCAACAACCTGATCACCACCGGCGAGGTCACCGTGGCCCACCTCGACGGCATCGAGCAGATCCTCGTGCTCTACCCGTACGTCGTCGAGGGCGGCTACACGGTGGTCGCCAAGGACCCGCAGAGCGGCCTGTACGACGCCCACTTCGGGATGGTCCTCACCGAGGAGCCCAAGGTCTGCCGGGAGGGCTACGAGAGCACCGACGTCCGCGAGCCGCAGGACACCTCGGACCGCCCGATGAACGAGGACGCCCGCTGCACCGAGCCGCAGGCGCAGTCCAACGCCCGAGGCGCGCAGAACGCCCCCCGAGCCGGCACAGCGTACCGGGCCCCTGTGGTGGCCGCGTACGATGCCGGGACGGGGAAGGTCCAGTACACCGACGAGAGCCCGAGCGACGCGATCAGCTACACCGGCGGTGCCGCCTCCGCGTTCGGCGAGGAGTCCTGGAAGTGGCTGCTCCTCCAGCCGCTGGCCGGGCAGCAGGAGCGACCATGACCCACGACCAGCCCCACGCGGGCACCGAGAGCCACGACGACGACCCGGTCGGCCGGGAGTCGCGACGCCCGGTCCTGTCCGCGTCGCTGCGGCGGACGATGGCGGTCGTGCTCACCGTCCTGCTCGTGGTCTCCGCGGGCGTCGGCCTGTGGAGCTTCCAGCAGCTCAGGGAGTCCGACGCCGAGCTCGAGACGCGGGCCGACGTGGCCCGGGTGGCCGAGCAGTTCACGGTCTCGGTGAACAACTACGACTCCGAGTCGGTCGAGGACTACCAGTCCACGGTCAGCCGGATGCTCAGCACCAAGTTCCAGACCGAGTTCGCCAAGGCGATGGAGGACATCGTCGCGTCGGTCCAGCAGGCCCAGATGGACTCGAAGGGAACGGTGCTCGCCTCGGGGGTGGCCACCGTCGACGACGACTCCGCCCGGGTGCTCGTGGTCGCCGACGCCGACGTGAAGACCGTGTTCGACAACCGGCAGCGCCACTTCCGGTGGGAGGTCGCGCTGGTCAAGGTCGACGGCACCTGGCTCGTCGACGACTTCACGCCGGTCGCCTGAGGGAGTGCACACCGACATGAACCCCACCCTGTACGACATCCTCGGCGTCGCCCCCGACGCGAGCCGGGACGAGGTCAAGCACGCCTGGCGCGACGCCGCCGAGCGGTTCGAGCCCGGCTCCGGCGGCTCCACCGCCCAGTTCCGGATGTTCAACGAGGCCGCCGAGGTGCTCCTCGACCCCGAGAGGCGGGCGGAGTACGACGCACGGCTCGCCGCCGCCGAGCCGCGGTCAGGCGGGACCGCCGTACCCCCGGCTGCCCTCCCGACGGCACCGGTGCCGGGCGCGTCGACCGCCACCGTGACCCTGACGAAGGCCGACCCCGCGGACGACCGGGTCGAGCCGAGCCGTGAGCCGGCTCCTCCGGTCGCGGCGGACCGGGTGCCCGACCGGACGCCGGGGGAGCGGGAGACGCAGAAGCGGGGCGTGCCCACCGTGGCTCTGGTCGCCCTCGCCGTGATCACCGCGCTGGTGGTCGGCCTGGCGGCGTACTTCGCGTTCGAGGCCAAGCGGGCCGCGGACTACCGGGAGGCCCTCGACCGGGCTCCGGCAGCCGCCGAGCGTGCCGCGGTCGCCGTGCTCTCCTACGACTACGAGTCGCTCGAGACCGACCGGGACGCGGCGGCGAGGTTCCTCACCGACGACTACGAGAAGACCTACGTCGAGACCTTCGGGCTGGTCGAGGAGAACGCGCCGGACCTGAAGGCGCAGGTCGAGGCGCAGGTGCTGGCGTCCTCGACGATGGTCGTGCCGACCGGTGACCAGGACCCGGACCGGGTGCCGGTGCTGCTGTTCGTCAACCAGACAACGAAGAGCACGGCCAACGACGGCCGCCCGACCACCGCGCTCAACCGGGTGCAGCTGGACATGGAGAACGTCGACGGAACCTGGCTGGTGGACGGGATCACCTCCTACTGACGGCCCCGACCGGAGGCTTCCGCAGGGCGGGCGGCTCGCCCGGTGTGTGGAACTGCTTGACTCGGGGCTCCGATCGGTTCATGCTTTTGCGCAGTTCAGAGCCATCGTTTGTGCGCTCTCGCCGGACCGGTCGACACGACCGGGCCGCGTGATCGAGCCTGATGAGGGCATTCTGCGCTCGGTTGTGCCCTGCGCGCTCTTCGGCTAACATCGATCTTTGCGCCTGCCCTCATATGCTCTCCGCCTGCCCGTGGCTGGACAGTGGTTGGTCGGCGCCATCACCAGATGAGTCCGCGAGCCTTCGGAAGGACCCCTCTTGGCCGCCTCGCGCAACGCCAGCAACACCCTGAACCCCCGCCGTATCTCCTTCGCAAAGATCGATGAGCCTCTCGAGGTTCCTCAGCTCCTTGCCCTGCAGACCAACAGCTTCGACTGGCTGATCGGCAACGAGCGCTGGCAGGAGAACGTCAACCAGCGCCTCGAGAACGGGGAGGACGTCAGCCAGAAGTCCGGACTCCAGGAGATCTTCGAGGAGATCTCCCCGATCCAGGACTTCTCGGACACGATGTCGCTCTCGTTCGAGAACCCCGTCTTCTACGAGCCGAAGTACTCCGTCGACGAGTGCAAGGAGAAGGACTTCACCTACTCCGCGCCGCTCTACGTGTCGGCCGAGTTCATGAACAACGACACCGGTGAGATCAAGGGCCAGACGGTCTTCATGGGGGACTTCCCCCTGATGACCAACAAGGGCACCTTCATCATCAACGGCACCGAGCGCGTGGTGGTCTCGCAGCTCGTCCGTTCCCCGGGCGTGTACTTCGAGCGCACCGCCGACAAGACGTCGGACAAGGACATCTACACCGCGAAGGTCATCCCCTCGCGTGGTGCGTGGCTCGAGTTCGAGATCGACAAGCGCGACATGGTCGGCGTCCGCCTCGACCGCAAGCGCAAGCAGAACGTCACGGTGCTGCTCAAGGCCCTCGGCTGGACCAACGAGCAGATCCGCGAGGAGTTCGGCGAGTACGAGTCGATGATGCTCACGCTCGAGAAGGACCACACCGCGGGCCAGGACGACGCGCTGCTCGACATCTACCGCAAGCTGCGCCCGGGTGAGCCCCCGACGCGCGAGGCCGCGCAGACGCTGCTGGAGAACTACTACTTCAACGGCAAGCGCTACGACCTGGCCAAGGTCGGTCGCTACAAGATCAACAAGAAGCTCGGCGCCACCGAGGCCTTCGACCAGCAGACGCTGACGATCGACGACATCGTCGCCACGATCAAGTTCATCGTCGCGCTGCACGACGGCAAGGACGAGCTCGAGATGCCGGCCGGCCCCGTCGAGGTCCGCGCCGACGACATCGACCACTTCGGCAACCGTCGCATGCGCACGGTCGGCGAGCTGATCCAGAACCAGCTCCGCACGGGCCTCGCCCGCATGGAGCGCGTCGTCCGCGAGCGGATGACCACCCAGGACGTCGAGGCGATCACCCCGCAGAGCCTCATCAACATCCGTCCCGTGGTGGCGGCGCTGAAGGAGTTCTTCGGAACCTCCCAGCTGTCGCAGTTCATGGACCAGACCAACCCGATCGCGGGCCTGACGCACAAGCGTCGTCTGTCCGCGCTCGGCCCCGGTGGTCTGTCCCGTGACCGCGCGGGCTTCGAGGTCCGTGACGTCCACCCGTCGCACTACGGCCGGATGTGCCCGATCGAAACCCCCGAGGGTCCGAACATCGGTCTGATCGGGTCGCTGTCGACGTTCGGCCGGATCAACCCGTTCGGTTTCGTCGAGACGCCCTACCGCAAGGTGGAGAAGGGACGCGTCACCGACAAGATCGACTACCTGACCGCCGACGAGGAGGACCGCTTCGTCATCGCGCAGGCCAACGCGCCGCTGACCGAGGACAAGCGGTTCGCCGAGGAGCGCGTCCTGGTCCGCCAGCGTCACGGCGAGGTCGACGTGATCCCGCGCGACGAGGTGGACTACATGGACGTCTCGCCGCGCCAGATGGTGTCGGTCGCGACCGCCCTGATCCCGTTCCTCGAGCACGACGACGCCAACCGTGCGCTCATGGGCTCCAACATGCAGCGCCAGGCCGTCCCGCTGATCAAGAGCGACGCCCCGCTCGTCGGCACCGGCATGGAGTTCCGTGCCGCCGTCGACGCCGGTGACGTCGTGGTCGCGGACAAGGCCGGCGTGGTCACCGCGGTCTCGGCCGACGCGGTCGAGGTCATGAACGACGACGGGACCTACCAGCTCTACCGGATGCAGAAGTTCAGCCGCTCGAACCAGGGCACCTGCATCAACCAGCGTCCGCTGGTGTCGGAGGGGCAGCGTCTCGAGGTCGGCTCGCCGCTGGCCGACGGTCCGTGCACCGACGAGGGCGAGATGGCTCTCGGCACGAACCTGCTGGTCGCGTTCATGCCGTGGCAGGGCCACAACTACGAGGACGCGATCATCCTCTCCCAGCGTCTGGTGCAGCAGGACGTCCTCACCTCGATCCACATCGAGGAGCACGAGGTCGACGCCCGCGACACCAAGCTGGGCCCGGAGGAGATCACCCGCGACATCCCGAACGTCAGCGAGGAGATGCTCGCCGACCTCGACGAGCGCGGCATCATCCGGATCGGCGCGGAGGTCACCACCGGTGACATCCTCGTCGGCAAGGTGACGCCGAAGGGTGAGACCGAGCTGACCCCCGAGGAGCGTCTGCTCCGCGCGATCTTCGGCGAGAAGGCGCGCGAGGTGCGCGACACCTCGATGAAGGTCCCGCACGGTGAGTCCGGAACCGTCATCGGCGTCCGGGTCTTCGACCGCGAGGACGGCGACGAGCTGCCCCCGGGCGTGAACCAGCTGGTCCGCGTCTACGTGGCGCAGAAGCGCAAGATCTCCGTGGGTGACAAGCTCGCCGGCCGTCACGGCAACAAGGGCGTCATCTCGAAGATCCTGCCCGTCGAGGACATGCCGTTCCTCGAGGACGGCACCCCGGTGGACGTCGTGCTGAACCCGCTCGGTGTGCCCGGTCGTATGAACATCGGACAGATCCTCGAGATCCACCTCGGCTGGCTGGCCAAGACCGGCTGGGAGGTCGAGGGTGACGACGAGGACTGGAAGAAGCGCCTGATCCAGATCCACGCCGAGTCGGCCCCCGCCGACTCCAACGTCGCGACCCCGGTGTTCGACGGTGCCCGCGAGGACGAGATCGTCGGTCTGCTCGGCTCGACCCTGCCCAACCGCGACGGCGTCCGCGTCGTCAAGGAGAACGGCAAGGCGCAGCTGTTCGACGGTCGCTCCGGCGAGCCGTTCCCGGACCCGGTGTCGGTCGGCTACATGTACATCCTCAAGCTGCACCACCTGGTCGACGACAAGATCCACGCTCGTTCGACCGGGCCGTACTCGATGATCACCCAGCAGCCGCTCGGTGGTAAGGCGCAGTTCGGTGGTCAGCGTTTCGGTGAGATGGAGGTCTGGGCGATGGAGGCGTACGGCGCCGCCTACGCCCTCCAGGAGCTCCTCACCATCAAGTCCGACGACGTGCCTGGTCGCGTCAAGGTCTACGAGGCGATCGTGAAGGGCGAGAACATCCCCGACTCCGGTATCCCCGAGTCGTTCAAGGTTCTCGTGAAGGAGATGCAGTCGCTCTGCCTGAACGTCGAGGTCCTCTCGCAGGACGGTTCGGCGATCGAGATGCGTGACGCCGAGGAAGACGTCTTCCGGGCGGCCGAGGAGCTCGGCATCGACCTGTCCCGCCGCGAGCCCAGCAGCGTCGAAGAAGTGTGAGCCACCCGGGCGTCCGTCGTACGGCGGACGCCCGGGACTCCCTCAACAGACATAGCAACCACCGAAATTTACGAGAGAGAAGCCACTGTGCTCGACGTGAACTTCTTCGACCAGCTGAAGATCGGCCTGGCCACCGCTGACGACATCCGTCAGTGGAGCCACGGCGAGGTCAAGAAGCCGGAGACGATCAACTACCGCACGCTCAAGCCCGAGCGTGACGGTCTCTTCTGCGAGAAGATCTTCGGTCCCACCCGGGACTGGGAGTGCTACTGCGGCAAGTACAAGCGCGTGCGCTTCAAGGGCATCATCTGCGAGCGCTGCGGCGTCGAGGTGACCCGCTCCAAGGTGCGTCGCGAGCGCATGGGCCACATCGAGCTCGCCGCTCCCGTGACCCACATCTGGTACTTCAAGGGTGTCCCGAGCCGTCTGGGCTACCTGCTCGACCTCGCCCCGAAGGACCTCGAGAAGGTCATCTACTTCGCGGCGTACATGATCACCTCGGTCGACGAGGACGCCCGTCACCGCGACCTGTCCTCGCTCGAGGGCAAGGTGGACCTCGAGCGCAAGCGCCTCGAGGGCCGTCGCGACACCTCGATCGACGACCGCGCCAAGAAGCTCGAGGAGGACCTCGCGGCCCTGGAGGCCGAGGGTGCCAAGGCCGACGCGCGTCGCAAGGTCAAGGACGGCGCCGAGCGGGAGATGAAGCAGCTGCGTGACCGTGCGCAGCGCGAGATCGACCGTCTCGACGAGGTCTGGAGCCGCTTCAAGAACCTCAAGGTCCAGGACCTCGAGGGCGACGAGATGCTCTACCGCGAGATGAAGACGTGGTTCGGCAAGTACTTCGAGGGTCACATGGGCGCCGCGGCGATCCAGAAGCGCCTCGAGGACTTCGACCTCGACGCCGAGGTGGAGAACCTGCGCGAGACCATCGCCAACGGCAAGGGTCAGCGCAAGGTCCGCGCGCTCAAGCGGCTCAAGGTGGTCGAGGCGTTCCGCAAGACCAACAACAGCCCGCGCGGCATGGTCCTCGACGCGGTCCCGGTCATCCCGCCGGACCTGCGTCCGATGGTGCAGCTCGACGGTGGCCGCTTCGCGACCTCCGACCTCAACGACCTGTACCGCCGCGTGATCAACCGGAACAACCGGCTCAAGCGTCTGCTCGACCTCGGTGCCCCCGAGATCATCGTGAACAACGAGAAGCGGATGCTCCAGGAGGCCGTCGACTCGCTGTTCGACAACGGCCGCCGTGGCCGGCCGGTCACCGGTCCGGGCAACCGGCCGCTGAAGTCGCTGTCCGACATGCTCAAGGGCAAGCAGGGCCGCTTCCGTCAGAACCTGCTCGGCAAGCGCGTCGACTACTCCGGCCGTTCGGTCATCGTGGTCGGTCCGCAGCTCAAGCTGCACCAGTGCGGTCTGCCCAAGCAGATGGCGCTCGAGCTGTTCAAGCCGTTCGTGATGAAGCGCCTGGTCGACCTGAACCACGCGCAGAACATCAAGAGCGCCAAGCGGATGGTCGAGCGCGCCCGCCCGGTCGTGTGGGACGTCCTCGAAGAGGTCATCACCGAGCACCCGGTGCTGCTGAACCGTGCACCCACCCTGCACCGTCTCGGCATCCAGGCGTTCGAGCCGCAGCTGATCGAGGGCAAGGCCATCCAGATCCACCCGCTCGTCTGCTCGGCGTTCAACGCCGACTTCGACGGTGACCAGATGGCGGTGCACCTGCCGCTGTCGGCGGAGGCCCAGGCCGAGGCTCGCATCCTGATGCTCTCGACCAACAACATCCTCAAGCCGTCCGACGGCCGCCCGGTGACCATGCCGACCCAGGACATGATCATCGGCCTGTACTTCCTCACGAACCGTGACGAAGAGCGGGAGATGCCCGGCGACGGCCGCGTGTTCTCCTCCACGTCCGAGGCCATCATGGCGCTCGACCACGCGGAGATCACGCTGCAGAGCAAGGTCAAGATCCGGTTCCCCGAGATCGTGCCGCCCGCCGGCTACGCCCTGCCCGAGGGCTGGGAGCAGGGTCAGCCGCTGATCCTGGAGACCACGCTCGGTCGCGCGCTCTTCAACGAGGCGCTTCCGGCCGACTACGCCTTCGTGAACTACGAGGTCGGCAAGAAGCAGCTCGGCGTGATCGTCAACGACCTCGCGGAGCGCTACACCAAGGTCGAGGTCGCCACCGCGCTGGACGCGCTGAAGGACACCGGCTTCCACTGGGCCACCCGCTCCGGTGTGACCGTCTCGATCGAGGACGTCGTCACCCCGCCGCGCAAGGCCGAGATCCTCGAGGTCTTCGAGGAGCAGGCGAAGAAGGTCCAGACGCAGTTCGAGCGCGGCCTGATCACCGACGACGAGCGTCGCCAGGAGCTCATCGAGATCTGGACGCAGGCATCGAACAAGGTCGCCGACGAGCTCGAGACCACGTTCGAGAAGAGCAACCCGATCTACATGATGGTGCACTCGGGTGCCCGCGGAAACATGATGCAGGTCCGTCAGATCGCCGCCATGCGTGGTCTGGTGGCGAACCCGAAGGGCGACATCATCCCGCGGCCGATCAAGTCGAACTTCCGCGAGGGTCTGTCGGTGCTGGAGTACTTCATCGCCAGCCACGGTGCCCGTAAGGGTCTGGCCGACACCGCGCTGCGTACCGCCGACTCGGGTTACCTGACCCGTCGTCTGGTGGACGTCTCGCAGGACGTCATCATCCGTGAGGACGACTGCGGCACCGAGCGCGGCCTGCCCAAGAAGATCGGCGAGCGTCTCGAGAACGGGCGCGTGGTCAAGGCGGAGAACGCCGAGACCGCGGCGTACGCCCGCTCGGCCGCTGTCGAGGTCACCCACCCGGAGACCGGCGAGGTCCTCGCCACCGCCGGGGAGGACCTGGGCGACGTCAAGATCAACGAGCTCGTGAACGCCGGCATCGAGGAGGTCAAGGTCCGCTCCGTGCTGACCTGTGACGCCAAGACCGGCACCTGCGCCAAGTGCTACGGCCGCTCGTTGGCCACCGGCAAGCTCGTCGACATCGGTGAGGCCGTCGGCATCATCGCGGCGCAGTCCATCGGTGAGCCCGGCACGCAGCTGACGATGCGTACCTTCCACACCGGTGGTGTGGCGTCGGCCGACGACATCACGCAGGGTCTGCCCCGTGTGGTCGAGCTGTTCGAGGCGCGTCAGCCCAAGGGCCGTGCGCCGATCACCGAGGCGGCCGGTCGGGTCACCATCGAGGAGACCGACAAGGCCAAGAAGGTGCTGGTCACCCCGGACGACGGCTCCGAGGTCCAGGAGTACCCGGTCAGCAAGCGCTCGCGCCTGACCATCGGCGAGGGAGACCACGTCGAGGTCGGCCAGCAGCTGACGCAGGGTACGCCGGACCCGCAGGAGGTCCTGCGCATCCTGGGTGTCCGCAAGGCGCAGGAGCACCTCGTGGACGAGGTCCAGGCTGTGTACCGCAGCCAGGGCGTGGCCATCCACGACAAGCACATCGAGATCATCGTGCGCCAGATGCTCCGCCGCGTCACGGTCATCGAGTCCGGTGACACGAAGCTGCTCCCGTCCGACCTGGTCGACCGGGTGCGCTTCGAGGAGGAGAACCGTCGCGTCGTCTCCGAGGGCGGCAAGCCCGCCTCGGGTCGTCCGGTGCTGATGGGTATCACCAAGGCGTCGCTGGCCACCGAGTCGTGGCTGTCGGCGGCCTCCTTCCAGGAGACGACCCGGGTCCTCACCGACGCGGCGATCAACGGCAAGTCCGACTCGCTGCTCGGCCTGAAGGAGAACGTGATCATCGGAAAGCTGATCCCGGCCGGAACCGGTCTCGAGCGGTACCGCAACATCCGGGTGGAGCCGACCGAGGAGGCGCGTGCGAACGCGTACTCCGTGACCGGCTACGAGAACTACGACTACGACTTCGGCAACACCGCCGGTGGTCAGGCCGTGGCGCTCGACGACTTCGACTTCGGTTCCTACCAGAACTGACGTCGACAGCCTGCAGACGTCGGCCCCGGGTCCCGCACAGGGACCCGGGGCCGACGCCGTTCTGCGGTGAACCGGCCGGCGCAGCCCAGCCGTGCGGTCCGTCCGGGCAGTCCGGGCAGTCCGGTCGGGCCGGCTCGGCGAACGACGGACGACGGACGACGACCGATGAGCGATGAGCGACTGACGAGGGGAGCGGCGCGTGGACCTGGTGTACCCGCCGGTGCTGGGCGCCGGGCGGCTGCTGTTCCGGGCTCTCGGGCTGCGGGCCACCCTCGAGGGCGACGAGCACGTGCCCGGGACGGGGCCGGTCCTGCTCGCCGCCAACCACGTGAGCTTCCTCGACTTCCTGCTGGTCGGCCTGGCCGCCCGCCGCGGGGACCGGCTGGTGCGGTTCCTCGCCCGCCACGACGTGTGGCACCACCCGCTCGCAGGCCCGCTGATGCGCGGCATGGGGCACGTCCCCGTGGACCGGCAGGCGCCGGCCGCGGCGTACCTGCGGGCGCGCTCGTTGCTCAGGCAGGGCGAGGCGGTCGGCATCTTCCCCGAGGCGGGGGTGAGCACGTCGTACACCGTGCGACCGCTGATGCCGGGGACGGTGGCGCTGGCCGCGGAGACCGGTGTCCCCGTGCTGCCGGTGGCGCTCTGGGGCCCGCAGCGGATCCTGACCGTGGGCCGGCGCCTCGACCCGACCCGCGGCCGGCCGGTCTCGGTGGCCGTCGGCCCGCCGCTGCACTTCCCTGCCGGCACCGACGTGGTGGCGGGCACCCGTGACCTCGGCCGGACCCTGCAGCGGATGCTCGACGGACTGCAGGCCAGGCCAGAGCACCAGCCGGCGTCTGGAGAGACCGCGCCGTGGCACCCCGCCCACCTCGGCGGGCAGGCACCCTCCGTGGCGCAGGCGCGGGCGGTAGAGGTGCTGCCGGGGACGGCGGTGCCGCCCGGGGCCGGGAGAACCACCCCGAAAATGTGACGACGCTCGCGCATAGACTCACCCGCATGGCTGTCGATGCTGCTCCGCCGCAACGTCAACGCGTCGCGGCGTACGCCCTGCTGACCCGCGGTGGCGAGGTGCTGCTGACCCGGATGTCGTCGCGGACCAGGATCGAGGGCCGCTGGACACTGCCCGGAGGCGGCATCGACCACGGCGAGGACCCGCGCGACGCGCTCCGCCGCGAGGTGTACGAGGAGACCGGCCTGCACGTGGAGCCCGGCCAGGTCGTCGACGTGCACGCCACGCACTTCGTCGGGGCCCGCGCCGACGGGCTCGTCGAGGACTACCACGGCATCCACCTCATCTTCGCCGCCGAGATCACCGAGGCCTCCCGGGACGCCGAGCCGCGCGTCGTCGAGGAGGACGGCTCGACCGAGCACGCCGCGTGGGTACCCGTCGAGCGCGCGACGGAGCTCGACCTGCTCAGCGCCGCCCGCCACGCCCTGACCTTCATCGAGGAGGAGCACCGATGACCCGTACCGCGAGCACCGCGCTCACGACCCCCACGCACCCGGAGACCGTGTTCACCTACGGTGCGCCCGCGCTGAAGTACGGCGCCGGCTCCTCCGACGAGATCGGCTTCGACCTCTCCCAGTACGACGTCCGCCGGGCGCTCGTGGTCACCGACCCCGGCGTCGCGGCCACCGGCCACCCGCAGCGCGTCGCCGACCAGATGGCGCAGTTCGGGATCGAGGCCCGGGTCTTCGATGGGTCCCACGTCGAGCCCACCGACGACAGCCTGCGCGAGGCGATCGAGTTCGCCCGCGAGACCGGTCCCTGGGACGCCTACGTCGCGGTCGGTGGCGGTTCGGCGATCGACACGGCGAAGGCGGTCAACCTGCTCGCCACGAACCCCGGCGAGCTGATGGACTACATCAACGTGCCCGTCGGCAAGGGCGCCGCGCCCGTGAACGCGCTGCGCCCGCTGGTCGCCGTGCCGACCACGACGGGGACCGGCTCGGAGAGCACCACGATCTGCGTGCTCGACGTGTTGTCGCTCAAGGTCAAGACCGGGATCAGCCACCCGCGGCTGCGGCCCACGCTGGCCGTGGTCGACCCGCTGCTCACGCTCACCCAGCCGCCCGGGGTGACCGCGGCGTCGGGGATGGACATCCTCTGCCACGCGCTGGAGAGCTACACGGCGCGGCCCTTCGACTCCTACGAGCGCAAGGAGGCCGCGCAGCGGGTGCCCTACTGCGGGGCCAACCCGATCGCGGACATGTGGGCGGAGAAGTCGATGTCGCTCCTCGCGACGTCCTTCCGCCGGGCGGTCGCGCACGGCGAGGACGCGGACGCCCGCGGCGACATGGCGCTCGCCGCCACCTTCGCCGGGATGGGCTTCGGCAACGCGGGCGTGCACATCCCGCACGCCTGCGCCTACCCGATCGCGGGCCGGGTCAAGGACTTCCGCCCCGACGGCTACCCCGCGGACGAGCCGATGGTGCCGCACGGCATGGCGGTGTCGCTGACCGCGCCCGAGGCGTTCCGGTTCACCTTCGACGCCGCGCCCGAGCGGCACGTCCGCGCCGCGGAGCTGCTCGACCCGTCCCTGGACCGCAGCGGCGACCCGCGGGACCTGCTGCCCGGCGTGCTCACCGCGCTCATGCGCGACATCGGGATCCCCAACGGGATCGGCGCCGTCGGCTACGACGAGGGCGACGTGGACGACCTCGTCGACGGCGCGCTCAAGCAGCAGCGGCTGCTCGCCACCGCGCCGCGCGAGGTGACGGCGGACGACGCCGCGGAGATCCTGCGCGCCTCCCTGTCCCTGTGGTGAGCGCACCGGGGGCGCGCGACGTCGCGGCCGCCCTCCGCGCGGCGGGGATCGGCGACGTCGACGACTCGACGCTGGCCCGGGCGATGTACTCCTCGGACGCGTCGCTGTACCGGGTCGTGCCGCAGGTCGTGGTCCGTCCACTCCACGTGGAGGAGCTGCTCGCGACGGTGGCCACGGCTCGGGCGACCGGCACCCCGCTCACCCTGCGCGGAGCCGGTACGTCGATCGCGGGCAACGCGGTCGGCACCGGCATCGTCGTGGACACCGCCCGCCACCTCAACCGGGTGGTCTCCGTCGACCCCGAGGCCGCGACCGCGGTCGTCGAGCCGGGGACGGTGCACGCCACCCTGCAGCAGCAGGTCCGCGGGCACGGTCTGCGGTTCGGGCCCGACCCGTCGACGCACACCCGGTGCACGATCGGCGGGATGATCGGCAACAACGCCTGCGGCTCCCGGGCCCTGGGCTACGGCCGCACCGTCGACAACGTGGTGGGGCTCGACGTGGTGACCGGCACCGGCGAGCGTCTGACCCTCGGGCCCGGCGCCCCGACCCCGTCGGCCGCGGCGACCGCGCTCGACGAGGTGGTCGCCCGCGGGCTCGCCACGGTCCGCACCGAGTTCGGCCGGTTCGGCCGCCAGGTGTCCGGCTACAGCCTCGAGCACCTGCTCCCCGAGAACGGTCGGCGGCTCGACCGGTTCCTCGTCGGCAGCGAGGGCACCCTCGCGGTGGTGCTCGGCGCGACCGTGCGGCTGGTCCGCGACGCCCCCTACCGTGCGCTGGCGGTGCTCGGCTACCCGTCGATGGCCGAGGCCGCCGACGCCGTACCCGGGCTGCTGCACCACCCGCTCGTGGCCTGCGAGGGGCTCGACGAGCGGATCGTCTCGGTGGTCCGCGCCCGGCGGGGTGCCGCGGTCGTGCCCGAGCTCCCGCGCGGCGCCGGGTGGCTGTTCGCCGAGGTCACCGGTGAGACCGCCGAGGAGGCCACCGCGCGGGCGCAGGCGGTGGCCCGGGACGCCGCGGCCACCGGGCACCGGGTGGTCACCGACGTCGAGGAGATGCTCGCGCTGTGGCGGATTCGCGAGGACGGCGCCGGCCTGGCCGCGCGCAGCCTCGACCGGCCCGCGCATGCCGGGTGGGAGGACGCCGCGGTCCCGCCGGCCCGGCTCGGGGGGTACCTGCGTGCGTTCGACGACCTGCTCCGCGCCCACGGGTACGACGGGGTGCCCTACGGCCACTTCGGCGACGGCTGCGTGCACGTCCGGATCGACTTCGGCCTCGACAGCACCGGCGGCCGGGGTGGTTTCCGGACCTTCCTCGAGGAGGCGGCGGCGCTGGTGGCGTCGTACGACGGCACCCTGTCGGGCGAGCACGGCGACGGCCGCGCCCGCTCGGAGCTGCTCGGCGCGATGTACTCGCAGGACGCGCTCGACCTGTTCCGGCAGGTGAAGCGGGCCCTGGACCCGGCCGGCGTGCTCAACCCGGGGGTGCTCGTCGACCCGCGTCCGGTCGACGCGGACCTGCGGCTGGCGGGCCCGTTGTCCGAGCCGCGGACGAGCCTGCGGCTGCTGCACGACGGCGGCTCGCTGGTGGACGCGGTGCACCGCTGCACAGGCGTGGGCCGCTGCCTGGCCGACAACACCGGCACCGGGGGCGTGATGTGCCCCTCCTACGTGGCGACCCGCGACGAGAAGGACTCCACCCGCGGCCGGGCCCGGGTGCTCCAGGAGATGGTCGACGGGCGGCTGGTCCGTGACGGCTGGCGCTCGGACGAGGTGCACGAGGCGCTCGACCTGTGCCTGTCCTGCAAGGGCTGCTCCACCGACTGCCCCACCGGTGTCGACATGGCCACCTACAAGGCCGAGGCGCTGCACCAGCGGTACCGCGGCAGGCTGCGGCCGCGCAGCCACTACGCGCTCGGCCGGCTGCCCCTGTGGGCCCGGCTGGGCCAGCCGGTGGCGCCGCTGGCCAACCTCGCGCTGCGGTCACCGGCCGTGCGACGCGCGTCCCGGTGGGCGGCCGGCATCGACCAGCGGCGCAGCATCCCCGCCTTCGCGTCGCGCTCGTTCCGCACGCTGGCGGGGGAGCGGACCCGCCGGCAGGATCCGGACGTCGTGATCTGGGCCGACTCGTTCACCGACCACTTTGCCTCGGAGCCGGGGATGGCCGCGGTCGCCCTGCTGGAGTCCGCCGGCCTCCGGGTGGGCGTGGTGCGGGAGCGGGCGTGCTGCGGGCTGACCTGGGTCAGCACAGGCCAGCTCGACCAGGCGCGCCGGATCGTCGGCCGCACCGTCGGGGTGCTGCACGAGTACGTCGCCCGCGGGATCCCGGTGGTCGGGCTCGAGCCGTCCTGCCTCGCGGCGCTGCGCTCCGACGCCGCCGAGCTCACCGCGGACCCCCGGGCGGGCGAGGTGGCCAGCGGTGTGCACACGCTGGCCGAGCTGCTCGAGACCGTGGAGGGGTGGCGGCCACCGGACCTCACCGGCACGCACGTGGTGGTGCAGCCGCACTGCCACCACGCGTCGGTGCTCGGCTTCGAGGCCGACGCCCGGCTGCTGGCCCGCACCGGCGCCACCGTGACCCGGCTCGGCGGCTGCTGCGGGCTGGCCGGCAACTTCGGCGTCGAGAAGGGGCACTACGACGTCTCGGTCGCGGTCGCCGAGCACACCCTGCTGCCGGCGGTGCGGGCGGCGGGGGAGGACGCGGTCGTCCTGGCCGACGGGTTCTCCTGCCGCACGCAGCTGGCCGACCTGGCCGACGTACGCGCGGTTCACATGTCCGAGCTGCTGCTCTCCCCGCGGGACTGCGCCAGCAGGTCCGGGAGCTGAGCCCGGGTCACCTCGAGCTTGCGGTAGGCGTTGGACAGGTGCCACTCGACGGCCTTGACCGTCACGAACAGCGACTGGGCGATCTGGCGGTTGGTGTAGCCGGCCGCGGCCAGCTCCACGACCCGCCGCTCGCCGGGGGTGAGGCTGGCGAGCGGCGACCCGCCGCCCTCGGGGACCGGGACGCCGTGGCGGGTGAGCAGCCCGCTCGCGCGGCGGGCCAGCGGCGGCACGTCCGTCGCCCGGGCGTATCGGAACGCGCCCTCGAGGAGGGAGACCCCCTCGTCGCGGCTCGCCTCCTCCGTCGCGAGGCGGGCGCCGAGGTCGATCGCGGTCCGGGCGGCGTAGTCGGCGAGGTCCGCAGACTCGAGCAGGGCCAGCGACTCGCGCAGGTGCCCGACGGCCTCGTCGCCGGGCGTGGTCTGGGCAAGCGTGCGCAGCGCGAACCCCAGACCGCGCGGGGCACCCCAGCGGCGCGCCAGGCGCACGGCCTCCTCGGCGGTGGCCCGAGCCTCGTCCTCGCGGCCCAGCGACATGAGCGACCACGCCGTGAGCTCGCGCCACTCCACGATCGAGGCGTTGTCACCGCGGGGGCCCATCAGCCGCCCGGCCTCGGCGTAGTCGGCGAGCGCCTGCTCGTGGTCCCCGTGCGTGGCCCGCACCAGCCCGGCCACCGCGATCGGCAGCGCGCTGAGGAACTGCGCCCGCCGGGCGGCCTGCCGCAGCAGCGGTTCGAGGGCGAGGGCCTCCGGGTGCTGGCCGAGCGCGAGGTGGGTCAGCGTGGCGCCGGCGAGCGCGGGCTCCGCGAAGTCGGACCAGCCCCGGGCGCGCATCTGCAGCGCCGGCTCGAACTCCACGAGCGCCTCACGGAGCCGGCCCTGCCGGTAGCGCACGAAGCCGCGGCAGTACGACGCGGTGGCGAACCCGAGCACCGAGCCCCGGCGCCGGCTGTCCTCGAGCGCGGCGTCGAGCACGGCGAGGTTCTCGTCGTAGGCGTCGGACCACGAGAGCACGGCGCTGGCGACGTAGAAGCCGATGCCGTCGCAGGTCTCCTCGGCCAGCAGCGCCCCGTCGCCCAGGGCGCGCCCCGCGAAGGCCAGGGCACGCTCGCGGTCGTGCCCCCGCACCGCGAGGTCGGAGGCGGCCCAGGAGAGCAGCAGCCGGTCGGCGTGCGTGTCCCGCTCCTGGGGCTGGCGTACGGCGTCCTCCACCGCCTCCGTGAGGTCGGCGCCCGACCCGTCGTACAGCGCCCGGGCCATCCCCATCCGGGCCAGCAGCTTGCGCAGCGCCGGCGAGGACGCGTCGTGGCGGTCGCCGGTGAGCAGCCCGATCGCCTCCTGGTACGACGCCTGCGCGGCATGCCGCTCGCCCAGGGTCATCTGGAGGTCACCGATGTCGGCGAGCGTCCTCGCGCGCTTCTCGGTGCCGGTGGTCCGCTCCAGCGAGCGGCGCCAGAGGTCGAAGGCCTCGGTCCGCAGCCCGGCCGAGAGGTGCGCCGACGCGGCGAGCGCGAGGAGGCCGGGGTCGGTGTCCTCGGGCCGGGTCTCGCCGACGGCGCGGAACAGCTGCGCGGCCGCGACGTCGGGGACGCCGGAGTCGAGGGACTCCTCCCCGGCCGCGCGGAGCAGCTCGACCACCGCCGGGTCCTCGTCGGGGAGCGTGTGCAGCAGGTGGCTGGCCACCGCCTGGCGCGGCCGCCCGAGGGAGGTCAGGTGCGCTGCGGCCTTGCGGTGCAGATCGGATCGCTGCGAGGGCGTGAGCGCGGAGAGGATGGCCTCGCGGACCAGGGGGTGCGCCGGCCACGCGCGCCACATGCCCACGGTCAGGACCCCGGCGTCGACGAGCACCTCGAGCGGGTCCGCGATGTCGGCGACGCTCTGAGCGGTCAGGTCGGCGACGGCGTCGAAGCTGGCCTCGTCACCGAGCACCGCGACGGTGCGCGCGAGCTGGACGGCGGGAGCGCCGAGGCGGCCGAGCCGGTGGCGCAGCGACTCCACCACCGTCTGCGGGGTGCCGCCGGCGGTGCCCTCGCGGAGGAGCTCGTGGACCAGGAACGGCACGCCGCCCGTGGCGTCGTGCACCTCCTGCGCGGAGAGCAGCGTGCCGGGGTAGGCGTCGCCGAGGTCGGCCCGCAGCGCGGCCACACCGACGACCGACAGCGGCTGCGGGGAGACCGAGGTGGACCGGGCGACGACGCGGTGCAGCACGTCGGCGTGGCCCACCGGCTCGCCGGTGCGCAGCCCGAGCAGCATCGCCACCGGGCCGAGGTGCAGCCGGGCCGAGAGCAGGTCGAGCAGCTGGAGGGACCCGAGGTCGGCCCACTGCACGTCGTCGACGACGAGGAGGACAGGGCGGTCGGCGGCGAGGTTCTCCAGCAGCCAGGCCAGCGCGTAGTCGAGGGAGGCCAGCGTCCAGGGGTGGTGGTCGAGGCCCGGCCCGGCGAGCGCCTCGCCCAGTGCGGCCGCGGGACCGTCGAAGGGCTTGTTCCCGGGGGAGGCCTCGCGGGCCAGCGGCGCGAGCCAGTCGCGGACGACGGCGTGGGAGAGCTGGGACGTGACCGGGGTGGGGCAGGCGGTGAGCACCCGCATGCCCAGCATCCGGGCACGCTCGGTGGCATGCCCGACCAGCGCTGACTTGCCGACGCCGGCCGGTCCGGACAGTGTCAGGCTGCGACCGGTGCCGCCGAGCGCGTCGGACAGCAGGCCGCTGACCGCAGCAAGCTCTGCGGCCCTTTCTATGAGCCCCCCCATGACTAGTATGTTCCGCGCTCCGGCCCGGTTAGTCATTCATATCGGTAAAATTGGTTGAAACAAACACGAACTGTGCGTACCGGTGAGGAGCCCGTCCCGGCTCGGTCCCGGGAGAGCCGCCGGGCGGGAGCGCCGCCGGCGCCCATACCGCATGCTGCCCGCCCTCGTTTTGACCCGGGTACGGCGAGCCGGTAATCTTTTTCAGCGTGCCTGGGACAGCCAGGCCATCGCGTGTGCTCCGAACCGGATCTCGCGCCCGTGCTGCGGGCAGGGACCCCGCGAGCCGCGTGGCTGCGATCGCAGCGTTCAATCGAAGGAACTTCCGCCGCGAGGTTGCGTGGCGGGCTCCGGGGTGGGCGACACGCCCGACCGCGGGGGAGCCTTCGACGTGGATGCGGGTCGCGGGCCGCGCCGCGGAGCGCACGACCAGCAGGACCAAAGACAGCATCACCGAAGAGGAAAGAGAACCACGCGGTGCCCACCATCCAGCAGTTGGTCCGTAAGGGCCGCCAGGACAAGGTGTCGAAGAACAAGACGCCCGCTCTGAAGGGTTCGCCCCAGCGTCGTGGCGTGTGCACGCGTGTCTACACGACCACCCCGAAGAAGCCGAACTCCGCTCTCCGCAAGGTCGCCCGTGTGCGCCTGTCCAGCGGCATCGAGGTCACGGCCTACATCCCGGGTGTGGGCCACAACCTGCAGGAGCACTCGATCGTGCTCGTGCGTGGCGGTCGTGTGAAGGACCTCCCCGGTGTCCGGTACAAGATCATCCGCGGTTCGCTCGACACCCAGGGTGTCAAGAACCGCAAGCAGGCTCGCAGCCGTTACGGCGCGAAGAAGGAGAAGAGCTAATGCCGCGCAAGGGTCCCGCCCCGAAGCGTCCGGTCGACGTCGACCCGGTCTACGGCAGCACTGTCGTGACCCAGCTGGTCAGCAAGGTGCTCCAGGACGGCAAGAAGCAGGTCGCCCAGCGCATCGTCTACAGCGCCCTCGAGGGCTGCCGTGAGAAGACCGGCACCGACCCGGTCGTCACCCTCAAGCGCGCGCTGGACAACGTCCGCCCCGCGCTCGAGGTCCGCAGCCGCCGCGTCGGCGGTGCGACCTACCAGGTCCCCGTCGAGGTCCGCGGCCCGCGCCAGACCACACTCGCCCTCCGCTGGCTGGTCAGCTACGCCCAGGCTCGCCGTGAGAAGACGATGTCCGAGCGCCTGATGAACGAGATCCTCGACGCCTCCAACGGCCTCGGCGCCGCTGTGAAGCGCCGCGAGGACACCCACAAGATGGCCGAGTCCAACAAGGCCTTCGCGCACTACCGCTGGTGACCCCGCCGGTACGTCGCACCGTGCCGGCGTCCCACGAGGACCCAGCGGTACGACGTACCAGGCCATCAGCCTGCATGCAGACACACCACCCGAGTAACAAACTCCGAGGGGATCACTGACCAGTGGCCGTCGACATCACCACCGACCTCGACAAGGTCCGCAACATCGGCATCATGGCGCACATCGATGCCGGTAAGACCACCACCACCGAGCGGATCCTGTTCTACACCGGCATCACCTACAAGATCGGTGAGGTCCACGAGGGCGCCGCCACCATGGACTGGATGGAGCAGGAGCAGGAGCGCGGAATCACCATCACGTCCGCCGCGACGACCTGCTGGTGGAAGGACCGCCAGATCAACATCATCGACACCCCCGGGCACGTCGACTTCACGGTCGAGGTGGAGCGTTCGCTCCGCGTCCTCGACGGCGCGGTCGCGGTGTTCGACGGTGTCGCCGGTGTCGAGCCGCAGAGCATGACCGTGTGGCGGCAGGCGAACAAGTACTCCGTGCCGCGGATGTGCTTCGTGAACAAGCTCGACCGCACCGGCGCGGACTTCTACCGCTGCGTCGACATGATCGTCGACCGCCTGAACTCCACCCCGCTGGTCCTGCAGATCCCCATCGGTGCCGAGTCCGACTTCATCGGCGTCGTCGACCTGGTCGGCATGCGCGCGCTCACCTGGCGCGGTGAGACCAAGATGGGCGAGGACTACGAGGTCGAGGAGATCCCGGCGGACATGGCCGAGCAGGCCGCCGAGTGGCGCGAGAAGCTGCTCGAGACCCTCGCCGAGGCCGACGACGCCGTCATGGAGAAGTACCTCGAGGGCGAGGAGCTCTCGGTCGAGGAGATCGAGGCCGCGATCCGTCGCGCCACCCTCGCCGACAAGCTCAACCCGGTCCTCACCGGCACCGCGTTCAAGAACAAGGGCATCCAGCCGCTGCTCGACGCGGTCGTGAAGTACCTCCCCTCGCCGCTCGACGTCGAGGCGATCGAGGGCCACAAGGTCAACGACGAAGAGACGATCATCAAGCGTCGCCCCAGCGAGGACGAGCCGTTCGCCGGCCTGGCGTTCAAGATCGCCGCCGACCCGCACCTGGGCAAGCTGACCTACGTCCGCGTCTACTCCGGCAAGCTCGAGGCGGGGCAGTTCGTGCTGAACTCCGTCAAGGGCCGCAAGGAGCGGATCGGCAAGATCTACCAGATGCACGCGAACAAGCGTGAGGAGATCGCGTCGGTCGGCGCCGGCCAGATCGTCGCCGTGATGGGTCTGAAGGACACCACCACCGGCGAGACCCTCTGCGTGCAGAGCGACCCGGTCGTGCTCGAGTCGATGACGTTCCCGGCCCCGGTGATCGAGGTCGCGATCGAGCCCAAGACGAAGGGCGACCAGGAGAAGCTGGGCATCGCGATCCAGCGGCTCTCCGACGAGGACCCGACCTTCACGGTGAAGACCGACGAGGAGACCGGGCAGACGATCATCGCCGGCATGGGCGAGCTGCACCTCGAGGTCCTCGTCGACCGCATGCGGCGCGAGTTCCGCGTCGAGGCGACCGTCGGCAAGCCGCAGGTGGCCTACCGCGAGACCATCCGCAAGGAGGTCAAGAGCCACTCGTACACGCACAAGAAGCAGACCGGTGGTTCGGGCCAGTTCGCGAAGGTCGTCGTCTCGCTGGCCCCCAGCATCGACCCGGAGACGGGCGCGGGTGCGGGCTACGAGTTCGTCAACAACGTGACCGGTGGTCGTGTGCCGCGGGAGTACATCCCCTCGGTGGACCAGGGTGGCCAGGAGGCCATGGAGTTCGGTGTGCTCGCCGGCTACCCGATGGTGGACGTCAAGTTCACCCTCGAGGACGGCGCCTACCACGACGTGGACTCCTCGGAGCTCGCGTTCAAGCTCGCCGGGAACCAGGCCTTCAAGGAGGCCGCCCGCATGGCCAAGCCGGTGCTGCTGGAGCCGATGTTCGCCGTCGAGGTCACGACGCCCGAGAACTTCCTGGGCGACGTGATCGGCGACATCAACTCCCGCCGTGGACAGGTGCAGTCGATGTTCGAGCGCTCCGGCGACCGCGTCGTCGAGGCCCTTGTTCCGCTGTCTGAGATGTTCGGGTACGTTGGCGATCTGAGGTCGAAGACCTCGGGCCAGGCGTCGTACTCGATGGAGTTCGACTCGTACGCCGAGGTTCCCCAGAACGTCGCCGACGAGATCATCAAGAAGGTCCGCGGCGAATAAGCATCGTCCGGCGACACAAACAACGAGTCAAGAAACTAGCTAGGAGGAGCCCCCGTGGCTAAGGCGAAGTTCGAGCGGACTAAGCCGCACGTCAACATCGGAACCATCGGTCACATCGACCACGGCAAGACGACGTTGACCGCAGCGATCACCAAGGTGCTGCACGACAAGTACCCGGACCTGAACCCCTTCACGCCGTTCGACGAGATCGACAAGGCCCCTGAAGAGCGTCAGCGCGGTATCACCATCTCGATCGCGCACGTCGAGTACCAGACCGAGAGCCGGCACTACGCGCACGTCGACTGCCCGGGTCACGCCGACTACATCAAGAACATGATCACCGGCGCGGCCCAGATGGACGGCGCGATCCTCGTGGTCGCCGCCACCGACGGCCCGATGCCGCAGACCCGTGAGCACGTCCTCCTGGCCCGCCAGGTCGGCGTCCCCGCGCTGGTCGTCGCGCTCAACAAGTGCGACATGGTGGACGACGAGGAGCTCATCGAGCTCGTCGAGATGGAGGTCCGCGAGCTCCTCAGCGAGTACGAGTTCCCGGGCGACGACGTCCCCGTGGTCCGCGTCGCTGCCTTCCCGGCGCTGAACGGCGACGAGAAGTGGGGCAACTCGATCGCCGAGCTCATGGACGCCGTGGACGAGTACATCCCGCAGCCTGAGCGCGACACCGACAAGCCGTTCCTGATGCCCGTCGAGGACGTCTTCACGATCACCGGTCGTGGCACCGTCATCACCGGTCGTATCGAGCGCGGCATCGTCAAGGTCAACGAGACCGTCGACATCATCGGTATCCGTGAGGGCAAGCAGTCCACCACGGTCACCGGCATCGAGATGTTCCGCAAGCTCCTCGACGAGGGCCAGGCGGGCGAGAACGTCGGTCTGCTCCTCCGCGGCACCAAGCGCGAGGACGTCGAGCGCGGCATGGTCGTGATCAAGCCGGGCACGACCACCCCGCACACCAACTTCGAGGCGAACGTCTACATCCTCTCGAAGGAGGAGGGCGGCCGTCACACGCCGTTCTTCAACAACTACCGCCCGCAGTTCTACTTCCGTACCACGGACGTGACCGGCGTCGTGACCCTCCCCGAGGGCACCGAGATGGTCATGCCGGGCGACACCACCGAGATGTCGGTCGAGCTGATCCAGCCGATCGCCATGGAGGACGGTCTCCGCTTCGCGATCCGTGAGGGTGGCCGCACCGTCGGTGCCGGCCGCGTCACCAAGATCAACAAGTGATCTAGCTTCACAGCCGAGAGGCCCCGTCCCTTCCAGGGGCGGGGCCTCTCGCGTATCTCCCCGCCGAGAACTCACCGAGAGGAACCCTGCCGATGCCCGAGACGGTGAGGCCCGCGCGACCGCACACGGGGCTGACGGACGACGGCCGCCGCCTGGCGCAGGTGCTGACCTACGCCCGCCGCGGGAGCCGGCTCAACGTGACCCAGGCCGAGGTGTGGGAGCGCCGCCGGGACGAGTGGTGGATCCCGGACGCCGCGGCCGACGACCCCGGCTTCCGGGTGGGCGACTGGTTCGAGCGTGAGGCCCCCCTGGTCGTGGAGATCGGCTGCGGAGTCGGGGAGGCGACCGCCGCGCTCGCCGCGGCGCGGCCGGACGCCAACGTGCTCGGGTTCGAGGTGTGGCCCCCCGGGGTCGCCGACACGTTCCTCCGGTGCGAGCAGGTGGGCGCCTCGAACGTGCGGATGGTCAGCGTCGACGCGGTGTGGTCGATGGAGCACCTCCTCGGCGAGAGCAGCGTCAGCGAGCTGTGGACGTTCTTCCCCGACCCCTGGCCGAAGAAGCGGCACCACCGCCGCCGCCTGGTCAACCCCGCCTTCGCGCACCTGGCGGCGACCCGGCTGGTCCCCGCGGCCGTGTGGCGGCTCGCGACGGACTGGCAGGAGTACGCCGACCGGATGGTCGAGGTGCTGTCCGGGGAGGAGCTGCTGGAGAACGTGTACGACGGAGCCGCGCCGCGGTGGGCCGACAGGCCGCTGACCCGGTTCGAGCGGCGCGGGGTCGAGGCCGGCCACGCCATCACCGACCTGACGTTCCGCCGGCGGGCCTGAGTCGTCGCTGAGCCGGCGGGTCGGATCGGCCTCAGTCCCGGCCGAGCAGGGCGGTGACCGCGCCCGCGAACACCTCGGTGTGCCGGTCGACGTCCGCGGCGACGTGGTACGGGGAGAACAGCGCCATGTTGTGGAACGGCGTCAGCAGGACCCCGCGGTTGAGGGCCCACAGGTGCAGGAACGCCTCGAGCTCCTCGTCGACGGCCGCCGCCGCGGCGGCCCCGGAGCGCGGGGGAGGGCAGAACCAGTACTCCGCGCGCGCCCCCAGCTGCTGCACGTGCCAGGGCACGCCGGCCTTCGCGATCACGCCGGCGACGCCGTCGGCCCACGCCGCGGCCAGCGGCACCGCCACCGCGAAGTCCTCCTCGCGCATGGCCGAGGAGAGCGTCGCGCGCACCGCGGCCATCGCGAGGGCGCTGCCGGTGAGCGTCCCGCCGACCCCGGCGACGTCGATCTCGTGCCCGCGCATCTGCGGCTCGAGGCGGTCGGCCAGCTCCTGGCTGACCCCGTACGCCGCCGCCGGGACACCCCCGCCGATCGGCTTGCCCACCACCAGCATGTCCGGGTCCAGGTGCCACGCGCGGGTGCAGCCGCCCGGCCCCGCGCAGAGCGTGTGCGTCTCGTCGACCACGAGCAGCGTGCCGGTGCGCCGGGTCACGTCGCGGACCGCCTCGAGGTAGCCCTCGTCGGGCAGCACGATGCCGATGTTGGTCAGCGCCGGCTCCATCAGCACCGCGGCCACGTCCCCGGGGGCCAGGGCCCGCTCCAGGGCCTCGACGTCGTTGAAGGGGACCACCTTCGTGGTCAGGGCGACGTCGACCTGCGGGCCGAGCGCCCCGGGCCGGGGCACCACCCGGTCCCCGTCGAGCACGGCCAGCGTCTCGTCGACGGTGCCGTGGTAGCACCAGTCCATCACGCAGATCTTCGTGCGGCCGGTGAGGTGGCGGGCGAAGCGCAGCACGAAGCGGTTGGCGTCGGTCGCGGTCATCGCCATCTGCCAGCGGGGGAGGCCGAACCGGCGGGACAGCTCGGCCCCGACCCAGGCCGCGTCCGGGCTCGGCAGCATCGTGGTCAGCCCGTCGAGCGCGCGCCGGTGCACGGCCTCGGCGACCCGGGGGAGCGCGTGCCCGGTCATCGCGCCGGTGTCGCCGAGGCACAGGTCGACGTACTCCCGGCCGTCGACGTCGGTGAACCGCGCCCCGGCCGCGTGCTCGACGAAGAGGGGGAAGGCGCCGGGCCAGCGCGTCATCCACGGCATGGGCACCCCGGCGAGCAGGGAGCCCCCCGCCTCCTCCGCGAGGCGGGCCGAGCCGGGGTGCTCGGCGACGAACCTGTCCTGCTCCTGACGCATCAGCCCCGCGAGGCGCGCACGGTCGACCATGGGGACACGGTAGGGTACGAGCACCAGCGGGGGCGGCGTGCGGCGGTTCACAGCCGCCGGTCCGACGCCGATTTGATATGGCCCCCCGGTCTCTGACAAGATAGTCCGGTTGCTCCGGCGGGGTCGCCGGGGTGCACTGCACACAGCAGGCCAGGACTCGTTTCCGGCCACGAACACGACTGTGTGGGTCGCACCGAACCAGGAGACCCCACTCAGCCCGACAAACCCGTCGGGCGCCACCCTCAACAATGACAGATCGACTTCGGTCTGGCGCGCGTCGCCTCACGCGACACGCCCGACCGCGGGGGTCGGTGGTGGAGCACGGGCGGAGTACTCCTCCCGGAGTGCGACGAGATACTCAGCGGTACACGAGTAGAAGGACGAACTGAGAGCTATGGCGGGACAGAAGATCCGCATCAGGCTCAAGGCCTACGACCACGAGGTGATCGACACCTCGGCGCGCAAGATCGTTGACACGGTCACCCGTACGGGCGCGAAGGTTGCCGGCCCTGTGCCCCTCCCGACCGAGAAGAACGTCTACTGCGTCATCCGCTCGCCCCACAAGTACAAGGACAGCCGCGAGCACTTCGAGATGCGCACCCACAAGCGTCTTATCGACATCATCGACCCCACGCCGAAGACGGTTGACTCGCTGATGCGTCTCGACCTGCCGGCCGGTGTCGACATCGAGATCAAGCTCTGAAGGCCTGAATCCCATGAGCACTTTTGAACGTAACGTCCGCGGGCTGCTGGGCACCAAGCTCGGCATGACCCAGACCTGGGACGAGAACAACCGCGTCGTGCCCGTGACCGTTGTCGCGGCCGGCACCAACGTGGTCACGCAGGTCCGCCGCCCCGAGACCGACGGCTACAACGCCGTCCAGCTCGGCTTCGGTGAGATCGACGGCCGCAAGGTGACCAAGCCCCTCGCCGGGCACTTCGTCAAGGCCGGCGTCACGCCGCGTCGCCACCTGCTGGAGATCCGCACCGCGGACGCCGCGTCGTACTCCGTCGGCCAGGAGGTCAGCCCGGAGCTGTTCGCCGCCGGCGAGGACGTCGACGTCACGGGCACCAGCAAGGGCAAGGGCTTCGCCGGTGTCATGAAGCGCCACGGCTTCCACGGCTCGCGGGCCTCGCACGGTGCGCACCGCAACCACCGTTCGCCCGGCTCCATCGGCGGCTGCGCGACCCCCGGTCGCGTGTTCAAGGGCCTCCGCATGGCCGGTCGCATGGGTGGCGACGTCGTCACCACCCAGAACGTGTCGGTCCACGCCGTCGACGTCGAGAAGGGCCTGATCCTCCTCAAGGGCGCCGTCCCCGGTCCCAAGGGTGGGCTCGTGATCATCCGTTCCGCCGCGAAGGGCAAGGAGGCCGCGCAGTGACTGCGAAGACCGTCCAGGTCGATCTCCCCGCCGAGATCTTCGACGTCCAGGTCAACATCCCGTTGATCCACCAGGTCGTCGTGGCCCAGCAGGCCGCCGCCCGCCAGGGCACGCACGCGGTCAAGAGCCGCGGCGAGGTCCGCGGTGGTGGCCGCAAGCCCTACAAGCAGAAGGGCACCGGTCGCGCCCGTCAGGGCTCGACCCGCGCTCCGCAGTTCGCCGGCGGTGGCGTGGTGCACGGCCCCACGCCGCGCAGCTACGACCAGCGCACCCCGAAGAAGATGAAGGCCGCCGCCCTGCGCGGTGCCCTCTCCGACCGGGCCCGCTCCGGCCGCGTCCACGTCGTCGAGACCTTCGTCTCGGGTGACAAGCCGTCCACCAGGTCGGCGCTGTCCGCCCTGGCCGGTCTCACCGACCGCCCGCGCACGCTCATCGTGCTCGAGCGCGGCGACGACATGACCTGGCTGTCGCTGCGCAACGTGGACACCGTCCACCTGCTCGCCGTGGACCAGCTCAACACCTACGACGTGCTGCTGTCCGACGACGTCGTGTTCACCAAGGGCGCGTACGACGCGTTCGTGGCGGGCGCCCCGAGCGGCAAGTCCGTCAAGGCTGTCGCCACTTCGACCGAGGCTGATGAGGAGGCCGCCAAGTGAGCACCTTTCACAAGGACCACCGCGACGTCCTGATCGCACCTGTGGTGAGCGAGAAGAGCTACGGCCTGCTCGACGCCAACAAGTACACCTTCCTGGTGCACCCGGACGCCAACAAGACCGAGATCAAGATCGCGGTCGAGAAGGTGTTCAACGTCAAGGTCACCTCCGTCAACACCCTCAACCGTCAGGGCAAGACCCGTCGCACGCGTTTCGGTATGGGCAAGCGAGCCGACACCAAGCGCGCGATCGTCAGCCTGGCCGAGGGGCAGCGCATCGACATCTTCGGGGGTCCGGTCTCCTGACCGGGCGGCTGAGGTAGAGGACTGAGAACTCATGGCAATCCGTAAGTACAAGCCGACCACGCCGGGCCGTCGTGGCTCGTCGGTCGCCGACTTCGTCGAGGTGACGCGGTCGACGCCCGAGAAGTCGCTGGTGCGTCCCCTCCCCAAGAAGGGCGGCCGCAACAACCAGGGCCGGATCACCACCCGTCACCAGGGCGGCGGGCACAAGCGCGCCTACCGCGTCGTCGACTTCCGTCGCTACGACAAGGACGGCGTCCCCGCGAAGGTCGCGCACATCGAGTACGACCCGAACCGGACCGCCCGGATCGCGCTGCTGCACTACGCGGACGGCGAGAAGCGCTACATCATCGCGCCGCAGGGTCTGAAGCAGGGCACCCCGGTCGAGGCCGGCCCGAAGGCCGACATCAAGCCCGGTAACAACCTGCCGCTGCGCAACATCCCGGTCGGTACCACGATCCACTGCATCGAGCTCCGCCCCGGCGGCGGCGCGAAGATGGCCCGCTCGGCCGGCAACTCGGCCCAGCTCGTCGCGAAGGAAGGCAGCCGCGCCCAGCTGCGCCTGCCCTCCGGCGAGATGCGCTACGTCGACGTGCGCTGCCGCGCCACCGTCGGCGAGGTCGGCAACGCCGAGCAGTCGAACATCAACTGGGGCAAGGCCGGCCGCATGCGCTGGAAGGGCAAGCGCCCGACCGTCCGTGGTGTCGTCATGAACCCGGTCGACCACCCGCACGGCGGTGGTGAGGGTAAGACCTCCGGTGGTCGTCACCCCGTGTCCCCGTGGGGCAAGCCGGAGGGCCGTACGCGCAAGCGCAAGGCCTCCGACGCCCTCATTGTCCGTCGCCGCAAGTCCGGCAAGCGTCGCTGAGAAAGGGCCTGAGTACAGATGCCACGCAGCCTGAAGAAGGGTCCCTTCGTTGACGACCACCTGATCAAGAAGGTGGACGGACAGAACGACAAGGGCACCCACAACGTGATCAAGACCTGGTCGCGTCGTTCGATGATCGTGCCGGCCATGATCGGCCACACGATCGCCGTCCACGACGGCCGTAAGCACGTTCCCGTGTTCGTGACCGACTCCATGGTGGGTCACAAGCTCGGGGAGTTCGCCCCGACCCGCACCTACCGCGGGCACGTCAAGGACGACCGGAAGAGCCGCCGCCGCTGACGCGGGGGCCCGACGGAAGACGAGAGAGTTTCGAAATGAGCGTTATGGAGCGTAGGCGCGTGAGCGCCCGACGCGAGAGCCTGCTGGGCGACGAGCCCGGTGCTTTCGCCAGCGCACGCTTCGTCCGGATCACCCCGATGAAGGCCCGCCGTGTCGTCGACATGGTGCGCGGTCTGGGTGTGGACGAGGCCCTGGCCCTGCTGCAGTTCGCGCCGCAGGCAGCCAGCGAGACGGTCTACAAGGTCCTTGAGAGTGCAGTCGCCAACGCGGAGGGCACCGAGAACCTCGACCGCAACACCCTGGTCGTCACCAAGGCCACGGTGGACGAGGGCCCGACCATGAAGCGTTGGCGCCCCCGCGCCCAGGGTCGCGCCTCGCGCATCAACAAGCGCACCAGCCACATCACGCTGGTCGTGCAGCCTGTTGCTGCAGAGGCAACCACTACCAAGAAGGGACGGAAGGCCTGATGGGTCAGAAGATCAACCCGAACGGTTTCCGCCTCGGCATCTCCACCGACCACAAGAGCCGTTGGTACGCCGACAAGCTCTACAAGTCGTACGTCGGTGAGGACGTCGCGATCCGTCGCCTGCTGTCGAAGGGCATGGAGCGCGCCGGCATCAGCCGCGTCGAGATCGAGCGCACCCGCGACCGCGTCCGTGTGGACATCCACACCGCGCGTCCGGGCATCGTGATCGGTCGTCGTGGCGCTGAGGCCGACCGCATCCGCGGCGAGCTCGAGAAGCTCACCGGCAAGCAGGTCCAGCTGAACATCCTCGAGGTCAAGAACCCCGAGGTGGACGCTCAGCTGGTCGCCCAGGGTGTCGCCGAGCAGCTGTCGGGTCGTGTGGCGTTCCGCCGCGCGATGCGCAAGGCGATCCAGACCTCGATGCGCTCCGGCGCCAAGGGTGTCCGGATCCAGTGCTCGGGCCGCCTCGGTGGCGCCGAGATGTCGCGCTCGGAGTTCTACCGCGAGGGCCGCGTGCCCCTGCACACCCTCCGCGCGGACATCGACTACGGCTTCTACGAGGCCCGCACCACCTTCGGCCGCATCGGCGTGAAGGTCTGGATCTACAAGGGCGAGGTCGCCGGCACCCGCGCTGAGCGTGAGGCTCAGGCTGCTGCCCGCGCCACCGCTCCCGGCCGTGGCCGCCCCTCGCGCGGCGGCGACCGCCCCAGCCGCGGCAGCCGCGGTGACCGCCCGACCCGTTCGGACCGCGGCACCCGTGCGCCGGAGGCTGCTGCAGCTGAAGTACCGGCTGAGGCCCCCGCGGCCGAGGCCACGACCGGACAGGAGAGCTGAGCGCCATGCTGATGCCCCGTAGGGTCAAGCACCGCAAGCAGCACCACCCCAAGCGGACCGGTGCCGCCAAGGGTGGGACCAAGCTCGCCTTCGGCGACTTCGGTATCCAGGCGGTCGAGGCTCACTACGTGACCAACCGCCAGATCGAGTCCGCGCGTATCGCGATGACCCGTCACATCAAGCGTGGTGGAAAGGTGTGGATCAACATCTACCCCGACCGCCCGCTGACCAAGAAGCCGGCCGAGACCCGCATGGGTTCCGGTAAGGGTTCGCCGGAGTGGTGGATCGCGAACGTCAAGCCCGGTCGCGTCATGTTCGAACTGTCCGGCGTTCCGGAGGACATCGCTCGCGAGGCCATGCGCCGCGCGATGCACAAGCTTCCGATGAAGTGCCGCTTCGTCACCCGCGAGGCAGGTGAATTCTGATGGCTACCACTGCACACGAACTCGACACAATGACCAACGTCGACCTCGAGCAGAAGCTCCGTGAGGCCAAGGAGGAGCTTTTCAACCTCCGCTTCCAGGCCGCCACCGGGCAGCTGGAGAGCCACGGCCGTCTCCGGACGGTCAAGCGCGACATCGCCCGCATCTACACCGTGGTGCGTGAGCGTGAGCTCGGGATCCGCGAGACCCCGGGTACTGAGGACGGTGCCGCATGACCGAGAAGGCGAATGAAGTGACAGAGCGCAGCTACCGCAAGGTCCGTGAGGGCCTGGTCGTCAGCGACAAGATGGAGAAGACCGTCGTCGTCTCCGTCGAGGACCGCGTGAAGCACGCGCTGTACGGCAAGGTCCTGCGTCGCACGAGCAAGCTCAAGGCGCACGACGAGCAGAACCAGTGCGGCATCGGCGACCGGGTCCTGATCATGGAGACCCGTCCGCTGTCGGCCACCAAGCGCTGGCGCGTCGTCGAGGTCCTCGAGAAGGCCAAGTAAACCCCAGCTCTATCCACCACCGAGTTCCACCAGGCTCGGCACCAGCCGAGAACCGGTGTGACAACCAGGAGAAAAACCGATGATCCAGCAGGAGTCGCGACTCAAGGTCGCCGACAACACCGGTGCGAAGGAAATCCTTTGCATCCGTGTTCTCGGTGGCTCGGGTCGGCGCTACGCCGGCATCGGCGACGTCATCGTCGCCACCGTGAAGGATGCGATCCCCGGTGGCAACGTCAAGAAGGGTGACGTCGTCAAGGCCGTCGTTGTGCGGACTGTCAAGGAGCGCCGCCGTCCCGACGGTTCCTACATCCGTTTCGACGAGAACGCAGCAGTGATTCTCAAGAACGACGGGGAGCCGCGTGGTACCCGCATCTTCGGCCCCGTGGGTCGCGAGCTGCGCGAGAAGAAGTTCATGAAGATCATCTCGCTCGCTCCGGAGGTGCTCTGACGATGGCTAAGAAGAAGAACATGAACATCAAGAAGGGCGATGTCGTCCGCGTCATCGCCGGCAAGGACAAGGGCGCCGAGGGCAAGGTCATCTCCGTCCTGGCCGAGCAGGACCGCGTGATCGTCGAGGGTGTCAACCGCATCAAGCGGCACACCAAGGTGGTCAACCAGGGCGGTCGCGCCGGCACGACGGGTGGCATCGTCACCCAGGAGGCGGCCATCCACGTGTCCAACGTGATGCTCCTCGTCGACGCCCCCAAGGGCGGGGACGACAAGGGCAAGGTCACCAGCCGGATCGGCTTCCGCCGGGACGAGGTGACCAAGCGTCGCCCGGACGGCTCGACCTACACCGCGCAGCGCAGTGTCCGCATCGCGCGCAAGTCCGGTGAGGAGATCTGATGACCAGCACCAGCAACGAGGCTCGTGAGATGCCTCGCCTCAAGCAGCGCTACCGCGAGGAGATCCTCCCCGCGCTCCGCTCGGAGTTCGAGTACGCCAACGTCATGCAGGTGCCCGGCCTGACCAAGATCGTGGTCAACATGGGTGTCGGCGAGGCCGCGCGCGACTCGAAGCTGATCGAGGGTGCCGTGCGTGACCTGACCGCCATCACGGGTCAGAAGCCGCAGGTCACCAAGGCCCGCAAGTCCATCGCGCAGTTCAAGCTGCGTGAGGGCATGCCGATCGGCGCGCACGTCACCCTGCGTGGCGACCGCATGTGGGAGTTCCTGGACCGTCTGCTGTCCCTGGCTCTTCCGCGGATCCGCGACTTCCGTGGTCTGTCGCCCAAGCAGTTCGACGGCCGCGGCAACTACACGTTCGGTCTGACCGAGCAGGTCATGTTCCACGAGATCGACCAGGACAGGATCGACCGGTCGCGCGGAATGGACATCACGGTCGTGACTACCGCCACGAACGACGACGAGGGTCGCGCGCTGCTCAAGCAGCTCGGCTTCCCCTTCAAGGAGCAGTGAGACATGGCGAAGACAGCACTGGTCGTCAAGGCCTCGCGCAAGCCGAAGTTCAAGGTTCGCGGTTACACCCGCTGCCAGCGGTGCGGCCGCCCCAAGGCCGTCTACCGCAAGTTCGGTCTCTGCCGCGTGTGCCTTCGCGAGATGGCTCACCGGGGCGAGCTCCCTGGCGTCACCAAGAGCTCCTGGTAAGTCCCTAGCGGCGCACCGGAGCAACCACATTTTTTGTTCGAACGAGATCGCTGAAGGTCGCCCCCCGTCCACGGGCGGGGGAGCGAAACCACGGTGGGAAAGGGCCTTACGGCCATGACGATGACTGACCCGATCGCAGACATGCTCACGCGTCTGCGTAACGCCAACCAGGCGTACCACGACTCGGTGTCGATGCCTTACAGCAAGCTCAAGGCTGGCGTCGCCGAGATTCTCCAGCAGGAGGGTTACATCACCTCCTGGAGCGTGGAGGACGCCCCCGAGGGCCAGGTCGGCAAGACGCTGACCCTCACCCTCAAGTACGGCCAGCACCGGGAGCGCTCGATCGCCGGCGTACGCCGCATCAGCAAGCCCGGTCTGCGCGTGTACGCCAAGGCCACTGGTCTCCCCAAGGTGCTCGGCGGCCTCGGCGTCGCGATCATCTCGACCAGCCAGGGCCTGCTGACCGACCGTCAGGCCAACAAGAAGGGCGTAGGTGGGGAAGTCCTCGCCTACGTCTGGTGACGAAGGACCAGGAGGAGAACTAAGCATGTCGCGTATTGGCAAGCTCCCCATCACGGTCCCGTCCGGTGTCGACGTGGCCGTCGAGGAGCGCACCGTGACCGTCAAGGGCCCCAAGGGGTCCCTGTCGCACACCGTTGCTGCTCCCATCACGGTCGCTCGCGGTGAGGACGGCGCCCTCGAGGTGACGCGTCCCAACGACGAGCGTCTCAGCAAGTCCCTGCACGGTCTCACCCGCACGCTGATCGCCAACATGGTGACCGGCGTGACCACGGGCTACGAGAAGAAGCTCGAGATCGTGGGCGTGGGTTACCGAGTCCTGTCGAAGGGACCGACCCAGCTCGAGTTCCAGCTCGGCTACTCGCACCCGATCACGTTCAACGCTCCCGAGGGCATCACGTTCACCGTGGATGGCCCGACGAGGCTCGGCGTCCAGGGCATTGACAAGCAGTTGGTCGGTGAGGTCGCCGCGAACATCCGCAAGCTGCGCAAGCCCGAGCCTTACAAGGGCAAGGGCGTTCGCTACGCGGGCGAGCAGATCCGCCGCAAGGTCGGAAAGGCTGGTAAGTGATGGCCATCGCACTCAGGTCCGGAAAGCGCACGAGCGCGCGCACCGCGTCGCGCCTGCGTCGTCAGGTCCGTGGCCGCAAGAAGGTCGCGGGCACCGCGGAGCGTCCGCGTCTGGTCGTCACCCGCTCCACGAAGCACATCACTGTGCAGGTCGTGGACGACGTCGTCGGCAAGACCCTCGCCTCGGCGAGCACGATGGAGGCGGACCTCCGCTCCTTCGACGGCGACAAGACCGCCAAGGCTCGACGCGTCGGCGAGCTCGTCGCCGAGCGCGCCAAGTCGGCTGGGGTCGAGGGCGTGGTCTTCGACCGCGCCGGCAACAAGTACCACGGGCGGGTTGCCGCCCTCGCCGATGGCGCCCGTGAGGGCGGCCTCGCGTTCTGATCGCGAACAGACAACAAGAAGGAAGAGGTAGTTCGAATGAGCGGACCCCAGCGCCGTAGTGGCGGTGCCGGTGGCGACCGCCGCGGCAACCGCGACGACCGTCGCGGCGGCCAGGCTGCGGACAAGACCGCCTACATCGAGCGTGTCGTCGCGATCAACCGTGTCGCCAAGGTCGTGAAGGGTGGACGTCGCTTCAGCTTCACCGCCCTCGTGATCGTCGGTGACGGCGACGGCATGGTCGGTGTCGGGTACGGCAAGGCCAAGGAAGTTCCCGCGGCGATCGCCAAGGGTGTCGAGGAGGCGAAGAAGCACTTCTTCAAGGTTCCTCGCATCCAGGGCACGATCCCGCACCCCGTGCAGGGTGAGAAGGCTGCGGGCGTCGTCCTGCTCCGTCCGGCTGCTCCTGGTACCGGTGTCATCGCCGGTGGCCCGGTGCGCGCCGTCCTGGAGTGCGCCGGCATCCACGACGTGCTGAGCAAGTCGCTCGGCTCGTCGAACCAGATCAACATCGTGCACGCGACCGTCGAGGCGCTCCGCTCCCTGGAGGAGCCGGAGGCCGTCGCCGCGCGCCGTGGCCTGTCCGTCGAGGACGTCGCCCCGGCCGCTCTGCTGAAGGCTCGTGCGGAGGTGGCCCAGTAATGGCGCGCTTCAAGGTCGAGCAGAAGCGGTCGACGATCGGCTGCAAGAAGAACCAGCGGGACACCCTGCGCACGCTTGGTCTCAAGCGCATCGGCGACATCGTCGTCAAGGAGGACCGTCCCGAGATCCGTGGGATGCTCCAGACGGTCAGGCACCTGGTCGTCGTCGAGGAGGTCGACTGACATGACGCTCAAACTGCACCACCTGCGTCCTGCCCCCGGGGCCAAGACCGCCAAGACCCGCGTGGGTCGTGGTGAGGGCTCGAAGGGCAAGACCGCCGGTCGCGGCACCAAGGGCACGAAGGCCCGCTACCAGGTTCCGGAGAGCTTCGAGGGTGGCCAGATGCCGCTCCACATGCGCCTCCCGAAGCTGAAGGGCTTCAAGAACCCCTTCAAGGAGGAGTTCCAGGTGGTCAACCTCGACCGCCTGAACGAGCTCTTCCCCGAAGGCGGCACCGTCGGTGTCGCGGACCTCGTGGCCAAGGGCGCTGTCCGCAGCGGCCGGCCGGTCAAGGTCCTCGGTTCCGGCGACATCTCCGTGGCCCTGCAGGTGAGCGCGCACGCGTTCTCCGCCTCGGCCAAGGACAAGATCGCAGCGGCCGGTGGGAGCACCACCGAGCTGTGACCGGGCTTGCCCGAAAGACAGGCTGAACGAGTGCAGGGGCGTGGACGGCGAGAGCCGACTACGCCCCTGTTCTCGCATCCACGGGGGTAACGCGGTACCGGACGGTCCGGGGCTGCGTGCCTGTTAGGCTTCCGGGGTCCTGCTGCAAACAGCCGGATCCCGCACGTGAAGAAAGAGGACCAGGTGCTAGGCGCTTTCGCCAACGCGTTCCGGACGCCGGACCTGCGACGCAAGTTGCTGTTCGTCCTGCTGATCATCGTCATCTTCCGGCTGGGCTCCCAGATCCCGACGCCCGGCGTCCACGTCGCGAACGTCCAGACCTGTTTCCGGCAGCTCGAGAACGACGGCCTCTACGGCCTGATCAACCTGTTCTCGGGTGGCGCGCTGCTGCAGCTGACGATCTTCGCGCTGGGGATCATGCCCTACATCACCGCGAGCATCATCCTGCAGCTGCTCGTCGTGGTGATCCCGCGGCTGGAGACCCTCAAGAAGGAGGGCCAGGCGGGGCAGACCAAGATCACCCAGTACACCCGGTACCTCACGCTCGCCCTGGCGATCCTGCAGGCCACGGGCATCAGCGCCCTGGCCCGCAACCGCACGCTGCTGCAGGGCTGCGACCAGCCGCTGCTGCACAACGAGGACAGCCTGATGACCATGCTCATCATGGTGATCACGATGACCGCGGGCACCGCGGTGATCATGTGGCTCGGAGAGCTCATCACCGACCGCGGCATCGGCAACGGCATGTCCATCCTGATCTTCACGCAGGTCGTGGCGACGTTCCCCGCGTCCCTGTGGGCGGTCAAGACCTCCCAGGACAGCTGGTGGATCTTCGGCACCGTGATCGTGATCGGCCTCGTGCTGGTCGCCGCGGTGATCTTCATCGAGCAGGCGCAGCGCCGGATCCCCGTGCAGTACGCACGCCGGATGGTCGGGCGCCGCATGTTCGGTGGCTCGTCGACGTACATCCCGCTCAAGGTGAACCAGGCCGGCATCATCCCGGTCATCTTCGCCTCGAGCCTGCTCTACCTCCCGGCGCTGGCCGCCCAGTTCGACCAGAGCGGCACCTCGCCGGTCACGAACTTCATCGCGACCTACCTGGTCGGCGGCAGCCACCCGCTCTACATGGCCATCTACTTCGGCCTCATCATCTTCTTCACCTACTTCTACGTGTCGATCACCTTCAACCCTGCCGAGGTGGCCGACAACATGAAGAAGTACGGCGGCTTCATCCCCGGGATCCGGGCGGGTAAGCCGACTGAGGAGTACCTCTCCTACGTCCTGTCCCGCATCACGCTGCCAGGAGCCCTCTACCTCGGACTGATCTCCCTGGTGCCGTTGATCGCCTTCGCGCTGATCAACGCCAACCAGAACTTCCCCTTCGGCGGCACCTCCATCCTGATCATGGTGGGCGTCGCGCTCGACACGGTGAAGCAGATCGAGAGCCAGCTCCAGCAGCGGAACTACGAAGGATTCCTGCGCTGATGAGAATCATCCTGATGGGTCCCCCCGGGGCCGGCAAGGGCACCCAGGCCAAGGTCGTCGCGGCACGGCTCGAGATCCCGGCGATCTCGACCGGCGACATCTTCCGGGCGAACGTCTCCGAGGGGACGCCGCTCGGCCTGGAGGCCAAGCGGTACATGGACGCCGGTGACTACGTCCCCGACGAGGTCACCAACGGCATGGTCCGGGACCGGATCGCCGAGTCGGACGCCCGCAACGGCTTCCTGCTCGACGGCTACCCCCGCACGGTCGCGCAGGTGGCCGAGCTCGACTCGATGCTGGAGAGCTCCGGCCACGCCATCGACGCGGCCGTCGTGCTGACCGTCGACGAGGACGAGCTGGTCCAGCGGCTGCTGACCCGCGCCAAGATCGAGGGGCGCGCCGACGACACCGAGGACGTCATCCGCAAGCGGCAGAACGTCTACAACGAGCAGACCGCCCCGTTGCTCGAGGTGTACGCCGGCCGCGGCCTGCTCGTCGAGGTCGACGGCATGGGCGAGGTCGCCGAGGTCACCGACCGGGTCTTCGCCGAGCTCGACCGGGTCCGCGGCGAAGCCGCCAGCTGAGGGGCGACGTTGTTCAAGGAGCGCGGCATCGAGATCAAGTCGCCCGAGCAGATCGACAAGATGCGGGTGGCCGGTCTGGTCGTGGGGGAGACCCTCGAGCTGCTGCGTCGCTCGGTCAAGGCCGGGATGACCACCCTCGAGCTCGACGAGATCGCCGAGGACAACATCCGGTCCTCCGGCGCCACCCCGTCGTTCAAGGGCTACCACGGGTTCACCGGGAGCATCTGCGCCTCGGTGAACGACGAGGTGGTGCACGGCATCCCCGGTGACCGGGTGATCGCCGAGGGCGACATCGTGTCCATCGACTGCGGCGCGATCGTCGACGGCTGGCACGGCGACGCCGCCATCACCGTCGCGGTCGGCCCCGTCGGCGACGACGCGCTCGACCTGATCCGGGTCACCGAGGAGGCGATGTGGCGGGGGTTCGCCGCCGCGTCGCTCGGCGGCCGGGTCACCGACATCTCGCACGCCGTCGAGTCCTACGTCCGCAGCCAGGGCGACTACGGCATCGTCGAGGACTACGTGGGCCACGGCATCGGCTCGGCCATGCACCAGCCGCCGAACGTGCCGAACTTCGGCCGGCCGGGCAAGGGCCCCAAGCTGGTCGAGGGCCTCGCGCTCGCGGTCGAGCCGATGGTGGTGCTCGGCGACCAGGCCACCTACCTGCTGGGCGACGACTGGACGGTCAAGACCGACGACGGCTCGCTCGCCGCGCACTTCGAGCACTCGTTCACGCTGACCCCGCAGGGCGCGTGGATCCTCACCGCCCTCGACGGGGGAGAGGCGAAGCTCGCCGAGCTCGGCGTCCCGTTCGGCGGCCGCTGAGCCACGGCGCCGCGGCGGCGACCGGACGGACGCCGCCGATTACCGTTCCGGGGCCTTCTTGGCCTAGACTTGTACGTCGGCCCAACGTGGGCCTGTTTCGTGGTGCCCTGCGGCTGCCCAGCACGTCCTGCGCCTGCTCGTGAGAGCGGGAGCGTCGTGTCCGGGATGGGGTGCCCGGCCGGGTCCGACGAGGTCCACCCGCCGCTCGCAGGAGCGGCCGGGAGGTTCGCGGGCCACGGTAGACCAGTCATCAACAGATTGCGGAGGACATGCCGAAGAAAGAAGGCGTGATCGAGATCGAGGGCACGGTTGTCGAAGCTCTCCCGAACGCTATGTTCCGGGTCGAGCTGAGCAACGGGCACAAGGTCCTCGCCCACATCAGCGGCAAGATGCGTCAGCACTACATCCGTATCCTCCCCGAGGACCGAGTCGTCGTCGAGCTCTCGCCGTACGACCTCACCCGGGGACGGATCGTCTACCGGTACAAGTAACACCCCGAGAGATCGGGCTGCCAGCCGTCCACATGACCTGCCCCGCCCGCGGGTGTCCGGGTCGTTCACATGGAAGAGCTTCGAACATGAAGGTCAACCCGAGCGTCAAGAAGATCTGTGACAAGTGCAAGGTGATCCGTCGCCACGGCCGCGTCATGGTGATCTGCGAGAACCCTCGCCACAAGCAGCGCCAGGGCTGAGCCCCGGCGCCGTCCGAGGCTCACCCCTCCGGGCGCACCAGCACCGCTGGTGACCACAACTGAACACAGCAGGGCCCGGATCCCACGGGCCCACCAATCGTGACCGCTCGCCACCCCGCCGTCGTACGACGTGCAGGAGGGCGTGACCCCCGGACTGGAGGCCGGGGCCTGAGGTCGGTACAGCCGAGGCGGGCTGTACGGGACGCAGGACGCGGCACGAACAGACACCTCCAACGAACCGAAGGGACACCGCCTTACATGGCACGCCTCGTTGGTGTGGACCTCCCGCGCGACAAGCGCATCGAGGTCGCACTCACCTACATCTACGGCATCGGCCGTACCCGCGCCCAGCAGCTCCTGGCCTCCACGGGGGTCAGCCCGGACCTGCGCGTCCACCAGCTGGGTGACGAGGAGCTGGTCAAGCTCCGTGACGAGATCGAAGCCAACTTCAAGATCGAGGGTGACCTCCGTCGCGAGGTCCAGGCCGACATCCGTCGCAAGATCGAGATCGGCAGCTACCAGGGCCGCAGGCACCGTCAGGGCCTGCCCGTCCGCGGTCAGCGCACCAAGACCAACGCGCGTACCCGCAAGGGCCCCAAGCGCACCGTCGCCGGCAAGAAGAAGGCCAAGTGATCCCTGGTCTCGACCGGTCCGCCCCGCGGGCCCCGAAGACCAGCGCAGATCGCTGACCGACTTCCTCAGATCACGCTTACACCAGCAATCCTCAGGAGTAATTGAATGCCTCCCAAGAGCCGTCAGGCTGCCGGCGCCAAGAAGGTGCGTCGCAAGGAGAAGAAGAACATTGCTCAGGGCGAAGCCCACATCAAGAGCACGTTCAACAACACGATCGTCACGATCACCGACCCCACCGGCGCGGTGATCTCGTGGGCCTCGGCCGGCACCGTCGGCTTCAAGGGCTCGCGCAAGTCCACCCCGTTCGCCGCGCAGATGGCAGCCGAGGCTGCTGGTCGTCGGGCGATGGAGCACGGCATGAAGAAGATCGACGTCTTCGTCAAGGGCCCGGGCTCGGGCCGCGAGACGGCGATCCGGTCCCTCGGTGCGATCGGCCTCGAGGTCGGCACCATCGCGGACGTCACGCCCACGCCCCACAACGGATGCCGGCCGCCCAAGCGCCGTCGCGTCTGATCCCCGACCCCAGCGAATCTAAGGAGATTTCCTAACCATGGCCCGTTACACCGGACCCATGACGAAGAAGTCGCGCCGTCTGGGTGTCGACCTCGTCGGTGGCGACCAGGCTTACGAGCGTCGTCCCTACCCGCCCGGCCAGCACGGCCGCGGCCGCATCAAGGAGAGCGAGTACCTCCTCCAGCTTCGTGAGAAGCAGAAGGCGCGCTTCACCTACGGTGTGCTCGAGAAGCAGTTCCACAACTACTACGCGGAGGCCTCGCGTCGTGCCGGCAAGACCGGTGACAACCTCCTGCAGATGCTCGAGTGCCGCCTCGACAACGTGGTCTACCGCGCCGGGTTCGCCCGCACGCGTCGCCACGCGCGTCAGCTCGTCGTGCACGGCCACTTCAAGGTCAACGGCAAGAAGGTCGACATCCCGTCGTTCCAGGTCAGCCAGCACGACGTGATCGACGTACGCGAGAAGTCCCTCGAGATGACCCCGTTCATCGTGGCTCGTGAGACCCACGGCGAGCGGAACGTCCCGGCCTGGATGGAGTCCCTGCCGAACCGGATGCGGGTGCTGATCCACCAGCTCCCGGTCCGCGCGCAGATCGACGTCCCGGTCCAGGAGCAGCTCATCGTCGAGTACTACTCGAAGAAGTAGTACCGACACCTCTCCACTCCTCTTGAGTTCGAGTCCGTCAAATAGCGGGTGGGCTCGGAAAGGAAAAACAAGTGCTTATCGCTCAGCGCCCGACCCTGTCGGAAGAGGTCGTCGACGAGTTCCGTTCGCGGTTCGTGATCGAGCCGCTGGAGCCCGGCTTCGGCTACACGCTCGGCAACTCGCTGCGCCGTACGCTGCTGTCCTCGATTCCTGGCGCCTCGGTGACCAGCATCAAGATCGACAGCGTGCTGCACGAGTTCTCGACGATCGAGGGTGTCAAGGAGGACGTCACCGAGGTCATCTTGAACCTCAAGGACCTCGTGGTCTCCTCCGAGCACGACGAGCCGGTCACCATGTACCTGCGCAAGCAGGGCCCCGGTGACGTCACCGCGGGAGACATCGCGCCCCCGGCCGGCGTCGAGGTGCACAACCCCGACCTGAAGATCGCCACCCTGAACGACAAGGGCAAGCTCGAGATGGAGCTCGTCGTCGAGCGGGGCCGTGGCTACGTCAGCGCGGTGCAGAACAAGGCCGGCGACCTCGAGATCGGCCGCATGCCGGTCGACTCGATCTACAGCCCGGTCCTGAAGGTCACCTACAAGGTCGAGGCCACCCGAGTCGAGCAGCGCACCGACTTCGACCGTCTGGTCATCGACGTCGAGACCAAGGCGTCGATCCGTCCCCGTGACGCGATCGCCTCCGCGGGCAAGACCCTCGTCGAGCTGTTCGGCCTGGCCCGGGAGCTCAACGTCGAGGCCGAGGGCATCGACATCGGGCCCTCGCCGGTCGACGAGCAGCTGGCCGCGGACCTCGCCCTCCCGGTCGAGGACCTGCAGCTGACCGTCCGCTCGTACAACTGCCTCAAGCGCGAGGGCATCCACACCGTGGGTGAGCTCATCTCGCGCTCGGAGCAGGACCTGCTCGACATCCGCAACTTCGGCGCCAAGTCCATCGACGAGGTCAAGGCGAAGCTCGTGGAGATGGGCCTCGCGCTCAAGGACAGCGCGCCGGGCTTCGACCCGCAGGCTGCCCTCGCGGCGTACGAGGACGACGACGACTCGTTCGTCGAGGACGAGCAGTACTGATCCACCCGCCGGCCGCGGCAGGCTCCTTCCGGGAGCCTGCCGGGACCGGCACCCTTTGTGAGATCCCCTCTACCCGGGTACCTGGTACGGCTCGGGAGAATCGAGAAGAGACATGCCTACCCCCAAGAAGGGTGCCCGCCTCGGCGGCAGCCCGGCGCACCAGAAGCTGATCCTCGCGAACCTCGCGACGGCCCTCTTCGAGCACGGTCGGATCACGACGACCGAGGCCAAGGCGCGCGTGCTGCGTCCGGTGGCCGAGCGTCTGATCACCAAGGCAAAGGCCGGTGACCTGCACGCCCGTCGCCAGGTCCTCCGGACCATCCGCGACAAGGGTGTCGTGCACACCCTCTTCGAGGAGATCGGCCCGCGCTTCGCCGAGCGTCCCGGTGGCTACACCCGGATCACCAAGATCGGTCCGCGCAAGGGCGACAACGCCCCCATGGCGGTCATCGAGCTGGTGACCGAGGAGTACGTCGCCAAGGCGAAGACCGTGCGCACCGAGACCCCGGCCGCGGCTGCTCCGGCTGCCCCTGCCGACTCCGAGGCCCCGGCCGAGGAGACCGAGGTCGAGGCCGCCCCCGGCACCGAGGAGCCGGCCGAGCAGGCCGCGTCCGAGGACGCTCCCGGCGACACCACCGTCGAGGAGCCGGCCGAGGCCGACGAGGACGCCAAGTCCTGACGCCACATCGCAGCTCCGCAAGGGCCCGTCACCGACTCCGGTGGCGGGCCCTTGCGCATGCCGGGGCCCCGGTCGGTCTCGGTGGGCCCGATCGTGGCGCGACGTGCACACGTGTGCCGTTGTGACACGGTTCGGGGCACGGACGGTGCCGCAACGGCACACGTGTGCCGCTGTGACGACGGCGCTCGCCTCCGCCCCCAGAGCGTGGGGGTGCGTGACGGTCAGCGGGTGGCGTCGGACCAGGCCCGCTCGACCAGGCGCAGCGCCTCGTCGGCGTTCAGGCCGAGGCGCCGTACGGCGGTGACGTAGTCGGTCGCCGCGGCCCGGGCGGCCGTTGCCGTGTCGGTCCGCCCGTCGACCACGCCGGAGCGGACGAAGGTGCCCTTGCGGCCCTGGGTCACGATCACCCCGTCGGCCTCGAGCTCGCGGTAGGCGCGGGCCACGGTGTTCACCGCGAGGCCGAGGTCGGCCGCGGTCTGCCGCACCGTGCCGAGCCGGCTGCCGGGCTCCAGGTCGCCCGCGGCCACCTGCGCGGCGACCTGCGCGCGCAGCTGCTCGAACGGCGGCACGGCGGAGGCGGCGTCGATGGTGATGCGATCCATGTCTGAGAAGATACGCAGCGTGCGCCTGCGACTCGACCTTGCCTACGACGGCGCGGAGTTCCACGGGTGGGCCGCACAGCCGTCGCTGCGCACCGTGCAGGGCACCCTGGAGGCCGCGCTCGCGCAGGTGCTCCGGGTCGAGCGGGCGCCGCTGACCTGCGCCGGCCGCACCGACACCGGCGTCCACGCCCGGGGCCAGGTGGCCCACCTCGACGTCGACGAGGACGCGCTGGCCGCGAGCGCCGGCCGCAGCAGCCTGCCGCCGGCGCCGGCACTGGTACGCCGGCTGAACGGGATCCTCCCCGCGGACGTCCGGGTGCACCGGGTGCGGGAGGCGCCGGCGGGCTTCGACGCGCGGTTCTCCGCGGTGTGGCGGCGCTACGCCTACCGGATCGCCGACGCCCCGCACCTGGTGGACCCGCTGGTGCGCGGGCACGTGCTGGCCTGGCCGCGCGAGCTCGACGTCGACGCGATGAACGGCGCGGCCGCCCGGCTGACCGGCGAGCACGACTTCGCCGCCTTCTGCAAGAAGCGGGAGGGTGCCACGACGATCCGCACCCTGCTCGACCTGTCCTGGGCCCGCGACACGCGGGGGCTGGCCGTGGCGACGGTGCGCGCGGACGCGTTCTGCCACAACATGGTGCGCTCGCTGGTCGGCTGCATGATCGCGGTCGGCGAGGGGCGCCGCGAGCCCGGCTGGGCCCACGACGTGCTGGCCCGGGGCGAGCGCGACGGGGGAGTGACGGTGGTGCACGCTCACGGGCTGACCCTCGAGGAGGTCGCCTACCCGGCCGACGACGAGCTCGCCGCGCAGGCGGCCGCGGCCCGCGTGGTGCGCACCCTGCCCGCCGCGCGGCCCGTACACCACGCCCGGCCGGCCGAGGAGCCCGCGGATGGATGACCACTACTTCTCCGCCGACCCGGCGGTGCCGTTCAAGCGCGCCCCGGTGGCGGCGTCGGTCTGGGGCCGCGACCTGGAGCTGACCTCCGGGTCCGGGGTGTTCGCCCAGGGCAGGCTCGACGTCGGCACCGCGGTGCTGTTCCGGGAGACCGTCCCGCCCACCCGGGCCAGTGCCGTCCTCGACCTCGGTTGCGGCTACGGCGTGATCGGCCTCGCCGTCGCCGCCTGCGTGCCCGGCGCCCGGGTGTGGGCGGTCGACGTCAACGAGCGGGCGGTGCTACTGGCCAACGAGAACGCCGCCGCCCTCGGGGTCGCCGACCGGTACACCGCGGTCACCCCCGACGCGGTGCCCGCGGACGTGGCCTTCGACGAGATCTGGTCCAACCCGCCGATCCGGGTCGGCAAGCAGGCCCTGCACGAGCTGCTGCTCACCTGGCTGCCCCGGCTCACTCCCGAGGGACGCGCGGTGATGGTGGTGGGCAAGAACCTCGGCGCGGACTCCCTGCAGCGCTGGCTGAGGGAGCAGGGGTACCCCACCGAACGGGTCGCGAGCGCCAAGGGCTTCCGGGTCCTGGAGACCAGGCGAGGGCGGTGAGCCAGGACCTTCCCGTCTGACCGGAACAAAACTTCCCGCGCAGGTCAACGCGAGACGGGGTCCGCTCCGTCTCAGGGGTGAGAATGTCGAGGCACCGAGGGGGACCCATGCGCAGGAGCGAGACCGAGTTCGCGGCCTTCGTGGTCGCGCGCCGGCCACAGCTGCGTCGCATCGCGTACACGTTGTGCGGTGACTGGCACCAGGCCGAGGACCTGGTGCAGACGGCCCTCGCGAAGCTGTACGTCGCCTGGCCGCGGCTGCACAAGGCCGGGGCCGAGGAGGCCTACGCCCGCCGGATCATCGTGCGGGCGAACATCGACGAGTCGCGGCGGCCGTGGCGGCGGGAGCGGCCCGGGGTCGAGCACCACGACCGGCCGGTGGCGGCGGACCACTCCGAGGACGACCGCTCGGAGCTCGTGCGGGCGCTCCAGCAGCTTCCCCCGATGCAGCGGAAGGTAGTCGTGCTCCGGCACTGGCTGGACCTGTCGGTGGAGGAGACCTCCCGGGAGCTCGGCATCTCGACCGGAACCGTCAAGAGCCACACGTCGCGCGGGCTGGCGGCCCTGCACGTGCTGCTCAGCGCCGAGCGCGTGGAGTCGAGGAGCAACCGATGAACGACCAGCAGCAGATGGACCCTGCCGAGCTCGGCGAGCGGCTGCACCGGGCCTTCGGGGCCGAGCCCCCGCACGACCCCGTCGCCGCCGACCTGGCCCGGGGGAGGAGACGGCTGCGCCGCCACCGCGCCTCCGTCGCCCTGGGCGGTCTCGCCGTCGCGACGGTGGTCTCCGGCGCGGCGCTGGCCGTGCCGGGCGTGCTCCCCCGCGCCACGGACGTGGGACCGGCCGCCGGGGGCAGATGAGCGACCGCGAGATCGTCGCCACCTGCATGCGCAAGGAGAACGTGCTGCACCTCGACGCCCGGGGGCGCAGCGTCTCCGAGGAGGCCGCGCTGCGGCTGCTCGGGGAGCCGAGGCTGATGACCACCGCCGCGACCGACCTCCGCACCGAGGCGACGCTGCTGTCGGACGACGGCGGGTTCTGGGGGCGGTGCCAGTTCGCGAACCGGCCGGAAGCCGGGGTGAAGAACGCGATGGGCGTCTTCGCGACCGACGTGAGCCGGGGTGCCGAGCCCGCCGGGAACGCCGCCCACGAGCAGGTGGTGGCGACCCACGAGGGGGACGGCGAGGCGACCCCGCAGCTCGAGGTGCCGTGCCTCGGCTACCTGAGCGACGGCGACCGGGCCGCGACCGACGCGCGCTGCCCGGAGTTCACGATGTACTGGAACGACCGGCGCCCCGCCGAGGTGGCCGCCGTCCGGATCGTCACGCCGGACGGGGTGTCGACCTGGGCGGACGTGCGGCGCGGTTACCTCTCGTTCGCCTACACCGGCGACATGACGCCCCGGCTCGCGGCGCAGGTCGCGCGGGGGGACGAGCCGGGCGCGCGGCGGGTCGTGTTCTACGACGAGGCCGGCGAGGTCCTGGTCGACGACCGGGACCCCGGGCAGGTCCCCGCCGACGGCGGGCTCTCGATCCTGGACTTCCCGTCCCTGGCCGGGTGGCTCCCCTGACCACGCTGGGCGTCGTCGCCGGCCGGGCGGCAGGATGGGCCCCATGAGTGACTACCAGGCTGCAGGCGACCGCTACGACACGATGGAGTACCGCCACACGGGCAAGAGCGGGCTCAAGCTCCCCGTCATCTCGCTGGGGCTGTGGCAGAACTTCGGCGACGACAAGCCCGGCGAGGTGCAGCGGGCGATCCTGCGCCGTGCGTTCGACCGCGGCGTGACCCACTTCGACCTCGCGAACAACTACGGTCCGCCGTACGGCCAGGCCGAGACCAACTTCGGGCACTTCCTCAAGCAGGACCTGATGCCCTACCGCGACGAGCTGGTGATCTCCACGAAGGCCGGCTACGACATGTGGCCGGGGCCGTACGGCCAGGGCGGCGGCTCGCGCAAGTACGTGCTGGCCAGCCTCGACCAGTCGCTGACCAGGATGGGCCTCGACTACGTGGACATCTTCTACAGCCACCGCTTCGACCCCGAGACGCCGGTCGAGGAGACGATGATGGCGCTCGACCACGCGGTGCGCTCCGGCAAGGCGCTGTACGCCGGTATCTCCTCGTACTCCGCGAAGCGGACCCACGAGGCCGCCTCGATCGCGCGGGACCTCGGGACCCCGCTGCTGATCCACCAGCCGTCGTACAGCATGCTCAACCGCTGGATCGAGGAGGAGCTGCTCGACGAGCTCGAGGAGCAGGGCATGGGCTGCATCGTGTTCACCGCGCTCGCGCAGGGGCTGCTCACCGACCGCTACCTCGAGGGCGTGCCCGAGGACTCCCGGGCCGCGCGCAACGGCTCGCTGCGCCCCGAGCACCTCGACGAGGACGTGCTGCGCCACGTGCGGGCGCTCAACGAGGTCGCTCGGTCGCGGGGCCAGAGGCTGGCGCAGATGGCGCTGCAGTGGGCGGTACGCGACCCGCGGGTCACCTCCGCGGTCATCGGGGCCTCCTCGGTGGACCAGCTCGACGTGAACCTCGACGCGCTGAACGGGGCCCCGTTCACCGACGAGGAGCTCGCCCTGATCGACCTGGACGCCGTCGACGCGGACATCAACCTGTGGGCGGAGTCCGCCAGGCACTGACCTTCGGCCCCTGCTGACCGACGGTGAAGTGGTGCATGATCGGCTCATGACCAAGTTCGTGTACGCGTTCTCCGAGGGCAGCAAGGACCAGAAGGACCTGCTCGGGGGCAAGGGGGCCAACCTCGCCGAGATGGCGAACCTCGGTCTGCCGGTCCCTCCCGGGTTCATCATCAGCACCGAGGCCTGCCGGGCCTACCTGGCCGAGGGGCGGGAGCCGGACGCGCTCGCGGCCGAGGTCGCCGAGCACCTCGCGGCGCTGGAGAAGACGATGGGCAAGGCCCTCGGGCAGCCCGACGACCCGCTGCTGGTCTCGGTGCGCTCGGGGGCCAAGTTCTCCATGCCCGGGATGATGGAGACCGTCCTCAACATCGGCCTTAACGACGAGTCGGTGCACGGGCTCGCGGCGCGGGCGGGCGACGAGCGCTTCGCCTACGACTCCTACCGCCGGCTGCTGACGATGTTCGGCAAGACCGTGCTCGGGATGGAGGGTCACCTCTTCGAGGACGAGATGGACGCCCGCAAGGCGCAGCGTGGGTCGACGAGCGACCTCGACCTGACCGCCGAGGACTACCGGGAGCTCGTCACGACGTACCAGCGGCTGATCAAGGAGCACACGGGCGCGGAGTTCCCGCAGGACCCGCGCGAGCAGCTCGACCTCGCGGTGCGTGCGGTCTTCGACTCCTGGAACACCGAGCGTGCGGTGCTCTACCGCCGCCAGGAGCGGATCCCCTCCGACCTCGGCACCGCGGTCAGCGTGGTGGCGATGGTCTTCGGCAACGTCGGCCAGGACTCCGGCACCGGGGTCGCCTTCACCCGCGACCCGGCCTCGGGCGCGCAGGGGGTCTACGGCGACTACTTGCAGAACGCCCAGGGCGAGGACGTGGTGGCCGGCATCCGGAACACGGTGCCGCTCGCCGACCTCGAGCGGATCGACAAGCCGGCGTACGACGACCTGATGCGGATCATGGAGACGCTGGAGGGCCACTACCAGGACCTCTGCGACATCGAGTTCACCGTCGAGCGCGGCAAGCTGTGGATGCTGCAGACCCGGATCGGCAAGCGCACCGCGGAGGCGGCGTTCCGGATCGCCACCCAGCTCGTCGACCAGGGCCTGATCGACATGGACGAGGCGGTACGCCGGGTGAACGGCGCGCAGCTCGCGCAGCTGATGTTCCCGCGCTTCGACAGCGACGCGGAGCGGACCCTCCTCGCGACGGGGATGAACGCCTCCCCGGGCGCCGCGGTCGGGAAGGCGGTCTTCGACTCCACGACCGCCGTCGAGTGGGCCGAGCGGGGCCACGACGTGATCCTGGTCCGCCGCGAGACCAACCCCGACGACCTCAAGGGCATGGTCGCGGCCAAGGGCATCCTGACCAGCCGCGGCGGCAAGACGTCGCACGCGGCCGTCGTCGCGCGCGGCATGGGCCGCACCTGCGTCTGCGGCGCGGACGCCCTCGACGTGGACGTGAAGAACAAGCGGTTCACCAGCCTCGACGGGGTCCGGGTCGAGGAGGGGGACGTGATCTCCATCGACGGCACAACCGGTGAGGTCTTCGCCGGGGAGGTGCCCGTGGTGGACAGCCTCGTCGTGCGGCACTTCGAGGGCGACGAGACCGCGGAGGGCGACGAGCTCGTGCTCGCGGTGGAGCGGGTGATGGCGCACGCCGACGAGTCCCGGCGGCTCGGGGTCCGCGCGAACGCCGACACCCCGGAGGACGCGGCGCGGGCCCGCCGCTTCGGCGCGCAGGGGATCGGCCTGTGCCGCACCGAGCACATGTTCCTCGGCGACCGGAAGGCGCTCGTGGAGCACCTGATCATCGCGGAGAGCGAGCAGGAGCAGGAGGAGGCGCTCTCGGCGCTGCTGCCCCTGCAGCGGTCGGACTTCATCGGCATCCTCGAGGCGATGGACGGCCTGCCCGTCACGATCCGGCTGATCGACCCGCCGCTGCACGAGTTCCTCCCCGACTACACCGACCTCTCCGTGCAGGTGGCCATGGAGGACGACCACGACCGGCGCGACAGCAAGCACCACAAGCTGCTCGACGCGGTGCGCCGGCTGCACGAGCAGAACCCGATGCTGGGGCTGCGCGGCGTCCGGCTCGGCATCGTCATCCCCGGCCTGTTCAAGATGCAGGCCCGGGCGATCCTCGAGGCGACCGCGGAGCGGAAGAAGGCCGGGGGAGACCCGCAACCGGAGATCATGATCCCGCTGGTGGCCGCCGTCCAGGAGCTGGAGCTGGTCAAGGCCGACATCGTGCAGGTCGCCGCGGCCGTCGAGGACGAGACCGGGGTCGACCTGGACTTCAAGGTGGGCACGATGATCGAGCTGCCGCGGGCGGTGATGGCCGCGGGTGAGATCGCCGAGGCCGCGGAGTTCTTCTCCTTCGGCACCAACGACCTGACCCAGATGACCTGGGGCTTCTCCCGCGACGACGTCGAGGCGTCGTTCTTCGGCAGGTACCTCGAGAAGGGCATCTTCGGGGTGTCGCCGTTCGAGACCCTCGACCGCGACGGCGTCGGCCAGCTGGTGCGGATCGCGGTGGAGCGGGGCCGGGCGACCCGGCCGGACCTGCACCTCGGGGTGTGCGGCGAGCACGGCGGCGACCCGGACTCGATCCACTTCTTCGACGACGCCGGGCTCGACTACGTCTCCTGCTCACCGTTCCGGGTGCCGGTGGCGCGGCTCGAGGCCGGGCGGGCCACCTCCATCGGGGAGCTGAGCGACTCCGCCTGACCTGCGGGTGGGTGGCTCGGTCGCCAGGAACAGCAGCCCGAACAGCAGCAGGGGAGCGGCCACCACCGTCGCCGACGCCCGGGGTGCCCCGCCCAGGGCGCCGATGGCCAGGGCCATCCCGGTCACGAGCAGCAGCAGGCCCGCCCGGCCGGGGCGATGCAGGCCTAGGAACGCCAGCGGGATGCTGGTCGCGAACGCCGCGACCGTCGCCACCGGGCCCACCTCGTCCTGCGGGACCAGGCCGGTGAGCGACTCCACGACCACGAGCGCCGCGACGGCGAGGGTCACGATCGGCAGCACCCGCTCGGCGGACGCCGGCCGCAGCAGCGCGAACACGCTCAGCGCGGCGGCCGGGACCACCCAGGCGGCGGCGACCACCACCGCCGCCCACCCGCCGGGGTCGGCGAAGGTCTCGCCGAGCACCAACGCCGAGCCGAGCAGCAGGAACAGCGACATCAGCGCGAACACCGTGTACCGCGCCCAGCGGCGCCCGTCGGTGCCTCTCGTCGTCCCGTCGTTCATCGCGCCCGGCTCCTTCCCCTCCCGCGCGGTGGGCGCCTCCGGCGCGACTGTCGGCCGGGAGCGCTCCTCCCCGGTTCCAGCATCGCGCCGGCCGGCGGTGGCGGGTCAGGGCCGTTCGTCCGCGCGGCGTCGGCCAAGGTCCTGTCGGTCCGTGCGGCGGGGGCGCGGGCGCCGTACGGCGTGCATGCGCCCTGGCCGCGGCCGCGGTACCGGCGATATTGCGGTGCGCGCAGGGGTGCCGCTGGGGGAGGATGCTCCGTTGTGGGCCACGTCGACGTCGCAGGTGTCAGGTACGAGCTCCCGGACGGCCGGGTGCTCCTCGACGACGTCTCGTTCCGGGTGGGCGAGGGCGCGAAGGTGGCGCTCGTCGGCGCCAACGGTGCCGGCAAGACCACGCTGCTCCGGATCATCACCGGCGACCTCGCGCCGCACGCCGGGGCGGTGACCCGCACCGGCGGGCTCGGGGTGATGCGGCAGATGGTCACCCACGGCAACGAGGGGAAGACCGTCCACGACCTGCTGCTGTCGGTGTCCCCGCCGCGGGTCCGCGCCGCCGCCGACCAGGTCGCCGCGTGTGAGCTGGCGATGATGGACAGCGACGACGAGAAGACCCAGATGCGGTACGCCGCGGCGCTGTCGGAGTGGGCCGACGCCGGCGGGTACGACGTCGAGGTCACCTGGGACGTGTGCTGCACCTCCGCACTCGGCGTGCCCTACGACCGGGCGAAGTACCGCGAGCTGACCACCCTGTCCGGGGGTGAGCAGAAGCGCCTGGTGCTGGAGTTCCTGCTGCGCGGCCCCGACGAGGTGCTGCTCCTCGACGAGCCGGACAACTTCCTCGACGTCCCGGGCAAGACCTGGCTCGAGGACCGGATCAACGAGTCCGCCAAGACCATCCTCTACATCAGCCACGACCGGGAGATGCTCGCCAACACCGCCACCCGGGTGGTCACCGTCGAGCTCGGCGCCGCCGGCAACACCGTGTGGGTGCATCCCGCGGGGTTCGCGACCTACCACGAGGCGCGCCGGGAGCGGTTCGCCCGCTTCGAGGAGCTGCGCAAGCGCTGGGACGAGGAGCACGCCAAGCTCCGGGCGCTGATGCTGATGTACAAGCAGAAGGCCGCCTACAACTCCGACATGGCCTCGCGCTACCAGGCCGCGGTGACCCGGCTGCGCCGCTTCGAGGAGGCCGGGCCACCGCAGGCCCTCCCGCGCGAGCAACAGGTGACGATGCGGCTGCGCGGCGGCCGCACCGGCAAGCGCGCGGTGGTGTGCGAGGGGCTCGAGCTGACCGGGCTGATGAAGCCGTTCGACCTCGAGGTCTGGTACGGCGAGCGGGTGGCCGTGCTCGGCTCGAACGGCTCCGGGAAGTCGCACTTCCTACGGCTGCTCGCGGCCGGCGGCTCCGACCCGGACGTGGAGCACCGGCCGGTGGGCGAGGTGCCGGTGAAGCCGGTGGACCACACCGGCCGGGCCCGGCTGGGGGCGCGGGTGCGGCCGGGCTGGTTCGTGCAGACCCACGAGCACCCCGAGCTGATGGGCCGCACGCTGCTGGAGATCCTGCACCGCGGCGACGACCACCGCGACGGGATGCCGCGCGAGCAGGCCTCGCGGGCGCTGGACCGCTACGAGCTCGCGCACGCCGCCGAGCAGCGGTTCGAGTCGCTCTCCGGGGGACAGCAGGCGCGGTTCCAGATCCTGCTGCTCGAGCTGTCCGGGGCGACCCTGCTGCTCCTCGACGAGCCGACCGACAACCTCGACGTGGAGTCCGCCGAGGCGCTGGAGGAGGGGCTGGAGGCGTTCGAGGGCACGGTGGTCGCGGTGACGCACGACCGCTGGTTCGCCCGCCGGTTCGACCGGTTCCTGGTGTACGGCGCCGACGGGTCGGTCTACGAGTCCGACGGGCCGGTGTGGGACGAGGGACGGGTGCAGCGGGCCCGCTGACGGGCGGGGCTCACTCCTCGAGGACGCGCAGCCGCTCGCAGCCGGACAGCACGTCGAGCGGGTCCCGCGGGCCGAACCAGACGACGAGGTCGCCCCCGGGGCCGCAGTCGACGGAGTCGCGGGCGTCGTCGTCCTCGAGCCGCACCTCGTCGTCGCCGGTGTCCGCGCGCACCCGGTCCACGCCGTCCTGCGCGGCGAGCGTGTCGTCGCCGCGGCCGCCGTCGAGCAGGTCCCGGTCGCCCTTCGTGACCGGGCCGCCGAACTGGCCGATGGTGAAGTCGGTGAGCGCGTCGGCACCGCCACCCCCGCGCACCACGTCGTCGCCGGGCCCGCCGGCCATGCTGTCGGCCCCGGGGCCCCCGAGCACGACGTCGCGCCCGCTCTCGCCGTCGAGGTAGTCGCGGCCGGCCCCGCCGTACAGCCGGTCGCGTCCGGGCCCGCCAGCACCGGTGTCCCGCCCGTCGCGGCCGAGCAGCAGGTCGTCGCCCTCCCCGCCGTCGAGCCGGTCACCGCCGGGTCCGCCGTGCACCCGGTCGTCGTCGCGCTGGCCGCGGAGCCGGTCCGCACCGGCGCCGCCGAGCAGGTCGTCGTCCCCGGCGAGGGCGCGGACGACGTCATCGCCGCCCCGGGCCCGCAGCGTGTCGGCGGCGGGGGTGCCGCGCAGCACCTCGCCCTGGCCGGTGCCCGTGACGACGTCGGCGCTCGCGGCGGGGGCGGCGAGCACGGCCGTGGCGGTGAGCAGGGCGGTCGCGAGACGTCTCATCGGGCTCTCCCCCTGGCGTGGACGCGGGATCCTTCCCCCGACTGTGCGTCCACCTCGCGCCGGGTCGCCAGGGCCGAAGGTCATCGCCCCTGAAAGACACGTCGCAAGACCTTGCAGGGGTTGTCAGATTCTTGCTGGATGGTGTTGAGTGTGGTCCGGCTCACCCTGGTTCGAGCCGGTTCGTCACGTTCCTCCCCCTCGGATGTCTGGAGCCCTCGTGCTGCGTCGCACCCCTCGCACGGCCCGTCCCACCCCCAGCCCCACCCGGGCCCCCGCCGCGGCGCTCGCGGCGCTGGTGGCCGCCTCCACGCTGGTCGTCCCGGTCGCCGCCGCCGGCCCGGCCGCGGCGGACCACACCGACCTGCCGCAGAGCGTGACCCTGGTCGGGTCGCTCCAGGACGAGCTCGGCTGCGAGAGCGACTGGCGGCCGGCCTGCGAGGCGACCGGGCTGCGCCCCGTGGACGGGCCGGGCTCCACGACGTACGACGCGGTCTTCACCGTCCCGGCGGGCAGCTACGAGCTCAAGGTGGCCCTCGACGGTTCGTGGGAGGAGAGCTACGGCGGCGGGGGAGACGGCAGCGCCAACCTGCCGCTGCACCTCGAGCACGCCGCGTCGCTCCGGTTCAGCTACGACCACGCCACGCACGCGGTGGCGTTCGCCCCGGCGGAGCAGCCGTCCGGCGAGGTCACCCCGGCCGACGAACGCCTGGCCGGAACCTCGCTGCGCCAGCCCACGTCGCGCGAGAACTTCTACTTCGTGATGGCCGACCGGTTCGCCAACGGCGACCCCGGCAACGACACCGGCGGCCTCGAGGGCGACCGGCTCACGACCGGCCTCGACCCCGAGGACAAGGGCTTCTACCACGGCGGCGACATCGCCGGCCTGACCGAGAAGCTCGACTACATCGAGGGCCTCGGCACCAGCGCGATCTGGCTGACCCCGTCCTTCCGGAACCGCCCGGTCCAGGGCACCGGTGAGAACGCCTCGGCCGGGTACCACGGCTACTGGATCACCGACTTCACCCGGATCGACCCGCACTTCGGCACCAACGCCGAGCTCGAGGCGTTCATCGACAAGGCGCACGCCCGCGGGATCAAGGTCTTCTTCGACATCATCACCAACCACACCGCGGACGTCGTCGACTACGAGGAGCAGCGCTACTCCTACGTCAGCAAGGAGACCTCGCCCTACCGGGACGCCTCGGGAACGGAGTTCGACGACGCCGACCACGCGGGCCGGGACTCCTTCCCCGAGCTCGACGCCGAGACCTCCTTCCCCTACACGCCGGTCTTCCGCACCGACGCCGACCGCACGGTGAAGGAGCCGGCCTGGCTCAACGACCCGACGAACTACCACAACCGGGGCGACTCCACCTTCGCCGGCGAGTCCTCGACGTACGGCGACTTCGTGGGCCTCGACGACCTCTTCACCGAGAAGCCCGAGGTCGTCGACGGGATGACCGACATCTACAAAAGCTGGGTCGACTTCGGCATCGACGGCTTCCGGATCGACACCGTCAAGCACGTGAACATGGAGTTCTGGCAGGAGTTCGCCCCCGCCATCGCCGAGGAGGCCCGACGGGTCGGCAACGACGACTTCTTCGCCTTCGGCGAGGTCTACGAGGCCGACCCGAAGGTCACCTCGACCTACACCACCACCGGCCGGCTCGACGCCACGCTCGACTTCGGCTTCCAGTCCGCGGGGGTCGGCTTCGCCCAGGGCAGGCCCACCACCGGTCTGCGCGACTTCTTCGCCGGGGACGACTACTACACCGACACCGACTCGAACGCCTACGCACTGCCGACCTTCCTCGGCAACCACGACATGGGCCGGGTCGGCTCGTTCCTCGCCGGCGGCGCCGGCGGCGACGAGCTGCTCCGCCGCGACCAGCTCGCCCACACGCTGATGTACCTCACCCGCGGCCAGCCGGTCGTCTACTACGGCGACGAGCAGGGCTTCACCGGCGACGGCGGCGACAAGGACGCCCGGCAGGACATGTTCGCGAGCCGGGTGCCGTCGTACAACGACGACGACCTCATCGGCACCGACGCCACCACGGCGGAGGCCAACTTCGACACCGCGCACCCGCTGTACCGCCGGATCGCCGAGCTCGCCGCGCTCCGCGAGCGGTACCCGGCGCTGGCCGACGGCGCCCAGCTGCACCGCTACGCGAGCGGCCGCGCCGGGATCTACGCGTTCAGCCGGATCTCGCCCGAGGAGAACCGCGAGTACGTCGTCGCGGTCAACAACGCCGCGACGGAGCAGCGCGCCTCCTTCGGCACCCTGATGGAGCGGGGCACGTTCAAGCAGGTGTGGCCGGCCACCGGCACGTCCACCAGGTCCGACCGGGAGGGCCGCCTCGACGTCACCGTCCCGCCGCTGTCCGCGGTCGTGCTGCGCGCGGCCGGCACCGTCGCCGAGCGGGAGGCCGCGCCCGCCGCGTACTTCCGCACCCCCAGCGCCGGCGGCACCGTCGGCGGTCGCCAGGAGGTGGCGGTCTCCGTCCCCGAGGGCGGCTTCAACCAGGTGAGCATCGCCTGGCGGCACGCCGGGGCCGACGACTGGACCGCGCTCGGCACCGACGACAACGCCCCCTACCGCGTCTTCCACGACCTCTCCGGCCTGCCGCAGGGCACGCTGCTGGAGTACCGCGCGGTGCTCCGGGACAGCACGGGCAACCTGTCGGTCGCCTCGACCTACGCCACGGTCGGCAAGCCCGCCTCCGGCGGCGGTGGCGGCGACACCGGCGGTGGCGGCCCGGTCACCCAGCCCTCCGCGGTCTCCATGCCCGGCTCGCACAACGGCGAGATCGGCTGCGCGGGGGACTGGATGCCCGCCTGTGACGAGGCGCAGATGTCCCTCGACCCGGCCGACTCGGTGTGGAAGGCCACCGTCGACGTGCCCGCCGGCACCTACGAGTACAAGGCCGCCATCGACCGCGGCTGGGACGAGAACTACGGCGCCGGCGGCGCGCCCGGCGGGGCGAACATCCCGCTCGACGCCGCCGGGGGACCGGTCTCGTTCTACTACGACCACGCCACCCACTACGCCACCACCGACGCCGAGGGGCCGATCGTCACCGCCGCCGGCTCGTTCCAGGACGAGCTCGGCTGCCCCTCGGACTGGACCCCCGGGTGCATGGCGGCCTGGCTCCAGGACCCCGACGGCGACGGGACCTTCACGTTCGCGACGACCCGGCTCCCGGCCGGCTCGTACCAGGTGAAGGCCACGCATGGTCTGTCGTGGAACGAGAACTACGGGGCAGGAGGTGCGCCCGGTGGAGCGAACATCGACTTCGACGTCCCCTCGGACGGCGTGCAGGTGCTGTTCTCGTACGACGTCGCCAGCCACGTGCTGACCGTCTCCAGTCGAGCCGCGGGGGCCAGCCCGGACCTGTCGAAGCAGGAGGCGCAGTGGCTGCGCGAGGGCATCGTGGCGTGGAACGTGAGCGACCCGGCCGCCCGCCGCTACCGGCTGCACTGGTCCCCGGACGCCGACCTGGCGGTCGACGCCGAGGCGGTCACCGGCGGTGACTCCGTGCCGCTGACCTACGACCCGCAGGGTCTCCCGGCCGACGTGCTCGCCGACTTCCCGCACCTCGAGGACTACGAGGCGTTCCGGCTCTCCGACCAGGACCGCAAGCTCGTCCCGGACATGCTCCGCGGCCAGCTCGCCGTGGCGTCGTACGACGAGGCGGGGCTGCTCGTCGACGCCACCGGGGTGCAGGTCCCGGGCGTGCTCGACGACGTGTACGGCGACGCCCGCGACCGTGCCCTCGGGGTGACCTGGGCCCGCGGCGTCCCGTCGTTCGCGCTGTGGGCGCCGACCGCCCGCGACGTCGACCTGCTCGTCTGGGCCGACGGCGCCGCCGAGCCCGCGCGGGTCCCGATGGACCGCCGGCCGGACGGGTCCTGGACCGCGCCCGGCCGCGCCGGGTGGAAGGGCGCCTCCTACCTCTACGAGGTCGAGGTCTACGCCCCGGCCACCGGCGGGATCGAGCGGAACCGGGTCACCGACCCCTACTCGGTCGCGCTGACCACCAACTCCGCACGCTCGGTCGTCGCGGACCTCGCCGACCCGGCCCTGAAGCCGAGCGGCTGGTCGGCGCTCCAGGCGCCGAGGCTCGCCCAGGACGAGGACCGCAACGTCTACGAGCTGCACGTGCGCGACTTCTCCATCGGCGACACCTCCGTCCCCGCGGGGGAGCGCGGCACCTACCGCGCCTTCGCGCGCGCCGGCTCGGACGGGATGCGCCACCTGCGCACGCTCGCGGAGGCGGGGCTGAACACCGTGCACCTGCTGCCGGCGTTCGACATCGCCACCATCGAGGAGCGTCGCGGCGAGCAGGCCACGCCGGGCTGTGACCTCGCGTCGTACGCCCCGGACTCCGAGGAGCAGCAGCGCTGCGTGGACGAGGTCCGCGGGAAGGACGGCTTCAACTGGGGCTACGACCCGCTGCACTACACCGCGCCGGACGGCTCCTACGCCACCGACCCGGAGGGCACGCGGCGCACATTGGAGTTCCGGGAGATGGTCCAGGGCCTCAACGGCGCCGGCCTGCAGGTGGTCATGGACGTGGTCTACAACCACACCGCGGCCTCGGGCCAGGACGCGAAGTCGGTGCTCGACAAGGTGGTCCCCGGCTACTACCACCGGCTCTCGGCGACCGGCGCGGTCGAGACGTCGACGTGCTGCGCGAACACCGCGAGCGAGCACGCGATGATGGAGAAGCTGATGATCGACTCCGTGCTCACCTGGGCGCGGGAGTACAAGGTCAACGGCTTCCGCTTCGACCTGATGGGCCACCACTCGAAGCAGAACATGCTCAACCTCCGCGCCGCCCTCGACCGGCTCACCGTGCGCCGCGACGGCGTCGACGGCAAGGCCATCTACCTGTACGGCGAGGGCTGGAACTTCGGCGAGGTCGCCGACGACGCCCGCTTCGAGCAGGCCACCCAGGCCAACCTCGGCGGCACCGGGATCGGGTCGTTCTCCGACCGGCTCCGCGACGCCGTGCGCGGGGGAGGGCCCTTCGACGAGGACCCGCGGGTCCAGGGCTTCGCCTCGGGCCTGTTCACCGACCCGAACGGGGCGGCGGTCAACGGCACCGAGCAGGAGCAGCGCGAGCGGCTGCTGCACGCCCAGGACCTGGTCAAGCTCGGCCTGGCCGGGAACCTGGCGGACTTCACCTTCACCGACTCCTCTGGACGTGAGGTGTCCGGCCGCGAGGTGGACTACAACGGGTCGCCCGCCGGCTACGCCGAGGACCCCAGCGAGACGGTGACCTACGTCGACGCCCACGACAACGAGACGATCTTCGACACCCTGACGATGAAGCTGCCCACGGGTACGTCGATGCGCGACCGGGTCCGGATGAACACCCTGGCGCTCTCGACCACCGCGTTCTCCCAGGGGGTCGTGTTCTGGCACGCGGGCGCGGACATCCTCCGCTCGAAGTCGCTGGACCGGAACTCCTACGACTCCGGCGACTGGTTCAACCGCGTGGACTGGACCCGGCAGGAGAACACCTTCGGTTCCGGCCTTCCGCCCGAGGCCGACAACGGCGCGAAGTGGAAGTACATGGCGCCGCTGCTCGGCGACGAGGCGCTGCGCCCCGGCGCCGAGGACATGGACGCCGCGCACGCGGCGGCCGCGGACCTGCTCCGGATCCGGATGTCGACACCGCTGTTCCGCCTCGGCAGCGCAGCCGCGATCCAGCAGAAGGTGTCGTTCCCGCAGGCCGCGCCGGGTGTCGTCGCGATGCACGTGGACGACACCGCGGGCGAGGACGCCGATCCGGCCCTGCGCGACGTGCTCGTCGTCCTCAACGCCTCACCGGGCGAGCAGACCGTGTCCTCGGTCGGCGACGGGTGGACCCTGCACCCGGTCCAGACCTCCGGCTCGGACCCGGTCGTGCGGCGGTCGTCGGCGGCCGGCGGCGCGGTCACCGTTCCGGGCCGGACCGCCGCGGTGTTCGTGCGGCGGTGACACCCCACCGGAGACAGGGGACCTTCGGCCCTGTCTCCGGTGGGGTCGTTCGGGACTGAATGGGGGACATGGCCCGCTCCCGAGTCGTCTCGTTCGAACGTGACCGGAAAGCCGCGGCAGCCCTGGCCGAGCACCACGTCGGCATGCTCGCGACCCTCGACGGTCACGTCGAGGCGCTGGTCGCCGCCGTCGCGCTCGCCCACGCCGGGGACGTGGACACGGTCCGGCTCGAGCTCACCGCATGGTGCCGCGCGGAGCTCCTGCCGCACGCCGCGGCCGAGGAGCGGGTGCTGTACCCGGTGGGCTACGCGGACCCCCGCGGCACCCTGCTGGTCGAGGGGATGCTCGCCGAGCACCAGATGATCCAGCGGCTGGTGACCGAGGTCGACGACACGGTGGACGCCGTGTACGCGGCCGCCACCGCGCACGCGCTGCGGCACGTGTTCGAGGCGCACATGGTCAAGGAGAACGACCTGCTGTTGCCGATGCTGGCCCGGTCCCCGCACGTGTCGCTCGCCGACATCGCCGCGGAGCCGCGCTCGCTCGCCGGCGTCACGGGCTAGGTCCGCCCGGCGGCGGAACTCGTCGCCGGACGGGGGACGTCGCCGGACCTCGGGGGACCCACGGACACGGCACGAGGCCCGCCCCCGACGTGCGGGGACGGACCTCGTGCCGTGCTCCGGGTTCTACCGCGAGACGGTCAGCGCCAGCGCTCCGCGGCCGGCACGAAGTCGCGCGTGCGGTGGCCGGTGTAGATCTGCTTCGGCCGGGCGATCTTCTGCTCCGGGTCCTGCACCAGCTCGAGCCACTGCGCCAGCCAGCCCGAGGTGCGGGGGATGGCGAACAGCACGGTGAACATCTCCGGCGGGAACTGCAGCGCCTCGTAGATCAGGCCGCTGTAGAAGTCCACGTTCGGGTAGAGCCGGCGCTTGACGAAGTACTCGTCCTCGAGCGCGATCTTCTCCAGCTCGACGGCGATCTTCAGCAGCGGGTTGACCCCGGTGACCTCGAAGACGTCGTCGCAGGCCTTCTTGATGATCGTGGCGCGCGGGTCGTGGTTCTTGTAGACCCGGTGCCCGAAGCCCATCAGGCGCTCCTTGCCGTTCTTCACGCCCTCGATGAACTCGGGGACCTTCTCCACCGAGCCGATCCGGCGCAGCATCCGCAGCACGGCCTCGTTGGCGCCACCGTGCAGCGGGCCGTAGAGCGCGCCGATGCCGGCGGTCACCGCGGAGTACGGGTCGACCTGGGTCGAGCCCACCGAGCGGACCGCGTTGGTCGAGGCGTTCTGCTCATGGTCGGCGTGCAGGATGAACAGCACCTCGAGGGCCCGGACCAGGCGCTCGTCGGCGCTGAACTTCGGCTCGCTCATCTTGAAGAGCATGGCGAGGAAGTTCGCGGCGTACCCGAGGTCGTTGTCCGGGTAGACGTACGGCTTGCCCTGCGCGTGACGGAAGGCCCAGGCGCCCAGCGTCGGCATCTTCGCGATGAGCCGGACGATCTGCATGTGCCGGTTGTCCGCGTCGGAGATGTTGCGCGACTCGGGGTAGAACGTCGACAGCGCGCCGACGGAGGCGAGCAGCATGCCCATGGGGTGGGCGTCGTACCGGAAGCCCTCCATGAAGTTCCGCACGTTCTCGTGGACGAACGTGTGGTAGGTGATCTCGTGGGCCCAGGTGTCGTACTGGTCCTTGGTCGGCAGCTCGCCGTGGATCAGGAGGTAGGCCACCTCGAGGTAGCTCGACTTCTCGGCGAGCTGCTCGATCGGGTAGCCGCGGTACTCCAGGATCCCCTTGTCGCCGTCGATGAAGGTGACCGAGCTCCGGCAGGAGGCGGTGTTGACGAACCCGGGGTCGTAGACCGCGAGGCCGGGGGCGTCCTCGGCGGTGCGGATCTTGCCGAGGTCGGCGGCCTTCACGGCGCCGTCGAGGATCGGTACGTCGTACTCCTGGCCGGTGCGGTTGTCGCGGACGGTCAGGGTCTCGCCGGACGTGGCGCCGGCGTTCTGGGTGGAAGCAGTGGCCGTACTGTCGGTCACGTCGGCTCCTCGCTGGTTTCGGGGCCCGGGGACGGGCACCGCTCGTGAGGTGCTCGCCGGGGGACGTCGTACTGTGGTGTCACACTGGTCAGTCCTACCTAACTTATGCCCGAAGCGTCCCCGGAGCGAAACCGGGGCCGTTTTGACCCTGGGCCGGGACCGCCGGTAGTCTTGACGGTCGCGGCACGTCGTATGCGTGGCACCCGGCGAGGTCTGACCCCGTCGCCACCGGCGAGCCGCCTGGCTCGCACCGCGAGCCGCTCCACCACTACCGATTCGATGAGAAGGCAAACATCCGTGCGTACGTACAGCCCGAAGCCCGCTGACATCCAGCGTGAGTGGCACGTCATCGACGCCACCGACGTGGTGCTCGGACGCCTCGCCGTCCAGACCGCGACGCTGCTTCGCGGTAAGCACAAGCCCACGTTTGCCCCGCACGTTGACGGTGGTGACTTCGTCATCATCATCAACGCCGACAAGGTGGCCCTGTCCGGCAACAAGAAGACCACCAAGATGGCCTACCGCCACTCGGGCTACCCGGGCGGTCTGTCGTCCACCCCGTTCGGTGAGCTGCTGGACAAGCACCCCCGCCGCGCCATCGAGAAGGCCGTCTGGGGCATGCTCCCCAAGAACCGCCTCGGCCGCCAGATGCTGAAGAAGCTGAAGGTGTACGCCGGCCCGGAGCACCCGCACCAGGCGCAGAAGGCCAAGCCCTTCGAGATCACCCAGGTCTCCCAGTAACTTCCCGATCGAGCACCACCCGTCGTTTTAAGTGAGGAACACCCGTGGCTGAGACCACTACCGAGAGCGCCGAGGAGACCTACGAGGTCAACGAGCAGGGCGTCGCCTACAGCTCCGAGAGCGCTCCTTCCGAGGACGCTCCCGCCCGCCCGGCGACCATTGCTCCCGCGTCGGCGACCGGCCGTCGCAAGGAGGCCGTCGCCCGCGTCCGCCTCGTCCCCGGCACCGGCCAGTGGACCGTCAACGGACGCCCGCTCGACAACTACTTCCCGAACAAGCTGCACCAGCAGGTCGTGAACGAGCCCTTCGTGAACACCGACCTGGTGGACCGCTTCGACGTGATCGCCCGCATCCACGGCGGCGGCATCACCGGCCAGGCCGGCGCACTGCGTCTCGGTGTGGCGCGTGCGCTCAACGCCATCGACGTCGAGGCGAACCGTCCGTCGCTCAAGAAGGCCGGGCTGCTCACCCGCGACGCCCGCGTGATCGAGCGCAAGAAGGCCGGTCTGAAGAAGGCCCGCAAGGCGCCCCAGTTCAGCAAGCGCTGACGCCCGCGTCTCTCGTGGGACGTCTTTTCGGCACCGACGGTGTCCGCGGTCTCGCCAACGGTCAGCTGACCGCCGAGCTCGCCGTGGACCTGTCGGTCGCCGCAGCACACGTACTCGGCGAGGCCGGTGTCTTCAACGGACACCGGCCCGTTGCCGTTGTCGGCCGCGACACCCGCGTCTCGGGGGAGTTCCTCGAGGCCGCGGTCGTGGCCGGTCTCGCGTCGGCCGGTGTCGACGTGCTCCTGCTCGGGGTCCTGCCCACCCCGGGGGTCGCGTACCTGACCGCCGAGCTCGGCGCCGACCTGGGCGTGATGCTCTCCGCCAGCCACAACCCGATGCCCGACAACGGCATCAAGTTCCTGGCCCGGGGCGGGGTCAAGCTCGACGACGCGATCGAGATCGCCATCGAGAAGCGGCTGCGTGAGCCCTGGGACCGGCCGACCGGCGCCGGCGTGGGCCGGGTGCGGCCCTTCGACTCCGCGGTCGACCTCTACGCCAAGCACCTCACCGAGACTCTGCCCCGGGGCCTCGACGGGATCAGGGTCGTCCTCGACTGCGCCCACGGCGCCGCGTCCGAGGCCGGGCCCCGCGCCCTGCGCGACGCCGGTGCCGAGGTGGTCGCGATCTGCGCCGAGCCCGACGGGCTCAACATCAACGAGGGTTGCGGCTCCACGCACCTCGGCGTGCTCCAGCGGGCCGTCGTCGAGCGGGGCGCCGACGTCGGCTTCGCTCTCGACGGGGACGCCGACCGCTGCCTGGCCGTGGACCACGAGGGCAACGTCGTCGACGGCGACCAGATCCTGGCCATCCTGGCGCTCGCGATGCGCGACGCCGGCACGCTCCACGCCGACACCGTGGTCGCCACCGTGATGAGCAACCTCGGCTTCGTGCAGGCCATGCGCCGCGAGGGCGTCGGGGTCCGTCAGACCAAGGTCGGGGACCGCTACGTCCTCGAGATGATGAAGGCCGGGCACTACTCCCTCGGCGGGGAGCAGTCCGGGCACGTGATCATGAGCGACCACGCCACCACCGGCGACGGCATCCTCACCGCCCTGCACGTGCTGGCCCGGATGGCCGAGAAGAACACGTCGCTGGCCGCGCTGGCCGGCGTGATGACCCGGCTGCCGCAGGTGCTGGTCAACGTCACCGGTGTCGACAAGGCCCGGACCGACGAGGACGCGCTGCTCGCGGCGGCCGTGGCCGAGGCCGAGGCGGAGCTCGGGGAGAGCGGCCGGGTGCTGCTGCGCCCGTCGGGCACGGAGCCGCTGGTCCGGGTGATGGTCGAGGCGGAGAGCGCCGACCAGGCCCAGGCGGTGGCCGACCGGCTCGCCGGCGTGGTCCGGACGCAGCTCGAGCTCTAGACGGCCCGTCGCCGGGCGGTGCCACGCTGCAGAGGAGCCTGTGATGGGACAGTTGGAGATCACCCCGCTCGACGCCGCGGACCCGGCGGCGATGGCGGCCTGGCACGCGGCGTACCACGCGGCCCACGTGGCCGGCCGGGCGTACAGCACGCCCTGGATGCTGGAGGAGATGCGCGCCGACCTCACCGCCGACCGGCCCGGCTCGCGCAGCCTCGGCTTCTCCGGGCACGTCGACGGGACGCTGGTGACCACCGGGCTGCTCGGGCTGCCGCTGATGGACAACCTGCACGCGGCCGACGTCGAGGTGCACACCCACCCCGCCCACCGGGGCCGCGGCCACGGCTCGCGGATGCTCGAGCACCTCGAGGGCGTCGCACGGGAGCACGGCCGCCGAACGCTGCGGTCCGAGGCGGCGACGCCGTACGCCGGGGCGGCTGACGGCAGCGGCCACCCCCACGCGGACTTCCTGCTGCACCGTGGCTTCACCTTCGCGCTCGGCAACGTGATGCGGGTCCTGGACCTGCCGGCCGACGAGCGGATGCTGCAGCGGCTGGCCGACGAGGCAGCGCCCCGGCACGCCGGTTACCGGATCCGTCAGTTCGCCGGACCCGTTCCCGAGGACATCGTCGAGCCGTTCGGGGCGCTGGTCGGTGCGGTGCAGACCGAGGCGCCGACGGGCGAGCTCGACGTGGAGCCGGAGGTCTTCGACGCGGCCCGGATCCGGGCCGACGAGGAGGTCTTCGCGGCGTCCGGGCGCACGAAGTACACCACCGTCGCGATCGCGCCCGACGGCACGGTGGTGGCGTTCTCGGAGGTCGCGGTGCCGGCGCACGACCCGGGACGGGTCTACCAGTGGGGCACCCTGGTGCTGCGCGAGCACCGCGGGCGCCGGCTGGGTCAGGCGACCAAGGCGCACAACCTGCTGTGGCTGCAGCGCGAACGTGCCGACCTGGCCCTGCTCGTCACCTACAACGCCGAGGTCAACCGGCACATGATCGCGGTGAACGAGGCGATGGGCTTCCGCCCGGTGGAGCGGCTGGGGGAGTACCAGCGCACCCTCGGCTGAGCGGGTCGTCGGGCCCGTCGAACCCGCGGACCTCCCTCAGCCGATCCTCCGCAGGAACTCGGCGTTGACCTCCACGGGCCGGAAGCCGATCCGCTCGTTGATCGCGACCATCGGCCCGTTCACCTCCGAGTTGCTGGTGTGCACGCGGCGACGGTCCGGGTGTGCCCGCTGGACCGCGCGGAGGTTGTGCGCCTTGGTCGCCATCCCGAGGTGGTGCCCCCGGTGGTCCCGGCGGACCAGGGTCGCCCACTGGTAGACGTTCGGCTCGTCGACGCCGGCGGCGGGGACGACCAGCACCGAGTGCGCCACGGCCTCGGCGGCGTCGCCCTCCCCGACGGTCGCCACGGTCACGTACAGCGTCCGGCCCTGCGCGCGGGTCCGCTCCAGCCGGGCCCGGTAGGCAGCGACGGTCAGCGCCTCCTCCTCGAAGTCGATGTCGCCGGTCGGTGCGTCGAGGGCGAGCTGGTTGAGCAGGTGGACGTACGACGGCAGCAGAGCCTCGGGCGGCCCGCCGACGTGCGTCGTCACGGCGTACCCCTCGTGGTGCGCGGCGGCCTCCTCGGCCCACTTCCGGAGCAGCGCGTCGTCGACGGGCAGCTCGAGGACCCGGTGCATCTCGGTGTTGGCCAGGTCGAAGCCGTGCTTGGCGGCGAACCGCCGGTGGGGGTGGGACTCGTCGGCGTCCGCGGGGAAGTGGGACTCGCCGACCAGCACGGTGCGGTCCCGGTCGCGGGCCCGGTCGACGACGTGCCCGACCAGCGCGCTGCCGTAGCCGCGGCCCCGGTCACCCGGTGCGACGTGCACCTCGAAGTAAACCTTGTCGAGGTTGTCGTGGAGCGGGAAGAGCGCGTGCGCGGCGCCCACCATCACGCCGTCCTCGAAGACGCCGTGGGCCTCCCAGCTCATGACGCCGTCGTGCTGGCGGAACATGACCGCGGCCTCCTGCTCGCTCCACAGCGTGGCCAGCGGCCGCTCGTGGCGCGACGCCGCCTCCACGATCTCGTGGAAGGCGTGGAACTCGGTGTCGTCGTGCACGTCGACGCTGCGGATCTCCATGCCGAGAAGGGTAGGGAGCGTCCGGTGTCGCGGCATCCGGATTTCCGCGGCGCCGCGGGTCAGTCGTCCTCGACCTCGTGGTGGTGCGGCCGGCCGGGGTCGTCGTACGACGGCTCCTCGTCCCCGGCCCGGCACGCCTCGAGCTGCGCGCACACCGCCGCGCCGTAGAAGAGCGCCATCGAGGTGAGCAGCGCCCACAGCAGCAGCGCGAAGACGCCGCCGAGCGGACCGTAGATGCTCCCGAAGGAGTCGGCGGTGTGCACGTAGGCGGCGAGCAGGCCGGTGGCGGTCATGCTCAGCGTGACCGCGACCCCGGAGCCGAGCGCGAGCCAGGACAGGGACGGCTGGCGGCGGCGCGGGACGTGGTCGAGGACCACCGCGATCGCCAGCACCAGCAGGGCCAGGCCCGCCGGCCAGCGGGCGAGGTTCCAGACCAGCACGGCCCGGTCGCTCCACCCGTAGTCGGCGGCCATCGCCCGCGCGAACGCGCCGCCGGTGACCAGCAGCAGGAAGCCCAGCCCCACCGGCAGCGCGAGCAGGCCGGTCAGCACCGCCGCCCGGCCGTACTTCGCCGGCGCCTTGCGGTCGCGCCGGATCCCGTAGATCCGGTTGGTGCCGCGCTCCACCTGCGCCATCGCGGTGGTCATCGACACCAGCGCGAAGACCAGGCCGAAGCCGAGCGCGATCTCACCCGCCTCCTCGCTGGAGGCCTCGCCGACCACCGCGCCGGCCAGCGCGTCCTGCTGCCCCGACCCGGGGGAGACCGACTCGATGGTCCGGGCCACGACCCGCGAGGGCCGCTCGGAGTCGATGTCCGCGGCGAGCCCGGTCAGCGCGAGCAGGAACGGGACGACGGCCAGCGCCGCCTGGAGCGCGAGCGCCCGGCTGTGGCTGAAGCCGTCGCCGTAGCGGAACCGGACGAACGAGCTCACCGCCAGCCGGCGGAACCCCACCCGCCGGGCCACCCGCCAGGCGTCCCCGGCGTCGAGCTCGTCGCCGTCCATCTCGGTGGTCACCGGGACCGTGCGGGCGGTGGTCACCGGGTCAGAGCTTCCGCAGGCGCACGTAGCGCACCGAGTGGTCGGCGTCCTTGCGGAGCACCAGCGTCGCGCGGCTCCGGGTGGGCTGCACGTTCTGCTCCAGGTTCGGCCCGTTGATGGTGTCCCAGATCCGCCGGGACTCGGCGACGGCCTCGTCCTCGGAGAGGTCGCCGTAGCGGGCGAAGTACGAGGCGGGGTTGCGGAAGGAGGTCTCGCGCAGCCGCAGGAACCGGTCGGTGTACCAGCGGCGGATGTCGCCGGTGGCGGCGTCGACGTACACGGAGAAGTCGAAGAAGTCGCTGATCGCGAGCCCGGTGCGGCCATCCTCGCGCACCCGTGCCGGCTGGAGCACGTTGAGGCCCTCGATGATCACGATGTCGGGGCGCTTCACCACGACCTTCTCGTCGGGCAGCACGTCGTAGACGAGGTGGGAGTACGTCGGCGCCTCCACCTCGTCCTTGCCGGACTTGATGTCCATCACGAAGCGGAGCAGCGCCTTGCGGTCGTAGGACTCGGGGAAGCCCTTGCGGCCGAGCAGGCCGCGGCGCTGGAGCTCGGCGTTGGGGTAGAGGAAGCCGTCGGTGGTGACCAGCGAGACCGAGGGGTGCTCGGGCCAGTGCGCGAGCATCTGCGCCAGCACCCGGGCGGTGGTCGACTTGCCGACGGCCACCGACCCGGCGAGCCCGATCACGAACGGCGTCCGGGGCGGGTGCGGCCTGGCCAGGAACTCCTCCTGGGCCCGGTGCAGCTCGCCGGCGCTCTTCACGTAGAGGCTGAGCAGACGCGACAGCGGCAGGTACACCTGCTGCACCTCGTCGAGGTCCAGCTCGTCGCCGAGACCGCGGACCCGCTCGATCTCGTCGGCCGAGAGCGGCTGCTCCGTGGCGGCCCCGAGGGCGGCCCAGGCGTCGCGGTCGAGCTCGACGTACGGCGAGGACTCGCGGTCGCCGCCGTTGTGCGGGGCAGGGGGCATGCCCGGCATTGTTCCTCACACCGGGGCGAGCGGGGAGGGCGGGCCGAGAGCCCCGTCACGTGCCGCCGTTGCGCGGCAGGCGGGACGATCGGCCGCCGGTAAGGTGTGGCCCATGTGCGGAATCGTGGGATACGTGGGACCGAAGCAGGCGCAGGGCGTCGTGGTCGAGGGGCTCCGGCGCCTCGAGTACCGCGGCTACGACTCGGCCGGAATCGCCTTGGTCCATGCCGGCAGCATCGCCTCGGACAAGCGGGCCGGGAAGCTGGCCAACCTCGACAAGGCGCTCGCCGACAACCCCCTCCCGGAGGCCACGACCGGCATCGGGCACACCCGCTGGGCCACCCACGGCGCCCCCAACGACCGCAACGCGCACCCGCACCTCGGCCAGCGCCGTCGGGTCGCCCTGGTGCACAACGGGATCATCGAGAACTTCGCCCTGCTCCGCGCCGAGCTCGAGGACGCAGGGCACGACCTGCTCTCCGAGACCGACACCGAGGTGGCCTCCCACCTGCTCGAGGTCGAGCTGGCCGGCGGGGTGAACCTCACCGAGGGCATGCAGCGCGTGTGCCGCCGCCTCGAGGGCGCGTTCACCCTCGTCGCCGTGGACGGGGAGGACCCCGACCGGGTCGTCGCCGCCCGCCGCAACTCCCCGCTCGTCGTGGGCGTCGGCGACGGCGAGAACTTCCTCGCCTCCGACGTGGCCGCGTTCATCGAGCACACGCGCGAAGCCCTCGAGCTCGGCCAGGACCAGGTCGTCACGATCACCCGCGAGGGCGTCGAGGTCACCGACTTCCACGGCGCGCCGGCGGACGCGACGCCGTACCACGTCGACTGGGACCTCTCCGCGGCGGAGAAGGACGGCTACGACTGGTTCATGCGCAAGGAGATCTTCGAGCAGCCGCGCGCCGTCGCCGACACCCTGCTCGGCCGCCACGACGAGAACGGCGCCCTCCAGCTCGACGAGATCCGGATCAGCGAGGAGGAGCTGCGTGAGGTCGACAAGATCATCGTGATCGCGAGCGGCACCTCGTTCTACGCCGGCATGGTCGCGAAGTACGCGATCGAGCACTGGACCCGGATCGCCTGCGAGGTGGAGCTCGCTTCGGAGTTCCGCTACCGCGACCCGATCCTGACCCGGTCCACCCTGGTGGTGGCGATCAGCCAGTCCGGCGAGACCGCCGACACGCTGATGGCGATCCGGCACGCCCGCGAGCAGCGCGCCAAGGTGCTCGCGATCTGCAACACCAACGGCTCCACGATCCCGCGCGAGTCCGACGCGGTGATCTACACCCACGCCGGCCCGGAGATCGGGGTCGCCTCGACGAAGGGCTTCACCACCCAGCTCGTCGCCTGCTACCTGCTCGGGCTCTACCTGGCGCAGGTCCGCGGCACCCGGTACGGCGACGAGATCGCCCAGGTGGTCGACCAGATCCAGCACGTCCCCGACAAGATCCAGCAGGTGCTCGACCGGGCCGAGGAGATCTACGGGCTCGCCCGCCGGCTCGCCGACTCCCGCTCGGTGCTGTTCCTGGGCCGCCACGTGGGCTACCCGGTCGCGCTCGAGGGGGCGCTGAAGCTCAAGGAGCTCGCCTACATCCACGCCGAGGGGTTCGCGGCCGGCGAGCTCAAGCACGGCCCGATCGCCCTGGTCGAGGACCAGCTGCCGGTGTTCTGCGTGGTGCCCCCGCGCGGGCGCGACTTCCTGCACGACAAGATGATCAGCGGGATCCAGGAGGTCCGGGCCCGCGGCGCACGCACGATCGTGCTGGCCGAGGAGGGCGACGCGGTGGTCGAGCCGTACGCCGACGTGCTCATCCGGCTGCCGAGGGTCCCCACCCTGCTGCAGCCGCTGCTGTCCGTCATCCCGCTGCAGCTGTTCGCGCTCGAGCTGGCCGCGCACAAGGGGCTCGACGTGGACCAGCCGCGCAACCTCGCCAAGTCCGTCACGGTCGAGTAGCGGGGACCGCACCGTGATCCTCGGCGTCGGCATCGACGTGGTCGACATCGGCCGGTTCGACGAGACGATGCAGCGCACGCCGGCGCTGCGCGAGCGGCTGTTCACCGAGCAGGAGCGGTCCCGGCCCCTCGCCTCGCTGGCCGCCCGGTTCGCGGCGAAGGAGGCGCTCGCCAAGGCGCTCGGCGCCCCCGTCGGCATGCACTGGCTCGACGCCGAGATCGTCAGCGAGGCCACCGGGGACCCGCAGTTCGACATCCGCGGCACCGTGCTGGCCCGGGCCGAGCAGCTCGGGGTGCGCAGCGTGCACGTCTCGCTGTCGCACGACGCCGGGATCGCCTCCGCCGTCGTCGTCCTGGAGGACTGACCGGGTCCCGGTCGTCCGGAGGAGCGCGCGCCATGGCGCACGCTGGTACGGACGACCCGGTCTAGGGTGGGCTGATGCGGAACGCGCACACCGTCGAGCAGGTCCGAGCCGCCGAGGGACTCCTCCTCGACGCCCTTCCCGAGGGCACGCTCATGCGGCGCGCGGCCTCCGGCCTGGCCTTCGCGGTCCTCGACTTCCTCGGCGGCGGCTACGGCCGCCGGGTCCTGCTGCTCGTCGGCTCCGGCGACAACGGCGGCGACGCGCTGTACGCCGGCGCGGCGCTCGCCCGCCGCGGCGCGGGCGTGGAGGCGCTCCTGCTCGGCGGGGACACGGTGCACCGCCGCGGCCTGGCCGCGCTGCTCGCGGAGGGCGGCCGCGTGGTCGCTGACGTCGCGGGCGCGCACCTGCCCGACGTGGTCGTCGACGGGATCGTCGGGATCGGAGGCCAGGGCGGCCTGCGTCCCGACGCCGTCGCCGTCGTCGAGCACCTGCGCGGCGTCCCGGTCGTCGCGGTCGACGTGCCCTCAGGGGTGGACGTCGACACCGGCGAGGTCGCCGGCCCGCACGTCGAGGCCGCGGTCACCGTCACCTTCGGCACCCACAAGATCGCACACCTCGTCGACCCCGCCGCCCGCGCGTGCGGGGCGGTCCACCTCGTCGACATCGGCCTCGACCTGCCGCCCGCCCCGGTCCTCGCGCTCCAGGCCTCCGACGTCGCGGCGCTGCTGCCCGTCCCCGACGCCGCGGGCCACAAGTACACCCGCGGCGTGGTCGGCGTCCGCGCCGGGTCGGCGCAGTACCCGGGCGCCGGGGTGCTCTGCGTGTCCGGCGCCTCCACCGGGCTGGTCGGGATGGTCCGGTACGACGGGGGAGCCGACGCCCTGGTCCACGCCTGCCACCCGGAGGTCGTGGTCGGCGCCGGGCAGGTCCAGGCGTGGGTGGTCGGGTCCGGCGGAGGCGCCGACGCGGCGAAGGCCCTCGCGCGCTCCCGCGCGGACGGGGTCCCGCTCGTGGTGGACGCCGACGGCCTCGCCGCGGTGGACGGCCCGCTCGACGTGCCGGCGCTGCTCACCCCGCACGCCGGTGAGCTGGCCCGGATGCTCGGCGTGGACCGCGCCGAGGTCGAGGCCGCCCCGCTCCGGCACGCGCGCGCCGCCGCGGAACGGTTCGCGGCCGTCGTACTCCTCAAGGGCCGGCACACGCTGGTAGCCGAGCCCGGCGGGCGGGTCGCGGTCACCACGGTGGCGCCGCCCTGGCTCGCGACCGCCGGGTCCGGGGACGTGCTCGCCGGGCTGTGCGGGGCGCTGCTCGCGGCCGGCCTGACGCCGTTCGACGCGGGGGCCGTCGGGTCGTGGCTCCACGGCGCCGCCGCGGCGACCGCCGGGGCCGGCGGACCGGTGACCGCACCCGACGTCGCGGCCGCGGTGCCGACCGTGTGCCGGGCGCTGCTCGCCCCTTCCCACGTCTGACGCCGCGACGGTGGGAGGATGTACCCCGTCATGAGCACCCCTGCCCCGTCTCCACCGCGCGCCGAGATCGTGGTCGACCTCGACGCGGTCCGGCACAACGTCGCCACGCTGCGCGACGCCGTGGGCGGCCGCGCGCTGATGGCCGTGGTCAAGGCCGACGGCTACGGCCACGGGATGACCGAGGTCGCCCGGGCCGCCCGGGAGGCCGGTGCCGAGTGGCTCGGGGTCGCGGTCATGGAGGAGGCCCTCGCGCTGCGCGCCGCCGGCGACACCGGCCGGGTGCTGACCTGGCTCGCGGTGCCCGGCGAGGACTACCGGCCCGCGGTCGCGGCGGCGGTCGACGTCACGGCCTACTCCGTCGCCGAGCTCGACGAGATCCGCGACGCCGCCCGGGAGCTGGGCACGCCCGCCCGGGTCCAGCTCAAGGTCGACACCGGCCTGTCCCGCGGCGGCTCCACCGAGCAGGACTGGCCGGACCTGGTGCTCGCCGCCGTCGAGGCCGAGCGCTCCGGCGAGGTCACCGTCACCGGGGTCTGGTCCCACTTCGCCTGCAGCGACGAGCCCGACCATCCCGCCAACGCCGCGCAGGAGGCCGTCTTCCGCTGGGCCGTCGAGCTCGCCGAGCGGTCCGGCCTCACCCCCGAGGTGCGGCACCTGTGCAACTCCGCCGGCGCGCTCACCCGGCCCTCGGCCCGGTTCGACCTGGTCCGGTGCGGCATCGCGCTGTACGGGCTCTCCCCGGTCCCCGAGGTCAGCACGTCGGCCGAGCTCGGCCTGGTCCCGGCGATGACCGTGCAGGGCCGGTTCGCGATGGTCAAGGAGGTCCGTGCCGGATCCGGCGTGTCCTACGGGCACAGCTACGTGACCGCGCACGACACCACGCTCGGCGTGGTCCCGGCCGGGTACGGCGACGGGGTGCCCCGGCACGCGTCCTCCCGCGCCGAGGTGCTCGCGGCCGGCCGTCGGCGGACCATCGCCGGCCGGGTCTGCATGGACCAGTTCGTGCTCGACCTCGGGGACTCCGACGCGCAGGCCGGCGACCCGGTGGTGCTGTTCGGGCCCGGCGACGCGGGAGAGCCGACCGCGCAGGACTGGGCCGAGGCCTGCGGCACCATCAGCTACGAGATCGTCACCCGCATCGGAGGACGCATGCAGCGCAGGTACGTCGGCAAGCCCGACAGCCCCGAGACCCCCACCGGCCTCGTCGGCTCGTACGGGGAGGGCACATGAGCTCGCGCAGGCGCCGGCTGGCCGCCCTCGGCGCCGCCGCCGTCGGCACGGTGGCCGCCGCCGCGGTGGCCGGCGCGGTCGCGGAGCGCAAGCTCGTCGGCCGCCGCCGCACCGGCGAGGAGGGCGACGACTTCGGCGCGCTGCGCTCCGACCCCGTCGTCGTCGAGACCGAGGACGGGGTCCGGCTGCACGCCGAGGTGGACGAGGTCGACCCGGACGTCGCCGGCGGTGCGCCGGGTGCCTCCGTCGAGCCGACGCTGGTCTTCGTGCACGGCTACGCGCTCAACCTGGACTGCTGGCACTTCCAGCGCGCCCACTTCCGCGGCCGCCGGCGGATGGTCTTCTACGACCAGCGCTCGCACGGCCGCTCCGGCCGCTCCACGAAGCACCACGCCACGATCGAGCAGCTCGGCCGGGACCTGAAGACGGTGCTCGACGAGCTCGTCCCCGACGGCCCGGTCGTGCTCGTGGGCCACTCCATGGGCGGGATGACGGTCATGGCGCTGGCGGAGCAGGAGCCCGAGCTGTTCGGCGAGCGGGTCGTCGGGGTCGGCCTGATCTCCACCGCCGCGGGCGGGCTGCGCACCCACAAGGTGCTCCACCCGCTGCTGCCCGACCGGATCATGCGCCAGATCACCCCGCGCGCCATGGCCCTGCTCGCGCGGGCGCCCGGGCTCGTGGACGGCGCCCGCCGTACCGGCTCCGACGTCGGCTTCCTGGTCACCGGCAAGTTCGCGTTCGGCACCGAGGTGCCCGCGTCCTACGTCGAGTTCGTCGACGAGATGCTCGCGCAGACCCCCTTCGAGGTGCTCGCGGAGTTCTTCCCGAACTTCGACCTGCACGACAAGTTCTCGGTGCTGCACGCCTTCGAGAAGGTGGCGACCGTGATCGTGTGCGGCACCGACGACGTGATCACCTCGATCGGGCACAGCCGCAAGATGGCCGAGCGGATCCGCGGCGCCCAGCTCGTCGAGGTGCTCGACGCCGGGCACATGGCGCTCATGGAGCGCGCGGACCAGGTCAGCTCCGCCCTGGAGCGGATGGTCGCCGCGGCCGACGCCCACCAGCCCGGCTCGCAGTCGGCATGACCGGACGGACCGAGCGGTACGACGAGCGCGTCGGCGGACCCGACGCGGACGCCGGCTCCCTCGTCAGCGGGGCCGTCGCCGTGCACGAGGTCGGCGCCGGGCGCGCCGCCGAGGTGGTGTCGGTGATCCACGCCGGCTTCGGCGCCCGCACCCCGCTCGACCCGCCCTCGACCGCCACCGACGAGACCGAGGAGAGCGTCGCCCGCGTCCTCACCGACCACGGCGGGCTGCTCGCGGAGGCCGGTGGGCGGCCCGTCGGGGCGCTGCTCCTCGAGACCGGCGGCGACCTGCTCGGCCTGCGCCGGGTCGCGGTGCACCCCGACGCCCAGCGGATGGGCGTGGCCGGCGCGCTCGTCGGCACCGCCGAGCGGGTGGCCCGGGAGCGCGGGTACGCCGGGCTCCGGCTCGCCGCGCGCACCGAGCTGCCGGGGACGCTCCGGTTCTGGCGCCACCTCGGCTACGACCAGCTGTCCCGGGAGGGCACCACGGTGACCATGGCGAAGGCGCTGCCCGTGGAGAAGGAGGCCACCACCGCCGAGGAGGCCCGCGCCCTCGGGGCACGGCTGGCCACGTTGCTGCGCGCCGGTGACCTGCTGATCCTGACCGGGGACCTCGGGGCCGGCAAGACCACGTTCACCCAGGGCCTCGGCGAGGGGCTGCAGGTCCGCGGCGGGGTCACCTCGCCCACCTTCGTGATCGCCCGGGTGCACCCGTCGCTGGTCGGCGGCCCCGCGCTGGTCCACGTCGACGCCTACCGGCTCGGCGGCATCGACGAGCTCGACGACCTCGACCTCGACACCTCCCTCGACGAGGCGGTCACCGTGGTCGAGTGGGGAGAGGGGATCGCGGAGGGTCTGGCGGACACCCGCCTCGAGGTCTCCCTCACCCGCGCCCGCGGCGACGACGTACCTCCCGGGGACGGCGACCACGCCGACGACGTCGACCCCCGGCACGTCCGGTTCACGCCGGTCGGCGCCCGCTGGATCGGTTCGGGGCTGCGTGAGGCGCTCGCGTAACCTCGTCCCGTGCTTCTCGCCTTCGACACCGCCACCCCCGCCGTCACCGTCGCGCTGTTCGACGGGGAGCGGGTCGTAGCCGAGCGGACCATGGTCGACGCCATGCGCCACGGTGAGCTGCTCGCGCCCGAGATCGCGGCGGTCCTCGACGAGGCCGGCCTCGTCCGCCAGGACCTGACCGCGCTCGCGGTGGGCGTCGGCCCCGGACCGTTCACCGGGCTCCGGGTCGGCCTGGTCACCGCACGCACGCTCGCCTCGGTGCTCGAGATCCCGGTGTACGGCGTGTGCACGCTCGACGTGCTCGCCGCGGCCGCGGTCGACGACGGCACGGTGGCCGGCCCGTTCCACGTGGCCACCGACGCCCGCCGCAAGGAGGTCTACTGGGCGTCGTACGACGCCGAGGGCCGCCGGCTCGACGGGCCCGAGGTGGTCAAGCCCGCCACCGTCGCGACCGACGGCCCGGTCGTGGGGCGCGGCGCGCTGCTCTACCCCGACGCGTTCCCCGACGCCCGCGGCCCCGAGCACCCGAGCGCCGCGGTGCTCGCGCGAGTGGTCGCCGACGAGCGCGCGGAGCTGCTCGACCCCGAGCCGCTGTACCTGCGCCGTCCCGACATCGCCGAGCCGCACAAGCCCAAGCGGGTCTCGTGATCCTGCGCGACGCCACCTCGCGGGACGCGGCCGGCGTCGCCGCGCTCGAGCGGGACCTGTTCGGGGTCGACGCCTGGCCGCTGCCCGTCGTGGTCGGCGAGCTCGCCGGTGAGGACCGGGAGGCCGTCGTCGCGGTCGAGGGCGACACCCTGCTCGGCTACGCCTGCACCGCGCGCGGCGGGGAGGTCGTGGACCTGCTGCGGATCGCGGTGCACCCCGCACGGCGCCGGGAGGGGCTCGCATCACGGCTGCTGGCCGCCGTACGCGACCGGGCGGCGGAGGCCGGCGCCGAGCGGATGCTGCTCGAGGTCAGCGCGGCCAACGACGGGGCGCGCGCGTTCTACGCCCGCGAGGGGTTCGCGGAGATCGGCCGGCGCCCGCGCTACTACAAGGACGGCACCGACGCCGCGGTGATGCAGCTGCGGCTCGGCGGGAGAGAATGAGGACATGGCAGTGACCGACGGACCGCTGGTGCTCGGCATCGAGACCTCGTGCGACGAGACCGGTGTGGGGATCGTGCGCGGGCACACCCTGCTCGCCGACGCGGTGGCCTCGAGCGTGGAGGAGCACGCCCGCTTCGGCGGCGTCGTCCCCGAGGTCGCCTCCCGGGCGCACCTCGAGGCGATGGTGCCCACGATCGAGCGGGCCTGCGAGACCGCCGGGATCAAGCTGTACGAGGTCGACGCGGTCGCCGTGACCAGCGGCCCCGGTCTCGCGGGCGCCCTGCTCGTCGGGGTGGCGGCGGCGAAGGCGCTCGCGCTCGGCCTCGGCAAGCCGCTGTACGGCGTCAACCACCTGGCCTCGCACGTCGCGGTCGACCAGCTCGAGCACGGGCCGCTGCCGGAGCCGTGCGTGGCGATGCTGGTCAGCGGCGGGCACTCCTCGCTGCTGAAGGTCTCCGACGTGACCACCGGCGTCGAGCCGCTCGGCGCGACCATCGACGACGCGGCGGGGGAGGCCTTCGACAAGGTCGCCCGGCTGCTCGGGCTGCCGTTCCCCGGCGGCCCGCACGTCGACCGGGCGGCCCGGTCGGGCAGCAGCGTCGCCATCGACTTCCCGCGCGGTCTCACCTCCGGCCGCGACCTGGAGCGGCACCGCTTCGACTTCTCCTTCTCCGGCCTGAAGACCGCCGTCGCGCGCTGGGTGGAGGCCCGCGAGCGGTCCGGCGAGCCGGTGCCGGTGGCCGACGTCGCCGCGTCGTTCCAGGAGGCGGTCTGCGACGTGCTCACCCGCAAGGCGGTCGACGCCGCGGTCCGCCACGGCATCGACGACATCCTCATCGGGGGCGGCGTCGCGGCGAACTCCCGGCTCCGGGTGCTCGCCGAGGAGCGCGCCGCCGCGAAGGGGATCCGGGTCCGGGTGCCGCGTCCGGGGCTGTGCACCGACAACGGCGCGATGGTCGCCGCGCTCGGCTCCGAGCTGGTGGCCCGCGGCCGCCGGCCCTCGGCGCTCGACCTGCCCGCCGACTCGAGCCTGCCGGTCACCACCGTGGTGGTGTGACCGGCAGAACCCTGGGCGACAGCCGCGGCCGGGCTCAGGAGCGCGGGCGGTCCGCGAACCAGAGCGGCAGGTTCATCCCGATCGAGTAGGTGTCGGTGACCGCCTCGAGCCGGCCGTCGAGCTCCGCGCGCACCATCCGCGTCTCGTCGCCCTCCACGACGAGCGCCAGGACCGTGTCCGAGTCCTCCCAGACGGCGTTGCTGACCGCGGTGACCGTGCGCTTCGCGGAGGGGCTGAACTCCACGACCGGGTCGCCGCTCGCGGCGTCGAGGACCGCGAGGCCCGAGGGGCCGTACCCGTCGAACTGCGGGGGGCCCGCGATGACGAACCTGCCGTCGGGGCTGAACTCGAACAGCGCGTAGTCGCAGGTGTCCCACACCGTGTCGGTCGTGCTGACGGCGGGGTCCAGCACCCCGTAGCAGCCCGCGCCCTCCATGTCGTCGTAGGAGACCATGCCGGCGACCAGGCCGTTCGCCTCGGAGGCGGCCGAGATCCCCAGGAACCCCTGGAGCGGGACGGTGTGCGGGTCGGCGTCGTCCACCCCGAGGAACAGCTCGCCGTCCTCGGTCGAGAAGGCGACGGTGTCCTCGCCGGCGAAGCCGACCGGTGCGACCGTGCTGCCTCGTGGCGCGTCCCAGCTGATCGGCTCCCGCTCGTAGCCGGGCTCGCTCGGCGCGTCGACCACGACGGTGCGGCCGGCGACGTTGAAGTCGCGCTCGGAGTAGAGGACGCGGGTGCCGTCCGCGTTGGGGACGATGCCCGCCCCGCCGAGCGTGGTCCGCTCGACGTCCATGTCGGCGTCGAGGAAGACGTTCTCGTAACCGTTCTCCCCGCCGGCGAGCGCCAGCCAGCCGTCGAGGTACGGCGTGATCTGGGAGTACGCCTCCGGCAGGTCCACCGGCCCGTCCGGCGTGACCAGCGTCTTCTCGGCGTTGAGCACGTAGCTCACCCCGGGCTCCGCGCCGCGCGGCAGGTCCTTGATGCTGAGCGGGAAGGTCCCGTCGGGCCCGGGCGTCGGTGTCTCGGTGACCGAGGGGGTCGGCTGGTCCGCCGGGGGCGGAGCGCCGTTCCTGGTCGCGTCGGTCACCGAGAGCGCGGTGGGGACCGCGACGGCGAGCACCACCGCGGCCACGGTGCCGGCGACCGCGTTGCGGCGGCGCTGGATTCTGCGGGCCCGGGTGCGGACGTGGTCGAGGCCGAGCGGGTGGCCGCCCACGTCCTGGGAGCGGTCGCGCAGCTCGCGCGTCAGCAGGTCTCTCTCGTCGAAGTCGTTCATCGTTCCTCCTCCCCGTCCCGGGCGAGCATCGGCTGCGTGTGCACGCGCTGCCGCATCGACGCCAGCGCACGGCTGGCCTGCGACTTCACGGTGCCCACCGAGATGCCGAGGATGTCGGCGACCTCGGCCTCGGTGAGGTCCTCGTAGTAGCGGAGCACGATCACCGCGCGCTGCTTGCGGGGCAGGGTCTGCACGAAGTCCCACAGCGCCGACCGCTCACCGTGGTCGTGCCGGTCGGTCACGTGGGCCTGCTCGGGCAGCTCGTCGGTGGTGACCTCCTTGCGCTTCCACGCCCGGCGCCACAGCGAGTTGTTCTCGTTGACCATGATCCGGCGGACGTAGCCGTCGAGCAGCTCGCGCTTCTGCACCTTGTCCCACGAAAGGTAGAGCTTGGCGAGCGAGGTCTGCACGAGGTCCTCGGCACTGTGCCGGTCACCGGTGAGGAGGTACGCCGTCCGCAGCAGGCTCGGCTGGCGCGCGGCCATGTACTCCTCGAACTCCGCGTCGCGGGTGGACGTCGTGGCCCGGTCCATGCGCGTCACGACCCCCGTCTCGACTAGGCATTCCATCTGCTGCTCACCATCCTCTCCGGTTTCCTGCGACCAAGACGCGGAACCGCGCCGATTGGTTGCACGAGCCACCGGACGGGAGGATGGGGGCCATGCTCCCCACCCTGCTCGCCGTGCTCGCGCTGGTCCTGGGCGCCGTGCTGCTGACCGCCGGCGCCGAGGCGTTCGCCGAGCACGTGACGGCCGCCTCCTCGCGCCTCGGCGTCAGTGTGCTCGCGCTCGGCATCCTGCTGGCCGGCGCCGAGCCGGAGGAGGCGGTCACCGCGATGCTCGCCGCCGGGCAGGGGCACCCCGCGCTGGCCGCGGGCGATGCCATCGGCGCGAACCTCGTGATCCTCACGCTCACCGTGGGCCTGGCGGCGCTGGTCACCCGGCTGCCCGTGGGCCGGCGGGTGGTGGAGTACGCCGCGGCGGCGTCCGTCGCGGGAGCGCTGGCCGTGCTGTTCCTGTGGAACGGGGTGCTCGGCCGGCTCGAGGCCACGGTGCTGCTGGCGTCGTACGTCGCCGGGGTGGTCTGGGTCTGGCGCCGGGAGCAGGAGCCGCCGCTGCTGGGGGAGCTGGCCGAGCTCGCCGAGGAGGCCGGCGAGGCCGAGGCGGAGGAGCCGTCCCGGGCCCTGCTCGTCGTGCTGCTCGGCCTGCTCGGCATGGTGGCCGGCGGCTTCTTCGCAGTCCGCGGCGCGGAGGGTCTCGTGGACGCGTTCGGCGTGACCGAGTCCGTGGTCGGGCTCACCGTCCTCGCGCTGGCGACGAGCGCCGAGATGGTCGCGCTGGTCCTGGCCGCCCATCGGCGCGGGCTCACCGAGATCGCCCTGGCAGGTGCGGTCGGTTCCGTCGCCTACAACGCCACCGTCTCGCTCGGGCTCGCCGCCTGGGTCGACCCGCTGGCGATCGGCAGGGGGTCCCCGGTGACCACGGTCGCCCTGGCGACGGCGGTGCTGCCGCTCGTCCTGCTCGCCGGGCGCCGTACCGGGTGGTTCCCCCGTGCACTCGGCGTCGCGCTGGTCGCCTCGTACGTGCTCGCCGCCGGGTGGCTCTTCGCCGGCTGAGCCACCCGCCGCCGGGTCACGGCTGCACGGGCAGGTGGAACGGCGCGGAGGCGGGGTTCCCCTCGACCTGGGCGCCTGGCCTGCCCCGTCTCGCCTCGGCGTCCGCCGCTGCGCCCGCCTCCTGCTGGAGAGACGCCCGGCGGAGCCGCTTGGTTGGTTCTGGCCGGTGGCTAGGGTGGCGAGGGCGGGTTCCCGCCGACTTCCCTACGCAACTCAGGAGGGTCTCCATGCAGCAGGTCCGTGCCGTGGTCGCCAAGAGCAAGGGCGCACCGGTCACCGTCGAGACGATCAACGTCCCCGACCCCGGACCCGGTGAGGCCGTGGTCCGGGTCCAGGCCTGCGGGGTGTGCCACACCGACCTGCACTACCGCGAGGGCGGCATCAACGACGAGTTCCCGTTCCTCCTCGGGCACGAGGCCGCCGGTGTGGTCGAGGCCGTGGGCGAGGGCGTCGAGAACGTCGTGCCCGGTGACTTCGTGGTCCTCAACTGGCGTGCGGTCTGCGGCACCTGCCGGGCGTGTGACCGCGGTGAGCCGTGGTACTGCTTCGCCACGCACAACGCCACCCAGAAGATGACCCTCGAGGACGGCACCGAGCTCTCCCCGGCGCTCGGCATCGGCGCCTTCGCGGAGAAGACCCTGGTGCACTCCGGGCAGTGCACGAAGGTCGACCCGGAGGCCGCGCCGGAGGCCGTCGGCCTGCTCGGCTGCGGCGTGATGGCCGGTCTGGGCGCCGCGATCAACACCGGCAACGTCGGCCGCGGGAAGTCCGTCGCGGTGATCGGCTGCGGCGGGGTGGGCGCGGCCGCCGTGGCCGGGTCCCGCCTCGCGGGGGCCGGCACGATCATCGCCGTCGACATCGACGACCAGAAGCTCGAGTGGGCGCGGGGCATGGGCGCCACGCACACCGTGAACAGCAAGGAGCAGGACCCGGTCGAGGCGATCCAGGCGCTCACCGGCGGCTTCGGGGCCGACGTCGTGATCGACGCGGTCGGCCGGCCCGAGACCTGGAAGCAGGCCTTCTACGCCCGCGACCTGGCCGGGACCGTCGTCCTGGTCGGCGTGCCCACCCCGGACATGAAGGTCCCCGACCTCCCGCTGATCGACGTCTTCGGCCGCGGCGGCTCGCTCAAGTCGAGCTGGTACGGCGACTGCCTGCCCAGCCGTGACTTCCCGATGCTCGTCGACCTGTACCAGCAGGGCAGGCTCGACCTCGACGCCTTCGTCACCGAGAAGGTCGGCCTCGACGACGTGGAGGCCGCGTTCGAGCGGATGCACCACGGCGACGTGCTCCGCTCGGTGGTGGTGCTCTGATGGCCGGGACCGGGGTCCGCGTGGACCACACGACGACGTCGGGGACGTTCAGCCTCGACGGGCAGACCTTCGACGTCGACAACAACGTCTGGGTGGTCGGCGACGACGAGGAGTGCGTGGTGATCGACGCGCCGCACGACGTGGCACCGATCCTCGACCTCGTCGGCGGCCGGCGGGTCAGGGCGATCCTGTGCACGCACGCGCACGACGACCACGTCCGGGTCGCGCCGAGGCTTCGTGAGCAGACCGGCGCGCCGATCCTGCTGCACCCCGACGACAAGCCGGTGTGGGAGCTGACCCACCCGGCCGAGCTGTGGGACGCCGACCTCGCCGACGGCCAGGAGGTCGAGGTGGCCGGGACCCGGCTGACCGTGCTCCACACGCCCGGCCACGCACCCGGGGCGGTCTGCTTCCACGCGCCCGACCTCGGCTGCGTGTTCACCGGGGACACCCTGTTCCAGGGCGGTCCGGGCGCGACCGGACGGTCCTTCAGCGACTACGACAAGATCGTCGCGTCGATCCGTGCGCGGCTGTTCGCGCTGCCGGCCGACACGGTCGTGCACACCGGGCACGGCGACGACACCACGGTCGGTGCGGAGCGGGAGGCGCTCGGGGCCTAGCCGCCCCGGGCCGGGCCCGGCCCCGTCCACGTGCGGGCGGGGGAGGGGGTCAGAGACGCTCGAGGGCGTCCCGCATCCCCTTCTCCGCCTCGTCGCCGAGCTTCTTGAACGCCGGGGCCATGACCACCCCGAGCACCGGGGACAGCGTCCCGAGCAGGCCCTTGAACGCGAAGTCGGCGGTGTAGGTGACCTCGGTGCCGCTGCCGGTGTCGCGGAACCGCATCGTGTCGTGGGCGACGACGGTCTTGTTCTCCCCGCGCAGCGCGAACACCTCGCCGGGGACGAGCTTCTCGACGACGTACGTCAGCTCGGTCTCGCGCCCGGCGAACCTCGAGGTGTTGTGGTACTCCGTGCCCACGCCGCCGTCGCCGGAGACGCGCTCGGTCCGCACCGTGCCGGGGTCCCACTCGGTGGTCGTGGTGAAGTCGCTGAGGTAGTCGAAGACCCGGTCGAGGGGTTTGGCGACGACGACGGTGCGCACCAGGGTGGTCATGGTTCGACGGTACCCACGGTGTGGTTGGTCACTCCCGCCGCGTGAGCGGGCGGCTAGGGTCGGCTCACGAGGTTGAAAACGGGCCAGGAGGGAAGTGTCTGACGGTGACCGCCACCTACCGTCTCCAGCTCCACGCCGGCTTCACCTTCGCCGACGCCCGCGCCCGTGTCCCCTACCTCGCCTCGCTCGGGGTCACCCATCTCTACCTGTCGCCGATCCTCCAGGCCGTGGCCGGGTCGCAGCACGGGTACGACGTCATCGACCACACCCGGGTCAGTGACGAGCTCGGTGGCGAGCAGGGGCTCCTCGACCTCGCCGGGACCGCGCGGGAGCACGGGATGGGCCTCGTCGTCGACGTGGTCCCCAACCACATGGCCTTCGTCGCCCCCGAGCACGTGAACGCGCCGCTGTGGCAGGTGCTGCGCGACGGCCGCGACGCCGCCACCGCGCACTGGTTCGACATCGACTGGAAGGCCGGCGGCGGCCGGCTCGGCCTGCCGATCCTCGGCGGCACCCTGCAGGAGGCGCTCGACGCCGGGGAGATCACGCTCGGCGAGCACGACGGTGCCCCCGTGGTCCGCTACTACGAGCACGTGCTGCCCGTCGCGCTGGGCACCGAGGGCGACGACGTCGCCGAGGTGCTGTCGCGCCAGCACTACACGCTCGCGCACTGGCGCGACAGCGACGCGATGCTCAACTACCGGCGCTTCTTCGACGTCACCGAGCTGATCGCGGTCCGGGTCGAGCTGCCCGACGTCTTCGACGCCACCCACCGGCTGCTGGTCGACCTCAACCACCGCGACGTGATCGAGGGCTTCCGGATCGACCACCCCGACGGCCTCGCCGACCCCGAGGGCTACCTGCAGCGGCTGCGCGAGGTCACCCGGCCCGGCACCGGCATCTGGGTGGAGAAGATCCTCGAGGGCGAGGAGACGCTGCCCACCAGCTGGGCCTGCGACGGCACCACCGGGTACGACGCGATGCGGGTCCTCACCGCGGCGCTCGTCGACCCGCACGCGCTGCCCACGCTCGACGAGACCTGGACCGAGGCCGGTGGCGGCCTCGACCTCGAGCACGCGGTGGAGCGTGCCAAGCGCACCGTCGTCGACGAGCTGCTCGGCCCCGAGGTGCAGCGGCTGACCCGCCGCGCCCGCGAGGCGCTGCCCGACCTCGACGCGGACCGGCTCGAGGACGCCGTCGTCGAGATGCTCGTAGCCAGCGAGGTCTACCGCGCCTACATCCGCCCCGACCAGCGGCTCACCCCGCTGGCGCTCGAGCGGCTCCGGCACGCCTTCGACCTCGCCGTGGACGCCCGCCCCGACCTGCGTGTCGAGCTCGAGCACCTCCTCGACCTGGCCAAGGCCGAGGACCCTGCGGACGTGTGGGCGGTCGACTTCGCCGTACGGCTCCAGCAGACCTGGGGACCGGTGATGGCCAAGGGGATCGAGGACACCACCTTCTACCGCTGGCACCGGCTGGTCGCGCTGAACGAGGTCGGCGGCGACCCGGCGGTCGTCGAGCACGCCGACCCCGCGGTCCTGCACGACTGGGCCGCCCGGCAGCAGCGCGACTGGCCGCGCGGGATGACCACGCTGTCCACGCACGACACCAAGCGCAGCGAGGACGTCCGCGCCCGGCTGCTCGCGGTCGCCGAGGACACGGCCTCCTGGCGGGCGTGCTCGCGCGCCTTCGCCACGGCCGCGGACGCGGCGGGGGTGGACCGGCCCACCGCGCACCTGCTGTGGCAGACCCTCGTCGGGGTCGGGCCGATCTCCCGCGAGCGCCTGCACGGCTACCTGACCAAGGCGATGCGCGAGGCCAAGCGGCACACCGGCTGGCTCGCCGTGAACGAGGAGTACGAGACGCGCGTCCAGGCCTTCGCCGACTCCGCCGTGGCCGACGGCGACCTGCACGAGGCGGTCGCGTCCGCCGTCCGCGAGAACCTGCCGGGGATCCGCGCCGCGGTGCTGGGCCAGAAGCTGCTCCAGCTGCTGCTGCCGGGCACCCCCGACACCTACCAGGGCACCGAGGTCGTCGACCTCTCGCTGGTCGACCCCGACAACCGGCGGCCTGTCGACTACGAGGACCGGGAGGCCAGGCTCGCCCGCCTCGCGCAGGAGGCCCCCGCCTCTTTGGACGACGAGAAGCTGCTGGTCACCTCGCGCGCCCTCCGGGTCCGTCGCGAGCTGTCCGACGCCTTCGGCGAGAAGGGCACGTACGCGCCGCTGGCCGCCTCGACCGAGCACGCGCTCGGCGTCGTGCGCGGCGACCGGGTGGTCGGCGTGGTCACCCGCCTGCCGCGCAGGCTCGCGGACGCCGGTGGCTGGGCCGACCACACGGTGACGCTGCCCGAGGGCACCTGGCGAGACGAGCTCACCGGCCGGGTCCTGGGCGGCGGCGAGGTCGCCTGCGCCGAGGTGTTCGAGCGGTTCCCGGTCGCCCTGCTCGTCGTCCGGTGACCGGGCCCGGCACGGCACGAGACCGACCCAGGGGAGGACGAATGCACGACTTCATGGTGTGGGCGCCCCACGCCGACCAGGTGGACCTGCTGCTGGCCGACGGACCGAAGGCCATGACGCGCGGGGAGGACGGACACTGGCACCTCGCGCTCGACGTGCCCGCCGGGACGTCGTACGCGTTCTCCCTCGACGGCGGCGACCCGCGCCCCGACCCGCGGGGGCTGCGGCTCCCCGACGGGCCGCACGGCTGGTCGCAGCTGTACGACCCGACCGAGTTCCGCTGGACCGACGGCGGCTGGGCCGGGACCCCGCTCGAGGGCGCGGTCGTCTACGAGCTGCACGTCGGCACGTTCACCCCCGAGGGCACCCTCGACGCCGCGATCGCCCGGCTCGGCCACCTGGCCGACCTCGGCGTCACGCTGGTCGAGCTGCTCCCGCTCGCGCCGTTCCCCGGCACGCGCGGCTGGGGGTACGACGGGGTCGCGCCCTACGCCGTGCACGAGGCGTACGGCGGCCCGCAGGCGCTGCAGCGGTTCGTCGACGCGGCGCACTCCCGCGGGCTCGGGGTCTGTCTCGACGTGGTCTACAACCACCTCGGCCCCGACGGGAACTACCTGGGGGAGTTCGGGCCCTACCTGACCGACAAGCACAGCACCCCGTGGGGCCAGGCGCTCAACCTCGACGCCCCGCAGAGCGACCCGGTACGGCGCTGGGTGCTCGACAACGTGGCGCAGTGGCTGGACGCCTTCCACGTCGACGCGCTCCGGCTCGACGCGGTCCACGAGCTGCACGACGACCGCGCCACCCACCTGCTCGAGGAGATGTCCCGCGAGGTCGACGCGCTCGCCGCGCGGCTCGGCCGGCCGCTGACGCTGATCGCCGAGTCGGACCGCAACGACCCCCGTACGGTCACCCCGCGCGGCCGCGGCCACGCGGTCGGCGGGCTCGGCCTGCACGGGCAGTGGGCCGACGACGTGCACCACGCGCTGCACGTCGCGCTGACCGGGGAGACCCAGGGGTACTACGGGGACTTCACAGCCCCCGAGGCGCTGGGCAAGGCGATGCGGTCGCCGTTCTTCCACGACGGCACCTGGTCGTCGTTCCGCGGCCGCGTGCACGGCCGCCCGGTCGACCCCGGCACCGTTCCGGGCTGGCGGTTCGTGGCGTCGCTGCAGACCCACGACCAGGTCGGCAACCGCGCGGTCGGCGACCGGCTCTCCGCGACCCTGCCCGCCGGGCTGCTCGCCTGCGGCGCCGCGCTGCTCCTCACCGCACCGTGGACGCCGATGCTGTTCATGGGCGAGGAGTGGGGAGCCCGGACGCCCTGGCAGTACTTCACCGACCACACCGACCCCGCGCTCGGCGAGGCCGTCCGGCAGGGCCGCAGGGCCGAGTTCGCCTCCCACGGCTGGGAGCGCGAGGAGGTCCCCGACCCCCAGAGCGCCCAGACCTTCGAGGACTCCAAGCTGGACTGGGCCGAGCCCGGGCACGAGCCGCACGCGCGGCTGCTGCGTTGGTACCGCGACCTGATCCGGCTCCGCCGCGACCTGCCGGACCTGCACGACGGGCGGCTCGACCTCGTGCAGCCCCACCACGACCACGAGCGCGGCCTGCTCCTGGTCGTGCGCGGGGAGCACCGGGTCGTGGTGAACCTGTCCGACGAGCCGCGCACCGCTCCGGCCGACGGCCGGGTCCTGCTGAGCTGGGAGCCCGGCGTGACCGCGGCCGACGGCGCGGTCGAGGTGCCGCCGCAGTCGGCCGTCATCGTCGGCCCGTGAACCGGCACCTCCGCCCCGTCCGCGCGGTTCGCCCGTCACGCTTGGCCCCTGCTGGGAGAATCGCCGGATGACCAGAACCACGACGCGGGCCGCGCTGGCCGGGCTCACCCTGCTGCTCGCGGGGTGCTCCACCGAGGCGGACCCGGCGACGGACCGCGGTGTCGCCGAGCGGACCTCGGCGCAGTCCACGCCGTCGGCGTCCACCTCGGAGGCGCCGGACGCCGGCGGGCAGGCCGCCGCCGGGCCCGCCCGGCCGTCGGACGCCGAGCGCCGGCAGGCCGCCGCGGCCGCTCCCGGGTGGGGGCCGACCCCGCGCGAGGTCGGCCGCGCGCAGCGGATCGCGGCCTCGATGCCGCTGAGCCACCTCGCCGGACAGGTCATCGTCGCCCGCTACCCGGGCACGGGGGCGCCCACGTCCCTGGTCAACGGCCTGCACCTCGGCGGGGTGATCGTCATGGGCGACAACGTCGGCAGCACCGGCCAGGTGCGCGCGAGCAACCGCGCCCTCCAGGACTCGGCCCGCCAGGCCGGTCGCCGCTGGCCGGTCTTCATCGGCGTGGACCAGGAGGGCGGCATCGTCGAGCGGGTCCAGGACCGCGCCACCCGCTTCCCGGCCTTCATGACCGCGGGCGCCGCGCGCGACACCGAGCTCACCTCGGCCGCTGCCGCGGCGAGCGGCGCGGAGCTCTCCGGCCTCGGGTTCAGCGTGGTCTTCGCGCCCAACGCCGACGTCACCTCCGGGCCGGACGACCCGACGATCGGGTCCCGGTCCGCCGGCAGCAGCCCGCGGGTGGTCGCCACCCAGATGAACGCCGCGGTCGACGGCTACCTCTCGTCGGGCATCCTCCCGGTGATCAAGCACTTCCCGGGCCACGGGTCGGTCCCCGCCGACAGCCACCTGGAGATGCCGGTCCAGGACAAGTCGCTGCGCCAGCTGCGCAGGAGCGACCTGGTGCCCTTCGCCTCCGGGGTCGACGGCGGCGTCTCGTCGGTGATGGTGGCCCACATCGCGGTCCAGGCGGTCGACCCCGGCACGCCGGCCACCCTGTCGCGGAAGGTGGTCACAGGGCTGCTGCGCCGCGACCTCGGCTTCCGGGGCCTCGTGGTCACCGACGCGCTGAACATGGAGGCCGTGGCCGGCTCCTACTCCAGTGCCGGGGCCGCGGTCCGCGCCCTGCGCGCCGGCAACGACGTGCTGCTGATGCCGACCAGCCCGCGCGCTGCGCGTGACGGGATCGTGGCCGCCGTACGCGACGGACGGCTGTCGCGCGACCGGGTGGAGGAGGCGGCCTCCCGGCAGATCGCGCTGCTGCTGCACCAGCAGGCGGCCGGTCCGACGAAGACCCGACGGCCGGGCAGCAGCATCGGCGTCTCGCAGCGGCTCTCCGCGGCCGGCGCCACGGTGGTCTCGGGTCCCTGCAAGGGCCGGCTGGTCGGCCGCTCGGTCACGGCCAGCGGGCCGGACGACGCGGTGCGGCGGTTCTACGCCGCGGCGGACCGCGCGGGCCTGCGCACCGGCGGCGGCACGACGGTCGCGTTCACGGGCTACGGCGGCTCCGGGCGCAGCGCCGACGTCGTCGTCAGCACCGACACCCCCTACGTCCTCGGCGACAGCTACGGGCGCACCGCGCGGATCGCGATGTACGGCGACACCCCCGGCGCCATGCGGGCCCTCGTCGACGTGCTGACCGGCAAGGAGCGGGCCCCCGGCCGGCTGCCGGTGCCGGTCGACGACGTCGCGCGCACCGGCTGCTGAGGGGGTGACGGGCGGCGCCGCCTCTGGCAGGCTCGCCGGCATGGAGCACGAGGAGAGCGTCGCCGAGCGCTACCGCCGGCTGTCCGAGCGGCTGGTCGGCACGGTCGCCGCCGTCCCTGCGGACGCGTGGGACCGGCCGTCGCCCTGCGAGGGGTGGACCGCCCTCGACCTCGTCGAGCACCTCGTCGACGTGCACGGCAGGTTCCAGGCGCTGGTCGGCCGGTCCGCGGTCGACCATCCGCCGGTCGCCGAGGACCCGGTGGGGGCGCTCACCGCCGTACGCGACCAGATGCAGGCCGACCTCGAGGACCCGGCCCGGCGCGACGAGGAGTACGACGGGCGGCTCGGCCGGTCCACGTTCGGCCGCGCGGTCGACGGGTTCGTCTGCTTCGACCTCGTCGTGCACCGCTGGGACCTGGCCCGCGCAACCGGCCAGGACGAGACCATCGAGCCCGGCGACGTGGCCCGGGTCCAGGCGCAGGTGGACGTCATGGGTGACGTGATGCGGGCCAACGGCGTGGTGGGTCCGGCGCTGGACGCGGGACCGGACGCCTCCGCGCAGGACCGGCTGCTCGCCGCGCTCGGCCGCCGCGCCTGACGCTGCCCGGTGGCCCGGTGGCCCGGTGGCCCCGGTGGCCCCGCGGTCACTCGGGCACACGTGTGCCCGAGTGGCACCGAAACCCGCCGCGGACGTGCCACGAGCGCACACGTGTGCCGTTGCGGCGGAGGCTCAGAAGGGGCGGACCAGCAGCGCGGTGCCCTTGCCCGCGACCCGGGTCAGCACCAGCGTGGCCTCCTGCTCGCCCTTGAGCGCGAGCCGCTTGCGCAGCTCCTCGGGGACCACATCGACCCCGCGCTTCTTGATCGTCAGCCGGCCGATGCCGCGCTCGCGCAGCGCCGCCCTCAACGGCTTCTCCTTGTAGGGCAGCGTCTCGAGCACCTCGAAGGAGCGCGCGAACGGCGTGCTGTACGCCTGGTCACTCGTGACGTAGGCGATGTGCTCGTCGACGAGGCCGCCCTCCACTCCGGCGGCGACCGCGGTGACGAGCCCGGCCCGGACCACCGCGCCGTCGGGCTCGTAGAGGCAGCGGCCGACCGGGCGCACCGACCGGTCGCCGGGGTCGTCCTCGTCGGTGAGCGAGGCCAGCCCGGCGGGGCGGATCACGGTCGCGCGGCGCCGGGCGGTGGCCAGGTGCGCCGACCACAGCGCCGCCTCCTTCACGTCGCCCGCGTCGCTGACCCACTCCGCCTCGACCCCCTCGGGGACCAGGTCGTGCGGGATGCCCGGGGCGACCTTGACGCACGACGGCCGGGCGAGGACCTGCTCCACGAAGGACCACGGAGGGGAGTAGGCGTCGACGTCGAAGACCCGGCCCCGGTCGGTACGGCGGGCGGGGTCGGCGAACACGAGGCCGAAGCCGGACAGGTCGAGCTCGGTGGCCTCCGCGACCTGCACCGCGCCGCCGAGCCCGAGGGCGTCGAGGTTCGCGGCCGCGACGGCGACCCGGAGCGGGTCCCGGTCGACACCGGCGGCGGTGAGCCCGGCCCGCGCGAAGGCGACGAGGTCGCCGCCGATGCCGCAGCCGAGGTCGAGCACCGAGGACGGTGCGGCGGCGGCGACGCGGGCCGCCCGGTGCTCCGCGACCCGGAGCCGGGTGGACTGCTCGAGGCCGTCGGGGGTGAAGTACATCGAGGCCGCGAGGTCGCCGAACTTGGCGTGCGCTCGCCGGCGCAGCTCGACCTGGGTGACCGCGGCCGCGGCGTGCTCGGGGGAGGCGCCACGCCGCAGCACGTCGAGCACCTTCATCGGGTCGCCGGCCTGCCCGTCGTACACCTCGGAGGCCCGGCGCAGCAGGGCCTGTCCGTCGGGGGTGAGCAGCCACCGGAACGCGTCGAGATCCACGGGCAGCAGTCTGGCACTCGACTTGACCGAGTGCTAATCCCAGCATAGATTCGCCACTAGCACTCTCCCCTGGAGGGTGCCAGAGCTTGCACCAGGCACGATCCCCGCGACGGCGTGCCGACGGCAGGCGCCCAGCATTCTGCAACTGCCATGTGAACCTCTCGAACACGAGAAAGTGGAGGTCGACATCGTGTCGGTCAACATCAAGCCGCTCGAGGACCGCATCGTCGTCAAGCCGCTCGACGCCGAGCAGACCACGGCTTCCGGCCTGGTCATCCCGGACACCGCCAAGGAGAAGCCCCAGGAGGGCGAGGTCCTGGCGATCGGTCCCGGTCGCGTCGACGACAACGGCAACCGCGTCCCGCTCGACGTCAACGTCGGCGACAAGGTCATCTACAGCAAGTACGGCGGCACCGAGGTCAAGTACTCCGGCGAGGAGTACCTCATCCTCTCGGCGCGCGACGTGCTCGCCGTCGTCGGATGATCTCGGGCACCCACGCCTGACGTCTCAGTGACTCCGACTCCGCCCCGGGCGGCCTGACTCGTTCGGGCCCCTGGGGCAGTTTCGTTCCACCCGACCTTTTCCGGAAGGAAGCACCTTTCACGATGCCGAAGATTCTTGAGTTCGACGAGAACGCCCGCCGCTCCCTCGAGCGGGGCGTCGACACCCTCGCCAACGCCGTCAAGGTGACGCTCGGCCCCAAGGGCCGCTACGTCGTCCTCGACAAGAAGTGGGGCGCCCCCACCATCACCAACGACGGGGTGACCGTCGCCCGCGAGATCGAGTGCGACGACCCGTTCGAGAACCTCGGTGCGCAGCTGGCCAAGGAGGTCGCCACCAAGACCAACGACGTCGCCGGTGACGGCACCACCACCGCGACCGTCCTTGCCCAGGCCATGGTCCACGAGGGCCTGCGCGCGGTCGCCGCCGGCGCGAACCCGATGGGTCTCAAGCGCGGCATGGACCTCGCGGTCGAGGCCGTGGGCGACGCCCTCAAGGACGCCGCGCGCGACGTGGACTCCAAGTCGGACATGGCCGCGGTCGCCACCGTCTCCTCGCGCGACTCCCACATCGGCGAGCTGCTCGCCGAGGCCTTCGACAAGGTCGGCAAGGACGGCGTGATCACCGTCGAGGAGTCCAACACCATGGGCACCGAGCTCGACTTCACCGAGGGCATGCAGTTCGACAAGGGCTACATCTCGCCCTACTTCGTCACCGACGCGGAGCGGATGGAGGCCGTCCTCGACGACCCGTACATCCTGCTCCACCAGGGCAAGATCAGCGCGATCGCCGAGCTGCTCCCGCTGCTGGAGAAGGTCATCGCCGCCGGCAAGCCGCTGTTCATCCTCGCCGAGGACGTCGAGGGCGAGGCGCTGTCCACCCTCGTCGTGAACAAGATCCGCGGCACGTTCAACGCCGTCGCGGTCAAGGCCCCGGCCTTCGGCGACCGCCGCAAGGCGATGATGCAGGACATCGCGACCCTGACCGGCGGGCAGGTCATCGCGCCCGAGGTCGGGCTCAAGCTCGACCAGGTCGGGCTCGAGGTGCTCGGCCAGGCGCGCCGCATCGTCGTCACCAAGGACGAGACCACGATCGTCGAGGGTGCCGGCGAGACCTCCGAGGTCGAGGGCCGCGTGAACCAGATCAAGGCCGAGATCGCCGCGACCGACTCCGACTGGGACCGCGAGAAGCTCCAGGAGCGCCTCGCCAAGCTGGCCGGCGGTGTCTGCGTGATCCGCGTGGGCGCGGCCACCGAGGTCGAGCTCAAGGAGAAGAAGCACCGCATCGAGGACGCCGTCTCCGCGACGCGCGCCGCGATCGAGGAGGGCATCGTCGCCGGTGGCGGCTCCGCCCTCGTCCACGCCGCCTCGGTCCTCGAGGACAGCCTCGGGCTGACCGGTGACGAGGCCATGGGCGTGCGCATCGTGGCCCGCTCGGTCGACGAGCCGCTGCGCTGGATCGCCGAGAACGGTGGCGTGAACGGCTACGTCATCGTCGCCAAGGTCCGCGAGGCCGGCGTCGGCAAGGGTTACAACGCCGCGACCGGCGAGTACGGCGACCTGGTCGCCCAGGGCGTCCTCGACCCGGTCAAGGTGACCCGCTCCGCGCTGGTGAACGCCGCGTCGATCGCCGGCATGCTGCTCACGACCGAGACCCTGGTCGTCGAGAAGCCCGAGGAGGAGGACGACGCTCCTGCCGGCGGTGGCCACGGTCACGGCCACGGGCACGGCCACTGAGCCACCCCGGAGGTCGCCCCGGCGACCACCACCCGCAGCATCCGGCGCCGCCCGTCCCCGTCGAGGGGGCGGGCGGCGCCGTACCGTCTCCGGCGGCTGGACCGGGCCCCCGGCGACCGCGACCGGCCCCGTAGAATGGCCGCTTGCCGCCACCTGCTCCGGAAGGTCCCATGAACCTCAATGCCGCCGGCGTTCCCGACAAGTTCGCAGCACTCGGCCTCACCTTCGACGACGTCCTCCTGCTGCCCGGGGAGACCGACGTCATCCCCAGCGAGGTGGACACCTCCTCGCGGCTGACGCGGGAGATCATCGTGCGGCTGCCGCTGGTCTCGTCCGCGATGGACACCGTCACCGAGTCGCGGATGGCCATCGCCATGGCGCGCCAGGGCGGCCTCGGCGTGCTGCACCGCAACCTCTCCATCGAGGACCAGGCCGGCCAGGCCGACTTCGTGAAGCGCTCGGAGTCGGGGATGATCTCCGACCCGGTGACGATCGGCCCGGACGCCACGCTCGAGCAGCTCGACGAGCTGTGCGGCCAGTACCGGATCTCCGGCCTGCCGGTCGTCGACGCCGACAACGTGCTTGTCGGCATCATCACCAACCGCGACCTGCGGTTCGTCCCGCTCGGCGAGTGGCCCACCCGCGTCGTGCGCGAGGTGATGACCCCGATGCCGCTGGTCACCGCACCGGTCGGGATCAGCTCCGACGACGCCGCGGCGCTGCTGCGCAAGCACAAGCTGGAGAAGCTCCCGCTCGTCGACGGTGCCGGCCGGCTCACCGGGCTGATCACGGTCAAGGACTTCGTGAAGTCCGAGCAGTACCCCGACGCCACCAAGGACGCCGCCGGCCGGCTCATGGTCGGCGCGGCCATCGGCTACTTCGGAGACGCCTGGGAGCGGGCCACCACGCTGGTCGAGGCCGGGGTCGACGTCCTCGTCGCCGACGTGGCCAACGGGCACGCCCGGCTGCTGCTCGACATGATCGCGCGCCTCAAGAGCGACCCCTCGACCAAGCACGTCCAGATCATCGGCGGCAACGTCGCCACCCGCGCCGGGGCGCAGGCCCTGGTCGACGCGGGCGTCGACGCGGTGAAGGTCGGTGTGGGGCCGGGCTCGATCTGTACGACGCGCGTGGTGGCCGGCGTGGGCGTGCCCCAGGTGACCGCGATCCACGAGGCGTCCCAGGCCTGCCGTCCGGCCGGGGTCCCGGTGATCGGCGACGGCGGCCTGCAGTACTCCGGCGACATCGCCAAGGCCCTGGTGGCCGGCGCCGACACGGTCATGCTCGGCTCGCTGCTCGCCGGCTGCGACGAGAGCCCGGGCGACCTGGTGTTCGTCAACGGCAAGCAGTACAAGGCCTACCGCGGGATGGGCTCGCTCGGCGCGATGGCCTCGCGCGGCAAGCGGTCGTTCTCCAAGGACCGTTACTTCCAGGCCGACGTGGCCAGCGACGACAAGATCGTCCCCGAGGGGATCGAGGGCCAGGTGCCGTACCGCGGCCCGCTGTCGGCGGTGGCCCACCAGCTGATCGGTGGGTTGCAGCAGTCGATGTTCTACGTCGGCGCCCGCACGATCCCCGAGCTGCAGGACCGCGGGCAGTTCGTCCGGATCACCTCGGCGGGCCTCAAGGAGAGCCACCCGCACGACATCCAGATGACCGTCGAGGCGCCGAACTACACCACCCGCTGACGCAGGCGCGCGCACGGCCCGGCAGGAGACCTCCTGCCGGGCCGTTCGTCTCGTCCGTCCCCGGACCTAGGCGGGCTTCCAGCCTCGTCCTCCTGGTCGACGACGGGCGCCAGACCGAGCGCCAGGACGGTGACGGACAGGGTGGCTAGACCGGGCTGGGCCGTCCCGTGCGGGGTGGGCGGCGGAGCACCCGGCCGGCCACCCTGGGGCCGGAAGATAGAGTCCTCGCGTGAGCGAAATCGAGATTGGCCGCGCCAAGCGCGGTCGCCGCGCGTACTCCTTCGACGACATCGCGATCGTGCCGAGCCGGCGCACGCGTGACCCCGAGGAGGTCTCGGTCGCCTGGCAGATCGACGCCTACCGCTTCGAGATCCCGATCGTCGCGGCGCCGATGGACTCGGTGATGTCCCCGGAGACCGCGGTCGCCTTCGGCAAGCACGGCGGTCTCGGCGTGCTCGACCTCGAGGGCCTGTGGACCCGGTACGACGACCCGACGGACCTGCTCGCCGAGGTCAGCGGGCTGCGCGGGCAGGCCGCCACCCAGCGGATGCAGGAGATCTACGCCGAGCCGATCAAGCCGGAGCTGATCACCGCGCGGCTGCGACAGATGCGCGAGTCGGGCGTGACCGTCGCCGGCTCGCTCTCCCCGCAGCGCACCAAGGAGTTCGCGAAGACCGTCGTCGACGCCGGCGTGGACATGTTCGTGATCAGGGGGACGACGGTCTCGGCCGAGCACGTCTCGGGGCAGGCCGAGCCGCTGAACCTCAAGGAGTTCATCTACGAGCTCGACGTCCCGGTCATCGTCGGCGGCTGCGCGACGTACCAGGCCGCCCTGCACCTGATGCGCACCGGCGCCGCGGGCGTCCTCGTCGGCTTCGGCGGGGGAGCGGCGCACACCACCCGCACCGTGCTCGGCCTCGCGGTCCCGATGGCCTCCGCAGTGGCGGACGTCGCGGCCGCGCGCCGTGACTACCTCGACGAGTCCGGCGGCCGCTACGTGCACGTGATCGCCGACGGCTCCGTGGGCCGCAGCGGCGACGTGGCGAAGGCGATCGCCTGCGGCGCCGACGCGGTGATGGTCGGCTCCCCGCTGGCTCGTGCCGAGGAGGCTCCCGGCCGCGGGTTCCACTGGGGCGCCGAGGCGTGGCACGCCCAGCTGCCGCGTGGCGAGCGTGTCGAGATCGGCACCGTCGGCACGCTCGAGGAGATCCTGTTCGGCCCCTCGCGGGTCGCGGACGGCACGATGAACCTGGTCGGCGCGCTCCGCCGTTCGATGGCCACCACCGGCTACACCGAGGTCAAGGAGTTCCAGCGGGTCGAGGTCGTCGTCCAGTGACGCTCCGGTGACCATGCCGGTGACCCTCCGGCCGCTCCGCGTCGCCGCCGCGCAGGCCGAGTCGGTCGCCGGGGACCTCGACGCGAACGTGGCCACCGCGGTGCACCTGGTGTCCGCCGCGGCGGACTGGGGCGCCCGCGTCGTGGTGCTCCCCGAGCTGTTCCTGACCGGCTACAGCCCGCAGGCCTGGCTGCCCGAGCTGACAACCACCCCCGACGACCCGCGGCTCGAGCCGCTGGCGTCGGCGGCCCGGGAGCGCGCGGTCGTCGTGGTCGCGGGGGCAGCGGTACGACGGAGCGGACCGGACGGGTCCGCGCAGCGCTTCACGCTCTCGCTGCTCGTCGTGGACGAGGCCGGCGAGGTCACCGCGCCCTACGACAAGCAGCACCTCTTCGACACCGAGCGGGCGTTCTTCGCGCCCGGCGCCCAGGGCGCGAGCATCGTCGTCGACGGGTGGGAGCTCGGCCTCGGGGTCTGCTACGACGGCTGCTTCCCCGAGCACGCCCGGGCCGCCGCGGAGGACGGCGCCCGCGCCTACCTGTGCCCGTCGGCGTACGTCGCCGGCTCGGAGCACCGGCGCGACCTGTACTACGCCGCCCGCGCCCTCGACAACGGGATCTACGTCGTGTTCGCCGGGCTGACCGGCCGCTGCGGCGGGCTCGACTTCAGCGGCGGGAGCGCGGTCTACGACCCGGAGGGCCGCGCGCTCGGCCGCGCCGGGATCATCTCGCCCGCGGCCGTCGTCGCGGACCTCGACCCGGTCGAGGTGGCGCGGGTGCAGGCGGAGAACCCGATCGCCCGGGACCGCCTGGGTTCGCTGGGCGGTCGTAGCCGCGTCGTGGTGGCGGGCCCCCGCCCCTAGTCCCGTGGCGCCACCCGGCGTGGTGGCCGGGCTGTCCGGGGCAGGGTGTCAATGGCCCCGAGCCGCTATTTCTGGTTAATTTTGTCCGCCGAACCGTAGATGAACGCTCTTTTCGGAATCAATTCGGGCAAATATCGAAACGCTTTCCGAATGCTTTTCGTTCTGCTTTCATTCATGAGTCCGGGTGCCTGCCGAGGTTGATCGCTCGCATTCACTTGGGGGGAAAGTGTGATCGGGTATTTCATCTCGAAGGGGCGGATTATGGGGAAACTCGGATTGCTTCGGACGTGGAGGGTGGCGGCCCTGACGGGGGCGCTGCTGCTGGCGGGGATGTCGGCAACCGCGGCGCCGGCGTCGGCGGCGGAGTCGCCGACGGTGGTGTCGTTGACGTTCAACGACGGGCTGTCGTCGCAGTACCGCAACGCGGTGCCGGTGCTGCGGTCCCACGGGATGAACGGCACGTTCTACGTGGCGAGCAACTGGGTGAAGAGCAACGACGCGAAGTACATGCGCTTCTACCACCTCGACGAGCTGGTCCGGGACGGCAACGAGATCGGCGGGATGGGTCGCGACCACCGGAACCTCACGACGTCGTACTCCTCGGACCCGGCGGTGGACCTGGCCTACAAGCAGGACCAGGTGTGCGGTGACCGACAGGCGCTGGCCGACTGGGGCTACGACCCGCAGAGCTTCGCCTACCCCGGCGGGGCCGAGAACACGCAGGTCCAGGCGATCGTGCGTGACTGCGGGTTCACCTCCGGCCGGGTGGCCGGCGGACTCTCCGCGACCGGACCGACCTACGCGGAGGCGGTCCCGCCCGCGAACCCGCTCCGTCTGCGGCCCGCCAACCTGGCGGCCGCACCGATCACCCTCCAGGCCCTGCAGAACGCGGTGACCGCGGCGTCGAACAACGGCGGAGGCTGGCTGCCGATCGGGTTCAACCAGGTGTGTGACCAGGCGGCCGCGGACTACGCGTCGTGCATGAGCACCCCGAAGCCGATCGACCGCGCGGCGCTGTCCTCGTTCCTGGACTGGCTGGGGAACGGTGCGCCGGCCGGGACGACGGTGGCGACGGTGCGGCAGGTGATGGGCTCGCCGCAGCCGTCCCTGCCGCCGCGGCCGTTCGTGGTGTCGCTGACCTTCGACGACGGCCTTCGGTCGCAGTACGGGTTGAAGGACATCTTCGCCCGGCACGACGCGGAGGGGACGTTCTACATCAACTCCGGCGCGGTGGACGCCGGCGAGGCCGGGACGATGTCCTGGGACCAGATCCGGGACCTCCAGGCGGCCGGTCACGACATGGGCGGACACACCCGCGACCACGTGAACCTGCTGTCGGCCGAGACGACGTTCGACTACAAGTGGGACCAGACGTGCCAGGACCGGATGCGGTTGCTCGAGGAGGGCATCAACGCGGTCAGCTTCGCCTACCCGTTCGGGGCGATGGACGCCACCGCCCAGCCGATCGTGCGGGGCTGCGGCTACCAGTCCGGCCGCAAGGCGGGCACCGTGACCTCGGACGGCCCGATCTACTCCGAGACGATCCCGGTGACCGAGAACCCGTACGCGATCCGGATCCTCGGCACGAACTACAACGGGGCGGTCACGCTGGAGGCGCTGCAGTACGCGGTGAACCAGGCGATCCGGTACGGCGGCAGCTGGCTGCCGACGCTCTACCACCAGATCTGCTACCACGACCAGCCGAACTACGAGACCTGCATGTCCGGGTACCGGCCGGTCGACGACCTGACCATCGACGCGTTCCTGACCTGGATCGACTCCCAGGCCGGCCGGAACATCAGCGTGAAGACCATCGCCGACGTCATGGGCGGCGGCGTGACCGCTCCGCTGGTGTCGGTGACCGGTCCGGCGGCGGACGCGACGGTGGCCACCGGGCAGCCGGAGCTGACGGGCACCGCGAGCGGGACCGGGCCGGTGTCGGTGCGGGTCTACCAGGGGCAGTACTCCACCGGGACGGTGCTCAGGACGCTGACGGCCTCGGTGAGCAACGGCTCCTGGAGCGTGCAGCCGGGCACCGCGCTGAGCGACGGCACCTACACCGTCCAGGCAGACCAGCCCGCGGGTGCGGCGACCGGGACCAGCGTGCCGGTCACCTTCACCGTGGACTCGACCAGCACCCCGGCCGACACCGTTGCTCCGGAGGTCGCGGTGAGCTCACCCGCCGACGGGGCGACCGTGGACACGGCCACGCCGACGGTCGAGGGCACGGCCGGCACGGCCGCGGGTGACGACGCGACCGTCGGGCTGGACCTCTGGACCGGCACCGACACCTCGGGTACGCCGGCGCAGACGCTGACCGGCTCGGTGGGGACCGACGGCTCGTGGTCGGTGACCCCGAGCTCGCTGGACGACGGCACCTACACGGTGCGCGCCGGCCAGTCCGACGCCGCCGGCAACACCGGCCGGAGCGCTCCGGTGACCTTCACCGTCGCGACCACGGTCGCCGACACCACCGCCCCGGAGGTCAGCATCACCATGCCCACCACCGGCGCTGCCGTCTCGTCGGCGAGCTGGTCGGTGTCCGGCACGGGGGGCACGGCGCAGGGCGACGAGCCCTCGGTCACGGTGGACGTGTTCTCCGGAACGGCGACGAGCGGGACCCCCGTCTCCTCGACGTCCGCCTCGCTCTCGTCCGGAGCCTGGAGCTCGACCGTGAGCGGCCTGGCGGCCGGCACCTACACGCTGGTGGCCAGTCAGCGGGACGCGGCCGGCAACACCGGGCGGAGCGGCCCCGTGCAGGTGACCGTGGCTACGGCGCTGACCGTCACGTCGGCCTCACCCACTGCGCTGGGACAGGGCGCGACCAGTGCCCGGGTCGTCCTGGCCGGCGCCGGGTTCGACGCGACGTCGCGGGTCGCGTTGTCCGGGGCGGGCGTCAGTGCCTCCGTCACCGGGTGGACCGCCACCCAGCTCACGCTCGCGGTGACCGTCGACCCCGCTGCCGAGACCGGGGCGCGGAACGTGACGGTCACCAACGGCGATGGCAGGCAGGGCACGTGCAGCGGCTGCCTCTCGGTGGTTCTCGGGCCGAAGATCACCTCCGTGACGCCGTCGACCATCCGCCGGGGAGGCAGCACGACCGTCACGATCACCGGGGCCAACTTCGGCAGCCAGATGGCGGTGGACGTCTCCGGCACCGGGGTGAACACCGGCACCATGCGGGTGCTGAGCCCGACGACCATGACCGTCGTCCTGCGGGCGACGACGTCGGCACCGCTGACGGCCCGGTCGGTGACCGTGCGAAGCCGGAGCAACCTGGGCAGGCAAGTCCTGGCGAACGCGGTGACCGTGGTCGCCTGAGCGACCCTTGACCCCGGCAGTGCCGGCTACGGGTTGGCCCCACCCGCAGCCGGCGCTGTCGGCTGCCCGCTGCCGGGACGTCGAGAGGGGGCCGTCGGGATCTGACACCGGTCGGGGGGACACGACGAAGGCGGCACCCGGCTGTGCCGCCTTCGTCATGCCGCAGCCGCTCCACCACAGGGGAGGAGGGCACGTCCGCTACCGCACCGGGTAGCCGTACGTCGCCAGGAGGGGGAGGGTCAGCGCCGTGACCAGCCGGCGGTCGCGGCTCGTCATCCGGGTCCGCCACTCCTCGTCCGAGCGCAGCGGGACGGCGCCCTTGGAGAACCGCACCGGGTTGCCGTCCACGAGGTGGTTCTCGGCGAGCAGGGCGCCCTCGCTGGTGAGGAAGGGCAGCTCGACGTCGTCGGGCTCCCCGGCGTGGGCGAGGATGGCCCGCAGGTTGCGCTCCGGGTCCGCGATGAGGTCCTCGTACCGCAGCAGCATGTAGTCCACGTCGAGGCGGTTGGTCCACGCGGTGAGCCCGTTGTACAGGGTGTAGCGCGCGGAGGCGCCGACCGCGCCGTGGCGGGGGAGCATGGTCGGCTCGCCCTCGGTGACCTGCTTGAGGACCACCTTGGTGTTCGAGTAGGCCACCCCGCGGCTGTCCCGCACCAGGTGCACGAGGCGTACGTCGACGTCCGCCGTGCGACGCAGCATCATCGTGTGCGACGGGAGCTTCGACGAGTCGATCACCACCCGCGCCCCGCTGACCTTCCTGATCCCCTCGAAGAGGCGCGCCAGGACGTCGCCGTACATCGCGAGGTCCTCGTCGCCGGCGGTGCGGCGCGACAGCAGCCTCGGCACTCCCCACGGGCGGTCGACGGTGTAGCGCACGCGCAGCACCCGGTCGAGGTCGAGGTTGTCCCATCCTCCGAAGGCGGCCTCCCCGACCTCGGTCCAGAAGGGGCACGTGCGGAACGAGGCGCCGCACCCACAGGGGCGGTTCTCGACGCACCCGCGCAGCCACAGCTCGCGGACCTCACCGGCCGACACGAGGCCGGGCACCTGGCCGAGCATCATGTCGAGGAGCGTGCTGCCGCAGCGGCCCCACCCTCCGATCACCAGAACACGGCCCGGGACGGCTTGACTCTTTTCTCGGTCGATGTCCGACTTCTCCACCCTTGGCTCCCCTTTTCATGGCGACTTGGATCGTAGTTTCAGCGTAGGAGTAAACGCCGCCTCGCGCCGGATAACCAAAGTGCCCGCGACATGATTTTGCAATTATGGAAGAAATCGACCAAAGCTCGCACACGGTGCAACCTCAACAGGCCACTTGGACCGGGACAAAATCTAACGGAATACATGGTTCGACTGATGATTTCGGGCTATTGACCATCATTCCCGAACCATCCGTGTGGACCTCGCGAAGGTCTCCGGGAATCATTTTCTAATCTCGTCGCGACGTGCGCGGAAAAGTAACTACAGTGACTTTTCAACGCCGCCATGTCGGGTTTCGTGTTTTACGACGGGTGGGGGGGGACCGAAATTCACATGGAGGGGGACAGGCATGAGCGAGTCCGCTGGTCTGCGCGTGGGCGTGGTGGGTTGTGGTTACTGGGGGTCGAAGCACGTCCGCGCGCTTCGGTCGCTGGACGCCGTGGGGACGGTGTGCATGATCGACCCGAGCCAGGAGCGCGTGGACAGTCTGCGTCGCAGCTTCCCGGGTCTGGAGAGCTACGCGCATCTCGGCCAGGCGCTCGACGCGATCGATGCGGTGGTCATCGCGACCCCGCCGAGCACGCACAAGCCGCTCGCGCTCGAGGCGATCGCGGCCGGCAAGCACGTCATGGTCGAGAAGCCGCTGGCGACGTCGGCCGCCGACGCCCGGGAGATGATCGACGCCGCCAAGGCGCAGGGCGTGGTCCTGATGGTGGGGCACACGTTCGAGTACCACTCGGCGGTCTGGAGCCTGCGCGAGATGGTCCGGTCGGGGGCCCTGGGCGACCTGTACTACCTGGACACGGCCCGTCTGAACCTGGGCCTGTACCAGCACGACGTCAACGTGCTGCTCGACCTCGCGCCGCACGACATCTCGATTCTGAACTACGTGCTCGGCGCGCAGCCGGTGAGCGTCGAGTGCTGGGCCTCCCGGCACGCGCACCGGCGTCTGGAGGACATCGCCTACCTGCGGCTGTACTACGAGGACCCGAAGGTGGTCGCCAACGTCCACGTGAGCTGGCTCGACCCGTGCAAGGTCCGGCGGGTGACGATGGTCGGCAGCCAGAAGATGGTGGTCTTCGACGACCTCGCGGCCGAGGAGCGGATCCGGGTCCACAACAAGGGCGTCGCGCAGCCGGAGACCGAGGGGGACCTCACGCAGGCTCCGATGTCCTACCGGTACGGCGACGTGGTGTCGCCCTACCTCGTCTTCAACGAGCCGCTCAGCATCGAGGACGAGCACTTCACCGACTGCATCCTGACCGGGATGCGCCCGCTGACCGACGGCGAGAACGGTCTCGCCGTGGTCGAGGTGCTGGAGGCGGCACAGCGGTCCGTCCAGCAGCGACGGGCCGTGGACCTCTCCGAGGTGCGCGGGGGCCTCGACGTCCCCGAGCTCGCGATCCCGCGCCAGGCGAACCGGTCGGCCTCCCGGGAGGTGCTGTGAGCCGGCCGGACCTCACGCCGGCCCCCGCTCCGGTGCCCTTCCTCGACCTGTCCGGGATGACCGCGGACGTCCGGGAGGAGGTGACCGCCGGGTGGAGCGAGCTGCTCGACTCCGGCGCCTTCATCGGAGGGACGGCGGTGGCCCGCTTCGAGCAGGACTGGGCCGCCTTCTGCGGGACCCGCCACGCCGTCGGTGTCGCCAACGGCACCGACGCCCTGCACCTCACGTTCCGCGCGCTCGGGATCGGCGCCGGCGACGAGGTGGTCGTCCCGGCGAACACGTTCGTGGCGACCGCGGAGGCGGTGGTCCTCGCCGGCGCCCGGCCTCGCTTCGCCGACGTCGACCCGGACACGCTGCTGATCACCCCGGAGACCCTCGAGGCGGCGATGACGCCCGCCGTCCGGGCGGTCGCGGTCGTCCACCTCTACGGCCAGATGCCCGACATGGAGGGGCTGCTCGCGACGGCCGCCCGGCTGGGCATCGACGTGGTCGAGGACGCCGCGCAGGCCCAGGGCGCCACGAGGGGGGAGGCCCGCGCCGGCGCCCACGGCGTGGCGGGCTGCTTCAGCTTCTACCCGGGCAAGAACCTGGGCGCCTTCGGGGACGCCGGTGCGGTGGTGACCTCCGACGACCGGCTGGCGGAGACGCTCCTGTCGCTGCGCGACCACGGCCGGGCCGGCTCCGGGCACTACGACCACGGTCTGCTCGGCCTGAACAGCCGCCTCGACGCGGTCCAGGCCGTGGTGCTGGCCGCCAAGCTGCGTCACCTCGACGCGTGGAACGCGGCACGGGCCGACCTGATGGCGGTCTACCGCGACCTGCTCGACCCGGACGTCGCGCCGCTGGTGGGGCGGCTGCAGGGGGGCCGCGGGGTGCACCACCTCGCCGTGACGCGGGTGCTCGACCGTGCCCGGGTGCGGGAGGAGTTGGCCGAGGCGGGTGTCGCGACCGGCATCCACTACCCGACCCCGTGTCACCTGATGACGCCGTACGCCGGCTACGCGGACGGTCCGCTCCCGGTGACCGAGTCCGCGGCCGCGCAGGTCCTCTCGCTGCCGCTGTACCCGCACCTGCGCGTCGGGGACGTGGAGCGGGTCGCGAAGACGGTCAACGCCATCGCGCCGAGGAGGTCCGGACGATGAGCGGGTCCGTGCGCGTCGGCGGGCGGCTCCGTGCCGACGACGACGTCTCCGTGGGCTACCCCGCACAGCGGCCGGTCGCCGCGCCCCTCGAGCTCGGCTCCGACGCCATGCTCCGCAGCGGGTCGGTGCTCTACCAGGGCAGCGAGATCGGCGACCGGTTCCAGACCGGCCACCACGTGGTGGTGCGGGAGGAGTGCGTGGTCGGCGACGACGTCTCGATCTGGAGCAACACCGTCGTCGACTACGGCTGCCGGATCGGCGACCGCGTCAAGATCCACTCCAACTGCTACATCGCCCAGTACACCGAGATCGGGGACGACGCCTTCCTCGCGCCCGGCGTCACCATCGCCAACGACCTCTACCCGGGGCGCGGCGACTCGGCGGAGCTGATGTCGGGTCCATCGATCGGCGCCGGCGCCCAGCTCGGGGTCAACGTCACGGTGCTGCCGTACGTCAGGATCGGTGCGGGCTGCCTGGTCGGGGCCGGCGCGGTGGTCACCCGGGACCTGCCCCCGGGGTCGGTGGCCTTCGGCAACCCCGCGGTGGTGCGGGGCAGGGTCGAGGACCTCAGCGACATCAGCAGCCGGGTGGAGGCGGACGACCTCTCGTTCTCGAGGTTCCGGTTCGCCTCGCCCGAGCGGGTGCCGAACGGCGACGGGGTACGCCCATGACGAACGCCTGGACGGGGGATTCGCCGGGTGCCGGCAAGCTCCCTCTGGTCGACGCGGTGCGCGGCTATGCCGGGCAGGGCCTCAAACGCACGCTGGACCTGACCGTCGCCCTGGTGGCCCTCGTCCTCCTCTCGCCGCTGCTGCTCGCGGTCTACGTCGCGGTGCGGGTCACCAGCCCCGGGGCCGGGTTCTTCCGGCAGACCCGGGTGGGCCTGAACCAGCGGTCCTTCTCGATGTACAAGTTCCGCACCATGCGCGAGGGCTGTGACCAGACCGTGCACCGGGACTACGTCCTGCGGCTGCTCGCCGAGGAGGTCGAGGCGGAGGGGGGCCTGTACAAGCTCGAGGACGACTTTCGGGTCACCCGGCTGGGGTCCTGGCTGCGCCGCACGAGCATCGACGAGCTGCCCCAGCTGTTCAACGTGATCCGCGGGGACATGTCCCTGGTCGGTCCGCGTCCTGCCCTGGCCTGGGAGGTCGAGAACTTCCCGGGGTGGGCGATGACCCGGTTCACGGTCCGGCCCGGTCTGACGGGGCTGTGGCAGGTGAGCGGGCGCAGCCGCCTCACCATGCTCCAGGGGCTGCGGCTCGACGCGGTGTACGTCGTGAGGAGGACCTTCTGGTTCGACCTGGTCATCCTGCTGCGGACCGTCCCCGCCGTGCTGGGGCGGGGAGCTCGCTGATGGTCGAGTCGCCGGAGGACCTCGGCAGCGGCCGGGGCACCGCCCGCGACTCGCTCGTGGTCGGGGGCTGCACCGCGGTGAGCCGTGCCACCGGTGTGGTGCGGGTCGTGGTGGTCGGCGCCGTGCTCGGGCCGACGTACTTCGGGAACACCTTCCAGCTCACCAACTCGCTGCCGAACTTGATCTACTACGGGTTCCTCGCGGGCTCGCTGTTCTCCTCGCTGCTGGTGCCGGCGCTCGTGCATCACATCGACCGCGCCGACCGGGCACGGAGCGCCGCGGTCAGTGGTGGCTTCCTGGGCGTGGCGTGGGCCGTGATGGCGCTGGTGGTCCCGGTCGCCGTGCTCGCCCTGCCGCCGCTGCTCCAGGTCGTGGGCTCGGACCAGTCCGCGGTGGCCACAGCCCAGGTCGACCACGCCCGGCTCCTCATCCTGCTGACCGCTCCGCAGGTCTTCCTCTATGCGCTCGCCGGTGCGGCCACCGCGGTGATGAACGCCCACCGTCGGTTCGCCCTGGCCGCTGCCGCGCCCGCGGTCGAGAACCTCGGCGTGATCGCCGTCCTGGCGCTGGTGCACGTGCTGTACGCCGGGTCGGGCACCGAGTCGGCCTCGCAGCCCCTCGGGAAGCTGCTGCTGCTCGGCCTCGGCTCGACCGCGGCGGTCGCCGCGCACGCCGCCCTCCAGTGGTGGGGGGCGCACCGGTGCGGCGTGCGGCTCCGGCCGCGCTGGGGCTGGCGCGACCCGGAGGTGGTGGTCGTCGTACGCCGTGCGGTCCGGTCGCTCGCGCAGGCGGGGCTGCTCGCGCTCCAGATGCTGACCCTGCTGCTGCTCGCCAGCCGCGTGGCCGGCGGCACCGTGGCGCTCCAGATGGCGCTCAACTTCTACTACCTCCCCGTGGCCCTGGTGGCCACCCCCGTGGGCCTGGCGCTGCTCCCGCGGCTGTCCCGGCTGCACCGCGACGAGGACCGCGGACCGTTCGGGGAGGCGTTCGTGGGTGGTCTCGGGCTGGCCCTCTTCCTCGCGGTGCCGGCGGCGGTGGGCTACCTGCTCCTGGCCGGCCCGGTGGCCCACGTCGTCCTCGCGGGGCAGATGAGCTCGGAGGCGGGGTTCCTGATGCTGTCGGGGTCCCTGGCCGCCCTGTCCCTTGGACTCGTGGGACAGACCTGCTTCTTCGTGGCGACCCAGGCCGCCTACGCCCGGGGCGACACGCGCACCCCCCTGGTCTCCATGGCGATCCAGGCCGCGGTCTGCCTGGCCCTGTGCACCGGCGCCGCGCTGAGCAGATCGGGGGAGGTCGCGGTCGTGCTGCTCGGCGGCTCCTACGCGGTCGCCTCGCTGGTGGGCGGCGGCCACCTGCTGCGCCGTGTCCTGGTCGTGCACGCCGGGGGCGGTCACGGCCTTCTCCGCTCCTTCGGGCGGGTGCTCGTCGGGGCGCTCCTCATGACGGGACCGGTGGCGCTGGTCGTGCGCGGCGTGGTGCCGGCGGACGGCGGCCGCGCGGCCTGGTTCCTGGCCCTGGTGCTCGGAGGCCTCGTGGGGCTCGCGGTGTTCTTCGGGAGCCAGGTCCTGCTGCGCTCGCCGGAGCTGGCCTCGCTGCGCTCGGCGGTGCGCCGCCCCTCCACCGCGGTCGTCGCGGGACGGGGCGCGGAGTCATGACGACGGCGCTGCCCGCGAGGCGCACGCACTCCCCGGTGCCCCGGACGGCGGGGGTCGCGGTCGCGATCGTGGTCTGCGCGGCCGGGCTCGGGGTGCTCGTGGCGACCCTGCCGCTGGTCGCGGTGCTGCTGCTCGCCGGCGGGGCGGTCGCGGCGTGGGTCTGGGTCCGGCCGGACGCCGCCGCGCTGCTCGTCATCGGGGTCACTCCGCTCGTGGCCGGGATCGACCGCGGCAGGCTGCTGCCGCTGCTGCGTCCCAACGAGGCCCTGGTGGTCTGCCTCAGCGCGGTGCTGGTCGTCCGGGCGCTCGTCCTGCTCCCGGTCGGCGCCCGTCCGCGGGTGCGGCTGAACCGGCTCGAGTGGTCGCTGGTGGCGATGGCGGTGGCCAGCTCCGTCGTACCCCTGCTGTGGATGCTGGCCCGGGGGCTGTCTCCGACCGGGGACGACGTCAGCCACGCGCTCGTGCTGTGGAAGTACCTCGCGGTCTACGTACTGGTCCGGGTCACGGTCACCACCGAGCGGCAGGTCCACGCGTGCCTGTGGGTGTCGGTCGCGGCGGCGACCGTGGTCGGGGCGGTCGGGGTACTCCAGGCGCTCGACCTCCTCGGCGTCCGTCAGCTGCTGCTCGGGCTGTACGTCCCGTTCGGGCACGTCGGCGCGCTGGCCCAGCCCCGGGGCGGGTCGACCCTGGCCCTCCCGGCTGCGACCGCGGACCTGCTCATCTTCAACTTCGCCCTCGTCATGGGGCTGTGGTGGAAGGGCAGGCGCCACGGCCTGCTGCTGGGTGCGGCCGGAGCCGTCTTCGTCCTGGGCACGTTCGCGGCCGCCGAGTTCTCGAGCTTCTTCGGGCTCGTGGTCGGCTCCGTCGTGGTGGCCGCGGCCCTGGGCCGGCTGGACCTGCTGCGGTGGGCGCCCCTGGCCCTCGCCGGCGGGCTGGCGGCGGTGTGGCCGGTGGTGGAGCACCGGCTGATGGGCTTCCAGAGCGTGCACGGGCTCCCGGTGAGCTGGACCACGCGGCTCACGAACCTGCAGACCTACTTCTGGCCCGAGCTCTTCTCGGGCTCCAACCCGCTGCTCGGCGTCCGCCCATCGGCCCGCGTGGCGGTCCCGTCCCAGGGCACCGGCTTCGTCTGGATCGAGAGTGGCTACACCTGGCTGCTCTGGGGCGGCGGGATCCCGCTGTTCGCCGCCTTCGTCTACTTCGTCTTCCTGTCCTCGCGCCTGATGTGGCGGCGCTGCCGGCCGCTGTCCCGCTGGAGCGGCGTGGCGGCGCTGGGTGCGCTCACCGGGGTGTCGGTCGTCACCGCGCTGATGGTGTTCGACCCCCACCTCACCTACCGGGGTGCCGCGGACTGCCTCTTCTCGTTGCTCGCGCTCGCGACGGTCGGCGCCTCGGCCGCCGGCTCGTCCGAGCCCCTGCCCCAGTCGCACCAGATGATCGGAGACCCACCATGACCCGCACGACCGCACCCCAGCCTGGAGGAGGGGGTCTCCTGCGCACCTACCTCTGGCTGGTCCTGGCCACCATCGCACTGACGGTGGTGGCCGCGCTCCTCGCCCTGGGAGAGCAGGAGCGCACCTACACCTCGACCGCCCAGGTCGTGGTCAACCCGGAGATGACCGGCGGCGGGGCCCCGATCCTGCCGCAGATGGGGACCGAGCGGGCGAAGGTCGAGTCCGGCGACGTCGCCGCCGCGGCGGCGGAGCGGATCGGGACGGACGTCGAGACCGCCTCGGAAGGCCTGTCCGTCACCGTGCCGGTGGACACCAACGTGCTCGCCATCAGCTATACGGCCGGAACGGACAGCCAGGCCCGCGAGGGCGCAGAGGCGTTCACCCGGGAGTACGTCGACTACCGCAACGCCGACAGCAAGGTGAGGGTGGCCGAGGTGATCAGCGAGGCCGAGCTGCCGGAGGCCTCGCCGCCGAACTATCCGCTGGTGGGTGGTCTGGCGCTGGTCGCGGGCCTGGTCCTCGGGGTGGCCGCGGCCTTCGCGTGGGACCGGACGCGGGACCGGCTACGCGGCACGGCCGACGTCCGGCAGGTCACGGGGCTGCCGGTCCTCGCCTCGGTCCCGCGGGCCCGGTCCGGCTCGGACCCGCTCGCGCCTCCCGTCCGCATCCGGCAGGCCTTCGGCTACCTCGCCGCGCAGCTCACCAGCCTGACCGAGAACAAGCGCCGCGACGTCGCCGTGCTGGTCACCAGCCCCCGGTCGGGGGCAGGGACGACCACGGTCGCCGCGCAGACCGCGATCGCGCTCGCGGAGCTCGGCCGTGACGTGGTCCTGGTCTCCGCGGACGTGCAGCGGCCGTCGCTGCCCCGGCTCTTCGGCGTCGACAACGTGCCCGGCCTCACCGAGGTTCTCGACGGCGTGTGCACCCTCGAACGGGCCCTGCACACCACCGGGACGCCCGGCCTCCGGCTGCTCGCGGCCGGAGCGTCACCGGGGGCGACGGTGCGGTTCAACCTCGAGGACCTCGAGCTGCTCATCGGCCGGCTGTCGGGTGACGGGATCGTGGTCATCGAGGCGCCGCCGGTGCTGGAGGCACCGCAGTGCGTGGCCCTCGCGGACCGGGTCGACCTGGCGGTGCTGGTCACCGACCAGCGGCCCGGGTCGCGGTCGGACGCCGCGGCCGCCGTGGAGATCCTGGGCCGGACCGACGCGCGCCTGGCCGGCTGCGTCGTGAACACCCCGCGCCGCTCCCTGCGCCGGACGGCGGAGCCGGAGGGTGACACGAGGTCGGAGTGGCAGCAGTCCCTGCAGCAGTCCCTGGAGAGCCCCGGGGTCGCGCCCGCGGTCCTGGTCGAGAATGCGCAGCACCGGGCCCGGTGACCGCCTCCGCCGGGCCCTGCCCCGGCGGGGGCGGGTCGGCGACCGGGACGGGGAGGGGCGCGCGCCCCTGGCACCCTGGCTCCGCTGGCTGATGCTCGTGCCGCTGCTCCTGGTGACCCTCGTCGTGGTCCGCCAGGAGGTGCCGGCCGTGACGTCGTCCGCGGACCCGGTCAGCTCGTCGCCGCCCCCGGACACCGGCTGGTTCCGGACGCTGCCCGCGGGCTCCTGGACGCAGCTGCCCGACGACCGGACCTGCACCGAGCGGGTCCGGCGCTCGACCTGGGAGCCCCGGCCCGACAACCACACGCCCAACCGCACGACGCCCGACGTCGAGACGGTGCACGCCTCGTTCGCGGCCCGGCCGCGAGCCGTCGCCGGCGGGTACGACGACCGCTGGGACTCCTGGCTCCCGCAGCGCGTGACCGGCGCTCACACCGGCACGACCGACGAGAACATCCAGTGGGCGGCCTGCAAGTGGGGGATAGCGGACAACCTGCTCCGTGCGATCGCGGTCCGCGAGTCGGCGTGGTTCCAGTACCAGGTCTACCCCTCGGGGCGCTGCGTGGCTCAGGTCGGCTGCGGCGACATGACGACCGGCGACGTCCCCGGGCACCGCTTGTTCTGTACGGCCGTCAGCCGACACGGCTACGACTACCGGCAGGACTACCCGGCGGGGGTGTGCCCGAAGACGTACTCGATCGTCGGGGTGATGTCGTGGCACGACCCCCGGTGGGGCCCGATGCCGGAGAACCAGAACGGCACCTTCCCCTTCAACCGCGACTCGACCGCGTTCGCCCTGGACTACCTGGGCGCGTTCCTGCGCGGCTGCCAGGAGGGATGGCTTCACTGGCTCGGCAACACCGGTGACGGCAGCTACGCCGCGGGGGAGACGTGGGGCTGCGTCGGCGCCTGGTACGCCGGGTCGTGGCTGACCCCGCCGGCCCGGGAGTACGTCGGCCGGGTCCGGGCCGCGCTCGACGACCGGGCCTGGCTCACCTCGGACTGGGCGGCGTACGAGCCGCCCTGCTCACCGGCGTACGGCTGTCCGCGCGGCCGCTGAGCCCGTGCGTGGAGCGACCACGGCCAGATAGGCCTGGGACTGCCGCTCCCAGGCGAGCCAGGTGTGCACCCGCTCCCGTCCCACGGCGCCGAGCTCGCGGCGTGCGTCCGGGTCGTCCAGCAGGCGGAGCACGGCGTCGGCGAGCGCCTGCTCGTCGCCGGGGGCGACCAGCACGGCGGCGTCCTCCGCGATGCTGCGCGTCTCGGGGAGGTCGAAGCTGACCAGCGGCAGGCCCGACGCCATGTACTCCATGGCCTTCACCGGGGACACCTCGGCCTGGAGGGAGGTGTCGAGACCGACGTCGGAGGACGCCATGTAGCCGAACACCTGCTCCTCAGGCAGCCACCCGGTCACCGTGACCCAGGGGGCGAGCCCGAGCTGGCCGACCTGCTCGCGCAGCTCCTCCAGGCACTCGCCGTCCCCGAGGACCGCGAAGCCGCAGTCACGTCGTCCCGCCCCGTGCACGACGAGGTCGGCGACGCGGAGGACGAGGTCGACCCGGTCCTGGCGGCCCATCTTCCCCGCCCAGCAGACCAGGTGCCGGTGCGGCCCGCGGAGCGCGGTGTCCGCCCGGGCCCGCTCGACCCGGGCCAGCACGGGACCGTTGCGCACGAGCGTGACCCGGTCGGCCGCGGCGCCGGAGGCGACCAGCCGCTGCCGCAGCCAGTCGTTGACCGTGAGGGTGTGGTCGGCGCTGCGTTGCGTACGCCGTTCGAGCCAGAACAGCACCCGGGTCATCAACCGCGGGGGCCGCTCGTAGCGCGAGGCCAGCAGCTCCGGCATCAGGTCCCGCTGGTCGACCACGACGCGTGCCCCTCCCCACCGGGCCAGCACGGTCAGCGGGAAGTAGATGTCGGGCGGCTGGCACACCTGGAGCACGTCGATGCGGCCCCGGAGCCGCAGCCGGAGCAGGTGCCACGAGGCCCAGGCGAAGGACACGGCGTACTCACGCAGGTAGCCGGCCGCACCGCCCGGCTCGGCCGGCTCGGGGTACTCCAGGAGCGTCATCCCCGGGACGTCGCGGTACCGGTCGTTGTCCGGGTGGCGCCGGGTGACCACCGAGAGCCGGTAGCCGGCCCGCAGCAGGTCGTCGACCTGCTTGCGCAGGCGGGTGTCCACGCCGACCGCGACGTTCTCCACCACGACCGCCACGTGCCAGGGCCGGTCCCCCCGACCGCCCGGAGAACGCCGCGGCACCAGGAAGGCCATCGTCAACGCCCCTGCGCGGGGGCCGGCTCGGGGGCTCCCGTCACCCGGACGGAGGCCCGCTCAGCCGCCGGTCCGGAGACAACCCACCCGTCGCCCTCCCGGCGCAGGTCCGAGGCGGCCCGCTCGCGCCACCACGAGGCGGCCTCGTGCGGCAGCGGCTGCCACCGGGTGGAGTCGTGCTCGAACTCCTCGAGCAGCTCCCGCCACGCCGCGGCGGCGTGCGGGTTGCGGGCGTAGTCGGGGTGGCTCAGCACCAGCACCAGGCCTCCCCGGCGCCGGATCTCGTGGGCCTTGTCCACCCAGGTGCGCCCCGTCCGGTGCTGGAGGATCTCGAACAGCGTGTGGTCCTGCGGGAGCGTGATCGGGAGCTCGACGGTGTCCTCGACGAAGAACGGCAGGTAGCTGCAGCACCCCCCGGGCTGGGGCTCGTAGGGGTCGGTGTCGGTGTACGACGAGTCGTAGTCGAAGCCCAGCATCGACATCAGCTCCCACGCGCGCTGGGTGGCCGGGGAGCGGAACCCCACCGCGCCCCACGCGTCGGCGTGCCGGCGGATCTCGGGGAGCCGCTGCTCGAGCAGGTGCCGCGACGCCAGGTCCCGTCCGTCGTGGCGCAGCCCGTGTACGCCGACCTCGCAGCCGTCACCGGTGACCGCCGACCGGACCGCGTCGGTGACGTCGTACCGCTCGGGGACGAAGTTCCACCCCGACCGGTAGCCGCGGGACCGCTCGTCCGCGCGGAGCAGCTCCATGTCGTCGACGCCGGCCTGGGTCTCCACGTCGTGGGAGAGCACCATCGCCCACTCCTTGCCGTCCGGCCAGGGGGCGATCCACGGCACCGGCTCGCCGGCGACGCCCGCGACCGTGGCCAGCAGCCAGTCGTACATGTCGTGCAGGCTGTGCTCGACGGGCCAGGCCGGGAACGACTCGGCCGGGTCCTGGCTCCGCGCGAAGGCTCGCCGCATCCGCAGCTGGGTGCCGCGGGGGAGCAGCGGACGGACGGCGTAGTAGCCACGCACGGCCGCGGTGCGGGCCAGACGCGTCGCGGCGGCCCGCGCCCCGAGCGAGGTGTACTTCTCGGACCAGAGGACGTGCATGACCTCGCCGGGGTCGAACGGCAGGAAGACGCTGCCCTTCTCGTCGCGCCACACCGACGCGATGCGCCGCCCCTTGCCGTCGAGGATCGGCTCGGCGGGGTGCCACCCGCTGCCGTGGGACCGCAGCTCCGCGTCCGGGTTGCCGCGCCGGAGGTGGCCGGCCATCGTGAAACCGTCCAGCCGGAACCGGCCCGCCCGGGAAGCACGCGGGGCGCGGCCCGGCCCGGACCTCGACCACAGCAGCACCCGGCCGCCGGTGGCGGCCCGGTCGGCGCCGCGGAGGACGCCGGTCCCGGCCGGCAGGTCGTGGGCGGCCGCCGACTCCTCGACGGCGTAGGGCACGCGGACGTAGTCGAAGAAGGCGAAGGGGTGCGACGACTCGAACACGGAGGACCTCTCGGGTGGCAGAAGGCGGTCAGAGACCCCGCCGGACGGCTAGGTAGGGGAGCAGCGCCAGCTCGTGCAGGCCGGGCAGGGGGTCGCGGAACGAGAAGACCGCCTCGGTGTGGATCCCGCGGAGCGACCGCAGGTAGGCGCGCGGCTCGACCTTCCCCGCGCGCACGTCGCGCACCGCGTTGGGGACGTCGGTGACGAGCCGGACCCAGCGGACACCGGACCGGGCCCGGGTCTCCGGTACGTCGAGCCCGAGCTGGTCCAGGTAGAGCAGGTGGGCGAAGTCGACCCCGGCGGCCTGTCCCAGGGTGTGGTAGCCCCAGGTCCGCGCGTTGACGTCGAGCAGCTTGTACCGCCCGTCGCGCGGGTCGCGCTTGTACTCGAGCTCGACGAGGCCGTAGTAGTCGATGGCGCGCAGGAACCTGCCGGAGAGGTCCGTGAGCTCGTTGGGCTCGATCGTCTCGACGAAGGTGCTGGCCCGGCCGAAGTCGGAGGGGTGCTGGCGCCGCCGCCGTACCGTCATGTCCGCGACCGCCCGCCCGTGCTTGAAGAGCGCGCAGTAGGCGAGCTGGGCGTCGCCGCCGCCCTCCACCAGCTCCTGGATGATCACCTCGTCGGGCCCGGTGATCGCGGCCGCCGCGCGGTAGGCGTCGAGCAGCTCCCCGGAGGTGTCGGCCCGCCACGCCTTCGCCTTCGTTGCGTAGAAGAAGTGCTCCTTGATCGCGGGCTTCACCACCACGGGGGTGCTGAGGTCGACGTCGGCGAGCTCGGCCTCGCCGGCGGGGAACCAGCAGCGGGGCACCGGGATGCCGAGGGACTCCGCGAGCTGGTAGGTCTGGCGCTTGTCCCAGGCGGGCTCCACCGACGGGGTGGCCGGGGTGGGCACCCGGAACCGGGTCGCGAGCTGCTCCCGGTGCGCGGCGATCACGGCGACGGTCTCCTCCCGCGTCGGGTAGAGCACCCAGCCGTCGAGCCCGAGCCGCTGGTGCACGTCGACCAGGGCCGCCAGCGCCGCGTCGGGGGAGCGCAGGTCGGGGACCCGCACCCGTCGGCGCACGAAGCGGGAGGACCCCGCGATGGAGCGCTCGTCGTCGAGCACGACCACGGGGACACCACGGCGTCCCAGGCTCCGGGCGATGCCGAGCCCCTGGTAGTCGCCCCCCACGACCAGCGCCCCGACCGGGGAGCCCGGGGGGACCGGGCCCCCCGGGCGGCGCCCGGCCTGGAGCGCGGAGGTCACCGTCACTCGCTCACGGGCAGGGGCGAGCCCGCACGCGAGCGCGCCTGGCGCCCGGTGACGGCGCCCGTCAGCGACTCGGCGCCGTACCAGCCGCCGGCCACGAAGCGCATGATCGGCCCGAAGCTGTACGCCGCCGGCGCGCCCAGGAAGTGCAGGCCGGACACCGACGACTCCATCCCGACCTTCAGCCGCGGGTAGCCGCCGACGCACTGCACGGCCCCGGCGAGGGCCGGGTCCAGGAACGGGTACCGGCTGATGTCCACGCGGTACCCGGTGCCGAGGAGCAGGTGGTCGACCGTCCGGGTGCTGCCGTCGTCGAGTCCGACCCGCAGGCGGTCGCCGACGACCTCGGCGGACCGCACCTGCGTGCCGACGTGGATCGGCACGTCCTCGAGCCGCGGCCGGAGCCAGGCGGCGCCCGCCGGACGGATCGCCCGGTAGGCCATCGGCTCCTGGAGCGCTCGGGGGAACCGCCGGAAGAGGTCGGGCACGGCGACGATGCGGGAGAGGCCCATCGGCCCCACGTCGGTCGGTGCGTACACCAGGCGGGACCACTTGCCGAGCATGCGGTGGTACTTGCCGCCGTGCAGCCAGTTCAGATGGTCGGCCCGGGCCGCGACCTCGACGTCGGCACCCGACTCCGTCATCAGCGCCGCGGACTCGAGCGCGCTCTGGCCGCCGCCGACGACGAGCACGGTCTTCTCACGGAAGACCCCGAGGTCGTCGTGCTCCGAGGTGTGCGAGACGAGCTCGGACGGGAGTCCCTCGGTGACCGCGGGGCGGTGCACGAAGTCCGCGATGCCGGCCGCGACGACCACCCGTCGGGCCGCGAGCCGGGACTCGTCGTTCAGGGTGAGGACGAAACCGTCGCGGTCGCGCTCGACCCGCTCGACGGCGCGACGGTCAACGTGCGGGGCCGCACGGTTCTGCACCCACATGCCGTAGTCGATGAACCGGTCCAGCGGAACCGGCAGGTGGAAGTCGGATCCCGTTTCCGTGCAGTAGCTGTCGAGTGACAGCGGCCCGTCGTACTCCGCGATGCTGGTGGCGGTCCAGTTGGACCGGAGCAGCATTCCCTTCGGCATGGTCCGCCAGAAAGACATCGGATCGCCGAAGACCGTCGTCTCCACCCCGGCACGTCCCAGGTGGGCCGCTGCCGCGAGCCCGTGGGGTCCGGCGCCGATGATCACGGTCTGTGTTTCGTGCATGGTTCGCCCCGTTCGTGTGATTCGCTTGAGCACGTGAGAGCCAGTATGTAACCGGAAAAAGGCACCGTGCTTGAATTGCGAAAACTTTACGGAGCCATTTCCGTCGGCAAGTCGGCGCAGTTATGAGAAACGCCGCTTAGGCATTTTATGAATATATTGCAATCATTTTGTCGTTCGATATCGATTCAAAGTCGACATGTCCGACTCGCGCTAGCCGGGACGCGGTCCACCGCCTGGGGCGGTGCGGACGCCGGGGCGCGGGGCCGGGTCGGCGGACCAGCTGGCGCCTCTCCGGCCTGGTGAGGTGGAGGAGTCGGAGAGGGGGTGGGAGTCCCGGCCGTACGAACGCCGCCGGCGACCCCCTCCGGGGCCTTCGCGAGAGCGGTGACCGGGGCCACACCGCCCCGGTTTGACGTGCTGACGGATGTCTACGTAATGTTCTCTCTGTCGCCGGGTGCGGCGGGACGCAAGGCCGAGAGGCCGGGCGGCCGGCCCCAGCGAAACCCCAACACTCTCTCACCTCGACCGAGGTGGCCTGGGTGCGCGCTTCGGCGGCTCCGGATCAGTTCGGTGAGACAGACGTGTGTCGGGGGCCGAGCAAGACCCGGATTTGACCGGGCCGAGTGAAGCCGGTAAGTTTTGTCAGGTTGCCCCAGACCGAGGCCGGGAGGCTGAGGGTGGTGCGCGCTTGATCCTTGAGAACTCAACAGTGTGCTAAAAGTCGACGAATTAATTTGTAACGCCAGTCGGCAGGCT